>NZ_JBFAOR010000002.1:0-1151445 GCF_040675255.1 Nonomuraea sp. NPDC049624 | reverse complement strand
ATGTCCATCGAGATGCGCGACACCGACGAGGACGTCTTCCGCGCGGCGGAGGAACTCGGTATCGATCTGTCCCGGCGTGAGCCGAGCAGCGTGGAAGAAGTCTGAGGGGGAGATCGCACACAATGCTAGACGTCAACTTCTTCGACGAGCTCAGGATCGGTCTTGCGACCGCCGACGACATCCGTCAGTGGTCGCACGGCGAGGTCAAGAAGCCCGAGACCATCAACTACCGGACTCTCAAGCCGGAAAAGGACGGACTCTTCTGCGAGAAGATCTTCGGTCCGACCCGCGACTGGGAGTGCTACTGCGGCAAGTACAAGCGCGTCCGGTTCAAGGGCATCATCTGTGAGCGCTGCGGCGTCGAGGTGACCCGGGCCAAGGTGCGTCGTGAGCGGATGGGCCACATCGAGCTGGCCGCGCCCGTCACGCACATCTGGTACTTCAAGGGCGTGCCGTCGCGCCTCGGCTACCTGCTCGACCTGGCCCCGAAGGACCTGGAGAAGGTCATCTACTTCGCGGCCTACATGATCACGCACGTCGACACCGACATGCGTGAGCGTGACCTGCCCTCGCTGGAGGCGAAGATCTCCGTCGAGCGGCAGCACATCGAGCAGCGCCGTGACGCCGACGTCGAGTCCAGGCAGAAGAAGCTCGAGTCCGACCTGGCCGAGCTGGAGGCCGCCG
Source organism: Nonomuraea sp. NPDC049624 (assembly GCF_040675255.1). Classification (NCBI taxonomy): domain Bacteria; kingdom Bacillati; phylum Actinomycetota; class Actinomycetes; order Streptosporangiales; family Streptosporangiaceae; genus Nonomuraea; species Nonomuraea sp. NPDC049624. Next base: position 1,150,761 of record NZ_JBFAOR010000002.1, on the reverse strand, counting down.
GCGCCAAGGGCGACCAGCGGCGCAAGGTCCGCGAGGGCGCCGAGCGCGAGATGCGCCAGCTCCGCGACCGTGCCCAGCGCGAGCTGGACCGGCTCGACGAGGTCTGGAGCCGCTTCAAGAACCTCAAGGTCCAGGACCTCGAGGGCGACGAGCTGCTCTACCGCGAGATGCGCGACCGCTTCGGCCGCTACTTCAAGGGCGGCATGGGCGCGCAGGCGATCCAGGACCGCCTGATCAGCTTCGACCTCGACGCCGAGGCCGAGAACCTGCGCGAGACCATCCGCAGCGGCAAGGGCCAGAAGAAGGCCCGCGCCCTCAAGCGGCTCAAGGTCGTGTCGGCGTTCCTGAACACCACCAACTCGCCGCGCGGCATGGTGCTCGACTGCATCCCGGTCATCCCGCCGGACCTGCGCCCGATGGTGCAGCTCGACGGTGGCCGGTTCGCGACCTCCGACCTCAACGACCTGTACCGCCGGGTCATCAACCGGAACAACCGCCTCAAGCGTCTGCTCGACCTCGGCGCCCCCGAGATCATCGTGAACAACGAGAAGCGGATGCTCCAGGAGGCCGTCGACGCGCTGTTCGACAACGGCCGTCGCGGTCGCCCGGTGACGGGCCCCGGCAACCGGCCGCTGAAGTCCCTCAGCGACATGCTGAAGGGCAAGCAGGGCCGGTTCCGCCAGAACCTGCTGGGCAAGCGAGTCGACTACTCCGGCCGTTCGGTCATCGTCGTCGGCCCGCAGCTCAAGCTGCACCAGTGCGGTCTGCCCAAGCAGATGGCGCTGGAGCTGTTCAAGCCGTTCGTGATGAAGAGGCTCGTGGACCTCAACCACGCGCAGAACATCAAGTCGGCCAAGCGGATGGTCGAGCGCGCCCGCCCCGTCGTGTGGGACGTGCTCGAAGAGGTCATCACCGAGCACCCGGTGCTGCTCAACCGCGCTCCGACGCTCCACCGTCTGGGCATCCAGGCGTTCGAGCCGCAGCTGGTCGAGGGCAAGGCCATCCAGATCCACCCGCTCGTCTGCACCGCCTTCAACGCGGACTTCGACGGCGACCAGATGGCCGTGCACCTGCCGCTGTCGGCTGAGGCCCAGGCCGAGGCACGCATCCTGATGCTCTCGACCAACAACATCCTCAAGCCGGCCGACGGCAAGCCCGTGACGATGCCCACCCAGGACATGGTCATCGGCCTCTACTGGCTGACCACCCAGAAGGAAGGCGCGATCGGCGAGGGCCGCGTGTTCGGCTCGATCGCCGAGGCGCAGATGGCCTTCGACCGCCGTGAGCTGGAGATCCAGGCGAAGATCCAGATCCGGGTCAAGGACGTCCTGCCGCCGCGCGACTGGGTCGCTCCGGAGGGCTGGGAGCAGGGTGACCCGATCCGGCTGGAGACGACGTTCGGGCGGTGCCTGTTCAACCAGACGCTCCCCGAGAGCTACCCGTTCGTCAACTTCCAGGTGGGCAAGAAGCAGCTGTCCACGATCGTGAACGAGCTGGCCGACTCCTACCCCAAGGTCGAGGTCGCCAACTCGCTCGACGCGCTCAAGGACGCGGGCTTCCGCTGGGCGACCCGCTCCGGCGTCACGATCTCGATCGAGGACGTCGTCGCGCCGCCGAACAAGACCGACATCATGGAGAACTACGAGCGCCGGGCCGACAAGGTCCAGCGCGAGTACGAGCGTGGTCTGATCACCGACGAGGAGCGCCGCCAGGAGCTCATCGAGATCTGGACCCACGCCACGGCCGACGTCGAGACCGACATGGTCAACGCCTTCCCGGCGACCAACCCGGTCTGGATGATGGTCAACTCGGGCGCCCGTGGTAACAAGATGCAGGTCCGGCAGATCGCCGGCATCCGTGGCCTGGTGTCCAACACCAAGGGCGAGACGATCCCGCGGCCGATCAAGGCCTCCTTCCGCGAGGGCCTGTCGGTGCTGGAGTACTTCATCTCCACCCACGGTCAGCGAAAGGGTCTGGCCGACACCGCCCTGCGTACCGCCGACTCGGGTTACCTGACCCGTCGTCTGGTGGACGTCGCCCAGGACGTCATCGTGCGTGAGATCGACTGCGGCACCGACCGCGCGGTCCCGCTGCACGTCGGCGAGCGTGACGCGTCCGGCAACCTGGTCAAGGCGGAGAACGCCGAGTCCAACGTGCACGGCCGCATCCTGGCCGAGGACGTCGAGGTCGACGGCAAGGTCATCGTCCCGGCGGGTGTCGACATCAACGACATCCACGTGACGAAGCTGGTCGAGGCCGGCGTCGAGACCGTCCGCACCCGCAGCGCGCTCGTCTGCGAGGCCAAGATCGGTGTCTGCGCGACCTGCTACGGCCGCTCGCTGGCCACCGGCAAGCTCGTGGACGTCGGCGAGGCGGTCGGCATCATCGCCGCCCAGTCGATCGGTGAGCCCGGCACGCAGCTGACGATGCGTACGTTCCACACCGGTGGTGTGGCCGGCGCCGACATCACCCACGGTCTGCCCCGTGTCACGGAGCTGTTCGAGGCGCGCATCCCCAAGGGTGTCGCCCCGATCTCCGAGGCCGAGGGCCGGGCCAGGATCGACGAGACCGACAAGACCAGGAAGATCGTCATCACCCCCGACGACGGGTCGGAGGAGATCGCCTACCCGGTCTCGATGCGTTCGCGCCTGCTCGTCCAGGACGGTCAGCGCGTGACGGTCGGCCAGCAGCTGATCGCCGGTGCGGTCAACCCCAACGAGGTGCTGCGCATCCTCGGCCCGCGGGCCGTGCAGCTGCACCTGGTGGCCGAGGTCCAGCAGGTCTACCGGTCGCAGGGTGTGTCGATCCACGACAAGCACATCGAGATCATCGTGCGGCAGATGCTCAAGCGCGTGAACGTGCTGGAGTCCGGTGACACCGACCTGCTGCCCGGTGAGCTGGTGGAGCGTCCGCGCTTCGAGCAGATGAACCGTGAGACGGTGGCCGAGAGCGGCTCGCCGGCCGCGGGCCGTCCGGTGCTCATGGGCATCACGAAGGCGTCGCTGGCCACCGAGTCGTGGCTGTCGGCGGCCTCCTTCCAGGAGACGACCAGGGTCCTGACGGACGCGGCGATCCACGCCAAGTCCGACTCGCTGCTGGGCCTGAAGGAGAATGTCATCATCGGTAAGCTCATCCCGGCCGGTACGGGCATGCCCCAGTACCGCAACATCCGGGTCGAGCCGACCGAGGAGGCCAAGGCCGCCATGTACACCGTCGGCGGTTACGACGGCTCCGCGGCCGACTACACCTTCGGCACGGGCAGCGGCGAGGCCGTCCCGCTGGAGGAGTACGACTTCGGTCAGTACAACCGCTAGCAGTTCGCAGGCGCCGCGCCCGGGTCTCTCTCCTGAGAGGCCCGGGCGCGGCGCTTTTCCGGCCGTACGCGCTGCCGTAGACGGCCCCTGACGCCCTGTAGGAGTGGACGGGCCCCGGGGGGCCGGTCCGGCGGCATGACGGTCTGGGGGCCGGTTGCGGGGCTCCCCGGCGAATCGGCACACGTCGGTCCCCGGGGCCGGTATCATTGCGGCGGCGCTTCGGATGGGCTGGATGAGACGGGCCCCGGTGGCACGGAGCGGCGATGCCGACAGGCGTTGCCGTGCCGTTTTGACGTGTCGGCTGGGCCTGGGTAGTCTTGAGCATCGTGCCCGTCTCTAGCGGGCTTTCGGCTGTGCGCTCATATCCATAGGGAGAGCGTCGGCTGGACTCTCAGGCTCGCCAGTCTCCGTGGCTGTGTCCGTGCGAATAGCGCGACACGCCCGACCGCGGGGGCACCGAGACGAGGAAAACCAGCAGGTCATGACACCGGCAGAACCTGCGAAATGCAAGACCAATGACGTAACACCGGCCAAGGCACGAAACGGAGTGGCAGTGCCCACTATTCAGCAGTTGGTCCGCAAGGGCCGGCAGGACAAGGTCTCCAAGACCAAGACTCCTGCCCTCAAGGGGAGTCCGCAGCGGCGCGGCGTGTGCCAGCGCGTCTACACCACGACCCCGAAGAAGCCCAACTCGGCACTGCGCAAGGTGGCCCGCGTTCGGCTCACGAACGGCATCGAGGTCACGGCTTACATCCCCGGTGTGGGCCACAACCTGCAGGAGCACTCCATCGTGCTCGTGCGTGGCGGTCGTGTGAAGGACCTGCCTGGTGTTCGCTACAAGATCATCCGCGGTTCGCTCGACACCCAGGGTGTCCGCAACCGCAAGCAGGCCCGCAGCCGCTACGGCGCGAAGAAGGAGAAGAGCTAACAATGCCTCGTAAGGGTTCTCCTGGCCGTCGTCAGCTCATGTCTGACCCGGTTTACAGCTCGCCGCTGGTGACCGCCCTGATCAACAAGGTGCTCCTTGACGGCAAGCGCTCCATCGCGCAGTCGATCGTCTACGGCGCCCTCGAAGGCTGCAGGGAGAAGACGGGCAACGACCCGGTCGTCACCCTCAAGCGCGCGCTTGACAACGTCAAGCCCACCCTCGAGGTCCGCAGCCGCCGTGTCGGTGGCGCGACGTACCAGGTGCCGGTCGAGGTGCGCGCCGCGCGCAGCACCACCCTGGCCCTGCGCTGGCTGGTGCAGTACTCCCGCGCCCGCCGCGAGAAGACCATGACCGAGCGCCTCATGAACGAGCTCCTCGACGCCAGCAACGGCCTCGGGGCGAGTGTCAAGAAGCGCGAGGACACCCACAAGATGGCCGAGTCCAACAAGGCCTTCGCCCACTACCGCTGGTAACCCGGCGGGTTCGACGAGACGACGAGGACGCGAGTTAAAGTGGCCGCTACGACCGCTCTTGACCTGGCCAAGGTCCGCAACATCGGGATCATGGCCCACATCGACGCGGGCAAGACCACCACGACCGAGCGCATCCTGTTCTACACCGGCATCAACTACAAGATCGGTGAAGTCCATGAGGGCGCTGCCACCATGGACTGGATGGAGCAGGAGCAGGAGCGCGGCATCACGATCACGTCTGCCGCGACGACCTGTGAGTGGATCGGTCACACCATCAACATCATCGACACTCCGGGTCACGTCGACTTCACCATCGAAGTGGAGCGCTCGCTCCGCGTCCTCGACGGTGCCGTCGCCGTGTTCGACGGTGTCGCCGGTGTCGAGCCGCAGTCGGAGACGGTGTGGCGGCAGGCTGACCGGTACGAGGTCCCGCGCATCTGCTTCGTGAACAAGATGGACCGTGTCGGCGCGGAGTTCCACCGCTGCGTCGAGATGATGGTCAGCCGCCTGGGCGCGACCCCCGCTGTGATCCAGCTTCCGTGGGGTGTCGAGGCCGACTTCAAGGGCGTCATCGACCTCATCAAGATGAAGGGGCTCATCTGGAGCGCCGACGCGGCCAAGGGCGAGATGTACGACACCGTCGACATCCCGGCCGACCACGCCGACGCCGCCCGCGAGTGGCGTGACCGCCTCATCGAGACGGTCGCCGAGAACGACGACGAGCTGATGGAGCTCTTCCTGGAGGGCACCGAGCCCACCGAGGAGCAGCTGATCGCGGCCATCCGCCGCGCCACGCTGAGCAGCGCCATCAACCCGGTGCTGTGCGGCACCGCGTTCAAGAACAAGGGCGTTCAGCCCCTGCTCGACGCGATCGTCGCCTACCTCCCCGCCCCGACCGACATCCCGGCGTTCAAGGGTTACGCGGTCGGCAACGAGGAGAAGGTGATCGAGCGTCACGCGGACCCGGCCGAGCCGTTCTCCGCGCTGGCCTTCAAGATCGCCAGCGACCCGCACCTGGGCAAGCTCACCTACATCCGCATCTACTCCGGCACCCTCGACACCGGTTCACAGGTCGTGAACTCGGTGAAGGGCAAGAAGGAGCGGATCGGCAAGATCTACCAGATGCACGCCAACAAGCGCGAAGAGCGCCCGCAGGCGATCGCCGGTCAGATCGTCGCCGTCATGGGTCTGAAGGACACCACGACCGGCGACACCCTTGCCGACCCGGCCAACCCGGTCGTGCTCGAGTCGATGACGTTCCCGGCTCCGGTCATCAACGTCGCCATCGAGCCCAAGACCAAGGGCGACCAGGAGAAGCTGTCCACCGCCATCCAGCGGCTGGCCGAGGAGGACCCGTCCTTCCAGGTCCGTCGTGACGAGGAGACCGGCCAGACGGTCATCTGGGGCATGGGCGAGCTTCACCTGGAGATCCTCGTCGACCGTATGCGCCGCGAGTTCAAGGTCGAGGCCAACGTGGGCCGCCCGCAGGTGGCCTACCGCGAGACCATCCGCCGCAAGGTGGAGAAGGTCGACTACACCCACAAGAAGCAGACCGGTGGTTCCGGTCAGTTCGCGCGGGTGATCATCGACCTGGAGCCGCTGGGCGAGGGCAACGACGGTTACGAGTTCCAGAACAAGGTCTCCGGTGGCCGCGTCCCGAGGGAGTACATCCCCTCGGTCGACGCCGGCGCCCAGGAGGCCGCGGAGTTCGGCGTGCTGGCCGGTTACCCGATGGTGGGCGTGAAGGTTACGCTGACCGACGGTGCCGCCCACGACGTCGACTCCTCGGAAATGGCGTTCAAGATCGCCGGCTCGATGGCCTTCAAGGAGGCCGCGCGCAAGGCGGACGCCGTTCTTCTCGAGCCGATGATGGCCGTCGAGGTCACCACGCCCGAGGACTACATGGGTGACGTCATCGGTGACCTCAACGGTCGCCGCGGGCAGATCCAGGCGATGGACGAGCGGGCCGGCGCCCGTGTCGTCCAGGCGCTCGTGCCGCTGTCTGAGATGTTCGGCTACGTGGGTGACCTGCGTAGCAAGACGCAGGGGCGCGCGAGCTACAGCATGCAGTTCGACTCCTACGCGGAGGTGCCCCCGGGCATCGCCAAGGAGATCGTCGCGAAGGCCCGGGGCGAATAACTTCCCGGTCCCTGGCGGGGTGGTGCGAGCCACCCCGCCGCCTAGGGGTCTGGGATCTCCCGGGCCCGAGTGTGTAGACAAGTCAGTCAGATTCTCAAGGAGAGAACCAGTGGGCAAGGCCAAGTTCGAGCGGACTAAGCCGCACATGAACATCGGCACCATTGGACACATCGACCACGGCAAGACCACGCTGACCGCGGCGATCACCAAGGTGCTTCACGACCGTTTCCCCGAGCTCAACAAGGCGACCCCGTTCGACAAGATCGACAAGGCGCCCGAGGAGAAGGCTCGCGGTATTACGATCTCCATCGCGCACGTCGAGTACCAGACCGAGAAGCGTCACTACGCTCACGTTGACTGCCCCGGTCACGCCGACTACGTGAAGAACATGATCACCGGTGCCGCTCAGATGGACGGCGCCATCCTCGTGGTCGCCGCCACCGACGGCCCGATGCCGCAGACGAAGGAGCACGTCCTCCTGGCCCGCCAGGTCGGCGTCCCCTACATCGTCGTGGCGCTGAACAAGGCCGACATGGTCGACGACGAGGAGATCCTCGAGCTCGTCGAGCTGGAGGTCCGTGAGCTCCTGTCCGCGCAGGAGTTCCCCGGCGACGACCTGCCCGTCGTCCGCGTCTCCGCCCTCAAGGCTCTCGAGGGTGACGAGAAGTGGGCCGACAGCATCATCGAGCTGATGAACGCGGTGGACGAGAACGTCCCCGAGCCTCCCCGTGACACGGAGAAGCCGTTCCTCATGCCCGTCGAGGACGTCTTCTCGATCACCGGTCGCGGCACCGTCGTCACCGGTCGTATCGAGCGCGGCATCGTCAAGGTCAACGAGCAGGTCGACATCATCGGCATCAAGCCGGAGAAGACGACGACCACCGTCACCAGCATCGAGATGTTCAACAAGATGCTCGACGAGGGTCACGCCGGCGACAACGCCGCCCTGCTGCTCCGCGGCATCAAGCGCGACGATGTCGAGCGCGGCCAGTGCATCATCAAGCCGGGCACGACGACCCCGCACACCGAGTTCACCGGCCAGGTCTACATCCTGTCCAAGGACGAGGGCGGCCGCCACACGCCGTTCTTCAACAACTACCGCCCGCAGTTCTACTTCCGTACGACTGACGTGACCGGTGTTGTGAACCTCCCCGAGGGCACCGAGATGGTCATGCCGGGCGACAACACCGAGATGCGCGTTGAGCTGATCCAGCCCATCGCCATGGAGGAAGGCCTCAAGTTCGCGATCCGTGAGGGTGGCCGCACCGTCGGCGCCGGCCGGGTCGTGAAGATCATCAAGTAGCTCGACCGTCGGGGCGGCGGTCGGCCCCACATTCAGGGCCGACCGCCGTACCGCGTCAAGGGCCTCGCGTAAAGCGCCGTGATCCAGCAGTCGCTTCGGCCATAGTGACCGAAGTAACTGCCGGATCACGGAAGAAAAGACAGATCAACAGTGTCTGTCTCGTGGGGTCACGCAGGGTCAGACCTGCACCAACACAGCGGCACAAGGCCGCACGATACTTTTTCAGACGACAGCGAAGGACACCGAGGCCACTATGGCGGGACAGAAGATCCGCATCCGGCTTAAGGCCTATGACCACGAGGTCATCGACAGCTCGGCCAAGAAGATCGTCGAGACGGTGACGCGGACTGGCGCGAAGGTCGCGGGCCCGGTGCCGCTGCCGACCGAGAAGAACGTGTACTGCGTCATCCGCTCGCCGCACAAGTACAAGGACAGCCGCGAGCACTTCGAGATGCGCACGCACAAGCGGCTGATTGACATCATCGACCCGACCCCCAAGACGGTTGACTCGCTCATGCGGCTCGACCTCCCCGCGGGTGTCGACATTTCGATCAAGCTCTGAGGGAACGCACTGACATGGCTAAGACGATCAAGGGCGTCCTGGGCAAGAAGCTCGGCATGACCCAGGTCTTCGACGCGGACAACCGGATGGTTCCGGTGACCGTGGTCGAGGCCGGTCCGTGCGTGGTGACCCGGGTCCGCACCGCAGAGAAGGACGGCTACTCCGCCGTTCAGCTCGGCTTCGGGCAGGTCGACCCCCGGAAGGTCAACAAGCCGCTCGGCGACTACCTGCGTAAGCACGACATCACCCCGCGCCGTTACTTCGCGGAGATCCGCACCGACGACGCGAGCGACTACACCCTGGGCCAGGAGCTGCTGGCCGACACCTTCGAGGCCGGCCAGTTCGTCGACGTGACGGGCAAGAGCAAGGGCAAGGGCTTCGCCGGTGTCATGAAGCGGCACGGCTTCGGTGGTCTGGGCGCGTCGCACGGTACGCAGCGCAAGCACCGCTCGCCGGGTTCCATCGGTGGCTGCGCCACCCCGGGCCGCGTATTCAAGGGCCTGCGCATGGCCGGTCGGATGGGTAACGTCCGCACCACTGTGCAGAGCCTCAAGGTTCACTCCGTCGACGCCGAGAACGGTCTCATCCTGATCAAGGGTGCGATCCCCGGCGCGAACGGCAGCCTGGTCCTCGTCCGCACCGCTGCCAAGAAGGGGGCTGCCAAGTGAGCACCACTATTGACGTCCTCGACGCCAGCGGCGCCAAGGCCGGCACCGTCGAACTGCCCGAAGACGTCTTCGGCACGACGGTCAACGTTCCGCTGATCCACCAGGTGGTCGTGGCCCAGCTCGCCGCTCGCCGGCAGGGCACCCACAAGGCCAAGACCCGTGGCGAGGTCAGCGGTGGCGGCAAGAAGCCGTACCGCCAGAAGGGCACCGGCCGCGCCCGTCAGGGCTCGACCCGCGCGCCGCAGTTCACCGGCGGTGGCACCGTCCACGGGCCCGTGCCGCGTGACTACTCGCAGCGCACGCCCAAGAAGATGAAGGCCGCCGCGCTGCGCGGCGCCCTGTCCGACAGGGCCGGTGGCGGTCGCGTCCACGTGGTCAGCACGCTGGTGACGGGGGAGACCCCCAAGACCAAGGCTGCCCTGGAGGCCCTGCGCAAGATCACTCAGGCTCCCCGCGTGCTCGTCGTCGTCGACGAGGCCGACGAGCTGACCTGGATGAGCCTGCGTAACGCTCCCGAGGTCCACCTGCTGGACGCCGGGCAGCTCAACACCTACGACGTGCTCGTGCACGACGACGTGGTCTTCACCCAGGAGGCGTACGACCAGGTCGTCGCGCGGCTGAGCCAGGGCGGGAAGGAAGACGCCTGATGGAGAAGATCGCCGACCCGCGCGACATCATCATCAAGCCGGTCGTCTCTGAGAAGAGCTACGGCCTGATCGATGAGAACAACAAGTACACGTTCCTGGTGAAGAAGACCGCGAACAAGACCCAGGTCAAGATCGCCGTTGAGCAGATCTTCGGGGTCAAGGTCACCAGCGTGAACACCATCAACCGGACGGGCAAGCGCAAGCGCACCCGTACCGGTTTCGGCAAGCGTCCCGACACCAAGCGCGCCATCGTGAGCCTGGTCGAGGGCGATCGGATCGACATCTTCGGTCAGATCGGCTAGCAGCGCCATAGATAGGAAGCGGACCGAAAGGTCTGCGAGGGACGAGACCGTCGCATTTCGGTGCGGCGGGCTCGCCCATGTAACCGACGAAGGATGAACGAAAAAGATGGGCATCCGTAAGTACAAGCCGACGACTCCGGGTCGCCGCGGGTCGAGTGTCTCGGACTTCTCCGAGATCACCCGCAGCACTCCCGAGAAGTCGCTGCTTGCGCCCCTTCACAGCAAGGGCGGCCGGAACGTACACGGCCGGGTGACCGCGCGCCACCAGGGCGGCGGACACAAGCGCGCCTACCGGATCATCGACTTCCGTAGGCATGACAAGGACGGCATCCCGGCGAAGGTCGCTCACATCGAGTACGACCCCAACCGCACCGCCAACATCGCTCTGCTCCACTACGCCGACGGCGAGAAGCGCTACATCATCGCGCCGACCGGCCTCAAGCAGGGCGACCGAATCGAGAACGGCCCCGCTGCCGACATCAAGCCGGGCAACTGCCTGCCGCTGCGCAACATCCCGACCGGTACCTTCATCCACGCGGTGGAGCTCCGTCCGGGCGGCGGCGCGAAGCTCGGTCGTTCCGCGGGCGCCCAGATCCAGCTGCTCGCCAAGGAAGGCCAGTACGCCACCCTGCGTATGCCGTCCGGTGAAATGCGCATGGTCGACGTGCGCTGCCGGGCGTCGGTCGGCCAGGTCGGCAACGCCGAGCAGGCCAACATCAACTGGGGCAAGGCCGGCCGTATGCGGTGGAAGGGCAAGCGCCCGACCGTCCGCGGTGTCGCCATGAACCCCGTTGACCACCCGCACGGTGGTGGTGAGGGCAAGACGTCCGGCGGTCGCCACCCGGTGAACCCCAAGGGCAAGCCCGAGGGCCGCACCCGCCAGGCCAACAAGTCCAGCGACCGGCTGATCATCCGTCGTCGGAGCAAGAGGAAGAAGCGGTAGGAGCAGCCGAAATGCCACGTAGCCTTAAGAAGGGTCCCTTCGTGGACGACCACCTTCAGAAGAAGGTGGACGCCCAGAACGAGAAGGGCACCAAGAACGTCATCAAGACGTGGTCGCGGCGCTCCATGATCGTTCCCGACATGCTCGGGCACACGATCGCCGTGCACGACGGCCGCAAGCACGTCCCGGTGTTCGTCACCGAGTCGATGATCGGCCACAAGCTCGGAGAGTTCGCCCCCACGCGGACGTTCCGCAGCCACGTCAAGGAAGACCGGCGCAGCCGGCGATAGACGCCTTCAGAAGCATTTAGAGGAGTAAGCGATGGAAGCCAGGGCTCAGGCGCGGTTCGTCCGTGTCACGCCCCTCAAGGCCCGCCGCGTGGTGGACCTTATTCGCGGGCTGCCCGCTTCGGAGGCGCAGGCCGTGCTGCAGTTCGCTCCCCAGTCGGCGAGCGAGCCGATCTACAAGGTGCTCAGCAGCGCCATGGCGAACGCCGAGCACAACTTCAACCTCGACCCCAGCACGCTCGTCGTGAGCCGCGCCTGGGTCGACGAGGGCCCGACGCTGAAGCGGTTCCGCCCGCGTGCACAGGGTCGCGCCTATCGGATCAACAAGCGGACGAGCCACATCACCGTGATCGTGGAATCCCGCGAGCCGAAGGGAAGGACCCGATAGTGGGCCAGAAGGTTAACCCGCACGGGTTCCGCCTCGGCATCACGACCGACTTCAAGAGCCGGTGGTACGCCGACAAGCTGTACAAGTCGTACGTCGCCGAGGACGTGGCGATCCGCCGCATGCTGCAGAAGGGCATGGAGCGGGCCGGCATCTCCAAGGTCGAGATCGAGCGCACCACGGACCGTGTGCAGGTGGACATCCACACCGCGCGTCCGGGCATCGTGATCGGCCGCCGCGGCGCCGAGGCGGACCGTATCCGCGGCGACCTCGAGAAGCTGACCAAGAAGCAGGTCCAGCTCAACATCCTCGAGGTCAAGAACCCGGAGATCGACGCTCAGCTCGTCGCTCAGGGTGTCGCCGAGCAGCTGTCCAGCCGTGTCTCGTTCCGCCGCGCCATGCGCAAGGCGATGCAGTCGGCCATGAAGTCCGGCGCCAAGGGCATCCGTGTCCAGTGCGCCGGTCGTCTGGGCGGCGCCGAGATGTCGCGGTCGGAGTTCTACCGTGAGGGTCGCGTGCCGCTGCACACCCTCCGCGCGGACATCGACTACGGCTTCTACGAGGCCCGTACCACCTTCGGCCGCATCGGCGTGAAGGTCTGGATCTACAAGGGCGAGGCTCCGACCAGCCGCGCCGAGCGTGAGGCGGCTGCCGCCGGCGCTCGTGCCGGTCAGCGTCGCGAGCGTGACGACCGTCGTGGTGGCGGCGGCGACCGTCCGCGTCGTGGCGGCGGTGACCGTCCGCGTCGTGGCGGCGGCCGTGGCGACCGCGCCCCCCGTACCGAATCGGCCGCGCCCGCGGGCGCTGCCCCCGAGACCGGCCCGGCTGCGCAGCCGGGTGCTGAAGGGAGCTGACCATGCTGATCCCGCGCAGGGTCAAGCACCGCAAGCAGCACCGGCCTGACCGCAGCGGAGCCGCCAAGGGCGGCACCAGGGTCGTGTTCGGCGAGTTCGGCATTCAGGCTGTTGAGCACTCCTACGTGACCAACCGCCAGATCGAGTCCGCTCGTATCGCCATGACCCGTCACATCCGCCGTGGCGGCAAGGTGTGGATCAACATCTACCCCGACCGTCCGCTCACCAAGAAGCCGGCCGAGACCCGCATGGGTTCCGGTAAGGGCTCGCCGGAGTGGTGGATCGCCAACGTCAAGCCCGGACGCGTGATGTTCGAGCTGTCCGGCGTGGCGGAGTCGGTCGCTCGTGAGGCGCTCACCAGGGCGATCCACAAGCTGCCGATGAAGTGCAAGATCGTTAAGCGTGAAGTGGGTGAGGCGTGATGGCTAAGGGCCTGACCGCCGGCGAGCTGCGAGTGGAGGACCAGGACACCCTGGTCCAGAAGCTCAAGGAAGCCAAGGAGGAGCTGTTCAACCTCCGCTTCCAGGCAGCGACCGGTCAGTTGGAGAGCCACGGGCGGCTGCGCGCCGTCCGCCGCGAGATCGCCCGTATCTACACCGTGATGCGCGAGCGTGAGCTCGGCATCGTCACGGTCGAGAAGGAGTCGAGCGATGGCTGAGACCGAGACCACCGAAACCACCGAGGCTAACGACGCGCGGAACTTCCGCAAGGTCCGTGAGGGCCTGGTCGTCAGCGACAAGATGGACAAGACCGTCGTCGTCGCCGTCGAGGACCGCGTCAAGCACCGTCTGTACGGCAAGGTCATCCGCCGTACGACCAAGTACAAGGCACACGACGAGGCCAACGCCTGCGGCGTCGGCGACCGCGTGCTGCTCATGGAGACCCGCCCCCTCTCCGCCACCAAGCGGTGGAGGGTCGTGGAGATCCTCGAGAAGGCCAAGTAAGGCTCTTCTCGGATATACCGCGCCTCGTGGGGGCCTCAGGGCCCCCATGACGGCGTCCAAGGACGCGAGGTCCTCCGGGCCTCGCGTCGCCTGCGGTGCGGCCCCTTCGTGGACTGTGGCCGTGGGAACAAGACAACGACAGGTTCCGCCAGGCTCAGAGATGAGAACCGGCGCGACTAACAGGAGTTCAAGTGATCCAGCAGGAGTCGCGGCTCAAGGTCGCCGACAACACTGGTGCGAAGGAGATCCTTTGCATCCGTGTTCTCGGTGGCTCGGGCCGACGCTACGCCGGTATCGGCGACATCATCGTCGCCACTGTCAAGGACGCGCTGCCGGGCAGCACGGGCGTCAAGAAGGGCGACGTGGTCAAGGCCGTCGTCGTCCGCACGGTCAAGGAGCGCCGCCGGCCCGACGGCTCCTACATCCGCTTCGACGAGAACGCCGCCGTCATCATCAAGGACAGCGGTGACCCTCGTGGCACTCGTATCTTCGGCCCAGTCGGCCGCGAGCTGCGCGACAAGAAGTTCATGCGCATCATCTCGCTCGCCCCGGAGGTGCTGTAATGCCGAAGCTGCATGTGAAGAAGGGTGACCTGGTTCAGGTCATCGCCGGCAAGGACAAGGGTGCCAAGGGTCACGTCATCGCCACGTACCCGCGCGAGGACCGCGTGGTGATCGAGGGCGTCAACATGATCAAGAAGCACACCAAGGAGTCTCTCCAGGGTCCGCGTGGCGCCAAGACCGGCGGCGTGCAGACGATGGAGGGCCCCATCCACGTGTCCAACGTGAAGAAGCTCAAGGACGAGAAGCCCGCCGACAAGAAGGCCGACAAGGCCGAGGAGACGGGTGAGGACAGCTGATGACCGCCACGACCACTGAGACCGAGCGCCCGACGCCGCGACTCAAGACGAAGTACCGCGAGGAGATCGCGGCCCAGCTTCGCGAGCAGTTCGGCATCGAGAACGTCATGCAGATCCCGGCCCTGACCAAGATCAAGGTCAACATGGGTGTCGGTGAGGCGGCTCGCGACTCCAAGCTCATCGAAGGCGCCGTACGCGACCTCACCGCGATCACCGGCCAGAAGCCGGCCGTCGTCCGGGCGCGCAAGTCCATCGCGCAGTTCAAGCTGCGTGAGGGCATGCCGATCGGCGCGCACGTCACGCTGCGCGGCGACCGCATGTGGGAGTTCCTCGACCGCCTGCTGGCGCTGGCGCTGCCCCGTATCCGGGACTTCCGCGGCCTGTCGCCGAAGCAGTTCGACGGCAACGGCAACTACACGTTCGGTCTGACCGAGCAGGTCATGTTCCACGAGGTCGACCAGGACAAGGTCGACCGTCCGCGGGGCATGGACATCACGGTCGTGACCACCGCGACGAACGACGACCAGGGCCGGGCGCTGCTGAAGCTCCTCGGCTTCCCGTTCAAGGAGGCCTGATCCAATGGCGAAGAAGTCGCTGATCGCCAAGGCGGGGCGCAAGCAGAAGTTCGAGGTCCGGGCCTACACCCGGTGCTCGCGTTGCGGTCGTCCGCGCGCGGTGTACCGCAAGTTCGGCCTGTGCCGCGTGTGCTTCCGCGAGATGGCGCACCGGGGCGAGCTGCCCGGCATCACCAAGTCGAGCTGGTAGATACTCTGGGGGCGGCTCCGCGTCGTCCCCCGGAGTCCATGTTCAGAAGAAGACAGGACGCTTCGCGTCCATGACCGCGCCGAAGGTCCACCGGCAGAGCGCTGCTTGGCCGACTGGAAACCGCGGCGAGGAAGGCCACTGGCCATGACGATGACCGACCCGATCGCAGACATGCTGACGCGTCTGCGTAACGCGAACTCGGCGTACCACGAGAGCGTGTCGATGCCGTATTCGAAGATCAAGGCGCACATCGCCGAGATCCTCCAGCAGGAGGGTTACATCCAGTCCTGGGCCGTCGAAGACGCCAAGGTTGGAAAGAACCTCGTGGTGGAGCTCAAGTTCGGGCCTACCCGTGAGCGTTCGCTCGCGGGCCTGCGCCGGGTTTCCAAGCCCGGTCTGCGGGTTTATGCGAAGAAGGACAACCTGCCTCGAGTTCTGGGCGGACTGGGCGTCGCGATCATCTCGACGTCCGCCGGTCTCATGACCGACAAGCAGGCCGGCAAGCGTGGCGTGGGCGGCGAAGTCCTCGCCTACGTCTGGTAGAGGGGAGGAACACAGCATGTCGAGAATCGGACGGCTGCCCATCCCTGTGCCCAGTGGCGTAGACATCACGATCACCGGCCAGGATGTCCAGGTCAAGGGCCCGAAGGGCACGCTTTCTCACACGGTCGCGGACCCGATTACGGTCGGTCGTGACGACGACGGCGCCATCGCCGTCTCCCGGCCCAACGACGAGAACAAGGTCCGTGCGCTGCACGGCCTGTCCCGGACGCTGATCGCCAACATGGTGCAGGGCGTCACCCAGGGGTACACGAAGTCCCTGGAGATCGTCGGCGTCGGTTACCGCGTCCAGGCCAAGGGCCCGACGCAGCTGGAGTTCTCGCTGGGCTTCAGCCACCCGGTCATCGTCGACGCCCCCGAGGGTGTCTCCTTCCGCGTCGAGAAGCCGACCCTGTTCCACGTGGACGGCATCGACAAGCAGAAGGTCGGCGAGGTCGCGGCCAACATCCGCAAGTTGCGCAAGCCTGACCCGTACAAGGGCAAGGGCGTGCGTTACCAGGGCGAACAGATCCGCCGCAAGGTCGGAAAGGCTGGTAAGTAGGCATGGCTCCGAAGACTGCGTTCAGCAAGCACACGGCTGCCCGCACCGTCTCGCGGGCTCGCCGTCACCGCCGCGTCCGCAAGTTCGTCGTCGGTACGGCCGAGCGTCCGCGCCTGGTCGTCAACCGTTCGACCCGTCACATGTTCGTCCAGATCGTGGACGACTCCGTCGGTCACACGCTGGTGAGCGCCTCCACCATGGACGCCTCGCTGCGCACGCTCGAGGCGGACAAGACGGAGAAGGCCAAGAAGGTCGGCGAGCTCCTCGCTCAGCGGGCCAAGGAAGCCGGGATCACCAAGGTCGTCTTCGACCGCGGTGGCAACCGCTACGCCGGTCGCATCGCGGCCCTGGCGGACAGCGCCCGCGAAGGCGGGCTGGAATTCTGATGGCAACTGAGAAGAGGAACCACTGATGGCTGCAGCTCCGCGTCGCGGTGGCGGCACCGGTGGCGAGCGGCGGGACCGTCGTGACGATCGCCGCGGTGGCGCCGCCGACAAGGGCGTCTCGTACATCGAGCGCGTAGTGAAGATCAACCGAGTGGCCAAGGTCGTGAAGGGTGGTCGTCGCTTCAGCTTCACCGCCCTCGTCGTCGTCGGTGACGGCAACGGCCTGGTCGGCGTCGGTTACGGCAAGGCCAAGGAAGTCCCCGCGGCCATCGCCAAGGGCGTCGAAGAGGCCAAGAAGCACTTCTTCAAGGTGCCCCGCATCCAGGGCACCATCCCGCACACCGTGCAGGGCGAGGAGGCGGCCGGTGTCGTCTTCCTGCGTCCGGCGTCGGCCGGTACCGGCGTCATCGCCGGTGGCCCGGTGCGCGCGGTCCTGGAGTGCGCCGGCATCCATGACGTGCTGTCCAAGTCGCTCGGCTCGGACAACCCGATCAACATCGTGCACGCCACCGTGGCGGCTCTGAAGGGCCTTTCCCGCCCCGAGGAGATCGCCGCCCGCCGTGGCCTGCCGATCGAGGACGTGGCACCGGCCCGCATGCTCAAGGCTCAGCGCGAGGGCATCGCCGAGGCCGCGGCCGCGAAGGCGGTGAGCTAGTCATGGCACGCCTGAAGATCACTCAGGTTCGCTCGAAGATCGGTGGCAAGCAGAACCAGCGTGACTCGCTGCGTTCGCTTGGCCTGAAGCGAATCGGCGATGTCGTCGTCAAGGAGGACCGTCCCGAGATTCGCGGGATGGTGTCCGTGGTGACGCACCTCGTCGAGGTGGAAGAGGTCGACTAGTCATGACTGACAAGGCTCCGCTCAAGATTCACGACCTGCGTCCTGCTCCGGGTGCCAACAAGTCCAAGATCCGCAAGGGTCGTGGCGAGGCGTCCAAGGGCAAGACGGCCGGTCGCGGCACCAAGGGCAGCCACGCCCGTACCACGGTCCCCCTCGGTTTCGAGGGTGGCCAGGTGCCGCTGCAGAGGCGTCTGCCGAAGCTCAAGGGCTTCTCCAACGCCCTGTTCAAGACGACCTACCAGGTCGTCAACCTGGACAGGCTCGGCGAGCTGTTCCCCGAGGGTGGCGACGTCACCGTCGAGGCCCTGGTGGCCAAGGGCGCCGTTCGCAAGAACCAGCTCGTGAAGGTGCTCGGCACCGGCGAGATCTCCGTCGCTGTGAACGTTACGGCTCACGCCTTCTCGTCCGCCGCGAAGGAGAAGATCGCCGCCGCCGGTGGTTCCGTTACCGAGCTGTAGCTCCGCTATGACGAGGCGTGGGGGTTCCGACAATGGGCCCCCACGCCCTTAGTGCGTTAGAGTTCGGCGAGACGGCAGGATTCTGTCCGGCTCGTTTGACTTGAGACTTGACATGGCAGATCCCCGCACCACCGCATACTCACATCGCCATAAAGGCGCGCAGGAGGGACCGTGCTGACCGCGTTTACCCGGGCGTTCCGGACACCGGACCTGCGCAAGAAGTTGCTCTTCACCCTGGGCATCATCGCGCTGTTCCGTCTCGGCTCGGTTCTTCCGACTCCGGGAGTTCACGTCCAGAACCTCGCGGCCTGTTTCGATCAGGCCCGTAACGGAGCCACCGGCAACATCTATGGGATGGTGCAGCTCTTCAGTGGTGGTGCGCTCCTGAAGCTGTCGGTGTTCGCGCTGGGCATTATGCCGTATATCACCGCGAGCATCATTCTCCAGTTGCTCGTCGTGGTGATTCCACGTCTTGAGGCTCTCAAGAAGGAAGGCCAGGCGGGCCAGGCCAAGATCACGCAGTATACGCGTTATCTGACCATCGGCCTCGGCGTCCTCCAGTCGACCGCCTTCATCGCGCTCGCGCGGTCCGGCCAGCTGTTCCCCAACTGCCAGCAGGACGTCCTGCTCGACCCCGACAACATCTTCGGCATCGTCACGATGGTCATCATCATGACGGCCGGCACGTCGGTGATCATGTGGCTCGGTGAGCTCATCACCGACCGCGGCGTCGGCAACGGCATGTCCATCCTGATCTTCACCCAGGTCGTCGCGGTCTTCCCGTCCGAGCTGACCAACATCTTCCAGGCGAACAAGTTCACCTTCGCGGTCGTCATGGTCGTCGGTGTCTTCATGATCGCGGCCGTGGTCTTCGTCGAGCAGGCGCAGCGCCGCATCCCGGTCCAGTACGCCAAGCGCATGGTGGGCCGCAGGATGTACGGCGGCACCTCGACGTACATCCCGCTCAAGGTCAACCAGGCCGGCATCATCCCGGTCATCTTCGCCTCGTCGCTGCTCTACCTGCCGCAGCTGCTGACCTCGCTCTTCCCGACGTCGAACAACGCGGTCGTCCAGTGGATCTCCCAGTACCTGGTCAGGGGCGACCACCCGGTCTACATGATCACGTTCTTCGTGCTGATCGTCTTCTTCACGTACTTCTACGTGTCGATTACCTTCAACCCCGCTGAAGTCGCCGACAACATGAAGAAGTACGGTGGGTTCATTCCGGGCATCCGTCCCGGCCGTCCGACGGCTGAATACCTGAACTTCGTGCTCACCCGTCTGACCGCGCCCGGCGCGCTCTATCTGGGTCTGATCTCCATGATCCCGATCGTCGCGCTGGCGGTGGCCGGGGCTAGCCAGAACTTCCCGTTCGGAGGGACGAGCATTCTGATCATGGTTGGTGTCGGCCTGGACACGGTGAAGCAGATCGAGAGCCAGCTCCAGCAGCGTAACTACGAAGGTTTCCTGCGGTAGTGCGTCTCGTTCTCGTCGGGCCCCCCGGAGCGGGTAAGGGGACACAGGCCCAGTACATCGCATCGAACCTGTCCATCCCGAAGATCTCGACAGGTGACATCTTCCGTGCCAACGTCTCGGGCGGCACGGACCTCGGCAAGCTGGCCAAAACCTACATGGACCGTGGCGATCTCGTGCCCGACGAGGTCACCATCGCCATGGTCCGCGACCGACTGTCCGAGGACGACGCGCAGGACGGGTTCCTGCTCGACGGCTTCCCGAGGAACGTCGCGCAGGCGGAGATCCTGCGCGACATGCTCAAGGACTGGGGTCTGGAGCTCGACCTGGTGCTGGAGCTGGTCGTGGACGACGACGAGGTCGTCCGGCGGCTGGCGGGGCGGCGCACGTGCAGTCAGTGCGGCCGTATCTGGCACGTGGAGTTCGACGACAAGAAGGACGACAAGTGCGACGCCTGCGGCGGCGCGCTGTTCCAGCGGGACGACGACAAGGAAGAGACCGTCAGGCACCGCCTGGAGGTCTACCAGGAGCAGACCGCGCCGCTGGTCTCGTACTACGTCGACGAGGGCATCCTCGTGGGCGTCGACGCGACCGGGCCGGTCGAAGAGGTGACGCAGCGGGCCATGGAGGCGATCCGCCCGTACCTGGGATGACGCCGGACACGATCTCCTGCGAAGGTGGCACGGATCTCCGTGCCACCTTGCTTTTTTGTGTGCGGCTATTGTGGGGGAATTAGGGCTCCCACGAGGCCCGTCAGAAACCCCGGGGGGTGCCGAACGATGTTCAAGAGAAACCGACACGGAATCCAGATCAAGTCGCCCGAGCAGCTGGAGAAGATGCGGGCCGCCGGCCTGGTGGTCGGGCGCACGCTCGATCTGCTGAAGCGCTCCGTCGAGCCCGGCATGACGCCGCTCGACCTCGACTCCATCGCCGAGAAGGCGATCAGGGACGAAGGCGCGATCCCGTCGTTCAAGGGCTACCAGGGCTTCCCGGCGACGATCTGCGCGTCCGTCAACGACGAGGTGGTGCACGGCATCCCCACGAACGCCCGCAAGCTGCGTGAGGGCGACGTCATCTCCATCGACTGCGGCGCGATCCTGGAGGGCTGGCACGGCGACTCCGCCGTCACGGTGCCGGTCGGCGAGGTCGACGCGAAGCTGACCGAGCTGATGCGGGTCACCGAGGAGGCCATGTGGCGCGGCATCGCCGCGCTGAAGGTCGGCCGGCATCTGTCCGACATCGGCTACGAGATCGAGCGCTACGTCAAGTCCCAGGGCCGCTTCGGCATCCCGCCGGAGTACGGCGGCCACGGCATCGGCACCGAGATGCACATGGACCCGTGGATCGCCAACCACGGCAAGCCGGGCCGCGGTCCGCTGCTGGAGGAGGGCATGTGCCTGGCCATCGAGCCCATGGTGAACCTCGGCACCGAGCGCACCCGCGTGCTGGCCGACGACTGGACGGTCGTGACGATCGACGGGAAGGCCTCGGCGCACTTCGAACACAGCGTCGCCGTGACACATAATGGACCTTGGGTGCTTACCGCCCTGGACGGTGGCGAAGAGCGCCTGAGTCACCTTCAGCCCTGACCCCCGGGAGTGGTGGAATGGCGAACAGCCCCGAGATGCGTGCCTCGGACGTCGACCGCGACCGGGTCGCCGCCATCCTCCGGGAGCACACCGCGCAGGGCCGCATCACGATGGACGAGTTCAACGAGCGGCTCGAAGAGCTCTACAAGAGCAAGACCTACGGTGACCTGGCCAAGCTGACGGCCGACCTGCCCGACGTCGACCTGCGCCACCGGCCGGCGAAGCCCGAGGCGGTGCCCGCCACGCGCGGCAACCTGCATCCGGGCATGCGGGCGGCCTGGGGCGCCTGGGCCGCGGCCAGCGCCGTCAACTGGGTGATCTGGCTGATCGTGAGCGTCTCGTCCGGTCACATGATCTATCCGTGGCCGCTGTGGGTCATGGGGCCCTGGGGCGCCATCCTGCTGATGAGCACGATCTTCGGGAACGGGCAGAAGCGCAGTTAGCCCGGAGCCGTGTGTGCCGTAATGCACTGTGTGTATTCCTCCGCAGTACGGGACGGCGCTGGTTCCTAGCGTGTGCCGTGTCGGGAACACGACTCACGGAGGAATCAGATGCGCAAGGTCCTCGCAGCCGCCGCCCTCGCCGGCTCGATCGCCGTCACCGGTCTCGCCGTCGCCCCCGCCGCCCAGGCGGCCTCGTCCGGCGGGTGGGGCACGTTCAGCTCGGCCAACCACAAGGCGTTCACGCACGGCAGCACGTACCGGTCGCACGGCAAGGTCTACACCCACTGGTACGGCAAGGAGTCCACGCCGAAGTTCGGCTACGTGTGGTTCCGGTACTACGCGAACGGAAGCTGGCACCAGTTCTCCAGGAAGTGGGACGGGAGCCACGACGAGACCTGGTCGGGCCGGGGGATCAGGAAGATCTACACCTGGACGTGCTGGGGCGGGTCGTCCACGTACTGCGGTGACCGGCACCGCATCTACTAGGAGCACCCCCCGAAGGGCTCGCCGGTCCGCCCGGCGGGCCCTTCGGTGTACGGTCGAAGGAGTGGGGGCCGTGGGGTAGACTCTTACATGGTTGTGTCAGGACACCTGGCACGCGTTTCGCGTTTTGGGCTCAGGTGTCGTACACTCCTTAGTCGGCTCACTATGACTATCACGCGTCGGCGGTCTTTGCCGATCGCCGCTCTCTTCGAAGCGTGAGGTCGCGGCTGCTTAGTGAACCGGAGCCTCAGACGACCGATCAGTGAAACGCGAGGGATTTTGGCCAAGAAAGACGGCGCCATCGAGATCGAGGGCACTGTGGTTGAGTCGCTCCCGAACGCCATGTTCCGGGTGCAGCTCGACAACGGCCATAAGGTCCTGGCCCACATCAGCGGACGGATGCGGATGCACTACATCCGGATTCTGCCGGACGACCGGGTAGTCGTTGAACTGAGCCCCTACGACCTGAGTCGTGGGCGGATCGTCTACCGATACAAGTAAGACGTCTGAGGAACACGAAGGACAATGAAGGTAAAGCCGAGCGTCAAGAAGATCTGCGACAAGTGCAAGGTGATTCGCCGGCACGGTCGCGTCATGGTGATCTGCGACAACCTGCGCCACAAGCAGCGTCAGGGTTAGTCGTACGCAAGGTTTCTCCGAGTCCGCCCCGATTTAGGGAGCGGGCTCGACGCATGAGGAGCCCGCGACAGTAATCGCGTCCCACACCTGGGCAGGCGGAGCATTCCGTACCACCCAGGAGACCCCCGGTCGGAGGCCGGGGCCCTCACCCCGGGCATGGGGAGGGGTAGTGCGGCGCAAGACCTCCGCCAAAAAGAAGGAGAATGCCCGACCATGGCTCGCCTGGTTGGCGTCGACCTCCCCCGCGAGAAGCGGCTGGAGATCGCTCTCACCTACATCTACGGAATCGGCCGCACCCGCGCTCAGGAGATCCTCCAGGCGACCGGTGTCAGCGGCGACCTCCGCGTGCACCAGCTCTCCGACACCGAGCTCGTCCCGATGCGTGACTACATCGAGGCGAACTTCAAGATCGAGGGTGACCTGCGCCGCGAGGTCCAGGCCGACATCCGTCGCAAGATCGAAATCGGTTGCTACCAGGGCATCCGGCACCGCAAGGGCCTTCCGGTCCACGGTCAGCGCACGCAGACCAACGCGCGTACCCGTAAGGGCAAGAAGAAGACCGTCGCCGGTAAGAAGAAGCCCGGTAAGAAGTAGTCCACAGCCGCGGACCGAAGATCTCAGGAGTAATGGCAAACAATGCCTCCTAAGAGCCGTCAGGGTGCCCCGAAGAAGGTGCGCCGCAAGGAAAAGAAGAACGTCGCTCACGGGCACGCCCACATCAAGAGCACGTTCAACAACACGATCGTCTCGATCACCGACCCCAACGGGAACGTGATCTCCTGGGCCAGCGCCGGCCACGTGGGTTTCAAGGGCTCCCGTAAGTCCACCCCGTTCGCCGCTCAGATGGCCGCCGAGAACGCCGCCCGCCGCGCCATGGAGCACGGCATGCGGAAGGTCGACGTGTTCGTCAAGGGTCCCGGCTCCGGCCGTGAGACCGCGATCCGCTCCCTCCAGGCCACCGGCCTCGAGGTGGGTTCGATCCAGGACGTCACGCCGGTCCCGCACAACGGCTGCCGTCCGCCGAAGCGCCGCCGCGTCTGAATTTCCCCAGGAGATATTGAGAAATGGCTCGTTACACGGGCGCGGACTGCAAGCTCTGCCGTCGCGAGAAGACCAAGCTCTTCCTCAAGGGCAGCAAGTGCGAGTCCGCCAAGTGCCCCATCGAGATCCGTCCTTACCCGCCGGGTGAGCACGGCCGCGGACGCCCCAAGGAGTCCGAGTACCAGCTTCAGCTTCGCGAGAAGCAGAAGACCCGTCGTATCTACGGCGTCCTCGAGAAGCAGTTCCGCAACTACTACGAGGAGGCCGCGGGCAAGAGCGGCAAGTCGGGTGAGGTGCTGCTCCAGATCCTGGAGAGCCGTCTCGACAACGTCGTCTACCGCGCCGGCTTCGCCCAGTCGCGTGACGCCGCCCGCCAGCAGGTGCGCCACGGCCACATTCTGGTGAACGGCAAGAAGGTCGACATCCCGTCGTACCGCGTTCGCGAGCACGACATCATCGAGGTCCGCGAGACCAAGCGCAACCTGCTGCCCTACGAGGTCGCTCGGGCGACCGCGGGCGAGCGCACGGTTCCCGCGTGGCTCGGCGTCGTGCCGGAGAAGCTCCGCGTCCTGGTCCACCAGCTGCCGGTTCGCCAGCAGATCGACACCCAGGTCCAAGAGCAGCTCATCGTCGAGTACTACTCCAAGTAGTCACTGACGTCCTAGTTCGGGCACGGAAGACCGCTATACGCGGTCTTCCGTGCCCGAACTAGACTGTTTATCGGAGTGGCGTCATATAGCGGGCGCCACACGACAAGGGGAGAACCCACACCATGCTGATCGCTCAGCGCCCGACTCTCCTCGAAGAGTCGATCGACGAGACCCGGTCCCGGTTCGTCATCGAGCCGCTGGAGCCGGGCTTCGGCTACACCATCGGCAACTCGCTGCGCCGCACGCTGCTGTCGTCCATCCCGGGCGCGGCCGTGACGAGCATCCGCATCGAGGGCGTGCTGCACGAGTTCTCGACCGTTCCCGGGGTCAAGGAAGACGTCACCGACATCATCCTGAACCTCAAGGAGCTGGTCGTCTCCTCCGAGCACGACGAGCCGGTCGTGATGTACCTGCGCAAGCAGGGCCCGGGTGAGGTCACCGCCGCCGACATCGCGCCTCCGGCCGGTGTCGAGGTGCACAACCCCGAGCTGCGCATCGCCACGCTCAACGGCAAGGCGAAGCTGGAGATGGAGCTGACCGTCGAGCGCGGTCGCGGCTACGTCTCCGCCGCCCAGAACAAGCAGCCGGGCCAGGAGATCGGGCGCATCCCGATCGACTCGATCTACTCCCCGGTGCTCAAGGTCACCTACAAGGTCGAGGCGACCCGAGTCGAGCAGCGCACCGACTTCGACCGTCTCATCCTCGACGTCGAGACCAAGCCCGCCATGAAGCCCCGCGACGCGGTGGCCTCGGCCGGCAAGACCCTCGTCGAGCTCTTCGGCCTGGCCCGTGAGCTCAACGTCGAGGCCGAGGGCATCGACATCGGCCCGTCGCCGACCGACGCCGCCCTGGCCGCCGACCTGGCGCTGCCGATCGAGGAGCTGAACCTGACCGTTCGCTCCTACAACTGCCTCAAGCGCGAGGGCATCCACACCGTGGGTGAGCTCGTCGCCCGCAGTGAGCAGGACCTTCTCGACATAAGGAACTTCGGGGCCAAGTCGATCGAAGAGGTCAAGCAGAAGCTGCACGAGATGTCGCTGGCGCTCAAGGACTCCCCGCCCGGGTTCGACCCGAGCGCGGTGGCCGGCGGCGGCTACGACGACGACGACAGCGCGTACGTCGAGACCGAGCAGTACTGAGCCTCGTGCGGAGACCCGTCTCCGCACGTGCCCCGCACGCGCCGAGTGGCCCAGCCGCTCGGCGCGTGACGAACGTAACGGCCCAGTCGTGGTGACTGCGGCCGGCCCGACTCCGGTACCTGGTACGGCCGGGGCGGGTTAACCCAAGAGGAGAAAGCAATGCCCAAGCCCACCAAGGGTGCACGTCTTGGCGGCAGCCCGGCGCACGAGCGGCTGATCCTGGCGAACCTCGCCACGGACCTGTTCCGCCACGGCAAGATCCGCACGACGGTTGCCAAGGCCAAGCGCCTTCGCCCGCTGGCGGAGCGCCTGATCACCAAGGCGAAGAAGGGCGACATCCACAACCGTCGCCAGGTCCTGACCGTGGTCAAGGACAAGGGCGTGGTTCACCACCTGTTCACCGAGATCGCGGTGACGTTCGCCGAGCGTCCGGGTGGTTACACCCGGATCACCAAGGTCGGCGCGCGTAAGGGCGACAACGCTCCGATGGCCGTCATCGAGCTGGTGTCCGAGCCGCTGAACGGTGTCACCACCCGCCGTACCGAGGCTCCGGCCGCCGCTGCCGCTCCGGCTCCGGCCGCCGAGGAGACCGAGGCCGCCGAGACCGAGGCGCCCGAGGCCCCCGAGGCCGCCGCCGAGGAGACCCCGGCTGCCGCCGAGGAGGCTCCGGCCGCCGAGGCCGAGGCGAAGAAGGACGAGGCCTGATCTCTCAGGCTGGTTGAATCGGGCCCGGACCCCCTTCGCGGGGGTCCGGGCCCTTTTCCGTGAACGCGAAAGGGACGATCGTGCTACGGCTCCGCCTGGATCTGGCATACGACGGGACCGACTTCTCCGGATGGGCGAGGCAGCCCGGTCGCCGTACGGTCCAGGGTGAGATCGAGCTGGCGCTCACCAGGATCCTGCGCCTCGGCGAGCCCGCCGCGCTGACCGTGGCCGGGCGGACGGACGCGGGCGTGCACGCGCGCGGCCAGGTGGCGCATGTGGACGTGCCGGCCGCGTCGTTGGCCGAGCTCGACGGCAACCGCGGGCCGCTGGAACTCGATGAGCGGCTCTCTGCGCTCGTCCGGCGGCTGGGTGGCATTCTGCCGCTGGATGTACGCGTTCATCGGGTCTCGATGGCTCCTGAGGGCTTTGACGCCCGTTTCTCCGCGATGTTCCGGCGGTACGCGTACCGGGTGTGCGACACGGCGGGCGGGGCCGATCCGCTGCGGCGGCACGAGGTGGTCTGGCACAGCCGTCCGCTGGACCTCGACGCCATGAACGAGGCGGCCCGGCGGCTGGTGGGCGAGCACGACTTCGCGGCGTTCTGCAAGAAGCGCGAGGGCGCCACGACGATCAGGGAACTGCAGCGCCTGGAGTGGACGCGCGAGGCGGACGGCGTGCTGGTCGCCGCCGTCGTGGCCGACGCGTTCTGCCACTCGATGGTCCGGGCGCTGGTGGGCTCACTGCTGGCCGCGGGCGACGGGCGGCGGCCGGTGGAGTGGCCCGGCCAGGTGCTGACGCGGGCCGTACGGGACTCCGGGGTGCACGTCGCGCCCGCGCACGGGCTGTGCCTGGAGGAGGTGGGCTACCCGGCGGCCGACGAACTCGCCGCCCGGGCCGCCGCCACCCGCCGGGTCCGCACGCTCTCAGCCCTTGGTGACGCGGCGCTCCAGGACGAGTGAGGTCTGGTCCCGGAACGCCCCGCTGACCTTGGCCAGCGTCTTGTCGCCGGCGTCCGGGGTGTGGCCGTCGGCGTGGGTGGCGTAGCTGAAGACGATGTACCTGCCCCACACCAGACCGGCCGCGTAGCCGCCGGCGATGGACACCCGCTCGCCGCCGCTTCCCTTAGCGCCGGGCAGCGCGCGGAACCAGACGTTGCGCGGAAGGTTCTTGGCCAGGTCGGTCTGGACGGCGTCCTCCTTGGTCGGCAGCACCGCGATGCCGGTGGTCACGGCGTAGCGGCGCTTGCTGTCGACGAAGGTGGCCCGGATGATCCGGCTGCACTTGCGCTCGCGCAGCGCGTCGGCGAACGCGCCGGTCGCCGCCTTGTCGCAGCTCGTCTCGGTGTCGGTCTTGACCCTGGTGAACGTCGTGCCGGCGGCGGAGACCTTCTTCTTCGGGAACGCCTCCGTCAGGGACATCTTCTTCGGGTCGGTCTCCTCCGAATTGAGCATGGACGCGCCCGGGACGTCGGCGGGCGGGCTGGTGGTCAGCTCCGTCGTGGGCAGCAGCGTGGGCGGGGCTGGGGTGGCGCCCGCGGTCGTGGCGGCCGGCGGGGCGGTGCTCAGCGCGCGGTAGGCGAAGAAGCCGCCGGTCGCGACGCCTGCCAGGGCCAGGGCGCCGAGGGTCACGAGCAGGGCGCGCTTGCTCTTGCCGCGGGCCGGAGGCGGTGGCGGTGGGATCTGGAACGGGGGCTGCCTGAACGCGCCGGGTGGGAAGGCGGGCGTGCCTTGGGGCGGGGTGGGGAGGTCGAGGGCGGTGCCGGGCCTCTTCGTCCACAGGTCCTGGTTGAAGGGCAGGTCGGGGAGTCTCTCCTGGGTGGGGGACGGGTCCGGGCGCAGCTCCGGTGAACGCCGGGGTTCGTCCTGCTCCGCTGGGTGGGCGGTCTGTGCAGGCGTGTCGGGAGCGTGGCCGGGTGCGCGTTGCGTCGCCGCGTCGGGCCTTTCGTCCGGGTGCCTGTCCTCAGGGCGCTTCTCCTCGGCGGGGGGCACGGGAGGCCAGACGGGTACGTCGCCCGGCTCCGGGGGGCGGCCCGTCGGGTTGGTGGGGTGGGGCTCGACGTGGTGGGCCGTCCGCATCGGGCCGGTGGGCTCCTCGCGGGGGTCGGACGCGCGCATGCCCTGGGGCGGGGTGTCCAGGGCTGCCGGGTCGTGCTCGTCGTGCGGAGCGGCCGGGGTGGCGTGCTGCTGGACGGTGGCGGCGGCGTCGCGCTTGGCGGCCTCGGGGTCGAAGTAGTGGGCCGCCTTGGGGATGCCGCCCGGGCGGGTGGCATCGGGGTCGTACGAACCGGCCTCGGGGGTGGGTGAACCTGCCTCGGGATCGTACGAGCCGGCCTCGGGGGTGAAACGTCCGGCGTCGGGGCCGGAGTGTCCGGGCTCGGTGCCGAACCGTACGGCGTCAGGGGCGTCGTGTGGTGCGGTGTCCGGGGTGTCGAGGGCGTCGGCGGGGTACGGCGGGCGGCCGGGGGCGTACGGTGCGGCGTCCTGGTCGTATGGCGTTGCGGGGTCGTGGGGGAACGCCGGTGCGGTGGCGTTCGGGTCGGTGGGCACGCCGGTGGCGGAGGTGGCGGCCGCGGCGGACGACGGGGGGACCGGCGGCGCTGTGGGGCGGCCGGTCGATGGGCCGGTCGGGGTGTCGGTCGGCGGGGTGGGGAACTGCGTGGGCTGATTGCCGGCCGCCGCCGGGGGCCCAGGGTGACCGGCCTGGGGGGTGGGGAATCGGGCGGTGGGGTCGCCGAGGGACGGCTCGTCGGTGTCCGGCTCGGCCACGAGTTCGCCCGTGGCGGCGGGCCACGGAGGCATGGTGTGCGGGTCGGCGACCGGGGCGGGCCACACCTGAAGGCCCGCGGCGGCGGCTGTGAACGCCGGCGGCGGCTCCCACGGCGGCGCGCCCGGCACGACCGGCTCCGGCTGCTCCCTCTGCGGCGCGTCCGGTACGACCGGCCCTGGCTGCTCCCACTGCGGAGTGCCCGGCGCTGCCGACTGGCCCGGCCAGGCGGGAGGGTCTTCCTCCGGGGTGGCGGCCCACTGGCCGGGGTCAGGGGTCCAGGAGACGTCGTCCTCCGGTTGCGGACCCCGGGCAGGGGTGTTGCCGGGGCGCGGGCCCTGGCCGGCGTCGTCCTGGGGGTGCGGGCCCCAGGTGGCTTCGGTGGCGTTTCTAGGGGTCCAGGCGGGTGTGTCGGCGGCGCCTGCGCTCGGCCCGGTCTCGCTGGACGGCTTCGGGCCCCATCCGGCTTCGGTGGGGGTGCCGAGGGGGCGTCCGGGGCCGGGGACGGCTCTGGGCGGCGAGGCGGCTTGGTCGGGAGCTTGGGACGCCCAGGCGGGCCGGGCGGACGAGCGGGACGACTCGCCCGCAGCGTCGGAAACCTGGGGGGCCCAGGCGGGCCTCGTCGGGGCGTCAACAGCCCACTCGGGGGCATCGGCAACCCCTGCGGGGTCGGAAGCCGAGACGGGCGTTCCGGGCATCCGGGACGCGGACGCAGGCGATCCCCAGCTGCCGGGGGCAGAGGTGGGGGCTCCGGGCGCTCCAGGGGCTCCCGGGACCGAAGTGCCGGGGATGCCGGATCCGGCGGCCGGGGGGCCTGAGGGCGCGGCCGGGGTGGGGGGAGCACCCGTGGGGGTGGGGGAAGCGGCTGCGGGGGTGTTCGGCGTGCCGGTTGGCCAACGGCCGGTGTTTCTGCGGGGGGACCGAGGGGCGGCGACGGTGTCTTCGTCGACTCCCGGGCCCTGCGGAGCGCCGCCCGCCTCGGGAGGCGCGAAGGGGGCGCCGGCGGCGGGGACAGGTGCTCCGTAAGGGGCGTGAGGCCCAGGGACGTTGAAGGGGCCGGAGGCTTCGGAGGGGCCGCCCGCTCGGGGGCCGGAGGTCTCGGGAAAGGCGCCGGACCCGGAGGAGCTCGGGGGTGGGGGAGCGGTGGTGTCGGGGGCGTCGTCGGCGAACCAGTCGTAGGGGGCCGAGTCGTCGCCGGCCACCTCCCACGGCTGTACGCCGGTGGACGCCTCCGCGGGCTCCGGTGGAGTGCCACCTGGAACCCGCGCCTCGTCGCCGGTCGGTTCACCTGACGGAGAGAACGCCGACGGGACGCCGCTGCCGATGCGGCCGAAACTCGGCGGTGGCATCGGCGATGCGGTCGTACGGTCGGCTTCCCTGCGATCGTGCTCGGACCCGGGTTCCTGGCCACGCATAGGGCGAGCCTAGCGAGAGTAGCGAGATCGTTATGTCGGTATGGGGGTTCCCCGCGGGATCCGCCGTCCCCTTTGGGGGGTTATCGGGCAGGATGCCGGTTCAGCTGAGGGCGCTTCCCGTCATCGAACGGTTGTCCAGAGCCTTGAAGACGGTCGCGTCGCTGAGGTCCTTGATGGCTTCGAGGATGCGCTTCGATTCCTTCTTGTCCGGCTTGCTGCCGTCCTTGTTCTGGAACCACACCATGATCGCGTAGTGGCCGTGGGTCGAGATCTTGGCGCCGCCGCTGCCCGAGCCGAGCATCTTGGTGACGCTGTCCTTGCCGGCCAGCGGCTTGACGTAGTTGCTCGCGTCGCCGACCTTGGCCACCTTGCTGGCGGTGCCGCTCGTCTTGAGGTTGGCCACGCCGATCGTGCCGATCACCTTGCCGGACTTGTCGCGGAAGCTGGCCCGGAGGAGCTGGGTGCACTTGCCCGACTTGAGCGCCTTCTGGAGCTTGTCGCCCAGGGCGCCGTCGGTGCACTTCTTGTCCTTGCTGGTGACCGTCATCTCGTACGAGCGCCCCGAGACGTTGATCTTCTTGGTCGAGCCGAAGATCTCCTTGACCGTGATCGGGTCGGGGTCGGTCTTGCGCTCGGCCGCGAAGCCGTACTTGCCGGGCGGGGCCGAGGGGAGCGGCGCGGAGGTCCTGGTGGGGGCGCCGGCCGCGGCGGTGCTGGGACCGTCGGCGTTCCACATCAGCGCCAGGCCGCCGCCGAGCAGGCCCAGCAGCAGGACGCCGCCGATCGCGAACCACAGCGGGGCGCGCGAGCGCCGGCCCTCGTCGTAGGGGCTCCAGCCGACCCGGCTCTGCTGCGGCTGCGGCGACTGCTCGGACTGCCCCGCCTGCCCTGACTGTCCCGGCTGTCCCGACTGCGTCGACTGCTCGGACTGCGACGAATACGGCGGCTGGCCGAACGATCCGGACTGGCCGGACGACCCCGACTGGCCGAACGATCCGGACTGACCGAACGGCCCCGGCTGGCCGGGCTGCTCGGGCGGCAGGAACTGGCCGGTGCGGCCGGACTGCGGCGGCTGCGAAGGCCCGGGGAAAGGGGACTGCGAGGACGGCGGCGGCGGGAACGGAGACTGCTGAGTGGTCTCGCTCTCGGCGGCGCGCTCCCTGCGCGAACGGCGGGGACCGCTGTCCGTGCCACGTTCCTCATTGCCGTTGGAAACCATGCGGAGACATTACCGTGATGTTCGTCATTGAGTTCCGAAGTCCTGGGTCCACCATGGGCCGTCCGGTCCGGCGGCGACGCCGACGCCGATGGCCTTGAGGGTGCAGTCCAGGATGTTCCTGCGGTGGTCGCGGCTGTCCAGCCAGCCGCGTACGGCCTGCTCGGGCGTGCTGTAGCCGTTGCCGATGTTCTCGGCGGCGCCCCAGTGGTAGCCGGCGCGGTCCATGCGGTCCCAGGGTGAGGCGCCGTCGGGGGAGTTGTGGGCGAGCTGTCCGGTGCGCGCCATCTCCAGCGAGTGCTCGCGCGCCGAGCGTCCCAGCCTGCCGTCCACCCGCAGCGGCCCGCAGCCGTGCTCGGCGCGGGCGGCGTTGGTGAGCGTGACGACCCGGGCGGCCATGCCGGGGATCACCTTGGCCTGGTCGCCGCCGCCGGTGAACACCTGGGTGGGGTCGTCGTCGGCGTCGAAGCCGGCGATCTGCCCCTCGGGGGTCCTGGCGGGCCTGGGGGTGGACCTGCCGCGCGGCGTCCTGACCGTGCTGGCCTGGCGCGGGATGCGGTCCAGCTCGGGCTGGGCCTTCTGGCCGGCGGTGGGGGCGGGACGCGCGGTGGCCGCGGCCGGCGGGGCGGTCTCGTTGAGGTAGATGTGGGCGGTGGGCTCGACGTCGTCGGACAGCCGGCCGAGCAGCACCCCGGTGAACAGCGCGGCCATCAGGCAGGCCAGCACGCCCAGGCTGTTCCGGCGCCGCGCGCCCCGCTGGGTTTGCCGGGTGTGAGAGTTCCGCCACATACCGCAGCTAACGATAGAGATGTCGGGTACTGCGAAAGAAGGGATCCCAGGGAAACGAAATGGAACCGTTCTGCTGTCAGGTAGACTCGTGCAGGGTTACCGGTCTTTTGACCTGCGCGCCTGTAGGCGGGTAACCTAATCGTTCGTTGTGTGCATAGGTCCAGCGTGACCGATGCGCGGCGCGTCCGGCGTCATCTCCCATCGTCAAGCCCATCGGGCTCGGGAGACGGAAGGTCCGGGCTGCCGTGTGCCCGCACCGACCGACCCATGTAGCTGTCGCATCCGACAGCGCCGAAGACGCGAGCAAAAGAAGGCTACGACCGTGCGCACGTACTCACCGAAGCCCGCCGACGTCCAGCGTCAGTGGTACGTCATCGACGCGACCGATGTCGTGCTGGGCCGGCTGGCCAGCCACGTCGCGAACCTGCTCCGCGGCAAGCACAAGCCGATCTTCGCCAACCACGTCGACACCGGTGACTTCGTCATCGTCATCAACGCCGACAAGATTGCGCTGAGCGGTAACAAGCGTGAGCAGAAGAAGGCGTACCGTCACTCGGGCTACCCGGGCGGTCTGCGTTCCGTCACCTATGGCGAGCTCATGGACAAGCGGCCGGAGAAGGCCGTCGAGAAGGCCGTCAAGGGCATGCTGCCGAAGAACTCCCTCGGCCGGAAGATGGCCAAGAAGCTGAAGGTCTACGCGGGTTCCGACCACCCGCACCAGGCTCAGCAGCCGGTGCAGTTCCAGATCACCCAGATCGCCCAGTAGTAGTTCGAAAGAGTTAGAGGAGAACCGTGGCTGAGCCCACCGGTGTCGAGACGGTCGTCGAGACCGAGCTGGAGGAATTCTCCGGCGAGGACTTCCCGTCCGAGTACACCACCGAGTCCGCTGCCAGCGCTGACGCGCCCGTGCGCAAGCCCGTCACCACGGGTAACTCGTACGGCACCGGTCGCCGCAAGGAGGCGATCGCCCGCGTGCGCATCGTCCCCGGCACCGGCAAGTGGACGATCAACGGTCGTTCGCTGGACGTCTACTTCCCGAACAAGGTCCACCAGCAGATCGTCAACGAGCCCTTCGTGGTGCTCGGCGCCGA
This sequence comes from Nonomuraea sp. NPDC049624, assembly GCF_040675255.1. Lineage (NCBI taxonomy): Bacteria > Bacillati > Actinomycetota > Actinomycetes > Streptosporangiales > Streptosporangiaceae > Nonomuraea > Nonomuraea sp. NPDC049624. The sequence goes on along the minus strand of NZ_JBFAOR010000002.1, from coordinate 1,117,166 downwards.
AGAGGCGTTCGACGTCATCGCGCGCATCGACGGCGGCGGCGTCACCGGCCAGGCCGGCGCGCTGCGCATGGGCCTGTCCCGCGCCCTGGCGATCCTGGACGTCGACGTCAACCGCCCGCCGCTGAAGAAGGCCGGCTTCCTCACCCGTGACGCCCGCGCCACGGAGCGGAAGAAGTACGGCCTCAAGAAGGCCCGCAAGGCTCCGCAGTACAGCAAGCGCTAAATTGGCGCGCCTTTTCGGCACCGACGGGGTCCGTGGGGTCGCTGGTCGCGACCTCACGGCCGAGCTCGCCATGGACCTGTCCGTGGCGGCCGCCCATGTACTCGGTGATGCGGGCGCGTTCGCGGCCACGGGACGTCGTCCCGTGGCCGTCGTGGGCCGGGACCCGCGAGCCTCCGGGGAGTTCCTGGAGGCCGCAGTGGTCGCCGGCCTCGCGGCGTCCGGAGTGGATGTGCTGCGCCTCGGCGTGCTGCCCACCCCGGCCGTCGCCCATCTCACCGCCGCGCTCGGCGCCGACCTCGGCGTCATGCTGTCCGCCTCGCACAACGCGGCGCCGGACAACGGCATCAAGTTCCTGGCCAGGGGCGGCTTCAAGCTGTCCGACGCGGTCGAGGACGAGATCGAGCGCCGGCTCGGTGAGAGCTGGTCCTTCCCCGTCGGTTCGGGGGTCGGCCGCGTGCGCGACGCGTACGGCGAGGCCGACCGCTACATCTCGCACGTCCTGACCACAATGACAGCTGCGCTCGATGGCCTGCACGTCGTGGTCGACTGCGCGCACGGCGCCGCCCACATGGTCGCGCCCGAGGCGCTGGTGCGGGCGGGCGCCCGGGTCGAGGCCATCGGCGCCAGACCCGACGGGCTCAACATCAACGCCGGGCACGGCTCCACCCACCTGGACAAGCTCCAGCAGGTGGTCGTGTCCAGGGGCGCCGATCTCGGCGTGGCCTACGACGGCGACGCCGACCGCTGCCTGGCGGTCGACCACACCGGCACGGTCGTCGACGGCGACCAGATCATGGCGGTGCTCGCCGCCGCCATGCACGGCGACGGCCTGCTGTCCAAGGACACCGTGGTCGCGACCGTCATGTCCAACCTGGGCTTCAAGCTGGCGATGCGCGAGGCCGGCATCACCGTGATCGAGACCGCAGTCGGCGACCGTTACGTCCTCGAACGCATGAAGTCCGACGGGTTCAACCTGGGCGGCGAGCAGTCCGGCCACGTCATCATGCTCGACCACGCCACCACTGGCGACGGCCTGCTCACCTCGCTGCACCTGCTGGGCGTGGTGGCCAAGTCGGGCGTCCCGCTGAAGGAGCTGGCCTCGGTGATGACCCCGCTGCCGCAGATCCTGATCAACGTCAAGGACGTCGACAAGGGCAAGGCGTCGGTGCCCGAGCTCATCGCCGCCGTGGCCGAGGCCGAGGCGGAGCTGGGGGAGACCGGCCGGGTGCTGATCCGGCCGAGCGGCACCGAGCCCATGATCCGGGTGATGGTGGAGGCCGCCTCCGAGGAGCACGCCAACCAGGTGGCCGGCCGCCTGGCCGACGTGGTCCGTACGGCCTGCGCCTCCTGACGCGCCTGGGCGGGTACGGCCTCGTGCCGTACCCGCCGGGCCGTTACTCGTCGCCGGTGAGGGCGAACACGCGCAGCCTGCGGCCGGCCCAGAAGACCGCGCCCACGGTCACGACGACCAGCGCCGGCACGGCGAAGCCGATCGCGACCTTCGACTCCAGGAACGGCGAGTCGGAGATCTGGTCGGCGATGGACGCGGCCCACGCCTGGATCGAGTACCTGCCCGCCGCCGGGATGAGGTTGACCACGGTGACCTCCCAGACGAGGGCGTAGATGACGCCGATCGTGACCGCGTGCTTGGTCACGACCCCGAGGACCAGGAAGAGCGCGGCGTAGGCGATGCCGGCGACCAGGGCGCCGAGGGCGAAGCCGGCCGCGATGCCGTCCTCGCCGCCCACCAGGATCCAGGCCGCCACGTACGTCGGCAGGGCCCCGAACACGGCCATGAGCGAGGCCGCCACCCCGAACTTGGTCAGGGCGATCACGGGCCTGGAGATGGGCTTGGACATCAGGTGGATGACGGTGCCGTCGTCGATCTCCGGCGCGATGACGCCCGTGCCCGCGATGACCCCCAGCAGGGGCAGCATGGCCTGGACGGCGAACTTCTGCATCAGGTCCACGGCCAGTTTCTGGTCGGCGCCGGTCGCCACGCGCAGCAGCACGGCCAGGGCGATCAGCGCCAGCGGGAGCAGCAGGAGCAGGATGATGCGGCGACGCCCGAGCAGTGAGCGGTACGTGATGCCCGCGACCACGGTGTTCATTCAGGTGCTCCTGTTGATCAGGTAGGCGAAGACGCTCTCCAGGTCCTCGTCGGCGGGGGAGACCTGGTGCAGGCGCACACCCTCGTCGCGGGCGACGCGCGGGAGCAGCCGGGCGAAGCGCCGCAACTCCGTCGCCTGGACCTCCAGGCCGTCGGGGCGCAGCGTGATGCCGCCGGCCGACTCGTCGCGGATCAGGGCCGCGGCGAGCTTCCTGTCGTCGCTGGAACGGATGACGAACAGGTGGGGCCTGTCGGTCATCAGGCGCCTGATTTCGCGGAAGTTGCCCGAGGCCGCGTGCCGGCCGGACACCAGGACCTCGATGTGCTGGGCGACCCGCTCGACCTCCTCCAGGATGTGCGAGCTGAACAGGATCGTCTTGCCCGCGGTGCCCATGGCGCGGATGAGGTCCATCAGGTGGAGGCGCTGGCGCGGGTCCATGCCGTTGAACGGCTCGTCGAGCAGCAGCACGGCCGGGTCGTGGACGAGGGCGGCGGCCACCTTGACCCGCTGGCGCATGCCCTTGGAGTACGTCTCCACCCGGCGGTCCTTCGGCTCCTCCATCTCGACCGTGGCCAGGGCCTTGCGGGCGGCCTCGACGGGGTTGGGGAGGCCGTGCAGGCGGGCGGCGGACAGGACGAACTGCCAGCCGGTGAGGAAGCCGTACACACCCTCGCGTTCCGGGACCAGACCGATATTTCGATAGATGTGGTGGTTTTTCCAGACCTGGGTGCCGTCCAGTGTGACCGAGCCGCCGGACGGCGCCAGGAACCCGGCCATCATGTGCAGCAACGTCGACTTGCCCGCGCCGTTGGGGCCGAGCAGGCCGGTGACGCCGGGGCCGATCGTCATGGTCACGTCGTTGACCGCCACCACGTTGCCGTACCAGCGGGACACCTGGGAGAGCTCGATCTTCATCGCGAGGCCGCCTTCCTGTAGCGCAGCGCGAGAGCGGCCAGGCCGACGCCGATCAGCACCACCAGGATCGCCGCCGAGGCGGGACCGTTCGGGTACGGGCCGTCGGCGTGGGACGGAGTGCCGAACAGCCACGACTGCACGGAGTCGACCAGCCAGAACGGGTTCATCAACCAGGCCCAGGGAGCCGACGACTCGTTCCCGGTGCTGAGCATCGTGCCGTAGAGCAGCGGCACCGACGCCGAGGACAGCAGGTAGACCGTCATCACCGAGGCCACCCCGAGCCCGCGCCGCGGCGTGAACGAGGCGAGGGCCAGGCCGAACGCCGACAGCAGCAGCGCCAGCACCAGCGCCATGAGCAGCGCGCCGACGTACTCGCCGGTGGCGGGCGGCCCCGGCATGTCCACGACCAGCTCGCCGATCCACAGCAGCGTCAGCGGCCCGGCGACCAGCAGGAACAACGCGGCGGTCATCGCGATCACCTTGGCCGCCACGTACTGGAAGACCGAGATCGGCCGCGACAGGTACAGGGGCAGCACGCGGTGGCGCAGGTCGGGGGCGACGACCGTGGGGGCCTGGGAGGCCAGGAAGATGGCCACCACGGCCTGCATGAGCACCGCGAACCCGCTGTAGGGGATGCCGCGCTGCTTGGCCAGCGCCATGAGCGCGATCGACACCACCATCGGCAGCAGCATGATGACGACCAGCGCGAACGGCACGATCTTGCTGCGCGCCGGACGGCCGAGGCCGAAGATGCCGCGCAGGCTGTGGACGGTGAGCGCGCGGGTGGCGTACGCGCCGCCCATGCGGGGGCCGTCGTAGTGCCGGTAGCCGATGTCGTAGATCTCAGACATTGGCCGCCTCCTCCCTGAAGACGTCCTCGATGCGGTGGCGTCCCTGTTCGAGGCGGATCAGGCACAGGTCGAGGTCGACGGCGGCGTCGCGGACGGCGTCGTAGGTCTCGGGCCCGAGCACCTTGACCACCAGCAGGCGGCCCTGCTGGGAGACGGTCTGGCCGGTCTCGGTCAGGCGCCGGGCCAGGGGCTCCAGGCCGTCCTCGACCTCGACCGTGATCGTCTGGGTGGCCTGGGTGAACTCCGAGATCGCCGACGAGCGCAGCAGCCGGCCGCCGTCGATGACGATCACGTGGTCGCAGACGCGTTCCAGCTCGCCCAGCAGGTGGGAGGTGACCAGCACGCTGATGCCGAACTCGGTGCCGATGCGCCTGATCAGCGTCAGCATCTCGTCGCGGCCGCGCGGGTCGAGCCCGTTGGTGGGCTCGTCGAGGAAGACGAGCTTGGGGTCGTGCACGAGAGCCTGGGCCAGCTTGACCCGCTGCTTCATGCCGGTGGAGTAGCCGCCGATCGGGCGGTAGCGCTCTTCGGCCAGGCCCACGTGGCGCAGCACGTCGGCGGCGCGTTCGCGGGCGGCCGTGCGCGGCAGCCCGGAGATCCTGGCGAGGTGGACGACCAGCTCGGTCGCGGAGACGTCGGGAGGGAGGCATTCGTGCTCGGGCATGTAGCCGACGAGCCGGCGGATCTCGGCGCCCTGCGCGGTGACGTCGAGGTCGAGCACCCGCGCGGCGCCCTGGCTGGGCGGCAGCAGGCCGAGCAGCATCTTGATCAGTGTCGACTTGCCCGCGCCGTTCGCCCCCACCAGCCCGGTGACGCCGGATCCCACGGTCACCGTGAGCCCGTCGACCGCGGTGACGGTGGGGAAACGTTTGGTCAGCCCCTCGGTGGCGAGGATGTGCATGTGGCGGACCCTACCCGTCGCGGGGTGGGCCTGGCCTCGTTCACACGGATGAACGCTGTCCTACTTGAGGCCAGAATTTCCGCTGGACCAACAGCGTGGCGGTGCCCGAGATGACCATGCCGAGGATGTTCACCGCGAGCTGCGAGACCGACCCCGCGACCTCCGCCCAGTCGCCGAGCCCCAGCGCGACGGCGAGGTAGCCGGCCGCCGGGACGGTGGTGACCGAGATGAACACGCCGATCAGGGCCGAGGACTTGCCCGCCGTCACCGACAGGACGCCCGCCGCCCCCGCCAGCAGCGCCACGATGAACGACCACTTGTCCGGCTTGACGATGAACTGCACCTCCGCGTTCACCTTCAGGTTGCCGAGGTCGATCCAGCCCAGCCAGTTGGAGACCAGCGCGCAGGCGAAGGTGATGGCGATGGCGACGGTGAAGCCGATGACCAGCGTCCGCAGAGCGGTGGTGATCAGGCGTCCGCGCCGGCCCAGCAGGCCGAAGCAGATCGCGGCGATCGCGCCGAACTCCGGGCCGAGCACCATCGCGCCGACGATCAGGATGGGCGAGTTCTGCAGCACGCCGATGCCCGCGAGCTGCGTCGCGATGGCCAGGAAGGCCAGGTAGGCCCAGGTGATGCGGGACTCGCTGGAGACCTTGTGGGCCAGCTCCTCCCACACCACCGCGTCGTCGGGGTCGCCGGGCGCCTCCTCGACCGCCGCCGTGGCGGCCCTGGACAACGACAGGTCCACCTGTTCGATGGCGATCGAGCCGACGTCCTCCACCCACTTGAGCCTGCTGATCACCTCGTTGGCCGCCTCGCGGGCGGCGTCGCAGAGGACGACGTCGCCCGCCGGCTCGCGGGCCGCCCCGGGCAGCACGATGACGTTGGTGACGCCCGTGCACCCCTGCAACAGTGCGACGGCCTCGTCGGTGCGGTCGGCGGGGGTGATCAGTCGCAGATGCAGCACTCCGCCATTGTCGTCCATCGGACATTGACGTCGTGTTGACCGCCGTACGCGAGGCTGCCTCACATGACTCGCTTCAGATGCCACGATCACGGTGAGGACTGCTGGTTCGCCGACATCGACGACCAGGAGTGCGCGGGCCGGTTCGCCGCCTACGTCTTCGACGAGGTGTTCAGGTCCGGCGAAGCCGTACCCGCCTGACCGCGTGGTCGGCGCCCTTCTGCAGGACGAGGTCGGCGCGTCCCCTGGTGGGGGCGATGTTCTCGACCAGGTTGCGCTCGTTGATGTCGCGCCAGACGTTGACCGCGAAGTCCGTGGCCTGCTCGTAGGTGAGCTCGGCGATGTACTTGAAGTAGGACTTCGGGTCCTCGAAGGCCGTGCGGCGCAGCTTGTGGAACCGTTCGACGTACCAGGTGCGGATGTCCTCGACCTTGGCGTCCACGTAGATGGAGAAGTCGAAGTAGTCGTTGACGGCCAGGGACGTGGGCGGGGCCGGCTGGAGCACGTTCAGCCCCTCGATGATCAAGATGTCTGGATTTTTCACGACCTGGCGGGCGCCGGGGACGATGTCGTACTCCAGATGGCTGTAGACCGGCGCGTACACCTCGGGCGCGCCCGCCTTGACCTCCGCCACGAACCTGACCAGCGCGCGCCGGTCGTAGCTCTCCGGGAAGCCCTTGCGCTGCATGATGCCCTTGGCCTCCAGCACCGCGTTGGGGTAGAGGAAGCTGTCGGTGGTGATCAGCTCCACGTGCGGGTGCTCGGGCCAGCGGGCCAGCAGGGTGTGCAGCAGCCGTGCCGTGGTCGACTTACCGACCGCGACGCTCCCGGCGATGCCCAGGATGTACGGCACGCGCGCCCCCGCGTCGCCGAGGAAGGCGCTCAGCACGCTGCTGCGCTGCCTGGACCCGGTGAAGTGCAGGTTGAGCAGCCGGGTCAGGGGGAGATAGATGTCGGTGACCTCGGTGAGGTCGATGGGGTCATCGACGCCGCGCAGGTCTTCCAGCTCGTCTGCGGTGAGAGTCAAGGGCGTGTTCTTGCGGAGCTCGCTCCACTGCTCCCTGCTCAGTTCCACGTAGCCGTTGTTCACCTAGGCAGCGTAGCGATGGGGGACAAATGCGATCATGGGCGGGTACGGCGCGGGGTCGTCCACAGCCTGTGGACAAAAACATGGGATTACCAAAGCATGATTCCGGGAAGAAAGACCGGTCCCGACGATCCGGGCGTGCCGGAACCGGCGGGCGGCTACTGTTCCGGACATAGCCTCCCGGGAGGTCTTGTGGATCGCCGTCGCTTCCTCGCCAACGCCCTGGCCGTGGCCGGGCCCTTCGCCGGGGTCGCCTGCGCCGGGGCCAGGGGCGGCGTGCGGCCCGCCGTCGGCTATGGGCCGCTGCGACCGGTCGCCGACCTGCGCGACGGCAAGGTGCGCCTGCACCTCCCCGACGGTTTCCGGTACCGCTCGTTCAGCGCCGCGGGCGAGCGGTTCACCGACGGCTCCACCGTCCCGGGCAGGCACGACGGCATGGCGGCCTTCAGCGGCCCCGAGGGCAGCACGATCCTCGTCCGCAACCACGAGGTCACCGGCCCGGTCGGCGCGTTCGGCGACAAGGACACCGCCTACGACCCGGCCGCCGGCGGCGGCACCTCGACCCTGCACGTCACCCGCCACGGCGAGGTGATCAGCAGCGGTCCCTCGCTCAACGGCACCATGACCAACTGCTCCGGCGGCCCCATGCCGTGGCGGGCCTGGGTGAGCTGCGAGGAGACGGTCAACGGCCCCGACGTGGGCGACGACCCGTCCGGAAGCGACAACAGCAAGCTCAAGCGCAGGCACGGCTACCTGTTCGAGGTGCCGGTCGACGGGGTCGCGAGCGCGCGGCCGATCAGGTCGGCCGGCCGCTTCCCGCACGAGTCGGCCGCCTTCGACCCCGCCACCGGAGCCGTCTACCTCACCGAGGACAACTTCTCCTTCCCCTCCGGCTTCTACCGCTACCTGCCGCCCAAGCACCCGATGCGGGAGGGGCGGCTGCTCGACGGCGGCCGGCTGCAGATGCTCGCCGTCGTCGGCGCCGACCGCGCCGACCTGTCGCGTGGGCAGCGGGCGGGAGCCTCCTACGCCACGCGCTGGGTGCACATCGACGAGCCCGACCCCCGCTTCACCGGCAGGCCGCCCTACGAGGAGGCCGTCCAGGCGGTGGGCCGGCAGGGGCGCGCGGGCGGCGCGGCGATCTTCGCCAGGCTGGAGGGCGCGGTCTTCCACCAGGGCGTGGTGTACTTCGTCTCCACCCAGGGCGGGGCCACCGCGCCGGGCGACCGGCCGCCTCCCGGGTTCGGCGACGGGCGGGGCCAGGTGTGGGCGTACGAGACGTGGAGCGGGCGGCTGCGGCTGGTCTACGAGTCGCCGCGCTCGTCGGCGCTCGACCTGCCCGACAACGTGACCGTCAGCCGGCGCGGCACGCTGGTGCTCTGCGAGGACGGCGACGGCGACAACTTCCTGCGCGGCCTCACCAGGACGGGCGAGATCTTCGACTTCTGCCGCCTCCAGCCGATCCCCGGCGATCCGGGCGCCGAGTTCGCCGGCTCGACGTTCGGGCCGGGCGGCCGGACGCTCTATGTCAACGTCCAGGCCGTCCAGGGGCGGTCGTTCGCCATCTGGGGGCCGTGGGAGCGCGGCCTGTTCTGAGTAGCCTGGGACGATGATCCTGGGTATCGGAGTGGACATCGTCGACATCGCCCGCTTCGAGGCGGCTCTCGAACGTACACCGCAGCTGCGCGAGCGGCTGTTCACCGACCTCGAACGGCCGCTGCCGGCGCACTCGCTGGCCGCCAGGTTCGCCGCCAAGGAGGCCGTGGCCAAGGCGCTCGGCGCGCCCAGGGGGCTCGGGCACCTGGAGGCCGAGGTGCGCTGCGACGAGCTGGGCAAGCCCGAGCTGCACGTGTCGGGCAAGGTCGCCGAGGTGGCCTACGGCCTCGGGGTCAAGCGCTGGCACCTGTCGCTCAGCCATGACGGGGGCGTCGCCGTGGCCTACGTGATCGCGGAGGGATAGTTTCGGATCATGCGCGCGCGGCGGCGCCGTCGCGTGGAGCGGCAGCTGGAGCGGAGCGACCGGAGCGGGGGAAGGCGGCATATGGCGACCGAGCAGCCGAACGGAGTGAGGCCATGAAGACCGCCTACACCGCCGACCAGATCCGGGACGCCGAGCGCACGCTGATGGCGCGCCTGCCCGCGGGCGCCCTCATGCAGCGGGCCGCCCACGGCCTCGCCGCCGTCTGCGCCGGCCTGCTGGGCCGGGTCTACGGCGCCCGCGTCGTGCTGCTGGTCGGCAGCGGCGACAACGGCGGCGACGCCCTCTACGCCGGCGAGCGCCTGGCCCGCCGGGGAGCCAGGGTCGAGGCGGTCCTGGCCGGCGCCAGGACGCACGAGGCCGGCCTGCGCGCCTTCCTCGACGCGGGAGGCCGCGTGGCCGGCCCCTCAGCCGTCCAGGACGTCCACGACGCCGACCTGATCGTGGACGGGCTGGTCGGCATCGGGGCCACGGGGGCGCTGCGCGAGCCGTACGCCCGGCTGGCCGAGGAGGCGAACGCGGCCCACGGCACGATCGTCGCGGTCGACGTGCCGAGCGGCGTCGAGGCGAGCACCGGGCGGGTCGCGGGCGCGGCGGTGCGGGCGCGGGTGACGGTGACGATGGGGGCGTACAAGACGGGGCTGCTGGTCGATCCGGGCGCCGCGCACACGGGCCGGGTCGAGCTGGTGGACATCGGGCTCGGCCCCTTCCTGCCCGACCCCGACGTCGCGGCGCTGACCCGGGCGGACGTGGAGGACCTGCTGCCCAGGCCCGGCAACGAGTCCGACAAATACCGCAGGGGCGTGCTCGGGGTGGCCGCGGGCAGCGACCAGTACACCGGCGCGGCCGTGCTGGCCGTGGGCGGAGCGCTGCGGGCGGGCGCGGGCCTGGTCCGCTACGCGGGCACCCACGAGCCGGTCCAGCAGGTGCGCGCCCACTGGCCGGAAGCGGTGATCACGCCGCTCGACCGGCCGTCCGTCGAGGACGTGGGCCGCGTCCAGGCGTGGCTGCTCGGGCCGGGGCTCGGCACCGGCGACTGGGCGCACGAGCTGGCCGCCCGCGTGCTGGCCTCGGACGTCCCGGTGCTGATCGACGCCGACGGGCTCACGCTGGTGGCCCGCGACCGGTCGTTGCTGCGCAGGCGGGCGCCCGTGCTGATCACGCCGCACGCGGGCGAGCTGTCGCGGCTGATCGGCGTGAGCCGCGACGACATCGAGGCCGCCCGGCTGGAGCACGCCCGCCGCGCCGCGGCCGAGCTGGGCGTGACCGTGCTGCTCAAGGGCTCGACCACGGTGGTGGCCGAGGAGGCCAGGCCGGTCCGCGTCAACGAGACCGGCACGTCGTGGCTGGCCACCGGGGGCACCGGCGACGTGTTGTCGGGCGTGGCGGGCGCGCTGCTGGCCCAGGGGCTGTGCTGTTACGACGCGGGCTCGGCCGGCGCGTACGTGCACGGGCTGGCCGGCCGGCTGGCCGCCCGCGGCGCCCCGCTCACCGCGGCCGGGGTGGCGGCGGCCGTCCCTGAGGCCATCCGGTCCGTCCACGGCGAACCTCGTCCCTGAGCGGTGCGAACCGCGCTCGACCACCCGTCTGAGCTGCCACACTGGAGAGATGTACTCCTCGATGGCCACCCCCGCCGAGGCGCGGGTCGACCTGTCCGCCATCCGGCACAACGTGGCCCTGCTCAAGGAGCGGGCGGGCGGCGCCGAGTTGATGGGGGCCGTCAAGGCCGACGCCTACGGCCACGGGCTGGTCCCCTCGGCCAGGGCCGTCCTCGAGGGCGGCGCGTCCAGGCTGGGCACGGCCTTCGTCGCCGAGGCGCTGGCGCTGCGCGAGGGCGGCGTCACCGCGCCCGTCCTGGCCTGGCTGATCACCCCCGGCGAGCCCCTCGACCGGGCCGTGGCCCAGGACATCGAGCTGTCAGCCGCCCACGAGGGCCTGCTCGACGAGATCGCGGCCGCCGCCCGCCGCGTGGGCCGTCCGGCCAAGCTGCACCTGGAGGCCGACACCGGCATGAGCAGGGGCGGCGCGCCGCTGGCCGCCTGGCCGGGCCTGCTGAGCAGGGCGCTCGAGCTGCGGGCGGAGGGCGTCGTCGAGATCGTCGGCCTGTGGTCCCACTTCGCCTGCGCCGACCTGCCCGGCCATCCGTCGGTCGATCAGCAGCTGGAGGCGTTCGAGAGCGCGCTGAAGCAGGCCGAGCAGGCGGGCGCCGCCGGGTCGTCGGTGATCAGGCACCTGGCCAACTCGGCCGCCGTGCTGACCCTGCCGGCCGCCCGCTTCGACCTGGTCAGGACGGGCATCGCCATGTACGGGCTGAGCCCCGTCCCCGAGCTGGGCGACTTCGGGCTGCGTCCGGCCATGACCCTGACGGCCAGGATCGCGCTCGTCAAGCGCGTCCCTCAGGAGTCGGGCGTCTCCTACGGTCACCTCTACGTCACCGACCACGAGACCACCCTCGGCCTCGTGCCGCTCGGCTACGCCGACGGCATACTCCGGCACGCGTCGGGAAGAGCCGAGGTGCTGGCGGGCGGGCGCCGCCGGAAAGTGGCGGGCCGGGTGTGCATGGACCAGTTCGTGATCGACGTCGGCGACGACCCCTTGTCGCCGGGCGACGAGGTGGTCCTGTTCGGTCCCGGCGACGGGGGCGAGCCGACTGCCCAGGAATGGGCGGATACCCTCGGCACGATCACGCATGAGATCGTGACCAGGATCGGTTCCCGGGTGCCGCGGGTCCACCAGCATGTGACGGCGGGCACTCCGGAGCGGCCATGAGCGGAGAAGGATCGGGGACATGACGACGACAACACGGCGGCGCAGGGTCGGAATCGCCGGCGCGATCGTCGGAGCGGCGTCGGCCGGTGTCGCGGCGGCGGCTCTGGCCAAGCGCTACGCGGTCGGCCGGATCAGGCTGCGGCCCGACGAGGAGGCCAGCGAGCCGTTCGGCGAGCTGCGCGGCAGGGAGCGCACGCTCGTCACCTCCGACGGGGTGGCGCTCCACGTCGAGATCGACGGCCCCGAGGACGCGCCGCTGACGATCGTGATGTGCCACGGCTACTGCCTCAACCTCGAATCGTGGCACTACCAGCGCAAGGAGCTGCGCGAGAACCACCGCCTGGTGTTGTGGGACATCCGCTCCCACGGCCGCTCGCAGCGCGGCACGGCCGACGACAGCACGATCGACCGGCTGGGCCAGGACCTCGCCGAGGTGATCGAGGAGTTCGTGCCCGGCCCGTGCGTGGTGGTCGGCCACTCGATGGGCGGCATGACGATCATGGCGCTCGCCGACAGCCACCCTGAGCTGTTCGGCGACAAGATCCGGGCGGTCGCCCTCATCGCGACCTCGGCGGGCAAACTGGCCGAGCTGACGCTGGGGCTGCCGGCGATGGTGTCCAAGGCCGTGCACAAGGTCGCGCCGTCCACCGTGTCGCTGCTGGGCAGGAAGGGCTCGCTGATCGACAAGACCCGGCACGCGGGCAGCGACATCGCGTTCCTGATCACCCGCTACATGGGCTTCGGCGACTCCGCGAACGTGAGCCCGACCGTGGTCGACTTCGCCGAGTCGATGATCAGGCAGACCCCCACCGAGGTGTTCGCCGCCTTCTACCCGGCCCTGATGAACCACGACAAGTTGTCCGCGCTGCACGTCCTCGACCCGGTCCCGACCGCCATCGTCTACGGCGAGCGCGACTGGCTGACCCCGCCCGACCACAGCAGGGCCATCGCGGCGGCGCTGCCCAAGGCGCAGGTCACCGAGATCCCCGACACCTCCCACCTGATCCAGCTGGAGCGCCCGGGGATCGTCAACGACGCGCTGCGCGACCTGATCAAGCGAGTGGAGTTGTAGTGCGACTGGCGACAGCGGAGGACATGCGGGCCTACGGCGCCCGCCTGGCGGCCCACCTGCGGCCCGGCGACCTGATCGTGCTGTCCGGCCCGCTCGGCGCGGGCAAGACCACGCTCGTCCAGGGCATCGCCGAAGGGCTCAAGGTGCGCGGGCCGATCACCTCGCCCACCTTCGTGATCGCCAGGGTGCACCCGTCGCTGCGGCAGGGCCCGCCCCTGGTGCACGTCGACGCCTACCGGCTCGGCGGCGACCTGGAGGTCGACGACCTCGACCTCGACGCCTCGCTGGAGGAGTCGGTCACCGTGGTCGAGTGGGGCGAGGGCCTGGTCGAGGGGCTGGCCGAAGACCGGCTGGAGATCCACATCGACCGGGAGACCGGCGACGACGCCCGCCTGGTGACCCTGCGCGGGGTGGGCGACCGGTGGGCCGACACGCCGTCTGATCCGGCCTAAGGCTAAAACGTCCGTCAATTTCCGGCAAAGCTGTCACCCTTGACGTATCTGGCCGAAGACATAAATCATGATCGTTGGTCAGGGATTTGCCCAGAATTTCTGGGTATCAGGAGGGGCGACATCCACATTTTTGGTGGATGCTGGGTGCAAGACGGCAAAGTGGGGTGCGGCGGTGCTCAGGGTCAGGCGAGTCGCGTACGCGGGTGCCATCATGGTGGTCGGGCTGACCGGGTGTGCGGCCTCGGCCGAGACCACACCGACAGGCACACCGACGGCCACAGCCACGACGTCCACCACCGCCACCGCGACGACCACGGCGACGACCACGGCCACCGCCCCGCCGCCCACCAAGAGGCCGAGCATCGCGGTCCAGGTCAACCCCGACCGGGTCACCGCGGGGGAGACGTCCAAGGTGTGGATCCTGGCCAACTGCCCGCTGCCGTCCGGCGGCCCGGCCCACACCGGCACCGCGACCTCGCGGGCGTTCCTCAACGGCGTCCCGCTCAACCCCGTGCCGGCCGGGTCGGCCACGCCGGCCACGACCGGCAGCCCGGCGAACGGCTCGCCCTGGGTCCGGGGCGAGGCGACGGTCTCCGGCACGGTCAAGCGCGGCTCGTACACCGTCGACGTCAAGTGCGACGGCACCAACGACGTCGGCAAGGCCACGCTCAAGGTGGTCAGGGCCGAGGCCGATCCGACCGGCGTGCCCACCAAGGCGCCCAGGGCGGGCGGCGGCGGCACCTTCGGCCGTGACGTCGACGACGAGTCCTCGATCCCGCTGGGCCCGGCCGGCGCGCTGGTGGCCCTGGTCCTCGTCGGCGGCGCGGTCGTGATGGTCAAGCGGCGCAGCCGGGCTTGACCGATGGCACGTCCAGGACGGGTGGTGCTCGCGGGCGCCGTCACGGGCCTGCTGCTGGTCGCCTTCGGCAAGAGCATGCAGAACTCCTCCACCCCGGCGGCGAGCGTGGTGCCCAAGAGCATCGACATCCCGTCGCTCGACCTTGAGGCCCCGCTGATGAAGCTCGGGCTGAGCAAGGACGGCGAGGTCGAGCTGCCGCCGTACGAGAAGCCGAAGATGGCCGGCTGGTACAGCGGCAGCGCGGTGCCCGGCGAGAAGGGCGCCTCGGTGATCATCGGCCACGTCGACACCAAGACCGCCCCCGCCGTGTTCTACAAGCTCAGGCAGTTGCGCAAGGGCGAGACCGTCAAGGTGGAACGCAGCGACGGCAAGGTCGTCAGCTTCAAGGTGGACGCCATCGAGCAGGTCTCCAAGGACCACTTCCCGGCCCGGCGGGTGTACGTCGACGACGGGCTCAAACTCGTGACCTGCGGCGGTAAGTTCGACTACGCCAGAGGCGAATATGTCGACAACATCATCGTCTACGCGTCCCGAGCCTGATCATGGAACGATGAGCACTGACCACAACCCGCCGGCGTCCGGCGCCCGCGTGCCCTGGCCAGAGGTCCACCCGCTGGTGCGCGAGGCGGTCGAGGGCTTCCTCGGCGGCCGCGTCGTGGCGGCCGTCACCCAGGAGGGCGGCTTCTCCCCGGCGGCCGCGGTGCGCGTGCGGACCGAGGACGGCCGGCGCGCGTTCGTCAAGGCCGTCGGCCCCGAGCCCAACCCCGACAGCGTGCGCATCTACCGCTCCGAGCTCAGGAACGCCGCCGCGCTGCCCGAGTCGGTCCCCGCGCCGAAGCTGCTGACGGCGTTCGAGCTGGAGGGCTGGGTCGCCCTGGTCTTCGAGGACGTCGAGGCCGTGCACCCCGCGATGCCGTGGCGGCGCGACGAGCTCGACCGGGTGTTCACGGCACTGAAGGAGATGTCCGCCGCGCTCACCCCGTCGCCGATCGAGGCTCCCACGGTCGGCGAGGTCATGGGCGACTCCTTCCAGGGCTGGCGCAAACTGCTCGGCGAGGACACCGCCGGGCTCGACCCGTGGGCGCTGCGCCACCTGCCCGAGCTGGCCGAGCTGGAGTCCGGCTGGGAGACGGCGGCGGCCGGCGACACCCTCGTCCACGCCGACCTGCGGGCCGACAACATCCTGCTCACGTCCGACCGCGTGTACGTGGTCGACTGGCCGTGGGCCTGCCTGGCCGCTCCCTGGTACGACCAGGTGGCCATGCTGCCGTCGGTCGGCATGCAGGGCGGTCCCGCCCCCCACGAGCTGTTCGACGATCCCGACCCGGCGGTCACCGCGGTCGTCGCGGCCCACAGCGGCTACTTCGTCCGGAACGGCCGGCTGCCCGATCCGCCCGGCCTGCCCACGCTCAGGGCGTTCCAGCGGGCGCAGGGAGTGGTCGCGCTGGAGTGGCTGAAACGGCGTACCGGCTGGGTCTGACCCGTCCGGCGGGTAGGCTAAACAGTCGTGCTGGTCCTGGCCTTTGATACCGCGACGCCCGCCGTCACCGCCGCCCTCCACGACGGCGAGCGGGTGCTCGCCGAGTCCACGACGATCGACGCCCGCCGCCACGGCGAGCTGCTCGTCCCCACCATCGAACGCGTGCTGACCGAATCGGGCGCCGCCCTGCGCGACGTGACGGCCGTCGTCGCGGGCAGCGGCCCCGGGCCCTACACGGGCCTGCGCGTCGGGCTGATGACCGCCCAGGGGCTCGCGACGACGCTCTCCGTGCCCGCGTACGGCATCTGCACCCTCGACGCGGTCGCCTACGGCAGCGGGCTCGGCGAGCCGTTCCTGGTCGCCACCGACGCCCGGCGCAAGGAGGTGTTCTGGGCGCGCTACCAGGACATGCGCACCCGTGCCGACGGCCCGTTCGTCGACCGGCCCGCCGAGGTGCCCGTCGAGGGCCTGCCGGTCGTGGGCGCCGGCGCCGGGCTCTACCCCGACGTCCTGGGCCGCCACGACGCCCCGCCCTACCCCTACGCGGGCGCGCTGGCCGCGCTGGCCGCCGAGCGGCTGGCCGCGGGCGTCCCGCTCGACCCGCCGCGGCCCATCTACCTGCGCAGGCCCGACGCCGTGGTGCCGGGCGCGCCCAAGAGGGTGACGGCGTGAGACTGCGGCCGATGACCGAGGCCGACCTGCCCGCGGTCATGGCGATCGAGCGGGCCACGTTCCCGCTCGACGCGTGGAGCGAGGGCATGATGCGCGGCGAGCTGGCCGACATGCCGCGTTCGCGCCACTACGTGGTGGCCCTGGCCGACGACGAGATCGTCGGCTACAGCGGCATCGCGGTCGCGGCCGACCAGGCCGACGTGCAGACCATCGCCGTGCTGGAGAAGCATCAGGGCACCGGCATCGGCAGCGCGATGCTGACCGAGCTGCTGGCCGAGGCGCGGCGCAGGGGCGCGCGCGAGATCTTCCTGGAGGTACGCGCCGACAACCCGCGCGCCCAGGCCGTCTACCGGCATTTCGAGTTCGAGGAGATCGGCACCCGCCGCCGCTACTACGACGACGGCACCGACGCGATCATGATGAGAAGGAAGCTGGATGGCTGACGCACCCCTGGTCCTGGGCATCGAGACGTCGTGCGACGAGACCGGCATCGGCATCGTCAGAGGCCACACGCTCCTCGCCAACACCATCGCCTCCAGCATGGACGAGCACGCCAGATACGGCGGCGTGGTGCCCGAGGTCGCCTCCCGCGCCCACCTGGAGGCCATGACGCCCACGGTCGAGGCGGCACTGGCCGAGGCGGGGCTCAAGTTCTCCGACATCGACGCCATCGCCGTCACCGCCGGGCCGGGCCTGGCCGGGGCGCTGCTGGTGGGCGTGGCCGCCGCCAAGTCGTACGCGCTGGGGCTCGGCGTGCCGCTCTACGGCGTCAACCACCTGGCCGCCCACGTGGCCGTCGACCAGCTCGAACACGGGCCGCTGCCCAAGCCGTGCATCGCCATGCTGGTCTCCGGCGGCCACTCCTCGCTGCTGCTGGTGCCCGACGTGGCCGAAGACGTCATCTCGCTCGGCTCGACCGTCGACGACGCGGCCGGCGAGGCGTTCGACAAGGTGGCCCGGGTGCTCGGGCTGCCCTTCCCTGGCGGCCCGCACATCGACCGGGCCGCCCGCGAGGGCTCCGGCACGGCCGTGACCTTCCCCCGCGGCAAGATCGACGACGGCACGCTCGACTTCTCCTTCTCCGGGCTCAAGACCGCCGTCGCCCGCTGGGTCGAGGCGCGCGAGGCGTCCGGGCAGTCGATCCACGTGCCCGACGTGGCCGCCTCCTTCCAGGAGGCCGTGGTCGACGTGCTGACCCGCAAGGCGTTGCAGGCGTGCAAGAAGTACGACGTGCACGACCTGCTGATCGGCGGCGGCGTGGCGGCCAACTCGCGGCTGCGGGCGCTGGCCCAGGAGCGCTGCGACGCGGCGGGCGTGCGGCTGCGGGTGCCCCGGCCGGGGTTGTGCACCGACAACGGGGCCATGGTCGCCGCCCTGGGCTCCGACCTGGTGGCGGCGGGGGTCACCCCCTCGACGCTGGAGATCCCGGCGGACTCGTCGCTGCCGATCACGACGGTCCACGTCTGAGCCCCGGCGGGGCCGGCGGCCGGCGGTGAGGCGCGGGGCGTGCCCCACCGCCGGGCGGGTCAGTCTTTGGTCCTGGTGGGCCGGAGCAGGGCCTCGGCCAGCGCCAGCATGGTCTCCTCCAGCGCGGCCAGCCGCTTGGTGAGGTCGTCGGTGGCCGGCTGCACGATGCCGCTGACCGTCTCGCTCAGCTCGTCGCGGTCGGGCCGGGAGCGCACCAGCTCGGTCAGCGCGTCGGCGGCGGCCGACAGGCGGTCGGCCTGCGCGCCGGCCTGCGACTCGATGAGCTCGCCGACCCGCTCGGGGATGGCCAGGGCGGCCGGGAGCTGGCTGACGTGCTGGTTCATGGCCTCGATGCGGTCGTCGACCGACTCCAGGTGCTCGCCGGCCTGATCGGCGCGGGCGGCCAGGCCGTTGAGGTGGGTGTCGAGGCCGTTGAAGCGGCTGTCGAGCCCGCTGAACTGGCCGTCGAGGGTGTCGAACCGGGTGATCAGGTGCTCCTCCGCCTCGACCAGCCGCTCGTCGATCGACTCCATCTGGTTGTCGAGCTTGTTGAAGCGGCCCTCGCTGCGCACGGCGGTCTCGGCCAGGCGCTGGTCGGTGGCCGAGGCGCGGTCGTCGAGCGCGCTCAGGCGGCCGTCGAGGGCGTCGAAGCGGTCGTCGTGGCGGACGAGGTGGCCGTCGATGGTGCCCATGCGCTTGCCGAGGCCGCCGAGCTGGCCGTCGACCGAGGTGAGGCGCTTGTCGACGCCGCTGATGCGGCCGTCGACGCCGTCGAGCCTGGTGTCGATGTCGGCCAGGCACTCGTCGGCCGACTCCAGCCGGCTGTCGAACCCGGTGAGCCGGGTGTCGAGCCCCATAAGCCGGCCCTCGACCCGGTCGAGCCGGGAGTCGACGCCGTCGAGCCGCCCGCTGAGCCGCAGCTCGCTCTCCCCGAGCTGGACGGCGAGGTGCTGGTCGGCCTCGTCGAGGCGGGCGGTGAGGCGCTGCTCGACGTCGGCCAGCCGGACCGTGAGCCGCTGGTCGCCCTCGTCGAGCTTGGCGGCCAGGCGCTCGTCGGCGCGGTCGAGCCGTTCGTTCAGGCGCCGGGTCAGCCGCTCGTCGGTCTCGTCGAGGCGGCCGGCCAGGCGTTTGTCGGCCTCGTCGAGGCGGGCGGCGATGTGTAGGTCGGTGTCGTCGAGGCGGCCGGTCAGGCGCTGCTCGGCCGCGTCGATCTTGACGGCGACCTGCTGCGACGTGGCCGCGACGCTCTCGGCCAGCTCGCCGACCACGCTCTCGACCCGCTCGGCGCGGCCCGACAGGTCGGCCACCGACTTGTCCAGCCGGGTGAAGCGGCTGGCCGCGGCCTCCATGCTGGAGTTGAGCTGCGTCAGTTTGGCGGCGAAGCCGGACATGTTCTGGGTGATGCCGTCGGTGGTGTCGAGCACCGACTGCAGGCGTTTGAGCGCCTCGTCGACCGCCTCGCCCACGGTGCCCAGGTCCGCCCACAGGCTCGGCAGCTCGGCCACCGGCGCGACCCGGGCGTCGACGTGGCCGATCTTCTCCCCGACCGCGTCGACGTGGTCGCGCACGGCCTCGACGTGCTGGGCCAGGCCCTCCGCCCACATCGGCGGCTTGGCGGTGATGTCGTCGAGCCGCCCGCTCACCGCCTCAAGGGTGCCGCTCAGGCCGCCGAGCTCGCGTTCGCGCACCTCGCGCAGCAGCCACTCCATGCCTTCAAGACGCTGGCGGATCTCGTCGAGCACGGCTCCCTGGGTGCGCTGCTCGTAGACATGGTCCTGGGCGGCGCGCGCGAGGAGGTCTCGCATCCTCTCGGAGATGGCGGACTGGCCGCCTGCCTGAAGAAGGGTGGTGTGGTTGGAATGGTCCACCGAAAGGCTCCTTCGCTCGCCGACGGTCTGCCGCGCAGCGGTGGGATAGGTCCGGTTTGCAGATGAAAGGGCGAGTACGCGGGTTACCGCATAAGGGGGAGAACTCCCGCCCGTCCACCTTAGCCTTTCGATCAAGGTCAGGCGGCGTCGAAGTGAAAGATCGTATTTAGCGGAAGAATGCCCGCTTTGGATTGTTCAGGCAGGTGGGAGGGGGTTGCAGATGATAACTGAAGGCTTATCGAGAATGCGGGTCAGGATAATGACGACGGCGTTCTCGCCGGAAAGCCGGAGATCGGCGCGCAGGCGTTCGATGTCGATCGCCGACGCGCGTTTCTTGATGGTGACATTTCCGATCCGGCGTTCGCGGAGAGCGGCGCGCAGCTTTTTCAGCGAGAACGGCATGACCTCGTCCACTTCGTACCCGGAGGCCCAGGGGGTGTGGCTGGGCTCGTCGGTGGTGATGTAGGCGATCATGGGGTCGGGCAGGCGTCCGCCGATCAGCTCGGCCACCTCGCCCACGAGGTGGGCCCGGATCGCGGCGCCGTCGGGCTCGTAGACGTAGCGGCCCATCGGGCCGACCGGCGCCTGGACCCCGGTGGCGGCCAGCGTGTGGCCGCCGGGCAGCAGGGTGGCGCGCCGGACGGGGCCGACCTGGGGGCCGGTCCAGAGGGTGGCCTCCTTGACCTCGCCCTTGTAGGAGACCCATTCGGCCTCCGCCCCCTCGGGGATGAACTCGTACGGGATGCCGGGGGCGACCTTGAGGCAGGCCCGCGGCGCCCGCGCGACCAGGTCGAGCACGACCGGCCAGGGCGGCGAGTAGGCCATGGGGTCGAACGTGCGGCCCTTGCCGCTGCGCCGGGCCGGGTCGGCGAACAGCGCGTCGTACTCCTCGGGCCGGACCAGCGCCGCGTCGCCCACCCGCACCCGCACCCGGTCGGCCAGCCCGAGCGCGTCGGCGTTGGCGCTCGCCACGGCGACCGTCAGCGGGTCGAGGTCGACGGCGTCGACCTCGCAACCGGCGCGGGCGAGCGCCAGGAGGTCGCCGCCGACCCCGCAGCAGGCGTCGATCACCCGCCCGGCGCCCATGCGCCGGGCGCGGTGGTCGGCGACCTCCCGGCGGGTGGACTGCTCCAGGCCGTGCGGGGTGAAGTACATGACCGCGGCGTCCGCGCCGAACTTCGCCGCGGCGCGCTCGCGCAGCGCCGCCTGCGTCAGCGCGGCGGAGGTGAGCGCCGCGTCGTAGGTGCGGCGCAGCCTGGTCGCCGCCGCGACCGGATCGGTCCCGGCCAGCTCCGCGGCCTCGGCGAGCGCCCGCTGCCCGCGCGGGGTCAGCAGCTCGCCGAAGGCGTCGAGATCCATGTACGCACTCCGCTCACAACTCAGGGTCGCTCACGACCAGGGGCCACTCGCGATCCGGACCGCTCGTGATCCGGGGCCCGCTCACGACTCGGGCTCGCTCACAGGGAGGTGTCGCCCAGGGAGACCAGCAGGCTGCGCAGCAGCCCGGCCAGGGCCTCGCGCTCGCCCCCGGACAGCCCGGCGAGCAGCCGCTCCTCGTTGGCGGCGTGCAGGACGAGCATCTCGTCGGCGACCCTCCTGCCCTCGTCGGTGAGGGCGACCAGCGTCATGCGCCGGTTGTTCGGCGCCGGCCAGCGGTGGACCAGGCCGCGCCGGACCAGGTGGTCCATCCGGTTGGTGAGCGCGCCGGGGCTGACCATGGCCGAGGCGGACAGGTCCTTCATGCACATGGCGTCGGCGCCGCTGCGCAGCAGCGTGGCCAGCATGTCGAACTCCCACGCCTCCAGCCCGTGCTCGGCCAGGAAGTCCTTCACGCCGCGCTCCAGCAGGCGCGAGGCGCGCGAGACCCGGCCGATCACGCCCATCGGGGACACGTCGACGTCGGGCCGTGTCCGCGCCCACTGTCCGAGAATCACGTCCACCGCGTCATCCACGGGGATCACCCTACCAAAGCTTCGATGTTGAAATGTTCGGCATCGTGCGGTACTGTCCACGACGTCGAAATGTTCAACGTAGAAGTTTTCGAGGTAGGTTCATCATGAAGGTGCTGGTCCTGGGCGCGACGGGGTACATCGGCGGCGCGGTGGTCGAGCGGCTGGCCGAGCAGGGGCACGAGGTGGCCGTCCTGGTGCGGCCCGCCGCCGACGGGTCCCGGCGCGTGCCGGGCGTGGCGGACGAGCGTCACGGAGACCTGGCCGACGTCGCGGGGCTGGCCGCCGCGATCACCCCGGACATCGACGCCATCGTGGTCGCCGCCCAGCTCGGCGGCGACAAGGAAGCCGACCTCGCCGCGATCGGCGTGCTCGCCGCGTCGGGCCGGAAGGTCGTCTTCACCAGCGGCGTGTGGGTGCTCGGCGCCACCGCCGACGGGCACGAGGAAAGCCCGGCCGACCCGATTCCGCTCGTGGCGTACCGGCACGAGATCGAGCAGCTGGTCATCGACGGCGGCGGCTCGGTGATCCGGCCCGCCGTCGTCCACGGGCGCGGCGGCGGCATTCCCGCCATGATGCGCGCGCAGGCCGCCGAGCGCGGCGCCGGCGTCTACGTCACCGACGGCGGCGAGCCGCACACCTGGACGTTCGTGCACGTCGACGACCTGGCCGACCTCGTCGTGGCCGTCCTGGAGAGGGGCGGCGCCCGCGTCTACCACGGCATCAGCGAGGAGGCCGTGCCGGTCGCCGAGGTGGCCGAGGCGGCGGCCCGGTCCGCGGGCGTCAAGCCGCAGGCCGAGCCCTGGCCGCAGGCCGAGGCGGCCCAGGTGCTGGGGGCCGGCTTCGCCGAGGCCCTGGCGCTCGGCCAGCGCATCAGCGCGACACGCACGCGCGCCGAACTCGGCTGGAACCCCTCCCGGCCCGGCGTCGTCGCCGATCTGACCGAGGGTTCCTACGTCTGATCGCTGTGAGCAGACGCGTTCGTGTTGACTGTCAAGGCCCTCTTGCATATGTTTCCTGTTGGCACTCTCACCTTGAGAGTGCCAACGTGCGACGAGGCAGGTCTGACACCCGCGACGGCAGGCCCCGCTGGTCGCCTCTTCTAGATCATTCAAATCTGAAGGGGAGGTCCGATCGTGACGACCGCCACCAAGGTTCCCGTTAAGCCGCTCGGCGACCGCATCGTGGTTCAGCCGCTTGAGGCAGAGCAGACCACCGCTTCCGGTCTGGTCATCCCGGACACCGCCAAGGAGAAGCCGCAGGAGGGCAAGGTCCTCGCGGTGGGCCCCGGCAACTGGGATGAGGACGGCGACAAGCGTATTCCGCTCGACGTCTCCGAGGGCGACGTCGTCCTCTACAGCAAGTACGGCGGCACCGAGGTCAAGTACGGCGGCGAGGAGTACCTCGTGCTCTCCGCCCGCGACGTTCTCGCGATCATCGAGAAGTAAGCCGGTTGTGTCGAGCCCCGGGCGCTCTTGAGGGCCCGGGGCTTTCGACGCCAGGAGAGGACTTTCAGCATGGCGAAGATCCTGCAGTTCGACGAGGACGCCCGTCGCGCGCTTGAGCGCGGTGTCAACGCCCTCGCGGACGCCGTGAAGGTAACCCTCGGCCCGCGTGGCCGTAACGTCGTCATCGACAAGAAGTTCGGTGCGCCGACGATCACGAACGACGGTGTGACCATCGCTCGTGAGATCGAGCTGGAGGAGCGCTACGAGAATCTCGGCGCCCAGCTCGCCAAGGAAGTTGCCACCAAGACCAACGACATCGCGGGCGACGGCACCACCACCGCCACCGTGCTGGCCCAGGCCATGGTCCGCGAGGGCCTGCGCAACGTGGCGGCCGGCGCCTCGCCGCTGTCGCTCAAGCGTGGCATCGACAAGGCCGCCAAGGAGATCAGCGACCGGCTGCTGGCCAGCGCGCGCGAGGTGGGCGACAAGAAGGAGATCGCCAACGTCGCCACCATCTCCGCCCAGGACGCCAAGATCGGCGAGCTGATCGCCGAGGCGTTCGACAAGGTGGGCAAGGACGGTGTCCTCACCGTCGAAGAGTCCAACGCCATGGGCATGGAGCTCGAGTTCACCGAGGGCATGCAGTTCGACAAGGGCTACCTGTCGGCCTACATGGTGACCGACCCCGAGCGCATGGAGTCCGTCCTCGAGGACGCGTACATCCTGCTCACCCAGGGCAAGATCTCCTCCATCGCCGACTTCCTGCCGCTGCTGGAGAAGGTCGCCCAGACCAAGAAGCCGCTGCTCGTGGTCGCCGAGGACGTCGAGGGCGAGGCCCTGGCCGTCCTGGTCACCAACAAGATCCGCGGCACCTTCACCTCCGTGGCCGTCAAGGCCCCGGGCTTCGGCGACCGCCGCAAGGCGATGCTCCAGGACATGGCGATCCTCACCGGCGGCCAGGTCGTCAGCGAAGAGGTCGGCCTCAAGCTGGAGCACGTCGGTCTCGAGGTGCTCGGCACGGCCCGCCGCGTCGTCGTCACCAAGGACGCCACGACCATCGTCGACGGCGCCGGCGACCAGCAGGCGATCGAGGACCGCGTCAAGGAGATCAAGATTGCCATCGAGCAGTCCGACTCCGACTGGGACCGCGAGAAGCTGCAGGAGCGCCTGGCCAAGCTCGCCGGCGGTGTGTGCGTGCTGCGCGTCGGCGCCGCCACCGAGGTGGAGCTGAAGGAGAAGAAGCACCGCCTCGAGGACGCGATCTCCGCGACCCGCGCCGCGATCGAGGAGGGCATCGTCTCCGGCGGTGGCTCGGCCCTCATCCACGTGGGCAAGGAGCTCGACGACCTCGGCCTGACCGGCGACGAGGCCACCGGTGTCGGCGTCGTGCGCCGCGCGCTGGTCGAGCCGGCCCGCTGGATCGCCGAGAACGCCGGCCTGGAGGGCTACGTGGTGACCCACAAGGTCGCCGAGCTGCCCGCCGGCCAGGGCCTCAACGCCGCCACCGGCGAGTACGTCGACCTGATCGCCCAGGGTGTCATCGACCCCGTCAAGGTGACCCGGTCCGCGGTGCAGAACGCGGCTTCGATCGCGGGAATGCTCCTGACGACCGAGGCGCTCGTGGTGGACAAGCCCGAGGAGGAGGCTCCGGCCGCCGGCCAGGGCCACGGCCACGGCCACGGCCACTGACCCGCCTGTTTCCCCCGCGCCCGTACGGCCCGCCCCGGTTCCCTCCGGCGCGGGCCGTCGGCTTTCCATGGCCCGTCCCTGGCCTGGTGGATTCGGCCTGGTCGGCGGCCGGCCCGGCGATGGTGTGCACTTTCGGTGTCTTCGGATGCCGACCAGGTCGCTCGAAGGATGTCCAAGCACGGGCGCTTTCGGCGATCTTCATGGCATCCTTTCGGGATATGCCACCGTTTCCGCCCGCGTTGGTCGAGCTGTCCACAGCGCAGTTCGTCCTCCGGCCGCCCAGTACGGCGGACGCTCCGGAGGTCCTGCGCCTTGCCAGGGACCCGGACGTGCTTCTCTGGAACCCCCGCTGCCGCATCGAGGACGAGGCCGGAGCCGTTGCGGACTGCCTCAAGGGCGCCGACTGGTCAGACGGAACGCACGCCACATTCTCGATCCTCGACGCCGAGTCCGGGCGTTACGTCGGCAACATCGGGTTGCACGGGCTTGACCTGGAGAACGCCCAGGCCCGGATCGGATACCGGATCGCGCCTTGGGCGCGCGGCCGAGGCGCCGCCACCGCATCCGTCCAGGCAGTCACGACATGGGCGATGACCACGCTGCAGCTCGCCCGGATCGTCCTCACGCATGCCGTCGAGAATCACGCCTCGTGCCGGGTGGCGCAGAAGTCGGGGTTCGTGCTGGAAGGCGTGATGCGATCAGCGAAGAGGTTCGGGGACGGCCGGCTTCATGATGAACACCTTCATGCTTGCCTGGCCACGGATCTGGCCTCCTGAGCATCCCTCACACCCCCGCCTCCCGGGTCGGAAAGCGGGGTCGAGGTGGGTGTGCCAGGGGCTCGGCGAGCCACCTCTGCCGGGGTGTCCCTGTTGAGCGCCTTGCGGGGGCTGACGTTCAGCTCGGCGGCCACAGCGTCGAGCTGGTCGCGAGTGTGGGCTGACAGGTCGGCGCCCTTGGGGACGTCCTGAGGTGGCAGGCCGTTGAGCCGCGTTGCTGTGGGCTGACCGGATCGCCCAGGTACGGGCATGTCGGTGGCGACCGTTGAACTCGTGGCGCCGCCCATCTCGGGGCCCTGATGCCAGGTTCGGGAGCGCCCAAGATGTGCGTCGTGCATGCTCTCGGCGTCGCGGCCCGACCACCATGGGGTGCTCTGGCGGCGCTGCTGGGCCGCTTCCCTGTGCGCGTTCCCCGGTCCTCCCGGAAGCCCCCTCATCGGGGCGTCGGCTGGGCAGGGCGGGCGCCGGTGGGGGACTGATGGGTTTTGGGGGCTTGGAAATGTGGGTGGGGCTTGTGGGGTGGAAGGGGGTGGGGGCGGGGAAAAAGGGGGAAGAGGTGGATTATTGGAGTAAACCGGCAGTGCGGGTTAAGCGTCGGGGTCTGGCAATTGTCTTGCATTTCGGCTTATCGAGTGAAACATTATGTCAGCTCATCAGGCTTAGTGTGGTCAGTCGATTACTGCTAGTTATCGTCGCTTCAATGTGACCAATCCGTAGCCGTTCGCCAGGGGGACAGGCCGGATCAGTGCGGGCATCATGCCTATCGTGAGCGAGGGAAGCGTCGCCGACGCCAAAATTGGGGTAAGGCTCGCGTCGAGACTTCCGGCACGGACGGATGACTCCGACCTTAGGGAACTGACGAGCCTCGCCGTGCAGGGAGATCGCAGTGCGATCGAATCCCTGCTCGGGGAGTTGCGTCCCATGGTGGTGCGGTATTGCCGCGCCAGGCTGGGCAGGGTTTCAGGGCAATATCACATTGCCGATGACGTAGCCCAGGAGGTGTGCATCGCGGTGTTGTCCGCGCTGCCGCGATACCGGGACATGGGGCGGCCTTTCGCGTCCTTCGTG
Organism: Nonomuraea sp. NPDC049624; assembly: GCF_040675255.1. Lineage (NCBI taxonomy): Bacteria > Bacillati > Actinomycetota > Actinomycetes > Streptosporangiales > Streptosporangiaceae > Nonomuraea > Nonomuraea sp. NPDC049624. The sequence continues at coordinate 1,090,567 of NZ_JBFAOR010000002.1, read as the reverse complement.
TTCGGGATCGCCTCGCACAAGGTGGCCGACGCGCTGCGCAGTTCGGTGCGCTCGGCCGTGCCCACCCAGGATCTGCCCGACGGGCCCGACGACGGCCCCGGGCCCGAGGAGACGGTGGTCCGCTACATCGAGGTCGAGCACGCGCGCAGGCTGCTGGCCAGGCTGCCCGACAACCAGCGGGAGTTGCTGCTGTTGCGGGTGGTGTCGGGGCTGTCGGCCGAGGAGACCGGTAATGTACTCGGCATGTCACCAGGTGCGGTCCGCGTAGCCCAGCATCGGGCGCTGGCCAGGTTGCGGCAGATGGCCGAGCTGGAGTCGGCTTGACGCCGGAGGACGAGTTCCATGCGCTTCTCCAGACCGACGAGCTGCTCGACGCGGTCGCGCGGGGCCGGGCGCGGGATTCGTCCGACCCTGCGGTGCGGTTGCTGGGCGCGCTGCTGGACGATGTCTCGGAGGAAGTCGATCAGCGGCGCTCCTCCGTGTCGATGACGCCGTCGACGTAGCCTCGGGCGTACTCCCAGCTGACGTAGTCGGCGGGGTCGGGGTGGAAGGCCGGCTCGTGCACCTGGGGCTGGCCTTTCTCGATCATCTGGCGAAGGTTGCCGCGCAGCAGCTCCCAGTCGAAGAAGTGCTGCTCGCCGCACTCGGGACAGTCGAGCACGAGGCCCAGCACCCCCTGCGGTTCGAGCAGGGAGCGAAAGACCTCGACGTCTGCCAGGTCGGTGATGGCCTCGTCGCGCTCGGCCGCGGTGAGTGGCTCGGCGTCGTCGAGAGCGCCCATCGCCGAGGACGGGTCGTTCGGGTCGTCCGCGAACGGGTCGCGGGGGACGTCTTCCAGCACCTTCCCACCATATGACCGAAGCGGCCCCGGCGGAGAGTATTAGCTGAGCCATCCCCGTCTGGCGGCCTCCACACCGGCGTGGAAGCGCGACTGGGCGCCCAGCTCGGCCATGGCGTCGGCGAACCTCGCGCGCACCGTGCGGACCGAGACGCCGAGCTGGCGGGCGATGGAGTCGTCGCACACGCCCTGCGCGGCCAGGCGGAGCACCTGGACCATGCCGTCGCCCCTGCGCCCCCAGGGCAGCGGCACGGCCCGGCCCCAGAGCTCCTGGAACAGCGAGCGCAGCATGCCGACGACGATCGGCGTGCGCACCAGGTAGAAGTTGTAGGCGTGGTCGGGCAGGTTGCCGCCCCACAGCGCGGGCAGGCCGGCGACCTCGGGCCCGGCCGTCATGAACCAGCTCGGCACCCGGTCGAGCGTGCGTACCTTGCCGCCGGTGTCGAGGAGCCGGGTGAGCTGCTCGCGTACGCCCGGCAGGCTCAGCGTGGAGACCGGAATGATCGCCTGAACGGTAAGAAGTTGCCGTTTTTGCGCATCAATCCATGGGTCCGCAAATTTACGAACAAAATCTGCCATTGTGCGCTCGTCCGGGATTGCGGTCAACAACTCCATGGGCGGCGATTGCACGGCTATGCCGACGACGCTCTCGTAGAGGACGTCCGCGCCGTTCACCATCTCCACCGGGAATGTGCCGCTCTGATAATCGCGGCCGGCGTCGTAGTCGTGGATCAGGCCGCGGATGGAGCCGAGCGCGGAGTCGATCCGGCGGCTCTCCTCGGCCAGCCGGTCGAGCCGCTCGGCGATGACCCGGCCGAGCGCCGCCGCCGGGTGCCTGGCCAGGTACTCGCCGGACTGCTCGTCGACCACCCCCAGCCTGACCAGGTCGTCGAGCTGGCGGCCGACCTTCTCGACGGGGCCGTCCATGGCCTGGGCGAGGTCGGTGCGCGTGGCCCTGTGCAGGCGTAGCAGCGCCGTGTAAAGGGCGGTCTGCGCCGGGTCGAGCCCCAGCGTCTCGAAGGGCTCTGCAACGCGCCTGGGCTGATTACGCATTATGGGCGGCTCCGTCGGGGGGACACGGGCGTGCCGCGAGGATAACCCCGTACCGCCTGCGTGTCCGGGGCTTGCCGCGGAATCGTCGGCGGAACGTGCAACTTCGTGCAATTGCACGTTTTCACATTGCGTCGTGCCGTTGAGTGACGCAGGCTTTACCTAGCGTCGGCACCCTGAAGCGGGGCCTTGCGGCAGCCGCCATCAGGACGCGGAGGGGGGTTCGGTGGCGTGAACACGCCGCCAGGCCTGGGTGCCGGTGGCCGGGGGATGGGACGGATCACCGACCGTCCCATCCCCCTGCACTTTGCGCGTTCCGGACGGCGAGGCCGGGCGCACGACGGGGCGTGGGGCCGTCGTGCTCCCGGCTTCGTTGCGTTTTGGAGGCAGGCCCTAGACTTAGGTCAATCAGCGCAGAGGTCAGGAGGGGGCCGAGGCATGTCCAAGTTCACCGAGATGGGTTTGACCTTCGACGACGTGCTGCTGGTGCCCGGCTACTCCGATCTCCAACCAGGTGAGGCCGACACCAGATCCCGTCTGTCACGGGACATCACGCTGTCCATCCCGCTCATCTCCGCGGCCATGGACACCGTCACCGAGGCCCGCATGGCGGTCGCCATGGCCCGTCAGGGCGGCATCGGCATCCTCCACCGCAACCTGTCGGTCGAGGAGCAGGCCCAGCAGGTCGATCTGGTCAAGCGGTCCGAGGCCGGCATGGTGACCAACCCGGTGACCTGCAGCCCCGACGACACGCTGGCCGACGTCGAGCGGCTGTGCGCGACGTACCGGATCTCCGGCGTGCCGGTGACGGACGTGGCGGGCACGCTGGTCGGCATCGTGACCAACCGCGACATGCGCTTCGAGACCGACCAGACCCGTCCCGTACGCGAGGTCATGACCAAGATGCCGCTGGTCACCGCGCCGGTGGGGGTCTCGCGCGACGACGCGTTCGCGCTGCTGCGGCAGAACAAGATCGAGAAGCTTCCGCTCGTCGACCCCGACGGCAGGCTGCGCGGCCTGATCACGGTCAAGGACTTCACCAAGAGCGAGCAGTACCCGCTGTCCACCAAGGACGCCGACGGCCGCCTGCTGGTGGGCGCGGCGGTGGGCGTCGGCGGCGACGCGGAGCTGCGGGCCAAGGCGCTGATCGAGGCCGGGGTCGACGTCGTCGTCGTCGACGTGGCCCACGGTCACTCCAAGGGCCTGGCCGACATGATTGCCAAGCTCAAGGCCAACAGCAAGGTCCAGGTCATCGGCGGCAACATCGCGACCAGGGCGGGCGCCCAGATGCTGGTCGACGCGGGCGCCGACGCGGTCAAGGTCGGCGTCGGCCCCGGCTCCATCTGCACCACCCGCGTGGTGGCCGGCGTGGGCGCGCCGCAGGTCACAGCCATCCACGAGGCGTCCAAGGCGTGCGCCCCGGCCGGGGTGCCGGTGATCGGCGACGGCGGCCTCCAGTACTCGGGCGACATCGTCAAGGCCATCGCGGCCGGCGCCGACACGGTCATGCTGGGCTCGCTGCTCGCCGGCTGCGAGGAGTCGCCGGGCGAGCTGATCTTCATCAACGGCAAGCAGTTCAAGTCGTACCGGGGCATGGGGTCGCTCGGCGCGGTGCGCAACCGCGAGCGCGGCGGCACCTCCTTCAGCAAGGACCGCTACGCCCAGGCCGACGTCGGCGGCGACGACAAGTACATCCCCGAGGGCATCGAGGGCCAGGTGCCCTACCGCGGGCCGGTCGCGGCCGTCGCCCACCAGCTCATCGGCGGGCTGCGCCAGGGCATGTGGTACGCCGGCTGCCGCACGATCGAGCAGATGCACACCGACTGCGAGCTCATGCCGATCACGGCAGCGGGCCTCAAGGAGAGCCACCCCCACGACATCCAGATGACCGTGGAAGCTCCGAACTATCACAGAAGGTAAGTTCATGACTCAGCAGGTGGAGATCGGCCGGGGCAAGACCGGGCGGAGGGCGTACGCGCTCGACGAGATCGGGCTCGTGCCCTCGCGACGCACCCGTGACCCGGAGGAGGTGTCGATCGCCTGGCAGATCGACGCCTACCGGTTCGAGCTGCCCGTCGTCGTCGCCCCCATGGACAGCGTGGTCTCGCCCGCCACCGCGATCGAGATCGGCCGGCTCGGCGGCCTGGCCCCCCTCGACCTCGAAGGGCTCTGGACGCGCTACGAAGACCCGTCCCCGCTGCTGGAGGAGTGCGCCGCCCTTGACGCCGCGGCCGCGACCCGGCGGCTCCAGGAGATCTACAACGCGCCGATCAAGGAGGAGCTGATCGGGCGCCGGATCGAGGAGATCCGGGCGTCCGGGGTGACGACGGCCGTCCGCCTGTCGCCGCAGCGCACGGTCCAGTACCACAAGGCCGTGATCGACGCCGGCGTGGACATCTTCGTCATCCGCGGCACCACCGTCTCGGCCGAGCACGTCTCGGGCCGCGCTGAGCCGCTCAACCTCAAGCAGTTCATCTACGAGCTCGACGTGCCGGTCATCGTCGGCGGCTGCGCCACCTACACCGCGGCGCTGCACCTGATGCGCACGGGCGCGGCGGGCGTGCTGGTCGGCTTCGGCGGCGGCGCCTCGCACACCACCCGCAACGTGCTGGGCGTGGCCGTGCCGATGGCCACCGCGATCTCCGACGTGGCCGCGGCGCGCCGCGACTACATGGACGAGTCCGGCGGCCGGTACGTGCACGTGATCGCCGACGGCGGCATGGGCACCTCGGGCGACATCGCCAAGGCCATCGCGTGCGGGGCCGACGCCGTCATGGTGGGCTCGCCGCTGGCGAGGGCGTCCGAGGCCCCCGGCCACGGCTTCCACTGGGGCTCCGAGGCCCACCACCCCGACCTGCCGCGCGGCCGTCGCGTGGAGTTCGGCACGGTCGGGACGCTGGAGCAGATCCTGCACGGCCCCTCCAGCGTGGCCGACGGCTCGATGAACCTGATGGGCGCGCTCAAGCGCACGATGGCCTCCACCGGCTACTCCGACATCAAGGAGTTCCAGCGGGTCGAGGTCGTTGTCGCGCCGATCCAGCGCTGAGGCGGCGGCCGACCGACGTCCGCGACGGCTCCCGGGGGTTGCGGCCTCCGGGAGCCGAGTGCTTTCCGGGGGTCCTCAACTGCCCGCCGGAACCGAGTGCTTTACGGGGGCTCTGCCGGCTCGCCGTGTCGAATCGGGACACCGCCGTTCGTGTAGGACATGCAAGGGTGACGCACGTGCCGGCGAGGTGGTCGCAGGATGTCCGATGAGGTCGAACGGGCCTTCCGGGAGGAGTACGGCCGGGCGGTGGCGGTGCTCGTCCGCGTGTTCGGCGACATCGACGTCGCCGAGGAGGCGGTGCAGGAGGCGTTCGCGATCGCGCTGCGGCAGTGGCCGCAGGCCGGCCCGCCGCCGAGCCCGGCCGGCTGGATCATCACGACCGCCAGGAACCGGGCCGTCGACCGGCTGCGCAGGGAGTCGGGCCGTCACGACAAGTACGTGCAGGCGGCGCTGCTGCACGCCCGGGACGAGCCCGCGGAGGAGGGGCCCGTACGGGACGAGCGGCTGCGCCTGATCTTCACCTGCTGCCATCCGGCGCTCGCTCCGCACGCGCGGGTGGCGCTCACGTTGCGGCTGCTCGGCGGGCTGACCACGGCCGAGATCGCGCACGCGTTCCTGGTGCCCGAGGCGACCATGGCCCAGCGGCTGGTCCGGGCCAAGAGCAGGATCCGGCAGGCGGGGATCCCGTACCGGGTGCCGGCGGCGGCGGACCTGCCCGACCGGCTGCGCGCGGTGCTGGCGGTGATTTATCTGATCTTCAACGAGGGCTACACGGCCAGTTCGGGCGAGCGGCTGGTGCGCGAGGACCTGTGCGCGGAGGCCGTCCGGCTCGGCCGCCTGCTCGCCGAGCTGATGCCGGACGAGCCCGAGGTGTGGGGCCTGCTGGCGCTGATGCTGCTGGTTGGGTCGCGCCGGGCGGCGCGCACCGGGGACGGCGGCGAGCTGGTGCCGCTGCCCGAGCAGGACCGCGCCCTGTGGGACCGCGCGCTGGTCGAGGAGGGGCAGGCGATCGTCCGGCGCTGCCTGCGGTGGGGGCGGCCGGGGCCCTACCAGGTGCAGGCCGCGATCAACGCCGTGCACGGCGACGCGGCGAGCGCGGGGGAGACCGACTGGCGGCAGATCGTCCAGCTCTACGACCTGCTGCTGGCGTTCACGCCGGGGCCGGTCGTGGCGTTGCACCGGGCGGTGGCGGTGGCCGAGGCGGAGGGCGCCGAGGCGGGGCTTGCGCTGGTGGAGGGGCTGGAGGTGACAGGCTATTACCTGTTCCACGCCGTACGGGCCGACCTGCTGCGACGGCTGGGACGCGACGAGGAGGCGGCGCGGGCGTACGGCGAGGCCATCGCCCGTGCGGGCAACGAGGTCGAGCGGGAGTTCCTGCGCCGCAGGCGCGCGACGTTGAGGGGGACGTGAGATGGACCGGGTGTGCGTGGTCACGGGGGCCAACCGGGGGATCGGGCTGGAGGTGGCCAGGCAGCTCGCGGCGGCGGGCGACACGGTGGTGCTGACCGCCAGGGACGAGCGCAAGGCCGCCGAGGCGGCGGCCGGGATCGGCGGCGAGGTGCTGGCGCGGCGGCTCGACGTCGCCGACGAGCGGTCGGCGGCCGACCTGGCGCGGGAGCTGGAGAAGACCCACGGGCGGGTCGACGTGCTGGTCAACAACGCCGCCATCCATTACGACACCTGGCAGCGGGCCAGCGACGCGGACCTGGGCGTGGTGTCGGAGGCGCTGGAGACGAACCTGCTGGGCGCCTGGCGGGTCACGCTCGCGCTGCTGCCGCTGTTGCGCGGCAGCGCGCACGGCCGGATCGTCAACGTCTCCAGCGAGATCGGCTCGCTGGCCTCGATGGGCGGCGGCACGCCCGCGTACACGGTGTCGAAGACCGCGCTGAACGCGCTGACCAGGATGCTCGCGGCCGAGCTGCGCGGGGACGGCATCCTGGTCAACGCCGTCTGCCCGGGATGGGTGGCGACCGACATGGGCGGCCCCGGCGGGCGGCCGGTCGCCGAGGGCGCGCGGAGCGTGTTGTGGGCGGCGGACCTGCCCGACGACGGGCCGGCCGGCGGCTTCTTCCGCGACGGCGAGCCGTTGCCGTGGTGACGGGCGCGAGCTTCTGAGGCAGGCCGTATCCTGCCGTGGCATGGCCGATCTCGTACACACCCACGTCCTCGACATCCACGGCGACGTCGTCACCAAGCGCTACATCGACGGAAAGGCGGGCGCGGCCGAGCGCGAGTGGCGGGCGCTCACCCTGCTGGCCGAGCACGCCCCGGGCCTGTCCCCGCGGCCGATCGCCTTCGAGGACGGCGTCGTCCGCATGACCAGGATCGACGGCGTGCCCCTGCGCGGCCTGGCCGCCGGGCAGGCGCCCCTGGCCGCCATGGCCGCGGCGCTCACCGAGCTGTACGAGGCCGTCCCGCCGGGCGTGCTGGCGGCCGTCCCGGTGCGCCCGTGGCAGGCCGAGGCGGTCGCGGGGCAGGTCAGGGAATGGCTGGGCGCCTGGCGGCCGCGCGGCCCGCGGGCCGACCACGCGGTCAGGGAGGGCCTGCGCTGGCTGGCGGGCTGGCGTCCGGGGGAGTCGGGCGTCCGGCCGGTGTTCGGGGCGGGCGACGGCAACCTGGCGAACTTCCTGTGGGACGGCACACGCGTGCGCATCGTCGACTTCGAGGACTCCGGGCGCAGCGACCTGGCCTTCGAGCTGGCCGAGCTGGCCGAGCACGTCTCGATGTGGGTGGACGGCGAGGTGGAGATCGCCGACCGGTTCGAGCTGAGCGGGCCGCAGGCGCGCCGGCTGCGCGACTGCCGCAGGCTGCAGAGCCTGATCTGGCTGTTCCTGCTCTCGCACGACAGCCCGCGCAACCCACCCGGCACCTTCGATCGTCAGGTCGACAGGGTGCTGCGATCATTGGGGGCATGAGACTGGCGCAGGAGGCCGACAGGGCCGCCGTCGAGCAACTCGTCCATGACGCCTACCAGCCATGGGCCGAGATCATCGGCACCCGGCCGCTGCCCATGGAGGCCGACTACGCGGCCCTCATCGCCGCCGGCCGGGTGCACGTCACCGACGGCCTGGAAGGGCTGGTCGTGCTCATCCCCGAGGAAAGCACGCTGCTGGTGGACAACGTGGCGGTGCGGCCCGACCTGCACGGCAGGGGCATCGGCCGGGGGCTGCTGGCCTACGCCGAGCGGGAGGCCGCCCGGCTCGGCCTGCCCGCCCTGCGCCTCTACACCAACGTCAGGATGGCCTCGAACATCGCGCTTTACACCTCGCTCGGCTACGCCGAGATCGGCCGGGCCGACCTCGACGGCCGGTCGGCCGTGGTGATGCGCAAGGAGCTCAGCCGGTGAGCACGCCCAGCAGGTGACTCACCTCGCGGGCCACGGCGTCGCGGCCGGCGTTGAGGTACTTGCGGGAGTCGACCACCCGCTCGTCGTGGGCCAGGTAGTCGCGTACGGCCCGGGTGAACGCCTTGTTCAGGTGGGTGGCGATGTTGATCTTCTTCATGCCGCTGGCCACCGCCTCGCGCAGCACGTCGTCGGGCACGCCGGACGAGCCGTGCAGCACCAGCGGCACCGGCACCGCCGCCCGCAGCTCGGCGATGAGTTCCAGGTCGAGCACGGCGTCCTTGGTGGTCATGGCGTGCGAGGTGCCGACGGCCACGGCGAGCGCGTCGACGCCGGTCCTGGCGACGTAGTCGACGGCCTCGTGCGGCTTGGTGCGGGCGCCGGGCGCGTGCACGCCGTCCTTGCCGCCGACCTCGCCGAGCTCGGCCTCCACCCAGACGCCGCGCTCGTGGCACCAGGCCGCCACCTCGGCCGTGGCCGCCACGTTCTCCTCGTCGGGCAGGGCGGAGGCGTCGTACATCACCGAGCCGAGGCCCAGCGCGACCGCCTCCTCCACCAGCGCGCGGTCGGTGGCGTGGTCGAGGTGGACCGCGACCGGCACCTCCGCGCGGCGCGCGACGGCCAGCGCGGCCAGCGCGACGGGTTCGAGCGCGCCGTGGTAGCGCACGCAGTTCTCGCTGATCTGCAGCACGACCGGCAGGCCGAGCGCCTCGGCGCCGGCCACGATCGCGGTGGCGTGCTCCAACTGGATCACGTTGAACGCGCCCACCCCTGCGGGGGACTGCCGGACGATGTCGCCTATTCCGGCGAGGGCCATGACGAGCTCCTTACGTGATGACGATCTGGGGGTGTATGTCGGCGTAGACCTCGCCGTCGAAGTCGCCGGCGACCGGCGCGGCCACGGCGGCCGCGCCCAGCGCCGCGGCCCGCCGCAGCCGGTCGGGCCACGGGGAGCCCTCGACCAGGCCCAGCGCCAGCCCCGCGACCAGCGAGTCGCCGGCCCCGGTCGGGTTTCCCCGCACGGTGTAGGGCATCCGCGCCCGGAAGGTGCCCTCGCCCGTCACCGCGAGCAGCCCGTCGGCGCCCATGGAGACGACCACGGCCTCGGCCCCACGCTCGCGCAGCGCCTGGGCGCCCTCCTCGGGCGTGCCGCCGGGAACCGCCCTGGCCAGTTCCTCGGCGTTGGGCTTGACGACGGCAGGACGGCCCTCCGGCGCGTGCCGCAGGGGGTCGCCGTCGGCGTCGACGACGGCCGGCACGCCCGCGCGGGCGGCGGCGGCGGCCAGCGTCGCGTAGAAGTCGGTGGGGACGCCGCGCGGCAGGCTCCCGGAGACCACCACCGCGTCGGCGCCGGCCAGCAGCGAGGTGTACCGCTCCACGAACGCGGCCAGCTCGGCCGCCGTCACCTCGGGGCCGGGCTCGTTGAACAGCGTGGCCGCGCCCGGCTCGGAGACCACCAGCGTGGTGCGGGACTCGGCGGCGATGCCGGTCAGCGCTGCGGGCAGCCCCGCGGCTCGCAGGTCGTGCTCGATCGCGCGGCCCGTGGGCCCGCCCGCCAGCCCCGTGACCAGGACCTCCTGGCCGAGGGCGGCCAGCACGCGGGCCACGTTGACGCCCTTGCCGCCGGCCCGCCGGTGGACGGCGCCGACCCGGTTGACGCCGTCCCAGGCGACGGACGGGACCTCGTAGGTCACGTCGAGCGCGGCGTTGAGCGTCACGGTGATGATCATCAGGGCTCCGTGATCCAGTCGCCGTTCTTCATCACGCCGTCGACCTCCAGCTCGCCGGAGAGCACCACCAGGTCGGCCGCCTTGCCGACGGCGATCGAACCGATCTCCTCGGCCAGGCCGAGCACCCTGGCGGGGGTGAGCGAGGCCACCTGGACGGCGTCCGGCAGGGACATGCCCAGCTCGCGCACGCCGCGGCGGAAGGCGGCGTCCATGGTGAGGGTGGAGCCCGCGATCGAGCCGCCCTCGACCAGCCTGGCCACGCCGTCGGTCACGCGCACCCGCATGGGGCCGAGCACGTAGTCGCCGTCGCCGAGGCCCGTGGCCGCCATCGCGTCGGTGATCAGCACCGTCCGGCCGGGACCGGCCACCTCGTAGGCCAGGCGCAACATCGCCGCGTGCACGTGGACGCCGTCGTTGACCAGCTCGACCGTGACGCGCTCGTCCTCCAGCAGGGCGGCGATCGGGCCGGGCGCGCGGTGGCCGAGCTGCGGCATCGCGTTGTAGAGGTGGGTGGCGACGGTGGCGCCCGCCTCGATGGCGGCGATGGCCTGGTCGTAGTCGGCGTCGCTGTGGCCGAGCGCCGCGATCAGGCCCTCGCCGACGGCCGTGCGGATCGTGTCGAGGCCGCCGGGCAGCTCGGCGGCGACGGTGACCATGCGCGCGTGCCCGCGCGCGGCCTTGACCAGCGCCGACAGCTCCTGCGGCGACGGCTCGCGCAGCAGGGCGGGGTTGTGCGCGCCGCAGCGGGCCTTGGCGATGTACGGCCCCTCGAAGTGGATGCCCGCCAGCAGCCCCTCCTCGCACAGCTCGGCCAGCGAGGAGGCGGCCCTGGACAGCTCGTCGAGCGCGTCGGTGACCAGGCTGGCCATCATCGTGGTGGTGCCGTGCCGCCGGTGCAGGGCCACGGCGTCGCGGGCCTTGTCCTGGTCGCCGGTGGGGAACGACCCGCCCGCGCCGCCGTGGTTGTGGATGTCGACGAACCCGGGGACGACGTGCCGCCCCCCGAGGCTCAGGCCGGGGCTGGGGGCCGATCCGTGGCCGACATGCGTGATGCGGCCGTCTTCGATGGTCAGCCACCCTTCGTGCACCCCTTCGGGGGTCACGATCCGGGCGTCGGCGAGAGTAAGGCTCATGAAGAAAGGATCACAGATCGCGTGAGGTGCATGGGCTCGTCGGGGTTCAGCCCACGGGCGAAGGCCCGCGCGACCGCCACCCGCTGGGCGCGCACCAGCTCGGCCATGGGGTCGAGGCCGCTGTCGAAGAACGTGCCGCCGGTCGCCTCGACCTGCTCGCGCAGGCCCTCCGGGGCGGTGCCGAGCATCCACGTGACGCGGCCGGGGCCCGCGATGCTGATCGGGCCGTGCCGGTACTCCATCGCCGGGTACGCCTCCGTCCACGACCGGGACGCCTCGCGCATCTTCAGCGCGGCCTCCTGGGCCAGGCCGACCGACCAGCCGCTGCCGAGGAAGCTGAACTGCTCGGCCTCGACGAGCCCGGCGGGCAGCGGCTCGGCCAGGGCCCGCTCGGCGTCGGCGATCGCGCCGGTCAGGTCCTCGCCGAGGCTGGCGCGGAGCATGGCGAGCTGGGTGGTGGCGAAGCGGGTCTGCACGACGGACGTCTCGTCGGCGTAGTCGAGCACGATGACCTCGTCGGCGGCCGTCATGATCGGCGTCTTCGGGTCGGCGGTGATGGCCGTCGTGCGGGCGCTCGTCCTGGACAGCAGTTCCAGCACCTCGGTGGTGGTGCCGGAGCGGGTCAGCGCGAGCACCCTGTCGTAGGAGCGGCCGACCGGCGCCTCGGACGCGGCGAACGCGTCGGTCTCGCCCAGGCCGGCCCGCTCGCGCAGCGTGGCGTAGGCCATCGCGATGAACCACGACGTGCCGCAGCCGACGACGGCCACCCGCTCGCCTGGCTCGGGCAGCGCGCCCGCAGGCACGTCGGCCACCGCGCGGCGCCAGCAGGACGGCTGGGACTCGATCTCGGCTTCGGTATGGGTGGTCACCACGTTCCTCCCCGTTGGTGTTTGTTTCTGCCTTTTTTATACAGTAAAAGCGCAGTTTTGTGCAGTGGTCGCTCTCACCTGCCTGCCTGTGCCACGCTTGATCCCGTCCGGATCTCATTGGAGGCTTCGTGTCCCGCTACGATCGCTGGAACGCCATCCTGGAGCTGCTCGCCCAGGAGGGCAGGCTGTCGGTGGAGGAGGCCGCCCAGGCGCTCGACGTCTCGACCGCCACGATCCGGCGTGACTTCGACCAGCTCGCCCAGCAGCAGATGCTCATGCGCACGCGCGGCGGGGCCGTCGCCCAGAGCGTCAGCTACGACCTGCCGCTGCGCTACAAGACGGCCAGGCACGCCGACGAGAAGCACCGCATAGCGGCCGCGGCGGCCGACCTGGTGAGCCCGGGCGCCGTGGTCGGGCTCAACGGCGGCACCACGACCTCCGAGCTGGCCCGCACCCTCGCCACGCTGTCCACGCTGGAGAGCGGATTCACGATCGTCACCAACGCCCTGAACATCGCCGCCGAGCTGACCGTGCGGCAGCACGTCAAGATCGTGGTCACCGGCGGGGTGGCCAGGCAGCAGTCGTACGAGCTGATCGGGCCGCTGGCCTCGGGCGTGCTCGAACAGGTCACCCTCGACGTGGCCTTCCTCGGCGTCGACGCGATCGACGTCGAGCTGGGCGCCTCGGCCCACCACGAGGGCGAGGCCAGCGTGAACAACCTGCTGATCAGCCGGGCCGCCCAGGTCGTGGTGGTGGCCGACTCCTCCAAGGTGGGCCGGCGGGCCTTCTCCCGCATCTGCCCGATCGAGCAGATCGACACGCTGGTCACCGACGAGCGGCTGTCCGACGAGCTCACCGGCCGGCTCACCGACGCGGGCGTCAAGGTCGTACGCGCCTGAGCCGTCCCTGCGTTACATGGAACCGGGCGTACGGGTAGGTACTGACGCAGACGACGCAAGGGGAGATGATGACGGCGGGTAGGAGCGTGGCCCGGCTCGGGCCCACCGAGCGCGCGGCGGCGCTGGCGGACATGTCCGCCCAGGAGTTCGACGTGGTCGTGGTCGGCGGCGGCGTCGTGGGGGCGGGCACCGCGCTCGACGCCGCGACCCGGGGCCTCGACGTGGCCCTGCTGGAGGCCCGCGACTTCGCCTCCGGCACCTCGTCGCGCTCGTCCAAGCTCATCCACGGTGGCCTGCGCTATCTGGAGCAGCTCAACTTCGACCTGGTGCGCGAGGCGCTGCAGGAGCGGGCGCTGCTGCTCCAGCGCCTGGCGCCGCACCTCGTCCGGCCGGTGCCGTTCCTGTTCCCGATGACCCATTTCGGCTGGGAACGCGGCTACGTGGGCGCCGGCGTGGCGCTCTACGACACGCTCGGCTTCGCCTCCGGGCTCACCCGCGGGGTGCCCGGCCATCGGCACCTGTCCAGGTCACGGGCGTTGCGGCTGGCCCCCGCGCTGAAGAAGAGCGCGCTCACCGGCGCCGTCCAGTACTGGGACGCCCAGGTCGACGACGCCCGTTACGTGATGACCATGCTGCGCACCGCCGCCACGTACGGCGCCCGGGTCGCGCCGCGCGCCCAGGTGGTCGGGTTCCTGCGGGAGGGCGAGCGGGTCACCGGCGTGCGGGCGCGCGACCTGGAGACCGGCGCCGAGTTCGACGTACGCGCCCAGCAGGTCGTCAACGCCACGGGTGTGTGGACCGACGACATCCAGGAGCTGGTCGGCGGCCGCGGCCAGATCCACGTACGGGCCTCCAAGGGCATCCACCTGCTGGTGCCGCGCGACCGCATCCACTCCCGCACCGGCATCATCCTGCGCACGGAGAAGTCGGTGCTGTTCGTGATCCCGTGGGGCCGCCACTGGATCATCGGCACCACCGACACCGAGTGGACGCTCGACAAGGGCCATCCGGCGGCCTCCCGGGCCGACATCGACTACCTGCTCGACCACGTCAACGCCGTGTTGTCGGTGCCGCTGACCCGCGACGACGTCGAGGGCGTCTACGCCGGGCTGCGCCCGCTGCTGTCGGGGGAGTCCGACGAGACGTCGAAGTTGTCGCGCGAGCACGTCGTGGCGCATCCGGTGCCGGGGCTGGTGATGATCGCCGGCGGGAAGTACACGACGTACCGGGTGATGGCCCGCGACGCGGTGGACGCGGTGGCGCACGGGCTCGACCAGCGGGTGCCGCGCTCGTGCACCGACCGCATCCCGCTGGCCGGGGCCGAGGGCTACCAGGCGTTGTGGAACTCCCGCTACCGCCTCGCCCACACCTCGGGCCTGCACGTCGCCCGCATCGAGCACCTGCTCCAGCGCTACGGCTCGCTCATCGACGAGGTGCTGCAGCTGATCGAGGACGATCCGTCGCTGGGCCGGCCGCTGGCCGGGGCCGACGACTACCTGCGGGCCGAGATCGTCTACGCCGCCACCCACGAGGGCGCCAGGCACCTCAACGACGTGCTGACCAGGCGCACGCACATCTCCATCGAGACCTTCCACCGCGGCCTGGCCGTGGCGCAGGAGGCCGCCGAGCTGCTGGCCGGGCCGCTCGGCTGGGACGCCGAACAGGTGAAACGCGAGGTGGAGTACTACACCAAGCGCGTCGAGGCCGAACGGCGCTCCCAGGAGCAGGACTCCGACCAGGAGGCCGACGCCATCCGGCTGGGCGCCCCCGAGATCGTGCCCGTGGTCGCGCCCGAGCGCGGGTGACCGGCCCGCCGGACCGGCCACCCGCCCCGACGGGGGTCAGCGCAGCGGGATCCACGCCTGACGGGCCAGCGTCGTGGCGTCGTTGACCTGGAGGCCGTCCCAGGACAGCGTCCAGAGGGCGTCGCCGATGACGATCGAGCGCTGGATGCCGGGCTGGTAGGCGTAGTCCTTGTCCTGGTGCGTGGGGTGCTTGATCATGCCGAGCTTCTTGACGGCCGAGTCGTCGATCTTCAGCACGAGCGCGCCCGACTCCTTGGGGGTCATCAGCGGCAGCACCGACAGGCCGGTCTTCGGCCAGTACAGGAACGCGTGCGGGTCCCACTCGGCCTCGGAGCCCGACTCCTTCTGGAAGAGCTGCGACAGCCTGCGCGGGGCGGCCGGGTCGCCGACGTCGAACAGCGAGACCTGCGTGCCGAGCGTCCTGCCCTTGTCGCTGGCCTCCTGGCCGATGCCGATCAGCCGGCCGTCCGCGCCGGGGTGCAGGTAGGCCGAGTAGCCGGTGATCTTCAGCTCGCCGGTCACCTTGGGGGCGGCCGGGTCGCGCAGGTCGAGCGTGTAGAGCGGGTCCACCTGCTTGAACGTCACGACGTAGCCCACCGGGCCGATGAACCGGACCGAGTAGATGCGCTCGCCCTTGCCGAGGCCGCCGACCTCGCCGGCCTTGGCCATGGTGGCGGCGTCGAGCACGTAGACGCTGCTGGCGCTGTTCCTGCCGTCGGGGGAGGTGAGGGTGGTGGCGACGCGGAGGTGGCCCTCGTACTCCGACACCGAGTACTGGTTGAGCAGGCGGCCGGGGACCTTGCCGGAGGCCACGTACGAGGGGGCGCCGGCGGCACTGATGTCGAACCGGTGGACCTCGGTCTCCTCAGGCGGCGCCGTCGGAGTGGGCACGGGCTCGGCGGTGGGCGTGGCGGGCGTGGCAGGGGCGCTGCTCGTCACGGCGGGGTCGCTCGTCACGGGCGGGTCGCTCGTCACGGGCGGGTCGCTCGTCACGGGCGGGTCGCTCGTCACGGGCGGGTCGCTCGGGGTGGGCTCGACGGCCGGGGCGGCGCCGTCGGTGGCCGTCGGCACGGGCTCGACCGGCATCGGCTCGGTGACCACCGGGAACCACCAGCGGGGGTTGCTGGCGACGTACAGGCTCGTGCCGCTGCCGTAGACGGTGTCGCCGTCGGCGGCCAGGCTGATGGGCTCGGTGCCGGTCGCGGCGACGTCCTGGGTCAGGTCGATGCTGTGGACGGTGAGCAGCGAGGTGCCGGTGTAGTCGGCGGGGTGGCTGACCCGCTCGCACTTGACCGTGTCCTTCTTGACCGCGCCGGACCCGCCGGTGATCTCGACCGTGGGCAGCCAGGCGGACAGCGGCGCCCGCCGCACGACGTCCTGGTTGGCCTTCTTGCGGTCGGCCTCGGAGGCGTCCGGGTTCTTGGGCTCGGGGAAGGTGATGTCGGGCTGGCTGCGGGTGACGAGCCGGACCGTGGAGCCGATCATCCTGGCGTCCACGTACGAGCCCTGCGCCCGGATCGTGCTGAGCACCTTCGGCTGCCCGGCCAGGTCGACCACGACGTAACGGGTCTCGCCGGGCGGCGCGAAGGACTTCACCATGATGTCGCCGCCGCGGAACAGCACCAGCGCGCGGTCGCCGGACAGCAGCAGGTCGGCGGGGGTGAAGGTCGGCTCGTCCTTCTTGGTGAGCTTGAGCGACGCGGTGACCTTCCTGGTCGCGGTGTCGATGACCCGCAGGGTGCCGTCCACGACCGTGACGATCCGGTTGCCGTCGGTCTTGACCAGGTCGGGCTCGTCAACGCCCGCCTCGTGCACGTTCGTGGTGGAGTGCTCCGGGGTGTTGGAGGTGGTCTTCGCCCGCGCGGTGGCGGCGGTGTCCTCCATGTACATGATCTGCGGGCCGCCGAACCCCCACGGGCCGACGTTCTCCGCGGCGTGCTCCCGCAGGCCCGACAGCATGTCGTCGCAACTGTCGTAGGCGACCAGGCGGACGGCGTCGAGCGTGACCTTCGGCACGGGCGCCTGGCCCGTGGCCGCCGAGGTGCAGGCCGTGGCGGCCATGGCGAGGGCCGCGGCGGTCACGGCCGTACGGAACAGCGTCTTCATGACCTCCATGACGGCTGCGCGGGCCGGATGGTTCAGGAGCCCTTGGCCGGGTTGGCGGTGAAGACCGGGCTGAAGTCGACGTCGCCGGGCACGTCGAGGATCTTGCGCAGCAGGGTGCCCTTGAGGTCGACGACCTGGATCTCGTCCTTGGTGTTGTTGTCCTGCTCCCAGCAGTAGAGGTGGGTGTCGTCGTACCAGCCGAGCACCTTGTCGCAGTCGGAGGTGAACTTGTGCGTGCGGTCGCCCGACTTGACGTCCCACACGCAGGTGTCGCCGTCGCTGCCGTTGGGGCAGTCGGACAGGAACGACTCGCCCGAGGGGGAGAAGACGTCCTGGGTGCCGGCGGGCAGCGTGCCGATCGAGCGCAGGTCGCGGGTGGCCTTGCCGTCGGCGTCGAAGAAGCGCAGGCTGCGGTTCTTCTCCGGGCCGAAGACGTTGATCACGCCGGTGCCCTCGCCGTCCCAGCCGAAGGCGGTCTTGCGGACGGCGGAGTCGTCCACCATGACGGTCTTCGCCTTCATCGTGGCGACGTCCACGATGACGAAGCCGGGGTAGGTCCAGGTGTCGCCGCTCTTCCGCTCGATGTTGAGCAGGATCTTGGAGCCGTCCTCGGACCAGCTGCGGATGCTGGCGATCAGCGGGCCGCGGACGGTCTTGATCGTGGTGCGCCCGCCCGTCTGGCGGTCGCTGACGATGATGTAGTCGTAGTTGTCGTCGGTGTACTTGCGGCCGCGGGTGGCCAGGTAGCGGCCGCCGGGGGAGACGTTCGACTCCCAGTTGCCGGCGTACTTGCGGAACGGGCCGCGCAGCGAGTCCCTGGCGTGGTCGATCCAGTCGTCCTTCTTCTTGTCGTAGATCTCGTAGGAGGTCAGGACGATGGCGTCGGAGGTGTTCTCGTAGAGGTCGATCGCGGCGCCGGGCAGCGTCTTGCGCGGCCCCTCCTCGGGGACGGCGACCGGCGCGACCGACGCCGTGACCGACGGCGTGGCGGGCGGCACGCTGCGCCCGGACGGCCGGCCGGACGCCGACGTCGTGACGCCGCCGTCGGCGGCCAGGGTCGTCCTGTTGTTGGCGATGAGCACGGCGAGCCCGGCCAGCACGAGTAACGCGACGCCCAGCGTGGCCCCGATGACCAGCGGCGCCCTGCTCTTCCCGGCCGGCCGCCGGGGGTGCACGCCCGGGTGGGTGGGCTGCGCGTACGGGCCGGGCGGGTGCCACTGCTGCTGCGGGTACGGCTGCGGGCCTCCCGGCACCGGCCCCGTCATCGGCCCGTGCGGAGGCCCTTGCGGAGGCCCTTGCGGAGGCCCTTGCGGCGGCCCCTGTGAAGGCCCCTGTGGAGGTCCCTGCGGCGGCGCGTGGGGCGCTCCCTGGGGCGGTCCCTGCGGGTGCTGCTGCGGCGGCGCCGTCATCGGGCCCACTACCGGCCCGGCCGGGACGGCCTCGGCGGCGGCCGCGGCGAGGATGGGCGAGTTCGCCGGCATTGGGTGCTGGAGCAGGCGCATGATCACCTGCTCGGCCGTCGGCCGCTGCGCCGGGTCCTTGGCCAGGCACGCGGCCACGACGTCACGCAGCGCGCCGTCGAGCACGCCGAGGTCGGGCTGCTGGTTGAGGACCCGGTTGATCACCGCCGGCATGGTGTCGCTGCCGAACGGCGCCCGTCCCGACGCCGCGTAGACCATCGCGCTGGCCCACGAGAACATGTCGGCCGCCGGCCCGGCGGTGTGGCCCATGATCTGCTCGGGCGGCATGTACGACGGCGTGCCCACGACCATGCTGCTGATCGTCGAGGTCGCGTTGAGCGCCCGCGCGATGCCGAAGTCGATCACCCGCGGGCCGTCCGCGCCCAGGATGACGTTGGCGGGCTTGAAGTCGCGGTGGACGATGCCGGCCTGGTGGATGGCGGCCAGCGCGGTCGCGGTGCCGATGGCCAGCCGGTGCAGCGTGGACCCGGTGCGCGGCCCCTCCTCCTGCACCACCCGCTGCAGCGAGGGGCCCTCGATGAACTCGCTGACGATGTAGGGCCGGTCCTGCTCGACGCCGGTGCCGAGGACGGCCGCGGTGCAGAACGGCGCCACCTGCTGGGCCACCTGGACCTCGCGCAGGAACCGCTCGACGCTCACGTCGTCGCCGGACAGGTCGGGGCGCAGCCACTTGACGGCGACGTGCGCGCCGGAATGATCTTTCGCGAGGTAGACGACGCCCTGGCCGCCCTCGCCAAGCCGGCCGAGGAGATCCATGCCGGCCAGACTCGCCGGATCTCCCGGGCGTAGCGGAGCGAACGATGGCATAAGAGGATTCTGACCCCACCCCGCGAATCCGCAAAAACTACCCGCCGGTAGCCAAGCGGAATATCCTTCGGGCATGCACGTCACGTCCAGCGGCAAGACCCGGGAGATCACCGCCCCCTTCACCGGCGAGCCGCTCGCCGAGCTGCCCATTTCCACGGCCGACGACGTACGCCTGGCCTACGAGCGAGCCAGGGCCGCCCAGGCCGAGTGGGCGGCCAGGCCCGCCGCGGCGCGGGCCAGACCGTTCCTGCTGCTGCACGACGCCATCCTCGACCGCAGGGACGAGATCCTCGACATCGTCCAGAACGAGACCGGCAAGGCCCGCAAGCACGCCTTCGAGGAGGTGCTCGACGTCGCCGGGTGCAGCCTCTACTACGCCCGGCGGGCCTCCGGGCTGCTCGCGCCGCGCACGCGCAAGGGCATCTTCCCCGGCGCCACCCGGGTGACCGAGCTGCGCCAGCCCAAGGGCGTGGTCGCGCTGATCTCCCCGTGGAACTACCCGCTCTCGCTCGGCGTCACCGACGCCGTGCCCGCGCTGCTGGCCGGCAACGCGCTGGTGCACAAGCCGGACACCCAGACGGCCATGTCCACGTTGTGGACCATCGACCTGCTGGCCGAGCTGGGCATGCCGCGCGAGATCTGGCAGGTCGTGCTGGGCGAGCCCGCCGAGATCGGCGACGCGCTGCTCGACGACGCCGACTACGTCGCGTTCACGGGGTCGACCAGGGGCGGCAGGAAGATCGCCGAGGAGGCGGCCAAGCGGCTCATCGGCTGCTCGCTGGAGCTCGGCGGCAAGAACCCGATGGTGGTGCTCGAAGACGCCGACGTGCCGCTCGCCGTCCAGGGGGCGATCCGGGCCTGCTTCACCAACGCCGGCCAGCTCTGCCTGTCCATCGAGCGGCTGTACGTGCACACGTCCGTGTTCGACGACTTCGCCGCGCGCCTGGTCAGGCAGGTCGGCAACCTCAAGCTCGGCGCGGGCCACGACTGGTCGGTCCAGATGGGCTCGCTCACCTCGCAACGCCAGCTCGACGCGGTCAGCGCCCACGTGGACGACGCCGTGGCCAAGGGCGCGACCGTGCTGACCGGCGGCCGGGCCAGGCCCGACCTCGGCCCGCTGTTCTACGAGCCGACCGTGCTCACCGGCGTGCGCGACGACATGGACCTGTGCCGCAACGAGACGTTCGGGCCGGTGGTCGCCCTCTACCCCTTCGACTCGGAGGAGGAGGCGATCGAGCTGGCCAACGACACCATCTACGGCCTGAACGCCTCCATCTGGACCACCGACCCGGCCCGCGGCCGCGCCCTGGCCGCCCGCGTCAAGGCCGGCACGGTCAACATCAACGAGGGGTACGGCTCGGCCTACGCCTCCTACGACGCGCCCATGGGCGGCATGAAGGCCTCGGGGCTCGGCCGCCGGCACGGCGCGGAGGGCCTGCTGCGCTACACCGAGTCCAAGACCGTGGCCTCGCAGGCGTCCTGGCTGGGCTTCGAGCCGCCCTTCGACCTGACGTACGAGACGTGGGCCGACGTCCTGGCCGGCACCCTCAAGGCGATGCGGAAGCTGCGGATCAAGTGACGTTCGACGTTCTGGTCATCGGGTCGGGGTTCGGCGGCAGCGTCTCGGCGCTGCGGCTGAGCGAGAAGGGGTACAAGGTCGGCGTGCTGGAGGCGGGCCGCCGGTTCGACGAGTCCACGCTGCCGGCCACCTCGTGGAAGCTGCGCGACTTCCTGTGGGCGCCCTGGCTCGGCATGAAGGGCATCCAGCGCATCCACGTGCTGCGCGGAGAGCGCGGCACCGGCGTGATGGTGCTGGCCGGAGCCGGGGTGGGCGGCGGGTCGCTGGTCTACGCCAACACCCTCTACGAGCCGCTCGACCCGTTCTTCCGCGACCCGCAGTGGGCCGGCATCACCGACTGGAAGGCGGAGCTGGCCCCCCACTACGACCAGGCCAGACGCATGCTCGGCGCGGTCACGAACCCCACCGTCACCCGCGCCGACGACGTCATGCGCCGGGTCGCCGAGAAGATGGGCGTGGGCGACACCTTCCACCTGGCCCCGGTCGGCGTCTACTTCGGCGAGGACGGCGTCGACCCGTACTTCGGCGGCGCGGGGCCGCGGCGGCGCGGCTGCATCGAGTGCGGGCAGTGCATGACCGGCTGCCGCCACGGCGCCAAGAACACGCTGGTCAAGAACTACCTCCACCTGGCCGAGCGGGCGGGCGCCCGGGTCTACGCCGAGTGCACGGTCACCTCGGTGCGCCCGCTGCCCTCCGGCGGCTACCGGGTCGTCGCCCGCCGGACGGGGTCGGCGCTGCGCCGCCGTTCGTTCACGGCCAAGCAGGTGATCTTCGCGGCCGGCACGTACGGCACCCAGCGCCTGCTGCACAAGCTGCGCGCCACCGGCGACCTGCCCCGCCTGTCGCCCAGGCTCGGCACGCTGACCAGGACCAACTCCGAGGCCCTGCTCGGCTTCGAGCGCACGTCGGCGGGCGGCGAGAAGCTCAACAAGGGCGTGGCCATCACCTCCTCCATCCACCCCGACGCCGAGACCCACATCGAGCCGGTGCGTTACGGCGACGGCTCCAACGCCATGGGCCTGCTGCGCACCCTGCTCGTGGACGGCGGCCAGCCGCGGTGGCCGGCGCTGTTCCGGGAGATCGCCGCGCGGCCCCTGGAGGCGCTGCGGCTGCTCGACCTGCGCCGCTGGTCGGAACGGACCGTCATCGCGCTGGTCATGCAGGCCAAGGACAACTCGATCACCATCCGGCGCACCCGCTGGGGCCTGCGGTCGGCCCGCGGCCACGGCGAGCCCAACCCGACCTGGATCCCGGCCGGGCACGAGGCCGTCCGGCACGCGGCGGCCGAGATCGGCGGGGTGCCCGGCGGCACCTGGCTCGACCTGTTCGACATCCCGACGACGGCCCACTTCCTCGGCGGCTGCGTGATCGGCGACTCGCCCGAGACCGGCGTGATCGACGCCTACCACCGCGTCTACGGCCACGAGGGGCTGCACGTAGTGGACGGCTCGGCGGTGTCGGCCAACCTCGGGGTGAACCCGTCGCTCACCATCACCGCGCAGGCCGAGCGGGCCATGTCCCTGTGGCCCAACGCCGGCGACCCCGATCCCAGGCCCGCCACGGGCTCGCCGTACGTCCGGCTGCCTCCGGTGGCGCCCCGCCGGCCCGCCGTGCCGGAGCGGGCTCCGGGGGCGCTCCGTCTGTATACACTGTAAACATGAGCGAGCGAGGGACGGCGGCCCGCATCGAGGCCGTGGCCCGGCAGATCCTGCTGGAGGAGGGCGCCGACGCCGTCAGCATGCGGCGGGTCGGCGAGGCCGTGGGCGTCACCGCCATGGCCATCTACCGGCACTTCCCCAACAGGGAGGCCCTGCTGCGCGCCGTCGCCGACGCCGCCGCCCGCGAGCTGGCCGAGGCGTGGACCCGCAGGCCCGGCACGGGCGACGTGGAGGAGCGCATGATGGCGGCGCTCGACGACTTCCTCGACTTCGCGCTCGGCAGCCCCCACCTGTACAACTTCCTGACCTCCGACGCCTGGGCGCGGGCCCGCCGTTTCCCCGACGACTTCCGCGACGGGGAGGGCCCACCGTTCAGCGTGGTGGTGGCGCTGGCCGAGGAGGGCATGCGCGCGGGCGTGCTGCGCGAGGACGACCCGCTGGAGACCGCGCTCGCGGTCACGTCGAGCACCCAGGGCCTGGTCCAGCAGTACCTGAGCGGCCGGATGAGCATGGCCGAGCCCGACTTCCGCGCCCTGTGCCACCGCACGGTGACCCGGGTGCTCAACGGCGTACGGAATAAACCTTCTGTCCCTCCGTGTCCTTGACGGACATGAAGATTCGTTACGCCGGTGGTCCGACCGCCGTCATCGAGCTGGGCGGCGTCCGGCTGCTGGTGGATCCCACCTTCGACGCGCCGGGCGACCACCCGGTCGGCGCCAGGGTGCTCAAGAAGACGGCCGGCCCCGCCTTCGGCCCCGACGAGGTGGGCCCGGTGGACGCCGTGCTGCTCTCGCACGACCAGCATCCCGACAACCTCGACGACGCCGGCCGCGCGTTCCTCGCCACGGCCCCGCTGGCGCTGTCCACCGCCTCGGCGGCCGAGCGCGTCGGCGAGCCGGTGCGCGCCCTGCCCAACTGGAGCGAGACCGAGGTCGGCCCGCTGCGGGTGACCGGCGTGCCCGCCCAGCACGGCCCCGACGGGACCGAGCACCTGACGGGCGAGGTCACCGGGTTCGTGCTCAGCGGCGAGGGCCTGCCCACCGTCTACGTGAGCGGCGACAACGCCTCGCTCGACGTCGTACGGGCCGTGGCCGCCAGGTTCCCGCGGATCGACGTGGCGCTGCTGTTCGCGGGCGGCGCGCGCACCCCCCTCGTGGCCGGCTTCCTGACGCTGACCAGCGAGGACGCCGTCACCGCCGCCGACATCCTGGGCGCGCGGCACGTCGTCCCGCTGCACTTCGAGCAGTGGGCGCACTTCACGCAGGGCAGGGACACGCTGGAGAAGGCGTTCGCGGGGCTCGGGGAGCGGTTCGTGCTGCTCGCCCCTGGCGAACAGGTGGAGCTTTCCTGAGCCCGTCCTGACATGGTGGTCCGGTGAGCTGGAGCACGCGCGCGCTCGACGCGCTCGACGCGCTGGCCGCCGGGCCGCCGACCAGGCTGATCGACTTCCCCGTCCGGGTCCCTGGCGTGCGCCTGCTGCTGAAGGACGAGTCCGGCCACCCCACGGGCAGCCTGCGGCACCGGCACGCCAGGGCGCTGTTCCGGCGGGCCGTGCTCGACGGCTCGATCACCGAGGGCACCACCGTGGTCGAGGCCGCCGGCGGCAACGCGGCGGTCGCGCAGGCGTGGTTCGCCCGGCGGCTCGGCCTGCCCTACGTCGTGATCATGCCGGGCGCGCCCGACCCGGCGCGGGCCCGCCCGGTCGAGGCGCTGGGCGGCGAGTGCAGGTTCGTGACGCCGCCCCTGGCCATCTACGACGCGGCCCAGGAGGCGGCCAGGGCGGTCGGGGGCCACTACCTCGACCAGTTCGGCCGGGCCACGCCGCACGACCTGGCCGAAGAGCTGTTCGCCCAGGTCCGTCCCGACTGGGTGGTGACCGGCGCCGCCACCGGCGCCACCTCGGCCACGCTCGGCGCCGCGGCCGGGGAGCACGGCTGCCGGGTGGCGGTCGCCGATCCCGACAACTCCGCCTACTTCCCGGGCTGGACCCTCGACGTGCCCGACTACGCCACCGGCATGCCCTCGCGGATCGAGGGCATCGGCCGTCCGCGCGTGGAGCCCGGGTTCCGGCCGGAGCTGGTCGATCTGGTGGTGCCGGTGCCCGACGCGGCCGGCGTGGCGGCGGCCAGGCACCTCAGGGAGGTCACCGGGCTGCCGGTGGGCGGCTCGTCCGGCACCGCGCTGTGGGCCGCGCTCGAACTGGCCGGGCGCATGCGGGCCAGGGGCGAGCGCGGCACGATCGTCTCGCTGGTGGGCGACGCGGCCGAGCGGCACCTGGCGACGTACCACGACGACGCCTGGGCCGCCGGCAAGGGCCTCGACGTCGCCGGCCGCCTCACCGAGCTGCGGCAGCGGGTCTGATCCAGCCTTCCAGCCCCGCCAGGAAGTCCTCGAACAGGTGGCGGTGGATCGTGTGCTCGGCCCCCGTGACCACGCGCACCTCGAATCCCTTGCCCCGCAACTCCTCCTGGAACGCCGGCGGCACCAGGAAACTCGGGTCGGCCACCTGCACCAGCGACGGCACGACGGGAGCGGGCGTGAAGTCCATGCCCGACGCCTCGACGAGCGACAGCGCCGACCCGCGGTCCCAGCGCGCGAGCATCTCGACCTCGACCGCCACCTCCTCGGCCGAGAAGCCGGGGTGCAGGGCGGCGATCAGCTCGCCGGTCTCGTCGGTGAAGCCGGCCATCGACTCCAGGGCGCCGCTCTCCAGCGTCGGCAGACGGAAGGCCGGATCGGAGTAGATCGCCCGTCCGGGCATGAGCCGTTCGACGGCGAGGCCGAGCGTGAGGCCGCCCAGGGAGTGCCCGATGGCCAGCTCGGGGCGCGCGGGCACCGACTCCGCCAGCGACGAGGCGAACAGCTCGGGCGGGTAGGCGTCGGCGCGAGGGCTCTCGCCGTGGCCGGGGAGATCGACGGCGATGACCCGGTAGCCGCGCGCGGCCAGCTCGGGGCCCACCCGCCACCAGCATCGCGAGTCGGCCATGATGCCGTGGACGAGGACGGCCACGCGGTCGCCCGAACCCCATTCACGAGTGTGCAGCTTCATGCGGCAGCCTCTCCTGATTATACGTATAAGCAGTTGATACCATCCACCCCGTGAACACGACAAGGGGGGACCGCCCGCCGACCAGCGTCGACGTGGCCAGAGCCGCGGGAGTCTCACAGGCCACGGTCTCCTACGTGCTCACCGACAACCCCCACGCCCGGGTGAGCGAGGAGACCCGCAGGCGGGTCCGCGACGCCGCCGCCCGGCTCGGCTACGTCCCCGACGCGGCCGCCCGCGCGCTGCGTACGGGCCGCAGCGACATCGTGCTCATGCCGCTGTCGCGGGCCAGGACGGGCCGGCTGGCGCAGCAGGTGTCCGAAGAGCTGGAGGAGGAGCTCAGGGCCCGCGGCTACACCCTCGTCCAGTACGGCGAGCGCACCCTCAGGGGCGTGGCGGCGGCCAGGAGCTGGCTCGCCCTGCGGCCCTCGGCCGTCCTCGTCGAGGCCGCGCGGCTGACCAGGCCCGCCGTGGACCTGCTGCACGCCTCGGGCGTCCGGGCCGTCGTCGGCCTGTCCGACCAGCCCTCGCCGCTGGTGCCGGCCATGGTGTTCGACCACCGGGCCCTCGGCGCCGTGGCCGCCCGCCACCTGGTCGCACGGGGGAGCAGGCGGCTGGCGGCCGTCGTGCCCCGGGAGGAGGGCATCGACGCCATGGGGCGGGCCCGGCTGGCGGGGGTGCGGGAGGTCGTCCCCGGGGCCGCGCGCATCGACCTGGCCTTCTCCGAGGAGGAGGCGGGCCGGATCGTCCGCGCGGGCGACCTGCCCGACGGCGTGTTCGCCTACAACGACGAGTACGCGATGCTGCTGATCAGCGCGTTGCAGGACGCCGGTCTGCGGGTCCCCGGCGACGTCGCCGTGGTCGGCGCCGACGACCTGCCGATCTGCACGCTCATGCGGCCCCGGCTGACCACCGTGCACTTCGACGCCACCGCGAGCCCGGCCGATCTGGCGGGCGAGATCGACGGGATCGTCCGCGGCGTGCGGCCGTCCGCGGCGGGCGAGGTCGTCGCCCGGTTCGAGCCCCGGCTGGTGGTCCGGTCCAGCGCCTGAGGCCGTCGTCGGGCGCGTAACGAGTTGGACGCGCGCCTTGTCAGCCCTTCCCGCGCGACCTACAGTCCAGAGCAATCGTCGGTGATACGTATCATCACTGCTCGGAAAGGTCCCCCCATGGCTGAAGTTCTGAGCGGCGCGCACCGGGACACCCGGCGCCTAGGGCCGCTCTACCTGACGCTTCCGCTGGCCAACGTCGCCGTCATGTTCCTGTGGCTGAGTGTGGGCGCGTTCGTCCTGCCCGTTCACGTGCAGCGCATCACCGGCGTCAACGACGTGGCCGCGCTCGGCCTGGCCAACTCGATCGGCCCGCTCATGGCCACCCTCGCCAACCCGGTCTTCGGTCAGATCTCCGACCGGACCAGGTCGCGCTTCGGCCGCCGTTCGCCGTGGATACTCGGCTGCGTCCTGCTCGGCGTGCTCGCCCTGTTCGCGCAGGCCAACGCGGGCAGCGTGCTCATGCTCGGCGTCAGCTGGGCGGCCGTGCAGACCATCATGAACGGCTACCAGGCCGCCATGACCGCGATCCTGCCCGACCGGGTCCCGCCGAGCCGGTACGGCACCTACTCCGGCCTGTTCGGGCTCGGCACGCCGCTGGCCACGATCGCGGCGGCGATCATGTTTATCGTGTTCCCGCAGCTGGCCGCCGGCGGGGCGTACTACGTGACGATGGCGCTGCTGCTGGTCGCGGCGGTGCTGGTCGTCGTCGCGACGCCGGACACGTCCTCGGCGGGGACGGCGCGCGAGCCGTTCGGGCTGGGCGCGTTCCTGGCCGGCTTCCTGCGGCCGCTGAAGACCCCGGACTTCGCCTGGGCCTTCGTGTCGCGTTTCGGCGTCATGCTCGGATATTTCGTCATCTTTACCTTCAACCTCTTCCTCCTTGAGGACTTCATCAAGATCCCCAGGGGCGAGGTGGTCGCCACGATGGGCCTGCTGATGCTCATCGGCCAGGCCGCCACGCTGCTCGCGGTGCTCGTGATCGGCCCGATCTCCGACCGCCTCGGCCGCTTCCGGCTGTTCGCGCTCGTCGCCGGGCTGTCCTCGGCGGTGTTCCTGGGCATCCCGCTGGCGATGCCGACGTTCGGGGGCATGATCGTCTACAACGTCGCGCACGGCATCGCGTTCGGCGTCTACCTGGCCGTGGACATGGCCCTGGTGACGAAGGTGCTGCCGGACCCCGCCGACGCGGGCAAGGACATGGGCGTCATCAACATCGCCAACGCCGGGCCGCAGATCCTGGCGCCCGCCCTCGCCGCCGTCGTGGTGGGGACGGGCGGCTACTCGGCGCTGTTCGTCGTGGGCATCGTGATCTCGCTGGTCGGCTCCGTCGGGGTCCTCAGGATCAGGGGTGTGCGCTAGCGTCGGCGGCATGACGGAACTTGACCCCAGATTGCGTGCGATCACCGATTTGATGGTGTCCGAGGCGCGCGAAGGGGGCGGCAGGCACGAGTACGACGGCCAGATCCAGGACCTGTCGCCCGAGGGCGTGCGGGACGGCCTGACGCGCCTCGGCAAGGGCGACGCGCCGGCCGACCCGCACGACGCCGAGCACCTGGAGATCTTCGAGGAGGCCATGCGCACCCAGTTCGGCGAGCTGGAGCTGCACCGCAAGAACCCCCTGATCCACCTGTCCAACCTCGACCTGGCCTGCTACGACCGCGATTACGGCCCCGAGGCCGAGCGCGCCGCCGCCAGGGCGGCCCACCTCGCGCAGTGGCCGGCCGCCGTGGACGCCGCGATCGCTTCGCTGGACCAGGTCGCGGCCCCGGTCGCCGCGTCCCTGCTGGGCGCGGTCAAGGGCCTGGCCGCGGGCATCACCGACGAGGCCGCGATCGAGGCCCACGGCAGGCTCGTGGCGCACGTGTCGCGCGCCGCCGCCGAGGGCGACCCCGACGCCGCGCTCGGCGGCGCGGCCCTGGTCAAGCTCATGAGCAGCGCCGAGGGCCTGCCGGTCGACCTGGGCAGGCTGGCCGAGCGCGCCGACGCCGAACGCGACCGGCTCATGGGCCTGCTGGCCGAGTCCTGCGCCAGGCTCGGACGTACCGAGCGGCCCCTCGACGTCGTGCGCGAGCTGGTCAAGGACCACCCCGACGCCGACGGCGTGATCGAGGCGGCCAGGATCGGCACCGAACGGGCCATCGCCTTCACCCGCGAGAAGGACCTCGTGCCCTACCACGACGGCGAGTGCCTGGTCGGGCTGGCGCCGGAGTCGCGCCGCTGGGCCATGGCCATGATGGCGTGGAACTCGCCGGGCGAGCCCGAGGGGCCGTCCTGGTACCACATCACGCCGCCGGACGCGTCCTGGAGCGAGCAGGACCAGGAGGAGTGGCTGGAGGTCTTCAGCGCCACCACGCTGCCCGCGATCAACGTGCACGAGGTGGCCCCCGGCCACTTCTCGCACAGCCGCGCGCTCCGCCGGGCCCCCTCCGACGTGCGGCGGCTGCTGCAGTCGATGGCCTTCGTCGAGGGCTGGGCCCACTACGCCGAGGAGCTGTGCGTCGAGGAGGGCTACGCGCCCGACGACCCGCGCTTCGAGATCGGCGTCTGGGTGGAGGCGCTGATCCGGGTCACCCGGCTGGCCTGCGCGATCGGCGTGCACACCGGTCAGATGACGGTCGAGGAGGGCGCGCGGCGCTTCGAGTCCGACACCCACCTGGCCGGTCCGGCCGCGCTGTCGGAGGCCCGCCGCGCCTCCTTCGACCCGACGTACGGCCGCTACACCTGGGGCAAGCTGCTCATCCTCGACCTGCGCGAGCAGGCGCGCACGCAGTGGGGGTCGGGCTTCACGCTCCAGCGCTTCCACAAGGCGCTGTTCGACCTCGGCTCGCCGCCCCTGGGCCTGATCGGCGCGATCCTGTAGCGTCGGGGTAGCCGAGCGAGCGCTAGGGAGGTTCAGGCGGTGCGTGAACTGTCCGGCAGGGTCGCGGTGGTGACGGGCGCGGCCAGCGGCATCGGCAGGGCCCTGGCCGTCCGGTTCGCCGCCGAGGGCATGGCGTTGATGCTGGCCGACGTCGATCCCGGCGGGCTGGCCGAGACGGCCGCGCTCGCGCGGAAGGCGTCCGCCGGGCCGGGTGAGGTGCTCACGCAGGTCACCGACGTCTCGGACGCGGCGGCCGTGCAGCACCTGGCCGACCGGAGCTTCGGCGAGCTGGGCGCGGTGCACGTGCTGTGCAACAACGCCGGCGTCTATCAGGGCGGCCGCCTGTGGACCAGGACCGCCGAGGACTTCGCCTGGCTGCTCGGCGTGAACCTGTGGGGCGTGCTGCACGGCGTGCGCGCGTTCGTGCCGCGCATGATGGCACAGGACACCGAGGGGCACGTCGTCAACACCGTGTCCGTGGCCGGGCTGCTCGCCGCGCCCGGCGCGGGCGGTTACGCGCTCACCAAGTACGCCGCGCTGGCCGCCTCGCAGTCGCTGGCCCAGGACCTCGCCGCCGTGGGCTCCAAGCTGCGCGTGACCGCGCTGTGCCCCGGCGCGGTCAGGACGCGGATCGACGACTCGGCCCGGTCCCGCCCGGCCGGCCTGGTCACCACCCCGACGGACGACGAACGGGCCGCCCGCGAGGCCGTCGGGGCGGCCATGGCGCGCGGCGTCGAGCCCGCCGAGATCGCCGCCCTGGTCGTGCGGGCCATCCACGAGGAACGGTTCCTCGTGCTGACCCACCCCGAGTTCGCCGACCGGCTGCGCAGGCAGACCGAGCTGCTGCTGGCCGGCGAACTGCCCGGCGCTACCAGCGGCGCTCGTGGGCCAGCACGCTCACCACGCTCCCGCGCCGCGGATTGACCAGCAGCCGGACGAAGTCGCCCGGCAGCACGTCCTGGTAGACGCGCTCCTTGGCCCGGTACGCCGGCGCCCGCTCCGACGTGCCGTCGTGCACCGCCAGGTAACAGGTGCGCGAGGAGGTCAGGTCCTCGCCGTGCTCGGTCACGATCCAGCGCTTGACCACCCGCCCCTCGACCTCCTGCCGTTTGGGCGCGCCGCCGTCGCGCGCGGCGGGCTCGACCAGGACGCCGCGCCACCCGTCGCCGGTGAAGATCCACTCCTGCCGCGGGTCCACCGGAGCCGGCTCGGGCCCGGCCACCTCGCGGCCGAGCGGCGTCAGCACGAACCCGCGCCCGCCCAGCAGCAGCGCGGCCCCGGCCACGAACGCCCCCGCCGTGGCGATCCAGCCGGGCCACGACACGCCCGCCTGCGAGATGGTGACGTACCAGGGCACGGCCAGCCCGGCGGCCAGCAGCAGCGGCACGAGCATGCTCTGCCAGCGCCGCCGCGCCAGCCCCAGGTCGATGGCGCTCTGCCGGACCAGGGGCACGAACTCGGCGTCGAGGTCGCCGCTGTCCGGCATCAGGGCGACGACCGGCGCCTGCGGCGCTCCGCCCATCCGCGCCGCCACCCGGTCGAGCACCCATCGCTCGTACGGCCACACCTGCCCCTCGCCGGTCGCGGAGAGGGTGAGCCGGTCGTCCCGGATCGTCAGGAACCCGCGTCTGGCCAGCTCGAAGACCGTGGCGTGGAAGACCTCGCCGGCCCGCAGCCCGCGTAAGAGCTCGACGACGGCGGGCGGCGCCGGGGGAGCAGGGGCCGCCGGGGGCGCGGCGGCCCGGCGCGTCGTCAACCCGAACGCGGCGGCCAGCGCGGCGAACCACAGGGCCCACGCCGAGGCCGGCCAGACAAGATCCACCGTTCTGTGTTAGCACGAGTGACGGTGTGAGGCCAGGCGTAATACCCGAGGCCGATACAATGAAGGCACCGCATTTCGCCTTTGGGGGGTTCTCACGGTGTCTGAATTCGACACAGTGCTGGTGGTCGACTTCGGCGCACAGTACGCGCAGCTCATCGCCAGGCGGGTGCGCGAGTGCCACGTCTACTCCGAGATCGTGCCGTCGTCGATGTCCGTCGAGGAGATGATGGCCAAGAAGCCGAAGGCGATCATCCTGTCCGGCGGCCCGTCGTCGGTCTACGCCGAGGGCGCGCCGCCCGTGCCGCACGGCCTGTTCTCGACCGGCGTGCCCACGTTCGGCATCTGTTACGGCTTCCAGGCCATGGCCCAGGCGCTGGGCGGCGAGGTCGCCCGCACGGGCGTCGCCGAATACGGCGGCACCGCGCTGGAGGTGCTAAACGAGGGCGTCATCTTCCAGGGGCTGCCCGCCGCGCAGACCGTCTGGATGTCCCACGGCGACAGCGTGGCCGCGGCCCCCGAGGGCTTCGCGGTCACCGCCTCCACGAGCGAGACGCCGGTCGCCGCCTTCGAGCACCCCGAGCGCGGCCTGTACGGCGTGCAGTTCCACCCCGAGGTGCTCCACTCCGAGCACGGTCAGGCCGTGCTCAAGCACTTCCTCGACGCGGCCGGCTGCCGTCCGTCGTGGACCATGCTCAACATCGTCGAGGACTCCGTCGAGGCCGTGCGCCGGCAGGTCGGCGACGGCCGGGCCATCTGCGCGCTGTCGGGCGGCGTCGACTCCGCGGTGGCCGCGGCGATCGTCCAGCGGGCCATCGGCGACCGGCTGACCTGCGTCTTCGTCGACCACGGGCTGCTGCGCAAGGGCGAGGCCGAGCAGGTCGAGCGCGACTTCGTGGCCGTCACGGGCGTCAAGCTGCGCGTCGTCGACGCCGCCGACCGCTTCCTGAAGGCGCTGGAGGGCGTCACCGACCCGGAGGAGAAGCGGAAGATCATCGGCCGCGAGTTCATCCGCGTCTTCGAGGACGAGCAGCGCGCCATCATGGCCGACGGCCCGGTCGACTTCCTGGTCCAGGGCACCCTCTACCCCGACGTCGTCGAGTCCGGCGGCGGCACGGGCACCGCCAACATCAAGTCCCACCACAACGTCGGCGGCCTGCCGGAAGACCTCCAGTTCAAGCTGGTCGAGCCGCTGCGCGCGCTGTTCAAGGACGAGGTCCGCAGGGCCGGCGAAGAGCTCGGCCTGCCGCCCGCCATGGTCTGGCGGCAGCCGTTCCCGGGCCCCGGCCTCGGCATCCGCATCGTCGGCGAAGTCACCCGCGACCGCCTGGCGCTGCTGCGCGAGGCCGACGCCATCGCCCGCGAAGAGCTCTCCCGCGCCGGCCTCGACCGGCAGATCTGGCAGTGCCCGGTGGTGCTGCTGGCCGACGTGCGCTCGGTGGGCGTGCAGGGCGACGGCCGCACCTACGGCCACCCGGTCGTGCTCCGGCCGGTGACGTCCGAGGACGCGATGACGGCCGACTGGGCCCGGGTGCCCTACGACGTCCTGTCGCGCATCTCCACTCGCATCACCAACGAGGTGCGCGAGGTCAACCGGGTGGTGGTCGACGTCACGAGCAAGCCCCCGGGCACCATCGAGTGGGAATAGCGCCGTGTGCGAACGGCCCGGACCGGTTGACGGTTCCGGGCCGTTCGCATGTCCGGCCATGAGCGGTTAAGGCAGGTCAGGGCGTTGGTTATGGTGGAAGGAGGTCGATTCGCCAGACCCCCTCGACCCCGGCCCGTTACGATTGCTCAGCTCGTGGACGCATACCGCAAAGTTTCTTGGGAAAAGTGTGTGCGTTTGGGCCACTTCTTGGCCGTAGTGGGCAGTGGGGCACCTGAGGCGTCGATTCGTTAGAGCTCGGTGCCGGTGACGAAGGGTGCAATTGCCAACATGGCCCATGCGAGTGAGGATGTCCGGCAGCCGTTGGTGTTGCTCGTGGAGGACGATCCGCAGGATGCGCTGATCGTCCAGGAGCTGCTGGAGGACAGCGGCCTTGCCGTCCGGCTGGAGTGGGCGCGTTCGGTGGACGAGGCCCGCAGGGCGCTGGCCCGCCTGCGTCCCCAGTGCGTGCTGCTCGACCTCGGCCTGCCCGACGCCTACGAGTTCTCCGCGCTGTCGTCGGTGCTGGAGGAGGCCGGGGACGCCGCGGTCGTCGTGCTGACCGGCCTGGCCGAGGAGAGCGCGGGCCTCGCCGCGGTGACCGCCGGAGCCCAGGACTACCTGGTCAAAGGCCGGGTCGAGGCCGAATGGCTGGGCCGCACGCTGCGCTACGCCATGCAGCGCAAGCAGGCCGAGCAGGCGGCCGTGGCGCTGCACACCGCACGTGTGCGCGCCAAGGAGAACGCCCGCCTGGAGCGCGGCCTGCTGCCGACGCCGCTGCTGCAGGAGATGCCCCTGGAGGTCGCCTCCCGCTACCGGGCCAGCCGCGGCTCGGCCACGCTCGGCGGCGACTTCTTCGACGTGGTCGAGACCGACGACAAGGTCGTGCACGCGGTGATCGGCGACGTCTGCGGCCACGGGCCCGACGAGGCGGCGCTCGGCGTCTGCCTGCGCATCGCCTGGCGGGCGCTGGTGCTCAACGGCATGACCGGCGTCCCGCTGCTGCGCCAGCTCGAACGTATCCTGCGGGCCGAGCGGGCCGGCTCGGAGGTCTTCGTCACGATGTCCACGGTCGTCCTGGAGCCCGACCGGCACACGATGCGCGTCTGGCGCGCCGGGCATCCCGGCCTGCTGGTGCACACGGCCGACTCGGTGGTCCTCGCCGACCCGCGGCAGGGGCCCGCGCTCGGCCTGCCCATCGAGGCCGACTGGGAGGAGGACCTGCTGGAGCTGCCCGAGGGCGGCGGCGTGACGCTCTACACCGACGGCCTCTTCGAGCGCCGGCTGCCGGGCGACCCGCCGCGGTGGCTGGGCGAGGAGGGCCTGCTGGAGCTGTCCTCCCGCTGGACGGGCCTGGGCAGCGAGGAACTGCTCGACGCGATCCTCGCCGACGTCGAGGCGGCCGCCGTCCACGACGCGGCGGCCGACGACGTCGCCGTCGTGCACCTGCGCTGGAAAGACGAATCGTGAGCGAACAGGCGTCCGTGCTGGAGAGGCAGTCCGTGCAGAAGGTTTCCCGTACGCGTGGCGGCGAGCAGGGCTGGCGGCGGCTGACCGTCCACGGCTGGTTCGTGCTGATGATCGCGGCTGTTTCGGTCCTGGTGGTCACCTGCGTCGTGGTCGCCACCGTGATGCTCGACCGCACCGCGCGGCTGTCCGACCAGGTCATCCTGCGCATCTCGCCGGCCAGGATCGAAGCCGCCCAGTTGCGCAGCACGCTGATCGACCAGGAGACCGGCGTACGCGGCTTCCTGCTGACCGGCAACGAGGACTTCCTCCAGCCGTACACGGCGGGCGTGGCGGCCGAGCTGCGCAGCCGCGAACGCATCGCCACGCTCATCGGCGACCGTCCGGAGCTGGTCGGCGAGCTGAACGCGGTCAGGGACGCGGCGGCCACCTGGCGGCGCGACTACGCCGAGCCGCTCACCGCCGACAAGCGGGCCGACGGGGTCATCTCCGC
Source organism: Nonomuraea sp. NPDC049624 (assembly GCF_040675255.1). Classification (NCBI taxonomy): domain Bacteria; kingdom Bacillati; phylum Actinomycetota; class Actinomycetes; order Streptosporangiales; family Streptosporangiaceae; genus Nonomuraea; species Nonomuraea sp. NPDC049624. Next base: position 1,055,841 of record NZ_JBFAOR010000002.1, on the reverse strand, counting down.
CGCCCGCATCGAGGACGGCAAACACGCCTTCGACCAGATCAGGGCGCTGCTCGACCGGCAGGACGACCGGCTGGCCGACGCCCGGCAGCGCGCCCAGGACGAGCTGCGACAGGTCGAGCAGGTCCGGAACATCGCCTTCCTCGTCATGCTGATCCTGTTCCTGGCGGCCGGCGTCGCGATGGCGGTGCTGCTGCGGCGGGCGGTCGGACGGCCGCTCGACGAGCTGCGCGAGGCCGCCCGTGACATCGCCGCCGGCGACTTCGACCGGGCCATCCCCGCCAGCGGGCCGGCCGACATCCGCGAGGTCGCCCGGGACGTGGAGTCGATGCGCACGAAGATCGTCTTCGCCCTCGAGGAGTTCCGCAAGCAGCACGTCGTGCTGCGCGAGCAGGCGGCCGGCCTCGACGCCCAGGCCGAGGAGCTGCGGCGGTCGAACGCCGAGCTGGAGCAGTTCGCCTACGTCGCCTCGCACGACCTCCAGGAGCCGCTGCGCAAGATCGCCACGTTCTGCCAGCTCCTCCAGAAGCGCTACGGCGACGTGCTCGACGAGCGCGGCGTCCAGTACATCCACTTCGCCGTGGACGGCGCCACCCGCATGCAGGTCCTGATCAACGACCTGCTCACCTTCTCCCGCGTCGGCCGCCTGTACGACGACCGCAAGCCGGTCGACCTGGCGGAGTCGCTCGACAAGGCGCTGGTGGACCTGTCGGCGGTGATCGAGGAGACCGGCGCCGAGATCGAGCGGCCCGACCCGCTGCCCAACGTGATCGGCGACCCCACCATGCTCGGCATGCTCTGGCAGAACCTCGTCGGCAACGCGCTGAAGTTCCGCGCCCCCGACCGCGCCCCCCGCATCCGGATCACCTGCGAGCAGCGGGAGAACGAGTGGCTGTTCTCGGTCACCGACAACGGCATCGGCGTGGAGGCCGAGTTCGCCGATAAGATCTTCATCATCTTCCAGCGCCTGCACAGCCGGGAGGCCTACAGCGGCACCGGCATCGGCCTGGCGATGTGCAAGAAGATCGTGGAGAACCACGGCGGTACGATCTGGCTCGACACCGGCCACACCGAGGGAGCCCGGATCAGCTTCACCCTGCCCGCCGTCACCGACGAAGGAGCAACCGCATGACCGTCCAGCCCATCGAAGTGCTCCTGGTCGAGGACGATCCCGGTGACGAGCTCATCACCCGCGAGGCGTTCGAGGACAACAAGATCCGCAACAACCTCCACGTCGTGCGCGACGGCCTGGAGGCGCTCGACTTCATCTACCAGCGCGGGGCGCACGTGGGTGCGCCGCGGCCCGACCTCGTCCTGCTCGACCTCAACCTGCCCAAGTACGACGGGCGGCAGGTGCTGGAGAAGATCAAGGGCGATCCGGAGCTGCGGGCGATCCCGGTCGTCGTCCTGACCACCTCCTCGGCCGAGGAGGACATCCTGCGCAGCTACAAGCTGTTCGCCAACGCGTACGTGACCAAGCCGGTCGACCTTGAGCAGTTCATGGCCGTCATCCGGCAGATCGACGAGTTCTTCGTCACCGTGGTGCGGCTGCCGGGCCGTACCCGGCTGCCCGACGGCCAGGGCCTGGCCTAGTCGGCCTGGTCGTCCGTCCCGGTCGCCTGGCCTGGTCGTTCGGCCTGGTCGTCCGGCCCGGTCTCGGCGGCGGGCTTGGTCCCGGCGGCGGGCGGGGCCGGCCGGCGCAGTGCGCGCCGCGCCGACCGGGCCGCGGCGAGCAGCAGCCGCCCGGCGCTCGCCAGGAGCAGCGGCACCAGCAGCAGCCCGACGAAGATCGGCGCGGCCATGTACCGGAAGTCCTGGGCCGAGATGTTGGCCAGCACGGCGAGCTGCTGCCCGGCCACGACCGCCGCCACCCCGACCACGTAGCGGTTGCGCAGGGCCAGCGCCCCCAGCGCCACCGCCGCGTACGACAGGTAGGCCCACGAGGCCCCCCGCCACAACACCCAGTCCCACTGCGGGAGCAACGCCCCCGTCAGCCAGGGCTCGGCCACCTGGTTCAGCTCGGCCGACAACGGGCGGAGCGAGAACACCCCCCGCCCGGCGAAGTCCGGCACCTTGCCGGGCCCCACGTAGGTGTCGGCGGTGGGCCGCCGCGAGAACCGGTAGGTCATCCCGCCCACCACGTACGGGTCCTGGACCGGGCTCCACGCGATCGCACCCCGGCACAGGCGGGTGCCGACGATCATCCCGGGATCGTCGGCCAGCAGCCGTTCCCACAGGCCGAGCAGCTCGCCCGCGTGCGCGTCGGCGGCCGGCCAGCTGAAGTCGCGGCGCCAGATCAGCAGGTTGACCGTGGCGCAGGTGCCGCCCTCCCACCACCTGCTGAGCGGCGCGACCGAGGCCATCAGCGCCTTGTCCCGCTCGGTGAACAGCTCAGGACGCTCCCTGAACGCCACCGCCACGTCGGCGAAGGCCGTGTGGTAGACGTACGTGCTGGACGGCGGCGTGATGCCGAACCGCGGGAACAGCAGGTTCGTGAGCAGCAGCGGCACGGCGGCGGCCACCGTGCCGACGAGCGCGAGCCGTACCCGCCGCGTGGCGACGACCACCAGCAGGACGACGACGGCGATGCCCACCACCAGGAAGCCGTTCGCGCGGAACAGCCCGAGCAGCGTCATGAGCACGCCGAGCCCGGCCAGGGAGACCCGCCGGCGCGCGGCCATGCGCGCGCAGACCCCCGCGATCATGATCGCGCAGATCGTGAACGGCACGTCCTTCCACAACGTGACCGTGAACGCCCCCACGGTCGGCGTCAGGGGAGCCAGCACCGCCACCAGCGTCGTGGCCCACCGCGGCGCGCCCAGCGCCCCGAGCGACCGCGCCAGGTACGTCAGCGCCCCGGCCATCGCCGTGGTCTGCGCGAACGTGACCGCCCCGAGGTCACCCGTCCTGGTGAAGCTCAGCCACAACAGCGCGTCGTAGGCCACCGAATGATCGCTCACCCAGGGCCCGACGATCGTGTGGCTGAGATAGAGCACCGAGTCGCGGCTGAACAGCCCGGGGTAGAAGGCCGCCCACCAGCAGGCGAGCACCGCCTGAATGATCAGGAAGGTGACGAGGGCGGCCCACGGCCTGGGACGTGCGGCGGCGGGGCTGACACTCTCCATGGTTCCGGCACTCAGGAGGGGGACGTGCTCAGAAGTAGCTCACTCCGGAGTCGGGCCCCTTGCCGCGTAGCAGCGTGGGGACGGTGACGAGGGTGTAGCCCTGCTTCTTGAGCTCCTTGAGGATCTCGGGCATCGCCTTGACGGTCTGCGGGACCGTGTCGTGCATGAGGATGACGCCGTCGCGCTTGGCCAGCTTGAGCACGGTCGCCTTGATCTTCCTGGCGTCGCGCAGCTTCCAGTCGAGAGTGGTGCCCGTCCACAGGATCTCGGCGAGGTCCTGCTGGTCGGCCATGCGCAGCACGCGTTCGTCGGTGTGCCCGTAGGGCGGGCGGTACATCGTCGGCCGGCGGCCCGTGGCGTCCTGGATGAGGGCCTGGGTGGTGCGCAGCTCTTCGATGATGGCGTTGTCGGCCAGCGTCGGCAGCGAGGGGTGGGAGTAGGTGTGGTCGCCGATCGCGTGCCCCTCCGCGGCCTGCTGCCGGGCCAGCGCCGGGCGGCGCTCGACCTGCTTGCCGACGAGGAAGAAGGTGGCCTTGGCCCCCTCCTTCTTGAGTGTCTTGAGCAGCGTCGCCGTGTGCTCGCTCGGGCCGTCGTCGAAGGTCAGCGCCAGGCACTTGAGCCGGGCACAGTCGATCTTCGGGGCGGCGGCCGCGGGCGTGGCGGTCAGGGCCAGGGTGGCCGCGAGGAGGGCGTGAATCACCACACGCGACAGCCTAGAACCATCCGGGCCCGCCCGCGCACCGGACATCGACTTGAGATCTGACCCCGGCCTGTGGTCCGGAACCCGTCACCTGCCCAGTCTGGCCCGCAGGAACAGCGTCACGCCCTTCAACGACCTGACCGGCAGGTAGCGCTCGGCGCGCACCACCATCGACAGGCCCGCGTTCACCACCGCGGGCGTCCGCTGCAGGTCGCTGCCCCTCGACCGCCGCCGGTGCCGGGCCACCAGCGGACGCAGCAGCACGTTCCAGCTCCACAGCCGGTCCACCTTCAGCCCGGCCTTCTCCACCACGACGGTCAGCGTGTCCCGGCCGTAGCGGCGTACGTGGCCCACGGCGTCGTCGTGCGCCGACCACAGCGCCATGTCGCACGGGACGGCGATCAGCGCGTGCCCGCCGGGCGCCAGCACCCGGGCGATCTCCTCGGTGACCAGGTGGTCCTCGTGGATGTGTTCGAGCACGTCGAACGCGGTCACCAGGTCCATGCTCGACGACTCGAACGGCAGCGCCCGCGCGTCGGCGTGCACGGCCTTGAGCCCGCGTTCCCTGGCCACCTCGACCGCCGTCTCGCAGTAGTCCGTCGCGGTGGCGTCCCAGCCCGCCTCGACCAGCACCCGGGTGTTCCCGCCGCCGGCCGCGCCGACGTCCAGCGCCCGCCCGGGACGGCCCAGCTCGCGCAGCTCCCTGCGCAGGATCGCCCGGCGCTCCCGGTACCACCAGTGGGTGTCCTCGAGTTCGAGCAGCCGGCGGATCTCAGTGGTTTCCATGTGGTTGGTTCCTTGTGCGGGAGAAGACCCAGCGGTCCAGAGCGGTGAAGCGGATCAGGGTGAGCAGTCCGTACGTGGCGACCACCGCGCTCATCTCCATCAGCCGCCCGGCCCCCGGGGACACGCTGCGCAGGCCGAGCACGGCGGAGGTGGTCAGGAGGTAGTTCGCCAGGAAGAGCAGCGCCGCCCGGAGGTGCATCGCGGTACGCCGTCCGCCCAGCCGGTTGAACGTCCAGCGCCGGTTCGCCTCGGTGTTGACGAACCCGGTGAGCACCAGCGCGCCCAGGTTGGCCGGCGCGGGCGCCCAGACGCCGCGCAACGGCAGGTAGATGAGCGCGTACAGCAGGACGGAGAACACGCCGATCGCGGCGAACGAGGCGAACTTCGCCAGCGTCACCGCCCTCGGCCGGGCGACCACCGCGTCGGGATGCGTGGGCGTGAGCTCCGCACGCGCCACCTCGACGTCGGCCCGGCCCGTCGACATCGACCAGGCGACCCTGGCCAGGCCCTTCAGGTCGTCGATCGCCGTCCTGACCACGCGGACGCGCGAGTCGGTGTCCTCGATCCAGTCGACCGGCACCTCGTGCACGCGCAGGCCGTTGTGCTCGGCCAGCAGCAGCAGCTCGGTGTCGAAGAACCAGGCGTCGTCCTCGATCTTGTCCATGAGCGGCCGGACCACGTCCGTCCTGGCCGCCTTGAAGCCGCACTGGGCGTCGCTGAACCTGACCCCGAAGCCGTACCTGAGCAGCGCGTTGTAGCTGCGCGAGACCACCTCGCGGCGGATCGAGCGCAGGGTGCGGGCGCTGTGCGCGAGCCGGGTGCCGATGGCGATCTCGGAATGCCCGCTCGCCACCGCGGCGACCAGCGGGAACAGCGCGCCGAGGTCGGTGGACAGATCGACGTCCATGTACGCGACGATGTCGGCCGGGCTCTCCCGCCAGGCCGCCTTGAGCGCGGCTCCGCGGCCCCGGATGTCGAGCCGGCGGGCGTGCACCCGGTCGTGCTCGGCGGCCAGCCGGGTGGCGATGGGCCAGGTGTCGTCGGTGCTGCCGTTGTCCACGACCGTGATGCGCCACGGCAGCGGGAACCTGTCCTCCAGGAACCCGGTCAGCGTGCGCACGCAGCCCGGCAGCGCCCGCTCCTCGTTGAGCACCGGGATGACGATGTCGACGGTCGCCAGGCCGGCCGAGGTGTCCAGGACGTTGGGGCTCGGGTCCATGGCGGCGCGCGTGTCCATAGAATTCCTGATCGCTTGCGGCGGTAGGTTCACGGAAATGGTGCTGGGGGCGTCCAGCGGGGCGCGTGCCGTTTCTTGTCACCATTCCATGAACGGGCACAAGCTTTACCCGGTCGTGAGCTCGTACACGGAGACGTCGGCGTTGCGAAAGCGCAGTTCGGCGTATTTCTCCAACGCCGGATCATTACTGGTGAACAGCCATTTGACGCCGTATTTCCACCGGAGCCTGCCGACGTTCGCCGCCGACGGCTCGCGGAAGGCCGCGTCGTTGTCCGCCAGCCTGGCCTGGTCGGCGAACGGCACCTGGAGGTAGGGGGTCACGAACATCTCGGCGCGCGACAGCGTGCTCTCGGCGTACGCCCAGCCCTCGATCAGCACCCGGCGCTCGGTGAACCCCGAGACCCAGAAGTGCCTGCTGTCGCACGTACGGCGGGGCGCCGGGTTGCGGCAGTGGAGGTCGGTGGCCACCACGTCGCCGGGCGAGGAATGATCGCGCAGCCACCGTCCGGCCTCCAGCGCCCCGGCCGGGATCAGCCGCTCGCGCTCCCACGGCTCGGGCGCGACGTGCACGACCACCTCCCGCAGCGAGGCCGGCGCCGCGTACCCCGCCAGCAGCGCCACCACCGCCAGCGAGAACCCCCTGCGCCGGAACGCCAGCACCACCACGGCCACCCCCGCGAGCACCAGGTACGGCACCAGCACCCGCACCAGCGCCGCGCCCGGCGGCACCAGCCGCGAGGCCGCGACGGCCACGCCCGCCCCCGCCTCGGCCAGGCCCGCGACCACCGCCCACGGCACCCGCCGCCGCTCCACGGCCGCCGCCACCCCGCACACCGCGGCCACCGACAGGTACGGCCGCACCCCCTCCAGGAAGTAGAGCTGCGCGTCGGACGGATGGCCGAGCACCATGATCGCGCCGATGCCCGCCAGCCCGACGCCGACCGGCAGCAGCACCGCCGGGTCCAGCAGCCGGGCCTTCAGCGCCGCCACGCCGCCCCACACGCACGACAGGCAGAACAGGTGCACACCGGCGAACACCAGCACCGGCCCCCACGGCTCGGCGGCCAGCGCGGGCGGCTGCACGTCCGCCACCACCCCCCACAACGTGCGCATCGTGGCGAACGGCGCCACCACCGTGCCCTGCGCCCCCCGCCCGAACACCACGAACTGCGCGATCAGCAGGCAGCCGAACGTGATCGCCGCCGGCACCGCCCACTCCCGCGGCAGCCGCCGCTCCACCGGCAACCGCACGACCAGCACGAACACCAGCCCGGCCAGCAGCAACGGCAGGAACGTCGCCTTCGCCCCCGTCAGCGCCAGCAGCAGCACGGCCACCGCCGCCCACCCTCTCGGCCGCATGGCGGTGAGCACCAGCATCACGGGCGCGAACAACAACGCGCCGAACGTCTGCGTCGGGCTGGCCCACGCGGTGAACATCGACCGCGAGGTGAACACCACGCCCTCCTGCAACACCGGGGCGAACAGGAAGTACGTGACGCCGACCGCCGCCACCCCCGCCCCCCACCGCCCGCCGAGCCGCCGCCCGAGCACCGCCACCAGCACGACCATCGCGAACGTCATCGGCAACGTGGACAGCCGGTAGACCAGCGTCACCGGCTCGATCCCGGTGACCCAGCTCGTGGCCGCCATCTCGGCGTAGACGAACCAGTGGTAGGACAGCCGCTCGCCCAGCACCGACGGCACCGTGGGCGGCACGTGGTTCCTGACCTCGCCGAGCAGGGCCAGGTGGTAGGGCATGTCGACGTACGCGTCGGTGATCGGCACGCGGTAGAGCGAGCGGGCGCAGAAGGCCAGCAGGTAACCGGCGACCCCCGCCAGCGACCAGGCGCACCACCAGGGCATCCGTTCGGGATCGGCCCGGCCCCGCCAGTGACGCCGCAACCGCGGCACCGCGAGGAACGCCGCGACGGCGGCGACCGGCCAGCCCAGGACGAGCAGCGGCAGGCCGGCCGCGCGGGCGGGGATGTAGACCAGGACCTCGACCGCGTACCCGAGGGCCAGCCCGGCGGCCACGTCCTCGGCGAACGACCGGCCGCCGCCGGTGAGGGCCCGCCAGAGCAACGTCCCGGGCAGCGCCACCCCGAGCACGACGTACGCGCCGAAGGCCGCCAGATCGACTGCCGGAACGCCGCACCAGAGCAACACCCAGGCCGCCGCGCCCAGCACCGTCCCGGCCGGCAGCCACCCGCCGAGCAGCCGCCGCACCCATTCCGATGCCCGTGGCCCCTTGACCGCGGGCTCCGCCACCACAGCCGTCATCCCGAAGCCACCCCCTCACGCCCCCGAGCCCCGACCAGGGACGGCGGGCCCTCTCCGGCCCGCACGACCACGAAGGAGAGCGCCAGGGGGGCGGGTGCCTCTCGTCCCGGATCATCGCCCGGCGGCGCGATGGCCCGCGGAGGAACGGTCGTCATCGGTGCTGCGGCCCCGTGCGCGGCCGGTTCGTCCAATGAGGGCTCATCTGACCACGGTCACCAGCCGCGTGAACTCGCCCGGCAGGTCGACGCCGTCCCACACCCGGTGGAAGCTCAGCGCGCTGCCCACCGGCACCATGCGATCGACCCCGCGCCCGGCGAGCTCCCGGGCCAGCTCCTCCAGCTCGCCCAGCGAGAAGCCGAAGTGGGTCAGCGTCTGGTCCTTGCGCTCGACCAGCGGGATCAGCTCCGCCAGGGTACGCACCCGCGCGTGCGCGAACGTGCCAGCGCCCAGCCACCGCCGCGGCATCGCGGCCGCCGCCGCCAGCGTCACGTTGGCCAGCGCGTTGCCCCGGAACTCGATCAGATCGACCAGCCCGTCGGCGGCCAGCCCGTAGACCGAGACCCGCTTCTCCACCGCCATCGCCGCGTCGACGTCCCAGCCGCGCCCGGCCAGCACCCGCGACACCTGCTCGGTGAAGTCGGCCCGCGCCGCCTCGCAGGCGTCGTCGGCCCCCACCCAGAACACGGTGCGGGGCGAGGAGCAGGCGGCCTGGTCGAACCAGTAGCTGTCGTTGACGAACCCCTCGGCCGCCGCCACCCTGGCCGCGCGCGGCGCGCACAGCCAGGCCGCCGCGTTCACCACCGCGAACGACGAGCGGTCGGGGAAGGTCAGGTCGCGGGCGTGCGGCGCGAGCGGATGGCGGCGCACCTCGCGTACGGTGTCGTCGCCGCCCCAGATCACCCGCAGGTCGCAGGCCGCCGACAGGGCGGCGGTGACCGCCTCGGCCCGCCGGTCGTAGGAGACGATGCGCTGCGTGGCCGTCACCACCGGATCGGCGTCGGCCAGCGCCTCCCGGAGCGTGTCGAGGACGACCTCGGCGACCGCCCCCGCGCGCGGCGACAGGCGGACGACGTTGCGGTTGCCCATCAGGGCCGACAGGGCCCAGGAGTAGACGAAGACGGTGTCGACGTTCGCCGGCGGGAGGTGGAAGACCAGGCCGCGCGGCACGCGTACGTGCGGGGTGCGCAGCTCTTCGAGGGTGCGGGCCAGCTCGCTGGGCCGCAGGAAGAACCCCAGCGAGCCCAGCTCGGGATGGCGGCGGGCCAGCGCGGGCCGCAGCAGCCGCTTGCCGAACGCCGCCAGGAACCCGCGCACCCGCTCGTCGCCCACCTCAAGGGGCGCGCCCTGCCGCACCTGCGCGACCAGCTCCTCCACGGGGACGGGCGAGCCGCCGGGAGGAAAGCGCACCTCGACCCCGCCCGCGTCGCCCACTCGCGGGATCCGGGTGGTGATCGATCGATCGCTCATCAGCCGCCCTGCCCGAACGTGTCGCTGCAGCCGCGCGCCTCGGCCCGCGGCAACCTGCCCAGCACGGTGAACCGCTTGCCCGGCCAGTGGCCGTCGTCGACGCCGTGCACCACGCCGAGGTCTTCGGTCAGCAGCGCGTGGCCGGGATAGGAGGTGGGCAGGGTGCTGACCACCTCGATCAGCCCCGGCTCGCCGGGCGGGGCCTCCCGCCAGGTGCCGGGGTCGCGGATGACGACGTCGGCGAAGTCGGGGCAGTAGAGCCCGTCGCCGTCGGGGCCCTCCAGGAAGACCGTGCCGATCTGCTCGACCATGCCGTAGAAGTTGTGGACCCTGGTCAGCCCGCACTCGGCCGCCAGCCGCCGGCGGAAGGCGTCGTTGTCGACGGCCTGCTCGGCCAGCCGCTTCCAGCCGCCCGAGTGGATCAGCACGCCCCGGGACAGGTCGGCCCCGAGGCCGAGCAGGTGGAGCCAGACCATGAAGGTGAACCCGAAGACCAGGAACGGCTCGCCGCCGTGGCGGGCCAGGAACGCCTCGACGGCCGCCTTGTCGACCTCGCCCTGCTCGTCGAGGACGAAGGTGTGGTCTCTGCCGAAGTTCATCATCCCGAGCACCCCGGCCCCCCGGGCGCTCAGGGCCGGGCCGCGGACGACCGAGCGGCCGTCGACGATCAGCATGGGCAGCCGCCGCTCGCCCAGCACCGCCCGCAGGGTCGCGGCCAGCATGCGCGGCTGCGCGGCGGCCGCCTCCCGGTCGAGGTAGACCCGGCTCGGCCGCTGCCCGGTGGTGCCGCTGGAGGTCAGGACCCGGAACACCGCCTCGGCCGGGACGCTGCGCAGCTCGTGGGTCTTGAACAGCCGCACCGGCAGCCATGGCAGGTCGGCCACCCGCTCGTAGGGCGGGCGGGCGCCGATCGCGTCGAGGATCCGCCGGTAGGGCGGGCACGCCCGCCGGTGCCGCTCGGTCAGCGCCGCCAGCTCCCCGGCCAGCACCTCCTCCCGGGCGGCCGCGTCGAGCGTGAACACGCTCACCGCCCGGCCTCCGACTCCAGCGCCCGGTAGTCGATCTTGCCGGTGGGCAGCAGCGGCAGCCGTTCGACGGCGCGCACGTCGAAGCCGCTCCAGTGGAGCCGCAGCTCGGCGCCCAGCCGGCGGGCCAGGTTGCGGCACCCGGCCGCGTCGAGCCCTTCGGCCCACACCGTGACCCGGTCGTCGCCGCTGGTCGCCGCGACCGGCACGGTGTCGCGCAGCAGCTGCTCGACGTCGTCGAGGCTGACCCGTACGCCGAAGATCTTGGCGATGCGCCGGAGCCGGCCGGTGACGTAGAGGAAGCCCTCGTCGTCGAGCCGGCCGAGGTCGCCGGTGCGCAGCACCCCGCCCAGGTCGTCGGGCCTGGCCAGGTCGGCGGCGGTCTCGGCGTAGCCCATCATCACGTTGGGCCCGTGGTAGACGACCTCGCCGCCGTCGATCGTCAGCCGCCCGCCGGGGACGGCCTGCCCGGCCGAGCCCGGCTTGTCGGCGAGCCGGTCGGGCGGCAGGACGGCGATGCGGGCCGTGGCCTCCGTCTGCCCGTACATGACGAAGAAGCGGTCGGCCTGGGCGGCGAACAGCGACACCAGCTCGGGGCTGAGCCGGCCGCCGGCCTGGGTGAGCGTGCGGATCGTGGGATGCTCGGCCCGGTCGAAGCGCAGCCTGCGCAGCATCTCGTACTGGTAGGGGACGGCCGCGAGCGAGGTGCACTTGTGCTCGTCGAGGTGGGTCCAGAAGGACCGTTCGAGCAGCCCCGCCTCGGTCAGGACGACCGTCGCCCCCGCGTGCAGGTGGCTGTTGAGCACCGACAGGCCGTAGCTGTAGTGCAGCGGCAGGCTGGTGGGCGCGATCTCGCCGGGCATGATCGACAGCGCCGAGGCGATGGCGGCGGCGTTGGCCGCGACCGCCTCGCGGGACAGCCGCACCAGCTTGGGGTTGCCCGTCGAGCCCGAGGTGGCCAGGAGCACGGCCAGGTCGGGATGCGGGTCGGGGGCCTGGCCGCGGGGGCCCGGCGGCCCGTCGGGCGCGTGGGTGAACCCCACCAGCGCCGCGGGCCGGAACCGGCTCACCAGGTCGGCCAGGGCCGCGGCCGACAGGTCGGGGTCGAGCAGCGCGATCGGCCTGCCGGTCTGCCAGGCGGCGAGGTAGCGCAGCACGGACGCCAGGTTGTTGCGCATGCCGCAGAACAGCGGCCCCGGCCGCAGCCGGGACAGGGCCTCGGCCACGCGGGCGACGCGCCGGGCCAGCTCGTCGCCGGCCAGCCCCTCCTGGTCGCCGGCGACGACGAGCCCGGCCTGCCGGGATGGGAACATCACGGCACCAGCCCGCCGTCGACCCCGAGCACCTGGCCGGTGATGTACGACGCGCCGGGCGAGAGCAGGAACGCCACCGCCTGGGCGACGTCGTCGGGCCGGCCGATGCGCCGCAGCGGGGTCGCCGAGATCGCCGCCTCGCGGTCGTCGGGCCGCAGCGTCTTCAGCATGTCGGTCTCGACGTAGCCGGGGGCCACGGCGTTGACCCTGATGCCCGCCGGGCCCATCTCCCTGGCGGCGGCCACGGCGAGGCCGATGACGGACGCCTTGGTCGCGGAGTAGGCCGCCTGGTTGGCGCCGCCCGCGCGGCCCATGAGCGAGGAGACCAGCACGACGGCGGGGTCCTGCCCGCGCAGCAGCAGCCGGAAGGCCAGCTGGAGCGTGTGGGCCGGGGCCAGGGCGTTGGTGCGGTAGAGCTCGTCGAGGGTCTCGGCGCGGGTCATGGCCAGCGGGCCGGAGGCGTAGACGCCGGCGTTGACCACCAGGGCGTCGAGCCGCTCGTGGCGCTGGCCGATCTCGCGCATGTGGCGGGCGACCGTGGCCCGGTCGGCGACGTCGCCGTGGACGGACCACGTGCGGCCGCCGGTCGCCGCGGCCACCTCGGAGGCGGCCTTCTCGGCCAGCTCGGCGTCGCGGCCGTGCAGGACGACGGTGTGGCCGGCGGCGGCCAGGGTGGTGGCGACGGCCCGGCCGATGCCCCTCGTCGACCCCGTGACCAGGGCGACGCGGGCCTCAGAGCGCGCCTGCGCCGATTCCATGCTTCTCCAGCAGCTCGCCCGCCTTGGCGAACGAGCTCATGTCGATCATGTCGTCGGTGTCGATCATGATGGAGAACTCGTCCTCCATCGCCGCGATCAACGCCATGTGGGCCAGGGAGTCCCACTGGGGGATGCCGCGGTATTCGAGACCGTCGACGTGTGCGTCGGCCGGCAGGTTGAGCGCCGTGCGGAAGACGGCCCGCAGGCGGTCGAGATGACTCATGATGTCTCACTCTCTGTCCTCAAGCCACGACGCAGTGTAGCGGGGATCGCGGCGGCAGGAGAAACCAAACCCCCGACGTGAGTAATGGAAACGTATAACGGCGCGTGGCCGTCGTTCGGGGCTGGGAATGTCCCAAGGGGCGCGCCAACCGCTACAGGGGGAATGATGGACGAATCCAATCACTGGTACGGGCACTCGCGCATTCTGGGCAGGTACTGCGAGCTGCCGGACGAGACGCCGAAGCGAATCCAGGGCTTCCTTCAACACGGATGGAACTATCTCCACGGATTTCCCCCGAACGACCATTGGTGTAGTCCCGGGTATCCCCGTTTCATCTGGTCTGACGTGCTTCGTCGCCGGGGCTGGTCGATGGGCAGGCGCGGCCACTACCTCATCGGCGCGCCCTGGGTCTACCTGCTTCACCTGGAGCCTGAGCTCGGCGTGGTCTCCGAACGCAAGGGTACGATCTGGTATCCCTTTCATGGCTGGGAGAAGTCGTCCGTGACCGGGGACCATGCCCTTCTCGCCGACGAAATCCGAAATGTCGAGACCGAACCGGTAACCGTCTGTCTTTACTGGCTGGAATATGCAAATCCGGACATTCGGCAGGCGTACGAATCGAGGGGATTCAAGGTCATCTGTCACGGCGAGCGCGGTTCCCGGTGGGAGAGCAAGGGGCGCGACTTCCTGCGCCGGCAGCTGATCCAGTTGCGGCGCCACCGCAGGGTGGCCTCCAACCGGCTCGGCAGCGCGCTGTTCTACGGCGCCTCCGTCGGCTGCGAGGTCGCCGTCTACGGAGACCCGATGCAGTACGAGGACGAGCGCCCCGAGTACGGCGGCACGGCGCGCCGCATGCGGCTCTGGCCCGAGCTGCACGGCACGCACGTCGATCCCGAGCTGGCCGCCGAGGTGGCGCGGCAGGAGCTGGGATTCGAATATCAGGCGACACCGGAGGAGCTACGGCGAATGTTCGGATGGAAGCGGGTGCCCGGGGGAACGCCGGCAGGAGGAGGCGCGGCGGGAGCCGGACGTCCCGGGCCCTGGGTGAGGGCGACCGCCGCCGGGCGGCCGGGCACGCTCCACGGGGTGACGTCATGAGCGAGCGCGTGAGCGAGGCGCCCGCGAACGTGCGCCTGATCGGCGGCGAGATGCTGCTGTGGTCCGACCTGTCCAACGTGGCCGGCGTCACCGACTGGCGCGGCGCGGCCCTGGAGCTGGTCGGCCGCATGATCCCGGCGACCGGCCGGGTGCTGCTGGTCGGGCCGCACCCGCAGGCGCTGGTCGACGACGTGGTGGACCGGGCCGGCGAGACGGCCGTGCTGCTGCGCTCCTACCCCGACGCCTGCGCCCTCGGCGAACGGCACCCGCGGCTCGCCGTCCACTGCGGGCGGCTCGACCTGTTCGACGCCGACGAGCCGTACGAGCTGGTGCTGGCGCTCGACGGGCTGCTGCGCACGCACTCGGCCGAGGCGCCGGCGGCGGCGTGGATCGATTCGCTGCACGCGCTGTCGGCCCTCGTCGCGCCCGGCGGCCGGCTGGTGCTGGGCGTGCGCAACGACCTGGGCGTCGACCGGTTCATCGAGGCCAGGCCCGCCGACCGGGAGGGCGGCGACGACCAGTGGGCCCCGCACGGCTTCGACCCGAGCCATCCGAGCGGGCCCGGCGCGCTCGACGGCGCCCTTGAGGGGGCGGGGCTGAGCGTCGAGCGCTGCTACGCGGCCTATCCGGGGCGGCAGGCCCCCCGGGCGTTGCTGGCGCGCGAGGCGCTCGCCTTCGACCTGCCGGAGGCGATCACGTTCCCGCTGAGCGCCAAGGGCGGCGACCGCCTGCTGGTGGCCGACCCGCTGCGGCTGACCCGGCTGGTGTTCCGCCACCGGCTGGGGGAGGAGCTGGCCCCGCTGTGGCTCGCCGTCGCCACCCGGCCGCCGTCGCCCCCGCACACGCCGGGCGCGGAAGGGGCGGAGGGCGCGGTCGAGCTGCCGCTCGGCCTGATCGAGGAGGGGGCCGTCGTCCATGAGCTGACCAGGGGCGGCATGCGGCGGTTGCCCGACGGCGCCGAGCGTCCGGTCCCGGCCGGCCGGGTGGTCGAGGAGATCCTGGTCGAGGCGTGCGCGCGTGAGGACACCAGGGCCGTGCGCGAGCTGCTGTCGGCGCTGGCCGACTGGCTGGAGGCCGACGGCGGCCCCTGCGTGACCGCCGACGGCCTGGTCCACGACGGCGAGCGGTTCGCCGCCATCGTCCAGACCGCCGCGCCGGCCGTGCCGCCCGAGCCGCGCGTGGTGCTGTGCCGGGTCCTGTGGCGGTTCGCCGTACGGCTGCTCGCGGCCGGCCACCACCATCCGTGGCCGTGGCCGCTGGAGGCCGACCAGCTCACGCTGACCCTCTGCGGCATGGCCGGGCGTCCCTGCGACCAGGGCGACCTCGACCTGGCCCGCAAGTTCGACGCCGAGCTGGGCCACCCGGCCGAGCACGCCGACCCGCCCGCCTACCGTGACCTGCTCGGCGCCCGCGACCGCCTGGCCGACCAGCTCACCGCCGCCCTGGCCAGGATCTCCCGGCTGGAGACCAAGCTCTCCTACCGCGAGCGCGAGCTGGTGCGGGCCAGGTCCAAGCTGCGCAGGACCCAGCGCAAGACCGCCGCCTACCGGCGCACGCTCGGGTACCGCCTCTCCCGCCGTCTGGCCCGTCCGCGCAAGGTCGCCCGCCGGGTCTTCCGACTGCTGTCCGGCTGACGAGCCGACGACAACGCTGAGGAGTGCATGTGCCGGTTCTTTCGGTGATCGTCCCGTTCCACAACGTCGAGAAGTACATCGGCCCCTGCCTGGACTCCATCTCCGGCCAGACGATGTCCGACCTGGAGGTCATCTGCGTCGACGACGGCAGCCGCGACGACGGTTGCGCCGAGGTCGAGTCCAGGCAGGCGGCCGATCCCCGGATCCGTCTCATCAGGCAGCCCAACCAGGGCGTCGGAAAGGCCCGCAACGTCGGCCTGACCCAGGCCACCGGCCGCTACCTGGCCTTCGTCGACGGCGACGACACCGTGCCGCGGGAGGCGTTCAAGCGGCTGGTGTCCTCGCTGGAGTCCACGGGCTCCGACCTGGCCTGCGGCAACGTCATGCGGCTCTACCGCAACCTGCTCATCCCCTCCTGGGCCCATCGGGAGGCGTTCGCGACGCCGATGAGGCGTACCCACATCACCCGCCACCCGCTGCTGATCCGCGACCGCATGTTGTGGAACAAGGTCTACCGCCGGTCCTTCTGGGACCGGCTGGGCCTGAGCTTCCCCGAGCGCATGTACGAGGACCAGCCCGTCGCCATGGCCGCTCACGTGGGCGCCCGCTCGGTGGACGTGCTGTCCAAGGTCGTCTACCACTGGCGGCAGCGCGACGAGCCTGGCTCCTCGATCACCCAGCGCCGCCTGGAGCCGGGCAACCTGCGCGACCGCATGTTGTCGGTGCTGCAGACCGCCGACCTGCTGGCCCGCGACGCGCCGGGGCTCAAGCCCGACTTCGACCGCGACACGCTGGACATCGACATGACGGTGGCGGTCGAGGCGGCCGCCACCACGGGGATGCGGCCCGAGCTGCTCGACCTGATGGTCCGCTACCTCGACGGCGTGTCCCGCGAGTCGTGGCTGAGCGTCCCGTTCGAGCACCGGATCCAGGTGCACCTGCTGCACCGGCGGCGGCTGCAGGAGCTGGCCGGGGTGCACGAGCAGGCCCGCGAGGGCCGGCTGCAACCCCGCGTCAGACCGGCGGGCCTGCTGCGCAGGCGCTGGTACGGCCGCCACCCGGCGATCCCGGCGCAGCTGTCGGAGGTCTCCGAGGAGCTGGCCCTGACCGCCCGCCTGGTGTCGCTGGAGTGGCGCGACGGCGTGCTGACCGGCGCGGGCCGGGCCGCGCTGGGCCGCTTCGACGCCGGCGCGCTGCGCCGGGTGCGCCTGCGCGCCTGTCTGGCCGAGCGCGCGACCGGCGAGATCATCCGCCTGTCGGACGAGCAGAGCGCCCCCGTCTGGGAGACCGTCGAGCTGGAGGAGGGCGTCGAGGCGCCCGAGCACGCCTTCCCGTTCGCCTTCGCGGTCGATCCCGCGGTGTTCACGCCCGCCCAGCTCGCCCGGCGCGGCCACTGGGACCTGCGCGTGCAGCTCAGGGGCCACGGGCTGAGGCTCGACGCCAGGGTGGCCGGGCCGCGCTGGCTGCCGCCGCAGGTTCCCGCGCCGCGCCGCAGGTCAGGCGTGTGGCTGGTGCCGGCGCGCGGCTCCAAGGGCGGGTGGGGGCTGCGGCTGCGCAACGCCCAGGCGCTCATCGGCGAGTGCCGCGTGGACGACGGCGACCTGGTGTTCTCCGGCCGGATCGACGACCTCGGCGACGGCGAGCCGGTGGTGCGACTGCGGCGCAAGAGCGACGGCGAGGAGATGTACTTCCCTGTCGCGCTGACCGGCCAGGACTTCTCGGCGCGGGTGCCGCTGGCCGGCATCGACGAGAGCGTCGGCCGCGAGTCGTGGTGGGAGGTGGTCATCGACCAGGGCCGGCCCATCCGCCCGCTGGTGCGGCGGGCCGAGCGCCAGGTCGCCACCGTGGACGACCGGCGCTTCCTCATCGACCGCAGTGAGGACGGCTGCCTGCTGCTGGCCGAACGCTGAGCGCCGGGCTCACCGGCCGAGGATCGAGGTGAGGGTCTCGACGACGAGGTCCTGCTCGCCGTCGGTCAGGTCGGCGAACAGCGGCAGCGACAGCTGCTCGGCGTAGTACGCCTCCGCGCGCGGGCACAGCCCACGCCGGTAGCCGAGGTCCTCGAACACCGGGTGCCAGTACGCCGGGATGTAGTTGACCTGCACGCCGATGCCCGCGGCGCGCATGCGCTCGTAGACCTCCCGGCGGCGGCCGTCGCGCACCCGGACCGGGTAGAGGTGCCAGCTCGGCGTGACGTAGGCCCGCCGGCCGGGCAGCGTGAGGCCGGGCACGTCGCGCAGCAGCGTGTCGTACCGGGCGACCAGCTCGGCGCGGCGGGCGCGGAACCGTTCGAGGCGGCGCAGCTGGCTGACGCCCAGCGCGCAGAGCACGTCGGGCAGCCGGTAGTTGAGGCCGAACTCGTGCACCTCCTGGTGCCAGCCGCCGTGGCCGGGGTCGCGCTGCTCGGCCGGGTCGCGGACCAGGCCGTGGTTGCGGAAGCGGGCGGCCCGCTCGAAGCGGCCGGGGTCGGCCACCGCCACCGCGCCGCCCTCGGCGGTCGTGACGGTCTTGGTCGGGAAGAACGAGAACGTCGTCAGGTCGGCCACCGAGCCCACCGGCCGGTCCTTGTACGACGCGCCGATCGAGTGGGCCGCGTCGGCCACCAGCACCGCGCCGGCCCGCTCGGCGACCGTGCGCAGCTCGTCGTAGTCGGCGGGATGGCCGGCGTAGTCGACGCCGGTGACGGCCTTCGTGCGGTGGGTGACCAGCGCGGCGACCGAGTCGGGGTCGATGTTGCCGGTGTCGGGCTGGACGTCGGCGAAGGCCACCCGCGCGCCGCGCAGCACGGCCGTGGCCGCCGTGGCGACGAACGTGAGCGGGGAGGTGATCACCTCGTCGCCCTGGCCGACGCCGGCCGCCACGTAGGCGACGTGCAGCGCGGCCGTGCCGGACGTGACCGACACGCAGGGCACGCCGCCGGTCCAGCGGGCCAGCTCGTCCTCGAACAGCCGGACCGCGGGGCCCGTGGTCAGCCAGTCGCCGCGCAGCACCTCAGCCACCGCCTCGATGTCGGACTCGATGATGGACTGCCGTCCGTAGGGCAGCATCAGCCGGCCACCATGTCACGCAGGTCGCGCACGGACAACCACCGGTCGTTGGTGTCGGAACGGTAGGAGAAGCCCTCGGGCAGCAGCTCGCCGGTCTGCGGCGCCTGGTAGCCCCAGGTCGCGATCGTGGGCTGGACGACGTAGCGGTCGGCCAGGCGGAGGGTGCGGCGGCCGTCGTCGGGGCCGATCATCTCCTCGTGCAGCTTCTCGCCCGGCCTGATGCCGATCTCGTAGACCGGGCTGTCGGGGGCCAGCGCCTCGGCCAGGTCGGTGATGCGCATGCTGGGGATGCGCGGCACGTAGAGCTCGCCGCCCTGCATGAGGTCGAAGGAGTCGACCACGAACCGCACGGCCTGGTCGAGGGTGATCCAGAACCGGGTCATGCGCTTGTCGGTGATCGGCAGGCTGCCGCCCTGCTCGGCCAGCCGCAGGAAGAACGGCACCACCGAGCCCCTGCTGCCCACGACGTTGCCGTAGCGGACGACGGCGAAGCGGGTCTCGTGGGCGGCGGCGTAGTGGTTGGCCGAGACGAACAGCTTGTCGGCGACCAGCTTGGTGGCGCCGTAGAGGTTGATCGGGCTGGACGCCTTGTCGGTGGACAGGGCGACGACCTTGCGCACGCCGCAGTCGATGGCCGCCTCGACCACGTTCTGGGACCCGGCGACGTTGGTGCGGACGTACTCGAACGGGTTGTACTCGGCGGTGTCGACCTGCTTGAGCGCGGCGGCGTGGACGACGTGGTCGACGCCGTGCATGGCGCGGGTGAGCCGGTCGCGGTCGCGCACGTCGCCGATGAACCAGCGCAGCCGGTCGTCGTCGGGGAAGAGCTGCTTGAGCTCGTACTGCTTGAGCTCGTCGCGGGAGAAGACCACCAGGCGGCGCACCCCGAGCGAGTCGAGCGCGTGGCGGATGAACGCCTTCCCGAACGAGCCCGTGCCTCCGGTGATCAGAATGGACGATCCACTGAGAATGCTCACGCGGCCCCCTGAAAATCGCGCTGACGAACTGTGGTCGTTAGAGCTGGCCGGTAGCATAGCGCGATCGATCAACCACGTATGGTCACACGGGGGAATGTGGTTTTGATGCGTATTGTCGGAATCATCCAGGCTCGGATGGGCTCCACTCGGCTGCCCGGGAAGGTGCTGCGCGACCTCGGGGGGCGGTCCGTCCTGGGCTGGGTCGTGCGCGCCGCGCGCGAGTCGCGGGCGCTCGACGACCTCGTGGTGGCCACGACGACGCAGGCCGCCGACGACGCGGTGGCGGCCGAGTGCGACCGGCTCGGCGTGGCCTGCCATCGCGGGCCCGTCGACGACGTGCTCACCCGGTTCGTGCAGGCGCTGGCCGGCCGGGAGGCGGAGGCGGTGATGCGGTTCACGGCCGACTGCCCGCTGCTCGACCCCGTCGTGATCAGGGAGGCGGCGCTGGTCTTCCGCGCGGTCCCGGGCCTCGACTATCTCAGCACGAGCCTGGCCAGGACGCTGCCGCGCGGGCTCGACGTGGAGATCGTCGGCCGGGCGGCCCTGGAGCGCGCCGACGCCGAGGCCACCGGATTCCACCGCACCCACGTGACCTCCTACGTCTACGCGCACCCGGGCGAGTCGCGGCTGCTCGGCCTCGCCCACCAGCCCGCCGCCGACGACCTGCGGGTCACCCTCGACACCGACGACGACTGGCGGCTCATCGCCCGCGTGGTCGAGGAGCTGGGCGACGCCTGCGTCCCGGTGCGCACGCTGGTGAGCTGGCTGCGGGCCCGGCCCGAGGTCTGCCAGCTCAACGCCCACGTGCGCCAGAAGGAGCTGCAGGACGCATGAGCGGGCGGGTGGGCGTGCGCTGCGACGCCGCGGCGGGGAGCGGGGCCGGACATCTGGTGCGGTGCGTGGCGCTGGCCGAGGAGCTGTGCGGGCGGGGCGTCGAGGTGGTCTTCCTCGGCGCGGTCTCCGGTTCGGAATGGGCCATGGACCAGCTCAGGAGCCGCGGCCTGCCGCTGGTGGCCGCCCCCGGGCGGCCCGACCGGCTCGCCGCGCTGGCGTGCGAGCTGCGGCTCGACGCCGTCGTGCTGGACAGCTACGAGCTGGCCGAGGGCACCGGCGGGGCGCTGCGGGGGGCGGGCTTCCCGGTGCTGGCGATCGTCGACGGCGACCCGCTGGGCCAGGAGGCCGACCTCTACCTCGACCAGAACCTCGGCGCCGAGGACCGGCCCTTCCCGCTGCCGCGCGACTCCTGGCGGCTGGCCGGCACCCGGTACGCGCTGCTGCGCGACAGCGTCCGGGGGCGGCGCAGGGTGCGGCAGCCGGGGCCGGTGCCGCGGGTGCTCTGCTTCTTCGGCGGCACCGACAGCGCTGGCGTGGCCCCCGCCTGGGCGGAGGCCCTGGCCTGCACGGGCGTGCCGTTCCAGGCGACGCTGGTCAGCCCGGAGCCGTTCGAGGCGGGCGAGGGCATCACCGTCATCCCGCCCACCGACCGCCTGCCCGAGCTGATGGCGGCCGCCGACCTCGTGATCACCGCCGCGGGGTCGGCCATCTGGGAGCTGCTGCACCTCGGCGTGCCCACGGCGCTGAGCTGGGTGGCCGACAACCAGCTCGTCGGCTACCGGGCGCTGGTCGGCCGGGGGGTGGCCGCCGGGCTGGGCCGGGCGGCCGACGCCGAGGCCGTCGGCGTGCTCGCCCGGCTGCTCGCCGACCCCGCGCTGCGGGAGGAGCACGGCAGGCGGGGCGGCGGGCTGGTCGACGGCAAGGGCAGGGAACGCGTCGCCGACGCCTTCCTCGACCTGTGGATCAGATGAGGTCCCAGGTCAGCGGCGTGCCGAGGGGCGCGTCGCGGGTGAAGCGGCGGCCGGTCACCTCGTCGAGGGCGTCGGGGGGCAGGCCGCCGGCGGGGCGGATCGACCGCACGTTCTCCCTGGTCACCGCCTCGCCCGCGCGTACGTCGCGCACCACGTAGAGCGAGCGGCGAAAGCGCAGGCCCTCGCGCTCGGACTCGCGCGGCCCCAGCACCGGCCGGCCCAGCGACTGCCACGCGCGCTCGCTCTCCTCCACCAGCGCCGCCAGCTCGGGCGGCTCCAGCGAGAAGGCCGCGTCGACGCCGCCGTCGGCCCGCGACAACGTCACGTGCTTCTCGATCAGGCACGCGCCCAGCGCGACCGCCGCCAGCGCGGCCCCGATGCCGGGGGTGTGGTCGGAGACGCCGACCTCGGCGCCGGTGAGCGCGGCCAGCAGCGGCAACGAGCGCAGGTTGCTCTCGGCGGGGGAGGCGGGGTAGGAGGCGGTGCAGGAGAGCACGGCGAGCTGCGTGCAGCCCGCCGCGCGGGCCGCCGTCACCGCCGCCTCGATCTCGCCCGCCGTGGCCATGCCGGTGGAGATGATCAGCGGCTTGCCGGTGGAGGCGGCCAGCCTGATCAGCGGCAGGTCGACGATCTCCGACGACGCGATCTTGTACGCCGGCGTGTCGAGCTTCTCCAGCAGCTCCACGGCCGTGGGGTCGAAGGGGGCGGAGAAGGCCAGGAGGCCGTGCTCGCGGGCCCGCTCGAAGATCGGCTCGTGCCACTCCCAGGGGGTGTGGGCGCGTTCGAACAGGCGGTAGAGGTTCTCGCCGCCCCACAGCTCGTGCCCGTCGCCCACGCGGAAGGCGGGGCCGTCGGCGTCCACGGTGATCGTGTCGGGCCGGTAGGTCTGCAGCTTCAGCGCGTGCGCCCCGCCGGCCGCCGCCGCGTCGACGATGGCCAGGGCCCGTTCCAGGCTGCCGTTGTGGTTGCCGGACATCTCGGCGATCACGAACGGCGGCCGGTCGGCCCCGATCGCCCGCCCTGCGATGGACATCATCCTCGTTCCTCCTTGGTCAGCTGGACGGCGACGACCTCGCGCGGCACCCCGTCGACCGGCATCCGGTAGGTCGCGACCTCGGCGAACCCGAAGCGCCTGTGCAGCCGCCGTACCGGCTCGTTGTCGGCCAGCACCTCGCCGCGCAGGGTCGTCAGGCCGAGCGGGCCGAACGCGTGGTCGATGGCGGCCCGCTCCAGGCCCACCCACGCCCTCAGCACCGCGCCGGACCGTTCGAGGCCGTCGAGGTCGAGGTAGAAGCCCCAGTAGGCGCTGTCGCCGCCGAGCTCCGAGTACGTCACCACCCCGGCGCGGGCCCCGGCGTGGTCGTAGATCAGCACCTGCCTGGTCGCGTCCGCGCGGACGGCGGCCCACCAGCGGGCGTGCTCGTCCTCGGAGATCTCGTGGCCGGTGAAGCTGGCGGCGCGCACTCTCGGATGGTTGCGCCAGTGGCGCATAACGGGCAGATCATCGTCCCGGACGCGTCTCAGCACCGCTCCCCCTACCATTCGTGCTCGACTCATTGCACAACGTAGCGGATTCGATGCCGGGTAAAGAGCTCATCAGGGACGGGCATCGAACGCGGAACAGGCGAGGCGGCCACGGCATGCTGCCCTCGACCGCCTTCCACGAAAGCCAAGGAGCGTCATGATCCCCCTGCTCAGTGTCGTCGTACCGGTCCACAACGTGGAGCCGTACCTGACGGAGTGCCTGAAGTCGCTGGCCGCCCAGACCATGGAGGACTTCGAGGTCATCATGGTCGACGACGGCTCGATCGACGGCAGCCGGCGGCTGGCCGACGACTTCGTGGCCCGAGATCCCCGCTTCACCCTGGTCGAACAGCAGAACATGGGCCCGGGGCCGGCCCGCAACGAGGGCGTCAGGCGGGCCAGGGGCACCTACCTGGCCTTCGCCGACAGCGACGACGTCGTGCCGCCGCACGCGTACGAGGTGCTGATCGCCAAGCTCGGCGAGACCGGCTCCGACCTGGCGTGCGGCGCGGTCAGGCGCATGGTGGACGGCGTGCTGGAGGAGTCGATCCTGCACGAGCGCGTCTTCCGGCGGCCGGTGTTGTGCACCCACATCACCGACAAGAAGGTGCTGGTCAGGGACCGTACGGTGTGGAACAAGGTCTACCGCGCCGACTTCTGGCGGCGGCACGGCCTGCGCTTCCCCGCCGGCATCTACGAGGACGTGCCGGTCGCCATGCAGGCCCACGTCCTGGCCACCAGCGTCGACATGGTGGACGACGTCGTCTACCACTGGCGCCGGCGTGAGGAGGGGGAGACCTCGATCACGCAACGCCGTTCGCAGCTGCCCAACCTGCACGAGCGCCTGGCCGCCATCCGCGCGGTGCGCGCCTTCCTGGACGACGGCGCGCCGGAGCTGCTGCCCGAGTTCGACGCCCTAGTGCTGGAGAAGGACATCGTCTTCCTGTTCCAGGCGCTGGAGTCGGCGCGGGAGGCGGGCGAGGACCTGGTGCCGCTGCTGGGGCTGGCCGACGCCTGGCTGGACGAGCTGAGCCCGCGCGCGCTGGCCGGCGCGCCCTCGCTGCGCCGCCTGGAGCTGCACCTGGTCAGGCGCGGCATGATCGACGAGCTGCGCGCGGTCCGCGACTTCCGCCGCAGCCGCGTGGACGGCACCCGGGTGCGCCCCCGCGGCTTCCGCACCGTCAACTGGTACGGCGACTACCCCTACTTCCGGCGGCGACGGCGGCTCGGCATCCCCGACGACGTCTACGACGCCCGCGACGAGCTCAGGCTGATCGCCAGGGTGGACGACTGCTCCTGGACGGGCGCCGCGTACCGCCTGCGCGGCGAGGTGGCCATCCACCGGGTCGAGCGCAAGGTGGGCAAGGTCAACATGTGGCTGAGCGACGGCCGCCGCCGGGTGCCCCTGGAGGTCCGGCGCACCGGACGGTACGGCGTGGTGGCCGACATCGACCCCAGGGCGCTCGAAGGCGGCGGCCCGACCTGGCGGCTCCTGGTCAAGGCCGAGACCCGCGGGCTCGTGCTCAAGGGCTCGTTCAGGGATGGAGACGCGCACGGTGCGTGGCGGTTTTCCCTGCAGGGTTGGTCAAGAAGCGGCATGGACATCCCCCAGTAGTTCCAGACAGTAATCGTCAGACGGCGTTCCGTAGCCATGCTGGGATCCATGAGGACCTATTCGCTGGATGACGTCTACGAGACACGCAAGCGGAGAGACTCCTGGTGGACCGTGTATTTCGTGGATCCGGTCGCCTGCCGGGTCGCCCTTCCCGTCGCCAACCGCACCCGGATCACGCCCAACGGGCTCACGGTGTTCTCGCTGGTCCTCGGCATGGTGTCAGCGGCCTGCTTCGCGCTGGACCAGCTCGTCGCCGGCGCCCTGATGTTCTACCTGAGCTTCACCATCGACTGCGTGGACGGCAAGATAGCCCGGCTCAAGGGCACGGGGACGCCCTTCGGCCTCTGGCTGGACTACGTGGGGGACCGGGTCAGGGTCGTCCTGTGTGCCGGGGGACTGGCGTACGGGCAGTACGTCCTGACGGACGATGTCCGCTACGTGCTGCTCGGCGCGGCGGTGGCCGTGCTCGACCTGTTCAGGTACGTCAACGCTCCGCAGATGAAGCGGGTGCGCGAGGCGGTCAGGGAGGAGCGGGGCGAGCCGGAGCTGCCCGGCGAGGACACCGTCCCGCTGGAGTGCGCGCCCGCGGACCTCGACCTGCACCTGCTCGTGGACCGCGGTCCGCGCCCCGGCGGTCGCAGGCGGCGGCTGCCTTCCTTCTTCAGGCGCCTCAACAGGTTCCTGGCCAGGCACCGGGTGCGTTCGCACCTGATCAGCGGCATCGAGTTCCATGCCGCGGTCTTCGTGGTGGCGCCGCTCGCGGGGGCGTGGGCGCTGATCCCGCTCGCCATGGCCGCCGGTCTCCTGCTCCTCGCCAACGAGATCTTCCTTGTCTACCGGATGTGGCTCTTCACGCGCAGGCACAGCGTGCCCTCCCAGGAGAGCCGAGAGCACGTTCTCGTCTAAGTTTTCGGGGGTTAGTACGAAATGTCCGACCGGCCAGTCTTCGTCATTGGATGCCCGCGGTCCGGCACCACGATGCTCCAGCTCATGCTCCACTCGCACCCGCGCATGGCGGTGCCGCCGGAGACGCGCTTCCTCGTTCCCGCTTATTACCGGCGCCGCACATGGGGCGACCTGCGGGTCCCTCAGCGGCGCAAGGCACTGGCGCAGTGGATCGCGACCGACCGCAGCACGAAGTTCCGCGAACTCAAGATCGACAAGGACGAGTTCATCCGGCAGGCCGTGGAGGGGCCGGGCTCGCTCGGCTCGGTCATCGGCACCGCCTTCCGCATGTACGCCGACCGCTTCGACAAGGCCCGCTGGGGCGACAAGAGGCCCAGCTACGTCAAGCAGACCGACCTGCTGCTGCGCCTGTTCCCCGACGCCCAGTTCATCCACCTGATCAGGGACGGCCGCGACTGCGTGGCCTCGCTGAAGGAGATGCCCTGGTACACGCTGGACTCCTTCCACGCGATCTCCACCTGGGCCGAGGCCATCGACGCCGGCCAGCGGCTGCGGCGCACGCTGCCCGACGACACCTACTACGAGCTGCGCTACGAAGACCTCACCGACGACCCGATGACCGAGATGAAGAAGCTCTGCCACTTCCTGGAGGAGGACTTCGCGCCGTCGATGATCTCCCCGCGCGAGGCCGCCGTCCAGGCCGTCCCGCAGCACAAGGTCTGGCACAGCAACACCCACCGCGAGGTCACCCGCAGCCGGGTCGGCAGCTGGGCCAACCGCCTGGACGACTGGGAGATCGCGCTCTGCGAGCACGTCCTCGCCGAGCGCCTCCAGGCCAACGGCTACGAGCTGACCGGCGCGCCCAGGCCGGCCAAGGAGCACGTGACGGCCTGCCAGAAGACCATGCAGAAGCGCAAGGCCAGCCGGTCGCGCAAGGCCATGCGCGACCGCTTCAACCGGCTGCGCGAGCCCAGCCCGGTCGGCGCGCTGCTCACCTCCACGCAGAAGTCGCTGGCCGGCATCCCGCAGCAGCGTCCCGAGGTGACCGTCTAGCGCTGGATGTGCGCGAACAGCCGCTCCCAGCGGTCCAGCACGTGGTCGAGGCGGAACGCCTCGGCCCGTGCGCGGGCGGCGGCCCCCAGCCGCCGCCGCTCCCGCGCCGACCCCATCAGCGCGGCCAGCTCGGCGGCGAACGCGTCCACGTCCCCCGGCGGCACCCGTACCGGGCCCGCCGAGCGCACGCCGCCCGACACGTCGAAGGCCACTGACGGCACCCCGTGGGCGCACGCCTCCAGCAGCACGACCGGCAGGCCCTCGTGCTCGCTGGTCAGCGCCACCAGCGAGGCGTTCAGGTACTCCTCGCCCATCCGGTGAGCGGGCACCAGGCCGCGGAAGACCACCCGGTCCGCGACGCCCTCCCGGGCCGCGTGCGCCCGCAGCCGCTCGCGTTCGGCGCCGTCGCCGATCAGGTGCAACTCCCAGGACGGCGGCGCCTGCGCCCGCGCGAACGCGCTGATCAGCCGGTCGAACCGCTTGACGCCCTCCAGCCGCCCGACGCCCAGCACCCGCGGCACGTCCAGCGCCGACGTCTCCCGCGGCCAGGCGCCCAGCGGGTTGGGCAGCGTCCAGGCGTTGGGCAGCAAGGCGTGCTCGGAGAAGGCCCAGGCGTCGTCGTCGCTGAGGAAGAGCGCCTGATCGAGGTCGGGGTAGTGCTTCTTGATCGAGGCCAGGTGCCAGCAGTCGCGGGCGTGGTCGTAGGAGCCGTGGTACTGCCCGATCGAGCGGAACCCGGCGGGCAGCAGCCCCGACAGCCTGGTCACCACCGACGGCGACGTCAGCACCGCGTACCCGGGACGGACGCCGCGCAGCAGCTCCTTCACCCTGCGGTCGGCCAGCCGCCTGGCCAGCGGGCCCTGCTCGCCGAGCGGCCCGCCCACGACGTGCTGCCGGTAGAGCGGCCGGTCCACGTAGTGGAACGGCGCGGCGGCGCGGTGCAGGCCGACGACGTGCACCTCGTGGCCGCGTTCCGCCAGGCCCTGGGCCAGGGTGTGGGTGACCTGCTGGACGCCGCCGAGCGTGTCGGCCTCCAGGCAGGCGAAGACGACGGTCATCGCGTGCGCCCCTCGAAGAAGTCGTCCACGATGCGGGCGGAGGCGTCCCCGTGCTCGTCGGCGCACCACAGGGCGCGGAAGGCGGCGTACTTGGCGGCGAAGGCGGCGTGCACCTCGGGCAGGTTGCGCAGCACGTCCACCAGCTCCGCCGTGGTCGTCACGCACGGGCCCGGGGCGATGGCGGGCAGGTCGTGGTAGACGCCGCGCTCGGAGAGCCGGTAGTCGTCCCAGTCGTCGATGAGGAACACCATCGGCCGGCCGGTCACCGCGTAGTCGCACATCACGGACGAGTAGTCGGTCAGCAGCGCGTCGGAGGCCAGCATCAGGTCGTTGATCTCCGGGTAGGACGCGGCCGGCCGCACGAAGTGCCTGAGCCGCTCGGGCGGGTCGTACTTCTCGACCGGGTGCGTGCGCAGCACCACCACCCACTCGCCGGCCAGCTCCCTGGCCATGAGGTCCAGGTCGGCGCGTACCGAACGGCCGCTCATCTTGTCCCGGTCGCGGTAGGTGGGCGCGTAGAGCAGGACCTTGCGCCCCGGCGGGATCTCCAGCCGGGCCCGCACGTCGCCGGCCGCCTCCGCCCGCACCAGCGCGTCGCAGCGCGGGGTGCCGCACCGGTAGACCTTGCCGTCGTAGCCGTTGGAGGGCAGGAACACCCGCGAGAACTCGGCGCTCGGCGAGACCAGCGCGTCCCACCGGGCGACGGCGGCCCGCCACTGCTCGCGCGGCCGGTCGAAGTCGCCGCGCAGGTCGGGCGCGTCGAAGCCGATCGACTTGATGCCCTGCCCGTGCCAGGTCTGCAGGTAGCGGGTGCCGGGCGGCTTCGGATAGTCCAGCGGGAAGCCGTGGCTGTCCACCCAGATCCCGGCGCGGGCCATCGTCCACAGGTAGCGCCAGCTTCCCCGGCGGACCAGCCGCACGTCGGCGGGGAAGTTCTTGCGGCCCTTGGCGACCGACCAGACCGCCTCGATCGGCAGGCCGCGCCGCCGCACCTCCTCGTAGATGGCGCGGGGGCTGCCGTTGTAGCCCTTGCCGACGTCCGACTCGAACAGGGCGAGGTCGTCGCGCCGCGGCACCACCCTGATCAGCAGCTTGTACGCGCGCAGCTTGACGCCCGGCGTGTTGAGCTTCCTGAGCAGCAGCCGCCGCGCCCGCCGCAGCGCCGAGCGGGTGCGCGAATGCGTGCGCACGCAAAGGTAGGCGGCGTAACCCTCGGCCTTCACCGTGCAGCCGGGCAGCTCGATCGGCTCCAGGTTGGGGTCCACGATCAGCCGGTCGGTGGTGACGTGGCCGTCGGAGCGGCGCCGGAAGCCGATGCGCGGGTCGCTCCTGCCGCAGGGCGCGAAGACGACCTCGCTGACGTAGCCGCCCTCGCCCGAGGGGACCGGCTGGATCGGCACCCGTTCCCGGCCCGCCTCCAGGAAGGCGTCCCACTCGGCCGGCAGCACGCCGAACGGGTCGTAGGTGCGCACGGTCATCCGCACCCGCTCGCCGTTCGTGGCCAGGCCGGTCACCTCGTGCCGCAGCCGGGAGTCGGTGTAGGGCAGCTCGGCCAGGCGCAGCGCGGTGATGTCCAGCCCCGGCGCGGCCGTGGTCCCCCAGTACGTGCGCCCGTCCACCTGTACGGCCGCCCGCGGCGCGGCCCGGGGGCCGGTCAGCGAGCCGGCCGCCACGCGCAGGTCCTCGATCCGGTCGTCCAGGATGAGCCGGCAGCAGACCCGGTCCATCGGCTCGATGCGGTCGAACACCGCGCCGGGGATCTCCTCCAGGTACGGCCGCACGACCGAGGCGAACTCCTTGACCCACACCAGGTCGCGGGCGGGCAGCGGGTTGAGGTAGACCCGCAGGTCCTGCCGCAGGAACCGGTACTGCCGGTGCGGCACCAGGTCGTGCGCGCCGTAGCCGCGCAGGATGTCGTCGCTCAGCCGGGCCGCGATCACCCGCTGCCGCACGTTGTCCATCTCGTCGATGCTCAGGGAGATCGACTCGTTCGAGCTCGCCCGGTGCCAGTGGTAGACCACCCACGGGACGATCGCGAACCGGCGGGCCAGCGCGTACAGCTCGGTGGCGAAGACGTGGTCCTCGTAGTGGATGTCCTCGGGGAAGCGCAGCACGTTGTCGCGCAGCCAGGCGACGTCGTAGAGCTTGTTGGTGCTGAAGGAGTCGAGGAAGAGCTCGGGCTCCGCGCGGATGCCCTCGACCACCCGCCGCCGGGCGAACAACGACGGATAGTACGGGCGCAGCCGTCCGTCCCGCTCGAACAGCCGGGAGATCTGCCCCGACACGAAGTCGGCGCCGGTGCGCTCGATCTCGGTGAGCAGGCTCTTGCACGCGTGTCTGGGCAGCTCGTCGTCGCTGTCGAGGAACATGGCGTACGGCGCCCTGGCCGCGTCGATGCCGTCGTTGCGGGGAGCTCCGCAGCCGCCGCTGTTGCTCTGCCTGCGCAGGTAGCGCACCCGCGGGTCCTCGGCCATGAGCCGCGCGGCCACCTCGGGCGTGCCGTCCGTGCTCGCGTCGTCGGAGATGATCACTTCCAGGTCGCGCAACGTCTGCCGCAGCACCGAGCGCACGGCCCTGGGCAGGCGGGCCGCGTCGTTGTACGAGATCACGACGACGCTGCAGTCCGGCATGCCCATGTCCCCCCAGAAATGACCTGCGGGAATGGCACTTCCCCCCGATAGCGGGAAGTGACCGGACTTTATGCTGTTTTTGCTGAAAATCAGCGCATAAGGCGACGAACCACCCAGATGAGGATCGTGAGCGCCAGCAGGCCGCCCGCGATCGGCGCCAGCCGCCTGAGCAGCGGCTGCCCGGCGATCTCCATCAGGTCGAGCGCCTCCTCGTCGGGCGTGCGCGAGGTCCGCAGCGTGCCCGCGGGCCGCACGTCCGGCTCGGGGACGGTCACCGCGCTCAGGTGCCGCTCCTCCTCCTGGGGCTGTTCCTGGGGTGCGACCGGCTCCACCATGGGCTCGGAGAGGAGCTGGGCCAGGTTGCCGGCGAACCTGTCGATCAGCTTGGCCCCGACCTCGGCCATGACCCCGCGCCCGAACTGCGCCGGCCGCCCGGTCACGTTGAACGTCGTCTCCACGGCCACCGACGTGCCCCCCTCGGCCGGCGTCATGCGCGCCCTGACCGTGGCCGAGGCCGTGCCGGAGCCCCTGGCCTCCTTGCCCGACGCCTGGATGGCGAGCGTGTGGGCGTCTTTGTCGACGTCCTCGAACCTGGCCGAGCCCCGGTAGGTGACGGTGATCGGGCCGACCTTGACCTTCATCCGGCCGGTGAACTCGTCGCCCTCGAAGATGTCGAGCGTCGCCCCGGGCAGGCACGGCGCGACCCGTTCGACGTCGAGCAGCACCGCCCACGCCTGCTCGACCGGAACCGGGACAGTGAACTCGTGCTCGAACCGCATCGCCATCGATCCGCTCCTTCCGAGGTTGGTTGCGACACTACGTCGAGGCGGGGGCGCCCGGAAGAGGCGCCCCCGCCTCACTCAGGGGGTCCCGGCGGCCGTGCGCACTGCCCGATGGGTCAGCACCCGGGCCAGGTGACGGCGGTAGTCGGGCTGGGCGTGCAGGTCGGCGGGGGGCGAGGTGCCCTCCGCCGCCTCCTCGCACGCCTGCCGCACCCGGTCGCCGAGCTCGACGCCGCGCAACGCGTCCTCGGTCGCGCGGGCGCGCACCGGGGTCGGGCCCATGTTCGTCAGCGCGACCCTGGCCTCGGCGATCGAGCCGTTGGCCCGCCTGACCGCGGCCGCCACGCCGACGATCGCCCACGACTGCGCGGTCCGGTGGAACTTCTCGTAGTGGAAGCCCCAGCCCTCGCCCAGTTTCGGCACCTTCACGCCGACCAGGATCTCCCCGGCGCGCAGAGACGTCTCCAGATAGTCGGCGAAGAACTCGGCGGCCGGGATCTCCCGTTCGCCCTGCGCCGACGCGGCCACGATCACGCCGTCCAGCGCCAGCACCACGGCCGGCAGGTCACCCGCCGGGTCGGCGTGCGCCAGCGAGCCGCCGAACGTGCCCCGGTGCCTGATCGCGGGGTCGGCCACCCTGGCCGTGGCCAGCGCCACCAGCGGGGCGCCGGCGTTCACCACCGGCGAGCGCATGACCTCGTCGTGCGTGGCCAGCGCGCCGATGAAGACGTGGTCGCCCCGGTCGTGCACGCCGTTCAGGCCGGGCAGCCGCCCGATGTCCACCAGCTTGGACGGATACGCCAGCCGCAACCGCAACAACGGCAGCAACGACTGCCCGCCGGCCAGCGCCTTGGCGTCCTCGTCGGCGGCGAGCTCCGCGCAGGCCGCCGAGAGCGAGTCGGGACGCACGTAGTCGAACGGTGCGGGGATCATCGCCGCGCTCCTTCCAGCGCTCGCCAGACACGCTCGGGCGTGCACGGCATCCGGATGTCGCCGACGCCGTAGGGCCGCAGCGCGTCCACGATCGCGTTCACCACCGCCGGGGTGGAGGCGATCGTGCCCGCCTCGCCGACGCCCTTGACGCCCAGCGGGTTGCCGGTCGCGGGGGTCTCGGTGCGGTCCGTCGTGAACGACGGCAGGTCCGCCGCCGACGGCAGCAGGTAGTCGGCCATGGTCGCGGTCAGCAGGTTGCCCTCGGAGTCGTAGACGGCCTCCTCGAACAGCGCCTGGGCCACGCCCTGCGCGATGCCGCCGTGCACCTGGCCCTCGACGATCAGCGGGTTGACCACCTTGCCGACGTCGTCCACGGCGACGTACGAGCGGATCCGGGTCATGCCCGTCTCGGTGTCCACCTCCATCGCGCACAGGTGGGTGCCGTGCGGGAAGGAGTAGTTGTCCGGGTCGAAGGTGGCGTCGGAGTCCAGCCGCGCCTCCACGCCGTCGGGCAGGTCGTGCGCCTGGAACGCGGCGTAGGCCAGCTCCTGGA
This sequence comes from Nonomuraea sp. NPDC049624, assembly GCF_040675255.1. Lineage (NCBI taxonomy): Bacteria > Bacillati > Actinomycetota > Actinomycetes > Streptosporangiales > Streptosporangiaceae > Nonomuraea > Nonomuraea sp. NPDC049624. The sequence continues at coordinate 1,023,315 of NZ_JBFAOR010000002.1, read as the reverse complement.
TCGTGCGGCCCGACCCGGTGCCGCGCACCTTGAACACGCCGCCGTCGAACTCCACGTCGTCCGGCGAGCACTCCAGCATGTGGGCGGCCAGCCTCCTGGCCTTCTCCCTGACCTTCTCGCACGCCCGCAGCACGGCCATGCCGCCCACGACCAGCGAGCGCGAGCCGTAGGTGTCCATGCCCTTGTGCGCGACGGCCGTGTCGCCGTGCAGCACGCGCACGTCCTCGAACGGCACGCCCAGCGCGTCGGCCACGATCTGGCTCCACGCCGTCACGTGCCCCTGGCCGTGCGGGGACGTGCCGGTGATGACCTCGACCTTGCCGGTGGGCAACATGCGCACCGAGCCGTGCTCCCAGCCGCCCGCCCCGAACCTGGCCGCCCCGAGCAGCCTCGACGGCGCCAGCCCGCACATCTCCGTGTACGTGCTGACCCCGATCCCGAGCTGCACCGGATCCCCCCGGTCCCGCCGGTCGGCCTGCTCGGCCCGCAGCTTGTCGTAGCCGAACAACGACAGCGCCCGCTCCGTGGCCGCCTCGTAGTTGCCCGAGTCGTAGGTCAGCCCCGAGATCGTCGTGTACGGGAACTCCTCGTGCCTGATCCAGTTGCGCCGGCGCACCTCCAGGGGGTCCAGGCCCAGCTCGGCGGCGAGCTCGTCCATCGTCCGCTCGATGCCGAACGTCGCCTCGGGACGGCCCGCGCCCCGGTAGGCGTCCGTCGGCATCTTGGTGGTGAACACGCCCCGGCAGCCGAACTCGTAGGCGTCCATCTTGTAGATCGCGTTGAACATGGACGCCCCGAGCAGCGGCACCCCCGGCGTCACCAGCATCAGGTACGCGCCCATGTCGGCCAGCAGGTCGACCTGGAGCCCCCGGATGCGTCCGTCGGCGTCGGCCGCGAGCCGGATGTGCTGGAGCTGGTCGCGGCCGTGGTGCACGGTCAGGTTGCCCTCGGAGCGGGACTCCGTCCACTTGACCGGCCGGCCCAGCCGGCGCGCGATCAGCAGGCAGAGCACCTCCTCGGCGGTGACCTGCAACTTCGAGCCGAACCCGCCGCCCACGTCGGGGGCGATCACCCGCAGGTCGTGCTCGGGGATGCCGGTCACCACCGCGAGCATGACGCGCAGGATGTGCGGGATCTGGGTGGAGGTCCACATCGTGAACGAGTCGCCGTCGGTGTCCACGAGCACCGCCCGCGGCTCCATGGCCGTCGGGATGAGCCGCTGCTGCACGTACGTCCGGTCGACGACGACGGCGGCGCCCTCGAACGCGGCGTCGAGGTCCCCCGAGGTGATCTTCATGGAGAACGCCTGGTTGCCCGCCTCGTGCACCTTCGGGCTGTCCGGCGACAACGCCTCGGTCATGTCGAGCACCGCGGGCAGCGGCTCGTAGTCGACCTCGACGGCCTCCAGCGCGTCGGCCGCCAGGTACCGGTCGGTCGCGACCACGCAGGCCACGGCCTCGCCGACGTACCGCACCTCGGAGGTGGCCATCGGCGGGTGGTCGGGGATGACGACGTCGTCGGTCACCGGCCACGCGCACGGCAGGCTGCCCTGCTCGGCGGCGAAGTCCTGGCCGCTGAACGCGGCCACCACGCCGGGCAGGCCGCGGGCCGCCGACACGTCCACCCGGGTGATCCGGGCGTGGGCCATCGGGCTGCGCAGGAACATCACGTGCAGCGTGCCGGGCCTGGAGAGGTTGTCCGTCCAGCGCGTACGCCCCGTCAGCAGCCTGGCGTCCTCCTTGCGCCGGCGCGGCCGGCCCACCTCGTGCACGCCGGCCGGCTCGTTGATCTGGCCGCTGCCGTCGATCTGCCCGGCGACGGCCTCGGGGCTCAGCTCGCTCACTGCGTCCTCACCGCCTGCCCCATCTCCTGCGCGCCGCGCTTCACCGCGCGCACGATGTTGCAGTAACCCGTGCAGCGGCACAGGTTGCCCTCCAGCCCGTGCCTGATCGACTCCTCCGACGGCTCCGGGTCCTCCCGGACCAGGTCGATCGCGGCCATGACCATGCCGGGGGTGCAGTAGCCGCACTGCAACGCGTGCTCTTCGTGGAAAGCCCGCTGCATCGGGTGCATCGACCCGTTCGCGCCCAGGCCCTCGACGGTGACGACGTCGCCGCCGTCGGCCTGCACGGCCAGCACGGAGCAACTCTTCACGCTCTTGCCGTCGAGCAGCACCGTGCACGCGCCGCAGTTGCTGGTGTCGCAGCCGACCGGGGTGCCGGTCCTGCCGAGCCGCTCACGTAGTAGATGGACGAGGAGGAGCCGCGGCTCGACGTCCTCCTCGTACTTGATCCCGTCGACGGTGACGGCGATTCGGGGCATACGTCCTCCCTCAGGAGCAGGGGAAAGGCGGACACACCCGAAACTACGCCGGTGTTTTTCCCGGTCAAGGGTTACTTGCCGCGGACCACCCGAGCGATGATCGCCACCACCCCCGCGAAGGCCAGCCCCACCACGGTCAGCCCGACCACGACCAGCGCGTCCGTGAGCACGCGGGTCACCACCAGGATGCCGAGCACCACGAACAACGTGCCGCTCAGCAGGGCCATCCAGTCGGTCCGGTGCAGGCGCCGGACCCGCTCGACGTCACGCGCCACGCCGCACCTCCATGTCGCCGAGGCCGCCGCGCAGGTTCAGCACGATCGTGAACTCCTCGTCCCCGGACCCGACCTCGGGCTCCAGCACCTTGTCGAACTTGACGTCCACGCCGCCCCTGATCGACTGGTCGACCTTGATGTCGCCGACCTTGTTCATCGCGTGCACCTCGACCCTGGCCGTCGGCGGCACGATCACCGTCAGCTCGCCCACGGAGACCCGGGCGTCGAACGTCAGGCTCGTCCCCGGCAGCGCCTTCAGCTCCGTCAGGTCCAGCCGGCCGTCGCCGACGCCGACGTCGTAGACCTTGCCCGCCTCCGCGGGCTTGGTCAGGTACCAGGTGGAGTCGCCGAAGTTGCGCGGCAGGCCGCCCAGCATCAGCCCCACGCCGATCAGCAGCGCGACCGTGGTGCCCGCCGCGACGAGACCGGCGCCGCGGCCCCACCAGGCGGCGATGAGCAGGCCGGCGCCGATGGTGATGAGCACCGCGCCGCCGACGATGGTCGGGCTCACGCCCGCGGCCGACCTGGCCTGGACCGCCACGACGATCCCTCCCACTATGATCGCGAGCAAGATGGTGATGACCCCGATGAACGACGCGGGGCGTCGTTTCTGCGGTGCCGGGGCGGGGGCCGGGCGGCCGTACAGGGCGGGGTCGTAGGGCGACTGGCCGGCCCGCCTGGCCGGGTCGAGCGGGCGGTAGGGGCCCTTCGGGGCGAAGGGCTCGCCGTAGCCGCTGTAGTCGATCGCGGTCCTGGGCTGAGGGCGGTAGGCGGGCGGCTCCTGCCGCGACGCCGCCTGAGCCTGCGGCCGCGGCTGCGCGGCCTCAGCGTCAGGGGTCCCTGTGCCGGGGGCCTCCGTGCCGTGGACCCCTGTGCCGGGCGTCTCCGTGCCGGGCGTCTGCGCCTGGCGGGTCGCGTCGTCGGGGAGCTGGTGCTCCGCCGTCACGGCGCCGGCGGCCTCCAACGCCTGCGCGGCCTCGATCTTCGACATCTCCGTCCGGCCGGCCTCCGCCTGTCCCGCCGCAGGGGTTTCGGGCCGGTCCGTACGCGGCGTCTCGGCCTGCCGGCCGGCGGACATCGCCCGCAGCCGCGCGGCCACGGCCTCGGCGTGCGCGGCGGCCGTCGGCCTGGGGGCCGGGGCCGGGGATTCAGGGTGAGCCGTCACGGTGTCGCCGAGGCCGGACCAGCCGGGTTCGGCGGGACGCACCCGAGGCGTGGACACGGGCGGCGCGTAGGGCGGCGCGGGCGGCTCCGCGTCGGGGGAGCGCCGGCGACCGAGCCGCTCGGGCATCGAGCGGGCCAGGCCCAGCAGGTCGACGCCTCTGGAGTGGGCCGCCAGCAGCGAGACGGCCAGCAGCACGCCGACCACCAGCGTGCCGGTGTCGAGCCAGACGGTCGCGAGGTTGAGCGCGAGGCCGAACCCGAGCACCGCCGTCAGCAGCGCCATCACGGCCTCGGCGTCGAGGTCGCGGCGGGTCCACTGCTCGATGATGCCCGGCCCGCCGTTGGGCTCCTTCATGAGCAGGAACGCCGCGATGTACAGGAAGATCCCGATGCCCGAACCGAGCAGGAGCACGGCGAACGCCACGCGGAACACCACGGGGTCGATGCCGGTGTGCCGCCCGAGACCGGCGCAGACGCCCATGAGGAAGCGCCCCTCGCTGCTGCGTCGCAGCTCCCGGGGCGGGGCGGCGGGTTGCCTGGGCGGAGCTTCTGTCATGGAACCATCGTGGACCGTCGGGCGGGGTGGCCGCATCCGGGAGACCCCTGACTCGACCCTGGGGGTTGTTCCCTGATGCCCGAAGTGCCCGCGACATGTGACGATGGCGATGTTATGGCAGACCAGAAGACACTTGCCGAGCCCGCCGGCGATCGACCCTATCGCCGGATGCTCCGCCCCATGGAGGGCCGCCTGCTCGGCGGCGTGGCCCAGGGGCTGGCGGCGCAGCTCTCCCTCGATCCCGTCGTGATCAGGCTGATGTTCGTGCTGCTCAGCGTCGTGGACGGGGTCGGCATGGTGGCGTACGCCGTGCTGTGGATGATCACTCCGCGGGAGCCGTACGAGGGGCCGCCGCCGCAGCGCGACTGGAGCCAGCTCGCCGCGTTCAGCGCGATCGGCGTGGCGCTGGCCGCCTTCGGCTGGCTGACCGGGGCCTCGAAGGGCGGGATCGGCATGTTGCCGTTCGCCGTCGGCGGCATCGGCGCGCTCATCCTGTGGCAGCAGGCCGACCCCGAACGCCGCAAGAACTGGGTCAGCGGCGCCACCAAGAGCATCCGCACCAACCGGGTGCGCACACTGCTCGGCGTGACGCTGGTCGTCATCGGCGCGGCCGGTTTCCTGTACGCCCAGGGCGAGCTGGCCCAGGCCAGGCCCGGTCTGCTGTTCACCGTCGTCGTGGTCGGCGGCATCGCGGTCATCGCCGCGCCCTGGCTGGCCGGCCTGTGGAAGGAGCTGCAGCTCGAACGGCGCGAGCGCATCCGGCAGGAGGAGCGCGCCGAGGTGGCCGCCATGGTGCACGACTCGGTGCTGCACACCCTCACCCTCATCCAGCGCGTCTCCCACGACCCCCGCGAGGTCACCCGGCTGGCCCGCTCCCAGGAGCGCGAGCTGCGCAACTGGCTCTACCAGCCCGCCCAGGACGCCGACGCCACCGTGGCCGCCGCCGTCCGCCGGATCGCGGCCGAGGAGGAGGACTCGCACGGCGTGCCCATCGAGGTCGTCTGCGTCGGCGACATCGACCTCGACGCGCAGGGCAAGCTGGCGGCGATGCTCAAGGCGTCCAGGCAGGCGATGGTCAACGCGGCCAAATATTCTGAGAGCCCGGCCATCTCCGTGTACGCGGAGGTGGAGGGCTTGGAGGTGACCATCTTCGTGAAGGACCGCGGCAAGGGCTTCGACCTTGAGGCGGTGCCCCTCGACAGAATGGGCATCAGGGAGTCCATCATCGGGAGAATGGAACGTCACGGCGGCACGGCCAGGGTCCGCACCGAGCCCGGCGAGGGCACGGAAGTGATGCTGACGATGAAGGTGGACAAGCAATGACACGCGTGTTGATCGTCGACGACCACCGGCTGTTCAGATCCGGCGTGCGCGCGGAGCTGGGCGACTCGATCGAGGTCGTGGGCGAGGCGGAGGACGTCGAGACGGCGGTCAAGGCCATCGCCGAGCACCAGCCCGACGTGGTCCTGCTCGACGTGCACATGCCCGGCGGCGGCGGCCAGGAGGTGCTGCGCCGCGTCCTCAGCACGGGCTCGCAGGTGCGCTTCCTCGCGCTGTCGGTCTCCGACGCCGCCGAGGACGTCATCGGCGTCATCCGGGGCGGCGCGCGCGGCTACGTCACCAAGAACATCAGCGGCAAGGAGCTCACCGACGCCATCCGCCGGGTGGCCGACGGCGACGCGGTCTTCTCGCCGCGGCTGGCCGGGTTCGTCCTCGACGCCTTCGCCTCCTCCGAGGCGCCCTCGATCGATCCCGAGCTCGACTCGCTGACCCAGCGCGAGCGCGAGGTGCTGCGGCTGATCGCCCGCGGCTACGCGTACAAGGAGATCGCCAAGGAGCTGTTCATCTCGGTCAAGACCGTGGAGACGCACGTGTCGTCCGTGCTGCGCAAGCTCCAGCTCTCCAACCGGCACGAGCTGTCCCGCTGGGCCACCGCGCGCCGCCTCGTCTGACCCTGCTCTCTGGACCGTTACAAGGTCGTTACGGCGATCCGTAGACGAATCAGGCGTCTCAGTAGTCACACATGGAAGGAGAAGCACATAATCCAGGAGTAACCCCCTTGAATCGCGTCCCCCGGTTGCTTGCCATGGTCGCACTGGTCTCGGCTGCGGCCTGTTCGGCAGAAGGCGTGCCAGCCTCGCAGGCCCCGGCGGTCCGGACGACCGCCGCCGTGGGCGTCGCCGCGGCTGCCCACGTCGCGGCCCCGGCCAAGAAGGTCAAGCTAGACATCGCCGACATCACGCCCATGGCGGAGACGGCGGAGAAAGTCGGCGTCGGTTTCCCGATCATCGTCACGTTCGACCGGGACGTGAAGGACAAGGCCGCCGTGGAGGCGCTGCTGGAGGTCCAGGCCGACAAACCGGTCGAGGGCGCCTGGCGCTGGGTGTCGGCCCGCAAGGTCATCTACCGGACGAAGACGTACTGGAAGCCGCACCAGAAGGTGCTGTTCACCGCGCGCCTCAGCCAGCTGCCCGGCAACAAGGCCAAGGACGTCACCCGCCGCTTCGCGGTCGGCAACGCGAACATCTCGGTCGTCGACACCCGCAGGCACCAGATGAAGGTCTACCGGGACGGCAAGATCGCCAAGAAGATCGCGATCAGCGCCGGCCGCGGCGGCCTGATGCGCAACGGCGTGGACGTCTACCTCACCACCAGCGGCACGCACCTCACCATGGGCAAGAAGTCCGTCGAGACGATGACGTCGTCCTGGATGGGGGTGACCGACCCCAAGGACCCGCGCTACTACAAGGAGGAGATCCCTTGGGCGGTGCGCATCTCCGACAGCGGCGAGTACGTGCACCAGAGCGCCGGCTACTACCAGTACCTCGGCCGCTCCAACCAGAGCCACGGCTGCGTGCGCGCCACGCCGCAGGGCGCCAAGTGGTTCTACGGCATCGCCCAGCGGGGTGACGTCGTCAAGATCACCGGGACCAAGCGCAAGCTCGACTGGCGCAACGGCTGGAGCTACTGGCAGCTCAACTGGACCCAGTGGAAGCAGGGCAGCGCCCTCAAGCCCTGACCCCGCAGCGGACCGGCAGGGCCGCCGCCAAGCGCCCTGCCCGCTCCTGAACACCGCAAACCAGGTGCCGTCGTCGGGCGCCCGGCCTCCGTCGAGGGTGGGCGCCCGTTGACGCCCAGGGTCAGAGCTTCTCCAGCGGGGCGTACGCCAGCAGCAGCGTCTTCTCGCCGTCGGCGCCGAAGTCGATCTTGACCTTGGTCTTCTCCGCCATCCCGTCCACGGCCACCACCGTGCCGAGCCCCCACTTGTCGTGCGTCACCCGATCGCCGGGCGTCAGCGACAACATCTGCCGCGACCCGCCGCCGCTCCTGGGCGCCGGCCGCGCGGCCGGTTCCCGCCGCGTCGCCGCGCTCCAGGCCGACTTCTCGGGGTCGGTACGCCAGTCGATGAGCTGCCCCGGCACCTCGTTGACGAACCGCGAGGCCGGATTGAACGACGGCGACCCCCACGAGCTGCGCACCGCCGCCCGCGTGAGGTAGAGCCGCTTCTGCGCCCGGGTGATGCCGACGTAGGCCAGCCGCCGCTCCTCCTCCAGCTCCTTCGGCTCGCCCAGCGACCGGACGTGCGGGAACACGCCGTCCTCCATCGCGGTCAGGAAGACGACCGGGAACTCCAGGCCCTTGGCCGTGTGCAACGTCATGAGCGTGACGACGCCCTGCCCGCCGTCGGCGTCGGGGATCTGGTCGGCGTCGGCGACCAGCGACACCTGCTCCAGGAACTCCACCAGCGTGCCCTCGGGGTTGGCCTCCTCGAACTCCGAGGCCACCGAGATCAGCTCGTTGAGGTTCTCCAGGCGGGACTCGTCCTGGGGGTCTTCTGAGGCCTCCAGCTCGGCGCGGTAGCCGGTGGCCACCAGGATCTCCTCGGCCAGCGTCGACGGCGGCACGCCCTCGGCCTTGGCGATCAGCTCCTCCAGCATCGCCACGAACTCGCGCACCGCGTTGAGCGAGCGCGTCGCCATGCCGTAGGCCTCGTCGGCCCGCCGCAGCGCGTCCCAGAACGAGATGCGCTCGCGCGAGGACAGCGCCTCGATCATGGCCTCGGCCCGCTCGCCGATGCCGCGCTTGGGCACGTTGAGGATGCGCCGCATCGACACGACGTCGGCCGGGTTGGCCAGCACCCGCAGGTAGGCCAGCAGGTCCTTGACCTCTTTGCGCTCGTAGAAGCGCACGCCCCCGACCACCTTGTACGGCAGCCCGGTGCGGATGAAGATCTCCTCGAACACCCGGGAGGCGGCGTTGGTGCGGTAGAACACCGCGACCTCGCTCGGCTTGACGCCCTCCTCGTCGCTGAGCCGGTCGACCTCCTGGGCCACGAACATGGCCTCGTCGTGCTCGTTGTCGGCGACGTAGCCCACGATCTTGGGGCCGTCGCCCTGGTCGGACCAGAGGTTCTTCGGCTTGCGGCCCTCGTTGCGCGCGATCACCGCGTTGGCCGCGGCCAGGATGTTCTGGGTGGAGCGGTAGTTCTGCTCCAGCAGGATCGTGCGGGCGTCGGGGTAGTCGCGCTCGAACTCCAGGATGTTGCGGATCGTCGCGCCGCGGAAGGCGTAGATCGACTGGTCGGCGTCGCCCACCACGCACAACTCGGACATGTCGGCGCCCGGACGCACGACGTCGCCGTCGGCGGTGCGCACCTCGGGATGGCCGACCAGCTCGCGGATCAGGATGTACTGGGCGTGGTTGGTGTCCTGGTACTCGTCGACCAGCACGTGCCTGAACCGCATCCGGTAGTGCTCGGCCACCTCGGGGAAGAGCTGGAACAACGTCACCGTGTTCATGATGATGTCGTCGAAGTCCATCGCGCCGGCCTCGGTCAGCTTGAGCTGATAGGCCTTGTACGCCTGCGCGAGCGTCTTCTCCAGGTGCGAGCCCGCCCGGTCGAGCGCGGTCTCGTAGTCGACCAGCTCGTTCTTGAAGTTGCTGACCTGCGCCGAGAACGAACGCGGCGGGTAGCGCTTCGGGTCGAGCTCCATCTCCCTGCAGACCATCGCCATCAGCCGCTGCGAGTCGGCCTGGTCGTAGATCGAGAAGCTGGACGGGAAGCCCAGCCGCTTGGCCTCGCGCCGCAGGATGCGCATGCAGGCGCTGTGGAACGTCATCACCCACATCGCCTTGGAACGCGGCCCGACGAGCTTGTCGATGCGCTCCTTCATCTCGCGGGCGGCCTTGTTGGTGAAGGTGATGGCCAGGATCTCGCCCGGATGGGCGTTGCGCTCGGCCAGCAGGTAGGCGATGCGGTGGGTGAGCACCCGCGTCTTCCCCGACCCCGCCCCCGCCACGATGAGCAGGGGGCTGCCATGATGGATCACGGCCTCGCGCTGCTGGGGGTTGAGGCCGTCGAGCAAGGGGTGGTCAACAGAGACTTGGGTCGGCACCCACCTAGGTTAAGACGCGCCACCGACAAACGGCGCCCGGAATGACTCCGGCGGGGTGCCGGTTGTCCTCCGTACAGGGTCCAGGAAGGGAAGCCATGCTGCCGGAAGCCGAGATCAACCGGGTACTTGTCGTCACCGCGCATCCCGACGACGTCGACTTCGCGGCGGCGGGAAGCGTGGCGCTGTTCGTGGAGCGGGGCGTGGAGGTCACGTACCTGCTCGTCACCGACGGCGACGCCGGCGGCAACGAGCGCACCCTGGACAACTCCGGCATGGCCGAGCTCCGCAGGACCGAGCAGCTCGCCGCGGCCAAGGCCGTCGGCGTGACGGACGTGCGCTTCCTCGGCTACTCCGACGGCCGGGTGGTGCCCTCGCTCGACCTCCGGCGCGACATCGCGCGGGTGATCCGCCAGGTACGCCCCGACCTGGTCATCACCCACCACCCCGACCGCAACTACCAGTTCGTCGCCCCCAGCCACCCCGACCACCGGGCCGTGGGCGGGGCCGCGCTCGACGCGGTCTACCCCGACGCCCGCAACCCCTACGCCTTCCCCGAGCTGCTGCGCGAGGAGGGCCTGGAGGCGTGGACGGTCAGGGAGGTCTGGCTGAACGGCGGCTCCACCCCCAACCACTGGGTGGACGTCACCGCGGTCATGGACCGCAAGCTCGCGGCCTTGCAGTCGCATGTCAGCCAGGTCGCCCACGTCGAGGGCTTCGTCGACTTCGTCCGTGGCCGCTTCGCCGCCTGGGCCGAGCAGGCCGGGTTCGGCGAGGGCCACTACGCGGAGGGCTTCCAGATCGTGCCCACGGCCTGACCCCGGCCTTTCGGCCCCCGGCTCAGGGGATCGAGCCGGGCGGCACCACCCAGAGCGCCGGCTGCCCGGTGACCTCGGAGATGACGTCGAAGTCCCGGTCGTAGTGCAGGATCGTCGCCTGATGCACCTCGGCACAGGCGGCGATCAGCAGGTCGCCCGACCCGGCCGCCCGGTGGCGCGACCTTCCGGCGAGCATCGCCTGCACCTCCAGGGCCCTCGGCCCGACCTTCTTGTGCGCGATGGACAGCAGGCGGAAGCCCTCCCGCAGGTAGCGGGCGTCCCGCTGGTGGCCCTTGAGGTCACGGGCGCTGTAGAGCACCTCCAGTTGCGTGACCTCGCAGACCGCGAGCGTCCTGTTGAGGATGAGCGGTTCGAGGGCCCGGTGGACCGCTGGATGCGGCATGCGGGCCAGGGCGCTCTTGTCGATCAGGTAGAGCACTCCGGTGGTCACCACGCATGCTTCATGATCCATGGATCCAGAAGATGCGTATTGTCCCGGGTACGCCAGTATTCGAAGGCTTCGCGGCGTTTGCCCCTTGCTGCGACTTCCGACAGGGCCGCGTTCACCGTCTCCTTCAGGGTCGATGTCCCCAGCTCGTGTTGGGCCAGCTCCAGAAGACCTGTGTCGATGTCGATCACCGTACGCATGCAGCACCACCTCCGTACCTCCATCGCATATCAGAAGTCCTGATCTTGATGTACGCATGCGAAGAGCCGGTGTGAGCTCCCGCAATGCGCGTCTCGGGTGAAGGTAAGGGCATCGAGGCGAATTCTCTGGACCGTTCCAAAGATGAGAGGAAGGATTCTCATCCGCCGAGGTGGAAACCTCATCCCCCGCTGGAAGAAGTCTCTACCTGGCCGTCGCGCGCAGTCGTTGCGGAGAGCCGCGCGAAGAGGTAACCGAGCGAATTGGTCGCCAGGTGCAGCATCGACGGCGCCAGCAGCCCGCCACGGCGCCGGAGCTCGCAGAAGAGCACCCCCGCCGCCGCCGTCGACACCACGCTGCCCGCCACCACCCGCGCGACGTCGAGCCGGCCGGGCGACTCGCCCGCGGTCAGCGCGCCGAGCGCCGGGTTCGCGCGGGCCATGTCGATCGCCGGGAGGATGTGCCAGAGGCCGAACAGGGCCGAGGAGAGCGCCGTGGCGGCGGCCGGGCCGTGCCGGCGGGCCAGCATGCCGTGCAGCGCGCCGCGGAACCCGACCTCCTCCAGCAGGACCGTGCCCAGGGGGACCTGGATCAGGGCCTCCTCCAGAGCGCGGGCACGCGAGAGCGACAGGGCGCGCTCGTCGTGGAAGAGCGGCCTGGTGCGGGGCACGGCGATGCCCACGGTATAGACGGCGGCCACCGCCGTCGCCAGCACGCCGCCGACGGCCGCTCCGCGGGACGCCTTCTCGAACCCCAGCTCACGCCACGACACCTGGTGCCGGCGTGCCATGGCCACGAGCGCGGCGGTGGCGGCGGCGGACGTGAGGGGGGCGAGCCTGGGGGCGATCTTGTTGTTGAGGACGTTGGCGGCGGTGAGGACGGCGATCGAGCGCAACAGCACCCTTGCAGGCTACGTCGCACCACGGAACGGCGGCGTCCGGTGGGGGCGGGGTGGTCGGTGGGCGGGGTCAGGAGGCGGCGGAGTTGCGCCAGCCTGCGGGGAAGCGGGTGCGGCGGCGTTCCTGCGGGGTGAGGCCGCCCCAGATGCCTTCCGTCTCGCCCTCACGTAAGGCGTAGGAGCGGCACTCGTCGATGACCGGGCAGCGGGCGCAGACCGCCTTCGCGCGGGCCTCCTGCAACGGTGAGGGCGCGAGCGGGAAGAAGAGGTCAGGGTCGCTGGACCTGCACGCGCCTCTGCGCAGCCAGCCGATCTCCTCCAGTGGCATGCACCCACCGTAGAGGCAGGTCATGATCAGACACATCATCCTCTGGGCTGACCCGCGCGTACACCCTCAGCAGGCGCGGACGCCGTTCTCATAGCCGCCGGCGAAGGAGGCCTGGCGTTGCTCGGCGGTGCCGTGGGCGGCGGGGTTCAGCCAGTCGTCCGTGGGGTCGCCGGCGGCCTCCAGGCTGGTCATGAGCTCGTCCTCGTCGCCGGGCTGGGCACGCAGGGAGCCTGAGCCGACCAGGGCCGCCAGCGTCCCGCCGGCGTAGCAGTCGGCCTGCAGCTCGGCCTGGACGTTCAGCTCGAAGCCGGTCCTGAGCTGGGCCTGGACGGCGTGCCCGAACTCGTGGGGGATGATCACGTACACCGAGCCGTCGCCCATGTCGTTCCACAGGGACTCCATCCAGGCCTGGTCGTAGGCGATGAAGTGGCCCTCGGGGCAGTAGAAGGCGTTGTTCGGCACGGACGGCTCGCCCCCACAGGAAGGCCCCGAACTCCCGGAGTAGGGGATGAAGTCGGCGATAGGCCGATATCTCATCCCCTGCTGGTCGAAGAACTCCGTCCAGAACGACTCGGTGAGCGTGCGCGCGGCCCGGATGTCGTCCTCGAACGTGTCGGCCCCCTGGACGTCCCTGGACGCGGGCCGGGTGAGGCCGCAGCCGGCCAGCAGCAGGACGAGGGCCAGGACGAGGAGGCGGGGTCGCACGAGGTTCACACGTCCCAAGTGTGCACCGGATCGTTGCCGTGCATGCGGTCGATGTAGTCCAACGTCATGGCGCGTAACGCCTCGTGGCGGTCGCCGCCCTGCGCGCGCACCCGTTCGACCTGCCAGGTCGCGCCTGTGCGCCCGGTCAGGCAGCGTCCCTCGATGATGCCGAGCAGCCGGTCGGCGACCGGCGTGTGCACCCCCCACGCGGCCAGGCCCTCGCGCGCCATGGGCAGCAGCCGGCGCAGGATCAGCTCGGCCGCCGGCACCTCGCCCAGACCCGGCCAGTACAGCCGGGCGTCCAGGCCGTGCCGGGCCGCGGCGGCGAGGTTGTCCTCGGCGGTGCGGAAGGACATCTGGCTCCAGATCGGCCGCTCGGCCGACGGGAGCACGCGCATCAGGCCGTAGTAGAACGCGGCGTTCGCGGCGATGTCGGCCACCGTGGGCCCGGCGGGCAGGACGCGGTTCTCCACGCGCAGGTGCGGCACGCCGTCCACGACCGCGTAGACCGGCCGGTTCCAGCGGTAGATGGTGCCGTTGTGCAGGGTCAGCTCGTGCAGCTGGGGGATGCGGCCCTGGTCCAGCTCGGCCCGCGGGTCCTCCTCCTCGCACAGGGGGAGCAGCGCCGGGTAATAGCTGACGTTCTCCTCGAACAGGTCGAAGACGCTGGTGATCCAGCGTTCCCCGAACCACACCCGCGGCCGCACGCCCTGCGTCTTCAGCTCGGCCGGACGCGTGTCGGTGGCCTGCTCGAACAGCGCGATCCTGGTCTCGCGGTGCAGTTCCTTGCCGAACAGGTAGGGGGAGTTGGCCGCGACGGCGACCTGGGGGCCCGCGATGACCTGGGCGGCGTTCCAGTGCGGCGCGAACGCCTCCGGGCTCACCTGGAGGTGGAGCTGGACGCTGGTGCACGCGGCCTCGGGCGCGACGCTGTCGGCGTGGGTGTCGAGGCGTTCCACGCCCTCGATGCACAGGTGCAGATCCTCGCCGCGGGCGGCGAAGATCTGCTCGTTGAGCAGGCGGTAGCGCGGGTTGGCCGACAGGGTGCCCTCGCTGATGTCCTGCTCGCGCAGCGTGGGCAGGATGCCGACCAGCACCAGGTGCCCGTCCTGGGAGCGGGCGCGCTCCTCGGCGTGGTTGAGCCGCCTTCGTACGTCCGCCTCCAGGTGCAGCGGGCCGTCGCCGGTCAGCTCCCTGGGCTCGACGTTGATCTCGATGTTGAACTGGCCCAGCTCGGTGGCCCAGTCCGGCTGCTCGATCGCGGCCAGCACCTGGGCGTTGCGCATGGCGGCCTCGCCGCGGGCGTCCACGATGTTGAGCTCGATCTCCAGGCCGGCCTGGGGGCGGTCGAACTCGAAGCGCGACTCGCGCAACATCTGGGCGAAGACGTCGAGACATCGACGCACCTTTTCCCGATATTTCCGGCGATCGTCCCGGCTGAACACGACGACTGGCACGTCCCTGCCCATACCAGGAAATGTCGCACGACTGGGCCGACATGACCAGCCGGAGATCGGCACGATGTCCCCGCGTGCCGGATCCCACGAAGATCATCGAGACGGCGCGCGGCCCCGTGACATCCCCGTAGGGTTCGGGGCATGCGCGTATTGATTACCGGTGGGGCGGGCTACATCGGCAGCACGATCGGGTCGGCGTGCCTCGACGCCGGCATCGAGCCCGTGATCCTCGACAGCCTCGTGACGGGCCGCAGGGAGTTCGCCGAGGGACGGGTCTTCTACGAGGGCGACATCGACGACGGCGCCCTCGTCGACAAGATCTTCGCCGAGCACCCCGACATCGAGGCCGTCGTCCACTGCGCGGCCCTGATCGTCGTGCCCGACTCCGTCGCGGACCCGGTCGGCTACTACCGCGCGAACGTCGCCAAGAGCCTGGAGCTCACCGACCACCTGCTGCGCAACGGCTGCGAGCGGATGATCTTCAGCTCGTCCGCGTCGATCTACCAGGCCGGCGCGGACCACACCGTGGACGAGAGCTCGCCGCTCGCCCCGCAGAGCCCGTACGCGCGGACCAAGGCGGTCTGCGAGGCCATGTTCGCCGACATCGCCGCCACCCGCCCGATCCGCATCCTGTCGCTGCGCTACTTCAACCCGATCGGCGCCGACCCGGCCATGCGCACGGGCCTGCAACTGCGCCGTCCCAGCCACGCCCTGGGCAAGATGATCGAGGCGTACGAGGACGGCGTGCCGTTCGCGATCACCGGCACCGACTACCCGACGAGCGACGGCACGGGCATCCGCGACTACGTCCACGTCTGGGACCTGGCCGCCGCGCACGTGGCGGCGCTGCGCCGGTTCGACTCCCTGGACGCCGACGTGATCAACCTCGGCACCGGCGCCGGCACGACGGTCCGCGAGCTGGCCGAGGCGTTCAACCGGGTCGTCGACCGGCCGATCGACGTGGTCGAGGCGCCCGCCCGGCCCGGCGACGTGGCGGGGGCGTACACGCGCAGCGACCGGGCGCGGCGGCTGCTCGGCTGGGAGACCAGGTTCACCGTCGAGGAGGGCATCAGGCACTCGCTGGAGTGGGCCGCCCTGCGCGACTCCCGCCTGGCCTGACCTGGCCTGACCCGCGCGCCCGCCGGGCGCCGCGCCCCTCCCGCCAAGCGGCGACGGGAGAGGCGCGGGCCTCGGCGGCGGGGTGCTACTTGGCGACGCTGACGCCGAACGGCAGGTCGAGGGAGGAGATGTCGTCCTTGCCGTTCTCGAACTCGCTGGAGACGTCGTCACCCGTCGGAGCCTTGATCGACACGGCGTCGCCCCAGCCGGTGAACCGGGTGTCGACCCGCACGCCGCCGTCCTTCGCGGAGCCCGAGCCGGTGATCGCGGTCTGCGGGAACGTGGCCACCAGGCGCACCGGCAGGCCGGCCGCGTTCACGGTGAGCTTCCAGCTGATGACGCTCTTCAGCTGCTTGGCCTTGGGGCTCGGGTCGATCGCGCTCGACCGGTACCAGGGCGAGATCTTCCGCAGGTCGCGGACGGTGATCTTGCCGGCGTAGCCGCCGCTCACCGGCTTGGCGGTCTTGAGCAGGGTCTTGAGCGTGGCCTGCTCGGCGACGTTCACCGGCTGGCCGAACGTGCCGGTGAGGCCGCCCGTCGGGCCGTGCGGGGCCTTGAACCAGGTCTCGCCCTCGGGCAGGACCTTGCTCCACATGCCGCCGGACAGGTACGACGTGGTGCCGATCCGGATCGTGCGCTCGGGCGTGGCCAGGGCCTTGAGCGTCTCCGGCGCGTCCTCGCCCAGGTCGGACAGGTTGATGGCGAACTTGGCGGTGATGTCCGAGGCGGCGAGGCCCGACTTGCTGAACTGGAAGGTTCCCGTGCGCCGGATGAAGACCTCGCTGCGCACACCGTCGCTGACGCTGATGCGCTCGCTGAACTTCACTCCCTTGCCGGGGACGAGCTGCTTCTTCACGGCGGTCACGGGGTTCTTGGGCGCGGCCGCCTGGGCCGGAGCCGCCAGCAGCGCGGGGGTGGCGGCCACCAGGGCGGCGGCCGTCGCCAGCGCGACGCCGGTGAGGGTTCGCTTCATGTGCGGTTGTGTCCTTGGTTCGAGGGGGATTGTGGCGACAGCTCGGCGGCTCAGTCGAACAGGCCGAGCGAGCTGGTGGAACCGTCGGGGATGTCCTGGCGGAGCTTCTCGGCTCTGGCCCGCTTCTCGGCCATCAGGTCCTTGTAGGTGATGACCTCGTCCACCGGAGGCGCCTTGACGCTGACCTTCGCGCCCCAGCCCGAGAGCCGGGTCTCGACGACGATCCGCGAGCCCGGCGCGAGGTTCTGGCCGGTGACGACGCGGTCGGGCAACGCCTGGGCGTTCAGGCCCAGGCGGTAGCGGAAGCCTTCGTACGCGCCGGCCCCGCGCGCCTGCGCGAGGGTCAGCGCGCCCTGGCGGAGGCCGTCCTCGGGGGCGGCGGCATGCGAGAGCAGGGCCTTGACCGTCTTGGGCGCCAGCACGTCGACCGGCTGGGCCGAGGTGATCACCTTGCCCTTGAGGTGCTCCATGAGCACCCACGTCCGGCCCATGGGCATGTCGTCGGCCAGGCCGGCCGCCTGCACGTAGACCTTGCCGCCGACGCTGATCCAGCGTTGCCGGCTGTCGTCCTCGCCGATCGTCCTGAACACGACGTCGGCCGCGACGGGCCCGGACGCGCCGAACTGCACGGAGCCGGCCATGCGGGTGACCTCGTCGTCGCGCGGGCGCTTCGACTCGGTCCGCGCGGTCTCGGAGATCGTCACCCCGTGGCCCGGGGCGAACTGCCGCTTCAGGGCGGCGACCGGGTCCGTGGCCGCCTGTGCGGGGACGGCCGGGATGAGTGCCGCGGCCGTCACCGCGGCCGCGAGCATTCGCTTCATGAGGGGTCCTTAGGAGGGGGGCTACCTGACGTTGCCCAGGGAGTTGAGTGAGCCGTCCGGGATGTTCTGCGGGATCGTGCTGTCGTCGCCGAGGTCGGCGACGTCGGTCACCTGGTCGGCCGGCGGGGCCTTGACCTTGACCTTGACGCCCCAGCCGGTGAAGCGGGTCTCGGTCGTGCTGTGGCTGGTGCCGAGGATGCCGTAGTCGAGGGTCCAGTCGCTGACGACCCTGGTGACCAGGCCCTTGGAGTCCACGGCGAGCAGGTACGAGACCTTGACCTTGGCGACCTTCTTGTTGACGCTCTGGCCGTAGATCTTGCCCAGTTCCTTCACCGTGACCGAGCCGCGGTAGATGCCGCCCTTGGTGCTCGCGGCGTGGGAGACGAGGGCCTTCAGCACCTTGGGCTCGAAGACGTCCAGCATCTGGTTGGAGGTGCTGATCCGCATGCCGGTGTCGGGGTAGCGGACCCACTTCCTGCCCTCGGGCAGGCCCTCGCTGTAAAGGCCGCCCTGCGCATATACGTGCTTGCCCACGGTGATGACCCGGGCCGGCATGAGCGACGCGAACACGTCGGCGTTCTTGCCGATGCCGTGATTACGTACGTCCGAGGCGACGATTCCGGACCTGCCGAACTCCAGAACGCCGGACGTCTTCGTGGCGCCGGTGCTCTTGCCGTCCATCGAGGAGCGGGACGTCTCGGTGAACCGTACGCCGTGCCCGGCGACGTACTGCTTCTTCAGCGCCTTCGCCGGGTCCGCGGGCGCGGCCTGGGCCGGGGTCGCGGTCACGAGCGCCGCCGCGGAGGCCAGGGCCAGGCCCGCGATAATTCGCTTCATCCGATTCCTTCAGATCAAGAATGAGGGGAGCAGGAATCCTGCCAATTGAAGATCACGACCATATATCGACAGACACCGCATAAGGCGGCAAATTGGTGCACTTTCGGTGCAGGGAGGGACATGGTGAAGTGAGATCACCGTCACATAGCGGAAGAACCGTGCCCCGATGACCTGTGCAGGTCAAGCTTGGGGCTAGGCTTCACTGGCGGAAACGCCCGGCACGCACCCCTGAGCGTAGGAGCTCGCCGTGAGAGAGCGAGGCACGAAGCCGACACGAGCGGCGAGCGGACGCGACCGTCAGCGCAGTTGCCCGGGCCGTCGAACATCAGTCGGATAAGCAAGGACGGACCCTCGTGGACCTGTTCGAACATCAGGCGAAGGAGCTCTTCGCTGACTACGGCATCCCGGTGCCACGCGGCATCGTCGCCAACACCGTGGAGGAGGTGCGGGCGGCGGCTGAGGAGCTGACCGGCCGCGTTGTCGTCAAGGCCCAGGTCAAGACCGGCGGTCGGGGCAAGGCCGGCGGCGTGAAGGTGGCCGACGACGCCGCCGACGCCGTCGAGAAGGCCACCGCCATCCTCGGCATGGACATCAAGGGCCACACGGTCCACAAGGTGCTCGTGGAGGAGGCCAGCGCGATCGCGGAGGAGTACTACTTCTCCTTCCTGCTCGACCGCGCCAACCGCACCTTCCTCGCGATCTGCTCCGCCGCCGGCGGCATGGACATCGAAGAGGTCGCCCACAGCACGCCGGAGAAGGTCGCCAAGGTGCCGGTCTCGGCCCTCGACGGCATCGACCGCGCCAAGGCCCGCGAGATCGCGGTGGCCGGCGGGCTGCCCGAGAAGTCGCTCGACGGCGCCGCCGAGCTCATCGAGAAGCTGTGGCACTGCTTCGTCGACGAGGACGCCACGCTGGTCGAGGTCAACCCGATGATCCTGTCGGCCGACGGCCAGGTGAAGGCCCTCGACGGCAAGGTCACCCTCGACGAGAACGCCGGCTTCCGCCAGGCCGACCACGAGGCGCTGGCCGACAAGGCCGCCGAGGACCCTCTGGAGGCCAAGGCCAAGGAGAAGGACCTCAACTACGTCAAGCTCGACGGCAACGTCGGCATCATCGGCAACGGCGCCGGCCTGGTCATGTCCACCCTCGACGTGGTGGCCTACGCGGGCGAGGCGTTCCCCGGCAAGCCGTCCCCGGCGAACTTCCTCGACATCGGCGGCGGCGCCTCGGCCGAGGTCATGGCCGCGGGCCTGGAGATCATCCTCTCCGACCCGAGCGTCAAGTCGATCTTCGTGAACGTCTTCGGCGGCATCACCGCCTGCGACGCCGTGGCCAACGGCATCGTCTCGGCGTTCAAGCTGCTGGAGAGCCGCGGCGAGGCCGTGACGCACCCGCTGGTGGTCCGCCTCGACGGCAACAACGCCCAGCTCGGGCGGCAGATCCTGGCCGACGCCGCGCTCCCGCGGGTCGAGCTGGTTGACACGATGGACGACGCGGCCAAGCGGGCCGCCGAGCTCGCTGCGGTAGGTGCGTGAGTCATGGCTATCTGGCTGACCGAGAACAGCAAGATCATTGTTCAGGGCATGACCGGCGGTGAGGGCACCAAGCACACCCGCCGCATGCTCGCCTCCGGCGCGAAGGTCGTCGGCGGCGTCAACGCCCGCAAGGCGGGCATCACGCACGAGGGCCTGCCCGTCTTCGGCACGGTGAAGGAGGCCATGGAGCAGACCGGCGCCGACGTGTCGGTCGTCTTCGTGCCGCCGGCCCACACCAAGGCCGCCGTCAAGGAGGCCGTCGACGCCGAGATCCCGCTCTGCGTCGTGATCACCGAGGGCATCCCGGTCCACGACTCGACCGAGTTCTGGGCGTACGCGGTGGCCAAGGGCAACAAGACCCGCATCATCGGGCCCAACTGCCCCGGCATCGCCTCGCCCGGCGCGTCCAACGCCGGCATCATCCCCGCCGACATCACCACCGCCGGCCGCATCGGCCTGGTCTCGAAGTCCGGCACGCTGACCTACCAGCTCATGTACGAGCTGCGCGACTTCGGTTTCTCCACCGCGGTCGGCATCGGCGGCGACCCGGTCATCGGCACCACGCACATCGACGCGCTCCAGGCCTTCCAGGACGACCCCGACACCGACGCGATCGTGATGATCGGTGAGATCGGCGGCGACGCCGAGGAGCGGGCCGCGGCCTACATCGAGCAGCACGTCACCAAGCCGGTCGTGGCCTACGTCGCGGGCTTCACCGCCCCCGAGGGCAAGACGATGGGCCACGCCGGCGCCATCGTCTCCGGCTCGGCCGGCACCGCCCAGGCCAAGAAGGAGGCCCTGGAGAAGGTCGGCGTCCGCGTCGGCAAGACCCCCTCCGAGACGGCCCGCCTGATGCGCGAGATCATGCAGTCCCGCTAGTCACGCATGGAAAAGCCCCGTCTGGCCGCCGCCATGCGGGGCTTTTCCATGTCCCGGAGGCCGCCGGGGCGGTGCGTAAAGGGCGGGGAAAGGGGGCGAGGCGCGTTCGCGGGGGTCTCACGGGCGACAAAGTGGACCCTCTGCGGCGCGTCAACCAAGCGATGGTTGGGAAAGATTGAGAAAATCGCATCTGTGACGGCCATTCTCGACCAGTTGCGTACCGCCCCCAAGTCGGTGCTCGGCAAGCTCCCCGGGGTCTCGACCGACGACGACGAGTCGAGGCGGCCGCTACCCGTGTCGGGCATGCTCGCCGCCGCCTGCACGCTCGGCGTCGGCCTGGCCGTGCTCACCACGCTCACCCTCGTCGGCTGGATCGCCGCGCCGCGCGGCACGCTCGGCGCTGGCCTGCCCGGCGTGTTCCGCGCGGCGGCGCAGCTCTGGCTGGCCGCGCACCACGCGGGGTTCGCGATGCCCGGCGGCCGGGTCGGGCTGCTGCCCCTCGGGCTGATGGTGCTGCCCGCCTTCCTGCTCTACCGCGCCGGCCGCTGGATGGCCCGCGACGCCGACCTGCGGCTGCGCCTGCCCGCCCGGCTGCCCAAGAACAGCCCGCGTGAGCAGGCCAACGCCCGCCGCCGCGCGCAGCTCGTGCTGGTCGGCCAGGCGGGCGTCTCGCTGGCGGCGCCGTACGCGCTGCTGGCCGGGCTGATCGCGCTGGTGGCGCGCAACGAGATCACCCAGCCGTTCATCGGCGAGGCGCTGCTCAGCCACTTCGTGCTGGCCTTCCTGGCGGGCTCGCTGGCCACCGCGCGCATGATCGGCCCGTGGCGGATCATGCTCAAGCTGCTGCCCGAGCGGCTGCGGGCCGTCACGGTCGGCACGGCGGTCGCCACCACGGCGCTGCTGGTCTGCGGGCTGGGGCTGGTGCTGGTCGCGGTCGTGCTGAACTTCGGCCAGGTCAGGGAGCTGTCGAACGTGCTCGCGCCGGGCTTCGTCGGCGGCGTGCTGCTGTTGCTGCTCCAGCTCCTCTACCTGCTCAACGCCGTGATCTGGGCCTCCTCCTACATCGCCGGCCCCGGCTTCGCCATCGGCGCGGACACGCTGGTCGCCCCGACCGGCGTCGAGCTCGGCACGGTGCCGAGCCTGCCGTTGCTGGGCGCGCTGCCCGAGAGCGGGCCCGTGCCCGCGTGGATGATGGCGGTGATCGCGCTGCCGTTCGCGGCGGGCGCGGTGGCGGGCGTGTTCGTGGCCCGCATCTCGCCCTCGCATTCGTACGAGGCCGCCCCCCTGTGGGGCTTCCTGACCGGCGTCTGCACCGGCCTGGTCGCCGGCCTGCTGGCCGCGCTGTCCGGCGGGCCCATCGGCGGCGGCCGGCTGTCGGCGATCGGCCCGTCCCCCTGGGAGGTGGCCCTGTCGGTGGCCCTGGAGGTGGGAGTGGCGGCCGGCATCTCGGCGGGCGTGGCCAACCTGCTGCTGCTCAACAAGAAGGCCCGCGCGCCGCTCGACAAGGCCGCCGCGCCGGTCCGCAAGGCGGGGGCGGCCATCGCCAAGGCGGCCAGCAAGGTGGGCCTGGCCGAGTCCGACCCGCGCCCGCTGCCCGGCCACTGGATGGACGCCACCGAAGCCGACACCCAGGAGATCCCGGTCATCAGGGACGACTGGCAGGACGAGCACGCCTCCGCCGAGGCCGAGACCCTGGCCCAGGCCCGCCCGCGCCCGGCCGAGCCCTCAGCCGGCCCGGCCCGCCCGCCGCGCAAGGACATCGTGGACGAGTCCGACGACCGCGGCGGTCACGTCATCTACGTCGACCCCTACGCCTGGGACCGCGACTAGCCGGGGCCGGCGGGCCGCGCCGGGACGCCGCCCACCGCGGCGAGCACGGACCTCGTCGCCTGCTCGCCCTGGCCCACCCAGTGCGGGTCGAGCCTGGCGCCCTGCTCGATCGACCAGTACCACGACACCTCGGCCAGCAGCGCGCCGCAGGCCGCGACCACCGTCGCCGTCGTCCCCACGTCGCCGTTGTCCGAGCTGCCCGGCTCGGTGACCAGCACCTCCACCGCGCGCCATCCGGGCTCCGCGAGATCGAGGACCGTGCTGCCCGTCACGACGCCCTCCGGCTGTCGCCCGCACTGGCCGGCTGCCCGCGTCGAGGCGTCCAGCAGCACGCCGGCCCGGTCCGGCGAGGTCACCCAGAACCTGACGGACGGCGACGCAGGAAGCTCGGCGACCCGCAGTCCGGCCGCGTACGCGGGCACGCCGCGCGGCGGCAGCCGCGCCTTCGTCCCGGCCTCCGTCCGGCACGGCGCCAGCAGCAGGAGGGCTGCCGCCGCCGGTCCGAGCCGCCTGAGACGATTCATGCCGGTGGGACGTGCGGGCCACGGGCCCTGTGTCTAGGACTGCATCGCCCCGAGCAGCTGGAGGACGTCGGGCGGCAGCTTGCGCTGCGCGGCGTCCCTGAACTGGGTGAAGCACTCGCCCTGGGCCGAGACCGTGCCCGCGCCCTTCATGCACTCCTGGTAGGCGGAGTATTCGTCCATCAGGTAGAGCTGCATCCCCGTGGCCATGGCCGACAGGGCCAGCGCGATGGAGGAGATGGTGATGCCGCCGACGGCCGTGCCGGTGGGCTTGTGGGCGCTGCGCAGCCGCGGCAGCGCGCGGATGCCCGACATGAGCGCGAACAGGGCCATGACCAGGCCGGCGAGCGGCAGCATGAACGTCATGGCCAGCGCCGCGATGGACAACCAGATCGCACGGCGACCCGCTGAATCGGCGGGCTGCTGACCCGCCGGTGCCTGCACCGGTGTCGACACCTGACCTCCTCTGCGTCGCCGGGCGAGGAACAGATACCCTGTCAGCCCCACCCTGTTTCCATTCTTTGGAGTGTGCGTGTCAAAGGCTGGGCGGCTCGTCGTCCTCGTCTCCGGCTCTGGAACCAACCTACAGGCCCTGCTGGACGCTTCCGCCGACCCGTCGTACGGTGCGCGCGTGGTGGCGGTGGGCGCGGATCGGGACGGCATAGAGGGCCTGGCCAGGGCCACCAGGGCAAACGTCCCGACATTTGTTGAAAAACTGAGCGATCATGCGACTCGGGCGGACTGGGATGCCGCCCTCGCCGACAGGATCGCATCGTACGAGCCCGACCTGGTGGTGTCGGCGGGCTTCATGAAGATTTTGGGTGCGCCCACGCTCGACGCGTTCCCCGTGCTCAACACCCATCCGGCGCTGCTGCCGTCCTTCCCCGGCGCCCACGGCGTGCGCGACGCGCTGGCCCACGGGGTGAAGGTGACCGGCTGCACCGTGATGCTGGCCGACGCGGGGATCGACACGGGGCCGATCGTCGCCCAGGAGGCGGTGCCCGTGCTGCCGGACGACGACGAGCCGGTCCTGCACGAGCGCATCAAGACCGTCGAGCGCCGCCTGCTCGTCGACATCGTCGGCCGGATGGCCCGCGAGGGCTGGACGGTCAGCGGACGCACCGTCCGCATCGGCAACCAATCAGGAGGGGAAAGCACGTGACTCGCATCGCCATCCGGCGCGCGCTGATCGCTGTCTACGACAAGTCCGGGCTCGAAGAGCTGGCCAGGGCACTCGACGGCGCCGGCGTGGAGATCGTGTCGACAGGCGGCACGGCCGCCGCGATCGCGTCCCACGGGATCCCGGTGACCAAGGTGGAGCAGCTCACCGGCTTCCCCGAGTGCCTCGACGGCCGGGTCAAGACGCTGCACCCGCGCGTGCACGCCGGCCTGCTGGCCGACCTCACCAAGCCCAGCCACGTGGCCCAGCTCGACGAGCTGGAGATCGACCCGTTCCAGCTCGTGGTGGTCAACCTCTACCCGTTCCAGCAGACGGTGGCCTCCGGCGCCTCCGACGAGGAGTGCGTCGAGCAGATCGACATCGGCGGGCCCGCGATGATCAGGGGCGCCGCCAAGAACCACGCCACCTGCGCGGTCGTGGTCGACCCCGCCGCCTACGGCGACGTGCTCACCGCGCTGGAGGAGGGCGGGTTCACGCTGCACGAGCGCCGCCGCCTGGCCGGTGTCGCCTACGCCCACACCGCCGCCTACGACGTCGCCGTGGCCAACTGGTTCGCCGGGCCGTACGCGGGCGGGGAGGAGGAGTTCCCCGAGTTCACCGGCGTCGCGTACGAGCGCAAGGCGACCCTGCGCTACGGCGAGAACCCGCACCAGCGCGCCGCCCTCTACACCGCCGGCTCCGGCGGCCTGGCCAACGCCGAGCAGCTGCACGGCAAGGAGATGTCCTACAACAACTACCTCGACTCCGACGCGGCCTGGCGGGCGGCCTGGGACTTCGCCGAGCCCTGCGTGGCCGTCATCAAGCACCAGAACCCGTGCGGCATCGCCGTCGGCGCCGACGTGGCCGAGGCACACCGCAAGGCCCACGCCTGCGACCCCGTCTCGGCCTACGGCGGCGTGATCGCGGTCAACCGCGAGGTCACCGTCGAGCTGGCCCGGCAGATCGCCGACGTGTTCACCGAGGTCGTCGTGGCCCCCGGCTTCAGCGCGGAGGCGCTGGAGGTGTTGCGGGCCAAGAAGAGCCTGCGCCTGCTGCGCTGCCCGGAGGGGCCGTCCCAGCCGCTGGAGTTCCGCCGCGTCGACGGCGGCCTGCTGCTGCAGGCGGTCGACCGGATCGACGCCGCCGGCGACGACCCGTCGGCGTGGGAGCTCAAGACCGGCGCGGCCGCCTCGCCCGAGCTGCTGGCCGACCTGGCCTTCGCCTGGCGCGCCTCGCGCTCGGTGAAGTCGAACGCGATCCTGCTGGCCGCCGGCGGCGCCACGGTGGGCGTGGGCATGGGCCAGGTCAACCGGGTCGACTCCTGCCGCCTCGCGGTGAGCCGGGCGGGGGAGCGGGCGGCCGGCTCGGTCGCCGCCTCCGATGCGTTCTTCCCGTTCCCCGACGGGCCGCAGGTGCTGATCGAGGCCGGGGTCAAGGCGATCGTGGAGCCGGGCGGCTCGATCCGGGACCAGGAGGTGATCGACGCCTGTGAGCAGGCGGGCGTCACCCTCTACTTCACCGGCACCCGCCACTTCTTCCACTGATCACCGGTTCATCGGATAAAGGGCAACAAGAGATCACTTGTTGCCTTTTATCCGTTTTGGCGGCGAGCATCGGCACTCCCCGGTTACCCTGATTGCCGCCCTGCTGTGCTGATTCCCCCGGAGTTTCCATGCTCGACGCGACCCTGCATGCCTTCGTGACCATGAACGGCTTCTCGACCAGCCCGTTCGTCCTGCTGGTCCTCGCCTTCATCGGTGCCTACCTCGGCAGCCGGGTCGTCGAGCTCATCCCGTACACCCGCCGGATCATCGAGCGCCGCGAGGCCCGCTTCGCCGAGCGCGACTAGGCGCCGCGTCACCGCACGGGACGGACGCCGACGCCGTCGAGGTAGGTCTCGATCGTGCCGAGTTCGGCGGTGCCGGCCACGGCCGCGACGTATCCGTCCGGCCGGATGAGCGCCCACTGCCCGGGCGCCAGCCCGTACGCGCTCCGGACGTGGCCCCCGGTGTCGAGGATGTCGTCGCCGACGACGTGGACGCGCAGGCCCCTGCGCGGAGCCGGGACCGCGGCGGCGCCGGGCTCGTAGCCGAGCAGGGTCCAGTGCGGTCCCTGGAACAGGCTGAACAACCGCGTGGGCAGCCCGCCCGCGCCGGTGACGGGAGCGTCGGGCGCGCGGTCGCCGGACGCCACGCCCTTGCCGGGCTCCAGGCCGGCCGGCGACAGGGACGAGTCCGGGTAGCCGACGTCGAGCTGGGTCACCTCGCGGCCCCGGCGCATCTCGCGGTTCCTGGCCGCTTCCAGCAGCTTCTCGGACAGGCCGAGGACCGCCTCGGCGACCGGCCGGCGCTCCTCCTCGTAGGTCGCCAGCAGTGACTCCGGTGCGCCGTCGAGCACGGCGGCGAGCTTCCAGCCGAGGTTGTAGGCATCCTGGATGCTCGTGTTCAGGCCCTGACCGCCGGTCGGCGGATGGCAGTGCGCGGCGTCCCCGGCCAGGAGCACGCGCCCACACCGGTAGGCGTCGGCCAGCCGGGCCTGCATCGTGAACACCGACGCCCAGGACACCTCCCGGATCACGACGCCGTCCTGGCCGCCGCGCTCGTGGAGCAGGGCGGTGAGCCCTTCGGCCGAGAGGTCGACGTCCATGTCGAGGGGGACCGGGGCCATGTACTGGAACAGGTCGGTGCCGTGCAGCGGGCACAGCGAGACGCTGCGCTCGGGCTGCTCGTCGCCCCAGCGGTGCCACACGCGCGAGGAGGCGCCGTCGGCCCGCACGTCGGCCACGAGCGCCCGTACGCCGAGGGACTTCCCGCGGAACTCGATGCCGAGGGCCTTGCGGACGAAGCTCGATCCGCCGTCGGCGCCGACCAGGTAGGCGGCTCGCACGGTCCGCTCCCCGCCCGGGGTGGCGATCCGCGCGGTCACGCCGTCGGGGTCCTGCTCGAAGCCGACGAGTTCGCAGCCGTACTCCGGGGCGTGGCCGAGTTCGGCCAGCCGCTCCCGCAGCCTGCGCTCGGTGAGGAACTGCGGAACGAGCAGCGGGATCTGGTACGGCTCGGCGGGCGTCGGCTCCGGCGGGATCCCGGCGTGCTTGTCGACCGGTCCGTCGGGGGTGTAGGTGCGCAGGGGAGGATACTCGCCCCCCGAGGCGACGATCCGGTCGATCACGGCGAGGTCCTCGAACACCTCCTCGGTGCGCGGCTGGATGCCCTTGCCGCGCGAGCCGGCGAACGGGTGCGGGGCCTTGTCGATCAACCGGAACGCGATGTTCCTGCGGGCGAGATCGATGGCGAGGGTCAATCCCGCCGCGCCGGAACCACAGACGAGCACCTCAAGGTCTTCGTTGCGTGCCACGGTTCACTCTCCGTCGGTGACGGTCGGCCGGGCAGGGGGTCCCGCCCGATCCGAAATTATGTGTATTTAGCACGGAGTATGTGCCGTGGATGGAGTGGCCGTCAAGCCGCCCCTGGTGCCTTGGAGCCTTCGCGAGCACCGTTATAGGCGAGCTGAGCTGGGCTTGTATGGCGCTGTCGCATGGTCCAGGTGTCGCTGTCCCGGCACCGGAAATTATGTGTATTCTGAGCACATCTCTGCATCCTCGCCGTGCGAAGGAGGCGTCTTCGCGGGCCTGCCGGAGGGGGCCGGTATCCTTGGCACCTCCCCGTCCGTCCGCAAGGGCAGGTAAGGCATCGGTGGCGAGCATGGCTTCCCAACACCGCCGGCACATCACGTTCCGGCGCCTGCACGAATCGCTCGTCGACCTGTTCGCGCTCATGAACCTGCCGCAACGCGACGAGGTCCTCATGGCCGAGGCGGGCATCGATCTCGACCGCGCGTTGTTCAAGCTGATCGTCGGAATCCGGCGGTTCGGGCCGATCGGCGTGGTCGAACTCGCCGAACGGGCAGGCCGCGACCACACCACCGTCAGCCGGCAGGTGGCCAAACTCGCCGAGCTCGGCCTGGTCGAGCGGCGTGCGAACCCGGCGGACCGGCGGGTCAAGGAAGCCGTGATCACCAGTGCGGGCCGTCGCGTCACGGACGCGCTCGACGAGGCCCGGCAGCGGCTCGTGGACTCCGCGTTCGCCGAATGGAGCGACCGGGACCTCGTTCAGTTCGAGCAACTGATGCGCAGGTGCGTGGACGACATGCTCGCCATGTCCGCGGCCGAGAAGGAAGAGAGCGGCTAGGGCGTCGAAGTCCGGAGGCCGTCCGGGAGGCCGCCGCCGAGGCCGCCCGGACCGCTAGCCGGACAGGCGCCAGGCCAGCCGTGCGGCCCCCGCCAGGCCCGCGCGCACGCCCAGCGTGGTCGGCCGCACCCGGACCGCCCGGACGAACGCCAGCCCCGCCACGTCGTCGAGCGCCCGCTCCAGCGGGCCGAACAACACCGCGCCGGCCGCCGACACGCCGCCGCCGATGACCACGGTGTCGAGCTCGACCGCGGCCGCCGTGGAGGCGATCAGACCGGCCAGCGCACGGGCGCCGCGCTCGAAGGCCGCCAGCGCCACCGGATGCCCGGCGGACGCGTCGGCGGCCAGCGCCCTGGCGTCGCGGTCGCCCGCGGGCGCCCAGCCGTGCTCCAGGGCCCAGCGGGCCAGGTTGGGGCCGCTGGAGTAGCGCTCGACGCAGCCCCGGCCGCCGCACTCGCAGCGCTCGCCGCCGGGATCGACGCTCATGTGGCCGACGTGCCCCGCGTTGCCCGCCGGGCCGAGCAGCGGCGCGCCGCCGATCACCAGGCCGCCGCCGATGCCGGTGGACACGACGACGCCGAGCAGCGACGTGCTGCCCTGCCCGGCCCCCAGCCAGTGTTCGCCGAGCGCCATGCACTGGGCGTCGCCGGCCAGCACCACGGGCAGGCCGGTCAGCCGCCGCAGCTCGTCGCGCAGCGGGAAGCCGCGCCAGCTCGGCATGTTCACCGGGCTCACCGTGCCCGTGGTGAGGTCGAGCGGGCCGGCGCAGCCGACGCCGACGGCCTGCGGCGGCGGGCCCCCGCCGGTCACCTCCGCGACCAGGGCCGCCAGCGCGGACATGACGTCGGCGGGCGGCGTGGGCCGCGTGGCCGAGCGCAGCAGGGAGCCGGCCTCGTCGACCAGCGCGGCGGCGAGCTTGGTGCCGCCGATGTCGACGGCGAGTACGCAGGTCATCCGGGTACGCGGTGGCCGGGCCGGCGGAGGCCGCCGAGGCGTGACAGGGGGGAGCGGGCGCGCAAGGGGAACCTCCGGAGAGCATGGTGTCGGCGCCCGACACGGGCATGGTGTCGGCGCCCGACACGATATGCCCTTCCTTGATCGATGACAACGATGTCATCGTTGGCCTGTGGACAACGGACGCCGCCTGCCTCCCATCTGTGGAAAAACTGTGGACGGACGCGCGGCCGGTGACGGGAAGCCGACCAGTCATGGAAGGATTGACGGCATGAGCGCAGTGAAACTCGACGGCAAGGCGACAGCCGCCAGGATCAAGGCAGACCTCGCGACCCGGGTGGCCGCGCTCAAGGACCGCGGCATCACGCCCGGCCTGGGCACCGTCCTGGTGGGCGACGACCCGGGCAGCCAGATCTACGTCGCGGGCAAGCACCGCGACTGCGCCGAGGTCGGCATCGCCTCCATCCGCGTCGACCTCCCGGCCACCGCCACCCAGAAGGACGTCGAGGCGGCCGTCGACGAGCTCAACGCCTCCCCGGCCTGCACCGGCTACATCGTCCAGCTCCCGCTGCCCAAGCAGATCGACACGATGGCGCTGCTGGAGCGCATGGACCCGGCCAAGGACGCCGACGGCCTCCACCCGGTCAACCTCGGCCGCCTCGTCCACATGGTCGACGCGCCCCTGCCCTGCACGCCCCACGGCATCGTGCTGCTGCTCCAGGAGTACGACGTGCCGATCAAGGGCGCCGACGTCGTCGTGGTGGGCCGGGGCATCACCGTCGGCCGCTCGCTCGGCCTGCTGCTGACCCGCCGCAGCGAGAACGCCACGGTGACCCTCTGCCACACCGGCACCCAGGATCTGGCCGCCCACGTGCGCCGGGCCGACATCGTCGTGGCCGCGGCCGGCGTGCCCGAGCTCATCACGCGTGACATGGTCAAGCCCGGCGCGGCGGTCCTCGACGTGGGCGTCTCACGGGTCCACGGCAAGATCGCCGGTGACGTGGCGCCCGACGTCGAGGAGGTCGCCGGTTTCCTCACCCCCAACCCGGGCGGGGTCGGGCCGATGACCCGCGCGCTGCTGCTGTCCAACGTCGTGGAGGCGGCCGAGCGTTCCTGAGTGATCGGGGGATACAGCCCTGATGGGGGGAATGGGAAGAAGAGCCAGCCCTACCCCCATCACGGAAGGCCGATTCATGGACACCCCGCTCATCGCTGTCGAGGGCACCTACGAGGAGATGGGGGCCGAGGTCGGCCACCGCACCGCCGACCTGGTCGCGCGGAGCGTCGAGACCTACCTGCGGCGTTTCCGCGACAAGTCCGGCCTCTCCTCGGCCGACGTGCTGCGCTGGGGCCAGACCTTCCTCGACGTGGCCAGGGCGTACGACCCGAGCATCGCCGCCATGCTGGAGGGGCTGGCGGCGGGCGCGGGGCAGCCGGTCGAGCACATCGCGGCGCTCAACGCCCGTACCGAGCTGCTCGACGGCACCGGCTACCACGACGACGGCTGCACCGCGCTGGCCGTCCTGCCCAAGTACACCCGCGACGGCCACACCCTGCTCGCCCAGAACTGGGACTGGCATCCCGAGCAGGGCGCGGTCACCTTCCTGCTGGCCACCCGCGACACCGAGGGGTTCGCGGTGCTCACGCTGGCCGAGGCGGGCATGCTCGCCAAGTCGGGGCTCAACTCGGCGGGGCTCGGGGTGTGCGCCAACCGCCTGCAGTCCGACCGCGACCAGGCGGGGGCGGGGGTCCCGTACCACTTCCTGCTGCGCGGGGTGCTGCAGTCCGACCGCATGAGCCGGGCCCACCGCAAGGTGCTCGACGTGCCGCGCGTCTCCTCGGGCAACCTGCTCATCGCCGACGCCGGAGGCGAGGCCATCGACCTGGAGGTGGCTCCGGGCGCGTTCGGCGCGCTGCTGCCGCGCGACGGCCTGCTCACCCACGCCAACCACTTCGAGGCCGAGCTGCCGGTGGAGGACATGAAGGCGGCCAGGTCCGGCCTGACCCTGCTGCGCCCAGAACGCGTGCGCCACCTGCTGGAGGACACCGCCGCCGAGCGCGCGGTCGGCCTCGAACACGTCGTCGCCGCCCTGCGCGACCACTACTCCTTCCCCGACGGCGTCTGCCGCCACCTCGACCCCGACGCCGGCCCGGCCGAGGAGTGCCACACGGTCTACTCCGTCGTCATGGACCTCGACGCCCGCGAGCTGGCCATCGCCGGCGCGCCGCCGTGCGCCCGCCCGTACGAGCGGTGGGCCCTCGACGAGGTCTTCAAGCCGGACGCCACCCCCGAGCTCTGCTTCGACCCCGCGGCCGACGACGGTCGCCGCCCCCCGGCCTGGTGACGGCTCACGGCCGGAAGTCCTGGTCCACGGCCACGGTGACGTCGAGCAGCAGGGGCTCCTCGCGGGCGGCCAGCGACGGGATCACCTCGTCGAGCACGGCCCCCAGCTCGGCGGGGCCGTCCACCCGCCGGGCGGGGCAGCCGAGCGACCTGGCCAGCGCCGCCAGGTCCACCTCCGGGAACGGCGGCCAGGGGGCCTTGCCGCCGTGCTGGTCGGCCAGCCGGTCCATGACGGCGTAGCGGCCGTTGGCGAGCACGACGAACAGCGCGCCCACCCGGTAGTGGGCGGCGCTCCACAGGGCGTGCACGCCGTACAGCGCCGAGCCGTCGCCCACGACCGCGACCACCGGGCGTCCGGGCAGCGCCATGCGCAGGCCGACCGCGGCCGGCACGGCGAACCCGAGCCCGCCCATGGCAGCCGAGACGAAGCCCAGCGGGTTCCGTGCCGGGACCAGCCGGTGCAGGTCAGGACGGGACGACGGGGTCTCCTCCAGCAGCACGACGTCGCGCGGCAGCCGCCGGGCCAGCTCGCGCAGCACGTACGCGGGCCGCAACGGCTCCCCGCCGGGCACCTCGGGAGCGGGAGCCGGCGGAACGGCCGCCGGAGCGGCGGGACGGGCCGGCAGCAGCGCCGCCAGCCGCTCGCAGACGACCCCGGGCGGGGCCAGGACGGCCAGGGCGGCCGGGCTCCGGTGCGCCTCGGCCGGGTCGTCGGTGACCACGGCGACCGCCGTCCCCGGCTCGACCAGCGGCCCCGGCGCGTACGGGTACTGCCGGAACACCGGCGCGCCCACGGCCAGCACGACGTCGTACGGCGCGAGCACGGCCCGCAGCCGCCCCCGGTCGGCCGGCAGCACCCCCGCGTACTGCGGATGGTCCTGCGGGAACCCCGCCAGCGCCCCGAACGACTCCTGGAACACCGGGCACGCCAGCCGCTCGGCCAGCTCCACCAGCGGCCCCCAGGACGCCCCCGCCCCCGCCACGATCACCGGGGACCGCGCCCCGGCCAGCAGCTCGACCAGCGGCGCCAGGCCGGCGTCGGGCACGGCGGCGGGCCGCAGCACCCGGGCCGGGGCGGCGGGGGTCTCGCCGGCGGAGGGCGCGTCCCAGTCGTCCATCGGCACCACGACCAGCGCGGGGCCCCGGTGCGTGACCGCCTCGTGAAAGGCCCTGGCCAGCGCGCCCGGCACGTCCTGCGCCCGCACCGGCTGGTCGGTCCACACCGGGTAGTCGCCGGCCAGCCCGGCCAGCCGTCCGGCGAGGAACGGCTCCAGCGCCAGGTGCCGCCGGTCCTGCTGCCCGACCAGGACGACCAGGGGCGCCCGGTTCACCCTGGCCGTGGCGAGGGCGCCCACCGCGTTGCCCAGCCCGGCCGTGGTGTGCAGCACGGCCAGCGCGGGCTCGGCGTGCCCGACGGCCCAGCCGGTGGCCATGCCGACGACCGAGCCCTCGTGCAGCGCGAGCACGAAGCGGAGGTCGTCCGGCAGGCCGGTCAGCAGCGACACCTCGGTCGAGCCGGGGTTGCCGAAGATCGTCGTCAGGCCGTACCGCCGCAGCACCTCGAACGCCGCCGCCCGCACCGTGCTCATCGTGCCCCTCTCGCCTGCTTGATCCGCCGGTAGACCTGCCCGCGCAGCTCGCCGAAACGCGGCAGCGACCGGGTGGTGAGCTGGCCACGGCCCGTGCGATCGCCACGCGCTGCCGCATGCCGCCCGAGAGCTGCCACGGATGGGCCTCGGCCACGTCGGCCAGCCCGCCCGCCGCCGGCGACCCGGTCACCAACTCCGCCTCCTGGAAGACCACGGCCATGCGCGGCGGCGGCCCGGTCACCGGCTCGCCGGCCACGCGCACCTCGCCCCCGCTGACCGGCAGCCGCCGAACGTCCCCGAGATGCCGGCCGCGCCGCCCTGCACGGGGATGATCGTCAGGTCGATGCCCTGCTCGGCGAAGAAGCCCTTGGCCCTGCCGAGGTGGATGGGCGCGGTGTCGACGATCGCGATCACTCCGGCGTTGACCCGGTCCCCGCCTCCCGCCGTGGTGCCCGGCGGGCCGCCGCAGGCGGCCAGGAGCAGGGCGGCGAGGATGATGAGAGCGCGACGCACGGCTGCTCCTAGGTGTTCGCCATGCGCACAGGAATTCTCTCTCCGAACAGCTCCATATGGCGGAAACTACGCCCTTGCCGGCTCCTGTCAACGGATCACCATGGTCGATCATGTGCAGTCGCTGGCCAGAGGGCTGGCGGTGATCCGCGCGTTCAGCGCCGCGGCGCCCGAGCTGACGCTCAGCCAGGTGGCGCGGGCGACCGGCCTCAGCCGCGCCGCCGCCAGGCGCTTCCTCCTCACGCTCGCCGACCTCGGCTACGTGCGCAACGACGGCCGGCTGTTCGCGCTCACCCCGCGCGTCCTGGAGCTGGGGTACGCCTACCTGTCCGGCCTGTCGCTGCCCGAGGTCGCCGGCCCCCACCCGGAACGCCTGGCCGCCGAGGTGCACGAGTCGGCCTCGGTCGCGGTCCTCGACGGCGAGGACGTCGTGTACGTCGCCCGCGTCGCCACCGCCCGGATCATGAGCGTGTCGATCAGCATCGGCACCCGCTTCCCGGCCTACTGCACGTCGATGGGCCGGGTGCTGCCGTCCGCCCTGCCGCCCGGCGACCTGGACGACTACCTGGGACGGGCCGCGTTACGCGGGCTGACCTCCAGGACCGTCGTGCTGCCCGACGCGCTGCGGGCCGAGCTGGAGCAGGTGCGCCTGCGCGGCTGGGCGATGGCGGACCAGGAGCTGGAGGAGGGCCTGCGGTCCTTCGCCGCGCCCGTACGCGACCACGCCGGACGGACGGTCGCCGCCGTGAACGTCTCCACGCACGCCGGCCGTACCAGCCTGCACCAGGTCAGGACGGGGCTGCTGCCGGAGCTCCTGGCCACGGCGGCGCGCATCGAGGCCGACCTGGCGAAGGTCTCGGTGACCCGCGCCTGACGCCGTCTCCGCCGTCACCGGTTGCGGTAGCGGTCGGTCGCGTCGCGGGTGGCCCTGATCGCCGCCTCGGCCCGGTCGTAGGTGCGCTGCGCCAGGCCGACGAAGATGCAGTCGACGATCAGCAGCTGGCTGATCCGGCTGGCCAGCGCGCCGGGCCGGAAGGCGGTCTCCCGGCCGGCCGACACCAGCGTGTGGCTGGCCAGGTCGGCCAGCGACGAGCGCGGGTTGTTGGTGATGGCCACGATCAGCGCCCCCGCCTCGGCCGCCGTACGGGCCGGGACCAGCACGTCGGGCGTCTCGCCGCTGCAGCTGATGGCCACCGCGACGTCGCCGTCCCGCAGCAGCGCCGCGCTGGTCAGGGCCAGGTGGGCGTCGCTGAACGGATGGCTGGACAGGCCGATGCGCAGCAGCTTCTGCGACATGTCGGCGGCCACCAGCCCCGAGGCCGCCACGCCGTAGACGTCCACCCGCCGGGCCACCGCGATGGCCTGCACGACCTCGCCGAGCTGGTCGGGGTCGAGCTGCGCCGCGGTGTCCGCCAGCGCGTCGGACTCCGCCCGCGCCACCTTGGCGATCACGTCGGTCAGCGGGTCGTCGGGGGCCAGGTCGCCGGGCACCAGGCGTTCGGGCTGCTTGGCGACGGCGGCGGCCAGCGCGAAGCGCATCTGCGAGTAACCGGCGAAGCCGAGCGCCCGCGCGGTGCGCACGATCGTGGCCTCGCTGGTGCCCGACACCGCGCTGAACTCGGTGATCGTGCTCCGCACGACCAGCCCCGGGTCGTCCAGGATGATGCGCCCGATGGCCTGCGCCGCCGGGGTCAGCGACGGCAGCACCGCCCGCACGGTGGCGACCGGGTTCGCGGGCTCGGTGTTCAACGGGTCAGCCATTCGGCCGCGGCCTGCGCGGAGACGCGGGAGATGCCGTGCGTGGCGAGGTGGGCGGCCCCGACGGGCGCGTCGCTGATGCCGGTGTCCACCACGATCGCGTCGGGCCGGACGGCCAGCGCCCGCGCCAGCGCCTCGCGCACCCACGGGTGCCGGGCCGCGTCGTGCACCACGAGCACCACGGGACGGTCGTCGAAGGCGGGCAGCTCGCCGTCGCGGTCGAGGCGCACCCTGGCGGTGTTCGGCAGCCGGGCGGCCAGCGCCGCCGCGATGCCGGTCGGCGTGGCGGGATCGACCGCCTGGTTGAGCCGGGTGTTGACCTCCACGACCAGCGGCCCCCGGTCGAGCACGGCGGTGCCCGTGGTGGTCAGCGCGGCCCTGGCGGCCTCCAGTCCGACGCCCTCGTCGATGTCGGCGCGGGCCTTCTCGCGCAGCTCGGACCGCTCGGCGTACCAGGTGGACAGGGCGAGCACCCGGCCGGCCGCCTCGGCCAGCCGCTCCTCCGCCAGCCGGCCCGTGCGCACCGCCTCGACGACGGCGTCGCGCATCTCGTGCAGGCTGCGCTCGTCGGCCCGGCCGGCGCAGATGGCGTCGGCGCCGGCGGCCAGCGCGCGCACCGCGATCTCGCCGGGGCCGAACATGGCGGCCACGGCCTGCATCTCGATCGCGTCGGTGACCACCACGCCGTCGAAGCCGAGCTCGCCCCTGAGCAGGTCGGTCAGGGCGCTGTGGCTGAGGGTGGCCGGCATCGACGGGTCGAGCGCGGGCACGAGCAGGTGGCCGGACATGATCGAGCGCACCCCGTGCGCGATGGCGGCCCGGAACGGCGGCAGGTCGCGCTCGTCGAGCACCGCCCGCGAGGCGTGCACGGTGGGCAGCGCCAGGTGGGAGTCGGTGGTCGTGTCGCCGTGCCCCGGGAAGTGCTTGGCGCAGGCGGCCACGCCCGCGCCCTGCACCCCGGCCACGTACGCGACGGTGTGCCGGGCGACCAGCTCGGGATCGGGCCCGAACGAGCGCACGCCGATGACCGGGTTCTCCGGGTTGGCGTTCACGTCGGCGGAGGGGGCGTAGTCGAGCGAGATGTCGAGTTCGGCGAGCATCCTGCCGATCTGCCGGCCGACCCGCTCGGTCAGCACGACGTCGTCGGCCACGCCCAGCGCCCGGTTGCCGGGGAAGGAGCTGCCGGCGAGCACTTCGAGCCGGGTGACCGCGCCGCCCTCCTCGTCGATCGCGACGATCGCGCCGGGGTTCTCGGCGCGCACGGAACGGACGAGCTGCTCGCCGATGGAGTTGCGGGCGAACAGGATGACGCCGCCCAGGCCCTCGCCCAGCGCGCGGCGCAGCCAGTCGGGAGGCGACGTCCCTTCGAACCCCGGCTGGAGCACCGTCATCGCAAGTCGGACCAGCTCTGCGCTCATGCGGCATTTTCCTTCACAGTTGTTGATCTGAAGGTAATTTTCTGTCATCGTCGCCCTCGACACAACCATTGTCGAGAGGCCACCCCCCATGCCCAGCAGAAGGACTCTCCTGAAGGGTCTCGCTCTCGCCGCCGCCGCGTCCGCCGTGCCGCTGCCGGCCTTCGCCCAGGCAGACTACGTCCCCCCGCTGCGTCAGATGCGCGGCATGTGGATCGCTTCCGTGGTCAACATCAACTGGCCCTCGAAGCCGGGGCTGAGCGCCGACGAGCAGAAGGCCGAATACCTGGCCTGGCTCGACGTGGCCGTGCAGCGCAAGCTCAACTCCGTGTTCGTGCAGATCAGGCCCACCGCCGACGCGTTCTGGCCGTCGCCGTACGAGCCGTGGTCGCAGTACCTGACCGGCACCCAGGGCCAGGACCCCGGCTACGACCCGCTCGGGTTCGCCGTGGAGGAGACCCACAAGCGCGGCCTGGCCTTCCACGCCTGGTTCAACCCCTACCGCGTGTCGATGCAGACCGACCCGAGCAAGCTGCACCCCGATCACCCCGGCCGCAAGAACCCCGACTGGATCCTGCCGTTCGGCGGCAAGCTCTACTACAACCCGGGCATGCCCGAGGTCCGCAAGTTCTGCCAGGACGCGATGATGGACGCGATCACCCGCTACGACATCGACGGCCTGCACTTCGACGACTACTTCTACCCGACCAACACCACTGCTTTCGACGACAGCGCCGCGTTCGCCAAGTACGGCGCCGGCTTCCCCGACCTGGCCTCCTGGCGGCGCAACAACGTCGACCTCATGGTCAGCGAGATGCAGCAGCGCGTCCTGCAGGCCAAGCCGGAGATCGCCTGGGGCATCAGCCCGTCGGGCATCTGGCGCAACAAGGGCACCGACCCGCTCGGCTCCGAGACCAACGGCGGCCAGTCCTACGACAACCTGCACGCCGACACCCGCGGCTGGGTCAAGAAGGGCTGGCTGGACTACATCGCGCCGCAGCTCTACTGGTACATCGGGCAGCCGCCGGCCGACTACTCCAAGCTCGTCCCGTGGTGGTCGGACGTGGCCGCGGGCACGAACACGCTGCTGTGGATCGGGCAGGCGGCCTACAAGGCGGGCGACCCGGCCCAGGCCGCCGAGTGGCAGAAGCCGGACGAGCTGTCCAGGCACCTGACGCTCAACCGCGCCCACCCCCAGATCAGCGGCGACATCTGGTACAACGCCAACGACGTCAAGGTGGACCGGCTGGCCTCCATCACGACCGCCGTCAACGACCACTACCAGCGGCCCGCGCTCGCGCCCGTGCTGCCCCGCCTGGCGAACGGCGAGCCGCCGCGCCGCCCGGTGGTGGCGTACGCACTGCGCCGCACCGGCGGCGTCGAGGTGCGCGTGGTCGCCACCGGCCGGGACGAGCCGTTCCAGTTCGCCATCTTCCGCTTCCCGGACGAGGCCGGCCAGAACGCCTTCGCCGACGCGCGCAACCTGGTCGCCGTCGTGCCCGCCGACCGCCAGATCCGCTGGACGGACCCCGACGGCAAGCGCGGCGACCACTACTACGCGGTCGCCGTCGACCGGGCCAACAGGACCAGCAAGCCCAGCCACGGTTTCCGGGTGATCTGAACGACACCGGTGAAGGAACGCTGACCTCCGGCGACGAGCGCATGGCTCACCAGCGCGCGTCGCCGGCACGTTCCCTGACCGGCGTCGAGCACGGCGCGCGCCACCGGCCTGTCGGCCCGCGGTCGCCCGCCGTCGCCCGTTCCGCGCCCAGCAAAGATGAACGCGGTGATCTCTCGATGGGTCCGACGCTGCCGGAACCCCTCGCCGAAGCCCCGGTCGCGATCTGGCTCCCTCTAGGAAGCCCTCCTACCGGCCGCCGACGGCTGCTGCTCAGCCGTGGCGCCCGCCGACCGCTGTGGTGGCACCACAGGGGTCGGGCGCACCAGCCCGAGCGCGACGACCTCGTTGGCGAGGCGCGTGCGGCGGTTGGTGCCCTCAGGAATCCTGAACTTCTGGTACAGCCGCAGCAGGTGCTGCTTGACCGCGGCTTCGGTCACGACCAGGTCGTCGGCGATCTCGCGCGCCGTCGCCGGAGCGACGAACGCCTCGTCGGACAGCGCCGGCCTGCAGAGCGAGGTCAGCACATCGACCTCGCGCCTGGTCAGCTCGGGCGCCGCCGCCCTGCGCAGCTCGACCTCGGGGGTGAAGTCCTCACGGGGGACTCCAC
The DNA here is from genome assembly GCF_040675255.1 of Nonomuraea sp. NPDC049624. Classification (NCBI taxonomy): domain Bacteria; kingdom Bacillati; phylum Actinomycetota; class Actinomycetes; order Streptosporangiales; family Streptosporangiaceae; genus Nonomuraea; species Nonomuraea sp. NPDC049624. Next base: position 984,094 of record NZ_JBFAOR010000002.1, on the reverse strand, counting down.
CGATGCGACCCCGCGCCGCGCCGAACGAGACGACGTCTCCGTCGTCAAGGACCCTCCGGGCGATCGGCCTGCCGTTCACCCGTGTGCCGTTGCGGGACAGGCCCAGGTCAACGACGTACAGGTAGGGTCCTCGTCTGACGAACTCGGCATGGAGTCGAGACACACTGGGGTCGGTGAGCCGGATGTCCACACCCCGGCCTCTCCCGACCGTCGTGATCTCGGGGCGCAACGGGACCACGTCGCCGGTGTCCTCGATGCGTATGAACGGCCCCTCCACGGCAGTTCCTCCCCAGGTAGCCCGCCGTAACTATTACTACAGCTCCGGCTTACCCAACCGAGGGGATGCGGAATCTCCTTTGCCGAAAGGAGAATCCCCTGTGAAATTGGTCTGGACCTCTGCGGACGGTTTTACCTGCTCACGGGTAGACTTCGGAGGAAGATAAGCGGAGGAAACACTCATGGCGGACAAGCCCACGAAAGGCCTGGCCGATGTCGTCGCCGCGTCCACAGCGCTGAGCGACATCGACGGCAAGGCCGGTCGCCTCTTCTACCGTGGATACGACATCCACGACCTGGCCGGCCGTGCGACGTTCGAGGAGACCGCGTACCTGCTGCAGCACGGCAGGCTGCCCGACCGGGCCCAGCTGGAGACGTACGGCGCCGACCTGGCCCAGGGCAGGGAGCTGGGCGCGCTGGTCGCCGCGAACGTGGCGGAGATCGCCGAGAAGCAGAAACCCATGGAGGCGCTCCGCTCCCTCGTCTCACTGTCCGGCGCCGACGACCCCGACAAGGACTCCACCGCCCCCGACGCGAACCTGCGCAAGGCGGCCCGCCTGACCGCGCAGCAGCCCGTGCTGGTCGCCCGCTACCACGCCGCGCGCACCGGCGGCGCGGTCCCCGAGGCCGACCCCGAGCTCAGCATCGCCGGCAACTTCCTGCTCCAGGTCACCGGACGCGCCCCCGAGCGGCGTGCGGTCGAAATCTTCGACGAGTGCCTGGTGCTGCACGCCGACCACACGATGAACGCCTCGACGTTCGCCGCCCGCGTCTGCGCCGCGACCCTGTCGGACATGCACTCGGCCATCGTCGCGGCCATCGGCACGCTCAAGGGCCCGCTGCACGGCGGCGCGAACGAGCAGGTCATGAAGACCCTGGAGTCGATCCCGCCGGGCGGGGTGGCCCAGGCCGTGCGCGACAAGCTCGCCGCGGGCGAGAAGATCATGGGCTTCGGCCACCGCGTCTACAAGACCGAGGACCCGCGCGCGACGCACCTGCGCCGCATGTCCGCCGAGCTGGCCGAGGCCGCCGGCGACGACACCTACTACCGGATGTCGAAGGAGATGGAAGAGGTCGTCTTCGAGACGAAGGGCCTCTATCCGAACGTCGATTTCTACGCGGCGTCGGTCTACCACTACCTTGGCATTCCGACGGACCTGTTCACCCCCGTCTTCTCGATCAGCCGCATGTCCGGCTGGACCGCGCACGTGATCGAGCAGCATGCCGACAACAGGCTGATCCGGCCCGACAGTGAATACATTGGCGAGCGCGATCAGAAGTGGAAGCCAATAGAAGAGCGTTGAGCCGAGAGAACGAACGTGAACGCTGGGGACCGTTCCCGCTGATCGTGGCGGGAGCGGTCGCCGCCGTGCTCGTGATCCTGTTGGTGGACCCGCGCTGGGGCGGGTTCGCGCTGGGCGGCGTGCTGATGGTCGCCGCCGCGCTCCGGTTCGCCGGGTTCGACGGGCAACTGGCCGTCCGCGACAAGAAGACGGACGTCATCACGCTGATCGCGTTCGGCTTCCTCATGGCCCTGACCTCGCTCGCGCTGTACAACAACGCGTTCAAGGCCTGGCTCCTGTCCCTTTTGGCCGGTTGACGGGACGGTCCGATAGCCTCAACGCATCCATTCATTGAAGGGGAACCATTCGCATGCCCAAGATCAAGGTGGAGGGTCCGGTCGTCGAGCTCGACGGCGACGAGATGACCCGGATCATCTGGCAGTTCATCAAGGACCAGCTGATCCTTCCCTACCTCGACGTCGACCTGAAGTACTACGACCTGGGGATCGAGTACCGGGACTCGACGGACGACCAGGTCACCATCGACGCCGCCAACGCCATCAAGAAGTACGGCGTCGGTGTGAAGTGCGCCACCATCACCCCCGACGAGGCGCGGGTCGAGGAGTTCGGGCTCAAGAAGATGTGGAAGTCCCCGAACGGGACCATCCGCAACATCCTCGGCGGCGTGATCTTCCGTGAGCCGATCATCATGTCGAACGTGCCGCGGCTCGTGCCCGGCTGGACCAAGCCGATCGTCGTCGGCCGTCACGCCTTCGGCGACCAGTACCGCGCCACCGACCTGGTCATCCCCGGCGAGGGCACCCTGACCCTCACGTACACGCCGAAGGACGGCTCCGAGCCGATCGAGCTCGACGTGTACGACTTCCCGGGCGGCGGCGTCGCCATGGCGATGTACAACCTCGACGAGTCGATCCGCGACTTCGCCCGCGCCTCCATGCGCTACGGCCTGGCCCGCAACTACCCGGTCTACCTGTCGACGAAGAACACCATCCTCAAGGCGTACGACGGCCGCTTCAAGGACATCTTCGCCGAGGTCTTCGAGACCGAGTTCAAGGCCGACTTCGAGAAGGCCGGGCTCACCTACGAGCACCGCCTCATCGACGACATGGTCGCCGCGGCGCTCAAGTGGGAGGGCGGCTACGTCTGGGCCGCCAAGAACTACGACGGCGACGTGCAGTCCGACACCGTCGCGCAGGGCTTCGGCTCGCTCGGCCTGATGACCTCCGTCCTCATGACCCCCGACGGTCGGACCGTCGAGGCCGAGGCCGCCCACGGCACCGTGACCCGCCACTACCGCGAGCACCAGAAGGGCAACCCCACCTCCACGAACCCGATCGCCTCGATCTTCGCGTGGACGCGTGGCCTGGCCCACCGCGGCAAGCTGGACAACACCCCCGCCGTGACGGAGTTCGCCGACAAGCTGGAGCAGGTCTGCATCGAGACCGTCGAGGGCGGTCAGATGACCAAGGACCTCGCCCTGCTGGTCGGCGGCGACGCCAAGTGGCTCACCACCCAGGACTTCCTGGCCGCCCTGGACGAGAACCTCAAGAAGAAGATGTCTGCTTGAGAAAAAGCGGCCTCTACCTGCGGCGATGCTGCTAGGTAGAGGCCGTTTCACGGCCCTGGGCCGTCTCTGGGTCCGTCACAGCTTCGGGCCGGACGCGTACACGGCGGCCACGGCGTTCCGTGTCCGGTCCTGGCTGCTCGGCATGAGGTGGGTGTAGGTCCGCAGGGTGAAACCCGGATCGTGGTGCCCGAGGTACTCGCTGAGGGCCTTGATGTTCTCGCCGGCGTCCAGGAGTACTGAGGCGTAGAAGTTCGCCGCGCCGGTGGTTGGCGAGCACGCGGCGCGCCACCCCGTACAGCCACAGCCTGGCCTCGTCGCCCTCGGGCAGCTCCTCTATCCGCCGCCAGGCCGTGGTGAACGTCTCGGCCACGACGTCGGCGGCGTCCTCCGGGTGCGGGCAGCGGCGCAGGACGTACCCGAGTATGGGTTCATAAGTGGATTCGTAGACTTCCACGAACCGGGTGCCGGGATCGGCTCTCATCCGGTCTCCTTAGCTGGATCATCGTTCATCTACGTCCATGTCCGGAATTTTCGCGGCATTTCCTGACGGGGAACGCGCCATAGATCCGCGGGATCGTCCGCATCTAGGGAGGTGAGACATCCGAGGAGATCCTTTGCATCCCGACCCGCAGCGAGACTTCACCGAGTTCGTCGTCGCGCGCTCCGACCGGCTGATCAGGCTCGCCTACCTCCTGACCGGCGACCAGCACGCCGCCGAGGACCTGCTCCAGACGGCGCTGGCCAGGACCGCCGGGCACTGGCGGCGGATCCGCGACAGTCCCGAGGCGTACGTGCGCAAGGTCATGTACCACGAGCAGGTCGGCCGCTGGCGAAGTCCGCGCTGGTCCCGCGAACGGCTGGTCCTGGAGCCTCCCGAGCGGGCGGCGGACGACCGGACGGACGAGGTCGAGACGCGCCTCACCCTCGCCAAGGCGCTGCGGGTCCTGCCGGCGCGCAAGAGGGCGGTCCTGGTGCTGCGTTACTACGAGGACCTGCCGGAGTCGGAGGTCGCCGCGATCATGGGCTGCTCGGTGGGGACCGTGCGCAGCCAGACGCACCAAGCCATCGTCCGGCTGCGCGAGCTGATCAGCGATACCGTCACCCTGGAGGGCCTGAAATGAACACCGACGAGAGCCGGATCGCGGCGGAGCTGCGCCTGATGGCCGACGAGGCCAGGCCCGTGGACGCGCTCGCCTGGGCCGGACAGGCCCGGATCGCCGCCCGGCGACGACGGCGAGCGTCGTGGTCGGCCGCCGGGCTCGTCGCGGCGGCCTCTGTGATCGCCTCGGTGGTCGCCCCGTCGATCGTCGCGACGCCCCGAGGCGCCGGTCAGGTCACCGGGGCGGAGGTGGACCGCCTGCCGTACAACAGCCCTGAGCAGGCGCGGGCCGTCCGGGCGTGCATGCCCGGCGGAGGGCCTCGCAGCGGCGTGAACGGCACCCGGCGCCTGCCCGAGCACGGCACGGCCGAGGACTTCCGGCTGCTGGTGGAGTACCGGGACCAGGGCGGGTCCACCGCCCTGGTCGGCAGCAGGAAGGGCTTCGTCCTGTGCACGGAGACGGAACCGGCGATCTTCACGTACTGGGGGTTCGAGGCTCCGGGAGACCTGACCGGCTTCCCGGCCGCCCTTCAGGTGGACGCCTACACCCTGCACGCCCAGCCGGAGCGGGCCGGGAAGGAGGACGTCTACCGCGTCGTGGCCGGCCGGGTCAAGGCGGACGTGCGCCGGGTCGAGGTCGGCTGGGCGGACGGCCGGCGTGCCGAGGCGCGCGTGGCCGGCGGCTTCTTCATCGCCCGGGTGCTGACGGGATCGATCCCCGGCGCGTCCGCCAGGCGGGTCACCACCCTGAAGGCGCCACCGGCCACGGTCACTGCGTACGGCGCGCGGGCCGAGGTCCTGGGGCAGGAGAAGAACGTGCCCTTCCGCCTGCTGGGCCGGGACGGCTGACGGGACGCCGGGGCGAGTCGCTGGGCCTGGGTGGGGGACGGGACGCCGGGGCGGGCCGCTGGTCAGTGCCTCGTCCGCCGCCAGTCCTCCGCGGTGAGGCGGTACAACACGTGGCGGCGCAGCCGGTGGCCGGGCGGCAGGACGGGGTGGTCGAAGTCCCCGCCGGGGTCGTGGACCATCCCGAGGCGGCGCATGACGGCGCTGGAGCGGGTATTGACCGTGGCCGTGAAGGAGACCACCTCCGCCAGGCCGAGCCGGTCGAAGGCGAAGCCGAGCGCCGCGGTGGCCGCCTCGCTCGCGTAGCCGTGCCCCCACGACCTGCGGTTGAGCCGCCAGGCGATCTCCGTCGCCGGCATGAAGGGGGCCTCGAACGACGGCTGGTGCAGGCCGGTGAAGCCGATGAACTCGCCGGTGTCCAGCCGCTCCAGCGCCCAGCGTCCCCAGCCCTGCCGGGCGATCAGCTCGTCGCTGGTGTCGGCGAGCGCGTCGCTCTGCTCGCGGCTGAGCGTGGCGGGGAAGTGTTCCATGACCTCGGGATCGGCGTTGAGCTCCGCGAAGGGCTCGCGGTCGGAGGGGCGCCAGGGCCGCAGCAGGAGGCGCTCGGTACGCAGCTCGACCGGCGGCAGGTGCGTGGAGTCGATCACCGGGAACATCTTATGCGCGGGGCGAGGTGGTGGAGCTCGTACTCTTGGTCCCGTGTTGAGTAGTAACCGGCTGCGTGTCCTGCTTGAGGTGTTCAGGACGGGCAGCATCGCCGGTGCGGCCAGGGTGCTGAAGTTGTCGCCGTCCGCCGTGTCGCACCAGCTGTCCCGGCTGGAACAGGAGGCGGGGGTCGGGCTGGTCGAGCGCAACGCCCAGAGCCTGCGGCTGACCGAGGCGGGACGCCGCCTGGCCATCCGCGCCCAGGAGGTCGTCGACATCATCGAGGCGGCCGAGAAGGACCTGCTCGCCCAGGCCAGGGTGGACGCCGGCGAGCTGCGCATCGGCTTCTTCGCCTCCGCCGGGTACCGGCTGCTGCCGCTGGCGCTGTCGCGGTTCGCCTCCCGGTATCCCAAGGTGGCGCTCGACCTGGTGGAGGGCCAGCCGTACGAGCTGCTGCCCGATCTGGAGCGCGGCGCGCTCGACGTGCTGGTGGTCTTCGAGCACGCGCTGGACCCGTGGCAGTGCCCGGAAGGGGTGGAGGTCGTCCACCTGTTCGACGAGCCGCAGCTCCTGGTCCTGCCCACCGGCCACGCCGCCGCCCAGCGGCCCAAGGTGCGGCTGGCGGACCTGGCCGAGGAGCCGTGGATCACCACGTTCGGCGCCGAGCACCCGGTGTCGATCCTTGAGCGGGCCAGCATGCTGGAGGGCTTCTCGCCGCAGATCCGCTGCCGCAGCGACCACTACGAGGTGACGATCGGCCTGGTACGGGCCGGGCTCGGCGTCGCGCTGGTGCCGAGCCTCGGCCTGCAGGGCGCGACCGGGCTGCACACCTGCCGGCTGACCACGCCGAACCTGTTCCGCAGGATCGGCGTGGCCAGGCGGCCGACCAATCCCAACCCGGCCGCCCGGTCGTTCCTGGCCTACCTGCGTACGGCCTCGGCCCAGCTCAGGAACTCGCTGGAGCCGTCGCTGCGCTGAGGCGGGCGGCGACGTCCAGGCCGGCCCGCCGTACGGCGGAGGTCAGGTCGTGCTCGCTGCCGGCGGGGCCGTGGGCGAGGACGGCGTAGGCGATGCGGCCGTCCATGATGCCGACGTCGGACCGGACGCCCTCGTCGGTGCCGGTCTTGTTGGCCAGCCAGTCGCCCTCGGGATCGTGCCTGACCAGGGCGGGGACGAGCCCGTGGTCGGTGTTCTGCCGCATCCAGCCGCGCATGAGCGCCTGCCAGCCGCCCTCGCCGGCGAGCAGCGCGGCCAGGCCGGACAGCTCGGCCGCGGTGCCGATCGCGAACGTGGGCGGGTCCTGCGGGGTGCGCGGTTCCCTGATGCGGTCGAGCAGCCTGGTCCGCGACAGCCCGAGGGCCGCGGCGGCCGCGTTGACCCGGTCCAGGCCGATCGTGCGCAGCAGCGCGTTCGTGGCGGTGTTGTCGCTGACGGCGGCCGTCAGCAGGGCGAGGTCGCCGATCGTCCAGGCACGCGCGGACAGCGACATGAGCAGCCCGGAGCCGCCGCAGTAGTCGTCGTCGTGCAGCGTCACGGGCGTGTCGGGGGCCAGGATGCCGCCCTCGACGCTCATCGCCACCTCGGCCAGCAGCAGCAGCTTGCCGACGCTGGCCAGCGGCAGCTCGGCGTCCTCGTTGACGCCGTGGAACTCGCCCGTCACCAGATCCCGTGTCGCGACGGCGAGCGTGATGTCGTTCACCGCCCGATGATCCTTCCTGGTCTGTCCTCGGTGAGTTCGTTGTCCTCCACGGCGAGCCGTCCGGCCACGACGACGGCCCTGAGGCCGGCGGGGGGCAGCAGCGGGTCGGCGTAGGTCGCGCCGTCGGCCACCGTCGCGGGGTCGAAGAGCACCAGGTCGGCGTGCGCTCCGTCGCGCACGACGCCCCGGTCCGCCAGGCCGAACCGCTCGGCCGCCATGCCGGTCATCTTGTGGACGGCGGTCTCCACCGGGAACAGCCCCTGCTCGCGGGAGTAGCGGCCGAGCACCCGGGGGAAGGTGCCGGCCAGCCGGGGGTGCGGATGGCCCGGCTTGGGCACGCCGTCCGAGCCGATCATGGCGAACTCGCTGGCCAGGACCCGCTGGACGTCGTCCTCGCGCATGGAGTGGCTGATGATCGTCACCTCGCCGTCCTCGGCGAGCAGCAGCTCGGCCGCCGCGTCCACCGGGTCGCCGCCCAGCTCGGCGATCGTGCGGCCCTCGGCCTCGGGGTGACGGGTGGCGCAGGCGACCGAGATGCGGTCCCAGCCGCCGTTGCCGACCGTGTTCTCCCAGCCCGGCACGCCCGTCTCGATGGCCGCGCGCATCCGGTCGCGCTGGCCGGGGTCGCGCAGCCGGTCGAGCAGCGCCTCGGTGCCGCCGTCGTTGGCCCACGGGGGGAACATCGCCGACAGCGACGTGCTGCCCTCGGTGTAGGGGTAGACGTCGCAGGTGAGGTCCATGCCCTGGGCGCGCAGCGCGGCGATGCGGGGGAGCGTGCGCAGGGTCCTGCCCCAGGCGTGCTTGCCGGCGGTCTTGTGGTGGCTGACGTGCAGCGCGGCCCCGCTCCTGCGGGCGATCTCGACGGCCTCCTCCAGCGCCTCCTCGACGCGCGACATCTCGTCCCGCAGGTGGGTGACGTACGGCTTGCCGTGCTTGGCCGCGACGCGGGCCAGCGCGACCACCTCGGCGGTGTCGCCGTACGTGCCGGGGGTGTAGATGAGGCCGGTGGACAGCCCGGCGGCGCCGGCGGCCAGCGCGTCGTCGAGCAGCGCGCACATGGCGGCGAGCTCGGCGGGGGTGGCCGGGCGGTCCTCGTAGCCGAGCACGCCGGCCCGCAGGGTGCCGTGGCCGACGAGGGAGGTCAGGTGGTTCGACCGGGGGGCCCGCTCGTGCGCCGCGACGAACCCGTCGTAGTCCTCAAAAATCGGGATGTCGCCGCCGAAGCCGGCCCGGCTCGACCGGCGCAGCGCCGGCACCCGCTCGGGCAGCGCCGGGAACAGGCTCGACCCGCAGTTGCCGCAGATCTCCACCGTGACGCCCATGAGCACGGGCGCGGCGGCCAGCTCCCGGCCCGCCTCCCCGAGCAGGGTGACCGCGTCGGAGTGGGTGTGCACGTCGATGAACCCGGGCGCGACCACCAGCCCGGCGGCGTCGATCACCCGCCCCCCGCCGCCGTCGGACGGGCCGCCCCCGGGCAGCAGGACGAGGCGGTCACCGCGGACGCCGACGTCGGCCCGGCGCAGCGGCGCGCCCGTCCCGTCGGCCACGAGGCCACCGCTGATCAGCATGTCGAGGCTCACGTGGCCGAACCCTTCCCGAGAAGCGAGCCGTTCACAGCACCTGCCCGAGGAAGGCGCGGGTGCGCTCGTGCCGCGGCGAGGACAGCACCTCGCGGGGCGGCCCCTCCTCCACGATCACGCCGTCGTCGATGAACACCAGGTGGTCGCCCGCCTCTCTGGCGAAGCCCATCTCGTGGGTCACCACGATCATCGTCATCCCGCTGGCCGCCAGGTCGCGCATGACCTGCAGCACCTCCTGCACCAGCTCGGGGTCGAGCGCGCTGGTCGGCTCGTCGAACAGCATGAGCTTGGGGTCCATGGCCAGGCTGCGCGCGATCGCGACCCGCTGCTGCTGGCCGCCGGACAGCTGCCTGGGGTAGTGGCCGGCCCGGTCGGCCAGCCCCACCCGGTCGAGCAGCGTCCTCGCGCGCTCGGCCGCCTTCGCCTTCGACAGGCGCTTGACCGTGCACGGGCCCTCCATGACGTTCTCCAGCGCGGTCATGTGCGGGAACAGGTGGAAGCGCTGGAAGACCATGCCGATCTCCTGGCGCTGGCGGCACAGCTCGTCGGGCCGCAGCAGGTGCAGCTTGCCGCCCTGCTCGCTGAAGCCCATGAGCTTGCCGTCGACCCACACCCGGCCCGCGTCGATCGTCTCCAGCCGGTTGACGCAGCGCAACAGCGTCGACTTGCCGGACCCGGACGGGCCCACCACGCAGACCACCGCGCCGGCCGGCACGTCGAGGCTGACGCCCTTCAGCACCTCCAGCTGGCCGAAGCGCTTCCTGACCGATTCGATCTTCACCATGCTAGTGGCCACGGCTGAACCTCCTCTCCAGGGAACGCTGGCCGAAGGTGGCCACGGTGGTGAGCAGCAGGTACCAGGTGGAGGCGACCACCAGCAGCGCGATCACCTCGAAGTTGTCCAGGTAGATGCGCTGGGAGACGGTCAGCAGCTCCGCGCCGGAGATGACCGAGACCATCGAGGTGGTCTTCAGCATGGAGATGAACTGGTTGCCGGTCGGCGGGATGATCACCCGCATCGCCTGCGGCAGCACGACCCTGCGCAGGATCTGCCGGTGCGTCATGCCCAGCGACTCGGCCGCCTCCCGCTGCCCGGGATCCACCGAACGGATGCCCGCGCGGACGATCTCGGCCATGTACGCGCCCTCGTTGATGGTCAGCCCGAGCAGCGCCGCCGTGAACGGCGTGATCAGCTCGTTGGCCGGCCACTGGAGGAACATCGGGCCGCCGAACGGCACGCCGAGCCCGATCTCGGGGAAGACCAGGCCGATGTTGAACCAGAAGATGAGCTGCACCAGCAGCGGCGTGCCGCGGAAGAACCAGGTGTAGAGGCCGGCCGCGCCGCGCAGCACCGGGCTGTCCGACAACTGCATGACGGCGGCGACCACGCCGAGGGCGACGCCGATGACCATGGACAGCGCGGTGAGCGCGATCGTGATCCACAGGCCGCCGAGCACGCGGCCGTCCAGCAGGAACTCGGCGATGACGTCCCAGTGGAGGTTGGGGTTGACGATGACGGTGTAGGCCAGCCACGCCATCACCAGGGCCGCGACCACCGCCGCGACGAGCCGCCCGGGCCTGGGCGGCTTCACCGCATCGATCGGGAGTTCCATCATGCGCCGGTGTTGATCGTGACCTTGGGCACGGCGTTGGCCGTCGTGCCGTACTTCTCCAGGATCTTGCCGTACTCGCCGCTGTCGATCAGCTCCTGGAGCGCCTTGGCGACGGCGTCGCGCAGGCCGGTCTGCTTCTTGTCGATCGCGATGCCCCAGGGGCCGGCGTCGTACTGCTCGGCCAGGACCTCGTACTTGCCGGTCTCCTTGGCGTACATGGCGGCCACGGGGGAGTCGACGATCGTGGCGACGGTACGGCCGGAGTCGATGGTGAGCAGGCCGGTGGGGGCGTCCTCGCTCTGCATGATCTCCATCTTCTGGGCGCACTTCTCGTTCTGGCGCTTGCCGATCTCCAGGTTGGAGCTGCCCTTGGCCAGGACGACCTTCTTGCCGCACAGGTCCTCGAGGGTCTTGATGCCCTCGGGGTTGCCCTTCTTGACCATGATCGAGCCGCCGGCGTTGAAGTAGTCGACGAAGTCGACGGCCTTGCGGCGCTGTTCGAGGTCGCTGAGCGCGGCCATGGCGATGTCCCACCGGCCGCCCTGCAGGCCGGGGATGAGACCGTCGAAGGAGGCGTTGATGATCCGGGTCTTCAGCCCGAGCCGCTCTCCGACCGCCACGGCCAGGTCGGCGTCGACGCCGGTCATCTCCTGGGTGCCCGGCTTGTACATCTCCATCGGGGGATAGCCTTCCGAGGTCGCCATGCGCAGCTCGCCGGACTTCCGTACGGATTCCGGGACGAGGTCCTTGGCGCTCTTGCCGGCCGAGGAGGGCGGCGTGGGGGCCGCCGCCGTACCCGAGGTGGACCTCCCGCATCCCGCGCCGAGCGCGCAGGCCGCCACCAGGGCGATGACCAGGTGTGTTCGCATGGCATGTCATCGTGGCCAGGCCGTCAGGCGGCACCAAGCCTCGTGAAGGCATGCGACCCTGAGCAACGAATCCGTCGATGCTCGACCCTCCGGGCCCTCGCGGTTGTTTACGCTCGCCCCTCATGAGTTTGGACATCTGGCCCCAGACCGCCACATGGCATGACGGGGAGCTGCGGCTCGGCGGGATCGGCGCGGTCGAACTGGCCCGGGTGCACGGCACGCCCGCGTACGTGCTGGACGAGGCCGACTTCACCGCCCGCGCCCGCGCCTGGCTGGACGCGCTGCCCGACGGCGACGTGCACTACGGCGGCAAGGCGTTCCTCTGCCCCGAGGTGGTGCGCTGGCTGGACCGGCTGGGCCTGTCCCTCGACGTCTGCACGGGCGGCGAGCTGGCGGTGGCCATGGCCGGCGGGATGCCGCCGGAGCGGGTCGTCTTCCACGGCAACAACAAGTCGGCCGACGAGCTGCGCCGGGCCGTGGCCTGGGGCATCGGGTGCGTGGTCGTCGACTCCTTCGCCGAGATCGCCAGGCTCGCCGGGATCGCCGCCTCCCTGGGCGTCCGGCAGCGGGTGATGATCAGGGTGACGCCGGGCGTGGACCCCCACACCCACGCCTTCATCGCCACCGGCGGCGAGGACTCCAAGTTCGGCTTCTCGCTGAGCGCCGGCGCCGCCGCGCTCGCGGTGGCGCAGGTGACCGCCGAGCCCGCGCTGGAGCTGTACGGCCTGCACTCCCACATCGGCTCGCAGATCTTCGAGCTGGACGGCTTCGGCACCGCCGCCGCCAGGATGGCCGCCTTCGCCGCCGAGACCGGCGTCACCAGGCTCGACCTGGGCGGCGGCCTCGGCATCGGCTACACGCCGGACGACCCCACCCCGCCCACGCCCGCCGAGCTGCTCGCCGTGCTCAGGAAGGAGACCGCGGGCCTGCACCTGGCCGTCGAGCCCGGCAGGTCGATCGCCGGGCCGTCCACGGTCGCCCTGTACGAGATCGGCACGATCAAGGGCCGGTACGTGAGCGTGAACGGCGGCATGAGCGACAACCCCCGCCCCGGCATGTACGGCGCCGCCTACACCGCAACCCTGGCCAACCGCGCCTCCGACGCCCCCGCCGGCGTGTTCACCGTGGTCGGCAAGCACTGCGAGAGCGGGGACGTGCTGGTCAGGGACATCGCGCTGCCCGGCGACGTGCGGCCCGGCGACCTGCTCGCCGTCCCGGTGTCGGGCGCCTACCAGCGCTCGATGGCCAGCAACTACAACCACGTGCCCAGGCCGCCGGTCGTCGCGGTGCGCGACGGGCAGGCGCGGGTCATCGTCCGCCGCGAGAGCGAGGAGGACCTGCTGCGGCTCTACCTGTGACGCGGCCGCGAACCCGCGCCGGCGGTCAGGGCGTGAGCCTTAACCGGGTCGGGGCGTGGGCGGTCAGGGCGTGAGCTTGGCCGGGTCGGGGGCGTAGGCGGTCATCCAGCTCGGGTGCAGCCGGAAGTAGACCACGTCGTTCTCCCAGTCGAAGGCGTCCGCGCCGTAGAAGTCCTTGAGGTAGGCGAGCAGGGCCGGCCAGTCGGCGGCCGGCTCGCCGTCCTGCGGGTTGAGGATCTCCACCGTGCCGTGGGTGAACACGCCCAGGTCCTCCCCGCGCATGTGGGCGACGCTGGCCGCCGGGCGGGCGGCGAGGTGGCGTGCCTTGGCGGCGCCGCGGGCCGTGCCGAAGAGCCACTTGCCGTGCAGGAAGTGGCCGTCGACGCCGCTGATCCGCGGCTCGCCCTTCGCCGTCACGGTGGACACGGCGAGCACGCGCATGCCGGTCAGAAGCCCGGTGAGCTGCTCGGCGTTCAGGGTGCGCTCGGTGACGATCGAGCGCAGGTGCGAGTTGGAGCGGGAGAGCGAGGCGTCGAGGAGCGCCTGGAGCTCTTCGAGCTCCTGCGGGGTTTCGCGCATTGAGGTCCTTGTCTGTACGTGCGTACCGGCCCGCGGTCGGCGCCGGCCGGTGGGACCATGCTCGCCCGGAAACCCGACACCCTGTGTCGTGTTTTCCAGAACTCAGGACGAATCTCTGACCCGGGCCGCCTGTTCCTCCTGGACCCTGCGGGCGGTGCGCAGGAAGTCCAGGATCACGGCCAGCTCGTCTTGCCCGTAGCCCGCCAGCGCCCGCGCGCCGGCCTGGCCGACCGGGACGAAGATCTCGGCCTCGGCGGCGCGGGCGGCGTCGGTGGCGGCGACCAGGACGCGGCGGCGGTTGCCCGGATCGGGCGCACGGGCCACCATGCCCGCGCGTTCCAGCCGGTCGATGACGGTGGTGACGGCCGCCGGGCTGAGCTTCAGCGCGAGGCTGAGCGCGCCCGCGGCGACCGGGCCCTCGGCCAGGACGACGTCGAGGCAGCGCAGGTCGGTGCGATTGAGGCCGAGCCGGGCCGCGGCGGCCTCGTCGAAGGCGTCGAAGCTCTGCTGCAGCTGCCGGAGCTCCATGGCGATCTCTCCGATGACGGCACGTTTCGACATTCGAACCTTTCTGGTATCGTACTTTTCGTCAGTCGAAATGACGATATCACCTCCGGAGGCAGCGCCATGCGTTCGACCACCCTCGCCTCGCCCGACACCGCCGACACCGCCGCGATCCAGCGCCTGTTCGCCGACTTCATGGCGGCCTGGACCGCCGGGGACGCCCGCGCGTTCGGCGCCCTGTTCACCGACGACTCCGACTACGTCTCCTACGACGGCACGATCGCCCGCGGCCGCCGGGCGCACGAGCTCAACCACGACAAGCTCTTCCGCGGCGTCCTGGCCGGCTCGGCGCTCGTCGGCGACCTGGAGTCGGTGCGCTTCCTCACCCCCGACGTGGCGGTGGCGCACGGCACGGCCTCCGTCCTGATGCCCTGGCGGTCCACGCTGCCCAGGCGGCGGCTGTCCCGGCAGACCGTCGTCGTGCTGCGGACGGGCGATGGCTGGCGCATCGGCGCCATCCACAACGGCCGGGTCCGGCCGGTCACCGTCCCGGAGCCGGACGCGTTCCCGTCCCGGATGTCGCAGCTGATGGCCCGGGTCGCCCGCCGGTTCGGCCTCGGCGGCAGATGACGCTTTTCGTAATCCCTGACCCTTCTTTGACGAGGTCGCGGCGTGGCGCAGTTGATCACCTGGGTAAGGCCCAACCTGTAACAGTCGTACGCGTCTCGGGGGGTTCGGATGCGACTGGGTATTTTGACAGGAGCGGGGCTGCTCGCGGCCGCCGTCGTCCTGACCGGGTGCGACTCGCCGCCCGACACTGCCAAGATCACCGACAGCAAGGCCGAGGCCGCGGCCAAGCTGAAGCAGAGCAAGGCGGCCAAGATCGCGCTTGCGCGCAAGGTGAAGGCGAACGAGCTGGGCCAGATCCCGGTGCTGATGTTCCACCGGGTCATCAAGAACCCGGCCACCACCGACGACAGGACGCCGCAGCAGTTCCGCTCGGACCTCGAACGGCTGGTCAAGGAGGACTACGTCCCGATCAGCGCGTCGGAGATGGTGACCGGGAAGATCAACGTCCCGGCGGGCAAGCATCCCGTGGTCCTGACGTTCGACGACTCCTCGCCCTCGCAGCTCACCCTGAACGAGATGGGCGTCCCGCAGCCGGACACCGCCGTGGCGATCCTGCGCGAGGTGGCCGCCAAGCACCCGGGCTTCCGGCCGGCCGCCACCTTCTACGTCACCCGCGACATGTTCGGCAAGACCGTGCGCGAGGAGCAGGCCCAGACGCTGGGCTGGCTCAAGGACAACGGCTTCGACATCGGCAACCACACCCGTGACCACGTCAACCTGCACGGACGCTCGGAGAAGGAGGTGGAGGACCAGATCGGCGGCATCGCCAAGCAGATCGACGACCTGACCAAGGTCAAGCCCAACTCCATCGCCCTGCCGTACGGCAACCAGCCGCGCAAGAAGGAGTGGGCGCTGCACGGCAAGCTCTACAACCACGCCGGCGCGTTCCTGGCCGGGTACACGCCCGCGCCGTCGCCGTTCAGCAAGGCGTTCGACCCGGGCGGCATCCCGCGCATCCGGGTCATGGAGAAGAAGGGCGACTGCGCGCAGTTCTGCTCGGCGGCCTGGCTCGACTGGCTCAAGAACAACCCGGACATGCGCTACACCTCGGACGGTGACGTCAGCACGGTCGCGTACCCGAAGTTCAAGAACCCGTACCTGCGCAAGTCCTTCACCACCTGGAGCCTGCCCTACTGACGGACGCGCCCGAGCACCACGCTCAGCTCGGCGGGCTGCAGCATGAAGTCGGCCACCTCGCCGGTGACGTCGATCGGGCGGACGGCCCCGGTGCGCAGGTCCAGCACCAGGTAGGAGGTCTCGCCCAGCGGGCCCTTCGCCCGGACCGCGAGGGTGTGCTCGTCCTCCCAGCGCAGCAGGGCGGCCAGCCACCAGCCGGTGGCCAGCCGCGGCGCGACCGTGCGCACGTGTCCGCCCGTCTTCGTGTCGAACAGGGCGACGCCCTGCTGGAGCACACCGCCGGGGGTGAGCTCCCGGTGCCGTGACGCGATCAGGCGGCCGGAGGGGGACGGCTCGACGGCCCACTCCACGTTGCCCGGCATGGTGTAGCTGCGCAACAGGTCGCCCTTGGGGGAGTAGACGGCGTACCACACCGACCTGAGGTGGCCCGGGGAGCGGCGGGAGGGCTCGCCGCTCCTCATGACGAGACCTTCCGTCGTCCATCCGGCGACCTGCCCGCGGTCCGGGAGGCGGACGGCCGTGCCGCGGGCGACGTCCACGATCACGGGCGGCTCCAGCGTCACCTCCTTGTCCTTGGTCAGATGGTCGGGCTGGACGAGCACGTGGCGGCCGTCCAGGGAGAACAGCGGTGGCTGAGCTCCGAAGAACGCCGTGACGGTCCCGCGCGGCTGTCTGACGGGGAGGCGTTCGACGGCTCCCGTCCGCAGGTCGGCCACGACGTAGGTGTTGTCGCTGTCCCGCAGGAAGGCGGCACGCCGGCCGTCCCGGCTGAGGGCGAACATCGTCTCGTCGAAGCTGTACGGCAGGCGGCCGCGCTCCGCGCCGTCCCCGACGAGGATCATGTGCGCGCACTCGTCGCAGCTCGGGACGTACGCGTAGCGGATCGGGGTGGCGTACTTCGTGCGCTTCGCGGGCTTCACCGGCTTCTCGGCCGTCTTGGTCGCAGTGACCGGCTGGGAGCGGACGAACCGCACGCCGGGCTCCGCCGGCAGGGGCGCGGCGACCCACGCGGCGGCCAGCACCACGCTCAGGGCGGCGGCCCCCGCCCGCCAAGGAAGCCTCCGGCGGCGCGTCACGCCAGCCTGCCGACGACGACCTCGCCAAGGCGGGAGGGGACGTTCTTCACCTGGCGGCTCTTCCCCGTCTCCAGGTCCACGAGGTACAGGACGGGATCGTCCCAGCCGAGCATGACGAGCAGGCGCCCGTCCTCCGTCCACCGCACCAGCTCGGCCTCGACGCCCGGCCCGCCCAGCGTCGCGCGCGCCCGCACCCGGCCGCCGGTGTGCGGATCCATGGTCAGCACCTCGTTTTCCGAGAAGAGGACCAGGCGGTCGCCGTCGGGCGTGAGCAGCGCCTGCAACGCCGGGTCGAAGGGCGTCCTGGTGCGTACGGCACCCCGCGCGTCGAGTGTGACCAGCTCGGTGTCGGGGGCGCCCGCCAGGGCCCGCCGGCCGGTGGTGGCCACCACCTTGCCGGGCACGACGCCGATCACGCGGCCGATGCCGGGCAGCCGCCTCCGGGCCCCGGTGACGGCGTCCACCAGGTCCACTCCGTCGGGCCAGGTCAGGATGACGTGCCGGTCGTCCTGGCCGAAGGCCGCGTCGGGCACGCCTTCGCCGGGCCCGGTCAGCGGGCGCGGGGCGTTCCCCGCGGACAGGTCGTGCAGCACGAGACGGCCGGTCGCCGCGTCGAGGTAGATGAGGCGGAGGCCGTCGCCGCTGATCACCAGCGGCGCCCGCCGATTGCTGATCGGCACCACCGTGCGGGCCTGGGGGAGGGTGATCGTCTGCCAGGTGCCGGAGCGCCTCAGGTGCAGCTGCCACTGGTAGCCGCCCACGTGGGCGTAGCCGATCGGCGCGGGGAGCGGCCCGGTGAGCGGCTCGGTGAGCGGCGCGGGAGGAGGGGACGAGCGGTCGAGCCGGACCGCGAGGCCGTTCCAGGCCGTGATCAGACAGACGGTGACCAGCGCCGCCGGCACGGCGCGCCAGGGCGGCCGCCACCGGCCCGGCCCGCCGGGCCGGGGACGCCCGGAGAGGATCCAGGCCAGCAGGGGCAGTGCCCAGACCGCCACGTGGCTGAGGAGAAGCAGGTCGGCGCGGAGGACGGGCAGCCCGGAGAGCGGCGCCGCCCACAACGCCGCCGCGCTCCCGCCCGCCATCAGCGCTCGGGCCGTGTCCGACCTCATGGCGGCCTCGGCAGCGACCAGATCGGCGGGCCCCCGCGCGAGGGGCCGGCCCAGATCGTGCAGCACGGCCTGGACGATCACCACGACGGCGAGCGTCGACGCGGCGGCGGCGCGTTCGGCGGATCCGACGTCGGCCAGGAAGGAACGTGCCACTACAGAGAGCGCGATGCCGCAGGAAAGGCCGGCGCAGACGCGCCAGACGGTGACGAGCGGCCGTGACCCGAAGTCCAGCCGCGGCGCGCGGACCGTCCGCGGCCTCGGCCCTCCGCCCCTGGACAGCTCGCCGGCCAGCACTCCGAGGGTCCAGCCGCTCACCGGCAGGAAGAGGCGGAGGCCGGCGTCGCCCGGGACCACCGGCAGGGAGAGGTGGAGGTCGCCATAGCCCGAGACCACCGGCAGGGCCATGAGGACCGTTCCCGCACTCGCCCCCGCCCACCGCAAGCGCCGGGTGACCTGCAGGTGGCGCAGCATCACCGGGCCGTTGAACGCGGTGAAGGCCACCTGCTGCCGGGCCGCGAAACGGTCCGCGGCGGTACGGCTCATCGGCCTGTTCACGACGAGCGCGGCTGCCGCCGCCGACACCACCGCGACGGCGACGACGATCGCGATCACCATGAGACGCCTTTCGGCCCACCCGGGAAGGGTGCACAATACGCCTTTCCGGGACGGAAGGGGCTGGCGTGGTTTCTCCGGAGATCTGGGCACGGCTCGACCACCGGGTGGGCATGCTCACTCGCCGTCAGGCGTGGCGCTGGCGCGCGGTCGCCGCCGCCGGCGTGGCGACGGTGCTCCTCGTCCTGGCCGGCTGGTTCAGCGGTGCCCTGTTCCCGCGCGTCGAGGAGTCGGGCCTGGGCAACACCTCCGTCAGGATGTCCCAGGACGAGCTCGGCCGGCCGACCGGTCTCCAGGGCACGGTGAGCCGGTACTTCCACAACCAGGGCCGCTTCCCCGTGACGGTCACCGGGGTGGGCGTGGAGGGAGCGGGCCTGACGTTGACGTCGGCGCGAGGCGAGGACGGACGCGCCCTGCCCCTGACGATCCCCGCCGGGCAGGGTGTGTCGCTGAGCCTCGGCCTGGTCGTCACGGACTGCGATGCCGCCGCCTCCTCGGGTCCCCATGTGGTGCTGGAGGTCGATCGCTGGTGGGGGAGCGTCGCCGTGCGGCCGGAGACCATCGGCGACCTGCGCCAGGCGGCGGACGTGAGCTGCCAGTGACCGGCTGATGCCGCGCGGCGCACGATCGTCGTCGCCGGCGCGGGACGCCACTCCGTCCACGTGATCTCCTCGGGCGCGACCGGGAACGCGCTCTCTCCTGTTGATCAACCGTAGCGATCGGCAGAGTTGGGACGCCAGGTTGGAAGCGGGATTTCCTGATTGCAGCCTGATGTCCGCGGCGTGCGAGGAGGTCGTCGAAGATCCGGTCCGTGGACGGCGACCAACCAGTCAAGACCGCTGTTACAGGGTCCGAATGGACGCTGTGTACGGGCTTTGTGCAAAAACCGGTGAGTCACGAACGGTTAACGGATCCCTGGGAAGTTGCTGAGCGTCGTAAAGTTTGCGTGGTTGGGGTTCAGTGAACGTGGGGAAAGACGAATGCCGCAGATCGCGCCGCTGGTGGCCGGCGATCCAGCGCTGCTGGGATCGTTCCGGCTGTCCGGACGGATCGGCGAGGGCGGCCAGGGGATCGTCTACCTGGGCGTCAACGAGCAGGGCGAGCGGGCCGCGATCAAGCTGCTGCACGTGAAGTTCAGCGGTGACACGATCGCCAGGTCGCGCTTCGCCAGGGAGCTCAAGGCGGCCCAGCGGGTGGCCTCCTTCTGCACCGCGCGGGTGATGGAGGCCGACCTCGACGGCGACACGCCGTACATCGCCAGCGAGTACATCGACGGGCGGGCGCTGCGCGACATCGTCGAGACCGACGGCCCGCTCAGCGGCACGGTGCTCGACCGGCTGGCCATCGGCACGGCCACCGCGCTCACCGCCATCCACCACGCCTCGATCGTCCACCGGGACTTCAAGCCCGACAACGTGCTCATCGCCGCCGACGGGCCGCGCGTGGTCGACTTCGGCATCGCCCGCATCATCGACTCGACCGGCACGATCACCAGCCGCGCGATCGGCACGCCCGCCTACATGGCGCCCGAGCAGATCGCCGGCGACGACATCGGGCCCTTCACGGACGTCTTCGCCTGGGGCGCGACCATGGCCTTCGCCGCCACCGGGAAGGCGGCCTTCGAGGGCAAGTCGATCGCCGTCGTGCTCAACCGCATCCTGAACCACGAGGTCGACGTCGACGTGATGCACGAGCCGCTGCGGGGCGTGGTGCGTTCGGCGCTGGCCAAGTCGCCCGACGAGCGTCCCTCGGCCGACCAGCTCCTGCTGCGCCTGCTCGGGCAGACCGGCACGGCGGCCGGGGCCTCGACGGCGGTGCTCACCAGGGGCGTGCAGGTGGCCGGCGACGACACGACGCCGTTCACGCGGGTGTCGGCCACGTCCATCACCGAACGTCCCGCCACGCAGGCCACCGGCCACCCCACCCGCCCCCCGTCCGGCACGACCCCCGCCCACCCGGCCACGACCGGCACCGGATCCGCGCACCCGACCGGCACCGGATCAGCGCATTCGACCGGCACCGGGACGCCGCACACGACCGGGTCCGGCACCGCGCATCCGACCGGCACCCCGCACACGACCGGCACCGGGACCGGTGTCTCCGGGCGTGCGGAGACCGTGCAGTCCGGCCAGAACCGGGGCCAGGGCCAGGATCAGGGTCAGGACCAAGGCCGGGGCCCGGCGGTCAGGCCCCTCGGCGAGCCCGTGCCGTCCGGCGGCCGGCGGCGGCTCAAGGTGTGGCTGGCGCTGGCCGCCGCGCTCGTCATGCTGGCGGTCGTGGCCGTCGCGGCGATGGCGAACGGCTGGTCGCCGCTGGCGTTCAAGGGCGAGGTCGTGACCCCCGCGCCGACGGGGAAGAAGAACTCGCGGCCCCCCACGTTCGCCTCGGTGGTGGACAAGGTCGCCCAGACCGGAAAGATCGTCGTCGGCGTCAAGGGCGACCTGCCGGGCGTCGGCCTGCAGAACGGCGACGACTTCACCGGGTTCGACGTCGAGGTGGCCAAGCTGGTGGCCGCGGCGCTCGGGGCGGAGGAGACCAGGTTCGCCCGGGTCGGCCGGAACGACCGGGCGGCCGCGCTGGCCGACGGCAGGGTCGACCTGGTCGTCGCCACGTACTCGGTGGACAAGAGCGAGACCAGGTTCGCCGGGCCGTACTACGTGGCCCACCGCGACGTGCTGGTACGCGCCGGCACCGGCATCGACTCGCTCGACGACCTCAAGGGCAAGAAGATCTGCGCGCTCGACACCCCGACGGTCGGCGAGGTGCAGGACAGGGTGAAGGTCGAGCCCGTGACCGCCGGCAACTACGCGGCCTGCATGGACCTGCTCAGGAACGGCAAGGTCGACGCGGTGCCCGGCGAGGACCTGATCCTGGCCGGGTTCGCCAGCCGGGAGAACATGCGCTACAAGATCATCGGCGCCAAGCTGGACAACGAGCGGTACGCGGTCGGCATCCGCGGGGGCGACACCAAGACCTGCGCCGCCGTCAAGGGGGTCATCGCCGACCTCTACCGCAAGGGCACCATCAAGAAGCTCCTGGACAGCCACTTCGAGAAGGTCGACTTCCAGCCCGAGCTGAAGGTGCCCGCGATGGAGCCCTGCGGATGACGAGCGGTAACATCCGAAAGTCCAACGAATTCATCCAGTGAGTTAGGGGAAGGCCATGGCCACGCCCGTCAAGGTAACCGTCACCGGGGCCGCCGGTCAGATCGGCTACGCACTGCTGTTCCGCATCGCGTCGGGGCAGCTGCTCGGCGCTGACGTCCCGGTCAAGCTGAGCCTGCTGGAGATCCCCCAGGCGGTGAAGGCGGCCGAGGGCACCGCCATGGAGCTCGACGACTGCGCGTTCCCGCTGCTGTCCGGCATCGAGATCACCGACGACGCCAACGTGGCCTTCGCCGGCGCCAACGTCGCCCTGCTGGTCGGCGCCATGCCGCGCAAGGCCGGCATGGAGCGCGGCGACCTGCTCGGCGCCAACGGCGGCATCTTCGGCCCCCAGGGCAAGGCGATCAACGAGCACGCCGCCGACGACATCCGCGTCCTGGTCGTGGGCAACCCGGCCAACACCAACGCGCTCATCGCCCAGCAGCACGCGCCCGACGTCCCGGCCGAGCGCTTCACCGCGATGACCCGCCTCGACCACAACCGCGCGCTGTCCCAGCTCGCCGCCAAGCTCCAGGTCCCGGTCACCGAGATCAAGAAGATGACCATCTGGGGCAACCACTCCGCCACCCAGTACCCCGACCTGTTCCACGCCGAGGTCGGCGGCAAGATCGCGGCCGAGCAGGTCGAGGGCGAGTGGCTGCGCGAGACGTTCATCCCGACGGTCGCCAAGCGCGGCGCCGCCATCATCGAGGCCCGTGGCGCCTCCTCGGCCGCCTCGGCCGCCAACGCCGCGATCGACCACGTCCACGACTGGGTCAACGGCACCGAGTGGACCTCGGCCGCCGTCGTCTCCGACGGCTCGTACGGCGTGCCCGAGGGGCTCATCTCGTCCTTCCCGGTGCGTTCGGTCGGCGGCCGGTACGAGATCATCCAGGGCCTGGAGATCGACTCCTTCTCCCGCGAGCGCATCGACGCCAGCGTGCGCGAGCTGACCGAGGAGCGCGACGCCGTCCGCGAGCTCGGCCTCATCTGAACCCGGGCGCGACACCTCCGGACGCGCGTCCCCGGCTCAGCGGGGGCGCGCGTCCGCCGTCGTGCGGGGCAGCGCGGCCCCGCGGGTGCGCTCGGCCCAGCGGGTCACCGGCGGCACGGCGAGCCCGGCCGCCAGGAAGACCCCGCCGAACAGCAGCCAGCCCGGCAGCCCCCAGCCCACGATGACCGTGGTCATGACGGCGGGCACGACGATGTTGGACACCTGCTGGCCCATCCCGTACAGGCCCTGGTACTGGCCGATGGCGTGCGGGGGGGCCAGCTCGTACGACAACCCCCAGGAGCCGGCGGCCTGCAGCAGCTCCCCGAAGACGTGCAGCAGCGCGCCGCCGAACAGGGCGACGACCGCCACCCAGGCCGGCTGCCCGGCGGCCAGGGCCAGCAGCACGCAGGCCAGCAGCAGGAACACGCCCGAGCGGCGCTGGGCGCGGGCCGCGCCGGCCGCGTCGTCGGTGCCGCGGCTGAGCCGCACCTGAAGGATCGTGACGGTGACCGTGTTGATCATGGCGACGGCGGCCACCGTCCACGTGGGCGCCGCGGTCCGGCCGGCCACCCAGAGCGGGATCGCGATGGTGAGCAGTCCGTTCTGCATGAACAGCACCGCGTTGAGCAGTGCCAGCACCGCGTACGGCCGGTCGCGCAGCACGATCCAGACCGGCTCGCCCGCCTTGCGCCGGACCGGCGCGACGGGCGGCACGCGGTACGTCAGCGCCGCGCTGCCGAGGTAGCAGAGCGCGCACCCGAAGATCATCCCCAGGTACACGGGACGGCTGTCGAAGTGCAGCGCCGCGCCCGCCCCGAGCCCGCCGACCGACCAGCCGACGTTGGTCACGGCCCGCAGGTACGCGCGCACCCGCACCCGGTCGGACGCCGGCACCGCGCCCCCGACCAGCGCCGCCCGCGCGGTGCCCTCGCCGGCCTCGGCGAACGTCACCAGGGTGGCCACCGCGACGAACCCGGCGAACCCCGACACCAGCGCGTACACCGGCACGAGCAGCCCGCCCGCGGCGGCGAAGGCCATCGCCACCCCGCGCGGGCCGACCACGTCGGACAGCCGCCCGGCGGGCAGCCCGGCGGCGAGCCCGACGGCCGCGGCGATCGTCATCCCCAGCCCGATCTCGCCGTCCGACAGTCCAACTGACAGCTTGAAGAACAGCACGCTCACCGTGACGAACAGGCCGCGGCCGAGGGAACGCAGGAGGGTGGCGTACGTGAGCGCGCGCACGGGCCCGCTCTCGGGGAGGAGTGACACGGCGGATCAGGCTACTGGTGCCGGGAAAGGTCCTTCTCGTCCGCCCCCGGACAGGAGGGGACGGGCTGGGCGGCCGGCGCGGGCTGGGAGGTCGCGTAGAGCACCCCGGCCGCCGCGGCGAGGCTGCCCAGCAGGATGAGGGCACCAAAGAGCAGCTTCGTGACCCTTGGTGAAAAGCTCCTCACATTTCGGTATCACAGCATATAAACGGCGCCCCCATCAGGCGTTCACGGAAAGTGCCGTCCACGCGTCGGAGACGATGTCGCGCAGCGCCGCCCGCTCCGCCTTCCACCCCAGGTCGCGCTGGATGCGCGCGGACGAGGCCACCAGGACGGCCGGGTCCCCGGGCCGCCGGTCGCCGACGACGACCGGGATCTCGTGGCCGGTGACCTCGCGGCAGACCGAGATCACCTCCTGCACGCTGAACCCGGTGCCGCTGCCCAGGTTGTAGATCTTGTGCTCGCCCTCGGCGACCGCCTCCAGCGCCAGCAGGTGCGCCCGCGCCAGGTCGCCGACGTGGATGTAGTCGCGCACGCAGGTGCCGTCGGCGGTGGGGTAGTCGGTGCCGAAGACGCTCACCGAGTCGCGCTCGCCGGTGGCCACCTTGAGCACGTTCGGGATGAGATGGGTCTCGACCGTGTGGCGCTCGCGGAAGCGGCCGTAGGCGCCGGCCACGTTGAAGTAGCGCAGGCTCACCGCGCCGAGCCCGCGGACGCCCGCGTAGGCGCTCAGGGCGGTGTCCACGGCCAGCTTCGAGGCGCCGTAGGGGTTGGTCGGGCGCGTGGGGTCGTCCTCCTCGATGGGGGAGCGCTCGGGCTCGCCGTACGTGGCCGCCGTGGAGGAGAAGACGATCCGGCGCACGCCCTTGTCGCGCATCGCGTCGAGCAGGGCCAGCGTGCCGCCCAGGTTGCTCGCCCAATAGCGGCCGGGCTGCTG
The DNA here is from genome assembly GCF_040675255.1 of Nonomuraea sp. NPDC049624. Classification (NCBI taxonomy): domain Bacteria; kingdom Bacillati; phylum Actinomycetota; class Actinomycetes; order Streptosporangiales; family Streptosporangiaceae; genus Nonomuraea; species Nonomuraea sp. NPDC049624. Next base: position 959,249 of record NZ_JBFAOR010000002.1, on the reverse strand, counting down.
CACCGACTCGCCCACCAGGGACTTGGCCGCGAAGTGCAACACGGCGTCCATGCCGTCGAGCGCGTCGTGGGCGTTCGTGATCGACTCGCGCACGAATGCGGCGCCCTCGGGCACCGCGTCCTCGTGGCCCGTGGACAGGTCGTCGAGCACGGTCACCTCGTGCCCCGCCTCCACGAGCTGCGCGGCGACGACGCTGCCGACGTACCCGGCGCCTCCGGTGACCAACAGCCTCATGTGTACTCCTGTTTACATATGTTTGATTTTGTACGGCTTGCCGTTCAGCATACGCGGGAAACCCGCCGAGTACGCTGCCAACCACCATGTTTGACACCCTCGCGGCGAACATCGCCCTGGTCCTGCTCTTCATCCTGGTCGGCGGGTTCTTCGCGGGCGCGGAGATCGCGATGGTCTCCCTGCGGGAGAGCCAGGTCCGCAAGCTGGCCGAGCGCGGCCGGAGGGGCGAGCGCGTGGCCAAGCTCGCCCGCGACCCCAACCGGTTCCTGTCGGCGGTGCAGATCGGGGTGACCGTCGCCACGATGCTCTCGGCCGCCTTCGGCGCCGACCGGCTCGGGATGGAGCTCGTCCCTGTGCTCGAACGCTGGGGGGTGCCGCACGCGGTCGCGCCCGTGCTCGGGCTCGTGCTGGTGACGCTGGCCATCTCGTACGTCTCGCTGGTGCTCGGCGAGCTGGCCCCCAAGCGGCTGGCCCTGCAGCGCACCGAGGGACTGTCGTTGTTCGTCGCGCCCTTCCTCGACCGGATCGCCGCCCTGTCGCGCCCGATCATCTGGATGTTGTCGAAGTCGACCGACCTGGTCGTCCGGCTGCTCGGCGGCAACCCGGAGGCCGACCGGGAGGAGGTCACCACCGAGGAACTGCGCGACATGGTCGTCGGGCACGCCGAGCTCACCGCCGACGAGCGCAAGCTCATCGCCGAGGTGTTCGCCGCCGGCAAGCGCCAGCTCCGCGAGGTCATGCTGCCCCGCACCGAGGTCGAGTTCATGGACGCCGAGACGCCGCTGGCCGAGGCCGCGAACCTGGCCGCCGCGCTCCCGCACTCCCGCTTCCCCGTGTACCGCGACTCATACGACGAGGTCATCGGTTTCGTGCACGTGCGCGACCTGCTCGACCCCCAGCTGATCGGGCGTACGGAGCCCATCAGCGCGGTCGTGCCGATCCGGCCCGCCAAGTTCGTGCCCGCCTCCAAGCGCCTGCTGAGCACCCTGAACGAGATGCGCGACGAGGGCCAGCACCTGGCCATCGTGGTCGACGAGTACGGCGGCACCGCCGGCATCGTCACCATGGAGGACCTGGTCGAGGAGCTGATCGGCGACATCAGGGACGAGTACGACGTCGAGGAGGACGTCGTCGTCCTGCCCGCCGGCGAGATCGAGATCGACGGCCTGACCAACCTCAACGACTTCGCCACCGAGACCGGCGTACGGCTGCCCGACGGCCCGTACGAGACGCTGGGCGGGTTCGTGATGGCCATGCTGGGGCACCTGCCCGCGGTCGGTGAGCAGGTGGAGATCCAGGGCTTCGAGCTGACCGTCACCGAGCTGGACGGCCGCCGGATCGCGCGGGTCAGGGTGAAACGCCGGGCCGCCGCCGAGTCGCCCCCCGACCAGGATTCCTGACACAATTGCCTGCTATGGCCAGACCTCGTGTTCTCTCCGGCATCCAGCCCACCGCGGACTCATTCCACCTGGGCAACTACCTGGGTGCGGTCCGTCAGTGGGTCACCATGCAGGAGACCCACGACGCCTTCTACTGCGTGGTCGATCTGCACGCGATCACCGTGCCGACCGAGCCCGCCGCGTTGCGCAGGCGCAGCCGGGTGGCCGCCGCGCAGCTCTTCGCCGCCGGCCTCGACGCCGAGCGCTCGACCGTCTTCGTGCAGTCGCACGTGCGCGAGCACACCGAGCTCGCCTGGATCCTGATCTGCCTCACCGGCATGGGCGAGGCCGCCCGGATGACGCAGTTCAAGGACAAGTCGGCCAAGTTCGGCGAGAGCGCGGCCAGCGTCGGGCTGTTCACCTACCCGATCCTGCAGGCCGCCGACATCCTGCTCTACCAGGCCAACGCCGTCCCGGTGGGGGCCGACCAGAAGCAGCACCTGGAGCTCACCCGCGACCTGGGCCAGCGCTTCAACCACCGCTTCGGCGACACGTTCACACTGCCCGACCCGTACATCCTCAAGGAGGTCGAGAAGATCACCGACCTCCAGGACCCGGCGGCGAAGATGTCGAAGTCCTCCTCCAGCCCGGCGGGCATCCTCGACGTCCTGGAGCAGCCGGGGCCGCTGCGCAAGAAGGTCATGCGCGCGGTGACCGACACGGGCTCGGAGGTGCTGTTCGACGAGGAGAACAAGCCGGGCATCTCCAACCTGCTGCGCATCCAGTCGGCGCTGACCGGCACGCCCATCCCCGACCTGGTCGCCCGTTACGCGGGCCAGGGCTACGGCACGTTCAAGAAGGACGTCGCCGAGGCGGTCGTGGAGACGTTCACGCCGATCCGCGAGCGCACGGAGAAGCTGCTGGCCGACGAGGCCGAGCTCGACCGCCTGCTGGCCGTCGGCGCCGAGCGCGCCGCCGCCGTGGCCCGGCGGACGATGGCCGAGGTCCGCGACCGGGTGGGCTTCCTGCCCAAGCTGTGACGCGAGAAGGGCGGCCGGCCTGCCGCCCTTCTTCCGGTCGTCACGGGCGCCGGTCGAGCGGGCGTACGCGCAGGCGGGCGCGGAGCGCGGCCAGGCTCCGGCCGGTCAGCCGCACACCGCCCGACACGGCGGTCCACCCCGACCGTCCCCGGCTGAACGCCCAGCCGGGGAACTCGCGCATGGCCTCTTCCAGCAGGCGTTCCATGACGACGTCGGCACTCGGCGTTGTGGTCATGGACGCACAGTGCCACCCCGGACCCGCTCGGTGACGAACCGCGGCGACAGATCTCCCCGTTCGGCCGGACCGAACTCGGAGTTCGGTGGGCGGCCTCACACGTCGATGTTGTGGCGTTCGGCGAGGAATCGCACCTCCGGCGCCCACGACGGCCGCGCGCGGCGCACCAGCGAGCGCACCATCTCCCGCAGCAGCAGCTTGTGGTCGAGCTCCTCGGGGCTCTCGCGCTCGATCCGCAGCAGGTAGACCAGGCTCGCGGCGTCGTCGCCCAGGTCTTCGCAGGCGCGGGCGACGTGGCACAGGTGCGTGGTGCGCCGCTCGATGGACGGGGTCCTGCGGATGTCGATGTCGTCGGCCAGGCGCAGAACGGCTTCGGGGTGACCGGTGTCGTTCTCGATGCTGGCCATGTGGATGGCGACGTTGGTCGGGCCGAAGAAGGCCAGGTCGTAGGCGTCGGAGTGGTCGTCGGCGCGGTCGGCGAGCCGGGCGGCGGTGCCGCGCACGGTCTCCCTGGCCTGCTCGTCGTCGCCGCCCCTGGCCGCGCTGATGGCGGCCAGCAGGTGCAGCGCGCCGAGCGCCTTGATGTGCCGTACGTCGCCGCCGGCCACATGGGGTTCGAGGATCTCGATGCCGCGCCGGGCCACGTCGTGGGCGATCTGGTGCATGTCGTCGGAGAGCATCGACTGGCCGAGGTTCCAGTGGGCCCAGGCGAGCATGAGCGGGTCGGCCGACTCCTCGGCGTAACGCATGGCCCGGTCGGCCGCCAGGTGCGCGAGATCCACCCGCTGGAGGTGCTTGAGCACCCCTCTGGCCAGCATGTACGCGTCGGTCGCCGTCCGGTAGGCCGCGGGGGTGCGCTCGGCCGCCAGGCTCTCGGCGTCGGAGACCAGCGAGGGCAGCGCGGCCATCAGGATCGAGTACCGGCGGGCCGAGGTGAACCAGGCGTTGCGCGCCGCCGCCACGCGTTCGGTCAGCTGCTCGGCGTCGGGCGGTTCGAGGTCGGGCTCGCCGGCGCGGCAGGCGAACAGGGCGCGCTCGATGTCGCGGATCTGCGGCCTGCTGGGTTCGTGGGAGTCGCGGGGGGTCTCGCCCAGGAGCACGGCGGTGCGTACGCCGAGCACCTTGGCGATCTCGCGGAGAAGGGGCAGCGAGGGGGTGCGTTTTCCGTGTTCGATCAGTTCGATGTGCCGGGTGGTGCAGCCGGACTGGGTCGCCAGCGCGGTCGTGCTCATGCCCCTTCGTTCGCGCTGGAGTCGCACCATCTGCCCGGTGCTGATTTCGGTCATGGGCGTGACGCCTCCTGGCTTGGTCCCAACACAGCACAGGCTAGGGTCAGCGGAGCGGCCCTGCCATGCGTTCCCCCTGGTCAGGAGGTATGTCGGCAAGCTCCCACGCCTTGGCTTTCACCAGGGTTTGCCCACTATTGGGGTGATCCGGAGTGATGGTCGCGCAGCCGTCCGAGCAGCCCGACGAGCTGGTCGCGCTCGGGGCCGGTCAGGGGCGCCAGCAGCTCGTCCTGGACGTCGTCCACCAGCCCGTCGAGCCGGGTGAGCCGGTCGCGGCCGCGCTCGGTCATGGAGATGACGTTGCGCCGGCGGTCGGCCGGGTCGGGCGCGCGCTCGACGAGGCCGCGGTCGGCCAGCTCGTTGAGCAGCGCCACCATGTCGCTGCGGTAGATGCCGGTGAGCCGGCTCAGCTCGGCCTGGCTGGCCGGGCCGGACTCGCGCAGCGCGACGAGCACCGCGTAGTGCCACTTGCGCGCGTCGGCGCCCGCGAGCCGGTCGCTGACCAGCCGGTCGGCCTGCATCGCGACGTGGGCCAGCAGCCGGCTCGGCAGGCCGCGCAGGCGGTCGGGGGCGGCCCGGTCGGCGGCGTCGGACATGTCGTGGCTCATGCCGGCGATCCTATCCCGTTGCGTTAGTCGCACTAACGATGTAACTTCGTTAGCGTCATAAACGTTAGTGCGACGAACGAAAGAGGCGTGTCATGCCTGTTGCCCAGGTGCTGGACTCGACCATGTACTACGAGGACCGGGGGGAGGGCGTGCCGATCGTCTTCCTGCACGGCAACCCCAACTCCTCCCACCTGTGGCGCAACGTGCTGCCCGGGGTGGGGGCCGGCCGGTTGCTCGCGCCCGACCTGATCGGCATGGGCCGCTCGGGGCGGCCCGACCTCGACTACAGCTTCACCGACCACGCCCGCTACCTCGACGCCTGGTTCGACGAGCTCGGCCTGGAGGACGTCGTGCTGGTCGGCCACGACTGGGGCGGCGCGCTGGCCTTCGACTGGGCGGCGCGGCATCCGGGCCGGGTGCGCGGGGTGGCCTTCTTCGAGACCATCGTGCGGCCGATGAGCTGGAGCGAGCTGGGCGAGGGGCCGCGCGCCCGCAGCGAGCTGATCAGGAGCGAGGCGGGAGAGCGGCTGGTGCTCGACGACGACTTCCTGGTGCGCACGGCGTACACGGGCGGGGTGCTGAACCCGCTGGGCGAGGAGGAGCTGCGGCCGTACCTGGAGGCGTACGCGACCAGGGAGAGCCGCCGGCCGCTGCTGCAGTGGGCGCGCTCGATCCCGCTCGACGGCGACCCGGCCGACGTGGCGCAGGCCGTCGAGCGCTACGACAAGTGGCTGGCGAACAGCGCCGACGTGCCCAAGCTGCTGCTCACCTTCGACTCCTCGCCGACCCTGCTGATCCAGGGCGAGGTGCTCGACTGGTGCGCCCGCACCATCTCGGCCCTGGAGATCGAGCACCTGGGCCCGGCGGGTCACCACGCCCCGGAGGACCAGCCGGAGGCCATCGCCGCGGCGATCCGCTCCTGGGCCGACCGCCACGCCCTGCGCGCGAACTGACGGGTGCGTCCGGCGGCCCGGCGGCCGGATCTGTGCGCGGGCCGGCGCAAGCGGCGGACCGGCGAAGACGGCTGGCTAGCGGAAGCGGCGGCGGCCGACGAGGGTGAGCACCTCGCGCAGGGCGTCGGCGGCGGCTCTGACGTCCGGCTCCGGCACCCCGGCCAGCACCTCCTCGTGGGCCCGCGAGGAGGCGTCGAGGGCCGCCAGGGCCACCCGGTGCCCCTCGGCCGTGAGCTGCACCCACCGGCTGCGCGCGTCGCCCGCGTTGGCCTCCCGCTCGACGTAACCCGCCGCCGTCAGGCGCTGGAGCACGTTGCTGGTGCCCCCCGAGGTGAGCAGCAGCGCCTTGGACAGCTCGCTCGGCTTCATCCGGTGCGGCGCCGGCGTACGGGCGAGCGCGGCCAGCACGTCGAACTCGGCGTAGGTCAGCCCCAGCTCGGCCAGCTCCGCCTTGATCGCCTGCTCGAAGACCAGGTGCAACCGGGACAGGCGCTTGCTCAGCTCCAGACCGGCGATCAGCGACGACGACAGCCCGGACTCCACCCAGCGCGGCACCATCGCGTCGATCTCATCCGGTTTCACGCCATCGAGGATACCCATCGGCAGATTGCTTTCTTAAAAGCTTCTTATTAAGCTTTTCGTCATGACAAAGACTCTGCTGATCAAGAACGGCACCGTGATCGACACCGAGCCCGAGCCCGTGGTGCTCGGCCAGGTGGACGTGCGCGTCGAGGACGGCGTGCTCGCCGAGGTGGGCCCCGGACTGCCCGACGTCCCCGGCGCCGAGGTGATCGACGCGACCGGGCGGATCGTGCTGCCCGGGTTCGTCGACACCCACCGGCACACCTGGCAGGCCGGCATCAGGGCGGTCGCCCCCGACGTCGCCTTCGACGGCTACCTGAGCCGCGTGCTCGGCGAGCTGGCCCCCGCCCACCGCCCGGCCGACGTCCATGCGGCCAACCTCGCCGGCGCGCTGGAGTGCCTCGACACCGGCATCACCACGCTGCTCGACTGGTCCCACATCCAGCTCTCGCCCGCCCACACCGAGGCCACCGTGCGGGCGCTGCGCGAGTCGGGGATCAGGGCCGTGCTCGGCTGGTGCCACGGGGGCCGGCCGGGCGATCTCGTCCGCGAGGGGCTGCGGGTGCACGAGGAGCACTTCGGCACGGGCGGCGGCCTGGTCACCATGGTCGTCGCGGCGCTCGGGCCGGAGATCGTGGCGGAGGAGCACGCGCTGGCGGAATGGCGGCTGGCCCGCGAGCTCGACCTGCCGGTCACCGTGCACATGGGCGTCGGCGGCCCGGACAGCGCCGCTCGCGGCCTGGCGTTCCTGGAGGCGAACGGCCTGCTCGGGCCGCGGACCACGTACGTGCACGCCAACAGCTACACCGACGACGACCTCAAGCGCGTCGCGGCCAGCGGCGGCAACGTGTCGGTCTCGCCGGTGGACGAGATGACGCTCGGCCTCGGTTACCCGGTCAGCGGGCGGGCCAGGGCGGCGGGCGCCCCGACCGGTCTCGGCATCGACACGGTGAGCTGCGCGCCGGGTGACATGTTCAGCCTGATGCGGGCGGCGTACCTGCTGGAGCGCGGCCGGCCGGACGGCGGCGGCATGGGCTTCACCACCCGCGACGTGCTGCGCATGGCCACCGTCGAGGGGGCCGAGGTGGTGGGGCTGGGCGACGTCGTCGGCTCGTTACGGCCGGGCAAGCAGGCCGACCTGCAACTGCTGCGCACCGACACCCTCGGCATGGCGGCGGCGCACGACCCGATCGGCGCCGTCGTGCTCAACGCCGACCCGAGTGTCGTGGAAACCGTGCTGGTCGGCGGGCGTGTCGTCAAGCGGGATGGGCAGATGCTCCATCAGGATCTGGCGGCGGTCCTCGCGTCACTGGCAGAATCGGCCGACGCCGTGACCAGGTGATCGTTCGTCTCCGGCGGGCGGGGTGAGGGCGTGATGGCGAGTCTGAACGAGCGGATCGCGTCGCTGCGCGCCTGGGGCCGGACGACGCTCGACCACTGGCGGGTGCGCAGGCTGTGGATCGACCACCTGGTCCGGGCCGTGCGCCGCTACCAGCTCCAGGGAGGCGACCGGCTGGCCGGGTCGGTCACCTACTTCTCGTTCCTGTCCTTCTTCCCGCTGCTCGCGCTCGGGTACGCGGTGCTCGGCTACACCCTCGACGCCAGCAGCGCGACCAGGGAGGCGCTGGAGACCGCCATCAACGAACGGCTGCCCGGCATGGCGACCGACCTCAACCTGGAGCAGATCGCCGGCGCCCGCACGACGGCGGGCATCATCGGCCTCCTCGGCCTCCTGTACGCCGGGCTCGGCGCGATGGACGCGCTGCGCGCGGCGCTGCGCGAGATGTCGATGACCACCGTGCCGCCCCCGAACTACTTTCTCGGCAAACTGCGCGACCTGGTCTCGGTCATCCTGCTCGGGGCGACGCTGGTCGTGTCCACGCTGGTGTCCGGGGCCGCGACCACGGTCACGGACAAGGTGCTCGACCACGTCTTCGGCGCCGACTCGCCGCTCAGCACCGAGGCGTTCCGGATCTTCGTGGTGGTGGCGAGCGTCGTGGCCGACTGGGTGCTGTTCGTGATCCTGCTCGGCTGGGTCGCCAAGCCGGCCGAGCCGTTCAAGGTCATCGTCAGGGGCGCGCTGCTCGGCGCGATCGGGTTCGGGCTGCTCAAGCAGGTGGCGAGCCTGCTGCTCAGCACCACGCTCAGCAACCCCGTCTACGGCGCGTTCGCCGCCATCGTGGGGCTGCTGGTGTGGATGAACTTCTCGGCCAGGCTCGTGCTGCTGGCCGCCGCGTGGACGTCCACCACGGGGTTGTGCCCGCCGCCGTCCCCGTCGCCGATCCCGTCGCTCGGCGACCCGCTGGAGGTGCCGGCGTCCGACCCGGGCCAGGCGGCCGGCCCCGAGTGCCGGGGCACGACCCCGCACCCGACGTCGGAGCCCTGACCCGGCCCTGACCCGCCACCCGTTGGGTCAGAGGCGGGACCTGTTGCGCTTGCGGCGGATGCCGAAGCCGAGCCAGACCAGCCCGAACAGCAGGCCGCCGCCGATGACGGCCGAGCCGACCGTCCGGGTGGAGTCGGTCTGCTTGGAGGCCGCCGTGTCCAGCAGCGGCGGCTGGGCGGCCGGCGTCACCCGCGACACCGGCCCCGACGCCTGCGGCGCGGCCCGCACCTGGTCGGGGACCGGCTCGACGAGCTGCCCGACGGGGGTCGCCTTCCCCCTGACCGTGAAGCCCCAGTCGAGCAGCTTGGCCACCTCGTCCCAGAAGTAACCCTCATGCCGCATGATCGTGACGAGGATCGTGTGGCCGCCGCGGGTGGCCGCGCCGACGAAGCTGCCCTGCGCCTTGGACGTCCAGCCGTTCTTGACGCCGATCATGCCCTGGTAGCGCCAGAGCAGCTTGTTGTGGTTGCTGATCTCGTAGTAGTCCTTGGGCGCCGGAAACTTGGCAACCTTTGTACTGATATATCGCCGGAAATCGGGGTTTGCGAGGCCGGCGCGGGCGATGAGTGCCAAGTCGTACGCCGAGCTGCTCTGCCCGGGTTTGTCCAGGCCACTCGGGGTCTTGGCCACCGTGTCGTACGCCTGCAGCCGCTTGGCCTCGGCGTTCATGTCGCGCATGGTCTGGGCCACGCCGCCGTTCGTCTCGGCCAGGGCCATGGCCGCGTCGTTGCCGGAGGACATCATCAGCGCCCGGAACAGGTCGTCGACCTTGTACGTCATCTTGGGCGTCAGCCCGACCGCCGTGCCCTCCTGGTTGCAGGCGTTCTGGCTCGGCCGGACCCTGCGGTTCTTGTCGAGCTTCGGCAGCAGCGTCAGCGCCGTGAGCGTCTTGAGGGTGCTCGCCGGCAGGTAGCGGCCGTGCGCGTCCTTCGCGGCGAGCACCTGACCCGTCTCCACGTCCGCGATGACGTAGGAAGTAGCCTTGCTCTCAGGGGGCGCCTTGACGCCCTTGGGTTGCACCAGCCCACGGCTTCCCAGCGCGTCACCGCCGACGGGTGTCGCCGGGGCGGCGGATGCGGTCCCGCTCGTGAGCGTGACCGCGGCGAGAAGTGCCGTAACCGGCACAAATTTCGTCCACATGGCGGTCTCAGCGTAGCTCCGTGTGAATGCCCATGTGGCGACACATTCCCCGGATGATCCGCCTTCGATACTGGAGAGATGACCATGTCACCAAAGATCGCCGGTTTCCTCGTCATCCTCGGCGTGTTCATGATCGTCGAGTGGATCAACCTCGGGTTTAACTTGGCCGACGGACATCCCACCGGCTTCTACGTCGTGCACGGGATCCTGATCGGGGTCAACGTGATCCTCGGTGCGGTGCTGGCGGTGATCGGGTGGCGCGGACTGCGTGAGGCGGGGATCAGGCGTCGCAGAGAAGGCGGCGGGTGAGCGCGTGCAGCTCGTCGGCCTCCTCGCGTGAGTCGCCGATGGAGGTGAAGCCCAGCTTGCCGTACTCGGGGATGGCGCCGAGCAGGTGGAAGACGTTGCCCGTGCGCCGGTCGGCGTCGAAGCCGATGCCGAGCCGCCGGGCGGTGCGCATGACCTCGCCCGGCGTGCGGCCACGCAGGCAGGAGGAGGAGCAGTTGTCGGTCGCGGTGTAGTACTTGGGCTGGTCCCCGGCCATGAGGAGGCCGGTGGCCGGGTCGTACCTGGCCCCGGTCGTCAGCACCACCGCGCCGTACGGGTGCGTCGTGCCGCCGATCCGCAGGTTGATCTCGCACAGCAGCGCGGCGTAGCCGGCGTCGGCCTTGAGGGCGAAGAAGTCCATGCCGAACAGGCCGACCACGCCCCGCTCGGCCAGGATGGCGGCGATGCGCTCGGCCGACTCGCCCACCTCGTGCCGGTACTCGGGGGCGGCGGGGAACGTGCAGCCCTGGTAGACGTCGTTGTTGGGGCCGCCGAGCACCTGGTCGTGCGTGGCCAGCACGGCGGCGTGCCCGCCGGGCGTGATTCGGGCCAGGGCGCTCGGGTAGTAGAGCGGGCGATGTTCGATGAACTCCTCCACCACCGCGCCGCGTTCCCTGATCTTCGTCGTGAAGCTCGTCCAGGTCTCCCCGGCCGCCGAAAATCGGGTCAGCGAGCGGTCGGCCTTGTCGACGATGGCGTTGCCCAGGCCCGAGTAGCCGTCGTTGAGCTTGACGATCACCCGTTCGCCGGGGAGCGAGTCGATGGCCTCGTCGATCGCGATGATGCTGTGCACGTCGCCGAAACCGCGCGCCATGGGCACGCCGGCCTCGTGCCCGACCTCGCGGGCGCCGCTCTTGGAGCCGTAGTAGGCCAGCGCGGTGGCGGGTCCGTAGATGGGGACGTTGAGTGACGCGGCCAGCTCCTCCTCGGTCTCGCTGAGGACGAACGGCACCAGCCAGGTGTCGGCGTCGATCGCCGACCGTAACCGGTCGAGGACGTCGGGTCGGCGCAGCAGCGTCCGGGTGAGGGGTTGCGACCAGGGCTCGTCGAGGCTGATGAGCTCCAGGCGCTTGGCGGCGTCGTCCGGGTCAGGGAGGAAGCCGAGGTAGTAGTCGATGATGTCGGGATCGATCGGAGCGGAGGAGAGGTAGATCACCTTGACCCCGGGTTCCCGGAGCGTCAGGAGGAGGAAGAGCAGGCGCTCCTCGTACGATCGGGCTGCCGTGATGCGGCGCAGCTCGTCCTGCGGCAGGGAGAGCGAGGGTACGACCACCAGGGTCCCCTCGCTCGGCTTGAAGATGCTCAACCCGGCATACTTCTCCCCGAACGGGATATTAGTGATCATATAGCGAGTGAAACACGCATTCTTCACAAATGCAGCAAGCGCCAAAGTGTCATGACCATGACAGAAGGTGACAGGATTCGAAATCGGTGAGCACGTTTGGAAGTGGCGACATCGGGTCACCATCTAATGATCCCTTGTGACTATTTTCCGGATCAGGTAGGCATGTGCGGAACGTGACCACCTGCGGTTACGGGCATGCCGTCGGCCAACTTTTGGTGTATCTGTCGGCGCGAGGGCGCACGGGAGCGATAAAGTCAGAAGCATCGCCACCGGGCTCGCGGCTTACCGTCGTGCACCCGGGCTGCTGCGACCGATGAACGCGAAGCCCGTGCTGACGATCTCGCACCGAAACCTACGGGTGTGGCTTTTGTTTCGCCGAACGGCCGCCTCAACCAGGTGGCTGCCGCAGGATGGACTTTTTCGAGAGCGTCATGAGCCGCCGTCCGTGCGTGGGACGCGCGGCCTCGACGGGATGGATGGTGACATATGCGGGGACGTGAGCTGCGGGGAGAGCTGGACGCGTTCCTGGCGGAGATCGAGCAGGAGCTGGTGGCGTTCCGTCGCGACCTTCACATGCATCCTGAGCTGGCCTTCGCCGAATACCGCACGACCCAGCGCATCGCCGACCGGCTGACCGCCGCGGGGCTGACGCCCTCGGTGCTGCCGCGCGGCACCGGTCTGATCTGCGACGTGGGCAGCGGCGACGGGCCGACCATCGCGCTGCGGGCCGACATCGACGCGCTGCCGCTCCAGGACGAGAAGGACGTGCCCTACCGCTCCACCGTCCCCGGCGCGTGCCACGCCTGCGGGCACGACGTGCACACCACCGTTCTGCTCGGCACCTCGCTCTTCCTGGCCCAGCAGGCCGCGGCCGGGCTGCTGCCCGGCCGGGTGCGGCTGATCTTCCAGCCCGCCGAGGAACTGCCCGGCGGCGCCCTTGAGGTCATGGCCCACGGCGGCATCAGCGGCGTCGACCGCATCTTCGGCCTCCACTGCGACCCGCGCGTCGACGTCGGCCAGCTCGGTCTGCGGAGCGGCCCGATCACCTCGGCCTGCGACAAGATCGTGGTCAGGGTCTCCGGTCCCGGCGGCCACACCGCCCGTCCCCACCTGACGGCCGACCTGGTCTTCGCCCTGGCCAAGATCCTCACCGAGCTGCCCGCCGCGCTCTCCCGCCGGATCGACCCGCGCTCCTCGCTCAGCCTCGTCTGGGGCCGGGTCGAGGCGGGCTCGGCGGCCAACGCCATCCCCGACGACGGCATCGCCGAGGGCACGATCCGCTGCCTCGACGAGAACGCCTGGCACGCCGCCCCCGACCTGATCAAGGCCCTGCTGGAGTCCGTCGCCGGCGCGTACGGCGTCGAGGCCGTCATGGACTACACGCGCGGTGTGCCGCCGGTCGTCAACGACGAGGTCAGCGTCGAGATGCTGGCCGAGGCGGCCGAGCGGGCCCTCGGGGCCGGCGCGGTGGTGCCCACCCAGCAGTCGCTCGGCGGCGAGGACTTCGCCTGGTACCTGGAGTCGATCCCCGGCGCGTTCGCCCGGCTCGGCACGCGCTCGCCCGACGGCGTCACGTACGACATCCACCAGGGCACCTTCGACGTCGACGAGAAGGCGATCGCGATGGGCGTGCGGGTGATGGCCGCCACCGCGCTGACCGCGCTGTGGGACGTCGGCCCGATCGACTCCATCAGCAACGCCATGGCCTGAGCGCCGCTCCGACGGCCCGCCGCGTCGCGCGGCGGGCCGTCGGCACGTCAGCCGAGCCTGCCGAACACCACCGGCAGCCGCAGGGACGAGTGTCCCGGCGACACGGTGACCCGGGTGCCCGCCGGATAACGCAGGGTGTAGTCGCGGTCGGTCGAGATGATCACCAGGCCCAGCCGGTGGCCCTTCTTGAACAGGTAGTCCTTGGGCTGGAAGTCCCAGGTGAAGGTGTACTCCTTGCCGGGGCGCAACGGTTCGGTGCGGTCGGCGCGGTGGCGGTTGCGCACGTCGAGCCACCCCCTGGAGACGATCTTGTACGCGGTCGTCGCCGTGCCGAGCCGCCTGAGCGTCGTGCAGCCGGTGTCACCCGGGACGCCCTCGCCGTAGCAGTAGCTCTGGCCGGTCGACAGCAGGGTGCCGTCCGGGCGCACGTCGGTGCCGTAGTCCACCAGCAAGGCCGTCAGGTACGGCGAGGCGCCGTCCTTGAACGAGGCCCGCACGGAGACCGTCGGCGTGCCGGAGATGCGCACGTCGGCGGGCAGCTCGCCGGTCCGGTACGCCAGCCGGTTCGGGTCCGGCCCGGTCGCCTCCACCAATTGCTCGGCCGTCCGCGCGCTCTGGTCCACGAAGGACTCCGCGGGCGACAGCGGCCGGGGCAGCAGGCCGAGCCGTTCGCCGGCGGCCGGGTGCAGCGCGACCGTGGTGGCCCCGGGCAGCGGCCAGGAGGCGTGCTGCTGCCACTCGCCGACGCCGATCTCCACGTCGGCCTGCGGCTCGCGCATGATGCCCGAGTCGATGCCCTGCAGCCAGTAGTCGAACCAGCCGTGCAACTGGCGCAGCCACTCGGCGGTGCGCAGGTTGAAGGGGTTCATGTGGGTGCCCTGGTGCAGCCAGATCTTGCGCGGCACGTGCCGCTCGGCCAGGGCGTACCACCATTGGGCGAACTGCTTGGTCTTGACGTTCCAGTCGTTGAGGCCGTGCACGAGGAAGACGCTGGCCTTCACCTTGTCCACGTCGTTGAGGTAGTTGCGGGCGTCCCAGAGGGGGCCGTAGTCGCCGGTGATCCGGTCCTGGCTCGCGGTCAGCGCGTCCATCTTGGCGCCGCAGACCTCGAAGCCGCGGTCCCTGGTCAGCACGAACTTGGCCAGGACGTCCAGGTCCTCGCCCTGGTAGCCGCCGGGGGCCAGGACGCCGCCGTTGGCCCGGTAGTAGTCGTACCAGCTGGAGATGGCGGCGATCGGCACGATCGTCTTCAGGCCCTCGACGCCGGTCGAGGCGACGGCGTTGGGCAGGGTGCCGTTGTAGGAGACGCCGATCATGCCGACCTTGCCGGTGGACCAGGTGGCGCTGACCTCGTTGCCGTCGGCGTCGAAGCCGCGGGCGCGGCCGTTCAGCCAGTCGATGGCGGCCTTCGGGCCGGCGGTCTCGTTCCGGTCGCCGGTGGACGGGCAGCCGGTGGCACGGGCGCTGCCGACGTTCTCGACCAGGGCGATGGCGTAGCCGCGGGGCACGAAGTAGTTGTCGTAGTAGCCGTCGAAGGGCTCGCCGGCGAGCTTGTTCGACAGGGACTTCAGGGTGGGCAGCGGGTTGCCGTTCGCGTCGACGTCCACCGGGTGGTTGGGCACGTCGTTGCCGGGGGCGTAGTAGGGGCTGGCCTCCATGATCACCGGGACCTTGAGGCCCTGGTCGGTCTCCTTGGGGCGCAGGATGTCCATGGCGACGCGGTCGGGCTGCCCGTCGTCGTCGCTGTCGGTCCCGGCCACCTCGACGAAGACCGTCTGCTTGACGGCGTCGGCGCGGGAGAAGACGGGCTGGGTGGCGTGGTTCTCGATCTTGAGGGTAGGGGTGGCGGCCGTCGCCGGGGCGGGCCCGCCCAAGGTCACGGCGAGGATCGCGACCAGCGGGACGGCCAGTGTCTTCCAAGGCTGCATACGGGGCTCCGATACGAAATTTCCACCGTTGATCGGAATCTCTGCCATGATCGACCGCTCGGCAAGGGCCCCTTCCATACCAAACTTGGGCAAAACTTTCCGCAGGCCGTCCCAAGTGCCTGAACCCAGATTCAGGTCACGGACGCGCTTGATGTCGATAACGGAGCGGTTGCGACCCTGTGTGCCGGTTTGGTCTGCCCTGGTCAAGCAACTATCTTCCGTGCAGGTGCCGTACGTTTCTTCGCGCCTGCGATGAAGTTCGACGGCGGAGGAAATGGAAGGAGTCGCCTTGCTCGGCAAGCGATTCAGCAGGATTGCCGTCGGCTCGGTAGCCGGCGTCATGCTCATGGCGGCCGCGGCCTGCGGCGGCGGCGATGGTGGCGGCACCTCGGCGAGCACGCAGCCGAGCTCCGGCGCGGGCAGCGAGGCCCCCAAGGGCGGCCTGAAGGTCGGCCTGACGTTCGACGTCGGCGGCCGCGGCGACAAGTCGTTCAACGACGCCGCCTACGCCGGCCTGGAGAAGGCCAAGACGGAGCTGAACGCCGACATCAAGGAGCTCAGCCCGGCGGCCGACGGCTCCAACCGCGGCGACCTGCTGCGCCAGCTCGCGGACGCGGGCTACAACCCGATCGTCGCCGTCGGCTTCGCCTACGGCGACGACGTCAAGAAGACCGCCGCCGAGTACCCCGACGTGCAGTTCGCCATCGTCGACTCGGCCTCCAACGCCCCGAACGTCACCGGCCTGCTGTTCGCCGAGGAGCAGGGCTCCTACCTGGCGGGCGTCGCCGCGGCGACCAAGTCGAAGGCCGGCCACGTCGGCTTCGTGGGCGGCGTCGAGAACGACCTGATCAAGAAGTTCCAGGCGGGCTTCGTGATGGGCGCCAAGTCGGTCAAGCCGGACATCAAGATCGACATCAAGTACCTCACCCCCGACGGTGACTTCTCCGGCTTCAAGGCCCCCGACAAGGGCAAGGTCGCGGCCGAGAAGATGTACCAGGACGGCGCGGACATCGTCTACCACGCCGCCGGCGACTCCGGCCTCGGCGTGTTCCAGGCGGCGGCCGCGGCCAAGAAGAAGGCCATCGGCGTCGACTCCGACCAGCGCCAGACGGTCAAGGAGACCGACCTCCAGTCGGTCATCATGACCTCGATGCTCAAGCGCGTCGACGTCGGCGTCTTCGAGTTCGTCAAGGCCTTCCAGGGCGGCGCCAAGGGCGGCAGCAACACCGTCTACGACCTCAAGGTCGACGGTGTGGGCCTGTCCACCACCGGTGGCGAGATCGACGACATCAAGGACAAGCTCGACGCTGCCAAGAAGGACATCGTCGACGGCAAAATCACGGTTCCGTCCAAGCCGTAATCTGGGTAGGAACGGACGACCGAGGGCCCGGAGTCCCCACTTCGGGCCTTCTGGCTATCCGCCCCGTCCGCCCCCCATGCTCTAGGAGAGGCGAAATGAGCTCGGACACCCTCGCCGCGGTGCAACCCGCCGTAGAGCTGGAGGGCATCACCAAGCGTTTCCCCGGCGTCGTCGCCAACCACGACATCCGCATCACCGTCGAACCCGGCACGGTCCACGCGATCGTCGGGGAGAACGGCGCGGGCAAGTCGACCCTGATGAAGATCCTCTACGGCATGCAGAAGCCGGACGAGGGCACGATCAGGGTCAACGGCCGGGAGGTCAGCTTCCGCACCCCCAGCGACGCCATCGACGTCGGCATCGGCATGGTCCACCAGCACTTCATGCTGGCCGACAACTTCACCGTGCTGGAGAACATCGTCCTCGGCGCCGAGCCCACCAGGGCCGGCCTGCTCGACAGCGGCAGGGCGCGGGCCCGCATCGCCGAGCTGGCCAGCAGCCACGGCCTGCGCGTCGACCCCGACGCGCTGGTGGAGGACCTCGGCGTCGGCGACCGCCAGCGGGTGGAGATCCTCAAGGTCCTCTACCGCGGCGCCCGCATCCTCATCCTCGACGAGCCGACGGCGGTCCTCGTGCCGCAGGAGGTCGAGGAGCTGTTCGAGAACCTGCGCGAGCTCAAGGCCGAGGGCCTGACCGTCATCTTCATCTCGCACAAGCTCGACGAGGTGCTGAACATCGCCGACGCGATCACCGTGATCCGCCGCGGCACCACCGTCGCCAGCGTCAACCCCGCCGAGGTGACCGCCCGCCGGCTCGCCGAGCTGATGGTCGGCAGCGAGCTGCCCACACCGGAGACCCGCGAGTCCACCGTGCGCGAGAGCGTCACGCTGAGCGTGTCGCGGCTGACGATGGAGGCCGACGGCTTCCGTCCCGTCCCCCGGGGCACCTCCGCCGACCTGTACGTCGACAAGCTGCGCGAAGAGGGCAAGCGCCTGATCCTCGACGACGTCTCCTTCGACATCCACGCGGGCCAGATCCTGGGCGTCGCCGGCGTCGAGGGCAACGGGCAGTCGGAGCTGATCGAGGCGATCATGGGCATGCGTCCCGCCCACGGCACGATCACCCTCGGCGGCGTGGACATCAGCGCCTGGTCCACGCTGAGGCGCAGGGAGGCCGGCATCGGCTACATCCCCGAGGACCGTCACCGGCAGGGCCTGCTGCTGGAGGCGTCCCTGTGGGAGAACCGGGTGCTCGGCCACCAGACCAGGCCCCCGGCGCGCAGCGGCATCTGGGTCGACCGCCGCGCCTCCAAGGCCGACACCGAGCGCATCGTCAAGGAGTACGACGTGCGCACCCCCAGCGTGGACACCCTGGCCCTGGCCCTGTCCGGCGGCAACCAGCAGAAGCTGATCGTCGGACGCGAGATGAGCGGCGAGCCCTCGTTCCTCATCGCCGCCCACCCCACCCGCGGCGTGGACGTCGGCGCCCAGGCCGCCATCTGGGACCACCTGCGCAACGCGCGGGCCGCCGGCCTGGCCGTGCTGCTGATCTCGGCCGACCTCGACGAGCTGATCGGCCTGTCCGACACGCTCAGGGTCATCCTGCGCGGCCGGCTCGTGGCCGAACTCGATCCTTCCGACGTCACGCCCGAGCGGCTTGGCGGTTACATGACCGGCGCCATCGCCGGCACTGAGGAGACGTGATGCCCGCCGGGCTCAACCGGGCGCTGCTCACCGTCGCAGGCGCCGTCGTCGCCATCGTCCTGGCGATCGCGATCTCCAGCGTGGCGATCATCGCGGCGGGCGCCAGCCCGATCGACGCGTTCGCCGCCTTCTTCGACTTCGGGTCGACCGAGCGCGTGGTGTCCAACAGCATCGCGACCTTCCTCAACAGGGCGGTGCCGCTGTTCATCGCGGGTCTCGCGGTGGCGGTCGGCTTCCGCATGAACCTCTTCAACATCGGCGTCGAGGGCCAGTACCGGATCGCGGCCATCTGCGCGGCCTTCATCGGCTCGACGTTCACCGCGCCGAAGCCGATCCAGATCCTGGTGATCATCGTCGTCGCGGCGGTCGTGGGCGGCGCGTACGCGCTGATCCCCGCGATCA
This sequence comes from Nonomuraea sp. NPDC049624, assembly GCF_040675255.1. Taxonomy (NCBI): domain Bacteria; kingdom Bacillati; phylum Actinomycetota; class Actinomycetes; order Streptosporangiales; family Streptosporangiaceae; genus Nonomuraea; species Nonomuraea sp. NPDC049624. Next base: position 940,631 of record NZ_JBFAOR010000002.1, on the reverse strand, counting down.
TGAAGGTGACCCGCGGCGTCAACGAGGTCATCTCCACGATCATGCTCAACTACATCGCGATCGCCCTCTCCTCCTACCTGGTCCGCGGCCCGTTCACGGGTGAGCGGGCCGCCGGCCAGCTCACCACGACCACGCCGCAGCTGCCCGAGTCGGCCATGTTCCCCAACCTGAACTTCGTCTTCGACTGGTTCGGGCTGCCGGCGCCCACCCGCGGCGGCGGCGTGTGGGGCTTCCTGCTCGTGGCCGCCGTGCTCGGCGTGGTGGTCTGGGTCGTGCTGGAGCGCACCCGCTTCGGCTTCAACGTCAAGGCCAGCGGGCTCAACGGGCCGGCCGCCTTCGCCTCGGGCGTCAACCCGAAGAAGATGGTCATCGCGGCCATGGTGCTGTCCGGCGCGATCGCGGGGCTCATCGGCCTGCCCGAGATCCTCGGCGACAAGGGCGCCTTCAACTCCAACTTCACCGCCGGTCTCGGCTTCCTCGGCATCGCGGTGGCGCTGCTGGGCAGGAACAAGCCCGTCGGCATCGCGATCGCCGCGCTGCTGTTCGCCTTCCTCGACCGGGCGCAGGGCGCGCTGCAGATCGCGGACGTGCCGTCGTCGGTCATCACGATCATCCAGGGCGTCATCGTCCTGCTGGTGGTCATCGCGAACGAGGTGACCAACCGCATCGCCATGCGGCTTGAGGAGCAGCGGGCCGCCCGGCAGCTCGACACGAACAGACCGGTTGAGGTGGCAGCATGAGCAGGGTCGGCAAATACCATCTGGCGCTGCTCGGCGTCGCCGCGCTCATCCTGCTGCTGTCGCTGGTGCGGATCATCTCCGGCCAGGACGACCTGACCTCCTCCGGCACGTTCAACGCGGCGCTGCTGCTCGCGGTGCCGATCGGCCTGGCCGGTCTGGGCGGCCTGTGGGCCGAGCGGGCCGGCGTGGTCAACATCGGCCTCGAAGGCATGATGGTGCTCGGCACCTGGTTCGCCGGCTGGGCCGGATACCAGTGGGGCGCCGTGGCCGCGCTGGTCGCCGGGCTGCTCGGCGGCGCGCTCGGCGGGCTGATCCACGCGATCGCGACCGTCACGTTCGGCGTCGACCACATCATCAGCGGCGTCGCCATCAACCTGCTCGGCCCCGGCATCACCCGCTTCCTGTCCGAGGTCCTCTACGGCGAGGGCACCTCGGCCAGTGCGAAGGGCGCCGGCATCACCACCTCGCCGGCGATCAGCTCGGGTGCGCCCGAGGTGAGCCTGCCCGTGTTGTCGTCCGGTCCCGACCTGCTCGGCAAGCTGGAGAGCACCCACTGGTTCCTGCTCTCCGACCTGGCCGGCATCCTGCGCGGGCTCACCCACGACGTGAACGCGCTGGTCATCCTGGCCGTGCTGCTGCTGCCGGTGACGTACCTGGTGCTCTGGCGCACGTCGTTCGGGCTGCGGCTGCGGTCGGCGGGGGAGAACCCGTGGGCGGCCGAGTCGCTGGGCGTGAACGTCTACCGGATCAAGTATCTGGCGGTCGTCATCTCCGGCGCGTTCGCCGGGCTCGGCGGCGTGTTCCTGGTGTTCGTCTCCAACAAGTACGTCGAGGGCCAGACCCAGGGACGCGGCTTCATCGGCCTGGCGGCCATGATCTTCGGCAACTGGCGGCCCGGCGGGCTCGCGGCCGGCTCGTCCCTGTTCGGCTACGCCAGCGGCCTGCAGCTGCGCAGCTCCGGCGAGACCAACGCGGTCACCACGTTCTTCCTGTTCGGCGCGCTGCTGCTGGTGGTCTACCTCGCGCTGCAGATCCGCAGGCTGGTCGCGCCGAGCCAGCCGGCCGAGATCGTGGCCAGGGGCGTCAAGGACTACACCGTGATCGCCGCCGCGGCGGTGGGCGCGCTCCTGCTGTTCTGGCTCTGGCGGACCGTGGAGACGCTGCCGGGCGAGTTCGTCTTCATCACGCCACACGTGCTCACGCTGCTCGTGCTCCTGGTCGCCTCGCAGCGTCTGCGGATGCCGAAGGCCGACGGCGTACGCTTCCGTCGGGGGGATCAACATTGAACATCGATTGGGACGGCCTGCGCGCCGAGGCCGCGACGGCCATGCGCAACGCCTACGCGCCGTACTCCAAGTTCCCGGTGGGGGCGGCGGCGGTCGTCGACGACGGCCGGATCGTCACCGGCTGCAACGTCGAGAACGCCTCGTACGGGCTCGGCCTGTGCGCCGAGTGCGGCCTGGTGTCGGCGCTGCAGATGTCGGGCGGCGGCCGGCTGGTGGCCTTCACCTGCGTGGACGGCCACGGCGAGCTGCTCATGCCGTGCGGGCGCTGCCGTCAGCTCCTGTACGAGTTCGGCGGGGAGAACCTGCTGGTCGAGACCGTCGACGGCCCCAAGCGCATGGCGCAGATCCTGCCGTACGCGTTCGGCCCCGACGACCTCAGCAGGAGCTCGTGACCATGGACGCCATCGAGGTCATCCGCGCCAAGCGCGACGGCGGCGAGCTCACCACCGCCCAGATCGACTGGGTGATCGCCGCCTACACCCGCGGTGACGTGGCCGACGAGCAGATGTCCGCCCTGGCCATGGCCATCCTGCTCAACGGCATGAACCGGCGCGAGATCGCCGACTGGACGCAGGCCATGATCCGGTCAGGCGAGCGCATGGACTGGTCGATGCTCGACCGGCCCACGGCCGACAAGCACTCCACGGGCGGCGTCGGCGACAAGATCACGCTGCCGCTGGCGCCCCTGGTGGCCGCGTGCGGGGCGTACGTGCCGCAGCTGTCCGGGCGCGGGCTCGGGCACACCGGCGGCACCCTGGACAAGCTGGAGTCCGTCCCGGGCTGGCTGGCCTCGCTCTCCAACGACCAGATGCTGCACGTCCTGCGCACGGCGGGCGCGGTGGTCTGCGCGGCGGGCTCCGGGCTGGCCCCGGCCGACAAGAAGCTCTACGCGCTGCGCGACGTCACCGGCACGGTCGAGTCGATCCCGCTGATCGCCTCGTCGATCATGTCGAAGAAGATCGCCGAGGGCACCGGCTCGCTGGTGCTCGACGTGAAGGTGGGCTCCGGGGCGTTCATGAAGACGACCGAGAGCGCCCGCGAGCTGGCCGAGACCATGGTCGCGCTCGGGAGCGACGCGGGCGTGCGCACGGTCGCCCTGCTGACGGCCATGGACCGGCCGCTCGGCCGGGCGGTGGGCAACGCGCTGGAGGTCGAGGAGTCGATCGAGGTGCTGGCCGGCGGCGGGCCGTCCGACGTGGTCGAGCTGACCGTACGGCTGGCGCGCGAGATGCTGGCGGCGGCCGGGGTCTCCGGCAAGGACCCGGCCGACGCGCTGCGCGACGGCTCGGCCATGGACGCGTGGCGGCGGATGATCTCCGCCCAGGGCGGCAATCCCGATGCGGTCCTGCCGCGGGCGGCCGAGAGCATGACGGTGGCGGCGCCGTCGTCCGGTGTGCTGGCCCACCTCGACGCGTACGCAGTGGGGCTGGCCGCCTGGCGGCTCGGCGCCGGACGGGCGCGCAAGGAGGACCCGGTGTCGTTCGGGGCCGGGATCGTGCTGCACGCCAAGCCCGGCGACCTGGTGCGCGAGGGCCAGCCGCTGCTGACGTTGCACGCCGACGAGACGGCCAGGTTCGAGCGGGCGCTGGACGCGCTGGACGGCGGCTACGAGGTCGCCGAGTCGGGGCGCGAGCTGCTGCCCCTGGTCATCGACCGCATCGGCTGACCACCGGAAGCACTTCTGCGCGGCGGCCGGACCCCTGCCCGGGGACGGCCGCCGCCGCTTCTCCCCGGCCGCGTACCGGCTAGGTGGTGACGGCGGGGACCTCGGGCACGTCGGTGAAGACGCCCGCGAGCACGGCGCGCTGCGTGGGCAGCGCCTCGGTGTACCGGGCGCGCCCCTCGTCGGTGATGCAGACGAACACGCCCCGGCGGTCGGAGTCGCACGTGCCGCGGGTGACGAGCCCGCTCTTCTCCAGCCTGGCCACGACCCTGGACAGGGCGCTCTGGCTCAGGTGGACCTCTTCGCAGAGCTCCTGGATGCGCAGCTTCCTGTCGTGGTGGACGATCCGGTCGAGCACCTCGAACTCGCTGGGCCCGAGCCCGTGCTGCTCGCCCAGCTCCCGTTCCAGCGCGCACATGGCCTTCGCGTGTTTGGCCAGGACGTAATGCCAGGTCTCGACCACGAACTCCTCGTCCATGTCGCGGAGGTTACCATCTCGAGAAGATTCATGCAACGGCATTAAATGCGCTTGCATTAGATGCTGGTGCATGTATTGTTCTGACCCATGTCCTCTTCCTCATCCCGTTGGGGCGCGCTCGCCGTGCTCTGTGCAGTGATCTTCCTTGACGCCCTTGACGTCTCCATGGTCGGTGTCGCCCTGCCGGCCATCCAGCACGATCTGGGCCTCAGCACGTCTTCCCTGCAGTGGGTGGTCAGCGGCTACGTGCTCGGCTACGGCGGTCTTCTGTTGCTCGGGGGCAGGACCGCCGACCTGCTCGGGCGGCGCAGGGTCTTCCTGGTCGCTCTGGGCGTCTTCGCCGTCGCGTCGTTGCTGGGTGGTGTCGTGGACGACGGGGGCCTGCTGATCGCCGCCCGGTTCGTCAAGGGTGTGGCCGCCGCGTTCACCGCGCCCGCCGCTTTGTCGATCATCACCACCACGTTTCCCGAGGGCCCGGAGCGCAACAAGGCGTTGAGCATCTTCACCGCCTGCGGCGCGAGCGGCTACTCGCTCGGCCTCGTGCTCTCCGGCCTGCTGACCGAGATCGGCTGGCGGTGGACGCTCCTCATGCCGGTGCCGGTCGCGGTCATCGCGCTGGTCGCCGCGTTGGCGGTGCTGCCGAAGGGCCGGGAGGAGCGGGCCGAGGGCGGCCACGACCTCGTCGGCGCCGTGCTGATCACCGCCTCGATGCTGCTGCTGGTCTTCACCGTCGTGCAGGCTCCCGAGGCCGGTTGGGCCTCGTTCCAGACGATCGGCTCGCTGGTGGCCGTCGCGGTGCTGCTCGGCCTGTTCGTCTTCACCGAGCTGCGGATGAAGCACCCGCTGGTGCGGCTCGGCATCCTGCGCTCGGGGCACATCGTCCGGGCCAACCTGGGGCTGCTCATCCTGATGGGCTCGTACGTGGCCTTCCAGTTCGTGGCCATGCAGTACTTCCAGAACCTGCTCCACTGGTCGGCGCTCGGCACCGCCCTGGCGTTCCTGCCCGCCGGCCTGCTCGTCGCGGTCAGCTCGACCAAGATGGGCGACTTCGCCGACAGGTTCGGCACCGGCAAGCTGATCGTCATCGGCGCCGCGGCCCTGGCCGGCGGTTACGCGATCTTCCTGGGCATCGACGAGACGCCGAGCCTGGGCGGCATGGTGCTCCCCGGCATGGTCCTGCTGGGCATCGCGTTCGCCCTGTCCTTCCCCTCGCTGAACATCCAGGCCACCACCGGCGTGGACGACGACGAGCAGGGCCTGGCCTCCGGGCTGCTCAACACCTCCGGCCAGGTCGGCGGCGCGATCGTGCTGGCCGTGGTGACCGCCGTGCTGACCTCCGGCGGCGAGACGCTGTCGATCGGCGCGCTGCGCTCGGCGATCGTGGTCGCGCTGGTGCTGGCCCTGGTCGGGCTGGTGATCTCGGCCACCGGGCTGCGCTCGCGCAAGGCCGCCGCGGTCGAGGCGGCGGACGCGAAGGTCTTCGAGACCGTCTGACCCGCCTGTGATCGGGAAGAGGGTTCCGCCGGGGGCGGGGCCCTCTTCCTCGTTTCTCCAGGTTCCTCATTTCTCCAGGGCGCCGAGCGGGTCGGAGTAGTCGATCCACTCCGTCGCCGAGTCGCCGAGGTCGGCGCTCTCGCCGGTGCGGACGTCCACCTGGACCAGGTGGACGTCCTCCTCGTCCCACAGGCGCACGAGGACCTTGTCGCGGCTCAGCCAGCGCTCCACCCTGATCACTTCGAGGCCGTCGGCGTCCAGGCGGGGGCGCGGGCCGGTGACGCGGCCGGTGCGGGCGTCCATGGTGACCAGCCGGTCGTCGGCCGTCACCAGGGCCAGGGAGCGGCCGTCCGGGGCGAGCGCGGCGCCGTGCTCGATGAGGGCGGGGTCGATCCGGAAGCCCTTCGTACGGGTGCCCGCGCCGTCCAGCCGCAGCGTGCTGACGGAGGCGTGGCCGGGGACGCTGCCGGTGTCCCGGCGTTCGGCGACCACGCGGGTGCCGTCGTCGTGGACGGCCAGGATCTCGACGTGCGCGCCGCGTACCGTGCGGGTCGCGCCCGTGCGGAAGTCGAGCACCGCGCTGTCGTCCGCGTCGCCGAAGGACAGCGCGAAGTAGCGGCCGTCCCGGGACGAGCTGATGTGCGCCTCGCCGTCCCCGGCCGTGGCGTCGATGCGCTTGACCACGCCCGTGGGCAGGTCGTGGACCAGGTAACGGCCCTGCGGGTTCTGGTAGACGAGCCGGTGTCCGTCCTGGCTGAGGGCCAGCGGCATGGACTCGCCGGTGGCCGGGTCGTAGCCGGCCCGCGCGTCCGGCAGCCGCCACTCCGCGCCCGACCTGGTCGTGAGCACCCATTGGCCGCAGGGTTGCGGGTCGTGGACGTCGGCCTCGGCGTCGCGGCAGTAACCCGTGTAGGCGAAGCGGACCGGGTCGGGGAGCGCGGCGGGCAGCGGGTCGCGGATCTCCTGGGCGGGGGCCCGCGTCCCGGGAGCGAAGGGGGAGCGGTCCGTCGCCTCGTCCATGCGGTCGGCCACCGCGGACAGCCCCGCGACGATCGCCGTGACCATCGTGGCGACCAGGCCGAGGGAGGCGAGCGTCCACACCGACGCCCGGATCCTGCGCCGCGCCGCGACCCGGCGCAGGACGGTCTCGGCGAGGCCGGCGACGTCGGCGCGCGGCATCCCGGCGGCCAGCCCGAGCAGGGCGGCCCGCAGGGCCGGATCCCCGGGGGCGGCGTCGTGAATGCCCGCCGTCGGGGCGGGCGGCTCGGGAGCGGGGCCGAGCGCCCAGGGGGAGGTGGGTTCGGGAGCGGGGCCGAGCGTCCAGGGGAAGAGGGACATCGCGCCGTTCCCCGGCTGGTCGCCGTCCTCGGACGGGGTCGCGAGGTCCTTCGGCAAGTCCGGGGGGTTCTCGAACAGGGTCGGGTGGGTGGCGCGGAGCTGGGTGCGGGCCCGTCGCAGCTCGTCGTCCAGCGCGCCGGTCCACAGGCCGGTGACCTGGGCCGCGTGCGGCAGGCTGAGCCCGTCGTGGAAGGTGGCGACGACGGCCGCGCGGGTCCGCGGGGCGAGCCCGGCGAGGAGATGGCCCTCCGGGAGCGGCCAGGGCGCGCCCGTCGCGCCCAGGAACCGCCCGTAGAGGTCGCGCAGCACCGCGTCGGCCGGGCGGTGGTAGCGGATCGCGGACCACCGGCGGCAGGACGCGACGAGGGCCGCGGTGGCCAGCTCGCGCGCCTTGTCCGCGTCGCCCGTCAGCAGGTAGGCCGTGCGAGCGAAAGAAGGCCCATAAGACGTCAGAAATGCCGATAAGTCGTGGGATTTGCTCACTTGTATGACTCCTTGGAGGTTGATCAGCGTAGAGGCAGTCCCGGCTCCGCGGAAGTGCCGGGGAAACCCGCTCCGATCCGCCGCCGAGCCGCTTGCAGGCCCGTGGGCTGGGCATCTACCGGGCATGCGCCCGTCATCCCCGGCCGGCGACCGGTCGTCGCGCCTTCGGCTCGCCGTCCCGCTCGCCTGCCTCGCCGTCCTGACCGCGTGCGGCACCTCCTCGCAGACCGCCCGGCTGGACACCCCCGCGGACACCGGCCCCGGCACCGCCACGCCCCGCAGCGCCCCCTCGGACGTCCCCACCAGCACCGCCGAGGTGGACGTCGAGCGCGACGGCCTCGACCCGGCCGTGGTGACCGGCGTCCGGTACGCGACCCACGACGGCTACGACCGGGTGGTGATCGACCTCAAGGGCGACATCCCCGGATACAAGGTGAAATGGGTCGACGAATTCCTCCAGGACGGCTCCGGCGAGCCCATGGGCGTCCAGGGCGGCGCGTACCTGCAGCTCACCCTCTTCCCCGCCAACGCCCACGACGACGACGGCTACCCCACCTGGAAGGGCGGGCCCGTCTACCGGGCCGGTCTCAGGAACGTCTCCCACGTCGTCAGGACCGGCGACTTCGAGGGGCGCGTGGGCGTCGGCCTGGCGCTGGCCCGCCGGGCCGGCTTCCGGGTGAAGGAGCAGTCCGCGCCGAGCCGGCTGGTGCTCGACGTGGCACACTGAAGCCCGTGGTGAGAAAGATCGAGGGCCCTACCCGCATCCCCGTCCCCGGCGGCAAGATCATCGATGAGCACGTGGGGCGCGTCAACAGCGGCGACGAGCAGGTCTCGATCGCCCACATGACCGCCCCGCCCGGCTGGGCCGAGCCCGCCCAGACCCCGTCGTTCACCGAGTACACCGTGGTCCTGCGCGGCAGCCTGCTCGTCGAGCACGACGGCGGCACGGTCGAGGTCGGCGCCGGCCAGTCGGTGGTGACGTCGCCGGGGGAGAAGGTGCGCTACAGCGTGGGCCCCGACGGCGCCGAGTACGTCGCCGTGTGCCTGCCCGCCTTCACGCCGGAGAGCGCCGGCCGCGACTGACCGGCCCCGACTGACCGGTCGCGACTGACCGGCCCCAACTGACGTGGCGTGCCTCACGGGTGTGCCGGGAGGGTTGTCCACAGGCGGGCGCGACGTGTGCGGCGGCGGAGGAGTGTGCTCATATCATGGCCAGATGAGCCCCACGCTTGACAAGATCCGGCAGGCTCCCAAGGTGTTGTTGCACGATCACCTCGACGGCGGGCTGCGCGCCGAGACGATCGTCGAGCTGGCACGGGAGATCGACTACGGGCGGCTGCCCTCCACCGACCCCGACAATCTGCGCCTCTGGTTCGAGGAGGCCGCCGACTCCGGCTCGCTGGAGCGCTACCTGGAGACCTTCGACCACACGGTCGCGGTCATGCAGACCCGCGAGTCCCTGGTCCGGGTGGCCGCCGAGTGCGCCCGCGACCTCGCCGACGACGGCGTGGTCTACGCCGAGGTGCGCTTCGCGCCCGAGCAGCACACCACCATGGGGCTGAGCCTCGACCAGGTGGTGGAGGCGGTGCTCGAAGGGTTCACGCTGGGTTCGCAGGGGCGCGGCATCCGGGTCGGCACGCTGCTGACCGCGATGCGCCACATGGCGCGCTCGATGGAGATCGCCGAGCTGGCCGTGCGCTATCGCGACGTCGGCGTCGTGGGGTTCGACATCGCCGGGGCCGAGGCCGGCTACCCGCCCACCCGGCACCTCGACGCCTTCGAATACCTCCAGCGGGAGAACGCGCACTTCACGATCCATGCCGGCGAGGCGTTCGGGCTGCCGTCGATCTGGCAGGCCATCCAGTGGTGCGGCGCCGACCGGCTGGGCCACGGCGTCCGGATCATCGACGACATCACCGTGGCCGGCGACGGGTCGGCCAAGCTGGGGCGGCTGGCGGCGTACGTGCGCGACAAGCGCATCCCGCTGGAGATGTGCCCCACGTCCAACCTCCAGACCGGGGCCGCCGACTCGATCGCCGAGCACCCCATCGGGCTGCTGCGCAGGCTGCACTTCCGGGTCACCGTCAACACCGACAACCGGCTGATGAGCTCGACGAGCGTGTCCGCCGAGTTCGCCAAGCTGGTCGAGGCGTTCGGCTACGGCTGGGACGACCTGCAGTGGTTCACGGTCAACGCGATGAAGTCGGCCTTCCTCCCGTTCGACGAGCGGCTGGCGCTGATCAACGGCGTGATCAAGCCGGGGTTCGCGCAGATCAAGTGGCAGCCGTGAAACACACCTACCGGTCCAAGACCGGGTTCGTGCTGGGCTGCGCCTGGCTGGTCTTCGTGGCGTTCAACGTGTGGGACCTGACGGCCCACTACAACGGCAAGCCGTCCATGGTGGCGCTGGCCGTGCTCGGGGCGATGACGGCGCTCGTGTACGCCATCGCGGTCCGGCCCGCCACCGTGGTCGGCGAGGAGGGGCTGCTGGCCCGCAACCCGCTGCGCACGACGTTCCTGCCGTGGGCGTCCGTGGGCGAGGTGACGGTCACCCACTCCATCGCCGTCCGTTACGGCGGCGAGGGCGGCGACGAGCGGGTGCTGCGGTTGTGGACGCCCATGAGCAGCGCCAGAGAGCGGTCCAAGGCGCAGCGGCGCGGGGTGCCCAAGCCCCAGCGGGGTGGCCGGTTCCGGGTCGAGGCCACGGTCAGCAAGGCCGAGCAGGCCGCCGCCGAGGCGTTCACCGGCAAGACCCACGCCGACTTCGTGGGCGACCAGATCCGCGACCGCGCCGAGGCCGCCCACCGCCGCGCGGCCCCGGCGGCCCCGGCGGCACCGGTCAAGGTCACCTGGTCCTACGACTCGATCGCCGTCCTCGTGGTCGCGATCGCCCTGATCATCGCCGCCATCGTCATCGCCTGACCGCCCCCCGGCCCGAAGGCGAGGGCCGCGGGCAGGGGCCGGCAGACGACAGGGCCGGTGGGTCAGGGGGTTCGGCGGGTCAGGAAGCGGGTCATGCCGGCCTGGGCCAGGCCCGCCTGCTCCACCTGCCGGGCGGCCACGGTCTCGGCCTCGAAGGCGCGCTCGACCTCGGCCAGTGGCGGGCGCAGCAGCTCCAGGTGCACGGCGGTGGCGGTGCCCGGCCGGGTCCAGTGGCGCACCCGCGCGATCGCCGCCTCCACCAGCTCCTCGGCGGGCACGAGCTCGTCCAGCAGCCCGGCCGCCAGCGCGTCGGCGGCGCTCAGCCGGGCCGAGTCCAGCACCAGCCGCAGCGCCCGGCCGCCGGCCAGCCGGGGCAGCAGGTGGCTGGCGGCGTTCGAGATCGACAGGCCGAGGTGGTTCTCGGGGAAGAAGTACTCGGCGGCCGGCGTGCCGATGCGGGTGTCGAAGCAGAGCGTCCACTCGGCGGCGCCGCCGACGGCCAGGCCGTTGACCGCGGCCACCACCGGCACCCGGGTCTCCAGCACGGCCCTGGTCATGTCGTGGAACAGCTCGACCTCCGCCTCCAGCGGCCGGCCCGCCGCCTCGGCGATGTCCTCGCCCGCCGAGAACGCCCGGCCGGCGCCGGTCACCACGATGCCCCTGGCGGTGCGGCCGTGCTCGCGGACGGCCGCGGCCAGGTCCTTGCGCATGCCCGCGGTCAGGGCGTTCAGCTTCTCGGGACGGGCGAGGGTGATCAGGGCCACCTCGTCGCGTACGGTCACGTCGATCATGCCGGGTCCTCCGTGGGGATGGCGGGGGCGGCGCGCTGGTCGCGGCCGGGGCGGAGCAGGTGACGCTTCTCGATGCGGGCGGACGGGGTGAGCGTGAACGACTCCACGAACTCCACGTACGCCGGGACCTTGAAGCGGGCCAGGCGTTCCCTGGCGTGGGCGATGACGGCGGCGGCCGTGCGGGCGTCGGCGGCGTGACCGGGGCGGAGCTGGAGGAACGCCTTGGGCAGCTCGCCGAAGAGGTCGTCGGGGATGGGCACCAGGGCCGCGGCCAGGACCGCGGGATGCCCGGCGAGCACGCTCTCGACCTCGGCGCACGAGATGTTCTCACCGCCCCTGCGGACCATGTCCTTCAGCCGCCCGGCGTGCCGGATGCGGCCTCGCGCGTCCCGGATGCCGAGGTCGCCGGTGTGGTACCAGCCGCCGCGGAAGGCGTGCGCGGTGGCCTCGGGGTGGTTCCAGTAGCGGGTCATCATGGGTGTGCCGCGGACCAGGATCTCGCCTGTCTCCTCGTCGAGCCGGACCTCCTTGCCGGGCGGCGGTGTGCCCAGCGCGCCGGTGCCGACGGTGTCGTCGGCGTCCGGGTCGGCCATCAGGTCGCAGCCGCTCTCGGTGGAGCCGTACAGCTCGCGCCAGGGCGCGCCCCAGCGCTCCTCGAACGCCCGGTGCAGGCCGGGGGCGATGCCCGAGCAGAGCACGAGCCGCATCCGGTTGTCGCGGTCGAGGGGGCTCGGCGGCTGCTTGTGCATCAGCAGGGGCATGGTGCCCAGCACGTACGTGAGGGTCGCGCCGTGCTCCCGGACGGCGGGCCAGAAGCCGGAGGCGGAGAAGCGGGGGAGCACCACCTGCGGGATGCCGCCGAGCAGGCAGACCAGGGTGGTCCACTGCGGGTCCATGTACGAGTACGCCTGGGCGATCAGCAGGACGTCGTCGTCGCGCAGGCGGACGAGGTCGGCGACGATGCGGGCGGTCCTGACCCAGTAGTCGTGGGTGAGCAGGCAGGCTTTGGGGAAGCCGGTCGTCCCCGACGTGTACTGAAAATTGGCGACATTGTCCGCGCTGAGGGATATGTCGAGAGGTGGGCCGTCCGTTAGCTCGTCCACGAGGTGCACCACGCCCGGCACGCGCGCGGCGTGCTCCGCGCCGGTCAGGGTGGCGACCGCGCCGGAGTCGCGCAGGACGTGCTCCAGGTCGGCCGCCTGGTACCGCACGTTCACGGGGACGGTGACCGCCCCCGCCTTCAGGACGGCGAACCAGCTCAACGGCCACCACGGCTCGTTGTCCAGCATGACGGCCACCCGGTCGCCGGGGCGCACCCCCTGGGCGGCCAGCGCACGGGCCAGGCGGCCCGAGACGGCGTCGGCCTCGGCGAAGCTCAGCGAGGTCGCCGGGAGGGCGGGTGAGGAAGCGGGGAAACGGAGGAACTCGCGCTCGCCGTACGTGCTAGCGGCGTGCCTCAGCAGGTCGGGGATCGTGGTGTGCATCCGGCGGCTCCCACGGGAAGACGGGCAGCAGGCGTCGATCGAGGGGCGCCACGACCGGGCCGGCGGCGCGTACGGCGGCCAGGCCGATCGTGACGAACTCCGCGCACACCTGCTCCAGCGTCGAGTCCCCGTCGGGGCGGTACCACTCGCTGGTGCCGGTGCACATGGACATGAGGGCGAGACGGGTCAGCTTCTGGTCGGCGACGTGGAAGACGCCCTCGGCGACGCCGTCGGCCAGGGCGCTCTTCCAGTGGCTCTCGTAGGCGTCACGCAGGGCGATGACCTCGGTGTGGGCGGGCGAGCCGGGGGTCAGGGAGCGGAGCTCGCCGTCCATGACGCGGCTGGTCAGGGGGGTGAGCGCGTGCAGGGCGGTGAGCGAGGTGATCAGCAGGGCGAGGCGGTCGGCGGGACGCGTGGCCCCGGCCAGGACGCGGGCGGTCGAGTCGATCAGTCCTTGCAGGCCGGTCCGCATGAGGTCGGCCAGCAGGGCTTCCTTGCTGTGGACGTGGTGGTAGACGCCGGCGTTGGTCAGGTTCACCGCCCTGGCCAGGTCCCTGATGCCGGTGGCGGCGTAACCCTGCTGGGCGAAGAGCCGCACCGCGGCCGTCCTGATCCGGAGCAGTGGGTCCACGTCCATGGCGACCTAACGAACGTTCGGTTGCTTCTTACGCTGGAAAATACCCCATGTCCCTAGAAATCGCCATAGGTTGACTCTGACACCGTGTGAGCCCCTACTTCTGGACCGGACATGTTCAGCATCGGAGATTTCGCCCGGCTGGGGCTCGTGTCCGTACGCATGCTCCGCCACTACGACGCCATCGGCCTGCTGCGCCCCGCGCACGTGGACCCGCTCACCGGCTACCGGTCCTACCAGGCCGCGCAACTGGCCAGGCTCAACCGGATCGTCGCCATCAAGGACCTCGGCTTCACGCTGGAACAGGTCCGGACGATCCTGGACGAGAAGGTCAGCACCGAGGAACTGCACGGCATGGTACGGCTGCGCCGCGCCCAGCTGGAGGCCCGGATCAGCGCCGACCTGGCCCGGCTGCGCGGCGTCGAGGCGAGACTCCGCAGCATCGAGACGGAGGGGCACATGAGAACCGCGGAAGTCGTGCTGAAGAAGGTCGACCCGGTCCGGGTCGCGCAGCTCAGCGCCAGGGCGGCCAGCTACGAGAGCAAGGACGTCGGCCCGGTGATCGGGCCGCTGTTCGAGGAGATCTGCGCCCGCGTGGAGCGGGCGGACGTCCGGGTGGTCGGCCCCGGCCTGGCCTACTACCGCCAGGAGGACGACGGCTCGGTCATGGTCCACGCCTGCCTGCCGGTCAACGTGGACCCGGACCCCCGCCACGACTTCGAGATCAGGGACCTGCCCGCGATCGGCACGGCGGCCACGATCATCCACCACGGCCCGATGGAGGCCGCCGGGCCGACCTTCCAGGCCCTGGCCCACTGGATCGAGGAGAACGGCCACCGCTCGCTCGCCCTGGCGAGAGAGGTGTCGCTGCACTGCCCGCAGGACCGCGCGGAATGGGTGCACGAGCTGCAGATCGAGGTGGCCCCGGTCTAGTGGAGGCGAGCGAGCTGGAACACCACCGGGTCGAGCTGACCGGCTACTGCTACCGGATGCTCGGCTCGGGCTTCGAGGCCGAGGACGCGGTGCAGGAGACGTTCGTCAGGGCGTGGCGCACGTACGAGCCCGGGCGGGGGCCGTTGCGTCCGTGGTTGTTCCGGCTCGCCACGTCCGTCTGCCTCGACATGTTGCGCGGGCCGCAGCGGCGGGCGCGGGCGATGGACCTCGGGCCGGCGGCGCGTCCCGGTGATCCGCTCGGCGATCCGCTGCCCGGGGACGCCTGGGTGTGGCCGGCGCCCGACGGGCGCGTGTTGCCGGCCTGGGCGAACGGCTCGCCCGCCTTCGCCCAGTACCGGGACGGGGAGGCGTTCGCCCTGGTAGTCCTGGAGGTCGGCGGCGGGGTCGTCACCGGCGTGACCACTTTTCTCGATCCCCGGCTCGTGCCCGCTTTCGGCCTGCCGATGAGTTTCGGGCAGCCGCTCCGTACTGACGGGTGAAGGAGGACAGACACATGCCACAGATCGTCGAACTGCCCGAGCGTCCCTACCTCGGGATCACCAGGACCATCACGATGACCAGTTTCGGTCTCGTCGGAGACCGGATCGCCGAGATGATCGGCTGGCTCGCCGAGCGCGGGCACACGATGGCCGGCGCCCCGTTCTTCCGGTACCACAGCATCGACCTGCCGCAGGACCGGCTGGTGGTGGAGGCGGGCGTGCCCGTCACCGAGCCGGTGGAAGGCGAGGGCGAGTTCCACGCGGGCACGCTGCCCGCGGGCCGTTTCGTCACCGAGTCCCACCACGGCCACCCCGACCAGCTCTCCGGCGTCATCGAGTCGGTGCTGACGTGGGCCGCCGAACAGGGCCTGACCTGGGACATGACCGAGAAGGACGGCACCGAGCACTGGGGCTGCCGGCTGGAGCTCTACCAGACGGACCCGCGGGTCGAGCCCGACCTCAACAACTGGGACATCGACCTGCAGTTCCGCCTGGCCTGAGCCGGCCCTCACGCCGCGTTCGCGCGGGGCAGCAGCGAGGTCAGCAGCGCGGCCAGCACGAACAGGGCCGCGCCCGCCAGGCCGATCGCCACGATCCCGTTGTAGAACGCGGCGTGACTGGCCGCCAGCAGCTCGGCGGCCTGCGCCGGGGCGAGCCTTCCGGCCACGGCCGCCGCGCCCGCCAGGGTCTCCCTGGCCGCGTCGGGCACGTGCGCGGGCAGGGCGTGGTGGTAGACGGCCGCGGCGACCGTGCCGAGCAGGGCCAGGCCGAGCGTCCCGCCCAGGAAGTTGCCCGACTCGGCCAGCGAGGCCGCCGACCCGGCCTTCTCCGGCGGCACCGAACCGACTACGATCCCCGTCCCCAGGGCGAACAGCGGGCCGGTGCCCAGCGCCAGCACGGTGATGGCGGTGATCACCACCGGCAGCCCGGCCTCGGCCTGCGTGAGCAGCGCCGCCCCGGCGGCCGACAGCGCCAGGCCGCCCATGACGGCGGCGCGGGGGGCGACGCGGCGGGTCAGGGCCGGGGTCAGCGTGGTCCCCAGCGCGACGCCGAGCCCCATGGGCGCGAACCACAGCGCCGACTGCGCCGGGGTGTACCCCAGCACCGACTGCAGGTACTGGGTGACCAGGAGCCCGGCGCCCGCCATGGCGATGCCCGCCAGCACGAGCGCGGTCAGGATCAGGGTGAGCGGACGCTGGGCGAACAGGCGCAGGTTGAGCAGGGGAGCGTCGAGCGTGAGCTGCCGCCGTACGAACGCCGCCCCGAACGCGAGACCGACCGCGATCGCCGCGAGCGGCACGCCCGGCCCGGCCGACGCCGACGAGGCGGCCAGCTCCTTGACGCCCCAGACCACCGGCAGGATCGCCAGCAACGACAGCGCGACGCTGGCCAGGTCCATGCGCCCGCCGTCCGGGTCGCGGAACTCCGGCAGCAGCAGCACGCCGCCCACGAGCAGCACCGCGATCACGGGGACGGCCATCAGGAACACCGACCCCCACCAGAAGTGCTCCAGCAGCAGCCCGCCGACGACCGGCCCGAGCGCCGCCCCGGCGAACTGGCAGGTGGCCCAGACGGCGATGGCCGTGCCGCGCTGCCGGGCGTCGCGGAACATGTTGGTGATGAGCGCGAGCGTGGAGGGCATGAGCGTGGCGCCGGCGACGCCCAGCACCGTACGGGCGGCGATCAGCATGGCCGGGCTGACCGCGTACGCCGCCACGAGGGAGGCGACGCCGAAGGCCGCCGCGCCGGTCAGCAGGAGCCGGCGGCGGCCGATGCGGTCGCCGAGCCCGCCCATCGTGATCACCAGCCCGGCGACCATGAACCCGTAGATGTCGATGATCCACAACTGCTGGACGGCGCTCGCCCCCAGCTCCACGCTCAGCCGGGGCAGCGCCAGGAACAGCGCGTTGATGTCGACCGCGACGAGCAGAGTGGGCAGGGCGAGCACCGCCAGCCCGGCCCATTCGCGCCGCCCGGCCCTGGGCTCGGCGGCGGTCTCGGTGAGATGCGGCATGTCGGGAGCCTCCTGGTGTCGTCCGTTTCACCAGGAGGTCGGAGCCCGGCTCGCGCGCTCGACGTGCTTTCCGGAAAAGTTTCGCTGGGCATGTCGAGAGGGACGCACCGGCTCCGACCCCAGCACGACGGAACCCGCCGGACCACGAGGAGAGACGATGAAGTTTCTGTTGATCATGCAGGTGAACCAGCAGGTCATGGACACCCTGAGCGAGGAGCAGCGCGAGCTGATCATGAGCGGCCACGGCGCGTTCATGAAGACGATCCAGGAGTCGGGCGAGATGATCGGCACGCAGGCGCTCGGCGACCCGTCCACCAGCGCCGTCGTCCGCACCCGCAACGGCCTGCCGGCCGTGACCGACGGCCCCTTCCTGGAGGCCAAGGAGTACATGGGCGGCTACTACATCGTCGACTGCGAGAGCCGCGAGCGCGCGATCGAGCTGGCCGGGATGATCCCCGACAGCCAGATCGAGGGCCTGGCGATCGAGGTCCGGCCGATCATGTTCTCGGCGGGCGCCGACATGTGACCGGGCGGTGGGCCCGCGGCGCGGGCCCACCGGTCCACAGGCCGGTTCACAGGCCCAGGCGGGCGGTCAGGTCGGCCTTGAGGCCGTCGAGGTCGCGGGCGGCCGACGCGCGCGCCTGCGCCACCTCGCCGGTCACCGGCACCACGACCTCCAGGTAGCACTTGAGCTTGGGCTCGGTGCCCGACGGGCGGACCACGACGCGCCCGCCGTCCGACAGGTGGAAGCGCAGGCCCTCGGTCGGGGGCAGGCCGCCGTCGCCGCGGCTCAGGTCGTCCACGGCCTCGACGGTGTGGTCGCCCAGCGTGGCGGGCGGGGCGGCGCGCAGGCGGTCCATCGCGCCGGAGATCAGCGACAGGTCGGCGACCCGGAAGCTGAGCTGGGACGTCGCGTGCAGGCCGTACCGGACGGCCTGCTCGTCGAGCAGGTCGAGCAGCGTGCGCCCGGCGCGCTTGGCGGCCGCGGCGACGGCGGCCACGGTCAGGGCCGCGCCGATGCCGTCCTTGTCGTGCACCGGCAGGCCCGCGTCGGAGCCGACGCAGTAGCCGATGGCCTCCTCGTAGCCGAAGACCAGGCCCTCGCCCGCCTTGACGATCCACTTGAACCCGGTCAGCGTCTCGCCGTAGCGCACGCCGTGGGCCTTCGCGATCTTGCTCAGCAGCGTCGAGGAGACGATCGTGGTGGCCACCAGCCGGTCGCCGGTGGTGTGCGTGATCACGTGCTCGGCCAGCAGGCCGCCGACCTCGTCGCCGGTCAGCATGCGGCACGTGCCGTCGGGCAGCGGCACGCCGACCGCGCACCGGTCGGCGTCGGGGTCGTTGGCGAGCACCAGGTCGGAGCCGAGCTTGGCGGCCAGCGCGACGGCCAGGTCCATCGCGCCGGGCTCCTCCGGGTTGGGGAAGGCCACCGTCGGGAAGTCGGGGTCGGGGTTGCGCTGCTCCTCCACGGCCATCGGCGTCTCGAAGCCCGCCGCGAGGAAGGCCCCCGTCAGCGTCCCCGAGCCCACGCCGTGCAGCGGCGTGTACGCCACCCGCAACTCGCGCGCCTGGCCCAGCGGCAGGGCGGTCACCGCGTCGATGTAGTCGTCGACGATGTCCTCGCCCAGCTCGGTGAGCGTGCCGGGGCCGTCGAGGGGAAGCTGGTCGACCCGGCCCACCGCGTCGATGGCGGCCGAGATCTCCCGGTCGACCGGCGGCACGATCTGCGAGCCGTCACCCCAGTAGACCTTGTAGCCGTTGTCCCTGGGCGGGTTGTGGCTGGCGGTGACCGTCACGCCCGCGTCGGCCCCGAGATGGCGGACGGCGAAGGCCAGCACCGGCGTGGGCAGCGGCCGCGGCAGCAACGAGACGTGCAACCCCGCGCCGGTCAGGACGGCGGCGGTGTCCCTGGCGAACACGTCGGACTTGTGCCGGGCGTCGTAGCCGATCACGACGTGCTTGCCGGCGCCGAGCACGCCGGCCAGACCGGCGGCGGCGCGCATGACGGTGACCCGGTTCATCCGGTTGGGGCCCGCGCCCAGCTCGCCGCGCAGGCCGGCGGTGCCGAACTCCAGCTTGGCCTGGAACCGCTCGCGAAGGGCGGGCAGGTCGTCGTCCTCCAGCAGGCCGGACAGCTCGGCCCGGGTGTCGGGGTCGGGGTCCTGGGCCAGCCACTGGCGGGCGCGGCGCAGCAGGTCGGCGTCCACGGGCGGGAGCGGGACGTCCCCCTCGGCCTCCGGCGGGACCCGGTCGTCGCCGGCGGTCACAGGCGGTCCACCACCTTGGCCAGCAGCACGCCCATGCGGGCGGCCGTGGCGCGGCCCACCTCCAGGACCTCCTCGTGGTTGAGCGGCTCGCCGGACAGGCCCGCCCCCGGGTTGGTGACCAGGGAGACGCCGAGCACCTCCAGGTTCGCCTCGCGGGCGGCGATGGCCTCCAGCACGGTGGACATGCCCACCAGGTCGCCGCCGAGCGTGCGCAGCATCCGGATCTCCGCCGGCGTCTCGTACGTCGGGCCGCGGAAGGCCACGTAGACGCCGTCGGCCAGGGTGGGGTCGATCTCGCGGACCAGGGCGCGCAGGCGGCGCGAGTAGACCTCGGTGAGGTCGATGAAGGTGGTGCCGGTGATCGGGTTGGCGCCGGTCAGGTTGATGTGGTCGCTGATCAGCACCGGGTCGCCGACGTTCTGGGTCTCCGGCCGCAGGCCGCCCGCCGCGTTGGTCAGCACGATCGTGCGCACCCCCGCCGCGGCCGCCGTGCGCACGCCGTGGACGACCGCGTCGACGCCGAGGCCCTCGTACAGGTGCGTGCGGCCGAGGAAGACCAGCGCGTGCCGCCCGGACGGTGTGCGCACGACGCGGATCTTGCCGCCGTGCCCGGCCACGGCGGGGGCGCGGAAGCCGGGCAGATCGGTGAACGGGATCTCGGCCACGGTCTGGCCGATCGCGTCGGCGGCGGGGACCCACCCCGACCCCATGACGAGGGCCACGTCGAAGGTGTCGAGGCCGGCCGCGCCGGTCAGGGCGGCGGCGGCCTCTACGGCCAGGGTGTATGCGTCGTTGCTCACATCTCAGTAGTTTAGGAGCAGCCTGTCCAGAACCCGCACCCCGAACTGCAGCGCGTCCACCGGCACCCGCTCGTCCACGCCGTGGAACATCGAGGCGAAGTCCATGTCGCCGGGCAGCCGCAGCGGCACGAACCCGAACCCGCGCACGCCGAGGTCGGCGAAGAAGGTCTTGTTGTCGGTGCCGCCCGACATGCAGTACGGCACCGCCCGCGCGGTCGGGTCCTCGGCCTTCAGCGCCGCGATCATCGACTCGACCAGCGCGCCGTCGAACGTCGTCTCCAGCGCGATGTCGTGGTGCACGAACTCGCGGCGCACGTTCGGCCCGATGAGCGAGTCGACGGTCTTGAAGAACTCCTCCTCGAAGCCGGGCAGGAACCGCCCGTCCACGACGGCGGTGGCCTGGCCGGGGATGACGTTCGACTTGTAGCCGGCGTCGAGCTGGGTCGGGTTGGTGGTGTGGCGCAGCGTCGCGCCGACGAACCGCACCAGCGGGCCGAGCTTGTCCAGCAGCGGGGCCGGGTCGTCCTCGTCGAACGGCAGGCCGAAGGCGTCGGCGACCTCGGTGAGGAACTGGCGCACGGTCGGCGTGTAGGTGAGCGGCCACTCGTGCCCGCCCAGCCGGGCCACGGCCTTGGCGACCTCGGTGACCGCGTTGTCGGAGTTGAGCATCGAGCCGTGCCCGGCGGTGCCGTCGGCGACCAGCTTCATCCAGGCCAGGCCCTTCTGAGCGGTCTCGATCAGGTACAGGCGCAGCGACGGGTCGACCTCCAGCGAGTAGCCGCCGACCTCGCTGATGGACTCGGTCACGCCCTCGAACAGCTCGGGGTTGTTGGCCGTGAGGTACTTGGCGCCGTACACGCCGCCGGCCTCCTCGTCGGCGACCCAGGCGAAGACGATGTCGCGGCGCGGACGGCGTCCCTCGCGCTTCATCTGGCGCAGCACGGCCAGCATCATCGCGTCCATGTCCTTCATGTCCACGGCGCCGCGGCCCCAGATGTAGCCGTCCTTGACCTCGCCGGCGAACGGGTCGACCGACCAGTCGGCGGCGTTGGCGGGCACCACGTCGAGGTGGCCGTGGACGAGCAGCGCGGGCAGCGACGGGTCGGTGCCCTCGACGCGGGTGACGACGTTGCCGCGGCCCGGCTCGCTCTCGACGTACGTCGCCTCGATGCCGACCTCGTCCAGCCTGGCCATGACGACCTCGGCCGCGGCCCGCTCGCCGGGGCCGCTGCCGTCCCCGTAGTTGCTGCTGTCGACGCGGATCAGCTCCACGCACAGGTCGGCGACTTCGTTCTCGGCTGGTGTCATGGCGTCTTCTCCAGGGTGAGCAGTCCGGACTTGTGCAGGTGACCGCGCTTGTACGCGCGGGTGATGAGGGTCAGGTCGCTGTCGGTGATCTCGTCGAGCCGGCCGAGCACGTCGGTCATGAAACGATAGAGGTCCGCCTCGTGGGCCACCGCCACCTGCACGATGAGGGAGTGGGTGCCCGAGGTGGCGGCGCAGTAACGCACGTTGGGGTGCTCGGCCAGGCGCCGGCCGGTCTCGCCCAGCCCGTACGGCCGCACCTTCAGCCACAACATGGCCTCGACCTCCAGGCCGAGCAGCGCGGGCTCCACCTCGGCGCGCGGCAGGAGTAACCGCCGGTCGATGAGCGAGCCGACCCGCCGGCGCGCGGTCGGCACGGACAGGTCGAGCCGTTCGGCGATCGTGGTGAAGGCGGCCCGGCCGTCGGCCGCCAGCAGCTCGGCGATCTCCTTCTCCAGCGGCGACAGGCCGTCCTCGTCGGGCAGGTCGGGGGGCGGCGGCGCGGGTCGCAGCTCGGCGACCTCCTGCTCGGTGAGGAAGGGCGCGTGCCACTCGGCCACGGTGGTGAACGTGTGCAGCACGACCTGGGTCTGCGTCTGGAGCACGCCGTCGATCTCGCTGATGTCGTGGGACAGGATGGTGTGCAGGTCCTGCCGGGACGGCGGCACCAGCTCGCAGGCCAGGTCGGCGGCCCCGGTCAGCGCGTATACCGAGCGCGTGTCGCGCCGGTCGGTGAGCGATCTGGCCACCTGGGCCGCCGTGCCGGGCCGCACCTGGACGTGCAGGTGCGCGGGGCGGCCGTGGCCGGTGCGCAGGTCGTCGTAGATCGCGGTGACGCGGACGACGCCGTCGGCGATCAGCCGCTGGAGCCGGCGGGCGACCGTGCGCTCGTGCTCGCCGACCGCCCTGCCGATCTCGCCCCACGAGGCGCGCGGGCTCACCTGCAGCGCGGCCACGAGCCGCCGGTCGAGAACGTCCACCTGCAACCGCTTCCGTGTCGGGTTTGTAAATAATTGCCCAGACATTTGACTGTTTCGGTCTTCCGAATGCACAGTAAGCCATCTCGCACGTGTCAGCAAAAGGAGCACATGCCGTGTCGACCTCCCCCGTCGCGCAATCGCCGCTCGGCATACCGAAGAGCAGGGTCCGTCAGCTCATGGCGGCCAGCATCGGCAACGTGGTCGAGTGGTACGACTGGTACGCCTACACGTTCCTGGCCACGGTCTTCTCGGCGCAGATCTTCCCCGACAGCTCCGGCAACAGCCTGGTGCCGCTGCTGAGCTCGTTCGCGGTGTTCGCGGTGGGCTTCTTCATGCGGCCCCTGGGCGGCCTGCTGGTGGGCGCGTTCGCCGACCGGTACGGCCGCAAGTCCGCGATGACCTTCACCATCGTCCTGATGGGCGGCGGCTCGCTGCTGCTCGGCCTGACCCCCACCTACGAGGCCGTGGGCCTGCTGTCGCCGGTCATCCTGACGCTGGCCCGGCTGATCCAGGGCCTGTCCGTGGGCGGTGAGTTCGCCGCCGCCACCACGTTCCTGGTCGAGTCGGCCCCGCCGCGCCGCCGCGGCCTGTTCTCCTCCTTCCAGTACGTCAGCACCACCATCGGCCAGCTCATCGCCTCCGGCCTGGCCGCGGTGCTCGCCTCGACGCTGGTCAAGGAGGACATGAGCTCCTACGGCTGGCGCATCCCGTTCCTGGTGGGCGCGCTGCTCAGCCTGGTCGGCCTGTGGATCCGCAAGGGCGCCGACGAGACCTCGGCGGTCGCCGAGGAGATCCAGCGCGGCGAGGCCACGCGGCCGGGCATGTTCGAGTTCCTCAAGCACCACCCGAAGTCCGCGCTCACCATCGTCGGCATCACGATCGCGGGCACCGTCGCCTACTACACCTGGACCAGCTTCCTGCCCACCTACGCGCAGATCACGGTCTCGTTCGACAAGGCGGAGTCGCTCCAGGTCGGCACGATCTCGCTGGTGTTCTTCATGCTGCTGCAGCCGCTGCTCGGCCTGCTGTCGGACAAGATCGGGCGCAAGCCGATGCTGATCGCGTTCGGGCTGGGCTTCCTGATTCTTCCGGTGCCGCTGCTCGGCCTGCTCACCGACTCCTTCGCCAGCCTGCTCGTCGTGCAGATGATCGGCATGGTGTTCCTGGGCTGCTTCACCTCGGTCTCGGCCGCGGTGAACTCGGAGCTGTTCCCGACCCGGGTGCGGGCGGCGGGGGCCGGGTTCCCGTACTCGCTGACCGTGGCGATCTTCGGCGGCACCGCGCCGCTGATCGGCACCGCGCTGCAGAAGGCCGGCAACCCCGGGATGTTCCCGTGGTACATGTCCGCCCTGGCGCTGATCTCCACGCTCGTGTACGTCTTTGTGCTGCGCGAGACCAAGGACGAGCCGCTCCGCTAGGGCGCCGAGGTGCAGGGGCGCTCCCGAAGCTCCTTGACGTAGTCGTCGGGGGCGCCCGCGCGCTCGGCCGCGTCGGCCAGGTTGCACAGGTAGCGGGCCGAGGGCAGGCCGCCCTCGTAGCCGTCGAGCACGTAGAACCAGGCGACGACCTCGCCGTCGAGGGTCTGCACCCGCAGCCGTACCTTGTGGTAGGCCCCGCGGACCGCGCCCTCCCACTGGTCGAGCGAGGTCTCCTCCCACTCCGGCACGTCGTAGAGCACGACGAAGACATGCTCGTCGGGGTCCTCCACGATGGTGGCGAGCGAGCTCTCCCACTTGCTGTCGGTGCGGCCGAAGGTCAGCCGCCACCCCGTCAGCCAGCCCACCCCCCAGATCGGGGAGTGCGGGGCGCGCATGGCCATCTGCTCGGGGTCCATGTTCATCCCGTAGGAGCCGTAAAGCCGTAGATCAGTCGGCTTCCCTGATTGATCCGAAAGCCACGCCACGATCCACCCCTCTCGCCGGGTGCCGCTCGTCATCCAGCTACCGCGCCATCCTGCCACGCTGACCCGGCGTGTCGGTCCATCAAGCCGGGCACGGAAGGCCCATGTGTCCCCCATGTCCGCCGGAGCGTGATCCCGTCATGGGCCGGTTGCGGCTTCCGGGGGCACGTGCGGGAGAATGGGACACGTGACGAGGATCGTGATCATTGGTGGCGGGCCGGGCGGCTACGAAGCGGCGCTGGTGGCCGCCCAACTAGGCGCACAGGTCACGATGGTCGAGCAGGACGGGCCGGGCGGGGCCTGCGTGCTCACCGACTGCGTGCCGTCCAAGACGCTGATCGCCACCTCCGTCCGCAAGCAGGCCCTTCTCGACGCGCCCTCGCTCGGCGTGTCGTTCTCGGGCGGCCCCGACGGCGACGCCGGCGTGGTCGGCGTCGACCTGCCGCTGGTCAACAAGCGGGTCAAGGAGCTGGCCCAGGCCCAGTCGGCCGACATCGCGACCCGGGTCGAGGCCGAGGGCGTCGAGATCATCAAGGCGCGGGGGCGGCTGGTCGATCCGCAGGTCGTGCGCGCGGGCGACCGTACGATCAGGGCCGACGTGGTGCTCGTGGCCACCGGCGCGACGCCGCGCGTGCTGCCCGGGGCCGAGCCCGACGGCGAGCGCATCCTCACCTGGCGGCAGCTCTACGACCTGGAGGAGCTGCCCGAGCACCTGATCGTGGTCGGCTCCGGCGTGACCGGCGCGGAGTTCGCCGGCGCCTACCGCTCGCTCGGCGCGGAGGTCACGCTGGTCTCCAGCCGCGACCGGATGATGCCCAACGAGGACGCCGACGGCGCCGAGGTCCTGGAAGAGGTCTACCGGCGGCGCGGCATGAACGTCATGGGCCGCTCGCGCGCCTCCTCCGTCAAGCGCACGGCCGACGGCGTGGTGGTGACCCTGGAGGACGGCCGCACGGCCGAGGGCTCCCACGCGCTGATGACGGTCGGCATGGTCCCCAACACCGGCGGCATCGGCCTGGAGGAGGCCGGCGTGCAGCTCGACCGCAACGGCTTCGTCAAGGTCGACAAGGTCTCGCGCACGTCCGCGCCCGGCGTCTACGCGGCCGGCGACTGCACCGGCGTGCTCATGCTGGCCTCGGTCGCCGCCATGCAGGGCCGCATCGCCGTGTGGCACGCGCTGGGCGAGGCCGTCCAGCCGCTGCGGCTGGCCACGGTGGCCTCCAACATCTTCACCGACCCCGAGATCGCGGCCGTCGGCGTGGCGCAGCGCTCGATCGAGGCGGGCGAGATCGACGCGAACGTGGTCAAGCTGCCGCTGGCCACCAACGCGCGGGCCAAGATGCAGGGCTTCAACGACGGTTTCGTCAAGCTGTTCTGCCGCCCCCACACCGGCATCGTGCTCGGCGGCGTGGTCGTGGCCCCGCGCGCCTCGGAGCTGATCCTGGCGGTGTCGCTGGCCGTGCAGCAGCGGCTGACGGTCGACCAGGTCGCCCACTCGTTCGCGGTCTACCCGTCGTTGTCGGGCTCGATCACCGAGGCGGCCCGCCGTCTCATGCAGCCCGAGGCCGCCATCGGCATCTAGCCGTCCCTGTTCGACGCACGTCAAGCCGTGCGGGTCGTCCTGACCCGCACGGCTTTTCGTTGTGCGCTTGCTTCCACAGTCATTGGATAGTACCGTTATCCAAGTACGGATAACGGTACTATCCAATGGAGTGTGTTCCGGTGACGGTGATCGTTCTAGTGGTGGCCACGCTCGCCTTCCGGCTGCTGGGCGCGCTCGGTGTGCGGCGGTTCGGCACGTGGCAGGCGGCCGTGGCGCACGGGCTGGCCGTCATGGTGGTGATGACGGGAAGCGCGCACTTCGTCCCTGAAGGGGTGACCTTCATGCCGAACCACGGCGACCTCGTGCGCATGGTGCCGCCCTTCGTGCCGTTCCCCGCCGCCGTGGTCTACCTGACCGGCGTGCTGGAGCTGGCCGGGGCGATCGGGCTGGTGCTGCCCGCCACCCGCCGGGCGGCCGGGATCTGCCTGGCCCTGCTGTTCGTCGGCCTGCTCCCGGCGAACGTCTACGCGGCGGTCTCCGACGTGCCCTTCGCGGGCGGGGCGGCCACGCCGCTGTGGGAGCGCATCCCGGAGCAGGTGCTGTACCTCGCCGCGGCGCTCTTCGCCGCCGGGCGGCGTGCCGTGCCCGTCCGGGAGGGCGCGCGGCCCGTTCCCGCCGCCCGCTGACCCGTCGTCTCCTTCGCGGGCGGGCCGGTCAGGGCTTCCAGGCCGGGTCGCGGCCGATCAGGCCGAGCAGCCGGTCGAACGGCGGGGCGTCGTCCGGCACCGCCACCGGCGGCCCGAACGCCCCGTTCCGCCGGCCCATCTCCACCGTCTGCTCCGTGAACTCCAGCCCACGGGCGACCGCCTCGGCGTCCGGCTCGTACGCCTGATCGGTGGCCCTGGCCAGGTCCCAGCCGTGCACGACCATGTCGACCAGCCACAGGTGGGCCACCATGGTCATCGGCAGGCCGCCCAGCGCGGCGCACGTGCCCTCCCACGCCTGCGGCCGCGACCAGGCGGCCAGCATGCGCTCGGCCCGCTCGGGGAAGTCGCCCGCGTACGGGCCCTGCTCGGTGCGCTCGCCGCCGTGCGCCAGCGACACGAACATCTCCGCCACCCACTCCATGTGGTTGATCAGCGCCTTGACGTCGAACTCCGCGCACGGCGTCGGGGACCCGAACTGCTCGGGCCGCACGGCGGCCACCAGCCCGGCGGTCCGGTGGGTGGCCCGGGTCATCAGCGGCATCATGTCTTCCATGGCAGACATGATGTCCCGCCTGCCTCGGGCGCGGCTTGTAGAAACGCGACAACGCGGCTGGGTCAACCCCTACGCGGGGCTGGCCGCCTTCGACTTCGCGCGCCAGGCGCCGTCGCCGGAGCTGGCGGCGTACGTCGACCACTTCTGGGTGGTCACCTGGACCGACCTCGCCGAGCCGTACGAGCAGCGCATCCTGTCGCACCCGACCGTGAACATGACGATCGCCCAGGACTTCCACCGGGTCGCGGGGGTGATCGACGGCGGGTTCTCGTACACGATGCGGGGCACCGGCCGCGCGCTCGGCACCCGCTTCCGCCCCGGCGGCTTCCGGACGTTCCTCGGCGGCCCGGTGTCCGAGCTCACCGGCCGGTTCGTGAAGATCGGCGAGATGTTCCCGGCCGCCGGCCCGGCGCTGGTCGAAGGCGTGCTGGCCGAGCCGGACCCGGCCGCCGCCATCGCGCTGGTGGAGGCGTTCCTGTCGGCCCTCGGGCCGGCGCCGGACCCGCTGGCCGAGGAGGCCGCGGCCCTGGTGGGGCTGGCCGAGGACGACGTGACCGTGACCAGGGTCGACGAGCTGGCCGCCCGAGCCGGCCGGTCGGTGCGCTCCCTGCAACGGCTGTTCCGGGACTATGTCGGCATCGGCCCCAAATGGGTGATCCGCCGCTTCCGGCTGCACGAGGCCGCCGAACGCGTGCGGCAGGGCCTCGACCTGGCCGCGCTCGCCGCCGAGCTGGGCTACACCGACCAGGCGCACCTGACCCGCGACTTCACGGCCGCCGTCGGCATGCCGCCCGCCGCCTACGCCCGGCTCAACGCCCACGCCTGACGCCTCACCATTCGCGGGTGGCGATCAGCTCCTCGACGTCGGCCTCCGGGAAGCCGTAGGTGGTGGCCACGAACCAGAACTCCTCGGCGATCGCCTCGCGCGCGACGGTCTCGATCTCGCTGCCGGCCTCGTGGAACTCCTCGTCGAGCGCGTTGAACTCCTCCGTGGCGGCATGCGTCAGCGCGTAGAGGGCGGCCAGGTCGCCGGGCCGCTCGGTCTCGACGCGCTCGCACAGCCGCAGCAGGACGGCCCTGCCCTTGTCCACGACATGGTCGGGGTAGTAGCCGTCGTCGTAGAGGGCCTTGAGAAAGGCGTGGCCGATCACCTGCGGATGCGTGGGGGACAACCCTGGATCTCCATTTCCGTGCGGACGCGGTCGGACGGCTCGATCATGCCCGCCGCCACCGACAGAATCCGCCCGGTGCGCCCAGGTCAGCGCATCAGCTCGTACGCCGCGTACGCCGTGATCCCGTACGCGAGGTGCGGGACGACGTCGGACACCCACGCGCCCGCCGGCCACTCGCTCGGATGGGTGACGTCGAGCAACGTCAGCGGCACGTTCGAGCCGGACATGGCCAGAGCGGTGAGCGCCAGCACCCCGACCGGCCACGACCTGCGGCGTCCGGACAGGAAGCCGTAAGCGATGGCCGAGGCGACGCCGGTCGCGTACCCCATGAGCGAGCCCAGCGCCTCCGTGCGGTTGGCGGCCCGGTCGCCGTCGCCGAGGTCGGTGTGCGTCAGGTCGGACAACTTCGCCACGGCCTGCCGCGGCGTGCTGCTGGCGGCCCGCGCCCGGACGAGCATGTCCAGGTAGGAGACGGTGTTGAGCGCCGTGGTGCCCGCCGCCCCCGCGATCAGTCCCTTGACGAGTGTGTGCATGCCCTGGCCGCTACCCCGACCTGCCCGCCCGTCACCCGCGCGCCGGATCTGGGGACCTGCGCCCGGCCGGCGGGCCGTACCGTGGCAGGGTGAGCGCCGATGGAATGTCCGCCGCGCTGTCGCCGTACGTGACGACGCTGGCCGCCTACGACCTCGGGCCCGGTTCGGGCGGGGTTCATCGCGGGCTGCCGTCGTCCACGCTGTCGGTCACGATCCCCGAGGACGGCCCGGTCGACATCGCCTGGATCGGGCGGCCGGGGCCGGGTCGGCGGCTGCGGGCCGCCGTGGCCGGGCTGCACCTCGACGCGGCCGAGCTGCGGCAGCCGGCAGGCACGCGCGGGGTGTGGCTGACGCTCACCCCGCCGGGCGCCGCCGCCCTGCTCGGGGTGCCCGCCGCGGCGCTGGCCGGGGAAGTGGCCGACCTCGCCGACGTCGTCCCGGCGCTGGCCGACCTGCCGGAGCGGCTGGCGGGCTGCCGGTCCTGGGCCCAGCGCCGCGCCCTGGTCGAGCAGCGCCTGCTCGCGGGGCTGGCCCGCCACGGCGACCGCGCCGGCCGCCGCAGCTCGCGCGCCACGCTCGCGGCCCTGTCCGGGACCGCCCGGGTCGAGGAGGCCGCCCGGCTCCTCGGGTGCTCGCGGCGGCACCTGAGCGGCGCGGTGCGCGGCGAGTTCGGGGTGACGCCGAAGGAGTACCAGCGGCTGGTCCGCTTCGAGGCCGCCCGGCGCCGGCTCGTGGCCGCCGCGCGCTCCGGACGGACGGCGCTCGCGGAGGTGGCCGCCGCCTCGGGCTTCGCCGACCAGGCGCACCTGACCAGGGAGTGGCGGGCCATGGCGGGCTGCACACCGACGGAATGGCTACGCGCCGAAGGCCCGCCGGCCCCGCCGCCTCCCGCCCCACGCTGACGCCCGGGCCTCCGGGCACCTGCCGTGGTCCGTGCCCATATGTTCAAGACCCCGGCCGCCGCGCGCCGCCACGATGGCCGCATGGACCTGCACTTCGTTCCCCGCCTCATCGTGCCCGACCCCGACCGGGCGTCCGCCTTCTACCGGGACACCCTGGACGCCGAGGAGGTGTTCCGCGCCGCGCCGGGCGACGACGGGCGGCCCACCGTCATCGAGCACCGCCTCGGCGGCGCCGCGTTCCGGGTCTCGCCCGCCGTCGCCGACTGGGGCTGGCTCTCGCCGGACGATCTGGGCGGCTCCCCGGTGCTCCTGGAGATCGTCGTCGACGACCCGGACGCCGTCGGCGAGCGCATGACCGCCCAGGGCGCGCGGACGGTCGTGCCGATCGAGAACCGGCCCTACGGCCTGCGCTCGGGCCGCCTCCGCGACCCGTACGGCCACCTGTGGATCCTCACCGGCGACCCCCGCTGAGCCGCCGGGGCGGCGGAGGGATGGCTCGCCGGGTCCGTTGCCGCGGCGGGGGAACGGCGGGGGCGGTCTTCGTCGCCGTGCGAGGCTCCCGGGTCGTCGGGGTCGTCTCAACACCACCGCCCGCCGGTTCTACGCCGCTCTCGGTTACACGGAGGAGAGCGTGCGCCTGGCCCGGTCGCTGGATCGCGCCGTCCAGACCCGGCTGAGCTGAAGCACGCTGCCGGCGAACAGCAGCACGCCCAGCGGCACGTGCAGGGTCGTCACGTGCGCGATGCCCAGTGCGACCTGGGCGCTGACCAGCACCAGGAACCCGGCCGCGTGCATGATCGGCTTCGGTGACCCGCCGCCCGGCCGCCACGCCAGGATCGCGGCCACCAGGTGCAGCACCGCCACGACGAACACCGTGTACGCGGCGGCGCTGTGCAGCGGCTGCCCGTTGGGCACCGACAGCAGCAGCCCGGCGGTGACCGGCGCGGCGAACAGGGCCAGGGTCTGCAGGATGATCGCGACACGTAGCAACATGGGGAACTCCTCGACCGCCGTCTGACGGCGGTCCGCTTCTGGGGCTTGCCTTCGAAAGGTCCGACGACGTGACCGCCGGAAATGTGAGGTGGCGCGGTGACCTCACATCCGGGAGCGCTGTCTCGTCGGACACACTAGGGCAAAAGCGACTAAGGGAGTCGTCCACAACATGACCACCGCACCCGACCCCGGCCTGGACGCGATCATGAGCGAGCGCCGGCAGCTCATCAACCTCGCCTACCGCCTGCTCGGCTCGCTGGCCGACGCCGAGGACGTCGTCCAGGAGACCTACACCCGCTGGTACGCCATGTCACCGGGGCAGCAGGAGGCCATCGGGTCGCCGGGCGCCTGGCTGACCAGGGTCGCCGGCCGCATCTGCCTGGACGTGCTCGGCTCGGCCCGCGCCCGCCGCGAGCGCTACGTGGGCGAATGGATCCCCGAGCCGCTGCCCGACCGCACGGAATGGGCCGGCGACGACCCGGCCGACCGGGTCACCCTGGACGAGTCGGTCAACATGGCCTTCCTCGTCGTGCTGGAGTCGATGACGCCGGCCGAGCGGGTGGCGTTCGTCCTGCACGACGTCTTCCGCTACCCCTTCGCCGAGGTGGCCGAGATCGTCGGCCGCACCCCGGCGGCCTGCCGCAAGCTGGCCTCCTCCGCCCGGCACCGCATCGACGCCGCGCGGACCTCGGTGACGCCGGCGGCCCGGCAGGCCGGCATCGTCCGCGAGTTCAAGCAGGCGTGGGAGGCCAAGGACATCGACGCCCTCATCGCCCTGCTCGACCCCGGCGTGGTCGGCGTCGCCGACGGCGGCGGCGTGGTCAGCGCCGTGCTGCGGCCGATCGAGGGCGCCGGACGGGTGGCCCGCTACGCCGTCGAGATCGCCACCTGGGCGCCGGCCATGACGCTGCTGGAGCGCACCGTCAACGGCCGCCCCGGCCTGGTGGCCCAGCGCGACGGCGTGACCGTGATGGTCGTGGCCTTCGACGTGGCGGACGGCCGGATCAAGCGGCTGTGGGCGGTGCGCAACCCCGACAAGCTGCACCCCTGGACGGCGGTCTGACCCTCACATTCCCGGACGCTGTGTCGTCGGACCGCCGAGACCCGATCGCAGAAGAAGGGAAGCCGATGTCCACGACGACCGAGCAGGAGAACCTCCAGTCGCGTCTGCCCGATCCCGCCCAGTTCTTCCCCGAGCTGGGGGAGATCGCCGTGGCCATGACCAAGGCCACCCGCAACGGCGCGATCCCGGGGAGCACCGTCGGCCTGGTGCAGCTGCGCGCCGGGCAGATCGTCGGCAGCACGTACCACACGGTCCGGCAGGCCGACCTGCTGCGCCGGGCGGGGGAGCCGGACGAGCGCCTGGCCGCCGTGGCGTCGTGGCGGGACGCCCCTACTTCTCCGGCGCCGAGCGGGTGGCGCTGGAGCTGGTGGAGGCCGTCCTCACCGCGAACCCGGCCGGGGAACGCGTCCCCGACGAGCTGTTCACCAGGGCGGCCGCCCACTACGACGACAAGGCTCTGTGGACGCTCGTCCTGGCGATCAGCCAGATCTGCTTCTTCATCCCCGTCGCCGTCATAGCCAAGCCGATCCCCGGCAGGCCCCCCGGCAAGAACTACACCGGCAAGAACTGCACCGGCTGACGCCGGGCGGCTACGCGGCCGGGGCGGCGGTCCCGGCCAGCAGGCGGCCGACCTCTTCCCGGTCGGCCGTCCTGCCGTAACCGGCGAACTGGAAGGTCTCCTCCTTCAGGAACTCCGCCCAGTGTTCGAGCACGAACGCCCGTCCGGCGGCCACGTCGCCGGGCGGGGGAGCCTGGTCCAGGAAGCCCCGCTGCCACGGCGCGAACTCCAGGAACTGGGAGGCGTGGGCCAGGCACGCGTCGAGCTTGGCCGTCAGCACCGAGGAGACGTCCACCACCACGTCGGGCCGGTGGACGGGGGCGGAGGCGTAGTCCGTCATCAGCAGGCACACCGGCATGCGCCGCAGGGCCGGCTTGCCCACCTCCAGGTTGCGCGTCATCGCGAACTCCACCGCGTGCGCGGCCAGTTGCCCGGCGGCCCGGTTGTCGGGGTGGCCGCCGCCGTCGGCGTGCAGGGCGATCACCAGGTCGGGCCGCCAGGCGCGGATCTGCGCCAGCACCCGCAACCGCAGCTCGACGGTGGGTTCCAGCATGCCGTCGTGCACGTCGAAGATCTCGTAGTCCACCACGCCCAGCGCGTCGGCCGCGCGCCACGCCTCCTCGGCGCGGCGGCGCGCCAGCGGGCCGCGCTCCAGCTCGTGGTGCCCGGCGTCGCCGTTGGTGAGCGTCAGGAACTTCACCGCGTGGCCGGCCTGTGCCAGCAGCGCGGCCGTGCCGCCCGCGTAGATCTCGGGCTCGTCGGGATGAGCGGCGATCACGAGGGTTCTCAACATGTGCGTCCTTAGGGGTTGGATTCACCGGTACGACCGGCCGTACCGGCTTGGAAGACCCGCTCGCGGGTCAGGTCCAGGGCGTAGCTGAGAGCGCCGCCGAGCACGGCGTTGCCGCACACGGCGCTGAGGGCGACGGTCACCGGCACCAGCGGCGTCGAGGCCAGACGGTCGGCGACCCGCGCCCTGAGCGGCTCGCCTCCCGCGACGCACAGCGGCCCGGCCAGCACGACCAGGCCCGGGTCGAGCACCCCGATCGCCGCCGTCACGCCGAGCGCCACCCGCGCGGCGGCGTCGTCGAGGAAGTTCTGGGGGGCCTCGGCCAGCGTCCGGCTCACGGCGGCGAGCGTGGGGTCGCCGGGCAGGCCGTGCGCCTGCGCCAGCGCGGCCAGCGGCTCGGCGCCGAGCAGCGCGCCGAGCGGGCCGCCGTCCTGACCGTAGCGGCGGCCGGTGGTGACCGGGTCGGGCACGATGACCGAGCCGACCTCGCCGCCGCGCCCGGTGACGCCCCGCCAGAGCGCGCCGTCGAGCACGACCCCCGCGCCCACCCCGCCGCCCACCCAGAACAGCACGAAACTGCTGTCGTCGTGCTCCTGGAGCTCGCGGATGGCGACCAGGTTGACGTCGTTCTCCAGGCGCACGTTGGCCGGCAGGTCGTCCAGGCCGGACCAGCCCGACAGCTGCACGGCCTGCCGCAGCCGCCGGCCGTCGGCCTCCACCACTCCCGGCACGCCCACCACGACCTGGTCGAGCCGGTCCAGCTCGAAGCCGGCCGCGGCGACCGTCTCGGCCAGCAGCCGCCGGGCGTCGCCGGTCGCCTCGGTGCGATGGGTGCCGAGCACCCGGCCGGTCAGGTCGGCGACCGACACCTCGATCGAGCTCGTGGTGAGATCGACCCCCGCGACGCGCGCGGCCGAGCCGTCGAGCTGCCACATCTGCGCGGCCGGCCCGGCGTTGCCCGGCTTGAGGCCGGCCTTCCTGGCCAGCCCGCTGTTCTCCAGCCGGCGCAGCACCTCGGCCGCCGACGCCTTGGACAGGCCGGTGTGCAGTTCCAGCTCGGCGCGGGTGAGGCCGCCGTGCTCGAGGAGCAGGGTGAGCGCGGCGCGCTCGTTGAGCGTGCGGAAGACGGTGGGGTTTCCTGAAGACATTCCTACTTCAGCGCTCCTGAGGTCAGCCCGGACTGGATATGTCGCTGGAAGACGATATAGATCAGCACGACGGGAAGCACCGTCATGCTGAGCGCGGCGAACAGTCCGGGCCAGTCGGCCTCGTAGCCGGCGATGGTGGAGATGTCGGCCACGCCCTGGGTGATGACCCACAGGCTCTTGTCGCCGGGCAGCAGGACCAGCGGGATGAGGTACTGGTTCCACTGGCCGAGCACGTTGAAGATGGTCAGGCTGACCAGCGCCGGGCGGGCCATGGGCAGCATGACCTGGAAGAACGTGCGGGTGTGCGAGGCCCCGTCGATCATCGCCGCCTCGGCCACCGCGTCCGGCAGCGCCCTGAAGAAGGACGTCAGGAAGAACACCGTGAACGGCAGCGAGTAGGCGATGTAGACCAGGACCAGGCCGACGTGGCTGTTGAGCAGCCCCAGCCCGTCCACCACGAAGAACAGCGGCACGAGCGCCAGGAAGACCGGGAAGGCCATGCCGGAGACGAACAGGAAGTAGACCAGCCGGTTGCCCGGGAAGCGGTAGCGGGCCAGCACGTACGCGGCCATCGAGCTGAGCAGCATCGTCCCGGCCACGCCGAAGAAGACCACGATGACCGTGTTGAGCAGGTAGCGGCCGATGTTGGCCCGCTCCCAGGCCCGCGCCCAGTTGTCCCAGCGCAGCTCGCCGGGCAGTTGCAGGGCGTCGCCGAAGATCTCGGCGTTGCTCTTGAACGAGGCCAGCAGGGTCCACAGCAGCGGGGCGATGATGAGCAGCGCCCAGAGGCCAAGGACGGCCTGGATGCTGATTTTTCGGAACATTTCAGTAGACGACCTTCTGGCGGCGGGTCACGCGCAACGTCAGCGCGGCGAAGGTGAGGGTCAGGAAGAACAGCGCCACGCCCATGGCCGAGGCGTAGCCGAACCGGGAGTAGGAGAAGGCGTTTTTGTAGATCTCCGTGGCCAGCACGGTGGTCGCGCCGTCCGGCCCGCCCTGCTCCACCGACAGGACGTTGACCAGCGCGAACCCGTCGAACGCGGCGATCCCCAGATAGACCCAGGCCACCTGGACGGTGTCCCACACCAGGGGCAGCGTGATGGAGAAGAACGTGCGCAGCCGCCCGGCGCCGTCGAGGGCGGCCGCCTCGAACACGTCCTTCGGAATGGCCGCCATCCCGGCCGAGAACAGCACGACGTAGAAGCCGACCGCCTGCCACACCATCACCGCGATGATCGACCACAGCGCCAGGTTCTGGTCCGTCAGCCAGCCGACCGGCTCGACGCCCAGCTTCGCCAGCGCGCCGTTCAGCACGCCGCTCGCGTCCGGCCGGTAGACGGCCTTGAACAGCACGCCGACCACCGCGACGGCCAGCACCTGCGGCAGGAAGAAGATCACCCGGTAGAACCGGGCCCCCGGCGTGCCCGCCGAGTCGCCGAGCAGGTACGCGAAGACCAGCGCCAGCGCGATGGTCGCCAACGGCAGCGTGACCAGCAGGACCGCGTGGTTGCGGACCGCCTGCCAGAACGTGTCGTTGCCGAGCATCCGCCGGAAGTTGTCCAGGCCGACGAAGTTCAGGTTCGCCGACACCCCGCGCCAGTCGGTCAGCGCGATCTGGAACGCCTGGACGTACGGGCTGATCACGAAGACCGCGTAGAGGACCACGGGCAGGGCGAGGAAGCCCGCGACGAAGCCGTGCCGCCGCATCGCTCAGACGCTCCTGGTCTGCTTGGCGATCGCGGAGTCCGCCTTGAGCTCGTCGGCCTTCTTCTGCATGTTCGCGCAGAACTGCTCGGGGGTGATGCGTCCGGACATCACCGAGTTGGTCTGGACCTGCCCGTGGTCGAACAGCTCCTTGTACCAGCCCTCGAAGCGGGCGTCGGTGATGATGTTCGTCCCGGCCGCCTCCTGGGCCTTGGCCGCGCTGCGCACGGCCGAGGTCAGGTCCAGGCCGTCCACCACGCCGTTGACGACGGTGAGGTTCTTGGTCAGCTCGGTGTAGCCGCGCGCGCCCTCCCGCGACAACATCAGGCGCAGGTACTCCAGGCCGCCCTGCGGGTTCTTGCCCTTGGCCGCCACGAAGAACGCCTCGCTCACCCCGATCATGATCGCCTCGTACGGCATCGCGTCGGCGGCGGTGATGCTGGGCACCGGGGCGATCGCGTACTCGAACGAGGCCGGCCGGTCCTTGGCCATCTCGTTCTCCAGCCAGGAGCCGCAGGGGTAGAACAGCACCTTGTCCTGCAGGTGCTTGACCTGCGTCTGGGTGTGGTCGAGCCCGAAGTACGCCTTGTCGCCGAAGTCGCGCTGCACCTGGGCCCACGCCGCGACGGCCTGCCGGACGGGCTCGGCCTGCCAGGCGCCGTCGGCGAGGTTGTCGATGTCGACGATCACCTTGTTGCCGCCGATCTTGGCAGCGCTGTAGACCAGGTTCCAGAGCTGGTAGAACGGGCCGACCTGGCCCGGGTAGGCGAACAGCGCGATGCCCGCCTTCTTGGCCTCCTCGCCGAGGGCGTTGAACTCCGCCCACGTCTTCGGCGCCTGCCAGCCACGCTGGTCGAACAGCTTGGCGTTGTACCACAGGGCGCGGTGGGCGACCGTGTACTGCAGCACCCGC
The DNA here is from genome assembly GCF_040675255.1 of Nonomuraea sp. NPDC049624. Lineage (NCBI taxonomy): Bacteria > Bacillati > Actinomycetota > Actinomycetes > Streptosporangiales > Streptosporangiaceae > Nonomuraea > Nonomuraea sp. NPDC049624. The sequence goes on along the minus strand of NZ_JBFAOR010000002.1, from coordinate 904,039 downwards.
GGCACGCCGTCGATCAGCGAGTTCTCGTAGACGCCGCCGACCAGGGTGTCGCGCACCTTCTTGGCCGGGTCGACCAGGGAGGGGGCGTCGAACAGCGGCGTCAGGTCGGCCAGGTGCCCCTCGGCGACGAGCGACTGCAGGTCGAGGGCGTCGGGGCCGGAGTTGTTGACCACGTCGGGCGCGTCGCCGCTGATGAAGCGGGGGCGCAGCTGCGTGCCGACCTTCTGGGTGGGCACGTGCTTGATCTTGGCGGTCTTGTACGCCTTGCTGTAGAGGGCCTCGTGCAGGCCGGTCGCGTAGCCGTCGCCGTTGCCGCCGCTGAAGATCACGACTTCCAGCTGCCTGGCGGCGTCCACGCCGAGGGGGTTGGCGGCCGAGGTGGGCGCGGCCGAGGCGGAGGCGACCGGAGCGGCGGAGCGGCCCGTGGCGCACGCGGCGAGCAGCCCTGCGCCCGGGCCCGCCGTCAGGGCGGTGAGTCCGATACGTCGAAGAACCTCACGTCGGCTGGGGTTGGTGGACATGGGTGGCCTCCTTGACCGCCAACCGTCCGGATACTTTCCAGACGGTTGGCGGCTGACTCTAGACTTACCGCTCCACGTGCGTCAATACCTCTCTAGAACGGCGCTCGGATTCTCAGGAGCCTGCCCGGACCTTCTGGAACTGCGCTCGGAGGTGAGCCTTGGCCTCCTCGGAGGCCCCGATGCGGTCCAGGCCGTTCAGCGCGGCCCCCACGATCGGCGGCTGGTCCGGGACCACCTGCTTGGCCAGCGGAGCCCGGACGGCGAACCGCTCCTCCAGCATCGCGACCAGCAGCGGGATGCGCGCGTGCAGCACGCCTCCGCCCAGCACGACCTCCGTCGGCGTCTCCAGCAGGTCCAGGCGGCGCAGGCACACCTCGGCCATCACCACGATCTCGTCGGCCAGCCGGGTGACCAGCTCCAACGCGATCGCGTCAGCCGACGCGGCGGCCTCGAACACCTTGGGGGCGAGCGCGGTCAGGTGATGCCGCTCGATCTGCCCGAAATGCACCCCGAGCACCACCTCCTCGACCGTCCGCGTGCCGAAGTGCTCCTTGATCAGGCCGGCGAGCGCGGTGGGGGCGCCCCGGCCGTCCTCGGCGCGGATGGCGTGCCACAACGCCTCCTCGGCCAGGCCGCCGCCACCGCCCCAGTCGCCGCTGATCCGGCCGAGCGCGGGGAAGCGGGCCACCCCGCCCGTGGGCGAGACGCCGACCGCGTTGATGCCCGCGCCGCACACCACCGCGACTCCGCTGGGCCCGGACGCCCCCGAACGCAACAGCGCGAAGCTGTCGTTGCCCACGACGACGTCGGCGGCCATCCCGCGGGCGCGGAACTCGGCCGCCAGGGCCTCCTCCTCCACCGGCAGGTCGGCCCCGGCCAGGTAGGCGTAGAGCTGGTCGGCGTACGGGGGAGCGGCCGCCGGCCCGAGCGCCCGCCGCACGGCCTCCTCCACGACGTCCACGGCCGCCGGCACGCCGACGGTCTGCGGCTCGAACGGCCCGCCGTCGCCCTGGGCCAGGATGGTGCCGTCGTCCGAGAGCACGACGACATGCGTCTTGCTGTTGCCCGCGTCCACGGCGATGATCACCATGGCAGGTACCGCTCGTTCGCCGCCAGCAGCAGGCCGGTCAGCTCGTCCGCGACGGCCTCCTGGCCGATCAGCGGATGGGCCAGCAAGGCGTTGCGCACCCGGTCCGCGCCCCCGTGCAGCGCCGCGTCGAGCGCCAGTTCCTCGTACGCGGAGACGTTCGCGATCAGGCCCGCGTACAGCGGCTCCACCGGATCGACCGGCAGCGGCGCCGCCCCGGACGCCGAGACCCTGGCCGGGACCTCGATGACCGCCTCGTCGCGCAGGAACGGCAGCGTCCCGTCGTTGCGGGTGTTGACCACCTGGACGTCGCCCCGGTCGCCGAGCAGCGAGGCGATCAGCGCGACGGCGGCCTCGGAGTAGTAGGCGCCGCCCCGCTTGTCCAGCAGGTCCGGCTTGGTGTCCACGGCGGGGTCCGCGTACAGCTCCAGGAGCTGCCGCTCCATCGCCGCGACCTCGGCCGCGCGCGACGGCTTGGCCCGCTGCTCGCTCACGACCAGGTCGTGGGCGTAGAAGTAGCGCAGGTAGTAGGACGGGACCACCTGGAGCCGGCGCAGCAGCCCGACCGGCAGGCCGATGTCGTCGGCCAGCTCCTGCCCGTGCTCGGCGAGCAGCCGCGGCAGCACGTCCACGCCGTCGACCACGACCGACCGCTCCCACGTCAGGTGGTTGAGCCCGACGTGCCCGAGCGCGACCCGCTCCGGCGGCACGCCGAGGTGCCGGGCGAAGCGGCGCTGGAACCCGATGGCCACGTTGCACAGGCCGATCGCGCGGTGCCCGGCGTCCAGCAGCGCCCTGGTGACGATGCCGACCGGGTTGGTGAAGTCGACGATCCAGGCGTCGGGGGCGTGGGCGCGTACCTGCTCGGCCAGGTCGAGCACGACCGGGACCGTGCGCAGGGCCTTGGCGAGCCCGCCCGCGCCCGTCGTCTCCTGGCCGACGCAGCCGCACTCCAGCGGCAGCGTCTCGTCCACGTTCCGCGCGGCCTGGCCGCCCACCCTGAGCTGGAACAGCACGGCGTCCGCGCCCGCCACGCCCTCGGCCACGTCGGCGGTGGCGATCACCTTCGCCGGGTGCCCGGCCCTGCGCAACATCCTGCCGGACACGCCCGCCACCAGGTCGAGCCGCGTGGCGTCCGGGTCGATCAGCGCGATCTCGGTGAGCGGCAGCTCGTCGCGCAGCCTGGCGAAGCCGTCGATGAGCTCGGGGGTGTAGGTCGAACCGCCCCCGATCACGGCGAGTCTCATGTGCAACTCCTCAATTAGGAAACTTTCCTAACCGCCGAACCTACCCGACCTCCTCCGATCCGACTCCTCCCACCCCGTTCCCGGAAATTTCCGCTCGCCATGTAGAGAGCCCGCCGCCGGCTCCGACTCCCTGGTGAAGGCGCCGGACGGGCGCCACGGACAACAGGAGACGAACCAGGATGAGCAAGGTCACGTGCGACATGGGGATGTCCGTCGACGGCTACGTGGCGGGGCCGAACCAGAGCCTGGAGCAGCCGTTCGGCGACGGCGTGGGCGACCGGCTGCACGAGTGGATGTTCCAGGAGCCCGAGAAGCACGCCGAGGTCATCGAGGCCATCACGGCGGCCGGGGCGTTCATCATGGGCCGCAACATGTTCGACCCCGGCCGCGGCGCCTTCGACCCGAACTGGACCGGCTGGTGGGGGGAGGAGCCGCCGTACCACGCGCCGGTGTTCGTCCTTACCCACCACCCGCGCGAGCCGCTGCCCATGAAGGGCGGCACGACGTTCTTCTTCGTCACGGACGGCATCGAGGCCGCCTTCGCCATGGCGCAGGAGGCGGCGGGGGACCGTGACATCGCCATCGCCGGCGGCGCCGCCACCGTCAACCAGTACCTGGCCGCCGGCCTCATCGACGAGCTCCGCCTGCACGTCGCGCCGGTGATCCTCGGCCGCGGCGAACGCCTCCTGGCCGACGCCGGCGACATCACCCTCACCCCCGCCGCCCCTCCCACGGGCACCGCCCTGGTCACGCACCTGACGTACCGGGTGGTCCGCTAGGCCCGGCCCTTTCCATGACCCAGTCGCGGTCGGGGCCCGGCGGCACATGCCGGACCGCGTTGGTGACCAGCTCTGATACGACCGTCAGGGCGTCGTCGCGAACCGGCGGGTCGACGTCCGCCAGCCAGCGCCGAATCGTCTGCCGGCTTTCTCCGGGAGCTCGGTCATCGCGCCGCAACGTCAAGCCTTGGTAGGTGTGGCAAATTGACATGGTTTCACCCCAAAGCCAATCGGGAGGTTCTGGCGGCCGTTTCTCGCGACAGAAACACTGTCGCCCGGATCAAGCATGAACGGTTACATGCTTCCGCGGCGCGCCCGGCTGGCGAAACTCGTCCGACAAAGCGCTACACCTGCTCTGTATTGATTGTCGGAAGGATGTCGCAGTAGCCTGCCATGAGGCCATCCCCTTGCTCCTGAACTGCGGAGAAGTCATGACTCCCGATGTTGGCGACCATTTGTCGCCCAGGGCGCGTTTCGCCCGCGACCTCGCGGAACGACGTAAAGCGGCTCGAATGACACAATCCGCTCTAGCGCTCCGCATTCTCTGTCACGAGTCACTCGTCAGTCATGTCGAGAAAGGCCGACGAGTCCCTACGCTGGAATTCGCGCGCGAGGTGGACAAGGCATTCGGAACCGACGGCCATTTCACCGGCCTTCACGAGCGCATCTCCCAGTCACCCGCTCTGGGCTGGTTCGCACGGTGGGTCGAGGAGATCGAACCGCAAGCCGTCATCCTGCAATCCTGGGATCCGCTCGTGATCCCCGGCATGCTCCAGACCGTGGACTACGCCCGTGCCGTCTTCGCGGGTACCGGCTCATCCGATCAGGTGGAAGAGCAGGTTCAAGCGCGGATCCGGCGCATCGGCGTCTTCGAGGCAGCCAACCCGCCATCCCTTCTCGCAGTCATTGAGGAGGGAGTCCTCCATCGGCCCTTCGGCGGGACCGGTGTCCTGGTCGGGCAACTGCGCTTTCTGCTGGAACTCACCGAGCATCCCCAGGTCACTGTTCAGCTGCTTCCGCGCACGGCTGGTTGCATAGCCGGCATGGTGAGTGCGTTCGCGCTGGCGCGGCTGCGGGACGGATCCGAGGTGGTTTCGGCGGACTCGCTTCTGTCCGGACAGGTGTCAGGCGACCATGACGCAGTCGCGCGTTTGAAGCAGAGGTATGACAACATCAGAGCGCACGCACAGCCGAAGAACGTCACTCGACAGGCGATAGAGGGTGCGATAGCCAAATGGACCAGCTGAACCTTGATGATGCGCAATGGCGCAAGTCCAGCGCCAGCGCCGACACAGGGCAGTGTGTCGAGGTCGCGACGAACCTCCCGGGGATCGTCGCCGTCCGTGACAGCAAGAATCCGCAGGGCCCGGCGCTGATCTTCACGCCCGCGGAGTGGCAGGCGTTCCTGCACGGCGCCAACCAGGGCGAATTCAACATCTGAGGCAGGCGTCTGCCGCTTCGGAGTCGGGTTCGTCCGAGGGATGCGGGGACCGGTAGGTCCCCGCTGGGCATGTGGCGGCTTGCCCCCACATGGACGCAGCCTGAGCCCACGTCGCGCGAAGCGCGCCCATCGGCGAAGCCCTTCGTGGCCTGTACGAGAACCGGATCCGAGTCATCGGGTGAAAGGGGGTGTTCAGCCCGAAGAACGGAGCCGAGAGTTTGACGCAGGACACCGAGGTGGACGACGCGGAGGTGATCAGACGTGCCCGCAGCGACCCCGCCGCCTTCACGGCGTTGTACGACCGGCACGCCCCCGCGCTCCACAGATACGTCACCCGCCGCCTGGGCGATTCGCTGGCCGACGACATCGTGGCCGAGACGTTCCTGGACGCCTTCCGCCGTCTCGCCCGCTACGACACCGCCCACCGCGACGCCCGACCCTGGCTGTACGGCATCGCCGCCAACCTGATCGGCAAGCATCGCCGTACCGAGATCAGGGCCTACCGCGCCCTGGCCAGGACGGGCCTCGACGCGGTGGCCGAGAGCTACGCCGACCGGGTGGCGGCCCGCGTGTCGGCCGGGGCGGCGCACCGCGAGCTGGCGGGGGCGCTCGCGACGCTGTCGCAGCAGGACCGCGAGGTGCTGCTGATGATCGCCTGGGCGGACCTCAGTTACGAGGAGGTCGCCCGCGCGCTCGGCGTCCCGATCGGGACCGTGCGTTCGCGCCTGCACCGCGCCAGGAGGAAGACCCGCGCGGCCCTGGGCGGCATCGACCCGTCAGCCCTCCACGACGCCGCCCCGCCGGCCGCCCGCGACGCCGCGCACTCAGCCACCTACGACACCGACGAGGAGGACCCCGGCCGTGGACGATGACCTCACGCTCCTGCGCGAGCTGCGCGCGGACGCCCCGGAGCCCGCCGCCGACCGCCTGCGCGCCGTGCGTGCCCGGGCCCTCGCCCCGGCGTCGGGCCAGGCCCCGGCCCGGAAGCGGCGCCGGTTCTGGGCGGTGCCGTCGCTGCTGGCCGCCGCGACAGCCGTCGCCGCCGTCGTCGTGGCGGTGAACGGTTCCCACACTCCGGCCCCGGCCCCGCCGGCCGCCGTGACCACCATGCCGGTACGGGCCGAGACGGTGCTGCGCCAGGCCGCCCTGGTGGCCGAGGGACGCCGGAAGCACCACCAGCCGCGCGCCGACCAGTGGTTGTACCGCAAGCACCTGGTCAAGCAGCCCTCCGAGGAGCGAGGCACGGTGCAGGAATACTGGACCCGGTACGACGGCACCCGCCAGGCGCTCCGCCAGAACGGCGGCTCCCTGGAATTCCAGGACATCACCCCCGACCCCGGCGACGACGACCTGACCCCCCGGCAGTACGCGGCCAAGCTCGCCGGCCTGCCCACCGATCCCGCCGCGCTGCTGGACCACGTCAGGGGCGACCGGCACTGGTCGGCCCGGACGAAGCGCGCGGACGCCGAGCACCCGGACGCGCGGGCGTTCCGCGTGTTGTCGGTCTACCTCGACGCGGGTGTCCCCATGCCGCCGCAGGTCGAGGCCGCCATCTTCCGCGCGCTCGCCGAGCTGCCCGGAGTGCGGGTGGACCTCGGCGTACGGGACGCGGCGGGCCGGGCGGGCATCGGCATCGCCTACGAGCCCGCCGGTTCCGTCCCCGGAGGGCCGGTGCGGGACGCGCAGGGCCAGATCGTCTCGCGGTCGTACCTGGTGCTGGACGCCGCGACCTACCGCTTCCTCGGCAGGCGCGTGGACACCCTCCAGGACGAGGTACTCGGCGGCGAGGTGACGGCCCGCAAGGGCACGTTCTACGCGAGCGCCGACCTGGCGGCGGGCGTGGTGGACGAACCGGGCCGGCTCCCCTGACCGTCCTGTCCCAGGCCGCCGCCACGAAGGCGGCGTAGGAGGCGGCGTAGGAAGCGGCGTCGGATGGATCACTCACCTGGCCTCAACGCGGAGACAGGCCGGGAAGGTTGACACCGGAACGCGAAAAGGGCGCGCCCCCCGGAAAGGGAGGGCGCGCCCGTCAGGGTCGGCGCAGGGTTTACCAGTCGCCGCCGCCGAAGTCACCGCCGCCGAAGTCGCCGCCGCCGCCGAAGTCGCCCCAGCCGCCGCCGCCTCCGCCGCCGAAGTCCCCTCCGCCGCCGAAGTCGCCACCGCCGAGGTCGCCGCCGCCGCCGTCCTGGTAGCCCTCGGCGTAGCCGGCGCCGTAGCCGCCGCCGCCCCAGCCGCCGTGGAACATGCTGCCCATCATCGTGCCGATGAACATGCCGGTCATGATGTCGCCGAAGCCGCCGTAGTAGCCGTAGGCGTACGGCTGGTAGGCCGGGCCCGCGTCGTAGTAGGGGCGACGGTGACCGTCGACCATGACCTCGCGCATCTGCGGGTCGAAGCCGCGCTCGACGGCCTCGGCGTCCATCGCGCAGGCGGGCACGTCGCGCACCGCGCCGCCGGGCGGGGCCCAGCGCACGTCACGGGCCGACGGGCCGTGCTGCGGGTTGAAGAAGCAGGGGGCCCGCCGCTCGGGGATCGGCTGGTTGTTGACCTTGGCCTTCACCACGGCCAGCGCGTAACGGCCGTCCTCAAGGGTCTGGGTGACCTCGCGGACCTGGTCGGGCCGCTGGACCGCGTTGAGCTGGACCTTGGCCTTCTCGTAGGAGTCGAGCGCCTGCTGCCACTCGGTGATGTGCCCGCCGCCCTGGCCGGCGAGGGTGACGTCGGTGTCGAGCTCGGTGATCTCCTCGCCCAGCTTGGTGACGTCCTCCTCCACGGTCTGCTTGACCGCGGCCAGGTCCTTGGCCTCCTGGATGGCGCGCTTCTTCTTCTTGTTCTTGGAGTAGAGGAAGTAGCCGCCGCCGCCGACCACCAGCAGGCCGAGCAGGGCCACCAGCGCGAACTGGCCGCCGGCGCCGGGGTTGGCCTGGCTGCTGGGGCTCAGGGCGCCGCTGCGGTCGTTCTTGCCCGCCGCGTCGACCCGGTTGGCGAAGTCCTTCACGCCCGCGACGATGTCGCCCGAGTTGGCGTTCACCGAGAGCTTGACCAGCTGGCCGGCGAGGTTGTTCCGCAGGGCGTTGGACCCGGCGAACATCGTCTCGCCGTCGAACACCACCACCGTCACCTTGGGACGACCGGCCTCGACCAGCGCCTTGCCCAGCGACGACAGGTACGGGCCCACGGTCGAGTTGTCAAAGGTGCCGTCGGGCAGCGCGACAGCGTAGATCTTGCTGTCGGCGTCCTTCAGCGCGTCGTTGATGTCACTCTGCTGGCTGGAGCTCAAGGGGGAGCCCGACACCACGTAGAGCGGGGCCTTTTTCCAGTTTTGCACCACAGTCTGTGCGTCAGGTGGCGCCGCCGCGTTGGCGGCAGGGGACAGCGCAAGAACGACGAACAGCCCGGCGATCAGAGCCGCGATCGCGGCCCCTGCTCGGCGCAGCGAATGGGTCATTGGCAGCAAGCCTCCTTCGCCCATGAGGACGAACGGGCGGTCGGCAAAGTTCCTCACTGGGCACGTTACCTGCCCGCGACGGCGCGTATGCACAGGGGAGCGGGCTCAGGCGTCCTTGATCTCGCAGATGGTGGCGCCCGACGTGACGGTCTGGCCGACGGCGGCCGACAGGCCCGTCACGGTGCCCGACTTGTGGGCCGTCAGCGGCTGCTCCATCTTCATGGCCTCCAGCACCACGACCGTGTCGCCCTCGCTCACCACGTCGCCGTCGTTCGCGACGACCTTGACGATCGTGCCCTGCATGGGGCTGACCAGCGCGTCGCCGCCGGCCGTCGTGTGCTTGCGCGCGCCGCCGGACCGGCGCGGCGCCTTGGCCGCGGCGGGCGCGGGGCCGGCCATGCCGAGGCCGGCCGGGAGCACCACCTCAAGGCGCTTGCCGCCGACCTCGACCGTCACCGTCTCGCGCGCCGCCGGAGCGGCCGGCGCGGTGGCCACCTCGCCCGCGTACGGCTCGACCGGGTTGTCCCACTCGGTCTCGATCCACCGCGTGTGCACGGTGAACGGCTCGGACGTGAACGCCGGGTCGGTCACGATCGCCCGGTGGAAGGGCAGCACGGTCGGCATGCCGTCGATCTCGAACTCGGCCAGCGCCCGCCGGGCCCGGTCGAGGGCCTCGTGACGGGTGCGCCCGGTCACGATCAGCTTGGCCACCAGCGAGTCGAACGTCTGCGGCACCGTCATCCCGGCCTCGTAGCCCGCGTCGAGGCGGACGCCGGGACCGGCCGGGGTGCGCATGGCGGTCAGGGTGCCGGGGGCGGGCAGGAAGTTGCGGCCGGCGTCCTCGGCGTTGATCCGGAACTCGATCGAGTGGCCGCGCAGGGCCGGGTCGTCGTAGCCCAGGAGCTCGCCGTCGGCGATCCGGAACATCTCGCGCACCAGGTCGACGCCCGCGACCTCCTCGCTGACCGGGTGCTCGACCTGCAGCCGGGTGTTGACCTCCAGGAAGGAGATCGTGCCGTCCTGGCCGACGAGGAACTCGCAGGTGCCGGCGCCGACGTAGCCGGCCTCCTTCAGGATGGCCTTGGAGCTGGTGTAGAGGATGTCGATCTGCTCCGGCGACAGGAACGGCGCGGGCGCCTCCTCCACCAGCTTCTGGTGGCGGCGCTGGAGCGAGCAGTCGCGGGTGCTGACCACGACCACGTTGCCCGCGCGGTCGGCCAGGCACTGGGTCTCGACGTGCCGGGGACGGTCGAGGTAGCGCTCGACGAAGCACTCGCCCCTGCCGAAGGCGGCCACGGCCTCGCGCACGGCGGACTCGTACAGCTCGGCGACCTCCTCCAGCCTGCGCGCGACCTTGATGCCGCGGCCGCCGCCGCCGTACGCGGCCTTGATCGCGATCGGCAGGCCGTGCTGCTCGGCGAACGCCACGACCTCCTCGGCGCCGGAGACCGGGTCCTTGGTGCCGGCCACCAGCGGCGCGCCGACCTTCTGCGCGATGTGCCTGGCCTGCACCTTGTCGCCCAGCGCGGCGATGGCGGCCGGGGGCGGCCCGATCCAGGTGAGGCCGGCGTCGATGACGGCCTGCGCGAACGAGGCGTTCTCGGCCAGGAAGCCGTAGCCGGGGTGGACGGCGTCGGCGCCGGCGCGCGCGGCGACGTCGAGCAGCTTGGCGATGTCGAGGTAGGTCTCGGCGGGGGACTGCCCGCCCAGCGCGTACGCCTCGTCGGCCACCCTGACGTGCAGGGCGTCGATGTCTTGGTCGGCGTAGACGGCCACGCTGCCGATCCCCGCGTCCGTGCACGCGCGGGCCACCCGTACGGCGATCTCGCCGCGATTGGCGATCAGAACCTTCCGCACCGACCTTCGTCCCTTCCTCGTGGTCCTCGTGAGTGCTCAGCGGCCGAGGTACGCGCCGCCGTTCAGATGCAGCACCTGCCCCGTCATGTGCCCGGCTCCCGCGGATGCCAGAAAGAGAACGGTATCGGCCACGTCGGAGGGGGTGCCAGGGCGGCCGTTACGCGTGTTCTGCACGCGGGCCCTGATGCCCTCCTCGGTGAGCCTGCCGCGGAAGAACTCGGTCTCCATCACCAGGCCGGGAGCCACGACGTTGGCGGTGATGCCCCGGGGGCCCAGCTCGGCGGCCAGGTCGGCGGTCCAGGACTCGACGGCGGCCTTGGCGGCGCCGTACGAGCCGGACCCGGTGCCGCGCGCGGCGATCGAGCCGATGGAGACGATCCGGCCGCCCTCGCCCATGCGCGGCGCGAGCGCGGTCGTGACCAGCACGGCGGACAGCAGGTTGGCGTTGAGGTTGGCCTGCCACGCCTCGGCGACGTCCGCCAGGTCGCCGGACTGGCCGCGTTCCAGGTTCGTGTTGCCCCCGGCGTTGTTGACCAGGACGTCCACGCGGGCGGGCAGGCTGTCGAGCGCGCCCTGGACGGCGGCCGGGCTCGCGGCGTCGAACGGCACGTACGCCGCCCCCAGCCGCGCGGCGGCCTCCTTCAGCACGTGCTCGCGCCGGCCGGTGATCGTGACGCGGTCGCCGAGAGCGGCGAACGCCTCGGCGATGGCGTAGCCGATCCCGGTGCCGCCACCCGTCACCACGACCTCGCGCATGAGCGGATAACTCCTTAGATCCGAATAATCCTCTGGACGACCATAGCCGCTCGGCATAACGGGGGCGACGGGCGGTGGCCCGCTTTATGGTGAGGGCGCTTTCACCAGTTCCAGGAGGTATGCATGAGCCAGAGTATGCTCGGCGGCAACCCCGCGGAAATGCAGCAGATGGCCAGCCAGTTCACGCAGCAGTCCGAGGCGCTCCGCACCATCATGACCGCGCTCGACCGCGAGGCGGCCAAGGTCGGCACCGCGTGGACGGGCCCCGGAGCCCAGCGTTTCAGTCAGGCCTGGCAGAACTACCGCACGGCCTTCCAGCGCATGACCGAGGAGCTGCAGGAGGCTTCCCGGGTCATCGGCACGTACCAGCGGAACATCGAGTCCGCCACGCAGTGAGCACGGACGGGGGCCCTGGTCCGCCGCCGGGGCTTCTTCCGTCGTGAGCGGAGCTTTCCTCCCGGATCGGGCAGGCTACGCTCTTTTTCCATGATTGGTCGCGCCTTGGCGGCGAGCATGCTCGCCCTGCAGTTCGCGGCGGCGCCGGCGCAGGCCGCGCCCGTGCGGTGCACGCCCAAGAAGGCCACCATGGCGATCGGCGAGACCTGGGCGCAGCGGCGGGTCAACGCGGAGAAGGTGTGGCCGCTGACCACGGGCCGGGGCGTCACGGTCGCCGTCATCGACAGCGGCGTGGACGAGACCCACCCCCAGATCCGGCTGGGCGGCAAGGCCGACCTCACCAACACCGGCTACCGCGACTGCGTCGGCCACGGCACGGCGGTCGCCGGGCTCATCGCCGGCCTGCCGCGCAAGGACATCCCCTTCCACGGCGTCGCCCCCGGCGTGAGCCTGCTGTCGATCAAGTACGTCACCGGTGACCGGGGCGACGTGGGCCTGCTGGCCAAGGCCATCAAGACGGCCGTGGACGAGCACGCCGACGTCATCAACGTCTCCGTCGAGGCCTCCGACACCCCCGACCTGAAGGCGGCCGTCGACTACGCGCTGGGGCGGGACGTGGTGATCGTCGCCGCCGCCGGCAACCTGTCCAAGGACGACGGCACGTCGACCCCCTCCTACCCCGCCGCGTACGACGGGGTGCTGTCGGTGGGCTCGGCGACCCCGGACGGCGGGCGCTCGACGTTCTCCAACCCCAACGCGGTCGCCGTGCTCGGCCCGGGGGAGGGCGTCAGCTCGACCTGGCCGCTCAAGGGGTACCAGTCGGACCTGAAGGGCACCAGCTACGCCGCCCCGTACGTGGCCGGCGTGGTCGCGCTCGTCCGGGCCCGCCATCCCGGGCTGACGCAGCTCCAGGTGCGCAGGCGCATCACGCTGACCGCGGACGGCGCGTCCGGGACGGGCACCGGCGCGGGGATGGTGAACCCGCTGCTCGCGGTGACCGCGGTGCTGCCGTCGGAGCAGGTGGCCGTGGCGCCGCCGGTGCCGCCGCCGCTGCCCGCGACCGTCGTGCGCAAGGCCGTGCCGCCGGACCGGCGGTCGATGGAGGTCGCGACGGTGGTCGCGGCGGGCGGGTTCTCGCTGGTCGGGCTGGCGTTGGCGGCCTGGGTGTTCGTGCCCATGGGACGCAGGCGGCGCTGGCGGCCCGGCTCGCCGCCGGATATCGGAAGAATTGACGGTTAACTGTAAGAGTGGGTGGCCGAAACTGCTGATGCTTATGGGGCGTATTTGGTTAAATGTCTCTGATCATGACGGACTCCTGAAAGGACGGTCATGGTGGAGAAGGACTCCCCCCAGGCAGCAGTACCGGAGCGGATCGGCGATCACGAGATCGTGAGCCTGTTGGGACAGGGCCCGCGTGGCGCCGTTCATCTGGGCAAGGAGTCCGAGGACGCCGATCCGGTCGCCATCAAGACGCTGACCGTGGACCCGGCGGCCGACCCGGACTTCGTGACCCGGCTCAAGGACGTCAGCCGGGTGTCCAGCTCGTACGTGGCCCGCACGCTCGACGCCGGCGTCCAGGACGGCCTGCTCTACGTCGTGCGTGAGCACGTCGAGGGACGTTCGCTGGCCGAGACCGTCGCCGCCGACGGCCCGCTGACCGGCGACGCGCTCGAACGCGTGGCGGTCGGCATGCTCACCGCGCTGACCGCGGTGCACCTGGCCGGATTCGCGCACCGAGGGCTCACCCCCAGCAACGTGATCCTCACCGGCGAGGGGCTGCGCGTCACCGACATCGAGATCGGCGACCCGGCCGGCGAGATCGGCTACCGCGCCCCCGAGCAGCTCAACGGCCTGCAGTACGGGCCCTACGCCGACGTCTTCGCCTGGGCGGCGACCGTGGTGTTCGCCGCCACCGGCTCCGCGCCGTTCGGCCAGGACGCGCACGCCGTGCTCACGGACGAGCCCGTGGTGGACGGGCTGCCCGACCCCCTGCGCCAGACGGTCCTCGCGGCGCTGTCCAAGGACGTGTCCGGACGGCCCACGACGTACACGGCGCTGCTGCGCCTGCTGGGGGACGACAAGGCCCCCATGCCGGCGGCGCCGATCGAGGGCGTGCCCGTGCAGGCGCCGATCGACGGCGTGCCGATGCAGATGCCGTCCTCCCCGATGCCGCCGTCGCAGCTGCCGCCGTCCGACCCGGCGGACCTCGTCACCATGGTCGACGGCCAGCCGCCCGTGCCGGGCCAGCCGCCGCTCCCGGGCCAGCCGCCCGTGCCGGGCGGGCCGCCGGTGCTGCCCCTGGCCATCGAGGGCGCCCCGATCCCGAACGGCCCGATGCACCCGGGCCCGATGGCGAACGGCCCCATCCCCAACGGCCCCATCCCCAACGGCCCGATGCCGAACGGCCCGGTCCCCAACGGCCCGATGGCCAACGGTCCGGTCCCGAACGGTCCGATGGCGCACGACCCGATGCAGCCCGGCCCGTTCCTGCCCGGTGTGCCGCCGCAGGGCCCGATGGGCCATGAGCCCATGCAGCCCGGCCCGATGCAGCCCGGCCCGATGCAGCACCTTCCCATGGACGACGAGCCGGTGCAGGGCGTCCCGGTGCAGTACCCGCCGGTGCCCGTGCAGGCCGCCTGGGGGCCGCCGCCCGGACCGCAGAACCCGTCCGCCGAACCGGCCCAGCCCGCGATGGCCGGTGCGGGCAGCACCGGACCGGCGCGCAAGCCGTTCCCCATCGGCCTGGTCGCCGGCGTGGTCGCGGTCATGCTGCTGTCGGCGATCGGCCTGTGGGGCGCGAGCCGCTACTCCTCCAACGTCACCTTCGAGCCCGCCGCCGCGGCGGGTTCCGCCTCGCCCACCTCGGGCGCGGCGGCGGCGGCCCAGAAGGCGGTCACCGCCGTGCCCACGCAGCCGCAGGCCGAGGTCACCGCCCCCTGGGCGACCACGCCGTCCCCTGACGACGACGGCGTGGGCCCGCTGGTGCTGAACGACGACACCTCCGCCGACCCCCCGCAGGTGCCGGTGCTGACCACGGTGCCGACGCCGACGGCGGCCCAGCAGCTGACGGTCCCGACGATCCAGCCGACCGTGCAGGAGCGGAAGACCACCAAGGAGCCCGAGCCGACGGCCACGGTCACCAGGACGGTCACGCCGACCCCGTCCGCGACGCAGACGCAGCAGCCGACCGAGACGCCCACCCAGAGGCCGAACGGGAAGCCGACGCAGAAGCCGTCCGAGACGCCCACCCCGTCCCCCACCGCGTCGGGCACCCCGACGGCCACCCAGACGGCCACCCCGACGGCCTCGCAGCAGCCGACGCAGACCCAGAAGCCGACGCAGCAGCCGACCCAGACCCAGAAGCCGACCCAGAAGCCGACGCAGGAGCCGGAGCCCACCGAGGAGCCGGAGCCCACGCCGACGGCGAAGCCGAACCCCTACACGCCGACGCAGGTGTGCGGGTCCGGTTTCGTGGTCCAGCGGTCCACGTCGTACACCGGCGGCGCGACGTACCAGCTGTACAACAACAGCACCGGGCAGAACTGCGTGGTCACCCTCAAGTCCGGCCCCGACGTCGGCAAGGCGACGCCGGTCAGCGCGACCCTGGAGGTGCAGGGCGGCCCGAGCAACACCGACCGCGGCAACTACGAGTACTACGCCGGTCCGGTCAAGCTCCTCGCCAAGGGCAAGTGCGTGCGTTACTCGGGCAGCGCGGGCATCGGCAACACCCAGGTGGACTGGGCGAACTGCGGCTAGGTCTCAGTATCCGCGGTAGCCGGAGCCGGTCTTCATGCCCACGACCCCCGGCACCGCGGATACGCTGCCGTAGCGCTCGATCGAGTAGCGCACGCCCGCGATGATGTTGTCCACCGGGTTGTAGATGTCCCGGTGGCCGTCCAGGGCGTGGGCGTTGAAGGTCGGGTCGATCGTCTGCATGAGCCCCTTGGAGGGGTGCCCGGCGGCGGCGTTGGAGTCCCACAGGTTGATCGCGTGCGGGTTCCCGCCCGACTCGTGCTGGATGATCATCCAGATGTCGTCGACGTTCATCTTCTCGACCGGGTAGCCCTGCTCCCTGAGGATGGCGACGGCCTCCTCGATCCACTGCTTCACCTTGCCCGTGGGCGCCGGCCCGCCGCCCGCGGGAGGGGGCGGGCCGCTCGGGCCGTAGCCGCCGATGATGGGGCTGCCGCCGGTGCCCGAATAGGGCGAGGTGTAGCTCTGGGTACGCCGCCAGTCGAACCGGTGCCCGGCGTCCGGCACGAACTCCTGGTCGCCCGCCGCCTTGATCTGGGCGAAGGTCGTGGTGCGCTCGCCCAGCGCCGTGCCGATGGCGTTCTTGGCGTCGGTGACGGCGTCCTTGGCGTCCTTGACCGGTTTCCTGGCGTTCTCGGTCTCCTCGCGCACCAGGCGGCCGATCTCGGCGTCCAGGTCCTCCTGCTTGGCGTCGGGGTTGGCCGTCCGGTGGTTCTGGACGCGGGTGAGCAGGCGGTCGCAGATGCCGTCCACCTGGCGCTGCGAGCTCTCCAGCACGCCGGCGGCGGCGTCGAGGGCGTCGGCGCAGGAGTTGAGCGCGTCGTGCAGGTCCTGGCCGGCCCTGCCGTAGCTCCACATGTAGCGGACGAACGCGTCCGCCGAGTCGCCCTCCCAGGCCAGATCCACGGTGGTGACGGCGCTGCCGAGCTCGCCGGAGTCGGCCAGCACCTTGCCCGCGGCGGTACGCCAGCGCTTGGCGATGCCGCGGATCGCGCCCGGGTCGCCGCTCACCTGCCCGGCCAGCGCGGCCAGCGTGGGACCGCCGGGCAGCGCGTTGATCGCCTCCGGTGCGCTCATGCCGGGGAGTTCGCCTTCCGCACGTTGCTCTCCACCAGGTCCAGGGCCCGTTCGACGCTCTGGACGAGGCTCCTGGCCTTGCCGAACTCGCGGTCGGCGACGCTCTCCACCTGGTCCACGGCGGTCGCGAGGGCCGCGGAGTCGGCCAGCTTGCCGAAGATCGAGGAGTCGGCGGCGCCGGCGGGGAAGCTCTCCGCCAGGTCGCCGAACTTGCCCGCCACGGTCTTGGCCGCGATGCGGCAGTCGTCCAGGGCCTCGAAGTGGATGTCCAGTCCTGCCATCACTCCTCCTCCGCCGGCGGCCAGAACGCCGTCTGCGCCAGCCGCGAGCCGAACCTTCTGTCCACCACGAAGCCGCGTCCCGGGGGCTGCGGCTGGGCGCGGACGTTGCCGAACAGGAAGCCCTCGTCCCTGCTGCCGGACAGGATCACCGCGGGGCTGGCCATGTCCTTGACGCGCTGGATCACCGGGTCGAACATGGCCCGGCCCAGGCCGCCCATGGCCCGCGACATGACCAGGTGCAGTCCGATGTCACGGGCCTGCGGCAGCAGCTCGACCAGCGGCAGCAGCGGGTTGTTGGACGTGGCCACCAGGTCGTAGTCGTCGACCACGATGTACAGGTCGGAGCCCTTCCACCAGTCGCGGGCGCGCAGCTGCTCGGGCGTGAGGTTGGCCGGCGGCAGGCGCTTGAGCAGGGCGTTGCGGGCGTCGTTGACCAGTTCGAGCGCGGCGGCGCTGGAGGCGGCGTAGCCGATGCGGTTCTCGCTGACCGCCGTGTCCAGCAGCGACCGGCGGTAGTCGATCACGATCATCATGGCCTCGCGCGGCGTGTGCCGGGCGACGACGTTCTCGGCGATCACCTTGAGCATGTTGGACTTGCCGCTCTCGGTGTCGCCGACCACGATGAAGTGCGGGTCGGCGTCGAAGTCGATCAGCACGGGCGCGAGCGCGGCCTCGTCCACGCCGATCGCGATCCGCGACTTGCCGGTCTCCTCCACGCCGGGCAGCGACGCGGCGGGCAGCACCGACGGCAGCAGCCTGACCTGCTTGGCGGGCGGGCCCTGCCAGGAGTCCCCGATCGCCTGCACCAGGCCCTGGAGGCCGGCGGCCAGGTCGTCGGAGTCCTGCACGCCGTCGATCCTGGGCAGCGCGCCGAGGAAGTGCAGGCCGTCCTTGGTCAGGCCGCGTCCGGGCACGCCTTCCGGCACGGCCAGCGACTTCTTCCTGTTGATCTCGGACTCGTACGCGTCGCCGAGCTTGAGCTCCACCCGCGTGCCGAACAGGTCCCGGATGCCGGGCCGGAACTCCGACCACTTGCCGGTGGCCGCCACCACGTGGATGCCGTAGCCGAGGCCGCGCGCCGCCAGGTCGGTGATGACCGGCTCCAGGGCCTCGAAGTCCTGCCGGATCGTCAGCCAGCCGTCCACGACGAGGAAGATGTCGCCCCAGCCGTCGCCCTGGAGCGAGCCGTCGGCGACCCGCCTGCGGTAGGTGCTCATGGAGTCGACGCCGTTCTCGGTGAACTCCCGCTCCCGGTCGCGCAGGATCGAGGCGATCTCGGCCACCGTGCGGCGCACCCGGTCGGCGTCCAGCCTGGAGGCCACGCCGCCGACGTGCGGCAGCCCCTCCAGCGAGGCCAGCGCGCCGCCGCCGAAGTCCAGGCAGTAGAACTGCACCTCGCGGGGGGTGTGCGTGAGCGCCATGCTGGTGATCAGCGTGCGCAGGATCGTGCTCTTGCCGCTCTGCGGGCCGCCGGCCACGCCCACGTGCCCGGCCGCGCCGGACAGGTCCAGCCAGTACGGGTCCCGCCGCTGCTCGAACGGCCGGTCGATGATCCCCACCACGGCCTGCAACCGCCCGCGGCCGGTCCAGCCGGCCGTGGACAGCCCCAGCTCGGGCGTGACCGTCAGCGGGGGCAGCAGGTGCGCGAGCGTGGGCGGCTCGGCCAGCGGCGGCAGCCAGATGCGGTGCGCGGGCGGCCCCTGGCCCACCAGGCGGCCGACGACGATGTCCAGGAGGCTCTGCTGCGCCTTGTTGCTCTCCTCCTGCGCCGCGGGGTCCTCGGGCGGCTCCTCGACCATCGGGACGGGCACGAAGTCGGGCCCGTACTCGACGATCTCCCGGACCGTCACCGAGCCGTCGGTGGTGGCGACGTGCCGCGGGTCGACCTGGTGGGGGCCGGACACGTACGCGGCCTTGAACCGGGTCATGCCGGAGGTGTCGAACTTCAGGTACCCGTTGCCCGGCGCGGACGGCAGCTCGTAGGCGTCGGCCACCCCCAGCACGACCCGGCTCTCCATGGCCGAGAACGTGCGCAGACCGATCCGGTACGAAAGGTGCGTGTCGAGCCCGCGCAGCCGTCCCTCCTCCAGCCGCTGCGAGGCCAGCAGCAGGTGCACGCCGAGCGAGCGCCCGAGCCGGCCGATCATCACGAACAGGTCGATGAACTCGGGCTTGGCCGTCAGCAGCTCGCTGAACTCGTCCAGGATGACGAACAGCGTGGGCAGCGGGCGCAGGTTGGCGCCCTGCTCGCGGGCCCTCTCGTAGTCGCGCAGGGAGGCGTAGTTGCCGGCCGCGCGCAGCAGCTCCTGGCGGCGCACCATCTCGCCGTGCAGGGCGTCGTGCATGCGGTCCACGAGCGGCAGCTCGTCCTCCAGGTTCGTGATGACCGCGGAGACGTGCGAGAGGCCGTCCAGGCCGAGGAAGGTCGCGCCGCCCTTGAAGTCCACGAGCACGAAGTTGAGGATCTCCGAGGAGTGCGTGACCGCCAGGCCGAGCACCAGCGTGCGCAGCAGCTCGCTCTTGCCGGAGCCGGTCGCGCCGATGACCAGGCCGTGCGGGCCCATGCCGCCCTGGGCGGACTCCTTGATGTCCAGCTCGACCAGCCGGCCGTCGGCGCCGAGGCCGATCGGCACCCGCAGCCGGTTCCGGCCCGCGCGGGGCCGCCAGGTCACCGACGGCTCCAGCCGGGTCGGGTCGCCGACGCCGAGCAGCTCGGTCAGCGTCGTGTTCACCGCCAGCACGTCCTGGGCGTCGCCGCCCTTGGCCGAGGAGGCGCGCAGCGGCGCGAGCTGGCGGGCCAGGCCCTCGGCGCGCAGGTAGTCCAGCGCGTCGGGGTCGCCGAGCCGGTTGGTGTTCTCGCGGCCGGCGTGGTCCAGCTTGACCATGTGGAAGCCGGCGGCGTCGATGCGCAGCCGCAGCGTGCTGCGCTCCTCGACGGTCCCGGCCGAGTTCGACAGGTCGATCACGGTGACGCCGTCGATGGCGTCCGCGCCGAGCTGCGACTCCTGCGGCACGTGCCCGCCGTCCAGGATGAGCACGTGGTACGGCAGCGCGTCCGGCGAGGCGCCCGGCTTGAAGCGGGCCCGCTCCTTCAGCTCCGCGCCCACCAGGCGGTCGAGCTGGGCCAGGTTCTCGGCCATGAGCCTGACCTGGCCGGCGCCGTCGGTCTCCTCGGGGTGCAGCGCGTGCGGCAGCCACTTGACCCAGTCCCAGTGGCTCATCCACTCCTTGCTCGCGCACACCATGATCCGCATGTCGTCGGGGGAGTGGAAGACGGCCATCTGCGCGATCATGGCCCGGACCAGGTCGCGGACCAGGGCGGGGTCGCCGTCCAGCTTGATGCGGGCGAAGGAGTGCAGCGCGACGGCGACCGGGAGGCGTTCGACGGTCGAGTGGGTGCGGATGAAGCGGCGCAGCGCGCCGGCCGACAGGGCGTCCAGGTCCTCGACCGGCTTGGAGTCCGGGGGGATGAGCTGGATGGCCAGCTTCTGGATGCCGGTGCCGAGGCGTACCGTGCTGAAGTCCTCGTCCCGGGGGCGGCGCTCCCACAGGCGCGGGCCCATCGCGGTCCACCACAGGGTGTCGGGGGCCGGGCCGCTCCACTCCAGGGCCTCGCGCTGCTGGATCGCCGCCTTGCGCACCTTCTTGCGGGTCTGCGCCAGGTAGCGGAAGTAGTCGCGGCGGGCGCCGTTGAGCCGGGCCTTGCGCTCGCCGGCCTGGCGGCCCATCTGGCCGACCGTCATGCCGACCATCGAGAACGCGAACAGGCCGCTGGCGACGTACATGATGGGGTTGGCGTTGGTGCCCCCGGCGGTGAACATCAGGCCCATCGCGGCCGCGCCCGCCACCATCGGCAGGTACGTCAGCACCGCCATCATGCCTTGCGACTGGACCTCGGGGATCTCCGGTGGGGACTCCAGCAGGATCTCACCGCGCGGCGACTTCGGGCTGGGGCGGCGCTCCGGGCGCCGTACGACGACGATGCTCACCCTTGTGACAGGCCCTTCTGGTGCTCGGAAGAACCTTCTTACCAGATGTGCCTAACGTCCGAGTTGAGGTCTGAGTTAACTCTGTCTCGCTATGTTGGGTTTGTGACATCGCTGGCCGAAATCCCCCCTCCACAGCAGGGCGCGTTGCACCAGGTGCCCGCTCCGCTCCCGCCGCTGTGCCACGTGACGGTGGTGGGGCCGCGCAGGAAGGCCGACCTGGCACTGCCCGCCGACATCCCGCTGCCGCACGTCCTGCCGGGGTTGCTCAGAGCCATGGGCGAGCTGGGCGGCGACATCGCCACCGCGCCCGGCTGGACGCTCCAGCGGCTCGGCGGCCCTCCCTTCGACCTGGGACAGAGCCTCGGCGCGCTCGGCGTGCTGGACGGCGAGATCCTCTACCTGCGCCCGCGCGCGGTGTCGCTGCCGCCGGCCAGGTTCGACGACGTCGCCGACGTGGTCGCCACCGGCGTGCGCGAGGGCAAGGGCAAGTGGTCGCCCGAGCTGACCCGCGGGCTCGGCGGCGGGGCGGCCTGCGGGCTGCTCGTCGCCGGCGCCGTGGCGCTGGCCTTCGGCGGCCTGACCCCGATGGTGACCGCGATCGTGGCCGGGTCGCTCGCGCTGCTGGTCGTCGGCGTGGGGATGGCCATCTCGCGCGCGGTCGGCGACTCGGGCTCCGGCGCGCTGATCGGCTACGCCGCCCTCCCGTACGCGTTCCTGGCCGGGCTGCTGGCCCCGGCGGCCGGCGGCGGGCTGATGACCATCGGCGCGCCGCAACTGCTCGGAGCCCTGGCCTGCACCGCGCTGGTGGCCACGCTCGGCGGCACCGCGATCGCCGACGGCGTGCCGGGCTTCCTCGGCACGGCCATCGCCTCGATGACCGGCGCGATCTGCGCGGCCGTGGTCATGGTGACCGGGGCGTCGCCCGCGGGCGTGGCGGCCGTGGGCGCGGCCTTCGTGATGGCGCTCAGCCCGCTGGTGCCCGTGTTGTCGTTCCGGCTGGCCCGCGTGCCGCTGCCGGCCATGCCCACCAACGCCGAGGAGCTGCGCGGCGACAACCAGCGGCTCGACAGCGCCTCGGTGCTGGAGCGCACCGGCGCGGCGCGGCGGTACGCGACCGGCATGGTCGTGGGCGTCGCGCTGGTCGGGGCCGGGGCGCACGCGCTGTTCGTCGCGGACGGCCGGTGGATCTCGGTGGCGATGTCCCTGGTGCTGGCGTTCACGCAGATCATGCGGGCTCGGGTGTTCCAGGGCGTCGGGCAGCGGTTGTGGCTGCTGCTGGTCGGGCTGGGCGCGCTCGCCGCGGTGGCCGTATCCGTCGGGATCGGCGTGGGCGGCGTGGCCTCGGTGGCCGTGGTGCTCGGGCTGCTGTGGGCGGCCATGGTGGTCGTCGGCATGGGCGTGTGGCTGCCCGGCGGCAGGCCCTCGCCGTTCTGGGGGAGGGCCGCCGACATCACCGAATGGGCGCTGATCGTCGCGCTGGTGCCGCTGGCGCTCGGGGTGCTGGAGGTCTACGCCTGGGTGCGCGGCCTGGCCGGTTGACCGGCTCAGCCGTCCGACAGGGCGCGGCGGCGGATGGTCTCCAGGGCGTCGAGGCGGTCGTGCATCTGCCGCGAGAAGCCGTCCTGGAGGTCCTGGAAGCGCCGGGTGACGGCGTCGGCCGACAGGCCGCCGAACGAGGTGGGCGGGAGCACGTCCCTGAGCCTGCGCGCCTGGTGGTCCTGGGCGGCGCGGACGGCCTGGAGGATCTCGCCGGTCAGCTCGTCCAGCTCCATGCGGCTCGTCCTGGGCGCCAGCCGCAGGTCGTCCAGGCGGCCGCCGGCGTCCACGCGAGCGGTGACGGCGCCGCTGCGGCTCTCGCCCTGGCCGGTGACCTGGCTGAGCTCGTCCAGCGCGCCGGCCAGGTTGCGGACCGAGCGTTCGCTCTCGCTGATCACGCGGTCGAGGTCGTCGGGGTCGAAGTCGATGGGGTCCATGTCCGGCACGCCACCGCCCGGAGGTTAACGAACGGGGAGCGGCGGCTGGCCGGTCCCTGAAGTGATCAAGAAAACCGCGCAAGGAGGGCTGAAACAGGGGCAAAGCGCCGCAACAATCGGGCGTCGTGGCAACGAATCGGGAAATCCATATCACCTCGGCGACCATCGGCAAGACGCGGCAACGGGTGGAGTCCGAGCTGAAGAAGGAGATCATCGGCTTCGTCAAGGGCCTGGTCCCGCTCACGGCCGTGGACGGCCTGGGCTTCGGCGTCCTGGGCAACATGATCATCGCCGGCACGTACCGGTCCGTCATGGACCGCGCCGAGGGCCTGATGACGGAGGCCGAGGACGCCCTGGACGGCTGGTGCGGCGCGCTGACCGTCTGCGAGCGCAACTGGCGCGCGGCCGAGGACGCCAGCATCATCCAGTACCGCAAATGAGCGACCCCTACCTCAAGGCCGTCAACAAGGGCCGGGGCGGCTCGGGCGGCGGCGGTTCCCTGCTGAAGGCGGTCAACAAGGGCGGCTCCGTCGGGCCGCCGCGGTCGCCGTCGATCCCGCTCAACCCGGCCACCGGCAAGTTCGGCCCAGTCGGCGCCGGCGCCGGCTCCGCGGAGTCGCTCAGCACGAGGGTGCTGAACCTGCTGAGGAGCGTGGGCCGGTTCTCGCCGTACCTGGTGGCCGTGGCGGGCATCGTGGCGGTGGGCGCGGCGGACGAGTTCGCCATGGCCGAGGCGGCCAACACCTGGAAGTACGGCATCAGCGCCCGCCTCGACGACGGCGTCAAGAACCTCATGCCGCAGATCCTGGCCACCTCCAGGACCGGCTGGATCGCCGCCGACCAGACGGAGTTCGGCCGCGTGCAGGCGCTGTTCCACCAGGAGATCGGGGCGCTGCGCAACTCGTTCGGCGAGATCGGCGGCGTGCTGGACGAGGTGGCCGCCGGGGTCCGCAACTACTGGATGCAGATCGGCTCGACGGTCGTGTCGGGGATCACGCTGCTGCTCGCGGCCCTGCGGATGAAGACCACGCCGGTCCCGCAGGTCGCGGCGGCCGGGATGATCCTGGAGCACCTCGTCGGCACGGCGATGATCAGCGCCGCCGCCGTCATGACGGGGGCGCTGGCGCAGCTGCTCAGGGGCGGCATGCAGGTGCTCGGGACGCTGGTCAGGAAGCAGCACCAGTTCGGCTTCGTGCTGCCGGAGGGCGCGGCCGCCATCGACTTCGGCCGGGCCACGATCGACGCCAGAAACCTGCCCTCCTTCCAGGAGCCCGCCGCGCCCGGCCAGTTGCCCGCCGGCTACCAGAACTTCGACTGGGTCGTCCCCGAAGTGACCACCACGAAGCCCTGATTGTGGTTAACTCGCACGGATGTGCCCTATGGGAGGGATGGTGTCGGTGACGGATTTCGGGGACTTCGGCAACATCGACATGGACCGGCTCATTGACAGCATGGACCAGCAGCTCAGCAAGTCCGAGGAGCTGCAGAAGGCCATGTCCGCCCTGGTGGGCCGGGGGGAGGACGAAGGCCACCTGGTCGTCGTCGAGTACGCCCACGAGGGCCTGCGCACCCTGGACATCCGGCCGAAGGCGATGCGACTGAGCGCGGTCGAGCTGTCGGAGCGGATCAAGGCCGCCATCGAGGAGGCGACCGCCGACCTCCAGCGCCAGGCCGACGAGCTCATGACGGAGATGTTCGGCGAGGCCGGCAACCCGCTGCGCATGATGGAGAACCCCGACCGCGCGCTGCGCCACGTCCGCAAGGCGGAGGCCAGCTACGAACGGGCCTTCGAGGACGTTATGGGAGAACTCGACAGAATCCGTCGCGAACTGGACCTGTGATTGACCAGGGCGTTTGCTGACATGTCGAGAAGTTGTTACATCTTGGCCATTGAGTCTGCTGTTACTCCTGGGCTCTTTGGTGCTTATATGGGTTAGCGACCGAAATGATCGTTACGGAGGTGACGAGTGTCCGAATTCTTTGGGGCAAGCCCGAGCCAGATCAAGGTGGCCTCTGGCCACGTGGTGGACACCGCCCAGTACATCGAGGGTCTGAGGGTGTCGGTTGAGACGACCGCCAACGGTCTCCTCAACACCGGATGGCTCGGCCCGGCGGCGGCCCGGTTCAAGAACGCCATGACCAACTGGGACAACTCCATGCGGAACGTACGGACCGACCTGGAGGACATCGCCGACAAGATGGGCGTCAACGCGGTCGTCTACTCCGCGGCCGACCAGGACGTCCAGGCCGGTATGGGCCGCGTCGAGTCCCTGATCAACGTCGACATCAAGTAGGAGGGGGACCGCGGTGTCCGCTGAGCTCGACTTCACCAAAGTCAACTTTGGGCACATGGAGCTCGCCCAGAGCGACTTCATCCAGATCCTCGGTTCCTTCGAGCAGGCCACCGACGACCTGATGACCCGGCTGAAGAACGACCTGGCCGGCCATTGGGAGGGCCCGGACGGCGCCGAGTCGTTCTTCCGGCAGCACGAGCAGAAGTGGCAGGCCGCGGCCGCCCAGATGCGCGGGCAGCTGGACGAGCTGCAGAAGGCCGTCCAGATCGCGAACGAGAACTACCGCGCGGCCGAGAACCGCAACAAGTCCATCTGGTACGACGGCTGACGTCTTCTGCTCGGCCACCCGCGCGGTGGCCGAGCCTGGTGAGGGGAGGATCATGGCCGGGCTCGAACCCGAACCGTGGCCGGGGCTCGACGACACCGACGCCGAGCTCTACTACAACGTGGGCAAGATGCGGGCCATCGCCGACGACCTGGAGATCGCCCTGGCGGGCACGCAGGGCGCCGGCGGCAACAGGGACGGCGTCACCGGCTCGGTGGAGACCCTCACGAGGTACTTCGCGCTGGGCGAGGAGCACATAGGGCGGTGGCCGGCGGCCAGCGCCCTCGCGCACAGCGTGGGCAGCACCGGCGCGGACTCCGGCGGCCAGGGGTCCATGGAGGGCCGCGGAGCGCTGCTGACCGCCCTGTACCAGGACTACGTCGAGTGCTGCCAGAAACTGGTCAAGGCCATCAGGGACAGCGCCGACAGTTACGCCAAGACGAACCCGGGCCGAGAGTGAGCAGCGTTGGCTGAGCGCAAGGTCGACATCCGTGACAATTCCCGGCGGCCGAAGAGCGAGCCGGTCACTGCGTCGCGGGAGCAGATCGAGGGATGGCTCAAGGCGACCTCCGCCATGGAGGTGCACGACCGGGGCCTGTCCTACAAGCAGGTGGCCAAGGTCATCCGCGGGGTGGCCGACGCGCTGCCGCAGATCGGCAAGGATCTGTCCGGCGCCTGGCGGTCGGACAGCTCCGCCCAGGCGCAGCGGGCGCTCCAGCTGCTCAACGCCTCGGGGCACGAGATCGCCGAGGCCATGGAGAAGATGTCCGAGGCGCTGATCCTGTACGGGCGCGACTACCTGCCCAAGGCGATCGAAGAGGTCGAGGCGGCCAAGAACCAGAAGACGGCGGTCCCGGCGCCCTCGCCGGGACCGGCGCCGAAGCCGCCGTCCACGACGCCGTCGCCGTCACACACGCCGCCGGTGATCGACCACGCGCCGGAGCCCACGCCGGGCCTCACCAAGTCGCCCACGGAGATGCAGGCCGACGTCGCCCGGCGGGCGCTGGAGAAGCTCAACAACCACATCGTCGACCTGTACGACTTCCGGATCCCGGAGAGCGTCGTCGTCGAGCTGCCCGAGGTGAAGCCCGCCGAGGCGCCGGCTCCCGAACGGGACATGCCGCTCACCGACCCCTCGACGTACCGGAAGGGCGCGTACTGGACCGGCGGCGGCCATGACAGCGGCGGCACGGGCGGCTCGACCGGCTCCGGCACGCACGGCGGCTCCGGCGGATCAGGCGGTTCGGGCGGCTCCGGCGGATCGGGCGGCTCGGGCACCGGCGGCAACGACGGCGGCAACGGCACCGACCACCGCCCCGGGGACCAGAACCCCGGCGGCGACACCCCCGGCACCGACCGGCCGGACACCCCCGGGACGGACACGCCGGGCTCCGGCCAGCCGGGCGGCCAGGACACCGGAGCAGGGTCCGCCGGCTCGGCCACCACCGGCGACGGCACCACGCCTCCCGTGCTCGACAACAACACCACCGGCGACCGCGGCACCCAGTCGCCGGACGTGGACGTCCGCGACCCGCGCGCCACGGAGACCGCCGGTTACCACCCGACGACCACCCCCGGGTACCCCGGCACCCCGAACCAGCCGTTCGTGACCCAGCCCGCCTACCCCTCGCCGTCCGGGGGGACGCCCGCGGTGATCGGCGGCCCCGGCTCGTACGTCCAGGGCAGCGCGCCCGCGGCGGCGGCCAGGGCGGGCGCGATGGGCGGCGCGGGCATGCCGTTCATGCCGTTCGGCGGCGGCGGCGGACCGGCTCCCGAGGAGGGACAGGTCGAGACCTCGACCCTCCTGAAGGAGGACAACGACGTGTGGAGCCACCAGGAAGGCTCCATCTCACCGGTGATCGGCTAAGGAGGCGGCCATGGCGCTCGAACTGGACTCCAACTGGCCCGGCCTCGACGGGGACAAGGACAACTACACCAACCGCACGGAGATCAAGCGCATCGCCGGCGAGCTGAACGAGCTGCTCAAGAAGCTCAAGACCCCCTCGCCCCAGCCGGTGACGCAGTTCCTGACCGCGCCGGGGGCCAAGGTCCCCGATCCGCAGCTGCCCGTCGGCGCCGGCTCGCTGCCCGATCTCCAGCGCTACTGCGCGCTCAGCCAGAACCAGATGGGCGAGTGGCCCGCCGCCATGCACTTCGGGCTGGCGGTCAACTCGGCCTACGCGCAGCTGATCGGCGAGCCCGGCTCCACCGGCGGCCTGTACGCCTCCATGGTCGGGCAGGGCGACAGCACGGTGGAGGCGCTGCTCGACATCGCCAAGGCGTCCGGCGGGGCCGAGCAGGCGAACGAGGAAGCCGCCGCGCGGCGGGAGGTCTGACACCCATGGCCGAGCCGAAGAAGCAGACGCTCAAGCTCATCTACAACACCGGCCCGGTCGACACCTCCACCCCGGAGGTGTCGTTCCTGGGGAGCATGTTCACCGACACGCTCGACCAGGTCAAGGACTGGATCGACGCCACCGACCCGGAGTCGGTGAAGCTCGCCGGCCTCTATTACACGCGGGCCGAGGCGCTGCTGAACGGTTTCGCCGGCGACCTGAAGGCCAAGGCGACCGAACTGGCCGAGCACTACACGGGCCCGGCCGCCGTCGAGACGCAGAAGCAGCTCCAGACCCTGCACGCCAGCGTCCGCGAGCTGGCCAAGAAGCTCGGCGACATGGGCCGCCCGGTCCATGGGTACGGCCAGACGCTGAACTGGGCGCAGGCCAACGTGGTCGAGTCGATGGACCACGACTCGCGTACCGACCGCGACGTGGACTGGGCCGGGCGGGTGCCGTTCTACCGGCTGTACCGCGGGGACAAGCGGGCCGTCGAGCACCTCAAGAAGGTCAACGAGCGCATCGTCGAGCACTACAAGCAGCTGCCCTCCGAGGTCCAGAGCGCGCTGCCCGACCCGAGCGTCCCTGAGCTGCCGAACTACAACTACGGCGGCGGGATCGGGCCGGGGGCGCCGGGCGTGGACGGCAAGGGCGGGCCGGGCGTCTACCCCGTCTCCTCGTTCGGTCCGGACGCGGTGCCGGGCGGCCCCGGGTACATCGACGGCAAGATGCCGGGTGACGGGGGAGCGGGCGCCTACCCGGCGGTCCACTATCCCGACGGCTCCGGCACGAACGGCTCCGGCGTGAACGTCGGCGGCGTCCAGGGCTACGACCCCGGGGACAACCCGTACGGCGGGGGCGACTCCTCGGCGCTGAACGGCGCCTCTCTGGGCTCCGCGCCGACGGCTTCGACCGCCGACCTGCCCTCGGGCGC
Source organism: Nonomuraea sp. NPDC049624 (assembly GCF_040675255.1). NCBI lineage: Bacteria > Bacillati > Actinomycetota > Actinomycetes > Streptosporangiales > Streptosporangiaceae > Nonomuraea > Nonomuraea sp. NPDC049624. Next base: position 875,545 of record NZ_JBFAOR010000002.1, on the reverse strand, counting down.
CGGCGACGGCACCACGCAGCTGGCCGGGTACGACCCGTCCATGTCGGGAATGCCCAACGGCGCCTATCCCACCACGACGGGCGGCTCGCCCTACGGTGGCGGCGGCGTGGGATCGGGGACCGCGGGCGGCTTCGCAGCGGGCGAGGGCGGGGCGGCGGGCGCCGCCATGCGCGGCGCCGGCGGCGCGGGCGGCTTCGTCTCCCCCGGCATGATGGGCGGAATGCCCGCTCGTGGCGGCGAGAGCGGCGAGAAGCGCGACAGCGAGAACACGACCTGGCTCGCCGAGGACGACGACGTGTGGGGCGGCCCGGAGGGCACCACGCCGAGCACGCTCACCTGAGGCCGCGCTGCGCGCTCACCCGGCGCCCGGAGCCGCCGCACCACGCCCGCGGGCCGATCCTCGCGACCGGCCCGCCCCTGGCGCGCGGCCCGCTGCCCGGCCGCGAGCCGTTCCCCGTGCGGGGAACGCAAGCGCGGGGAACGCAAGCGCGGGGAACGCAAGCGCGGGGAACGCAAGCGCGGGGGGCGCCCGCAGGCGCCGCCCCGCTCATGGACGCGCGGTCGCGTCAGCCCCAGTGTCAGCCGCAGTATCGGCCCCCGTGTCGGCCGCAGCGTCAGCCGCAGTGCTCGAAGGGGCTGTCGTACGCGTTGGAGCCGATCGCGCCGCCCCACTTCACGCAGGTACGCAGGGCCTTGGCCCGGACCGGACCGGCGTAGTACTGGTAGCTGCCCGCGTCGGTGCTCCTGGCCTTGCCCTTGACCTCCAGGTAGGCCCGCACGGCCGCCTTGCCCGCGCCGCTGTTGCGCAGCGTGGTGACGCAGTTCTGGCCGGTGGAGGCGGAGTACAGCAGGACGACCCGGCCCTGGTTGCCGAGCGGCGCGGAGTCGATCTGCTTGTAGCCCGCGCCGCAGACCTGCTCGGCCGAGTACGGGTTGCCGCCGCCGGTGCTGGGCTTGCCCGGGTTGGCCGGCGCGGGCGTGCCGCCGCCGCCCTGGCAGTTGTTCGACTTCAGCGTCTGGTGGGTGTAGCCGAAGGTGGCGCCGTTGAACCTGGCCGCCACGATCTTGCCCGACGACGTGCGCTGCTCGTAGTGCAGGTGGGCGATGATGCCCTTGTACTTGGCCGAGGTGTTGCCCACCTGGCCGACCTGCTGGCCCTGCGCGACGTTCGCGCCCACGGAGACCGTGCGCTTCTTCATGTGGGCGTACAGCGAGACGCTGCCGTCGGCGTGCCGGATCTTGACCACGTTGCCGAAGCCGTCGGTGGTCCGGTACTCCGACATGATGACCTTGCCGGCCGCCGAGGCCACCACGGTACGGCCCATGTCGGCGTTGCCGTCGTTGTACGAGCCGTTGAAGTCGATCTCGTAGCCACCGGTGTGCGCGCTGCTGTCGTTGCTGTCGCCGGTCCAGGTCTCGCCACACGGGAACGGAAGCTGGTGGACGACGGCGGCGCTGGCGCTGGCCGCGCTGGTGCCGGTGAGGGGCAACGCGGCGATGCCGCACACGCCCACAATCAGGGTCTTGATCCGCATATGGGAAAGGCTGCCATCCTGATCAACGGCCAGTCTAGATCATTCGCAAAGTGTTCACGCTAAAAGTTGATATTTGTCGATATCGTAGCCAGGACTGTGCAAAACGCAGTTTTCGGACAGGGAGGGTCGGATGGGCGCAGGGGAGAGCACCACGCCTGGTCTGGGGCAATACCCGCAGGGGGGCTCCCTCGCCGGGGCCACGATCCAGTTCAAGGACAAGAAGATCAGCGAGCTCGGCAGCAACATGGCCGAGCAGGAGCCCGGCATGGGCACGATCGAGACGAACACCAAGGCGATCAGCGTCGACTTCCCCGGGTTCGGCATCGTCGGCATCGGCCTCTCGTACGCCCACGACCAGATCAAAGGCGGCGCGAGCGGCGTGATCAGCATGGCCAGGACCGCCCTGCGCGACTACAAGACCGCACTTGAGCAGCTCGAGAAGAACTACGAGAAGGTCGACAAGGACAACGACGGCCTGATCAGCCAGTACGGCGACGACAATCCCACCGGTCCCGGCGGGCCCACCGGGCCCGGTCCGGGCGGCATCGACCCGAACAGCTTGGGCGGCGGGGGCGGCAAGATGCCACCGATCGACATGCCGGACGACAAGCTCCCGGACAACAAGCTGCCGGACAAGCTCCCCGACAACAAGCTGCCGGACGACAAGTTCCCCGACGACAAGTTGCCCGACGACAAGTTGCCGGACAACAAGCTGCCGGACCAGAACATCCCGAAGCCCGACTATCCCGACCCCAGCAAGCTGAACCCGAACCTGCCGGACCCCAACGGGCTGAACACGAACCTGCCGAAGACGCCGTCCATCGAGGACCAGCTCAACCACGGCATCCCGGACCCGTCCCAGACCAAGCTGTCCGGTCTGGACCCCAACGCCCTGAACTCCGCCATTCCCGGCACCGGCAATCTGACCGGCCGTCCCATCGATTACCCCACGACGGGCGGCTACGGCGGCTCGTCGGGCCCCGGCGGGACCACCACGGGCGCGGGAGCGGCCGCCGCCGGGCGCGGTGCCGGCATGCCGGGCATGTCAGGCATGCCGTTCATGCCCATGTCGGGCGGCGCGGCCGGCAACGACCAGAACCGCGATCGGGAGAAGGCCGAGTACGTACGCGGCGACGAGAACGACTGGGTGGACGACATGGACATCGCACCGCCGGTCATCGGCGAGTGAGAAAGGGCAGGACGAGATGGCCCAATACGACAGCGACCGGTGGCAGATCCTCTCGGCGGCCGCCATGGCCGGCGCGTCCGCCTTGGTGCTGAGCCAGTACCCGATAGCCAGGAACCTGGCGCTCATGATCGGGACGCTCGTGTCCAACCCGGGGGACATAGCCAAGGCGGCGGTGGAGTGGGTGGCGCCGACCGACGGCCATTCGGGGGTGGACTTCGAGTCCATCAAGACGGAGCTCGTCAAGCTGAAGAAGGACATCGAGGAGAAGGGGTACTGGAAGGGGCCGGCCTGGTTCGTGTTCAGCGAGTCCGTGGACCTGTTCGCCGAGCAACTGGAAGCCGCCTCGACGTACTTCAAGGGCGTCGGCGGCGGCATGGAGCACATTGCCACGGTCTACCACTGGGCCGTGCTGGTCGCGGTCGCGGTGGCCTTCGCCATGGGGCTCGCAGCCGTGTGGGAGCTGGCGTCCTATCTCATCCCCGGCCCAGGCAAGCTCGCGGCCAGGATCACGATCAGCGGCTTCCTCACCGCGCTCGGGCATGCCCTCAGGAACGTCGTCAGCAAGAAGGTGAAGTCCGTGGCGGTGCTGACCGGCGTCCTCGTCATGGTGAACGGCATGTGCGCCATGGCGACCAAGTCCATCGAGCAGGGCCGCCCCAAGCCCGACTTCGCACCCGCCGCCCTGGAGTACGCGCCCCCCACCAGCGAGGAGGCGCCCGGCACCCTGCAGCGCAAGAACGGCGGCATGCCGAGCATGAACCTGCCCGGCGGCGGCCTCATCTAGCCGGGTCGCACCCCCGCCCGGCGGTCGCCGGGCGGGGCGTCGCTCACTGGGCCGTCACCTGCATCGGTGACCGAGCCGCCGCCGGGTCGAGCGCCGGGCCCTCCGGGATCAGGTGGACGAGGTTGTAGGGCACCGGCGTGACGTCCTCGGCGCCGTACCCCAGCTTGTTGATCTGGTCCCCGCTCTGCAGCGGGAACTTCCTGCCCTGGTCGGTGAGCAGGAAGTAGGTCTGCATGAACGCCTTCTGGCCGTCCCCGGGCAGCAGGCCGCCCAGCGCCGCGCCTCCGGCGGGCAGCAGCACCTGGTCGAAGTGCTCCTGGTCGCTGCGGGCCGCGGGCACGGGAATGGCCATCGTCGCGCCGACCGTGATCTTCGCCTGCGCGGAGCCGTTCTGCGTGTCGGCGTACACCGCGCACAGCGCCGCCGAGGACGTGACCGTTCTGGGCAGGCTCGTCGGCAGGCCGCCGACCGTGAGGATCTCGCGGGAGGTCCTGGCGTTCGCGGTGGCCGCGTCGATCTCGATCGGGACGGCGGCGCGCCTGCCGTACGCGGCCTTGGTCTTCGGGTCGGCGAGCAGCAGCGTCGCCTGGGTGAGGTTGACGGGGGCGAGGCCGTCGGCGAGCAGCACGTACCAGCGGTCGGGGGCCCCGCCCATGCCCTTCACGGTGTAGACCTGACCGACCGCGCCCCTGCCGCCCCCGGGGGCGACGGCGCGCCGGCCCAGGCCGGTGATGGCCGGCGGCATGAAGTCGGGGCCGGGAGGGATCGCGTTGATCCAGGTCGAGGGCACCCTTCTGGGATGCGCGTTGAGCGCGCGCACACCCGTGTCGCTCACCTTCATGCGCCGGTCGTTCCAGACCACCCAGCCCTGCTGCCCGTCCGTGACGACCAGCGCGTCGCCGCCCACGGGTGTCCCGCCGACGTCCTGTCCGCCCACCAGCGTGACGTACGGCCCTCGCGCCCCGGCGGCCTGCGCCGGCTCGGTCACGCAGGCCGACCACGGGCCCTTCACCAGCTTCTCGCGGGCCGGAAGGCTGTCCGGCGCGCCCGCGATGCCCACCAGCGGCCCGCGCGGCAGCGTCGCCAGCGACGCGGCGGAGACGTTGCGCACCTTGAAGTCGGTCGCGTCGAGCAGCAGCAGCGCCGAGACGTAGTTGGCCGTCGGCAGCAGCCGCCCCTGCTCCTGGCTGTAGACGTAGGTGGCGCCCGTCTCCTCCTCGACCAGGAGCTGGCCGGCCTCGGTCAGGTTCGTCGCGCCGCCTGGCTTGAGCAGCCCCCAGATCCCGAACACCGCCGCGATGAGCACGCCCACGAGCACGCCGCAGAACATCGCCACGTTGAGCCGCCGCATGGGCGTCTCCGGCACATCGGGCTCAGCCTGCAGCAACGCCATGCCCAGGCGCTGCTGCATCAGCCGATGAGCCTGGTAGAGGTCCTTCCGGGTCTGCATGTCACCTCTCCCCGTATCGCAGGGATCAGCATAGAACGCTCTTGTGTCATGAACCCCTACGGAAGTAGCAAACCCCAATAGAACGCCCACGGAACGAAGGCCACACCCGCCACGACGAGCAGGCCCAGCCGTACCCGCTCACCGGTCGCGCGTTCCCGCCGCCACGTGCGGGCCGCGAACACCGTCGCCACGACGGTGGCCACCGCCACGGCCTGCAGCGCCAGCCAGACGAGCGGCCTGCCGAGAAGCATCGGCCCGGGCGCGGCCAGCTTCCCGCCGGTGGAGATCAGATAGAACAGGTAGGCGAACCCGCCGATCACCACCCCCAGCCCTCCAGCACTGACCACCCGAGCCGCCACCGTCCCCCTGACCGACGTGCCTTGGGCCATTGTCGTTTCTTCGGTCGGCGTGCCTGGGGCCGGTGTCGTTTCTTTGGCCGGGGTGCCCCGGCCCGCGCCGCGGCCTCGGATCCGCCGGACCGCGGCTACCGCCGGATATCCGGCGAACCCGGCCAGGAACAGCGCCAGCACCGCCGTCTGCGCGAAGGCCGACTCCCACCAGGCGGGAGGCGGCGTCCCGACGGAGTCCTCCGCCTGGACGGGCGCGGGCCCCGACACCTCCGCGACCGGAGCCCGACCCGAGGTCGCCTTCGCCACCCAGCCGCCCACCAGCTCGGCGTAACCGGGAGCGAGCTCGGGCAGACGCGTGACGCCGCCGTCCGGGGTCACGTGAGCCGCGTGATCGGCCTTCTCGAAGAACCGGAACGTGTACCGCCTGTTGCCGCCCTTCTCCAACGCCGCGCGGAACAGCGGCGGCGTCTCGCGGGGCGGGGTCAGCAGGTCGTGCACGCCCCAGATCGCCAGCACCGGCTGCCGTACCGCGGCCAGGACCGGCTCGGGGTCGTAGTAGGGCTCCGGGAACATGCCCCCGTCCGCGATCACCCGGTACAGGTTCGGCTCGGCGTGATCGACCAGCGACCCGCCGACCCCCGCCTTGCGCAACCCGGCCGCCACGGCCCACGACTGCTGACGCAGGGGTCGCAACGCGTTGGCCCCGACCACCACCACGAACGCGATGTCCTTGGACTTGGAGGCGGCGAGCGGCGCCACCCACCCGCCCTCGCTGAGCCCCCAGACGCCGACCTTGCCGGGATCGACCCCGGGCTCCTTGCGCAGCGTCGCGACCGCGCCGAGCGCGTCCTCGGCGAGCTGCGCGTACGACCGCTGGAACAGCGAATAGCCCACCGAACGCTTGTCGTAGATCAGGACGGTCAGGCCCTGCCGGGCGAAGGCGACGGCCTCACCCAGCAGCTTCTCCCGAGGCGTCCCCGTCCCCGCCCCATGCACCAGAACAACCCCAGCCCGCCCGGCCACCCCGTTCCGGCTCTCCCCAGGCGCCCGCCTGGTCTGGGACGTGCCCTCGGTCTGTGCTGTGCCTCCGGTCTCGGGCGTACTCCCGGTCTGTGCTGTGCCTCCGGGCTGCGGCGTACTCGGGGCCTGTGCCGCGCCGCCGGAAGGGCTGATCACGTTGGCTGACGGGCTGATCACGCTGCCGTGCAGCTCCAACCCGCCGCTGCCGCGGAACGTCACCTCATGAACCATCAGGTCACCCGGAACCGCAAGGCCGCCTGGAGCCGCCTGGCCACCCGGAACCGTGAGGCCACCCAGAGCCGCCAAGCCGCCTGGAGCCGCCTGGCCACTGGGAGCCGCCAGGGTGCCCGGAACCGCCGGGCCCGCGCGATCGGGCGGGATCGACCCGGCCCCGGCGGCGCGCCGTCCATCGCCGGCCTTCGAAGCGAGATCAGCGGTCGTTACGGCGTTCGACGTGAGGTCGGCGGCGGGCTCGGTACGCCCCAGCCCGGGCGTACCGAGCCATAACAGGACGCCGGCGACGGCGCTGAGGGAGACGGCGGCAGAGGCCGTGAAGACGTTTCGCATACTGCCGACAGTAGTCTGCAGAGAGATCTCGGCAAAGACATGTCTGCAGATATCGTTCTCAAGGACTAGCCTGCTCCTCATGAAGGACGACGAGCCCCTGGTGCTTCACGATCCCGACCGGCTCAAAGCCCTGGCCCATCCCATGCGCCGCCGCATGCTGACCCACCTGAACATCCATGGCCCCGCCACCTCCACCACCCTCGGCGAACTGCTCGGCGCCAAGACCGGCACCACCAGCTACCACCTGCGCCAGCTGGAGAAGTACGGTTTCATCGAGGAGATCCCCGAACGTTCCTCCGGTCGCGAACGCTGGTGGCGCCGCGCCGACCTCCCCAGGGACATCCGCCTCCCCGAGCCCGGCGACCTCGGCCCGGAGGATCAGGCGGTCCTGACCGAGTTCCACCGAATCGGGCTGGAGGAGGACCGCGCCTTGCTGGACCGCCTCCCCGCCGCCTTCCAGACCGACCCCGACTGGGTGAAGGGCTCCCGGGGGCTCGCCCGCATGACCAAGGACGAGCTCAGGGAGTTCCACGACGCCTACGTGGCCCTGCTCCTGAAATACAGCCATCCCGCGGACGAGGCCCCACCCGACGCCCGCCCCCTGTACGTCCGCATGTACACCCTCCCCGCCGACGACACCTGACCCCACACCCTCGCCGCCCCCACGCGCCGGGCCCCAGGGAGGCGGCGCGGAGCGGCGTGGGCCCGTACACCCTCGCCGTCCGACGCTCCCGAACCTGGACGCCAGACACGGTCCGCCAGACCTCCGTGGCTCACACGCGGTGGGACTCGGAAGGGCTGGCTCGGAATGGGCGGGCGCGTACACCCTCCCGTCCGGCAAGCATGATCTTGGATGCCACGCACAGGCCGGGCGGGGCCCCGGCGTCCCTCAAGAGGTGGGCGACGTGGGATAGGCCGGATGGCTACGGCTGAGCAGTTCAGGAGGCTCAGGTGGGGCGGGGCGGGGCGGGGCGGGAGGCTGGGTGGGTGGGTCAGGGGGTGTCGGGGAGGGCTGTCTGGATGGGGGTGATGTTGCCGGTGGTGACCAGGAGGCCGCGTCCGGGAGGGCCGCCGCCCGCCCCGCGGGGCAGTCGGATGCTGAAGAGGTCGCCGTCGGTCGGGCCCTGGACCGACAGGAGCACGCCCGTACGTGACTTGCGGGTCTCGGCCACGAACCCGCGATAGGCGACCGCCAGGTCACCGGTGGAGCCGGCGATCAGCAGGCCGTGATCGCCGTCCCGGCCCGAGCGCAGCACCTCCTCCAGGGACGTGCCCAGCGGTGAGTCCGCGTCGACCAGCTCGGCGTCGTCCACGACCACGACGTACTGGCCCAGGTCCGCGACCAGTTCGGGCAGGTTGGCGGCGTTCCCGTCCAGGACGGCCACCGCGTCCGCGAGGTCGCGCAGCGGGCTTCGCCGGGGGGCGACGGCGACGACCGGCGTGCCGGCGGCGATGAGCGACCGCGCCGCCGTCACCAGCACGGACGACCGCCCCGACCGCGACGGCCCCGCGATCACCGCGCCCGGCCCGTGGGCCAGCAGATCGACGCCGAGGGGAGTGAGCGCGTCCCCACCCGCGCCGACCAGCGCCCACAACGGTGACGGCGGGGTGAACGCCGGATCGAGGTCCATCGTCTGGGACGCGGTGACCCGCATCGGCAGCGCGTCGACGCGCAGCGGCCGTTCGCCCGCCCAGCGACGCCCCCCGCCCCCGCCTCCGGCGGCCTGCGGGCTCGCGCTACGCGCCAGGGCCTGCAGCGCGGCGACCTGGGCGGGGCCCGCGGGGTCGGCGGAGAGGAGGGCGATGTGGTGTTCGGTGATGCCGTGCTCGCCCAGCGACAGGGCACGCCCCGGAGGCATGGACGCGGGCAGGCCCTTGAGCGGGAACCCGGCCAGCCCGTAGTCGGACGTGTCGGACAGGCGCAGCAGCAGGCGGTCGTCGAAGACCGTCGAGACCTGGCCGAGCAGCCCGGACCGATCGCTGGTGACCACCGCCCGCAAGCCCACCGCCGGGCCCTCGCGCAGGAGCTGGAGCAGGGCTTCGATCAGGCGGCCGTAGTCGTAGCTCTCGAACGCGGCGACGAACCCCTCCCAGCGGTCGAGCATGAACACCAGCCACGGCAGGCGGTGACCGGCCTGGCGGTATTCGGCGAGCGAGGCGTGCCCCGCCTCGGCCAGCAGTTGCTGGCGGCGGCCCACCTCGGCGCGCAGCCGGCCGAGCAGCCGCTCCACCCGTTCGATCTGGTCGCGGGTGACGACGGCGCCGCAGTGGGGCATCGCCATGACGGGCAGGAGCGCGCCCGAGCCGCAGTCCACCGCGTGGACGTGCACGTCGGCGGGCGACGTCCGGGCCGCGATGGCGCCCGCGATGGTCCGCAACGCCGTCGAGCGGCCGCTCCGCGGAGCGCCCGCGATCAGCAGGTGGCCGCCGTTGGCCAGGTCGAGCGCCAGCGGGCAACGATCCTGCCGCCACGGACGGTCGGTCACTCCGAACGCCAACGGCGCCACCTCCTCGAACCCGCCGCCGGCCCCCTCCGGCGGGGCGGCGGGCAGGTCGAGCACCAGGTGGGTGGGCAGGGGGTCGAGCCACGGGCTCGGCTGGGCCGGGACGCCCGCCAACCGCCCTGCCTCGACCAGCGCGTCCGCGACCAGGCTGAGATCGGTGACCGCCGACTCCTCCACCGGCTCCGCAGGCGGCGGAAGCGGCCTGCCGAGCGAGCGCCAGTCCACGTCGAGCACCCGCAGCCGCCCGGCCGGCCCCCCGGCGGACGGAACACGCGCGGGGCTGCGCCCGCCCACCCTGGCCGTCTGGACGGCGATCGCCGCCCCCGCCCCCGACCGCACGTAACACCGGCCAGGGGTGGACTTGGAGATCGAGGCCGCGTCGGGCAGGTCGATGACGTCGGTGGACTCGGCGGGCTCGGTCACCCGCAGCGCGATCCGCAGCGAGGTGTTGGCCTGGATGTCGGCCGTGACCACGCCGGCCGGCCGCTGGGTGGCCAGGATCAGGTGGATGCCCAGCGAACGGCCCCGCCGCGCGATGTCCACCAGACCGGCCACGAAGTCGGGCAGCTCGGCCACCAGCGCGGCGAACTCGTCGATGATCAGCACCAGGCGTGGCATGGGGGCCTGGCCGGCGTAGTCGTCGATGTCCTTGGCGCCCGCCGCCAGCAGCAGGCGTTCCCTGCGCCGGATCTCGGCTGCCAGCGAGTCGAGGGCCCGCTGGGTCAGGTGCCCGTCGAGGTCGCTGACCATGCCGACGGTGTGCGGCAGGCGTACGCACTCCTTGAAGGCCGCGCCGCCCTTGTAGTCGATCAGCACGAACGTGAGCTGGTCGGGCCGGTTGGCCACCGCCAGCGCGCAGATCAGCGTCTGCAGCAGCTCGGACTTGCCCGCGCCGGTGGTGCCGGCGATCAGCCCGTGGGGGCCGTCGAGCTTGAGGTCGACCGAGAACGGGCCGTCGGGGCCGACGCCGATCAGCGCCTCGGTCGTGCCGCGGGCCCGCCACCGGCCGGCCAGCTCCTTGCCGGACGGGTCGGGCATGCCCATCAGGTCGAGCAGGCGGACGGCACCGGGCAGGTTGCCCGACGGATCGTCGCGGCTCACGTCGCGGATGGGGGACAGGGCCCTGGCCAGCCGGTCGCACCAGGCGGACGAGACCAGGTCGCCCAGCACCGGCCCGATCACGTCGAGACCGCCGCCGAGCAGGCGGACCAGGCCGTCGGAGCCGCACGCCGCCACCGTCTGGCACTCCTCGGGCAACAGCCGCTGGTCGTCGTCGATGGCGAGGGTGAACACCCCGGACCGGGGACCCTGCCGCAGGACCTGGGGCATGTTGGGCAGGCCGCGCAGGATCTGGGCGCCGTCGAGGATCACCAGGACGTCGTGGGGACGGACGTCGTAGGAGGAGAAGCTGGGCTTCTCGGGGCCACCCAGATCGTCCCAGCCTGTGGGGATCTTGCCGAACTCGGGGATGGCGGTGTTCTGGCGTTCGTCGATGAGCGCGGCCAGCTCGGCGACGCGGCGGGCGGCCGATTCGGGGTCGGTGCCGACCAGGGCCACGCAGTCTTCGCCCGAGCGCGGGGCGCAGTGCGGCAGCCAGCGCGTCCAGCCCCAGCGGCGTTCGCCGTCGGCGCGCGCGGACACGACCACGATGGCCAGGTCGCGCGGGCTGTGCAGGGTGGCGGCCTGGGCGATCAGCCAGCCGGCCAGGCTGGTCGCGGCCCCGCGCGGGCCGGTGACGCCCGCGACGCCGAGCCGGCGCATGGCCAGCGCCACCGGCACGGCGCGGCAGAGCGGCGGGTCGATCGGGCCGCCCTGCTCCTCCGACAGGTCGAGGTTGGCGGGCAGGTCGGCGAGGCCCACGCGCAGCCGCAGCGAGTCGGCGTCGTGGATGCGGCGCTCCCACAGGCGCCTGCGCGGCCCGGTCGCCGTGAGCAGGACCTGGGCCGGGTCGGGCGCGTCGGACCTGCGCGCGGCCTCGTCGGCGGCCCTGGCCCGCTCGACCTCCTCGTCGTAGGCCCGGACGCGTTCGCCGAACTCCTTGAGCGCCTGCTTGTGCTTCTTCCTGCCGTGACGGCGGTCGCTGACCCACTGGCCGATCATGATGATCGGCGTCATCAGGGCGACGAGCAGGTAGTAGGGGGCGTGCAGGGCGAAGGCCAGCGTCACGCCGAGCACGGCGGGCAGGAGCGCGGCCAGCAACTGCAGCCGCATGCCCTCGGACCTGGTCGGCTCCTTGGGCCTGACGAACGTGCGCTCCGGCTCGGGGCGGCGCAGCCTGGGCGGCCGGTTGTAGGCGAGCCCGCCCTCGGCCCTGGGCGCGAGGTGGGCGTCCTTCGGCTCGATCGAGGTGAGCACGAACACCGAGGAGCCGCAGGTCAGCACCGCCTGGTCGGGCCACTCGGCGGGCCCGGTGAGCGCCCTGCCGTCGAGCTCGGGCATGTCGCCCTGTTCGGCGGCGAGCTCGGCCGCCTCCCGCTCGGCGACCCGCGCGGTCAGCTCGGCGACCTCCTCGGCCCACCGCCCCTTCAGCTTCAGCCTGGAGGTCTGCCCGGAGCTCTGCCGGTGCGCCCGCTCGACGGTGATCGCGTCGGGCGTCACGCGCACGGCGACGGCCTCGGCGGCCAGCAGGGGATCGGCGACGGCCATCGCGCAGGTCGGGTCGGACCCGATGACGTGCACGCCCAGCCCCAGCCGGTGGACGGCCCCCGCCGCCGGGCCGCCGATCACGCGGATCTCGGCCACCCCGCCCGGCTCCTCGACCACGGTGGCGCGGGCCAGGCGCGGGTCGAGCGTGACCTTGTCGCCGTCGCGCAGGACGGCCGCCGCCGGCGCCCGCGGATCGAGCGGACGCCCGTCGCGCCACAGCAGCGCGCCGGAATCGCCGGGAACGCCGGCGGGGACGTCGAGCCGGTCGGGGACGCGCGGACGGGGGATGCGCGCCTCGGCCCCGCCCCGCCCCCCGGCCTCGGGCGCCAGGCCGTAGGGCGCGCGGGTCCGCGGCAGGTGGACGACCTTCGCCATGGACGTGCGCCCGCTCAGCGCCTCGGTCACCCCGGCCACCGTGGCGCCGCCGTCGCCGTCGATCACGACGTCGCGGTCGCCCTGCTCGCCGAGCACGGTGAGCATGATCCGCATGTGCCGTCTCCTCGCTCGACCTCGGGCGCCAAGGTAGCGCCAGAAGCGAGAGTAGGCGTCCCGGTTGACGGCACCGGCATGAGAACGCGGTTCTGTGGATAACTCGCGCGCCGAGGGTCACGATCAAGCCTGAAAAAGTTGTGATTACTGCGACTCAAGATAAAACTGTGACCAGCATGCCGATAAATCGGTATTCGTCAACTTGGTAGAGACAATAGGCATCGATTATTCCGAGTTGACATCGTGCCACCTGCGAAACAAGCATGGGTCCTCGCATTCCGCCCACGCCCCACCCGGGCGCCCCACATAATGGGCGTGAATTCCGCATTTCACAATGGGAGCCCCCCACCCATGAGGACCAGTGAAAAACCTGTCGCCGACAACGCGGCGGCGGGGTTGTCCGGCCCGGCCTCGCGCAAGCTCCCCGTGCCCCCACGCGAACGCAAGCCGGCCCTCGCCGCGCTGGCGGTGCTGCTCATACTCGGCGGCGCGCTGGCCACCACGCTGCTCGTGCTGCGCAGCGGCGACCGCGTCTCCGCCATCAGGGTCACCCAGCAGGTCGGCGCGGGCCAGAAGTTCGTGGACGGCATGCTCGAAGAGGTGAAGGTCGCCTCGGACACGGGCGTCGACTACGTCCCCTGGTCCCGGCGCTCGGAGGTGACCCAGAGCTTCGCCGCGGTCACGATCCTGCCGGGCACCCTGCTGACCAACCAGATGGGCAGCAAGGCCAGCGACGAACTGGGCCCGGGAAAGGCGACCGTCGGCCTCGCCCTCAAACCCGGCCAAATGCCCGCCGGCATTCAACAGGGCGACCGCGTCCAGGTCGTGTACGTGCCGAACCGGACGGCTCAGGGGCAAAGCCGCGTACTCGCCGAGAGCGCGCTCGTGTTCAGCGCGGGCGACAAGAACCGAACGGGCGGTAATTCCGGGCAGATCACCGTGATCGTCGATTCGTCGGACTCACCGCAAATACTAGCCTTTGCCTCCAGCGGAGAGATCGCGGTGGCCGAGCTCCCGGGAGCGCGCTGACGTGGCGCTGATCGTTCTGGCCGCCGACAAGGGCGCGCCCGGCGTGACCACCGCGGCCACCGCCCTCGCGGCGGTGTGGCCGCGGCCCGTGCTGCTGGCCGAGTGCGACCCGGCCGGCGGCGACCTCGCCTACCGGCTGCCCGCCGCCGACGGCGGCGTGCTCAACCCGGGCAAGGGCCTGCTCACGCTCGGCGCGACCGCCCGCAGGGGCCTCGAACCCGCCCAGATCCACCAGCACACCCAGAAGATCATCGGCGGGCTCGACGTGCTGGCCGGGCTCACCCACGGCGAGCAGGCGGCCGGGCTCACCTGGCTCTGGGGCCCGCTGGGCAGGTCGCTGGCCGCCATCCCCGACGCCGACGTGATCGCCGACTGCGGCCGTCTGGGCTCCCACCCCCAGATCGCCGACCTCCTCGCCGAGGCCGAGCAGGTGCTCCTGCTCACCAGAGCGACCCTCGACCACGTCGCCCACCTGCGCGAACGCCTCCAGATCAGCAAGGCGCACGGCGTCGTCGTGATCGCCGACCCGCGCAACTACCGGGCCTCGATCGAAGACGTGCGCAGGATCGTCGGGCCCGTCGTCCAGTTCGTCCACGGGCTGGCCCACGACCCCAAGGGCGCCGAGCTGCTGCGCGGGCAGTGGGGCGGCCGGCTCGACCGGTCCCTGCTCATCCGCACGGCCCGGGACCTCGCCGCGAGGCTGGTGAGCCACCGATGATCGACCACTCCCTCGTCAAACGATTCCGCCAGGAGGTCGGCGACCGGCTGGCCCAGCAGCGCCGGATCGACCAGGCGAGCGGCGTCCCGCCGATGTCCGGCGAGGACGAGCGCCAGTTCGCCAGGGCGCTGATCTCGCAGGTGCTGGAGGAGCACGCGCGCAACGAGATCGGCCTCGGCCGCACGCCGCCCACCATCGAGGAGGAGGAGGCCCTGGCGGCCGGCATCCACGCCGCGCTGTTCGGCGTCGGCCGCCTCCAGCCGCTGCTCGACGACCCCGAGGTCGAGAACATCGACATCAACGGCTGCGACCGCGTCTTCGTCAGCTATGCCGACGGCCAGGAGCTCATGCACGACCCGGTCGCCGAGTCCGACGACGAGCTGGTCGAGCTGATCCAGATCCTGGCGGCGTACTCGGGGCTGTCCAGCAGGCCGTTCGACACCGCCAACCCCCAGCTCGACCTGCGGCTGCCCGACGGCTCCCGGCTGAGCGCGGTGATGGACGTCTCCGTGCGCCCGGCCGTGTCGATCCGCCGCTCCCGCCTCGGCAAGGTCTTCCTGTCCGACCTGACCGGCAACGGCACGATCAGCCCGGAGATCGGGAGGTTCCTGACGGCGGCCGTCGCCGCCCGCAAGAACCTCATGATCGCCGGGTCCACCAACGCCGGCAAGACCACCCTGCTGCGGGCGCTGGCCAACGAGATCCCGCCCAGCGAGCGCCTGATCACCGTCGAACGCGCCCTTGAGCTCGGCCTCGACCAGTTCCCCGAGCTTCACCCCAACGTGGTCGCCTTCGAGCAGCGCCTGCCCAACTCCGAGGGCCAGGGCGAGATCTCCATGGCCGAGCTGGTCAGGCGCTCGCTGCGGATGAACCCCAGCCGCGTCATCGTCGGCGAGGTGCTGGGCGACGAGATCGTCACCATGCTCAACGCGATGACCCAGGGCAACGACGGCTCGTTGTCGACGATCCACGCCAACTCCAGCATGGAGGTCTTCAACCGCATCGCCACCTACGCCCTGCAGGCCGGCGAGCGCCTGCCCATCGACGCCACCCACATGCTCATCGCGGGCGCGATCGACTTCGTCGTCTTCATCGAGAAGCGCAACGACTACCACGTCGGCGGCACCCTGCGCCGTTACGTCTCCAGCATCCGCGAGGTCAACGGCTGCGACGGCCGCGTGTTGTCGAGCGAGGTGTTCGCGCCCGGTCCCGACGGCACGGGCGTCCCGCACGCGCCGGTCTCGTGCCTGGAGGAGCTCGTCGCCCACGGCTACAACCCGGGAGGCTGGTGAGGATGGCGTTCGACCTCGACCCGCTGGCGATGGTGGCGGGCGCGGCCGCCGGCGGCGGCCTCTTCCTGTTCTTCCTGGCCCTGTACGGCCTGCGCCGCCGCCCGTCCCAGCCCAGACGCCCGCTGGTCAAGATGCTGACCACCCGCACCGCCGTCGCCGCGGTGGCCGCCGGCCTGGTCCTGGTGGTCACGGGCTGGCCGGTCATGGCGGTGGGCACGGTGCTGCTCGTGTTCGCCTGGCGCGGCCTGTCCGGCGGCGCGGCCGAGGAACGCGCCGCCATGCGCCGCCTGGAAGGGCTGGCCGCCTGGACCGAGTCGCTGCGCGACACCATCGCCGGGGCGGCCGGGCTGGAGCAGGCCATCCCGTCCTCCATCAGGGCTGCCGCGCCCACGCTCCGGCCCCACCTGCGGGCCATGGTCGACCGCCTGCACACCCGGATGGCGCTGCCGGAGGCGCTGTCCCGCTTCGCCGACGAGCTCGACGACCCCTCGGCCGACCTGGTGATCGCCGCGCTCATCCTCAACTCCCGGCTGCGCGGCCCCGGCCTGCGCGACGTGCTCGGCGCGCTCGCCGTCTCGGCCCGCGAAGAGCTCGACATGCGCCGCCGCGTCGAGGCCGAACGCCGCTCGACCAGGCGCAGCGTGCAGATCGTGGTGATCACGGCACTGGTCTTCGCCGGGCTGCTCATCCTGTTCAACCCCGCCTACGTCAGCGAGTACGGCTCCACCCTCGGCCAGGCCGTGCTGGTGGTCGTCGGCGGCCTGTTCGGCGCCGGGTTCGCGTGGATGCGGCGGCTGGCCAGGTTCGACAAGCCGACCCGGTTGCTGATGGGGGGAGGCGGCCATGGTTGAGGGCGTGCTGGCCGGGGCGGTGCTCGGCCTCGGCCTGTTCGTGCTGGTCCGCGCGTTGTTCCCGGCCCGTCCCGGGCTGGTGGCGCGGCTGCTGGCGCTCGACGCCGTGCGCGAGGACGCAGGCGCCCCGCACATCCGGCTCCTGCTGCCCGACGAGGAGGTCAGCGCGTTCCGCCGCGGTCTCGGCGCCCGCCTGGCCCGCCTCTACGGCGCCCGCGGCTGGGAGGCCCGCTCGGTCAAGTCCGACCTGGCCCTGCTCGGCCGCTCGTTCGAGGCGTTCCTGGCCACCAAGGTGCTGCTCGCCGCGAGCGGCCTGCTGGCCTTCCCGATCCTGCTCGGCTGGCTGGCGCTCATGGGGTGGGGCGTGTCGTTCACGGTGCCGTTCTGGTCGGCCGTGCTCGTGGCGCTGCTCTTCTTCTTCCTGCCCGACCTGCAGATCCGCAAGGAGGCCGCGGCCATGCGACGCGACTTCCGGCACGTCGTGGGCGCCTTCCTCGACCTGGTCTCGATGAACCTGGCGGGCGGGCGCGGCGTGCCCGAGGCGCTGATGATGGCCGTGTCGGTCAGCGGCGAGCAGCCCAACTGGGCGATGGGCCGCATCCGCGACGCGCTCGGCGGCGCCAGGATCGTCGGCATCACCCCGTGGCAGGCGCTCGGCCAGCTCGGCGAGGAGATCAACGTCGACGAGCTGCGCGACCTGTCGGCCGCGCTCGGCCTGGTGGCCGACGACGGCGCCAAGGTGCGCGCCTCGCTCACCGCCAGGGCCGCCACCCTGCGCCGGCGCGAACTGGCCGAGATCGAGGGACGCGCGGGCGAACGTTCGCAGTCGATGCTCGTGGCCCAGCTTCTCCTGTGCGCCGGTTTCGTGATCTTTCTCAGTTTTCCCGCCGCGATGAAGATGTTGGGGGCCTGATGAACCATCCCTGGATCGTCTATCTCACCGCCTACCTGGGGGTGCGGATCCAGCGCGCCCGCACCGCGCCCAGCAGGGGCGCCTCCGCCGTCGAATGGGTGATCATCACGGCCATCATCGCGGGCGTCGCGCTCGGGCTGGCCACGCTGATCAAGACCCTGGTCGAGCAGAAGTCCAGCGAGATCCAGGGCACGTTCGGCGGTGGCGGCGGCGGTGGTGGCGCGGACTCGTGAGCGGGGCGCGACCGTGATCGAGCTGGCGTTGCTGATGCCGGTCATCCTCGCGGTCGCGCTCCTCGTCGTACAGGTCGCGCTCTGGTTCCACGGCCGGCAGATCGCCGAGGCGGCGGCCAGGGAAGGCGCGCGGGTGGCCAGGGCGGCGCCGTTCGACTCGGGCGACTGGCAGGGCGCGGCCACGGCGAAGGCCACCGGCATCGTCAAGGCGGTCGGCCCGCGGCTGCTGGAGAACGCCGCCGCCACCACCTCCGAGCGCGACCCCGACCAGCGCTTCGTCACGGTCACGGGCAGCGCCGTGCAGGTCGTGCCGCTGCTGCCGCCGCTCACGTTCACGATCACGGCGACCGCGGGCGGGCCGATCGAGTGCTTCCGTCCCGACAACGGCGGTGATGACTGCCGATGAAGCCGGGCGAGCGCGGCTCGATGGCCGTGGAGACGGTGATGCTCGCCCCCGTCTTCCTGCTGTTCCTCATGTTCCTGGTCGGGGCGGGGGTGCTGGTGGAGACGCAGGGGCGGGTCAACGGCGCGGCCAGGGACGCCGCGCGGGCCGCGTCCGTGCAGCGCAGCTTCGACGACGCCGGCGCCGCGGCGGAGAGCACCGCCAAGAGCGCGCTGGACGACAAGTGCGGCGCCAGCGCCGTGAACCTGGACGGATCCACCTGGGAGGCGGGCGGCCAGGTGCAGGCGGAGGTGACCTGCGAACTCGACCTCGGCTTCCTCGGGTTCGGCGGCACCAAGCGGCTGACCGGCACCGCCGTGGTGCCGCTTGAGCAGCTCGTCAGGAGGGAGCCGTGAAGGCGGGGGAACGCGGGTCCATGTCGGTCTTCACCGTGCTCTTCTCGGTCGTGGTGTTCCTCCTGGCCGGGCTGCTGGTCGACGGCGGCGCGGCGATCAACGCCCGGCTGCGCGCCGCCGACGTCGCCGAGCAGGCCGCGCGGGCAGGCGCGGACAAGATCGACGTCGACCGCCTGCGCACCGGCGGCGAGGTCACCCTGCTGGACGAGGGCCAGGTCTGCGCCAGGGCCGACGAGATCGTCGCGGCCCAGGGCGGCGACGGCGTGGCCCGCGGCTCCTGCTCGGTCCAGCAGGACCAGGTGACGGTCAGCGTCTCGGTGCGGTGGGAGGCGTTCTTCCTCGGGGCCCTCGGGTTCCCGGGCTCGGAGATGAACGGCGAGGCCACGGCCGCCCCGGAAGCCAGGTAGACCGATTCCCGCCACTCGGTGGCCGGGGCAACGCACGAGGCAGGACGCTGGACGGAAGAAGGGAGCGGCGATGCCGACGCGAGAGCCGACGCGAGAGCCGGCGCGTCCCCCGGGGCGGCACCAGCCCAGGCGGCCGCCTGCGCGCATCCCGGCCAGGCGGACCTTCGGCGACGTGCTCGCCGGGCTCGCGGCGCTGGTGGCGCTGGTGGCGCTGGTGGGCGGGGTGCCGTACGCGCTGCTCAGGTTCGCCGGGCCGCCGGTCACGTCCGAGATGCTCGACGTGCGGTTCTTCACCGCCGAGGCCGGGCCCAGCACGATCCAGGCCGTCCTGGTGCTGCTGGTGTGGCTGGCCTGGTTCCAGCTCTTCGTGTGCGTGGTGGTCGAGGTGTACGCCGGCGTCCGAAGGGTCGGGATGCCTGCCCGCGTACCGCTGTCGGGCGGCACGCAGGCGCTGGCCAACAAGCTCGTCGGCGCGGTGTTGCTGCTGTTCACGGCCGGGGCCATGATCGCGCCCATCGCGCGGATGGCCGCGCCGCCCGCCGCGCCGCCGGTGACCGCGGTCGCCTACTCCGCGCCGATCGTCGAGCAGACGCTGGAGACCCACAAGACCAAGAAGGTGTACGTCGTGCAGCCGCCGCACGGCCGGCACCACGAGAGCCTGTGGGAGATCGCGGAGAAGTGCCTGGGAGACGGCCGCCGATATCCCGAAATTTACCGACTCAACCAGGCCAAGGAGCAGCCGGACGGCACCCGCCTCCGCATGGCCGACCTGATCAGGCCCGGCTGGGTGCTCGACATGCCGGACGACGCCAGAAACGTGCACATCGTCCCCGCCGGCCAGTCCCGCGAGCAGACGCTGCGCGAGCACCCCGGCGTGGCCCACACCCGCGCCCAGCCCGACGCCCGGCACCACGCCGCCAAGAAGGCCACGGAGGGCACGGAGCGCAGGGCCACTGAAAAGAGCGAGAAGGACCAGGCCAGGCACCGCAAGCCCGACGTCCGCCAGGACCAGCCCGAGATCACCATCAGGGAGGCCCAGAGCCTCGACCTGATCGACTACCTGGCCGGGGCGTCGCTGGCCGCCGCCGGGCTGCTGGCCCTGCTGGCCAGGAGGCGGCGGGAGCAGTTGTGGCGCAGGGTGTTCGGGCGCCGGATCGTCCGGCCGCGCGACGACGCCGCCCAGGCCGAGGTCGCGCTCAGGCTGGGCGGCGACGCCCCGGGCGCGCGCATCCTCGACATCGGGCTGCGGCTGCTCGGCGCCGAGCTGGCCGCCCAGCACCGCACCCCGCCCACCGTCTACGGCGTCCACCTGTCCCCGCGCACGCTCGACCTGTGGATCCACCCGCCGGACGACGACCCGCCCGAGCCGTGGACGGCCCAGGACGGCGGCCAGGTGTGGCGCCTGCCCGCCCACGAAGGACGTCTGCTGGAGGAGCAGGCGGGCGGCGCGCCGTACCCGGGGCTGGTCTCGATCGGCACGGACGCGAGCGGCCGGGTGCTGATCGACCTGGAGGCCGCGCAGGGCCTGATCAACGTCCGCGGCCCGCAGACCACCGCGGCGCTGGCCGCGCTCGCCGTCGAGCTGGCCACCAACCGCTGGTCCGACCGCATGCGCATCACGCTCGTCGGGTTCGGCGAGGAGCTGACCGCGATCGCCCCCGACCGGATCAGGGCCGTCGGCGGCCTGGCCGAGGTGCTGCCCGAGCTGGAGGCGACCGCCGCGCCGCGCAGGGAGGTGCTCACCGGTCGCGTCTCCGGCAGCCCGCGCGAGGCCCACTACCTGCTGTCGGCCGTGGCGCCCACGCACGAGGAGGCCCGCCGCCTGGCGCTGCTGGCCCGCCGGGACACCGCCGGATACGTCGTGGCCGGCGACGTCCCGCACGCCACCTGGACGCTGGAGATCGGCGACGACGGCAAGGCGCGCATCGCCGAGCTGGGCTTCGAGGTCGAGGCCCAGCTCCTGCCGCGCCGCCACTACAAGGCGCTGATCGACCTCTTCCGCACCGCCGGACGGCTCGACGGCGAGGCCTATCCCGAGGCCGAGCCGCTGGAGGGCCTGCACCCGCCCGCCGTCGAGATCAAAATGCTCGGCCCGATCGAGATCACCGGGCTCGCGCCCCTCGAAGAGGGCCGCATGGCGCTGGCCACCGAGCTGCTGGTCTACCTGGCCACGCATCCCGGCGGCGTGCACCCCGTCGTGCTCGGGGGCGTGTTGTGGCCGCGCGGGGTGCAGACCATGGTCAGGGACGCCACCATCGCCCGCGTCGCCGACTGGCTCGGCCCCGAGCACCTGCACGTCGACGAGGCCGGGCGGCTCAGGCTCGGCCCCGAGGTCCGTACGGACTGGGCCCTGTTCCGCGAGCTGGTCCGCCGCTCCCAGCACGATCCGACGGCCCGCACCGTCCTGCTGGAGAAGGCGCTCGGCCTGGTACGCGGCCCGCTCCTGGCCAACCGCCCGTCCGGCCGGTACGCCTGGCTGGCGGCCGACGACCTGGAGTACGACGTCGCGGCCGGCGTGGCCGATGCGGCCCACCGGCTGTGCGAGCTGCGGCTGGCCCAGGACGAGCCGGACGCGGCGGTGGCGGCCGTCCGCGCGGCGCTGCTGCTGGCGACCGACGACGAGGGGCTCTGGCGCGACCTGCTGCGGGCCACCCACGCCACCGGGGACGCCGTCCGCATGCGGGCCGTGGTCGAGGTCCTGACCCGCAGGGCCGCCTCCCACCCGTACGGCGGCGGGATGGCCCCGGAGACCGAGGCGTTGATCGAGGAACTGCTGCCCTCGTGGCGCATCCACGTGGTGAGGGAGTCGTCCGCATGAGACGTATGACGGTGATCGCGCTCGTCCTGCTGGCGGCGGGGTGCGGGCAGGCCGAGCGGCCGTACACGCCGCAGCCGGGCCCGTCCGGCACCACCCCGGCGACCGCGCCCACGGCGGGAGGCTCGGCGCGGCCCTCCGCGGACGCGCCCGGCGTCGAGACGATCGAGGTCGGCGGCGGGAAGCTGCGGGTCGACATCGACTGGCCCGCCCGGCGCGACCCGCTCATGCGCGTGATCACCGACTGGTACCTCGCCTCCCGCAAGGTCATGGTCTCGGGAAGCGATCGATACCTGAAGGATCTGGATCTCGAACTCCAGGCGGTGCGCCAGGCGTATGACGGAGTACGCCGGTACACCGAGGAGGACAGAAGGGTGAAGGGCGTCGCCAGACTGTACGGCCTGCGGGTCACGAAGGTGCTGGACAAGGGCGCGCAGATCGACACCTGCGTGGACGAGTCGAAGGCACGCGTGGTCAGCGCGAGCAGCGGCGAGGCCGTCTCGCCCCAGCCCTCCATCATGCGCGCCCCCTACCTGCAGAGGGCCCTCGCGCACCGCGGCGACGACGGCGTGTGGCGGATCCGGGAATTCCTCTATGACAAGGAAGGATGCGCGCGATGAACCGCGTGATCTCGCTGGCCACCGCGGCCCTGATGCTGCTGGGCCAGCTCGACGACCCCGGCGAGACGGCCGGCAGCCCCATCGAGCACGGCCGGACCCGAGGGATCGAGCTGCGCAACTCCAGGATCGTCATCTCCGGCAACGGCGCCAAGGGCGGCAACGCGGACGGATACGTCCTCAAGCGCCCCTGCTGGTACGAGCCCGGCATGACGGGCGCCGAGATGCTGAAGTCGCAGGAGGCCCTGCGCGACTACTGGTTCAGGTACACCAAGGACGCGTCCGAGGAGGGGTTCCAGGACTTCCTCAAACAGTTCAAGGACAAGGTCGGCAAGGACGGACGCTGGTGGGGCCCGGCGTACGACGCCTCCGACCCGAAGGGCCAGGTCTGCTTCGCGGCGCTCGACCCGTTCGTGTTCGTGCCGCCGGGCACGACGCCGCCCGCCGGGATCACGATCCGGGAGCTCGCCGAGATCGCCAGGGCGTCCCTGACCGTGCCCGAGCCCACGATCAGACTGAGCCCCGACGCCAAGAGCTTCGTCAACCTGCCCACCTGGGTCTGGCTGGAGGGCCTGGGCGAGCGGCGCAGATCGGTGACCGCGGAGATCCCGGGCGTCATGAGCGTGACCGTGGTGGCCACGCTGAAGAGCATCAAGATCGACCCGGGCACCGCGAAGGACCGGGCGGAGGTGCACGAGGAGGGCTGCGGGGCGGCCGGACGTCCGTACGCCAAGGGGGCCTCGTTCACCTGTGGCGTGCGTTACCTGCGGGCCTCGATCGACCAGCCGCGCGAGGCGTACCGGCTCACCGTCACCACGTCGTGGCCGGTGGAGACGACGGGTGACGCGGTGCCGTTCCAGTTCGCGCCGGTCGAGGCGGGGGCGACCCGGGACGTGCCGGTCGGCGAGATCCAGAGCAACGTGAAACCCTGACGGCGGCCGGGCCGGGTCGAGGTGATCGCCTCGACCCGGCGGGCCGAGGCGATCACTGCCGCCGGGCGAGCCTAGGCGATCACTATGGCCGGGCGAGCTTAGGCGATCACTGCGGCCAGCGGTGCCAGCTCGGGCTGCTCGGCCGCCTCCGCCAGCACCTCCTTCAGCACGGTGTCGTGCGTCGGGCCCGCGGTGGTCAGCAGGTCGCGGCCGTCGGGGGTGACCTCGGAGTAGATGCCGCGCCGGTCGTCCTCGCACAGGTAACGCTTGAGCAGGCCGCGCTTCTCCAGCCGGGTGACCAGCCGGGTCGTGGCGCTCTGGCTGAGCACGACGGCGCGGGCGAGCTGCTGCATGCGCATGTGCCAGCCGTCCTGGCGGGCCAGGACGTCGAGCACCGTGTACTCGCTCACGCTCAGGCCGTGCGCCTTCTGCAGCGCCTTCTCCAGCTTGTCCTCGATCTTCGCGTGCAGGGCGGCGAGGGTGCGCCACCCCTGGGCACGCGCCTCCACGGCGTCGTCGGCCAGAGGCATGTGAACCCCTCCTCGTTTACCAGGCGCCTGCAAATGATGCCTACGCCGTCTAACGTCGCACGACCCCCATTCTATGCCGCCACCCTTGTCGCCGGGCGGTTCCACATCGCTCGGAGGCGTGCACAGGGCCGACGCGAGATCGTCGCGTCGGCCCTGTGATGTGCTCAGCTCAGGTTGAAGAGCTCTTCTACGGCCTTGACGGTGAGAGCCCTGTCGATCCAGCTCTCGAGAAGGTCGAGGTCGGTGCATTGGCCGATCCGCTCGGCCGCTTCCTCCGGCACCGTGATGCCGCGTGCCTCCAGGATCCGCAGGACCGCCTTGGCCTCGCCCCGGGCCTCGCCCCGGGCCTCGCCTTCGGATATGCCTTCGGCCTTGCTCTCGGCAACCCAGTGGCGGACCCACTTGCTCTTAGGCTCGCGTGTTCCCATGGCCATAGTGAACTCCAAGAACTTCTTGACGGCGACATCGGGCAGCATCGTGAGAACGAGGTCAACGTAGATTTCATGCTCTCTGGGCAGATGCTCCAGAGAGTCGACGAAGGTTTGCAGGATCTTGAGGCCCTCCTCGCCCTCGTTGCCGTGCACGATGGCCGAGAGCGTGGCGAGTTCCGGTTCGGCGATGGCCTGGAGGAGGTCGGTGACCTTGGGGATCTGGTCAGGCCCGATCACGATCGGGTGGAGTGTCCAGCCGGGGTGTCCCATGTCGATGGCCCGCGCGCACTTGCGCGCCTCCTTGCGGTCGGGGCAGAAGACCAGCAGCAGGCACGGGCCCTTGATGCGGGCGCGTAGCGTGGCCAGGTAGACGGGCCAGGACCAGGTCTTCTCTTCCCGGTACCGCCGCTGCACCTCCACAACGACCCCTGCCAGCGGCTTTCCGTCAGTGAGGACGACGACCGCGTCGGCTCGGAACTCGGTCGGCTGACAGGCGGTGAAGTCCGGACTTTCCAACCGGGCCTCGTCGAATCGGGGGACCGGCACGCCCGCCTCGGTCAGCAAGGTGGCGACGAGGGAGGGGCGTTGCCGGACGAGTTCGAGGAGGAACTCATGTTCCAGGGTCGGCGACATGCGAACACATTACCGAACGCTGTCTTGTCGTCACTGTAGGTTGAGGGTTTGTCCGCTTTCGTGGGCGAGGAGCCATTCCTTGACCGGGACGCCGTAGTAGTAGCCGCCGTAGCCGCCCGTGCTGGGCAGGACGCGGTGGCAGGGGACGAAGGGGGCGATGAGGTTCTGGGCGCAGGCGGAGCCGGCGGCGCGGGCGGCGGTACGGGGAAGTCCGGCGGCCTGGGCCAGCTCGGCGTACGAGACCGTCGTCCCGGCGCGGACCTCGCGCAGCGCTTCGTGCAGGCGCTTGCGGGTGGGGGAGCCGGGCTGCGAGACCGGAACGGCGTCCAGGGCGTCGAGGTCGCCGTCGAAATAGGCCCGGACGGCTTCGGCGGGGGCGCCGAGGTCGTCCACCACGTCGAGCCCCTCCGCCTGAAGGGCCGGGGTGAGGCGGACGAACATCTCCGCCGGGTCGGCCGTGAAGCCGCCCGCCACGAGAACCCCCTCGCGGGTGAGCAGCGAGAGCGAGCCGATCGGCGTCGGCAGGACCTGAGCGGTGATCATGAGGAGCTCCAGAGGTGCAGGGCGGCGTAGGCCCGCCAGGGCCGCCACCGTTCGATGTGGTCGTCGGGGATGCCCAGGGCGGCCATGCGCTTTCTCAGCACGAGGTCGCCCGTGGGCCAGGCGTCGGGGTCGCGCAGGGCGCGCAGCGCGATGTAGCTGGCGGTCCAGGGGCCGATGCCGGGCACCTTCAGCAGCTCGGACCCGGCCTCGGCCGGGTCCTGGCCGCCGTCGAGGTCGATGTCGCCGTCGGCGACCCGGCCCGCCAGGTCGGCGAGGGTGGCGATCCGGCGGTTGGTCAGGCCGAGGCCCGTCAGGTCGGCCTCCCGCAGCTCGGCCGCCGTGGGGAAGAGCGGGCCGCCGGTCCTGGCGACGATGCGGCCGAGCAGCGTACGGGCTCCGGCCACCGAGATCTGCTGGCCGACCACCGCGCGTACGGCCAGCTCGAAGCCGTCGAACGTGCCCGGCACCCGCAGTCCGGGCCGCGCCTGGACGAGCGGGGCCAGCGAGGTCTGGCCGAGCGCCTCGGCGATGGCGTCGGGGTCGGCGTCCAGGTCGAGCAGGCGGCGGCAGCGGGCGACGATGCGGGCCAGTTGCCGGGTGTCGGCCAGGGCCACGTCGAGCGCGATGTGGTCCGGCCGGGGGGTGAGCGTGATCGTCCCGCCCGGCACGGCCCTGGAGTACGACTCGGGGCCCGCGACCTCGAGGCCGGGGATGGCGCGTGAGGTCAGAAACCCGAACACGCCCGCCACGTCGTACGGCTCGCGGCGGTGCAGCCGCAGCCTCAGCGTCACGGGCCCGGCGGCCTCGGGCTCGGGCGGCGCCGCCGGACGTCCGGCCGTGGCGCGCAGCTCGCTCGGCGTGAAGCCGTACGTCTCCCGCATGGTGGCGTTGAACTGCCGCACGCTGCCGAACCCGGCCGCGAACGCGACCTCGGTGACCGGCAGCCCGGTCTCCGTCAGCAGCTGCTTGGCCAGCAGGAGCCGCTTGGTGCGGGCCACGGCCAGCGGCCCGACGCCCAGCTCGGCCACGAACAGCCGGTGCAGGTGGCGTTCGGTGATGTGCAGCCGCCGGGCCAGCCCGGCCACGCCGCGCTCGTCGGCGGCTCCGTCGTCGATCAGCCGCAGGGCCCGGCCGACGAGGTCGCCGCGCAGGTCCCAGCCGGGATCGCCGGGCGACAGCTCGGGACGGCAGCGTTTGCACGGCCGGAACCCGGCCGCCTCGGCCGAGGCCGCGTGCCGGTAGAAGCGCACGTTCCTGGAGGAGGGGGTACGCGCCGGGCAGATCGGCCGGCAGTAGATGCGCGTCGTCGTCACCGCGGTGTAGAAGCGCCCGTCGAACCGGGAGTCCCTGGCGGAGACCGCCCGGTAACAGGAGTCGAAGTCGAGCTCTAGGGGTGACATGCCCTCGAGACTATGCGCGGGCCGCGGGTGCCGACCGGCGGAAATCGGACCTCACCATGAAAACGCAGGTCAGCAGGTCAGTACGGCCGACCAGCGGTATTCGGACCTGATCGGCGAAGGGCTGAGAAGTGGATCGGCAACCAGCTCACGGCCATGATCACCGCGCCCGCCCAGAGCGGCGCGCGCACCCCCCACACCTCGCCGAGCAGCCCGGCCAGCAGCCCGCCGAGGCCGACCGCGCCCATCAGCAGCAGCCGCATGGTGGCCGTCATCCGGCCGAGCAGGTGGTCCGGCGTGACGCGCTGCCGCAGGCTCACCAGCAGCACGTTGTTCACCCCGGTACGGAACGTCAGCACGAACCACGCCGCCGCCGCGGCCCACAACCACGGCCCGGCGTCGAGGAACGGGATCACCAGCGCGGCCGGGGCGGTGGCCAGGCTGACCACCCACACCGCGCGGCCCGTGCCGAAGCGCCGGCCGAGCAGATGGGCCGACGACGACCCGGCGAGCACGCCGAGCCCGCCCACCGCCAGGTACGCCCCGAACACCCACTCCGGATAGCCCAGCCGCCCGACGATGAGCACCGGCAGCAGGACCGAGCAGAGCGGGAACGCCAGGTTCGCCATCGTGCCCTGGACCAGGGCCGCGACCAGCACCCGGTTGCAGAGGATGAACCGCACGCCCGCCGCGATCCGGGCCCGCAGGGACTCCGCGGCCTCCGGCGAGCCGTCCCCGGCAAGCGCCGGTTCGGGCACGCCGCGCAGCCAGGCCGCCGACCACAGGTAGCTCAGCGCGTCCAGCAGCACGGCCAGCGGCGCGCCCACGACCTGGGCCAGCACTCCGGCGAGGCTGCGCCCGGCGACGTCCATGCCCGCGGCCGTGCCCACGAGCAGCGAGTTGGCCGACGTCAGCCGCTCGCGCCCGACCAGCCCCGGCACGATGCTCATGGACGCCACGTCGAACAGCAGCGACCCCGCCCCCACGAGCACCGTGACGACGTAGAGCTGCGCCATGGACAACGTCCCGGCCCACCAGGCCACCGGCACCGACAACAACGCCACGGCGCGGGCGGCGTCCATCGCGATCATCAGGCGGCGCCGCCGGACGCGGTCCACCCAGGCCCCGGCAGGCAGTCCGATCACCAGGGCCGTGAGCGTGGCGAGCGCCGAGAGCAGCCCGACCTCGCCCGCGCCCGCCCCGAGGGCGGTCACGGCGAGCAGGGGAAGGGCGACGTAGGTGATCTGGCTGCCCAGCTGGCTGACCGCGCCGGCGACGAACAGGTTGCGGAACGCACGAAGCCGCAGAAGCGGAGCTTCCACCAAGGTTGCTGACATGTCGGCAGGATGCTGAAATGTCGGGCAAGGCCGCTATCGATTAAGTGACAAGCAAATTCAATGACCCTCGACCTGACGTTCACCGCCCACGACCTCGCCAACATCCGCTTCGCCGTCTCCCCGCTCGGCGAGGTCGTGGCCAGCGCGCGCGTGGTGAAGAACCCGGCCGCGCACCCGCTCCTGCGCCCCTGGGCCGACCAGGTGCGCCGCCGCCTCCAGGACGTGGACTGGCGGCTGCTGTCGGACCTGGTCCCGGTGCCCACCGTCTCGATCGCGGGCTTCACCTGCACGCCGCCCTCGACGTCCATGCCGGACCTGGAGCTGGAACTCGCCACGATGCGGGGCGCGGCCGCCCGGGTCCGCACGGATCTGGACCACATCGGCGGTCCCCGGACGAAACGGGTGCAGGCCCTCTACGACGACCCGGAACAGGGCCTCGAACGCCTGGCCGGAGAGGTGGCCGGCTACTGGGAGGCGGCGATGGCGCCGTACTGGCCGCGGATCAGGTCGCTGCTGGAGGGCGAGATCCTGCACCGCGCCAGGCTGCTGGCCGAGGGCGGCGCCCAGCGCATGCTGGCCGACCTCGACGACTCCGTCACCTGGGACGACGGCACGCTGCGGCTGCAACACCGGTACGTGTCCGGCCGCCGGTCACTGAGAGGGCTCGGGCTGCTGCTGGTGCCGTGCGTGTTCGCCTGGCCGCGGGTCCTGTCGGTCACGACGCCGCCGTACCAGCCGACCGTGCGTTACGCGCCGCGCGGCATCGCGACGCTCTGGGAGCGCCGCGAGGTGGACCCGCCCGAGGCGCTGGCCGCCGTGCTCGGCAGGACGCGCGCCCGGCTGCTGGCCGAGCTGGACCAGCCCGCCTCGACGCGCGACCTCGCCCAGCGCGCCGGGCTCTCCGAGCCCGGCGTCAACCAGCACCTGACGGCGCTGCGCAAGGCCGGCCTGTGCACCGCGCACCGCACCGGCCGGTACGTGCTCTACGCCCGCACGGCGGTCGCCGAGACGCTGCTCTACTTGGAGGAGACCCCCACCCCCAGGTCGAACTCCCGGTAGACGCGCGCCCAGAACCCGTCACGCAGCCAGACCCGGGCCTCCGGGTAGGGCCGCAGCGAGTGCCCGAGCTCCTTCTCCGCCTCGATCAGCAGCTCGGTGTCGATCACCGTCGGCAGGATCGGGCCGGGCAGCAGGTCGCGGATGTTGTCGCGGCCGCGGGTGAGTATCCACTTCTGGGCGACGTGCTCGCCGACGTCCTCCACGCGCGGACGGCTGGGCCCCAGCTTGGCGACCTGGCCGGGCTTGGCGTGCGGCTTGACCGGCGCGCGCCCGGCGAACACCTGGGCGGGCGAGGGAGCCGCGGCGGGCGGGGTGACCGCGACCGGCTGCGGAGCGCGACTGAAAAAGGGCCTCAGGAAATCGGCGGAGATCACTTCCACCGTGTCGGACTCCCACACCAGGCGCTCGGCCTGGTTGGTGCCGTAGGGCGGCTCGACGCCCCACAGGTGGATGCGCACGCCGTACGCCTGCGCCGCCTCGACCGCCGGAACCATGTCCTCATCGCCTGCCAGCAGGATCGTGTCGGTCACCGCGTGGTGCCGGGCCAGCGCCTCCAGGTCGCTCCTGATCTGCGCGTCGACGCCCTTCTGCTGGCCGCGGGCGTTGAGGTTGCCGAGGCGCACCTTGACCCACGGGAGCTGGGCGATGACACGCTGGTCGACGGTGGGCACACGGTCGCGGGCGGCGTCATACCAATAGATCCGCAGAAGTTCGCCGGAAATACGTTCCTCTGCATGTTTCTGTAGACTCTGGATGAGCTCATCGGCGGCCACCCGATATTCCTTGCGTTCCTTCGCGCCGAGCAGCACCTCACCTGCCGCAGCGTAGAGATAACCGACATCCACTAGGACGGCGTACTTGGCTGCCACAGGATGCGGCATGAGGTCTGGGATGGCCATGTCGTCCTCCAGGCCGCGGTGTTAGTTGATCGGCTGACTATATACGCCTACTTTCTCTAGATAGTCCCAACTCCCGGGGAACTTGACACCCGATTCCCGGGATCTATCTAGGGTAGTGCGCTCATCCGCCAAGCCGCCTTCCCCGGCAGGCCAGGGTTACGCATGCCTCTGGCGGGGTTTCGCCATGTTTGTCTACGAGGTCTCTCGGGTTCGGTGTACGAGCTCCGCCGCGTGGCGAGCACGGCCACCACGGCCGCGATCTCCTCGGGCGTGGCGTCGCCGCGGACTATCCGCAGGTGGTCGCTCATAGAGGAATGTTCCCATGCTTCTTCGGCGGCAGCGAGGCTCTCTTGTTACGCAGCGCGCGAAGTGCCCGGACAACTTGCGGCCGGGTTTCGGACGGCCGAATCACCGAGTCCACATAGCCGCGTTCGGCCGCGATGTACGGATTGGCCAAAGTGTCCTCGTACTCGGTGACGAGCCGGGCGCGCTCGGCGTCGGGCTCGTCGGAGGCCGCCAGTTCGCGCCGGTAGAGGATGTTGACCGCGCCCTGCGCGCCCATGACCGCGATCTGGGCGGTGGGCCAGGCGAGGTTGACGTCCGCGCCGAGGTGCTTGGAGCCCATGACGTCGTACGCGCCGCCGTACGCCTTGCGGGTGATGACCGTGACCAGCGGGACCGTGGCCTCGGCGTAGGCGTACAGGAGCTTGGCGCCGCGGCGGATGATTCCGTTCCATTCCTGATCGGTGCCGGGGAGGAATCCCGGTACATCAACAAAAGTCAGGATCGGAATATTAAAGGCATCACAAGTTCGAATAAATCTGGCGGCCTTCTCGGAGGCGTCGATATCCAGACATCCGGCGAAATGCATGGGTTGGTTGGCGACGACCCCGACCGGCTGGCCGTCCACCCGGCCGTAGCCGACCACGATGTTCGGCGCGAAGAGCGCGTGGACCTCCAGGAACTCCCCGTCGTCGAGCACGTGCTCGATCACCTGGCGCATGTCGTACGGCTGGTTGGGGGAGTCGGGGATCACCAGGTCGAGCTCGGGGTCGGGCTCCAGGTCGGCGGCGGGGGCGAAGGCCGGGGCCTCGTCCAGGTTGTTGGAGGGCAGGTAGGACAGCAGCGCCTTGACGTAGTCGAGGGCGTCCTCCTCGTCGGCGGCCTGGTAGTGGGCCACCCCCGACTTGGTGTTGTGCGCGCGGGCCCCGCCCAGCTCCTCGAACGTGACCTCCTCGCCGGTCACCGTCTTGATCACGTCGGGGCCCGTGATGAACATGTGGGACGTCTGGTCCACCATCACCACGAAGTCGGTCAGGGCGGGTGAGTAGACGTGGCCGCCGGCCGCGGCGCCCATGATGAGCGAGATCTGCGGGATCACGCCGGAGGCGTGCACGTTCCGCTTGAAGATCTCCGCGTAGAGGCCGAGCGCGACCACGCCCTCCTGGATGCGCGCGCCGCCGCCCTCGTTGATGCCGATGATCGGGCAGCCCGTCTTGAGCGCCAGGTCGATCACCTTGACGATCTTCTCGCCGTACACCTCGCCGAGGGAGCCGCCGAAGACCGTGACGTCCTGGGAGAACACGCAGACCTGGCGGCCGTCGATCGTGCCGTGGCCGGTGATGACGCCGTCGCCGTACGGACGCCGCTTCTCCAGCCCGAACATCGTGGACCGGTGGCGGGCGAACTCGTCGAACTCCACGAACGAGCCCTCGTCGAGCAGCGCGAGCACCCGCTCGCGCGCGGTCATCTTGCCCTTGGCGTGCTGTTTGTCCACCGCCGACGCCGAGCCGGCGTGCACGGCCTCGTCGAGCCTTCGCTCCAGGTCGGCGATCTTGCCTGCGGTGGTGTGGATGTCCGGCATCTCCGGCATGGGATCGGCGGCTGCGCTCATGCGCGTTAGGCTAACCCGTCCTCCTAGAGTGGATCCATGACGGATGCGGTTCGCTCCCACGGCCTGTACAAGCGCTACGGCGCGCAGGTCGCGGTGGCCGGGGTCGACCTCGTGGTCCCGGCGGGCAGTTTCGCGGGCCTGGTCGGTCCCAACGGGGCCGGCAAGACGACCACGCTGAGCATGATCACGGGCCTGCTGCGGCCCGACGGAGGCCAGGCCGCGATCGACGGGTTCGACGTCTGGCGCGACCCGGTCGCCGTCAAGGCGCGCATCGGCGTGCTGCCCGAGGGGCTGCGGCTGTTCGAGCGGCTGTCGGGCCGCGAGCTGCTGCTCTACAACGGCCGGCTGCGCGGCATCCCCAAGGCCGACGTCGAGCAGCGCGCGGGCGAGCTGCTCGACGTGATGGACCTGACCGGGGCCGCCGACAAGCTCGTCGTCGACTACTCCACCGGCATGCGCAAGAAGATCGGGCTGGCCGCGGCGCTGCTGCACAACCCGTCCGTGCTCTTCCTCGACGAGCCGTTCGAGGGGGTCGACCCGGTCAGCTCCAACACCCTGACCGAGGTGCTGCGGCGCTTCACCGCCTCCGGCTCGACGGTCATCTTCTCCAGCCACGTCATGGACCTCGTCGAGCGGCTGTGCGACTGGGTGTCGGTGATGAGCGGCGGCCACATCGTCGCCCAGGGGCCGCTGGAGCAGGTGCGCGGCGGCGCGAGCCTCAACGAGGCGTTCATGCGGCTGGTCGGCGGCGGCTCCCGCGCCCACGGCGAGGCCGGGCTGAGCTGGCTCGGCGCCCGCCCCGGCAACCAGCCCCCGACCGCACCCCCGACCACACCCCCGACCACACCCCCGGCTGCACCCGCTGCCACGCACCCGACCGCACCCCCGCCCGCGCCCCCGGCCGCATCCGCTGCCACGCCGCCGTCCGTGCCTCCGGCCGCTGCCGCGCCTCAGGACACGCCGTGAGCGCCGCCGTCACGGGGTCGCCCATGGCGACGGCCGCGCTGTTCGCGCGGCTCAAGCTGCGGCTGCTGGTCGGCAACCTGCGTGGCGACGTGCAGCGCAAGCTCGGCTTCGTCTTCACCCTGCTCGCCGCGGCCGGCCTGGCCGTGCTGGGGTTCCTGCTGATGAGCCTGCTCAGGCTCGCGCCCTCCGACGTCGCCGCCGAGCTGGTGATCGTCGCGTACGCGTTCTTCCTGGTGAGCTGGATGATCGTGCCGCTGCTGGCGTTCGGGCTGGACGACACGCTCGACCCGGCGCGGCTGTCGCTGTTCCCGCTGCGTACGCGCGAGCTGGCCGTCGGGCTGTTCACCGCGTCCGCGACGGGCGCGTGGCCGCTGGCGATGCTCGTCGTCACGGCCGGCGCGCTGGTCGGGCTGCCCACGGGCCTCGGGGGCGTGCTGCTCGGCGTGCCCGCGGTGCTGCTGCAGTTCGCGCTCTGCGTGGTCACCTCGCGGCTGATCACCACCTCGCTGTCCGGCGCGCTGCGCAGCCGGCGCGGGCGTGACGTGCTGGCCGTGGCCGCCCTGTTCGTGGTGCTGCTGGCGCAGCTGCCCAACCTGCTGATGAACCGCGGCCTCGGCGACCCCGCCGCGATCCTCCACCGGCTGGCCGGCGTCCTGCGCTGGACGCCGCCGGGCATGGCCGCGCACGCCATGGCCGACGGCGGCCTGGTCGGCGTGGCGGAGCTGGCCGCCGTCGCGGTGCTGGTCGTGGTCGTCGCCTGGCTGTGGATCAAGGCCCTCGGCCGGGCCCTGGTCTCGCCGGACGCCTCCACGCAGGCGGCCTCCGTCCGCCGGGAGCGCGGCCTGGCCGACCGGCTCCTGCCCGACGGGCCGCTGGCGGCCGTGGTGACCAAGGAGCTGAAGTACATCAGGCGGGAGCCGAGGTTCCGCGTGGGCTGGTTCTCCTCGGTCGTGGTGACCGTCGTCCTGGCGTTCTCGCTGAACAACAGCACCGAGGGGCAGGCGGGGCCGGTGCTGCCGGTGCTGATCACCGGCATGGGCGCGCTGATGATCTCGTTGCAGTCGGGCAACGCGTTCGGCATCGACGGGCGTTCCCTGTGGATGAACGCCGTGGCCTTCGGCTCGGAGGAGGACCTGCGCCGCGACCTGGCGGGCCGCCACCTGGCCAACTGCCTGGTCGCCGCGCCGCTGCTGCTGCTCGTGGCGGTCGCGGCGGCGTTCTTCACCGGCAGCCAGGAGGCCGTCGTGCCGGCGTTCCTGACCGGGCTGGGCGCGCTCGGCGTCGGGCTCGGGGTCGGCTCGGTGACCAGCGTGACGATCCCGTACACGCTGCCGGAGCGGATGAACGCCTTCAGCGGCGCCGCGCCCGGCCAGGGCGGTCAGGCGTTCGCGTCGTCGATCGGGGCGATGCTCGGGATCGCGCTGATGTCGTTGCCGATCGTGCTGCCGCTGGCGTTCGGGCTGATGTGGGTGTCGGTGCTCGCGCCCTTCTACGGCCTGCTGATCGAAGTGCTCGGCAGACGCCTCGCCAGCAAGATCGGCTTCCCCCGCCTCCCGGAGCTGGTAGCCGCCGTGTCAAAGCCGAGCTAGAGAATGGTCTAGTCCAATGGGCGAGACCGCCATGCGGTCGCCGAAAGCGAGTCGATACCCTTCGAAGCATGATTGACCAGGGGCTCGAGCGTCGTAGTGCCGCCGTGACCGAGATGCCTGACGAGCTGCGCCACGACGTGCGCATGCTCGGCAAGCTGCTCGGCCAGGTGATCGCCGAACAAGGTGGCGAAGACCTGCTGGCCGACGTCGAACGGTTGCGCAAAGCCGTCATCGCGGCGCGCAGAGGCGAGATTTCCGCCGACGAGATCACCGAAATGGTCGCCGGATGGGAGATCGAGCGGGCGGTCGCGGTCGCCCGCGCGTTCACCTGCTACTTCCACCTGGCGAACCTGGCCGAGGAGCACTACCGGATCCGCACGCTGCGCGAGCGTGACGCCGAGGGGAGGGTGCAGCGGGAGTCGCTGGCGCAGGCCGTGCACGAGCTCGGCGAGGAGCGCGTGCGGGAGCTGCTGCAGGGGCTGGAGCTGCACCCGGTGCTGACCGCGCACCCCACCGAGGCGCGCAGGCGCGCGGTCGTCACCGCTATCCAGCGCATCAGCGGCCAGCTGACCGAGTACAACGCGCCCGGGCGCGGCGCGTCCGAGCGCGCCGAGAGCAGGCGCCGCCTGCTGGAGGAGATCGACCTGCTGTGGCGGACGGCCCAGCTGCGCTCCACCAAGCTCGACCCGCTCGACGAGGTGCGCACCGCCATGGCCGCCTTCGACGAGACGCTGTTCCGCATGGTGCCCCAGGTCTACCGCTCGCTCGACGCGGCGCTCGACGCGGGCACCGGCACCCGTCCGCCGCTGGCCAGGCCCTTCATCCGCTACGGAAGCTGGATCGGCGGCGACCGCGACGGCAATCCCAACGTCACCGCCAAGGTCACCCGCGACACGATCCAGATCCAGTCCGAGCACGTGCTGACCGCCCTGGAGACGGCCTGTACGCGCATCGCCCGCACGCTGACCGCCTCCGCCCAGTTCTCGCCCTGCTCGGCCGAGCTGAAGGGCGCGCTGGCCGCGGCCGTCGACGCGCACCCCGAGCTGGTCTCCGAGCTGGCCACCCGCTCGCCGCGTGAGCCGCACCGCCAGTGGCTGCTGTACGTGGCCGCCCGCATCGCCGCCACCCGCCGCCGCGACCTCGACCTCGCCTACCGCGCGCCCGCCGAGCTGCTGGCCGACCTGCGCCTGGTGCAGGAGTCGCTGGCGGGCAGCGCGCCGCGGCAGGCGTACGGGGAGCTGCAGCACCTCGTCTGGCAGGTCGAGACGTTCGGCTTCCACCTGGCCGAGCTGGAGGTGCGCCAGCACTCGCAGGTGCACGCGGCGGCCCTGGAGGAGATCAGGGCCGGCGGCGAGCTGTCGGAGCGCACCGAGGAGGTGCTGGCCACGATCCGGGTGATCGCCTGGATCCAGGAGCGGTTCGGCGTCACGGCCTGCTCCCGCTACGTGGTCTCCTTCACCCGCTCGGCCGACGACATCGCGGCCGTCTACGAGCTGGCCGGGCACGCCCTGGGCGACCGGGCGCCGGTGCTCGACGTGGTGCCGCTGTTCGAGTCCGGCCAGGACCTGGCGAACTCGCCGCGCGTGCTGAGCGGCATGCTGGAGATCCCGCAGATCCAGGACCGCCTGGCCGCGACCGGCCGGCGCATGGAGATCATGCTCGGCTACTCCGACTCGGCCAAGGAGCTGGGCCCGGCGGCCGCCACCCTCCGCCTCTACGAGGCCCAGGAGGAGCTGACCGTGTGGGCCCACGAGCACGACGTCAAGCTGCGCATGTTCCACGGCCGCGGCGGCGCGCTCGGCCGCGGCGGCGGCCCGGCCAACCGGGCGGTGCTGGCGCAGGCGCCGGGCTCGGTCGCGGGCCGCTTCAAGGTCACCGAGCAGGGCGAGGTCATCTTCGCTCGTTACGGGCACATCGCCATCGCCCGCCGCCATCTGGAGCAGGTCACCAACGCCGTGCTGCTGGCCTCCTCGCCCACGGTCGGCGCCCGTACGGCGGCCGCCGCCGAGCGGTTCCGCGGCCTGGCCCAGCAGGTGGCCACGGCCTCGGAGGAGGCCTACCGGGCGCTCACCGAGGCCCCCGGGTTCCCCGAGTGGTTCGCGCTGGTCAGCCCGTTGGAGGAGATCGGCTCGCTGCGGCTCGGCTCCCGTCCGGCCCGCCGCGGCCTGGGCGCGCCGCGCTCGCTGGACGACCTGCGGGCCATCCCGTGGGTGTTCGCCTGGGCCCAGACCCGCGTCAACCTGCCCGGCTGGTACGGCCTGGGCACCGGCCTGGCCGCCGTCGGCTCCCTCGACGAGCTGCGCGCGGCCTACGCCGAATGGCCGCTGTTCAACGCGATGCTGGACAACGCCGAGATGTCGCTGGCCAAGACCGACCGGTCGATCGCCAAGCGCTACCTGGCGCTCGGCGGCCGCGACGACTTCGCCCGCCAGGTGCTGGAGGAGTACGACCGCACCCGCGAACTGGTGCTGCGGGTGACCGGCCACACGCGGCTGCTGGAGAACCGCAAGGTGCTCTCGCGGGCCGTGCAGCTGCGCGACCCGTACGTCGACGCGCTGTCGCACCTGCAGCTGCGGGCGCTGCGCGCGATGCGCACCGAGGACCTGTCGGAGCAGGAGCGCGAGCGGCTGTCCACGCTGCTGCTGCTGTCGGTCAACGGCGTGGCCGCCGGCCTGCAGAACACGGGCTGAGCACGCGCGGACGGCCCGGCGGGGGGCCGGGCCGTCCGAAGCGCGCGGAATCAGCGCAGGCTGTCGAAGAAGGCCGTGATGTCGGAGGTGAGCGCCTCCGTGGCGGTGTGAGCGGTGTAGTGGCCGCGGGCGGGGGCGGGCAGGGTCTTCCACGAGACGATGCCGTGGTGGTCGCGCTCGGCGAAGCGGCGGATCGACTTGAAGTCGCCCTCGCCCATGGCCAGCGCGGTCGGGGTGGTCGTCGGCTCCTGCGGCTGCTCCATGCGGGCGTTCTCCCAGTAGAGCCGCAGGGCCGAGCCGGCGGTGCCGGTGAACCAGTGGATCGAGGCGTTGGTCAGCACGAAGTCGTCGTCCAGGTCCTCGTCGAAGAGCTGGGCGAGCCAGCCGACGAGCCCGGCGGGGGAGTCGGCGAGGGCGTGCGCGAGCGTCTGCGGCTGCTGCGACTGCAGGACGTTGAACGCGCCCTTCTCCTTCCAGAACCAGTCGAGCACGGCCAGCCCGGCCTGGTCCTCCTCGCTCAGGCCGGCGAACTCGGCCGGGTCGCCTGAGGGGAAGGAGAACAGCTGGGTGACGTGCACGCCGACGACGTGCTCGGCGTCGATCCGGCCCAGCTCGGGGGAGATCATCGAGCCGCCGTCGTTGCCGACGGCGCCGTAGCGCTCGTAGCCCAGGCGGGCCATCAGCTCGGCCCAGGCCCCGGCGATGCGCCGGTTGTTCCAGCCGAGCTCCTTTGTCGGGCCGGAGAAGCCGAAGCCGGGCAGCGACGGGACGACCACGTGGAAGTGGCGCGACAGCGGCTCGATGGCGTCGAGGTACTCGGCGACGGTGCCGGGCCAGCCGTGGGTGAGGATCAGCGGCAGAGCGTCGGGGTTGTCGGAGCGTACGTGGATGAAGTGGATGTTCTGCCCGTCGATCTCCGTCGTGAACTGCGGGTAGGCGTTGAGCCTGGCCTCCTGGGCGCGCCAGTCGAAGCCGGACTGCCAGTGGGCCACCAGGCGCTTGACCCGGTCGACGCCCACGCCCTGGTCGGCGCCCGGGATCTCGTCGGCGAAGCGGGTCAGCGCGAGCCGGGCCCGCAGGTCGTCGAGGTCGGCCTGGGAGATCTCGATGCGGAACGGGCGGATGCTCATGAGGGGGTCCTCTCGACCGACGAAGCGGAACGGCTTGTTCTGTTCCAACTATAGCAGAACGGAACGCTTCATTCCACAATCTGCACAAGGCGGCTCCAAGTGACTTCCAAGGATCACTGAGCAGCATGGGGGCTTTGATCAGCGCAGAAAGGGACCCCCTCATGAAAAGGACAGCCTTGCTGCTGGGCGCGGTGATGCTCGGCAGCCTGCTGGCCGCTCCTCCGGCCCAGGCCGCCGCCGCCCCGGCGACCTCGGTGACCCGGGTCAGGGCCGTTCCCGCCGGTCAGGCGGGCGAGTGCCCCACGACCGTGGCCTTCTCCGCCACGGTGGCCGCCAAGGGCAAGGGCACCGTGCGGTACCGCTGGGTACGCGGTGACCGCAGCAAGAGCGCCATCAGGAGCTTCCGCGTCAACGGCGCGCGCAAGGTCGTCGTGAGGGACCGCCAGACCTTCGACCGCGACACCACCGGCTGGCAGGCCGTCGAGGTGCTCGGCCGGCGCGGTTTGTCGGCCAAGGCCCGCTTCCGCGTCGCCTGCGCCGGAGCCCCGCAGCGGTACGACGTCGTCAACCCGCTGCCCGCCCGGCCGGACGGGCCGCTGGAGGCGGCCGCGAACGTGCAGGCGAGCCCGCCCCGCCAGGACGGCCGCTGCCCGACGACCGTGACGTTCACCGCGACCATCCAGGTCTCGCGCACCCCCGCCAAGGTCGGCTACCAGTGGATCGACAGCGCCACGGGCGAGGGCGCGGTGGAGTCGCTGTACTTCGCCGCCGGCGGCCCGCGCAGCAGGCAGGTCACGCTGCCGCTGTCCGTGGGCACCTCCACCGCGGGCTGGAAGTCGGTACGGATCCTCAACGCCGGCGGCCACGACTCCGCGCGGGCGTCGTACGCGGTGACCTGCCGCGTCACGCCGGGCCCGAAGCCGACCCCGACGCCCACCCCGACGCCCACCGTGACGCCGACGACCTCCCCGACGCCCAAGCCGACCACGACCGCCGAGCCCCCGGCGCAGCAGCCGCAGGCGGCGATCAGCGCCCTGACGCCCGGCGACTACGCGGGCTACTGCGACGAGCCCATCGCCTACCAGGCCACCGGCCGCATCACCCTCCCGGCGGGCCCGGCCGCCAGCGTCGGCTACTGGTGGACCCTCGACGGCGCCGAGTGGCAACACCAGACCGTCAGCTTCCCGGCCGGCACCCAGCCCAGGTCGCAGGACGTCACCGCCGCCTGGAGCCTCGACCAGTCGAAGACCGGCTCCCACAAGCTGGCCCTGACCACCCAGCCCGCCGCGGCGCAGGCCGCCGAGCGCACGTTCGCCCTGTCCTGCACGACCGACCCCGACCCCGCCAAGCTGGCCATCCCCTACCTGCTGACGCCCGTCTACCAGGGCGACTGCACCGGCTCCATCGGCATGCGGGCCGACGCCCGGATCACCACCGACCGCGAGGCCGAGGTGCGCTACCGCGTCGTCGTGGACGGCAAGTCCGGCCCGGTCAGGACGCAGGAGGCCAAGCCCGGCAGGGCCCAGATGATCGGCGACCTGTTCTACGTCTCCCCGAAGGCCAGCGGAAGCGGTGTGATCCGCATCGAGGTGCTGAACCACAACAAGCTGGTCAGGGAGCGGCCGTACACGGTGACCTGCGTGCCGGTGGACCCGTCGCCGGGCACGGTGCGGATCAGCGAGTTCCGCCCGGTCCACTACTTCGGCGACTGCGCCGAGGCCCCGTACGTGACCGCCCACGGCGCCTTCCGCGCCGCGCCGGACACCGAGATCACCTGGCGCTGGGTCATCGACGGCAGGCCCACGGAGCCGGCCACGTACAAGACCAACTCCGGCGGTCTGCTCCAGGTGCAGGCGGCCAACTGGAGCCGGGACACGAAGACCTCCGGCGTGGTCCGGCTGGAGGTGCTGAACCACAACAAGCCATCCATCGAAGGCACCTATCCGGTGACCTGCGAATAGGCCTCACAAGGCACATCCGACCCGGACTGCCGGGCGCCGCGCTGCTCGGCGGCGCAGCTCGACACGTAGTCGCTCACGGATCCAGCGCGTGGTCTGCCGCTGACCAGGACGTGACGACCCGCTCCTGCCCGGCGTAGACGTTGCAGCGCTCGCCGCGCAGGAACCCCACCAGCGTCAACCCGAACTCCCTGGCCAGATCGACGGCCAGGGACGAGGGCGCCGACACCGCGCAGACCGCCGGGACGCCGGCCGCCAGCGCCTTCTGCATGATCTCGTAGCTGGCCCTGCCGCTGACCATGAGCACGTGCTCGGCCAGCGGCAGCCGGCCCGCCAGCGCCGCCCAGCCGACCAGCTTGTCCACGGCGTTGTGCCGGCCGACGTCCTCGCGCAAGGCCAGCAGCGTGCCCGTCGCCGAGAACAGGCCCGCCGCGTGCAGCCCGCCGGTCTTGCCGAACACGCCCTGGGCCTCGCGCAGCGCGCCCGGCAGGCCGTAGAGGACCTCGGGGGTGAGTTCGAGCGAGCCTCTGGGGATCGGCTTGCACCGGCCGTGCAGCGCGTCGAGGCCGGCCGAGCCGCACACGCCGCACGCGCTGGAGGTGAGGAAGTGCCGGTCGAGCGCCGGCAGGTCGGGCACCGGGCCGTGCAGGCGGACGGTGACGGTGTTGTAGCGGGCCTCGGGCGGCAGGTCGTCGTCCGTGCAGTACGCGATGGCCGCGATGTCGTCCGGCCCGGCCAGGCCCTCGCCGCTCAGGAACCCGGCGGCCAGCTCGAAGTCGTGCCCCGGCGTGCGCATGGTGATGGCGACCGTCTTGCGGGCGCCGTCGCCGCCGGTGAGGCGGATCTCCAGCGGCTCCTCCGTGGCCAGGTCGTCGCGCCGGTCGCGGGCTCCGGAGCCGGCCAGCTCCCTGATGCGGACGCGTGTGGTGGGCCCGGGACGCGCCTTCACAGCGGCCGCACGGTGACGAGCGCGTTGTAGTCGGGGATGCGCGCCTGTGGCGAGCGCCGGGCCTCGTCGAGCAGGACGTTCCCCTCCGGCCAGTGGATCTGCAGGTTGCCCGGCATCAGCGGGGCGCGCAGCACCTTGCCCTGGTAGGAGCGCTCGCCCGCGCGCAGCTCGACCGGCGCGCCGTCGGCCAGCCCGAGCCGGTCGGCGTCGTACGGGCTCATCAGCACGGCCTCGCGGGCGGCGCCGTTGAAGCCGTCGAGCCGCTCGTGGACCATGCTGTTGAACTGCTTGCCGCGCCTGGTCGCGACCTTGAACGTGCCGTCGGGGCGCTCAAGGGCGGGCGGCTCGACCACCGAGAAGACGGCCAGCCCGTCGGGCGTCTGGAAGCGGCCGTCGGCGAAGAGGTGGCGGCCGCCGTACTGGACGTTGTCCCCGAACTTCCGCAACCCGGAGATGCCCTGGTAGAACGGCACGACCTGCTCGATCTCCGCACGGATCTGCGGAGTGCCGGTGAACCGCACATGGTCGGCTATCTCCGGACGGGTACGGGCGGCAAGCTCGGAGAAGATCTTCCACTCCGGCCAGGCCTCGCCCACGCGCGGCCCCTCGACCTCGGGCGAGAAGATGATCCGCCGCTCGGTGGAGGTCTCGGTCACGCCGCCGACCAT
This sequence comes from Nonomuraea sp. NPDC049624, assembly GCF_040675255.1. Taxonomy (NCBI): domain Bacteria; kingdom Bacillati; phylum Actinomycetota; class Actinomycetes; order Streptosporangiales; family Streptosporangiaceae; genus Nonomuraea; species Nonomuraea sp. NPDC049624. The sequence goes on along the minus strand of NZ_JBFAOR010000002.1, from coordinate 833,733 downwards.
CTCGTAACGCGTCTGGGCGGGCAGCAGCAGCACGTCGCCCTCGCCCGGCACGAGCATCTGCGAGGACAGCACGATGTCGATGTGCACCCGCAGCCCCAGCCTGGACAGCGCCTCGCGGCAGTAGGCCGGGTCGGGCAGCACCTCCAGGAAGTTGCCGCCGGAGGAGACGAGCGCGTCGAGCTCGCCCCGGTGGGCCGCGTCGATCATGTCGGTCGCGGTCAGCCCGGCCGTGTCGGGCACCTGGAAGCCCCACAGGTCGGTGAACTTGGCGGCATTGGCGGACGTGATCGGCAGGCCGCCGGGGAAGCCGGTCGCGTACGCGCCCATCTCGGCTCCGCCCTGCACCCCGCTGTGCCCCCGGATCGGCATCAGCCCGCACTTGTCGCGCCCGATGAAGCCGCGCGCGAGCGCCAGGTTGACGATCGCCCTGACGTTGTCCTCGCCGTAGGTGTGCTGGGTGATGCCCATCGACCAGACCAGCACCGCCGAGCGCGCCCGGCCGAGCAGCTCGGCCAGCCGGAACATCTGCTCCTTGGTCGCCCCCGAGAGCGCTTCGAGCTCGGCCCACGACTGGGCCTCGACGGCCTTGCGCGCCTCCTCGAACCCGGACGTGCGCCCGCTCACGAACGCCTTGTCCACCCAGTCGTTCTCGATGAGGTGCTTGAGCACGCCGTTGAGGAAGCCGATGTCGCCGCCGACGTTCACGCCGAAGAACTCGTCGGTGATCTTCGTGCCGAACAGCGCGGACTCGGCGTTGGAGGGCACCCAGTACTTGTCCATGCCCGGCTCGCGGTAGGCGTTGACCATGGCGATCCGGGTGCCGGCCTTCTTGGCGTGGTAGAGGTACTTCATCGCGACCGGCTGGTTGTTCGACGGGTTCGAGCCGATGAAGACGATCAGGTCCGAGCCGATCCAGTCGGTGTAGGAGCAGGTCGTGGCCGCCGCGCCGATGGTCTGCTTGAGCGCGACCGTCGAGGGCGAGTGGCAGATGCGGGCGGCGTTGTCGACGTTGTTCGTGCCGAGCGCCCGCACCGCCTTCTGCGCCGCGTAGTAGTTCTCGTTGGGCACCCCGCGGCTGGTCAGGTACGTGCCGAAGCGCGCGCCGCGCAGCCGTTCGGCCGCCACCCGCAGCGCCTCGTCCCACGTGATGCGGGTGAAGCCGGGCTCGCCGGCCCGCCGCACCATCGGGTACGGCAGCCGCCCCAGCTCCCGCAGCTCCGCGCTCTTGCGCCCGGCCAGCCCGGAGACGTCGCGCAGCAGCGACACGTCGAGCGCGGGCATGGTGTTCAGCGGCAGCAGGCGCAACCTGATGTTGCACAGGTGGATCTCGTCCATCGTCCAGTCGCGCATGCCGTGCGTGCCGAGCGCGCAGCCGTCGCAGGTGCCCTGGTTGAGTATGCGCCAGGCGTAACGCCTGTTCCCCTTGACCGACCTGAACGCCTTCCACAGCTCCAGGTAGTTGTTCGGCTTGCGCAACCCGAGGCCGAAGGGCCGCCACGAAGCCCAGTTGCGAGGGTCAGGACGTCTGCTCATCCCCCCATCTTTACCCCTCATACGGACTTCGAGACCAGCCGGTGCGGTGCGACGACCTCGGCGCGGGTTCGGCCAAGATAGGGGGATGGCCTCCTCGCGCTTCTCCGACCTCGACCGTCCGCCGCTCTCGGAGGCCGCGCTCAACCGCGCGCTGGTGCGTCCGGGCGCCCTGTGGACCGGCGTCACCGTCGTCGAGACCACCGGCTCGACCAACGCCGACCTGGCCCTGGCCGCCCAGGCCGGGGCCGAGCAGGGCCGGGTGCTGGTGGCCGAGTCGCAGGTCGCCGGCCGGGGCCGGCTCGACCGCGCCTGGTCGGCGCCGCCGCGGTCGGGGCTGACGTTCTCCGTCCTGCTCAGGCCCACGACGCCGGTGCCGACCCAGGGGTGGCTGCCGCTGCTGTACGGCGTGGCCGCCGCCTCGGCCGTGCGCCGGCTGGCCGAGGTCGACGTGCGCCTGAAGTGGCCCAACGACCTGCTGGTGGGCGAGCGCAAGCTGGCCGGGGTGCTGGCCGAGCGGGTCGACGACGCCGTCGTCATCGGCATGGGGCTCAACGTCTCCCTGCGCGCGGAGGAGGCCCCGGTCGAGACGGCCACCTCCCTGGCCATGGAGAAGGCGGCCTGCCTCGACCGCGATCCGCTGCTGCGGGCCGTGCTGCGCGAGGTCGAGAGCCACTACCGCGAGTGGGAGGCGGCCGGCGGCGACGCCGAGGTCGCCGGGCTGCGCGCCGCCTACCTCGCCGCCAGCGCCACGGTCGGCCGCGACGTCCGGGTGGAGCTGCCGGGCGAGCAGGTGCTGACCGGGCGGGCCACCGGCATCGACGGGTCCGGCCACCTCCAGGTGGAGTCCGGCGGCGAGCGCTACACGCTGGGCGCCGGAGACGTCGTGCACGTGCGGGCCGCCCGATGAGCCGCCCGATGAGCCGGGGCGTAGCCGCTCGGCCGGGTTGGTGGCAGCATGTGCGGCATGACCCTTCCCGACCACCATCTGACGCAGGGTGAGCAGCGCGTCCGATCCTTCCATCCCCACTGGAAGCGCCTTGTCGGCCCGTTCTTCGCGCTGATCCTCATCGCCGCGGCAGCGGGTGCGGCGCTCTACTTCTTCCCCACCGCGTGGGGGGAGAGCGTCACCTCCTACGGCAGGATCGCCGTCGTCGTCATCGCCGTGATCCTGCTGACGATCTTCTCGTTCGTGCCCTACCTGCGGTGGAAGAACACGGGCTACGTCCTGACGACCCACCGGTTCACGATCAGCATGGGCGTGCTCAACAAGTCCACCGACGAGATCCCGATGGCCAAGGTCAACACCGTCAGCTCCGACCAGACGTTCATGGAGCGCATGCTCGGCTGCGGCACGCTGACCGTCGAGTCCGCGGGCGAGCGGGGGCAGATCGTCCTGCGCGACATCCCGCGCATCCAGGACGTCCGCATGGACCTGTTCAAGCTGGTCGAGGACGCGTCCGACGGAGAGATCGACGGCCGCTGAGGTTGGCGTAGCCTGCTGATCGTGAACGCCACCCAACCGCCCGGCAGGCCGACCGCCGAGCAGATCGAGCGCACGCTCGTCGGCATGCCGGCCCGCCACACCCGCGCGCAGGTCGCGGCCGGGGCCGGGGTGTCGCAGGAGCTCGCCCAGCGCATCTGGCGGGCGCTCGGCTTCGCCCAGTTCCCCGACGACGCCGTGGCGTTCAGCGACGCCGACGTGGCCGCGCTGCGCCGGGTGCGCAACCTGATCGACGGCGGCCTGCTCGACGAGCAGACCGTCATCCGCATGGCCCGCGCGCTCGGGCAGACCACCGCCAGGCTGGCGCAGTGGCAGGCCGAGATCGTGATCGGCACGATGGTCCCCGACTCGCGCACCGACGCCGACCTGAACGGCGTCCTCGACACGGCCAAGGCCCTCCTGCCCGACTTCGAGCACCTGCTGGTGCACGTCTGGCGGGCCCAGCTCGCCGCCGCCGGCACCCGGCTGCTGGCCGTCGCCGACGACCAGGACGAGCGGGGACCGGTCCGCGTGTCGATCGCCGTCGGCTTCGCCGACCTGGTCTCCTTCACCCGCCGCTCGCGCGAGCTGGACGAGCGGGCGCTGGCCTCGCTGGTCGAGGGCTTCGAGTCGCGCGCCGCCGACGTGGTAGCCGCGCACGGCGCGCGGCTGGTCAAGACGCTCGGCGACGAGGTGCTGTTCACCGCGCCCGCCCCGGCCCAGGCCGCGGCGATCGCCCTCGACCTCGCCGACAGCCTGGAGCTGCGCATCGGCATGGCGTACGGGCCGGTCGTGCCCATGATGGGCGACGTGTTCGGCACCACCGTCAACCTGGCCGCCCGGCTCACGGCCATCGCCCGGCCGGGCACGATCCTGGTCGACTCCGAGCTGGCCGAGGGCCTGGCCGGAGCGCCGGACGGGGTCGCGGTGCACAAGATCAGGAGGCGGCCCGCAAGAGGGCTCGGCGTGGTCCAGCCCTATGTCTTGCGGAGATCATCCTCCTGACACAAGATGGCTGCCATGCCGTACGAAGTGCAGGGCGTGATCGCCCGCGGTAAGGGCCAGGAAGTTTCGCTGGAGACGGTGGTCGTCCCCGACCCCGGGCCGGGCGAGGCGGTGGTGAACGTGCAGGCCTGCGGGGTCTGCCACACCGACCTGCACTATCGCGAGGGCGGGATCAACGACGACTTCCCCTTCCTGCTGGGCCACGAGGCCGCGGGCACGGTCGAGGCCGTCGGCGAGGGCGTCACCGGGCTGGCGCCCGGCGACTTCGTGATCCTCAACTGGCGCGCGGTGTGCGGCCAGTGCCGCGCCTGCCTGCGCGGCCGGCCCTGGTACTGCTTCGCCACCCACAACGCCTCCCAGAAGATGACGCTCAAGGACGGCACCGAGCTGTCGCCCGCGCTCGGCATCGGCGCGTTCCTGGAGAAGACGCTGGTGGCGGCAGGGCAGTGCACGAAGGTGTCGGCCGAGGCGCCGGCCCAGGTCGCGGGCCTGCTGGGCTGCGGCGTGATGGCCGGCATCGGCGCGGCGATCAACACCGGCGGCGTGACGCGCGGCGACAGCGTGGCCGTGATCGGCTGCGGCGGGGTCGGCGACGCGGCGATCCTGGGGGCGTCGCTGGCCGGGGCGTCCCGGATCATCGCCGTCGACGTCGACGACCGCAAGCTGGAGTGGGCCCGCGGGTTCGGCGCGACGCACACCGTCAACTCGCGGGAGAACGACCCGGTCGAGGCGATCCGCGACCTGACCGGCGGGTTCGGCGCCGACGTGGTGATCGAGGCGGTCGGCCGGCCGGAGACGTACGAGCAGGCGTTCTACGCCCGCGACCTGGCCGGCACGGTCGTCCTGGTGGGCGTGCCGACGCCGGAGATGCGGCTGGAGCTGCCGCTGCTCGACGTGTTCGGCCGTGGCGGCGCGCTGAAGTCGTCCTGGTACGGCGACTGCCTGCCCTCGCGGGACTTCCCGATGCTGATCGACCTGTTCCTGCAGAACCGGCTGCCGCTCGACCGGTTCGTCACCGAGACGATCGGGCTCGACCAGGTCGAGGAGGCGTTCGCCAAGATGCACCGCGGCGAGGTGCTGCGCTCGGTGGTGGTGCTCTGATGATCGACCGCGTCATCACCTCCGGCACGTTCTCGCTCGACGGCGGCACGTGGGAGGTCGACAACAACGTCTGGCTGGTCGGCGACGCGCGCGAGGTCGTGATCATCGACGCCGCGCACGACGCCGATGCCATCGCCGCGCGGGCCGGCGGCCGCCAGGTCAAGGCCATCGTGTGCACCCACGCCCACAACGACCACGTCAACGCCGCCGCCCGGCTGGCCGAGCTGACCGGCGCGCCGATCCTGCTGCACCCGGCCGACCAGGTGCTCTGGGAGCAGGTGTACGGGCCGGAGGTGGCGTACACGCCACTGGCCGACGGCGAGAAGATCACGGTGGGCGGGGTGGCGCTGGAGGTGCTGCACACGCCGGGCCACTCGCCGGGCGCGGTCTGCCTGCACGCTCCCGACGCGGGCGTGCTGTTCAGCGGCGACACGCTGTTCAAGGGCGGGCCGGGGGCCACCGGGCGGTCGTACTCGTCGTTCGACACGATCATCGAGTCGATCGCCGGGCGGCTGCTGTCCCTGCCGCCCGAGACGGTCGTGCACACGGGCCACGGCGACTCCACGTCCATCGGGGCGGAGGCGCCGCACCTGGAGGAGTGGCGGGCGAGGGGCCACTGACCTGCGGGGTCAGGTGAATGTGACGCCTCTAACATAGGCAAGCCTTACCGAAGTGAGCTATCTTAGGTGTGCCTAACCTAAAGGCGTCCCCTTCCTGCTCGCTTGAGAGGCCTGTCCCCGGATGTATGTGTGCATTTGTCGTGCTGTGACCGAGAACGAGGTCCACGACTGCATCGCCTCCGGGGCGAAGAGCGCGAAACAGATTCGCGACACCACTGGGGCGGGTGGGGACTGTGCCCGTTGTGTACGGAAGATCTGTGCGATCCTGAAGCAGTCCGAAGAACTGACGACCGCATAGCCGCACCGCGACGAGGGGCCCGTTCATGCAGGGCGACAAGCAGATCATCGAACTCCTCAACGAACAGCTGACCGCCGAGCTCACGGCGATCAACCAGTACTTCCTGCACGCGAAGATGCAGGAGAACTGGGGATACACCAAGCTGGCCAAGCACACGCGCGACGAGTCCTTCGAGGAGATGCGCCACGCCGAACGGCTGACCGACCGCATCCTGTTCCTCGAAGGGCTGCCCAACTACCAGCGCCTCGGCACGCTGCACATCGGCCAGACCGTGGAGGAGCAGCTCAAGGCCGACCTTGAGGTCGAGCTGGCGGTGGTCGAACGGCTGCGCCCGGCGATCCAGCTGATGAGGGAGAAGGGCGACATCACCTCCGCCCGCATCTTCGAGGACATCCTCGAGGACGAGGAGGAGCACATCGACTACCTCGAGACCGAGCTGGGCCTGATGCGCAGCCTGGGCGAGCAGCTCTACCTCGCCCGCTACGCCGAGCCCAGCTCCGTCGACGACTAGAGCCCCTCGCTCTCTCCGGCCCCGCCGCCCGCCCGGGCAGCGGGGCCGTCGTCGTTCCCGCCGCCCGCGGGCCGCCCGCGGCGGCCTGACGGATACTGGGGGAGGCGAGCCCAGGACACCTGTGAGGGAGTGGTCTCCATGCTCTATCTCTTCGGCTTCGAGCGCATCGGCGTGGCCGTCGGCGACCTGTACTTCGTCGACCCCGACCCGGGAGAGCACCAAGAGGGCGCCGAGCACGGCGTGCGCCTGGAGATCCGCAGGCTCGCGCCGGGCGAGCTCAAGGGGTCGATCTACTCGGCCCGTCCGATCGTCGTCGATCAGCTCATCTGGCGGGTCGACCTGCTGGAGTCGGTCGACGGCACGCCGGGCAGCTTCGACCGTACGCACCACCACCCCGGCTCCAGCGGCTGGGAGCCCGACCGGCGGGTGTTCGACGAGGAGCTGTCGGCCGAGCCGCTGAAGTGGCTGGGGGAGCGGCTGGCCGACCTCGACGGCGTGCTGCGGCAGTCGGGCGTCGATCCCGCCGAGGTCGGCCCCGGCGACGCGGCGAGCCTGCGGGAGACCGCCCCCGAGATCGTCGACACCGTCCGCCGCCTGCTCGACCGGGTACGCGCCGGCGAGCTCGGCACCGCCCCGGCCGGCGGCCCGGCCGCCTCCGTCCGGTCGAGCTGGCTCTGAACGGCACGTTCCAGGCATTCCGGCGCCCGGCTCGGGGTATCACGCTCCGGGCGCCGCGCCGGGCGCGACGCGTCCCGAGGATGCGGGCGTACGTGGTGTGATGGGAAAGCCTGGAGCGCTTTGTGTTTTCCCCTCGATAATCGCGGTAATTTAATCACGACTAACCCTTATTTAGCTTCGTTTGCCCAGGTCAATGGATAGGTCAACGACAAGTCAAACCGCGCGCTGTGCCCGGGAAACGATCGCCTAAGGTCCTACGATCGCTTCATGACCTGCGTACTTCTCGCCGAGGATGACACCTCGATCTCCGAGCCACTCGCGCGTGCGCTACGCCGCGAGGGCTATCAGGTAGAGGTGAGCCCCGACGGCCCGCAGGCCCTGGAGAGGGCCCTGTCGGGCGGCATCGACCTCATCGTTCTCGACCTCGGGCTGCCAGAGATGGACGGCCTGGAGGTCGCCCGCCGGATCCGTGCCGAGGGGCACGGCACCCCGGTTCTGATACTCACGGCCCGCGTGGACGAGGTGGACACCGTCGTCGGCCTCGACGCCGGCGCCGACGACTACGTGACCAAGCCGTTCCGGCTGGCCGAGCTGCTCGCCCGGGTGCGTGCGCTGCTGCGCCGCGGCACCTCCGAGACGCCGGTCGTGCAGGGGGTCCGCATCGACGCCGACTCCCGCCGCGCCTGGATGGGGGAGAAGGAGCTGCACCTGACGACCAAGGAGTTCGACCTGCTGCGCGTGCTGGTCCGCGACGCCGGCAAGGTCGTCACCCGGGAGCAGATCATGCGCGAGGTGTGGGACACCAACTGGTGGGGTTCGACCAAGACCCTCGACATGCACATCTCCTGGCTGCGCCGCAAACTCGGCGACGATGCCGCCAAGCCCCGATACATCACGACCGTCCGGGGAGTCGGCTTCCGGTTCGAACGCGAGTAGGCGCATGCGCCGTCGACTGCTCTCCTCCACACTGGTCGTCGCGGTCATCGCGGTCCTGTTGCTGGGGGTCCCCCTGGGCGTCGTGGTCAGCCGTCTGATCGTCGACGAGGCGGCTCAGGAGCTCGGGGCGGAAGCCAAACGTCTCGTGGGCGAGGTCGAGTACGCCCGGGTCCAGGAGACCCCGCTCGACCCGCAACAACTGGAGCAGAAGTACCCGGGCAGGTACATCCAGATCTGGGAACGCGGAACCCCTCTGCGGGTGACCGTCGTCGGCACCGCGCCGGCGTCGGGTCACCTGATGACCGAGGACGCCCAGACCAACACCGGGGTCTACGTCCGGATAAGTCGTGACCGGGATCAGGTCGAGCGCGACGTCCGGGCCAGGCTGCTGCTGATCGTGGCGCTGGCCGTCGCGGCGCTCGCGGTGGCCGTGAGCCTGGCCGTCGTACAGTCGCGCAGGCTGACGCTGCCCCTGCAGGACCTGGCGAAGATCGCCGAGCGGCTGGGGTCGGGCGACGCGCGGCCCAGCAAGCACCGCTACGGCATCCCCGAGCTGGACCGCGTGGCCCAGGTGCTCGACCGCAGCGCCACCCGCATCTCCGACCTGCTCACCCGCGAACGCGAGTTCGCCACCGACGCCTCCCATCAGCTCCGCACGCCCCTGACCGGCCTGACCATGCGCCTGGAGGAGATCGTCGCCGCCTCGAACGAGCCGGAGGTCGTCCGGGAGGAGGGCGAGGCGGCCATCGTGCAGGCCGAGCGCCTGACCGCGGTGATCGACGAGCTGCTCGCGGCGGCCCGCCGCCAGCGCCACGCCCAGGCCGAGCCCGTCGCCATCGACGAGGTGCTCATCCAGCAGGTCACCGAGTGGGAGCCGGTCTTCCGCGAGGCGGGCCGCACGCTGCACCTCGACGGCACCCGTGGCCTGAAGGCCATGGCCACCACCGGCGGCTTCGGCCAGGTCATCGCCTCGCTGCTGGAGAACTCCCTGCGCCACGGCGGCGGCACGGTCACCGTCACCAGCACCTGCGGCGACAACTACATCGTGATCGAGGTCGCCGACGAGGGCCCCGGCATCGCCGACGAGATCGCACCCAAGATCTTCGAACGCAACGTCAGCGGGGGCGGCGGCACCGGCCTCGGGCTCACCCTCGCCCGCGCGCTGGCCGCCGCCGACGGCGGACGGCTGGAACTGGTGCGTCGCCGGCCGGCGACGTTCGCCATCTTCCTGCGCCCGGCCGAGGAGGACAGCAGGAACCGCGTGGTCAGCGGTCCTGCCTGATCTCGGGCAGCTCCACCGGGATCGGCTCGGTGGCCTCCAGGAACACCCACTTCTTGTACGACCAGTAGCGGAACAGCGTGCCGAGGCCGACGCCGGCGAAGTTGGCGATGTTCAGGCTCAGGCCGTCGTGCAGGTGGAGGGTGTACTTGGTGAAGCCGATCACCAGCAGGCCGAACAGCAGGGCGACGCCGTTGAGCAGGAAGAACAGGAAGTATTCGCGGCCGAGGCCGCTCTGCTCGCGGTGGCGGAAGGTCCAGAAGCGGTTGCCCAGGTAGGCGAAGGTCGCCGAGAGCGTGGTGGCGAGCACCTTGGAGGTGAGGGGGCCCCACTCGAAGCCGAGCAGGAAGAGGTTGTAGACACCCGTGTCGAGCAGAAAGGCGACGGCCCCGATGCTCCCGAATTTGGCCAGTTCGTGAACCAGGGACTCGAACCGCTGGTAGAGGCGCTTGGCAAACTCCACGTCCGCGCTCGGTCCTTTCCCTCGTCGAGACTGACCACCTCAGCGTACCGGCGATGTCGTACGGCCGGTGTCAGGGGGCCGAACATGCCCCGCAAAGACCACTTCTAGAAATATCGCCTTATGGGCGGCATTTCTGAAAGATCGGCATTACGCTGCCGTTCAGATCGCGGGCCCGCCCGCGATGTCGGACCTGCCGCTCCAGACGGCCGCCCTCCCGGGAGCCACCTGTGCCGCTTCGACTGCTCGCGTTGATCCTGGCCCTGCTCACCGCGGGCTGTGGCGCGACCGGCGGCGCCCCGGTGCTCCAGGAGGACCGCACGCCTGCCCCGGCAGCCGCGCCACGGGTCGACCCGGCGACCGCCGAGCAGGCGTTCTCGCTGCTCAGGCAGCTCGACGGGGCCTGGCAGCGGCGGGACTGCGCCGCCGTACGGGAGCTGACCACGTGGGCGGAGCGGACGCTGGACGGCCGTGCCTGCCAGGCGACCCGGAACGGCCGTCCAGCCCGTCCCGCCGACCCCGTCTACGTGCTGCCCGACGCGGGCGACTGGTTCGCCGCGCTGGCCCGCGAGCCCTCGCCCGCGTACTACCTGTTCTTCCTGGAGGACGGCCGCTGGCGGCTGGGCGCGGGCCCGGTCCCGGTGCCCAGCGAGCCGGCGCGGGAGGCCGCCGAGGCGCCGGAGTCGCTGGTCAGGCAGGCCCGGCTGGTGCCGCAGCGGCATCTGACGTACCTCACCGACCCGGCCGGGGTGGCGGGCGAACGTTTCCCGGCGGGGGATCCGCTGCGCGGGCTGCTCAAGGACGTCACCGCGAACCGCGCCGACGTCGAGCTGTTCGGCACGCGCACCCTCGCGATCCCGGTGGCCGCCGGTTCCGTCCTGGTGTTCGACGCCCTGCGGCTGGCGTACCAAGGTGGGCGCACGGACCTGGTGGTCATGGCCAGCCTGCTCGGCACGGGCAGCCGGATCAGGACGCTCGGGCTGCGCCGGGCACGCGCGAGTTGACAACGGCGAGGCAGTCGTTCCGTCCCGGTAAGCTCACCTCACGTGAGTTCCTACAGTCCCATCGGGCCGGTCGTCGGCATCGTCGGCGCCGGTCAGCTCGCCCGGATGACGCAGCCGCCGGCCATCGCGCTCGGGATCGAGCTGCGGGTGCTGGCCGCCGCCCCCGGCGAGAGCGCCGCACGAGTGATCGTCGACACCCACGTCGGAGACTACCGCGATCTGGCCGACCTGCGGGCGTTCGCCCAGGGCTGCGACGCGATCACGTTCGACCACGAGCACGTGCCCACCGAGCACATCAAAGCCCTGATCGCCGACGGCCACGCCGTGCACCCGGGCGCCGACGCGCTCGTGCACGCCCAGGACAAGGCCGTCATGCGCGAACGGCTGACCGCCATCGGCGTGCCCTGCCCGGCCTGGGCCCGGGTCGCCTCGGCGGCGGACGTCGCGGCGTTCGCCGACGAGCACGGCTGGCCGGTCGTGCTGAAATCGGTGCGCGGCGGCTACGACGGGCGCGGCGTGTGGGTCTGCCGCACCCCCGACGACGTGGCCGAGGCGTTCGCCACCGGCGTCGAGCTGATGGCCGAGGCGTTCGTGCCGTTCGAGCGGGAGCTCGCGGTGCTGGTGGCGCGCTCGCCCCACGGGCAGGGCGTCAGCTACCCGGTCGTGGAGACCGTGCAGCAGGACGGCATCTGCGTCGAGGTGCTCGCCCCCGCCCCCGGCATGGACCCGGAGGAGGCCGCCGTCGCCCAGCGCATCGGCCTGAAGATCGCCCACGAGCTGGGCGTGACCGGGCTGCTGGCGGTGGAGCTGTTCCAGACCGCCGACGGCCTCGTGGTGAACGAGCTGGCCATGCGCCCCCACAACAGCGGCCACTGGACGATCGAGGGCTCCACCACGTCCCAGTTCGAGCAGCACCTGCGGGCCGTGCTCGACCTGCCGCTCGGCTCGCCCGCGATGACCGCCCCGGTCGTCGTCATGGCCAACCTGCTGGGCGGCGACGACCCCGACCTGTTCAAGCGCTACGAGCACGTGCTGGCCCACGACCCCGGCATCAAGCTGCACTTCTACGGCAAGGAAGTGCGTCCGGGCCGCAAGATCGGCCACGTCACGGCCCTGGGCGCCGACCTCGACAAGGTCCGCGCCCGCGCCCGCCACGCCGCCGTCTACCTCATGACCGGGGAGTACGCATGACAGACGGAGGCGGCGTGAAGATCGGGATCGTCATGGGGTCGGATTCCGACTGGCCCGTGATGAAGGCCGCGGCCGAGGCCGTGGCGGAGTTCGGGGTGTCGTTCGAGGCCGACGTCGTCTCGGCCCACCGCATGCCGGTCGAGATGATCGAATACGGCCGGCAGGCAGCCTCCCGCGGCATCCGGGTGATCATCGCGGGCGCCGGCGGGGCGGCGCACCTGCCCGGCATGCTGGCCTCGGTGACGCCGCTGCCGGTGATCGGGGTGCCGGTGCCGCTGAAGTACCTCGACGGGATGGACTCCCTGCTGTCGATCGTCCAGATGCCGGCCGGGGTGCCGGTGGCCACGGTGGCGGTCGGGGGCGCGCGCAACGCGGGGCTGCTGGCCGTCCGCATCCTGGGGGCGTCCGACGCCGGGCTGCGTGAGCGCATGGAGGAGTTCCAGGGGCGTCTCAAGGAGCAGGCGTACGCCAAGGGGGAGAAGCTGCGCGCGGAGGCCGCGGGGCTCTGAGCAGGCAACTCAGGGCCGTTCAGGGGCCAATGGTGTCTTTCCGGGCGCCTGGTCGGCTCTTTCCCGGGCGCCCGGGTTGCCCGTCGTGAGGGGTTCCGGGCGTCCGTTCCCGCGGTGAGGGTTCCGGGCGCCCGGTTCCCCGTGGTGAGGGGGCCCGGGCGCGCGGAGAGGTGTCGCGGCGGGGTTACGGGCGGCCGAGTGCCCGGTAGTGCCAACCGGCCGAGCGCCACACCTCGGAGTTGAGCGCGTTGCGGCCGTCGACGATGCGCCGGGTCGCGACCACCGCGCCCAGCTCCTCCGGATCGAGCTCCAGGAACTCTTTCCACTCCGTCAGCAGCAGCACCACGTGCGCCCCGCGGACCGCCTCGACGGCCGACTCGCCGTAGTTCAGCTCCGGGTGAGCCTTACGAGCGTTGTCGAGCGCGATCGGGTCGTAGACGGTGACCTGTCCGCCCTGGTGGCCGATCGTCACGGCGACGTCCAGGGCGGGGGAGTCGCGAATGTCGTCCGAGTTCGGCTTGAAGGCCGCGCCCAGCACGCCGACCGTGCACCCGTGGAACGAGCCGCCCGCCAGCTCCCTGGCCAGGTCGACCATGCGGGCGCGGCGGCGCATGTTGATCGCGTCGACCTCGCGCAGGAACGTCAGCGCCTGGTCGGCGCCCAGCTCGCCGGCCCGTGCCATGAAGGCCCTGATGTCCTTGGGCAGGCAGCCGCCGCCGAAGCCGAGCCCGGCGTTGAGGAAGCGCCCGCCGATGCGGTCGTCGTACGACAGCGCCTCGGACAGCTGCTTGACGTCGGCGTGCGCGGCCTCGCAGACCTCGGCCATGGCGTTGATGAAGGAGATCTTGGTGGCGAGGAAGGCGTTGGCCGCCGTCTTGACCAGCTCCGACGTCGCGAAGTCGGTCACCACGAACGGGACCTCCCCGAGCGGCGCGTACACGTCGCGCAGCACCTTCTCGGCCCGCTCGGAGCGCACGCCGAGCACGATGCGGTCGGGGTGGAGGGTGTCCTCGACCGCGAAGCCCTCGCGCAGGAACTCGGGATTCCACGCCAGCTCGACGCCGACGCCCGCCGGCGACAGGCGGGCGAGCTTGTCGGCCATGCGCTCGGCGGTGCCGACCGGCACGGTGGACTTGCCGACGACCAGGCACTCCCGGTCGAGAAGCGGCGCGAGCGACTCGATGGCGCTGTCCATGTACGACACGTCCGCGGCGTACTCGCCCTTCTTCTGCGGGGTGCCGACGCAGACGAAGTGCACGTCGCCGAAGGCCGCGACCTCTTCGTAGGAGCTGGTGAAGCGAAGACGTCCGGAGTCGAGCCCACGGCGGAGCACGGGTTCCAGCCCGGGCTCGTGGATGGGGAGCTCACCGTCGTTCAGCCGGCGGATCTTGTCCGCGTCAATGTCGAGGCCAAGGACTTCGAATCCGAGATCCGCCATGCAGGCCGCATGCGTGATGCCCAGGTATCCGGTCCCGATCACCGTGAGGCGATATGGCACGAGCGAGCTCCTTTCGATCGCCAGGCATGCTACCGGCCTTCGCTACCTCCTTCGTGCCACCTGCGTCTGTTCGCAAACCGTACTAGCTGGTAACAAAGTGCTCGGACGTCCTAGTATCTAGGCATGAGCTTCCCTCTCTATGCGCCCGCCGAAGAGCACGACATGCTCAGGGAGACGGTCCGCGCCCTGGCCGACGAGAAGATTGCGCCGCAGGCCGCGGCCGCCGACGAGTCCGAAGAGTTCCCCTGGGACGTCTACAAGGCCCTCGTCGCCGCCGACCTGCACGCCGTGCACGTTCCCGAGGAGTACGGGGGCGCCGGGGCGGACGCGCTGGCCGCGGTGATCGTCATCGAGGAGGTCGCGCGGGCCTGCGCGTCGTCCTCACTCATCCCGGCCGTGAACAAGCTGGGCACCGTGCCGCTCCTGCTCTCGGCGTCCGAGGAGCTCAAGCAGCGGTACCTGGCGCCGGTGGCGAGGGGCGAGGCCATGTTCTCGTACGCGCTGTCCGAGCCGGAGGCGGGCTCCGACGCCGCCGCCATGAAGACCCGCGCGGTCCTCGACGGCGACCACTACGTGCTCAACGGCACCAAGATGTGGATCACCAATGCCGGCGTCTCCGAGTACTACACCCTGATGGCCGTGACGGACCCGTCCGCCGGGGCCCGCGGCATCTCCGCCTTCGTGGTGGAGAAGTCCGACGAAGGGGTCTCCTTCGGGCCGAAGGAGAAGAAGCTCGGCATCAAGGCCTCGCCGACCCGCCAGGTGATCCTGGAGAACGTCCGCATCCCGGCGTCCCGCATGATCGGCGAGCCCGGCACCGGCTTCAAGACGGCCCTCGCCACCCTCGACCACACCCGCGTCACCATCGCCGCCCAGGCGCTGGGCATCGCCCAGGGCGCCCTCGACTACGCGATCGGCTACGTCAAGGAGCGCAAGCAGTTCGGCCGTCCGATCGGCGACTTCCAGGGCCTGCAGTTCATGATCGCCGACATGGCGATGAAGCTGGAGGCGGCCAGGCAGCTGACCTACCGCGCCGCCGCCAAGAGCGAGCTGGCGATGCACGGCCAGCCGCAGAAGGACCTGACGTTCCTGTCGAGCGCCGCCAAGTGCGCCGCCTCGGACGCCGCCATGGAGATCACCACGGACGCGGTCCAGCTCCTGGGCGGGTACGGGTACACGAAGGACTTCCCGGTGGAACGCATGATGCGCGACGCCAAGATCACCCAGATCTACGAGGGGACGAACCAGATCCAGCGCATGGTGATGGCCCGCCAGCTCCTCAAGTAGGCATCCGAGGCGTGGGGCTCAGAAGCGCGGTCTTCACAACAAAGGCGCTTCGTACACGGCGGTCGGCTGTTCACCTTGGGCGGCGCAGCCTCCCGAGGTGAACAAGCCGCTCTCCGTCGATGCGTCAGTTTGGAAGCCGCCGACGACGTCCGCTGTCTCGCGTTCAGGTGGTCTGGAATTGCAGTAGCCGGCTCACTGGGCGTTGTCGACCATGTCCGGATGCGGACTGAGGAGTCTTTTTCGCTACTTCGTGTTGGTCAGACGAAGCCTTCGGCGATGAGACGGGTGCCGTGTTCGTCGATGAGGTGCCGCTGGCCCGAGCCTCCGACGACGCGGCACCAGCTTTCCACGGTCAGCCGGGCTCGCTCCAGTCGGTAGCTGAAGCCGCCGTACATGCCGGGGACGGCGAACCAGCAGGCCGGGTGACGTTGCTCGGTCAGCGGTTCCAGTTCTGGAAGGCGTAGCTGGTGCTCGGTGACCAGGTCGCCGGCGCGTTCGTGGATCAGCGCGTGGAAGTGGCGCTGGATCGATCCCAGGGTTTCGGCCGGCAGGTGGTGGTGGATGACGGGGGTGAGTGGCGTCAGGAGGTGATGGTGTCCCCGGCGGGTGGCGATGTCGATCGCCCGTTCTCCTTGAGCCGTGCGCAGCGTGCGCCAGGCGCCGCGGGCGATCAGCCGGTGCACGACGCTGACGTCGGCGCCGTGCCAGGCGGCCTGGTGGAGCGGGGCATATCCGCTGGTGCCGCCGATTCTGCCGCCGTTGACCCATTCGGCATAGTCTTCGAGCAGCTTGAAGACTGTGGGCCAGGTGCCGTCACGTGCGGCGTCGGCCAGTTCGTCGCGTCCTTCGAGCAGATGGTCCTTGTAGCTCGACCGCAGAGTGACGCCGTCCCACCTCGAAGCCTTGTCCTGTTCCATGCAGCCCCTGTCCGCTCGGTCACGGCGACACACCAAGGTACGTCACGACGCGTTTAGGCTGGAGCTGCTTCTGAGGAGGTGGTCAGGGTGACGTTGACCGAGGTGATGGCCGAGCTGGCCGCGCTGGAGGATCCCAAGGCGCGCGCGGTGAACGAGAGACACGGCGACGATCACGGCGTGAACCTCGGCAAGCTGCGTGCCCTCGCCAAGCGGCTGAAGACGCAGCAGGAACTCGCCCGCGGCCTGTGGGAGACGGGCGACACCGCGGCGAGGTTGCTGGCGATGCTGGTCTGCCGTCCGAAGGCGTTCGAGCGGGACGAGCTGGACGCCATGGTGCGCCAGGCGCGTACGCCCAAGGTGCGCGACTGGCTCGTGAACTACGTGGTGAAGAAGAGCCCGTACGCCGAAGAGCTGCGGGTCGCCTGGTCGGCCGATCCCGATCCGCTGGTCGCGAGCGCCGGGTGGGCGTTGACCGTCGAACGCGTGGCGAAGAAGCCCGAGGGGCTCGACCTGGTGGGGCTGCTCGACGTCATCGAGGCGGAGATGAAGGACGCCCCCGACCGCCTGCAGTGGGAGATGAACAACTGCCTGGCTCACATCGGGATCGAGCACGCCGAGCACCGCGCCCGCGCGATCGACATCGGTGAGCGCCTGGAGGTGCTCAAGGACTATCCGACGTCCTCGGGGTGCACGTCGCCGTTCGCGCCGGTGTGGATCGCGGAGATGGTACGCCGGGAGCAGGGCGGCACGGCGGCTCCCTAGAAGCTGGTCGACTTTCAGTGCCTGTGGACGGGCGTTCAGGGGCGCGGTTGCAGCATCGATTTGTATGCCGCCCATTGGTTCGTGTTCGGCAGTGGTTCGCTGGACGGTTTCGAATACTTCGTGAGCTGGCTCATCAGCCTTGGGCGTGAATCGTTCGCGAAGGTCGCCGACTGCCCCGACCTGCTCATCGAA
Organism: Nonomuraea sp. NPDC049624; assembly: GCF_040675255.1. Lineage (NCBI taxonomy): Bacteria > Bacillati > Actinomycetota > Actinomycetes > Streptosporangiales > Streptosporangiaceae > Nonomuraea > Nonomuraea sp. NPDC049624. The sequence continues at coordinate 816,472 of NZ_JBFAOR010000002.1, read as the reverse complement.
CTGCCTCAGGTGTTACGTCACCTGGATCTCAAGAGGGCATATTCCGGCTCGAAGAAGGCTCGCTCGCGGGACATGCTGCGTCGTCTTGAGGAGGAGGGGCCGGATTTCGAGCAGCTGGCCTCCGTCGCGTGCGAAGCCTACGAGAGAATCACCGGCTCAGAGGGCGTGGGCCTGTACGAGGCCGTTCGTGGGCGCGGTGTTTTCGGCAGTTTCCCTTTGGTTCCCGCGCTCGGCGGTGTTCCGGAGGGTGAGCAATGGGATTTCGAAGACCTCGGAGAATTGGTGCGGAGGTTGCCGCGTATAGCGCGTCATCGAGGATTGTGAAGGGCGGGGAGAAGTTTCGTCATCACCCGGGATCCGCGCTGGTCCAGGGCGGAGATCTCTTCGGCGTCCCGGAAATCGTGACGCGTGTAAAGCGCGATGGCCGGGGCGTTGCCGGGTTTGACGGAAAGTCGCAGGGTCCCGGCCCCCCGCCGCGTGGCCCATCTTTCGATCTCGCGGATCAAGGCGGTGTCCGACTCCACGGCCGCGGGCGGACGGGCTCACCCACATGGACACCAGCTCGACGCTGTCCGCCGTCTCGGTCGGGACACCGCCGGCCATCCCGGCCGGGCGTCCGTCGAGGAAGGCGACGACGTTGTGCGAGCCGTGCATCGCCAGGCGGGCCCGCCAGCGTTCCTCGCGGTCGCCGTCGCCCTGCCAGTCGGCCGGCGTGGAACCGAAGGCGGGTTCGGCGTCGGCGAGCGCGGCCAGCCGTAGTTCGCGCCAGAGCGGCCAGTCGTCGGGCTCCAGGATGCGTAGTTCGACCATATTCCAACCCTGTCCGCCGACGGTGGGACAGGCAACGGGATTTGCGGCCTGAGGACGCCGTGTTACGGCGTGCGGTCGGTGCCGGTGTTTTCGCGGCTCCAGATCTGCCTGGCGCGGGGGAGGTCCCTGATGGTGCCGCCTTCCGGCATCATGCCCCAGAGGAAGGGGACCAGGTAGGCGGGCGGGCTGCCCAGGAGTTCGGTCAGGTCGTCCTCGGTGACGGCGAGGGTGAACCGGGGGCCCGGTCGCGCGGGGGTCCAGCCCTGTTCGAGGGCGCGGCGGACACATGCGGCGACGAGCGGCGGGCGGACCGCGATCGTCCGGGCTCCTTGCCAGTTGTCCGGCCGGGCGCAGGGGAGTGACACGAGCAGGACGCGGCCGGGGGTCTCGTCGTGTTCGACGACGAAGGTGAGCGGGGCCGCGGAAGTGCCGTCGCCGAAGGCGGGTCGGTGGCTGACCCGCCAGCGGAAGGCGGTGCCGTCGACCGTGATGAGCCGCGAGCCCTTCCTGGGCATCGCCATGGGCGCCTCCGGGTGCTGACTTCGCGACAAATGGGTGCAGGACGGTCGCCAGCGTAACCCGCCGCCGTCGGCGGGCAGGCTCCGAGCGGGCAGGCTCCGAGCGGGCAGGCTCCGAGCGGGCAGGCTCCGAGCGGGCAGGTGCGCAACGGGCTCGGGGGGAGGCGCGGATAGGGGAGGTGTGGTCAGGGGAGGTGCGGCGGTCAGGTGAGGTGTGGTGTGGTCAGGGGAGGTGTGGACCGGTGCGGGGTCTCCGACCGGCCCTTGGTGCCTTCGCCGTCCCTGCGGATGTGGGAGCGGGAACGGGTGCGGGTGCAGGGGTGTGCGGTTGCAGAACGTGCCGGGGGTGCGGTGGTGTGCGGGTTGCGGGTCAGTCGCTGGTGTCCTGTGAGGGGGTCTCGGGCTTCTGGGAGTTCAGCCAGGTGTGCACGGCCGAGGTGCCGGTGATCCAGAGCGCCGCGAAGCCGCCGGAGGCCGTCGCGCCCGCCATGATGGCGCCCGCGACCGTGCTGCCGTTCCCGGTGGCGAGCAGGCCGGCGACGACACCGACGAGCAGCGCGAGCAGGGCGCCGCTGACCGCCGACCAGATGAGGGTTGCCTTGCTCATTCGTGTCCCCTTGCCGTACGGGCTTGTTCGTTGACGTAGGAGTACCAGCGGGACTCGGGGGCACGTCCGCACAATTGATCGTTCCGGCCATGATCGCGCTTGCCTCGGACGTATTCGGACGACATCGGATGGATTCGGCCGAGTAGGGCTGAAGGGACGGATGTGTGTGATGCGCCTGGCACACCGACAAGACCGACTTATGGCACTATGGCTGCTTATCTCAACGCAACGAGAGGGTGGCGCCTGCCCCTCTTCTCGAAATGCCACTTCCACTCTTAAACCGGACAACGGTGTCCGAACCGGGGCGGCTCATGAAGGATGTCGATCAAGGCGAAGATCACCTTGCTCTGCTCGTGACACGTCTGAACAGATTGCGTGAAATCGAATGCGGAAACCCCTCGCTGAAACGGATCGAAAAAGTCGCACTCGCCCTTTTGGCCGAAGACCCCGAACGAAACAGATGGCGCCGGCCGTTGCCGAAGTCCACGGTGTCCGACCTGCTGAACGGCAGGTCGCAGAAAGTGCCGGATTTCATGCTGATGCGGACCATCGTCGAGGTGTGTCAGGTGATCGCGGTGAAGTCCGGCATGCCCATCGAGTCCGTGGAGGAGCTGACCGCCGAGTTCAGCGCCCTGTGGCAGGCCGCCAAGGCCGAAGCGGGGGAGGCCGCGCGACGCCGGAACGAGTCGCCGGCCGCCGCCCGGACCGGCGGGGACGTCCTGGAGCCCGCCCCCGGCGAGCAGTCGTCCTGGCGGCCCTCGCCCACGGAGCTGCGGGTTCCGCTGCATTGGGGACGTCTGGGCATGTTCCGGCTGCGATCGGCGGAGAGGGGTGATGCCAGGGCCGCCCACGAACTGGCCGTCCTGCTGGCCTGCGAGGCGTGCGGCGCGGGTGGGAAGGAGGCCGAGCACTGGCGGCGGCTGGCCACGTACTGGAACCACCGGGCGCTCGGCGCGGTGCCGGAGGCGGCGGGCTTCCAGCTCCGCGGCCGCCGGCTGGTGATGATGGCCAGGGCGCTGGCCGAGAAGTACGCCGAGGCGGGCAAGCCCAGCTCGACGTACTTCTGGAAGGCCGTGCGGCAGGCGGAGACGTCCGTGCGGACGGTGGAGGCGCGGCAGGAGGCGGAGGTCGGCTGACGCCTCGGAAACACCAGCACGGTCGGCGGGGAGCGGCAGGTCAGCGGGTCAGGACGCGTACGTTTCCGTACGTGCTGCGCGCGAGGATGGTCCTGGAGCTGGACTTCGTGCTCTTGATGTCGGAGTGCGCGGAGCCGTCCTGGCTCTCGACCTTCACCTGGTAGGAGTCCTTCGGCACGCGGACGGTCACGCCGCCCTCGCGCGCCTTCACGTCAAGGTCCGCGGGCGGCGCGGCGAAGGCCAGGGAGATCGAGCCGTCCAGGGTGCGTCCGCGCACGCTGGACGACCGCAGCCCCTCGCCCTCGATCGTGCCCGAGTCGGTCAGCAGGCGCAGCTTGCCCGAGGTGTCCTTGACCTCGATGCGGTCGCCGCTGGAGACGTCGACGTCCTGGGTGAGGCCGTTCAGGATGACGCCGTCGGGGGAGTCGACCGTCAGCCGCACCCCGGCCGGGACCAGCACGTGGTAGCGCGCGCCGCAGTCGCCGACGATGAGGGTGCAGTCGGCGCTGAGCCGCAGCACGCCGTCGCGCAGCGACCAAGAGGGGCTGGTGGACGCCTTGCCGCGCGTCCAGCGCCGCACCTCGACGGCCGGGCTGGTGGCGGGCAGCACCCGCACCCCGCCCAGCGACGACGAGATCTTCAGTTCGGCCCCCGTGAACGGGAACGTCCGGACGGCGGGCACCTCATCGCTGTCGAAGCGCACGCTGCACCCGGTGACCGCCAGAATTGCCACGATTACCAGCAAAAGCCTCATGGAAACGATCGTGGCGAAGCGGCGGCGAAGGCCCATCGGCCGTTCGACCGATGGCCCTCCGCCATTCGGCCATAGGAACCCGGCCCCGCCGCCAGGACGCCCGTAAAGCCAGAGGCCCGACGCCAGGACGTCGAGCAGACAAGAGGCCCGACGCCAGGACGCCGGGAAACGACGGCCCCGACGCCGGTGGGGCTACAGCGCCGACAGCAGGGCGTGCACGTGTGGCAGGGGATCGCGTCCCAGCGGCCGGACGACCACCGTCCGGGCGCCCGCCGCCCACATGCTCCTGACCTGCTCCGCCGCCTGCTCAGGGGTGCCGGCCGCCATGACGACGTCGTGCGGCGACACGCCCAGGTAGGCCGCCTGGTCCCGGACCACCGGATGGGCGAGCCGGTCCGCCTCCTCGCCGATGTGCAGGAAGGTGAAGACACCCAGCTCGTGGTCGTCGCCCCCGGCGATCCGCTCGACGATGCCGGGCAACTGCGCCGGGCCGACCCCCTCCGGCACGATCGTGCCCTGCGCGATGCGTCCCGACAGCGCCAGCGAGCGCGGCCCCTTCACCCCTGCCAGGACGGGCGGCGGCACGGCCGGCGGATGCACCAGCGACACGCCGTCGAGGTGCACCGCCCTGCCGTGCAGGGTGACCGTCTCACCGCGCAGCAGTGCGCCTACGGCCGTGATCGTCTCCTCCAGCAGGGCGAGCGGCGACGGCACGGCGGCGCCGACCTGGCGCATCCATTCCTGCACGCCGTGCCCGATGCCCGCGGCCAGCCGGCCGGGATGCATCCGGGCCAGGTTGCCGATCTCCATCGCCAGCAGCATCGGGTTGCGCAGCGGCGCGGGGGTGATGCCGATGCCGACGCGCAGCCGGGACGTGACGGCCAGCGCGGTGGCCGCCGCGGAGACGCCGCCGGTCCAGCCCAGGTCCTCCACCACCCACAGGTCGTCGACGGCGGTCTCGTCGAGCGCCCGGGCGAACGGGATCAGCTCCTCAGGCGGCAGATCCCGGTCGAACATCACGCCAAGTCTCACGAAGCCCTCCAGTAGCAGCGGAACAACCGGCCGATCTCCGAGTATCCGGCATGCAGGAAGGCGCTAGCGGTAGGCGTGTCGCCCACGCCGGTCCCGGCGGCAGGCCGGCATGCGGGCCTCCGGGCGTGAGAGGGATCTCGCCGCGAGCCTACGAGCCGGCGGCGCCGGGGAGACGCGCTCGCGTCCGTGATCCCGGCCGGACGCGGTCAGGCGGCCGGATCGAGGGCGGCACGGGCCTCGCCGAGCGAGGCGCTGGTCTCGAAGTGCCGGTCGAGGTTGGTGATCGTCAGCAGGTGACGGATCATGCCGGGCCCGAGGACGAGGATCATGCGTCCTCGCAGGTCCTGGACGTAGCTGAGCGTCGCCACCAGGACGCCGAGGCCCACCGAGTCGCAGAAGGGCACCTCGGTCAGGTCGATCACCAGGTTGAGCGGATCAGCCGCCTCCAGCGCCTGATCGAGCTCGGCGCGAAGCCGGGGAGCGCCCGCCACGTCGAGATCGCCGACGACATGCAGGACGGTGCAGGGGCCCTCCCGCCATGACTTGACCACCATGCCAATCACGTGCCCTGGCTTTACCTGGTTATGCCTATTTCTTGCATATGTTCTCCATGGCGGTCTTGGTCGTCGGCGTGGAGCTCGGCTTGCTCGCCGGGGTGTCGGGCTGCTTGAGCTTCTTGATCTTCGGCTGGTCGCTGCCGGCGATCACCTCGACGCCCTCGACGTCGGCCTGCTTCAGCTCCGCCCCAGGGATGACGGACGCCACCAGGCGCGCGGCCGCCTCCTGGCCCGCGGCGTACCGCACGAGGGTCTGCTTGTGGTCCTTCTTGTCGGTGTTGCCCGGCTCGCCGGGCACCTTGAAGCCGGAGGCCACCAGCGCCGACTTGGTACGCGCCCCCAGCCCCGTGATGAGCGTGCCGTTCATGACCTTGACCGTGACGCTCTCCGGCGGGACCACCGTCTTGGCCGGCGACGGCGTGGCCGTCTTGGTCGGCACGGGCTTGGCGAGATCCTGGTCGGCGTCGATGCGGCGGAACATGTCGCGGGCCGCCGGACGGTCCCACAACACCGCCGACTCGCCGGTCGGGGCCTTGAAGTCGACGTTCGCGAGCGGCACGTCGGCGAATCGGACGTCCTCCAGCGACACGTCGCGCAGCTGGGTGGCCAGCCCGATCAGCCCGTCGTCGGGATCGACCTTCACCGTGCTCAGCGTGGAGTTGACGAACGCGGCGAGCTTGGCCGGGTTGGCCAGCGTGTCGGCGCTCAGCGCCCGGTTGAGCAGCGCGGAGATGACCTGCTGCTGCCGGTCGATGCGGTCGAGGTCGGAACGGGCGGTGGCGCGGGTGCGGGCGTAGCCGAGCGCCTGGGCGCCCTGGAGCTGGTGGGTGCCGGCGATCAGGTTGAGGCCCGTCTTGGGGTCGTTGATCGGGATCGGCGTGCAGACGGTGACGCCGCCGAGCGAGTCGACCACGTCGATGAACCCGAGGATGTTCACCTCGATGTAGCGGTTGATCTCCAGCCCGGTGGCGGCCTTGACGGTCTGCATGGTGAGCTTCGGCCCGCCGAACTGGTAGGCCGAGTTGATCTTGTGGTCGCCCTTGCCGGGGATCGTCGTCCAGGTGTCGCGCGGCAGGCTCACCACGGTGACGCGCTGGTGGTCCTCCGACAGGTGGATGACCATCATCGTGTCGGTGCGCTGGCCGGACTCGCGGCCCAGCTTGAGCTGGTTCTGCTGCTGCCGGGTCAGGTCGTCGCGCTTGTCGACGCCGACCAGCAGGATGTTCTCGGCCCCCTGGGACTTGGGAGCGGTCACGCCCGCGTCGACCGTGCCGATCTGGCGCGGGGTCGCCCACACCACGCCGGTGCTGACCAGGATGCCCGTGGACAGCAGGCCGGCGACGATCACGTTGCGGCGGCGGGCCTTGGCGCTCCGCACGGGCCTGCGTGGACGGGTGGCAGGAGTGAGCCTGACGCCGCCGTAGGCGTCGCCGCCCACCAGCACGCCGCCGTCCTCCTCGCCCGGTTCGCGCATGCCCTCCTCCTCGGATCCGCCGGGGACACCGGGGCTTTCGATTGCCCTTCTCCCCTGGTCGTACAGTAGCGTGAGCCCCGCCATGAAGCAGTTCCCCGACTCGCCGCACGCGCCCGCGGAGACGCGCGGCTGGCCCCCCATCTCCGTCGTCATGCCGGTCCTCAACGAGGAGCGGCACCTTCGCGAGGCCGTCGACCAGGTCCTCGCCCAGAGCTACCCCGGTGAGATCGAGGTCGTCCTCGCCGTGGGTCCGTCCCAAGACCGCACCCAGGAGGTCGCCGACGCAATCGCGGCGGCCGACCGCCGGGTGATCGTGGTGCCCAACCCGACCGGGCGCACGCCCAACGCGCTCAACGCCGCCATCGCCGCCGCCCGCAACGGCATCGTCGCCAGGGTCGACGGGCACGCCATGCTGCCCTCCGACTACCTGCGCGTCGCCGTCGAGACGCTGGCCGAGACCGGCGCCGACAACGTGGGCGGCGTCATGGCGGCCGAAGGCGTCACACCGTTCGAGCAGGCCGTGGCCTGCGCCATGACCTCCAAGATCGGCGTCGGCGCCGCGGCCTTCCACGTGGGCGGCACCGCGGGCCCGGCCGACACCGTCTACCTCGGCGTGTTCCGCCGCTCGGCGCTCGACCGGGTCGGCGGCTACGACGAGCACTTCCAGCGGGCTCAAGACTGGGAGATGAACCACCGCATCCGCCAGACCGGCGGGCTGGTCTGGTTCCAGCCGCGCATGCGGGTCACCTACCGTCCGCGGCCCAACGTCAAGGCACTGGCCAAGCAGTACTTCCACTACGGCCGCTGGCGGCGCGTGGTCGCGCGCACCCACGAGGGCACGATCAACCTGCGTTACCTGGCGCCGCCCGCCGCGGTGCTGGCCATGGCGCTGGGGCTGGTGCTGTCGCCGTTCTTCCCGCTCGCGCTCGTCGTGCCCGGGGGCTACGCGCTGGCCATCGTGGCCGGCTCGGCGGTCACCGGCAGCGGGCTGCCGGGCGCGGCCAAGCTGCGGCTGCCCCTCGTCTACGCCACCATGCACGTCTCGTGGGGATGGGGCTTCCTCACCAGCCCGCGGAGGTTGTCCAGGCCGCCACGCTGATCACGAGCCCGCGAAGACCCGCTCGACGGCCGCGTCGAAGCGGGTCAGCGCGTCCGGGTACTCCGGCCCGAGCAGGTAGCTCCTGAGCTTGATCCTGGCTCGGGCCAGGGTGTCCTCACCGTCCAGGAAACCGGCGAGGGCCGTGAGGTCCTCGCCGATGAGCACCCCCGCCTCGGTGCTCGGGTAGCGCTCGTGGAAGGCGCGCTCGGGCAGCCCTGCGACGTTCGTCACGGCGTACGGCTTCTCGCTGGCCAGGAAGTCGGCCACGACGCTGGAGATGTCGCTGATCAGCAGGTCGCACTCGTTGAAGCAGTCGTACAGGTGCGGGCTGTCGCCGGTGACGATCAGGTGCCTGATCTCCGGCGCCCCGCCCGGGCTCGACGGATGCCTGGCCTTCGACCTGGCCAGCTCGGCCGCCTCGATCATCGACACGATCCTGCGGTGCGCCCGCGCGGCGCTCTTGTCGCGGTGGCCGGTCAGCGGGTGCGGCTTGTAGATGATCCGCAGCTGCGGGTCGTGGTCCAGCAGGGCGCGCACGATGCGCGGGCCCATGGTGATCAGCGACGTGTGGAACAGGTCGTCGTTCCAGCCCTCCCAGGTGGGGGCGTAGAGCACGGTCCGGTACGGCAGCCCCGGGCCCTCGGTCGAGATGCCTTCGAGCTGCGGCCGGCCGACCTCGTGGATGCTCTCGTCCCGGACGCCCACGCGGGCGCGCCGGTAGCGGTCGCGCCCGGCCGGCCCGGCCACCCACACCTCGTCGTACACCCGCGAGAACGGGTTGAACGACGCCTCCTTGTCGCTGTCGCCGTGGTTGAGGAACACGCTGCGCAGGGTCGGGATGCGCAGCATGTGGACGTTGCGGCCGACGTTGGAGACGTACAGGCAGAGCTTGGCGCTGAACAGGGCGCGGAAGCTCATCAGGTCGGCCGAGGACGGGATGCAGACCATCGGCAGCGTGGTCGACTCCAGGTGCCTGGCCATGCCGCGCTCGCGCAGCACGACGATGGCGCGCCGGTTGATGCGTTCGAGGGTGGGCAGCCACATCCGGGCCTGGTAGGCGGCGGCCGTCGCGCCGGAGAAGTACAGGATGACCTCCGGGTCGTAGGCCCTGACCTGCTCGCCCACGACCTCCAGCACCCTCGCCCAGTCACCGAGCGGCCGGGTGCGGCGCACGTACGGCAGCAGCGCCAGCACGCCCGCCACGCCGAGCAGCAGCGCCACGCCCGCGCCGGCCGCCCCGGCCGCCGCGCCGAAGGTCGCGCCGAGCACCGGCAGGGCGTCGAGCCCGAGGAAACGCAGGCCGCGGTGGGCGCCCAGGAACGGGGGCGGCATCTTGGGGATGCGCAGCGCCGACACGTCGAGGTTGCGGGTGGTCACCGGCATGCTGCTGAGCGTCTGCCGCAGGCGGATGGCCAGCCCCGAGTGCGCGGCCCGCGCGCCGTGCAGCGCGAACAGCCCGGCGGCCAGCGCCACGAACCACGGCGAGCCGGCCCCCGACACCCGCGCCACCAGCAGCAGCGCGGCCGTCTCCCGGGCCGCGAACCGCAGCGTGGTCCCCAGATGCATCCGGCCGAGCAGCTCGGTCAGCCCGCCGGCCAGGCGTGCCGCGGCGAACTCGACGGCGTAGGAGACCACGGCGACCAGCCCGAACAGCAGCGGCGCCGGCCACAGCGCCGACGCCAGCAGGACGGGGTAGCAGCCGAGCAGCGCGCCGATCGCCAGCAGTCTTCTCATGCGACCGCACGGTAACAACCCGCAGGTCAAGCGCCTTCCACGCGAACGTCTACGACATGCCCGGACACGTCAGGAGATGGACCCCCTGATCGCGAAGAGCTGCTCGGCGATCCGCAGGTCGTCCGGATGGGTGACCTTGATGTTGCGCTCGCTGCCGGGGACCAGGTGGATGGGCACCTCGGGCAGGTAGCGCAGCACCACGCCGCAGTCGTCGGTGGCCGGGCGCTCGGCGAAGCCCGGGTCGGCCATGGCCCGCTCGTACGCCTCGCGGATCACCGAGAGCCGGAAGCACTGCGGCGTCTGGCTGCGGCGCAGCCGCGAGCGGTCGAGGACCTCGCCGATCACCTCGCCGTCCGGGCCGGGCACGGCCACCAGGACCGTGTCGGAGCTCGGGATCGCCACGTTGACGGCCCGGTGGGTGCGCAGCGCCGCCACGCACTCGGTGATGATCCGCGGCTCCAGAAGGGGCCGTACGGCGTCGTGCAGCAGCACGTCGCACTCCTGCGTGCCCAGCGCCCGCAACGCCCGCCAGGTGCTCTCCGTACGGCTCCTGCCGCCCTCCACGATCTGGGTGACCTTGCGGTGGCCGCCGTTCGCCACGATCTCCTTCACCCGGTCGGTGAAGCCGGGCGTCATCAGCACCACGATCTCGTCGATCTCCGGCGCCCGCTCGAACACCGCGATCGAGTGCTCCAGGATCGTCCGCCCGGCTACTTCGATGAGTTGTTTGGGTATCTCATGTCCGACCCGCTGCCCCACGCCTCCCGCGAGGAGCACTCCGACCGACCGCCGCGCTGCATCCATGTCGGCAGCGTAACGGTCCTGTTCCGTGATATCGCGCGCCCCTGTCGCTACGCTGTGTCCACGCACTCCCTACCGGGAGGAGACCTGCGCTTTGCCCGACTCACTCACCCGCGAGGGCACGACCACCTCGGTGGTGCTGCTCGCCACGACCCCGGCGTGCCGGCTCTCCTGCGCCGACGGCACGCTCCTCGACCGGCTGAGCGACCAGTTCGCCGCGCTTCCCGTCCGTGACGTCCAGGTGGTCGCCCCCGGCGGCGGGCTCGGGGCCGACCTGCGCGGGGTTGCCAAGATCGCCCGGGTCTCCTCGGGCACGGTCGTGGTGCTCCCCGCCGACCTCGTCGCCCACACCGAGGCGCTCGCGCTGCTGCTCGAACATCCCGCGCGCGACACCGGCGCGCTGGTCTCCCACGACGCCGCCGCGGCCCCGATGCGGCCGCCCGTACGCGTCGAGTCCGGCAGGGTGGTCGCCGCCGGCAGCTCGTTCCACACCGTCCCGGAGGCCAACGCCACGTTCAGGGGCGTGCTCCAGACCGGCGAGGCCGACCTGGCGACCCTGGCCGACCTCGCCGAGGAGCTGGCCGAGCTGGCCGACCTGGGCAAGCTCGGCCCGGTCACCCCCGTCGAGGCGGTCGACCTGCTGCTGGTGGGACTGGTCAGGGCCGGCGTACTGGTGCGCGCCGCCTCGATCGGCCCGCTGCACGCCGACCGCGTGACCGGCCAGCACGCCGCCGACAGTGCCCTGACCAGGCTCGCCGAGGTCGACGAGGCCAGGGTCCGGCTCGACACCTCGGTCAAGGAGGACGACGGCTTCTTCGCCACGTTCTTCGTCTCGACCTGGTCGCGCCACCTGATCAGGCCGGCCGTCCGCCTCAAGCTCACCCCCAACGCCGTCACCGGCGTCTCGATCGGCCTGGCCGCGCTGGCCGCCGTCTGGTTCTCGGCCGGCACCCAGGCAGGGCGGGCGGCCGGGGGCGCGCTGTTCCTGATGTCGTTCGCGCTCGACTGCCTCGACGGGCAGCTCGCCCGCTACACCCGCACGTTCTCCCCGCTCGGCGCCTGGGCCGACGGCATGGCCGACCGGCTGAAGGAGTACCTGGTCTACGCCGGGCTCGCCTTCGGCTACGGCGGGACCGCGATCTGGTACCTGGCCGCCGCCGCGATGATCACCCAGGTCGTCCGCCACTCCGTCGACTACTCCTACGCCGGGGCGGTGGCCGACGCCGGCCGCGTCGGCGCGCTGTGGGCCAGGCCCGCCCGCTCGCTGCTGGAGCCGGCCGACGCGCGGCACGCCCACGGGATGCTCGGGCTCGCCCAGCGGCTGGAGCGCGACTCGCTCGTCCACTGGCTCAGGAAGATGGTCGTGCTGCCCATCGGCGAGCGGACGGTGCTGATCGCCGTCACCGCCGCCGTGTGGGACGCCAGGGTGACGTTCGTGTCCCTGCTGGGCTGGGGCGGCGTCGCGGCCCTCTACCAGCTCGCCGGGCGCGTCGCGAGGTCGGCGCGGTGAAGGTCGGCGCGGTGAAGGTCGGCACGGTGAAGGTCGGCGCGGTCAGGGTCGGCGCGGTGAGGGTCGCCGGGGCGGGCGAGGCGGCGGCGGTTCGCCGGATCGGGAGGTGGGCAGCGTGATCTCCGTGCACATGAGCCCCGTGCCAGAGAGCAAGGTCGTCGCCTACCGCGACGACGGGCCGCTCTCGCGCGCGATGGGCCTGCTCGTGGCCGGGCAGCTCCCGCCGCTGCCGCCGGTGATCGCCGGCACGTTCGTCACCGGCGTGCTGCTGCTGATCGGCGTGGCCGGGTCCGACGGGCTCGCGGTGTTCGCGCCCGCCGTGACGCTGCTGCTGGCCGGGCCGGGCAGCACCCACCCGCACGACGGCCGCTTCGACTGGCTGGTGCCGCCGATCCTGCGGCTCATCGAGTACAGCTTCGTCGCCGCCTGCGGCTTCGCCCACGGGCTGCCGCCGGTGCTGACCTTCCTGCTGCTCGGCGCGCTCGCCTTCCACCACTACGACCTGGTCTACCGGCTGCGCCAGCGCGTCTACCCGCCGGCCTGGCTCTCGACGCTCGGCCTCGGCTGGGACGGCCGGATGATGGCGGTCTCGCTGGCCGCCCTGGCCGGCTGGATGACCGCGGGCTACGTGCTGCTGACCCTCTACCTGTGGGCGCTGTTCGGCTGGGAGAGTGTCACGTGCTGGCTGGCCGCGCCCCGATCGGGCGTCGAGGCGAGCGAGATGGGAACGCAAGACTGACGGCGGATTACCCGCGAAGGGCCCAAAGGCAACTAACCTTTGGGCACACGTAGTCATGCTCGACCGAGGAGTGCACGTTGCTGGGAATGGTTCTGGCCGCCGGGGCCGGACGACGCCTGCGGCCGTACACCGACACGCTGCCCAAGGCGCTCGTGCCGGTTGACGGCGAAACCACGATCATGGACATCTCGCTGCGCAACCTCGCCGAGGTGGACCTGCGGGAGGTCGTGGTCGTCGTCGGTTACGCGGCGCAGGCCGTGCACGACCGCAAGGAGGAGCTGGAGAGGCGCCACGGCGTCAAGCTCACCCTCGTGCACAACGACAAGGCCGAGGAGTGGAACAACGCCTACTCCCTGTGGTGCGCCCGCGACTACTTCGCCCAGGGCGTGCTGCTGGTCAACGGCGACACCGTCCACCCCGTCTCGGTCGAGAAGACGCTGCTGGCCGCCCCCGAGACCAGCGACGTCCTGCTCGCGGTCGACGACGTCAAGAAGCTGGCCGACGAAGAGATGAAGGTGACCCTCTCCCCGGAGGGCTCGCTGCGCCGCATCACCAAGCTGATGGACCCGGCCGAGGCGTACGGCGAGTACATCGGCGCCACGCTCATCAGGCCCGGCGCGGCCGAGCGGCTGGCCGACGCGCTCAAGGCGACGTTCGAGCGCGACCCCCAGCTCTACTACGAGGACGGTTACCAGGAGATGGTCGAACGCGGCGAGGCGATCCACGTCGCGCCCATCGGCGAGGTCGACTGGGTCGAGGTGGACAACCACGACGACCTGGCCAAGGCTCGCACCATAGCCGTTCGCTACTAGAGGGAGCGCGCATGCCGCTTCTAGCGAGGATGCTGCCGGCGCCCCTGACCATGGAGGTCAGGCGCGGCGCCGTCGCCGAGCTCGGCGCCCTGCTGGCCGACAGTCGCGTGGCCACCTCCGGCCGGGTGGCCGTGGCCGTCGGGCCCGGCCAGGGCGACCACATCGAGCGCCTGATCGCCCCCACCCTCGGCGAGGCCGAGGTGTTCCGGGTGAGCGACGGGTCGGTCGAGGCGGCCGTCTCACTCGGCGCCGACCTGCGCAAGGGCGCCTACGAGGTCGTCGTCGGGGTCGGCGGCGGCAAGACGATCGACGCGACGAAGTACGCCGCGTCCCTCGCGGGCATCCCCATGGTGGCCGTGGCCACCAACCTCTCCCACGACGGCATCTGCTCGCCCACCGCCTCCCTCGTCTACGAGGGGGGCAAGGGCACCTTCGGCGTGCCGATGCCGCTGGCCATCCTGGTCGACCTCGACTTCGTGCACAACGCGCCGAAGTCGCTGGTCAGGGCCGGCATCGGCGACGTCGTCAGCAACCTGTCGGCGATCGAGGACTGGCAGCTCGGCAGCGTCGAGCGCGGCGAGCCCATCGACGGCCTGGCCTGCTCGATGTCCCGCACCGCCGCCGAGGCGCTGGTCGGCCGGAGCGACGGCATCGAGTCCGACGCGTTCCTGACCGTCCTGGCCGAGTCGCTCATCCTCTCCGGCATGTCGATGGTCGTCGCCGGGTCGTCGCGGCCCGCGAGCGGTGGAGATCATGAGATCCTTCATGCCGTGGATCAGCTCTTCCCCGGCACCTCCAACCACGGCGAGCTCGCCGGCATAGGTGCCGCCTTCTGCTTCTTCCTGCGGGAGGACGCCGCCAGGGTGGCCCAGGTGGTCGACTGCCTGCGCCGGCACGAGCTCCCGGTCGTGCCCGCCGACATCGGGCTGACCGGCGAGCAGTTCGCCGAGGTGGTCGCGCTGGCGCCGTCGACCCGTCCCGGCCGTTACACGATCCTGGAGCACCTGCGCATGCAGGACTCCGAGATCCGCGATCGGGTGGGGGACTATGTCCGGGCCTTCGGTAGCTGAGCTGCGGCGGGTCGCCCAGCCCGAGGGCCATCTCGACCGCAGGAACGGCGAGCACTGGGCAGGCGTGCTCTACATGCGCCGGCTGTCCATCTACGTCACGTGGCTGACGAGCAAGACGTCGGTCACGCCCAACCAGCTCACCTGGGTGATGACGGTCGCCGGGGTCGCGGCGGGCTTCGTGCTGGCCCTGCCGGGGCTGTGGGCGGCCGTGCTGGCCGCCCTGCTCGTCCAGGTCTACCTGCTGCTCGACTGCTCCGACGGCGAGCTGGCCCGCTGGACGGGCAAGACGTCGCTGGCCGGGGTCTACCTCGACCGCGTCGGGGCCTACTTCACCGAGGCGGCCGTGCTGGCCGGGCTCGGCTGGCGGGCCTCGGCCGTCCTG
Source organism: Nonomuraea sp. NPDC049624 (assembly GCF_040675255.1). Taxonomy (NCBI): domain Bacteria; kingdom Bacillati; phylum Actinomycetota; class Actinomycetes; order Streptosporangiales; family Streptosporangiaceae; genus Nonomuraea; species Nonomuraea sp. NPDC049624. The sequence continues at coordinate 801,437 of NZ_JBFAOR010000002.1, read as the reverse complement.
CCCGACTGGTACACCGTGCTCGGCTTCGCCGCCGCGCTCGGTGCCATCCTCATCAAGGCCGAGACCGACCTGGTGGAGGTGGCGCGGGCCAAGGGCGGGCTGGGCGCGTCCTCCGAGGCGTCGGCGGTGCAGTTCCGTTCGGGGCTGCTCGGTCTGGGCAGGAGGATCCTGGCGGCGACGAAGTTCCATCGGATCATGCAGCCGATCGAGCTGTCGCTGCTCGCGGTGGCGGCCGCGGTGATCGACCTGGCGACCGGCACGCTCGGGGCCTCCCGCGTGCTCATCGTGGCCTGCGCGATCGCCGCCGCGCTGCAGACCGTGCTTCATCTGATCAGCATTATGGCGTCGAGGCGGCTTGGGTGATCTCATGTCGGAACCGGAGGAGCTTCCCGTCCGTCGTATTGATCGGACGTCCGCCGTTCGGTGGGGGTTCACCATCGGTTCCGATACGCTTAGCTCCACCATTGTCAACAAGATGCAGACCAGCAGACTCGGTGATCATGAAAGAATGCTCCGCTCGTGTCCTCAACGCGTCAGGACGATGACCCGTTGAAGATCTCGTGCGTCATCCTCACCATGGGCAACCGGGTCGCGGAGCTGAACCGGGCCGTCGAGTCCGCGCTCAACCAGGTCGACGGCGACGTCGAAGTGGTGATCGTGGGCAACGGCGCCGACGTGCCCCAGGTGTCGGCCACGCCACCCGAGGGCTCGGCCGCGGTCGTGAAGACGATCCGGCTCGACCACAACACCGGCATTCCCGCCGGCCGTAACCGCGGCGTCGAGGAGTGCTCCGGCGACGTCGTGCTGTTCCTCGACGACGACGGCTGGTACGCCAACCAGAAGGTCGTCGCCCACGTGCGCGACCGGTTCGCCACCGAGCCCGATCTCGCGGTCATCTCCTTCCGGGTGATGGACCCCGAGGGCGGCGTCGGCCAGCGGCGGCACGTGCCCCGGCTGCGCGCGGGCGACCCGCAGCGCTCCTCGCCGGTCACCACGTTCCTGGGCGGCGCCTCGGCCGTGCGGCGCTCGGCCTTCCTCCAGGTCGGCGGCCTGCCGGAGCGGTTCTTCTACGCGCACGAGGAGACCGACCTGGCCTGGCGCCTGCTGGGCGAGGGCTACCGGATCGAGTACGACGCCGAGACCGTCATGTACCACCCGCAGGTCCCGCCCACCAGGCATGCGCAGTTCTACCAGCTCAACGCCCGTAACCGGGTCTGGCTGGCGCGGCGCAACCTGCCGTGGCCGCTGGCGTTCCTCTACCTGACCAACTGGGTGGTGCTCACCCTGATCCGCGAGCGCCGTTCGGGGGTCGCGATCAAGGCGTGGTTCTCCGGCTTCTTCGAGGGGCTGCGCACGCCCGCGGGCGAGCGTCGTCCCATGGCCTGGCGCACCGCCTGGCGCATGGTCAAGCTCGGCCGCCCGCCGATCGTCTAGGCCGTCTCCGCCTCGCCGAAGATCATCGAGGCATGGGAGACGGTCGAGGCGAACAGCGCCCGCTTGGGCAGCCCCAGCTCGCTGAGCTCCTTGGCGATGGGGTGGTTGCCCAGGCGGATCAGCGCGCCGCCCGGCCGCACGCGCGTGCCCCCGGCCCGTACGGACCAGGGGATGCGCCGCGTGACGCCCTCCAGATGGGTGAAGGCGTCGAGCGGCGCCATGGCGGCCGGCGCCGGCACGCCGGGCCTGATCAGCAGGTCGAGCACGAGCCTGCCGTCCTTGCGCAGCACACACCGCTTGTACGGCGACCCGAGCCGCAGCTCGATGTCGGCCAGCTCCTTGGGGAACCCCCAGATCGTGCGCCCCGCCTCCAGCGTGAACCGCTGGTCGACGGGCAGCCAGTGGACGAAGACGCCCGCGCCGCGCAGGTCACCGAGCCCGACCGAGCCCGCGGCCCCCGGCCGCCGGATCAGGAAGGCCATCCCGAACTCGTGGTAGGCGTCCAGGTCGCCTTCGCGGTAGTCGACGAACACCAGCACGCACACGGCCTTGCCGGGGAACACCTCGGCCACGTCGAGGCCGGAATAGGCGATCACCGCCCGCGCCGCGTCGGCCCGCACCGCGTAGAAGGCGCTGCAGACCTCGGCGTCCTGCACTCGCACAGGCATGCCCACCGTCCGGCCCTGGATCAGATGCGATGCCATGGGTCCAGTACATCAACCCGGGAGCCCGCTGGCCATTCCTACACCGCCAGCGCGTGTTCCGGCAGGGCCGCCCACGACTCGGCCAGCTTGACGAAGTCCGCCGCCCGGTCGGGCCAGTGGTGGCGCAGCCGGGCCTCGGCGTGCCCGACCGCTCCCAGGTCGGCCCGCCGCACGGGGTCCTCCTTGAGGTCCAGGACGGCGTCCAGCAGCGCGTCCACGTCCCGGGGCACCACCAGGCCGCAGCCGACGGCCCGGACCAGCGGGGCGGCCTGCGGGGTGGCGATCACCGGCAGGCCGCGGCCCATGTAGTCGAGGATCTTCGTGGGCGGCTCGGTCACGGTGTCGGCGGCCAGGGACAGCCCGGCCAGCGCGCCCTCGGACATGCGCAGGGCGTGCCGGTTGGGCACGTACCCGAACCAGTCGAGCAGGCCGACGCGCTGGGCGTCGCGCAGCAGCGGGCGCACGTCGCGGTCGGCGGCGCCGATGAGGTCCATCCGGATGCCGTGCGGCGCCAGGCGCTCGGCCAGGGCGATCAGCTCGGCCACGCCGCGCTCGGCCGACAGGCGGCCGATGTGCACGACCCTGGTGTCGCCGGGAAGTGGCGGGCTGGGCGACACCAGGGTCGCTTCGGGCACCACCGCGGAGGTGATCACGTGGTGCCGTCTCTCCGCGCGGGCCCGCCGCCTGGGCGAGACGTCCTCGCGGACGTCCCAGACGACCGGAGGGCGCCGGTGGGGCAGCGCGCGCAGCAGCCGGTGATCGTGCACGATCAGCAGATCGGCGTCCCGCACGCCGCGCCTGAGCGCCGCCCGGGCCTTCCCGTACGGGGCCTGCCGGGCGACGTCGACCGCCGTGAGACCGACGGCCGGGGTGACGTTGTAATAGGTGAACGGCGCGACGTAGGTCACCTCGTGGCCCGCGTCGAGCAGCGCCCTGATCTGCCGGTGCATGATCCGGGCGTCCTCGGGATGATGGACGGTGGTGGCGACACATGCGCGCATGTGTCGATGCTCCGCGCCTACCAGGTCAAAGGCGTTAACTCAGGTGGAAGGGCCGCTTAACTTCCAGAGGGACGGCGATAGAGCCAGGTCAGGCGGGGTTCGAGCACCCACTTGAAGACCGTGCGCGTCTCCGGCAGGCACAACACGATCGCCAGGGCGAACGAGCTGCACGCGATGGCGAGCACGCCGAGCGGCCCGTGCAGCCACGGCAGCGCCAGCCAGCCCTGGTCCTTGGCGATCAGGACGGGGATGCCGTGGAGCAGGTAGCAGTAGAGCGTGCGGGTGCCGAGGTCGGAGTACCAGGTCTCGCCGCGCGGCACCAGCGCCAGCACCGCGAAGGACATCGCCAGGGCGCAGACCAGCAGCCCGACCTTGAGCAGCAGGCCCATCCACCAGGACAGGTCCATGTCCTGGAAGCTGTGCTTGAAGTAGAACGGGTCGAGCGGCGCCTTGGGCGCGATGACGATGGCCACGGCCGCAGCGCAGAGCAGCGTGACCCCCGACGCGATCTTGATCCACAGCTTGTTGAGCATCTCGAAGTGCTCGGGCTGCATCACCAGGCCGATGACGAAGAACGGCAGCAGGCCGAAGAAGCGGTCCATGCTGAAGTCGCCGGTGATCTGCGAGAAGCCGGCGAACATGTAGATCACGATGGCCACCGGGACCGGGTGCTTCATCCGCTTCCACACGGGTGTGGACAACCGCCAGAACAGCAGCGCCAGCAGGTACCAGTTGAGCCACGCCGGGTCGATGATCGTGAGGCTCCACTTCTGGCCGAGCCCGTAGCGGACGGCGGCGTAGCCGATCTCCACGATCACGTACGGCACGACGAACGTGTCGACGAGCTTGTTCGTCTTCGCGTTGGAGTTCCAGAAGTTCCTGGACAGGTAGCCACTGATCAGCACGAACAGCGGCATGTGGAACATGTAGATGTAGATGTAGAGCGCTCTGGAGGAATGGGTCGAGAGCGTGGGCACCAGCGAGTGGCCCAGCGGCACGAGCGCGATCAGGATGAACTTGACGTTGTCGAGGTAGGGGTCGCGCCGGCGCTTGGGCGGCTCGGGCTCCTCGGCGGGCTCCTGCCGCTCCTCGGGGCGCTCGGCCGTCGGCATGCCGTGGGGGTCGGTCTGGTTGCCCCAGACCGGCTCCTGAGGCAGGGGCCAGCGAGCTCCAGTGTTCGCCGGCCCGCCTTCCTCGACGGGGCCGTCAGGGCTCCGCGGGGTCGTGACCGGTGGGGAGAACTTTGTGTCAGACACTGGGGAGCTCAGCTTCGCTAGGGGCCGGGGTGCACGACGCAACTCTGACATTTCACACTTACAACCGCCTTACAGCGGCCGTGTCGCGCTGCGTCGCCGACCCGCAAACATTATCCCGATCTAGTGGTCCCTGTCTCACCAGAAGTCCGGTTCCACAGGGAACTTGGAGCCTCAGGTGCACACGTTCTTCTGGTCGGCGGCCGTGATGGTGCTGTTGTTCACGCTGTCAGGAAGCTTGGTCACCTTGACCGACTTGAAGTCGGAGCCGACGACGAGCTGGATCACCGGAGCGCCCTTGCCGCCCGCGCCGGCGGCCGTGCCGGTGGTGCCGGAGGTGTAGGGCTGCGGGTTGGTCGCGGTGACCTTGCCCGCCGAGGGAGCCGGCTTGGGCAGCACCGCGCCGGACAGCACGGCCGCGTAGTCGGCGCCGGTGGCGGCGCCCTTGGCGTAGTGGATCTCGCTGGCGGACAGGCTCGCGCCGTCGGCGGCCTGGTAGTTGCCCACGCCGACGACGTTGAAGCCCTGCTTGGCCAGCTCGTCGGCCACCAGGCGGGCCTTGCCCGGCGTGGTGGTGCCGTTGAGCACCTGCACCTTCACCTGCTCGGGCTTGGGCGTGACCTTGGGCTTGGTGCTCGCGCTGGCACTCGCGCTCGGGGCCGGGTCGGGGAGCTCGGTGTCGCTGATGATCGAGGCCCACAGCGCGGAGGCGTCGGGCTCCTTCCAGATCACCCGGTTGGGGTCCTGCGGGTCGGGCAGCCACGGGATCGTGGTGAGCTGCACGCCGCCCGCGGTCAGCTCCTTGGCGCTGGTGGCGATGTCGATGAGCTGCTGGGTGTCGTTGGCCAGCTCGGGGTCCATGGTGACCGAGCCCGCGGCCGCCTTGATGAAGCCGGTCAGCTTGCCGATGTCGGTCAGCAGCTCGCTGCTCGTGGCCTTGGCGATGACCTTGCTCAGGAAGATCTGCTGGCGCTTGATGCGCTGGATGTCGCTGCCGTCGCCGTAGTGGCGCAGACGTACGTAACCGAGCGCCTTCTCACCGTTGAGCAGGCTCTTGCCCGGAGGCAGGACGAGATGGGACGCCTTGTCGTTGACGCCGGACTTGAGGCAGATCTCGATGCCGCCGAGGGCGTCGACGATGTTCTTGAAGCCGCTGAAGTCGACCTCGACGAAGTGGTTGATGCGGATCTGGGTGAGCGTCTCGATCGTGGAGATCGTGCACGCGATGCCGCCGGAGTTGTACGCCGAGTTGATCATGTCCCGGCGGGGCGGCATCTCGGCCTTGGTCGTCTCGTTCTTGCACTTCGGGATCTGCACCATCGAGTCGCGCGGGAAGCTGATCAGGCGCGCCTTGTCCCGGTTGGGGGAGATGTGCATGACGATGATCGTGTCGGTGCGCTTGCCGCCGGCGTCGGCCGTCCTGGCGAGCTGCTGGCCGTATTTGGCGTTGCCCTTGCCCGCGCGGGTGTCGGAGCCGACGAGCAGCACGTTGAGCGCGCCCGTGTCGCGCGGACGCGGGTTGATGATGTCCTCTTTGACGCTCTTCTGGGTGATGTTGCCGAAGGCGTCCCGGTAGACGGTGTAACCGGTCAGCGCGCCGGCCACCATGACCGTGGTGGCGGCGATGCTGACCCAGGCCAGCACCCGCATCTTGCCCTGACCGCCGCCGCCGTCGCCGCGGTGGCCGCGCGTGGGCCGGTCGTCGGGCGGGGGAGGCGGGGAGCCCGCGGCCCTTCGCGCCATCCGGCTGCCCGGAGCGCTGGGGGCGACCCTGGCGTCCTGGACGGACGCGCTCCTGTAGTCACTCATACGCCCCCTAGCCTCGTTCCTTGCGCCAACGCGCCGGCTTGGTCGCTCCGCGCCACGAGATTAGGTCACGTACGGCGTGCCCGGTGCCATGACCGCCGGAAACGACCGTGACCCGGGCGTGATGTTTCCGCGGCACAGCATACTCAGAGCCGGACATTTCGTGGAATATCATTGCCAAAGTCTTTCCCGCTTTCTGACCGTCCCCGCAGGTCAGGCCGGACGCTCAGGGCCGCCGCAAGGCAGGCCAGAGGCACGGCCGGGAGCACGTACCGGTAGTCGAACTCGGCCACGGCGGGCGGTGTGACGAGCAACACAACGGCCGCCGCCCAGGGCACCGCCCACGCCGGCGGACCGGCGTGCCGCAGGCCCCGCGCCCTGCGCACGGCGGCCGCGACGGGCGGCGCGAGCAGGAGCGCCAGCAGCACCGGGCCGGGCAGGCGCACCACGCTCTGGTAGCCCCGCAGCCATCCGGCGTAGGGCTCGACGATCTCCGTACCGATCGCACCCTGCTCGTAGAGCTTGGCATAGTCGGCGCCGACCTGCGCGGGATAGCGGCCAGGTGGGCCGGGCGGGGTCGCCGGGAACTCGTAGTAGGCGTAGACCTCCGCGTCGGGGTAGACCGGCCGCCCCCACGCGAACGTGCGGGCCAGCTCGGCCAGCACCGAGCCCGCGTAGTCGAGCGGCTGGCTGGTGACGGCCAGGGTCGCGAACCTGGAGGCCAGGTCGTCGTTCGCCTTGGTGAACGTGATCCCCGGCAGCTTCACCAGCGGGGAGTCCTTGCTCCAGATGTACTCCTGCGACGGCGGCCGCAGCTCCGGCGGACGGGGGTCGCACAACACCCGCAGGTCGGCCGGCGGGTGCATTTTCGCGCAGTCGGCGAAGGACATCGTGCGGGCGTAGAGGAAGACGCCGTTCGCGCCCACCAGGCCGACGCGGTGGTAGGTGGCGTAGAACCAGCCGCCGTAGGCGACGACCGGGACCAGCGCGGCGACGAGCAGCACCCCGGCCAGGCTCACGCGCCTGCGCAGCACGAACCACGCGGCCAGGACGACGATGAGCGGCTGGCCGACGGTCCTGGTCAGGGTGGCGGCGGCCAGCAGCAGGCCGACGGCGGCGACGATGGCGCGCCTCTCGGTCATGCTCAGTGCCACGGCGGCCACGACCAGGAACAGGAACAACGTGTCGGAGACCAGCAGGTGCTCCAGCTCGATCTGGTACGCGTCGAGCAGCACGGGCACGGCCGCGAGCGTGCGCGCCCAGCGCGGGGCCCGGCGCGCGGCCACGTAGACGAGAACGCCGGTGGCCAGGCCGAGCAGGTGTTGCGCGGCGGTGACCGCCCAGAAGCCGTGGAAGGGCTCCAGGAGCTTCATGAACATCGAGTAGCCCGCCGGGCGCACCAGGTCGGGGCGCGGCCGGAAGACGGTGACGACGTAGGTGTAGGAGTCGGGGAACCACAGGGCCGGGCGGTAGCCGAGCATGGCGAGCGCGCGCAGGGCCGCGCCGACCGCCAGCACCCCGGCGAACCAGCCGTGCCGCCGCCACCATCCGGCCTCCCGGACGCGCGCCGACCAGCCGTGCCGCCGCCAGCCGGGCTCCCGGGCGCCGGAGGCGAGCCGCCGCCAGATGGGCTCCTGGACGCGGGCGGGGGTTCCCGCGCGCGGCTCCGGTCTCACCCGCTGGTCATCCCGCTCCTCCTGCACCTCGCGTACGCTACCCGCGTTTCCGCGGACGCCGTGACTCCGGCGTTGGATACGCTCGCTCACCGATGGAACGTGATCGATCGGGCCGCGTACTGGCCGCGTTGTCGGTGTCGCCCGCGCTCGCCCTGGCGGGCTGGCTGCTCGCGGGCCTGCCGCTGCTGCTGGCCGGCCGGTTCGCGCCGCTGCCCGCGCTGCTGCTCGGGGCGCCCGCGGCGGCGCTGCTGTGCTGGGCGGGCACGCGCGGCGTCCTGCGCGGGACGCGGGGCGCGGGCCAGGGCGTCCAGGCCACGCCCTGGCAGGTGGCCGGGGTCGTGGCGGTGGCCGCCGGGTCGGGCGTGTTCAACGTCGTCATGCATTCCGAGCAGCTGCTGGTCCGGCGCGACCCGGCGACCTACGCCCAGTACGCCGCCTGGATCGCCGGGCACGGCTCGCTGCCGATCCCGGACCAGGCGGCGGCGTTCGGCGGCCACCATCCCTCCCTGTTCTTCGACAGCGTCGGCACGTACCCGGTGGACGGCGGGGTGGTGCCGCAGTTCATGCCGGGGCCGCCGCTGGTGTTCGCGGTCGGCGACTGGCTGGGGGCGCCGTTCGCGGTGCCGGCCGTGCTGGGGGCGCTGGCCGTGCTGACGGTGGCCGGGGTGGCGGCGCGGCTGGCCGGCGGCCGGTGGGCGGTGCTCGCGGCGGCGGCGTTCGCGGTGAGCCTGCCGATCCTGTACACCTCGCGCACGACGTTCAGCGAGATCCCCTCGCTGATCCTGCTGTTCGGCGGGCTGGCGCTGGCCCAGGACGCGATCGAGGCCGAGCGGCCCGGCTGGCGGCAGGGGCTGCCCGCCGGGCTGGTCCTGGGGCTGGCGGTGCTGGTCAGGGTCGACGGGCTGCGCGACGTGCTGCCGGTGCTGGCGTACGCGGGGCTGCTGGTCGCGATGCGGCGTTCCGGCAGGCCGCAGGGCGCGGTGGGGGTGCCGCTGCTGGCGGGGCTGGTGGCGGGGGCGGGGCTGGGGCTGCTGGCGGCGTATGTGCTGGCCCGGCCGTACCTGGAGTATCTGTCCGCATCCGTGCGGCCGCTGCTGCTCATCTGCGCGGTCGTGCTGGTGCTGACGCCGGTCGGCGTGGCCGCCGCACCCGCGCTGGCCAGGTTCCGGCCGCCGCGGTGGTTGCCGACGGCGGGGGCCGCGCTGGTCGTGCTGGTGATGGCCGGTCTGTACGCCCGCCCCTGGTTCCAGACCGTGACCAGGAAGGCCGCGAACCTCGACGACGCCCGCACGGCCGAGTTCATCGCTCAGATCCAGCAGGCCAACGGCCTGCCCGTCCAGGCGGACCGGCTCTACTTCGAGCTATCGCTCCACTGGGTGACCTGGTACATCGGCATCCCGGCCGTCGTGCTGGCCACGGTCGCGGCGGCCGTGCTGCTGCGCAGGCTGCTGCGCGACGGCAGGCCGTTCGTCTGGCTGCTGCCGCTGGCGATGATCGGCTGGACGACGGTCACCACGCTGCTGCGGCCCGAGATCACCCCCGACCAGCCGTGGGCCTCCCGGCGGCTGGTCCCGGTCGTGATCCCGGGGCTGATCGTGCTGGCGGTGTGGGGCCTGGGCTGGCTGCGCGAGCGGTCGTGGCCGCGCGAGCAGGTCCGGCGGTGGGCGACGGTCGCGGGGGTGCTGCTGGTGCTCGCGCCACCGGTGGTCACCTCGATCGGCACCGCGTTCACGCCGGTCGAGCGGGGGGAGGCGGCGGCGGTCCGGTCGATGTGCGCGGCGCTGCCGGCCGAGGCGTCGGTGCTGTTCGTCGAGCGGGTGACCGGCGACCGCTTCACCCAGCTCGTCCGCGGGATGTGCGGACGTCCGGCGGCGCAGGTGGCGCGGCCCCCGGGGCGTGACCTGGCGGAGGAGCCGCAGGTCCGGGCCGCCGTCGAGCGGGTCAGGGCGGCCGGCCGGGTGCCGGTCGTGCTGGCCGCCGACCCCGCCCAGGTGGCCCCCTACGGGACGCCGCGGCAGATCATGGGCCTGGTCACGCGCCAGGACGAGCGCTCGCTCGTGGACCCGCCCGACGGGACGTGGTCCTTGCGGGTGAACGTATGGATGGCGGTGGGTTGACCCCGCTCGGGACACATCGCAATAGTTCTGGACATGTCTGACACCGACGAGCTGTCGTTCGGCGACGACCGGGAGCCCTGGTTACGGCCCTGGATCAGAGCCCACCGAAGGACGGCGGCGACGGTCGCGGCGGCCGTCCTGCTGGTGGCGGCGCTCGGCGGGGGCGGCTGGTACCTGCACCTGCGCTCGCTCCTGCCCTCGCCGCCGCCCGTCGGCGCGCTGCCCGTCGTGGACGGCTTCACCGTCACGCTGTGCACCGAGGGCACCCAGGGCTGCCCGCCGGGCACCGCCGAGCGGGTGCTGGCGCTGGTCCGGCGGATCCCCGAGGCGGTCGCGCCCACGCTGGTGCCCGCCGACGAGGTCGAGCGGCGCTGGGCCCAGCGAGTGATCATCGATGAGGGGCTGGCGAAGCCCCGCGAGGCGAGCTGGATCCCGATGATCGAGGGCGGGGTGCGCGGCCCGGCCGACTACGACGCCGTCCGGCGGGGGCTGGCCGAGGAGAAGGGCGTCCTGCTGCTGCCCCGGGTTCCCGACTTCTGGCGGGGCAAGGCGGACCTGACCATCGTGATGTGCGGTCAGTGGCAGGAGGACGCCGCCTGCCGGACGGTGGCGACCGAGGCGCAGCGCGACGCCGTCGTGGCCCGGCTGCGCGAGCTGGACGGCGTGACCGAGGTGTTCCTCCAGGACAAGCCGTTCGGGCTGCGGCTGGCCCGGCTCTATCGGGGCGACGCGCGGCCTCTCACGCTCGCCGAGATCCCCGAGGTGCTGTACGTGCGCTTCGACGACCCCGCCAGGGCCAGGGCGGTGGGTCAGGAGATGCTCAGGATGCCCGGCGTAGGATGGTCACAGCTGATCAAGTGAGCGTAAAGCCCGTCGATGTGGACTCGGCTTCCAGCGGGGCAGAGTACCCTCGACCCCCGTGAGCACGCTTGAGACCCCCAAGAGTGGACCTGCCGTGGAAGAAGCGCCGTACGTCACGATCGTCCTGCCCTGCTACAACGAGCAGGACCACGTCATCGACGAGGTCGAGCGCATCACGCGGGCGATGGACTCCAGCGGCTACACCTACGAGCTGGTCGCCGTCGACGACTGCTCGACCGACCAGACCCTGGCCCGGCTCGAAGAGGCCGCGCCCGACTACCCCCACCTGCGCATCCGCGCCTTCCACCGCAACGGCGGCTCGGGCACCGTGCGCCGCATCGGCACGCAGGAGGCCAGGGGCGAGATCGTCGTCTGGACCGACGCCGACATGACCTACCCCAACGAGCGCATCCCCGAGCTGGTCCAGATCCTGGAGAAGGACCAGACGATCGACCAGGTCGTCGGCGCGCGCACCACGGAGGAGGGGTCGCACAAGATCCTGCGGGTGCCGGCCAAGTGGGTGATCCGCAAGGTGGCCGAGAAGCTCGCCGGGCAGAAGATCCCCGACCTCAACTCGGGGCTGCGCGCCTTCCGCAAGTCGGTGGCCCGCCCCTACCTGCGGCTGCTGCCGCCCGGGTTCTCCTGCGTCACGACGATCACGCTGTCGTTCCTGTCCAACCAGCACGACGTCTACTACCTGCCCATCGAGTACGCCAAGCGGGCCGGCAAGTCGAAGTTCAGCTTCGTCTCCGACGCCTACCGCTACATCCTGCAGGTGCTGCGGATGATCATGTACTTCAATCCGCTCAAGGTGCTCATGCCGCCCGCGCTCTGGCTGGTGGCGATCGGGTTCGTGAAGGGCGTCTGGGACATGATCCGGCAGCCGTTCTACTTCCCGGCCAACACCGTCATGATCTTCCTGTCGGGCCTGCTGATCGGCTCGGTGGCGCTGCTGGCCGACCTGATCGTGCGGTCGCGGGGGGAATAGCGCGTGCGCATCGCGATCGTCGGCCCGACCCATCCGTACAAGGGGGGCGGGGCGCAGCACACCACCGAGCTGGCGCACCGGCTGGCGGCCCAGGGCCACGACGTGGTGATCGAGTCGTGGCGGGCCCAGTACCCGTCGTTCCTCTACCCCGGGCAGCAGACGATCTCCGAGCCCGAGGGCACGCCGTACCCGCGGACCGCGCGGCGGCTCGACTGGCGGCGGCCCGACGGGTGGTACGCGGCGGGACGCCGGTTGCGCACGGCCGACCTGGTGGTGCTGGCGGTGCTGAGCTCCGTCCAGGTTCCTCCGTACCTGGGGATCCTGTCCGGGATCCGGCGTAAGGCCCGGACGGTCGCGCTCTGCCACAACGTGCTGCCGCACGAGCGCAAGCCGTACGACCAGCCGCTGATGAGGGCGCTGCTGCGGCGGGTCGACGGCGTGCTGGCCCACTCCGAGCAGCAGGCCGAGCTGGCCAGGGGGCTCGCGCCGGGCAAGCCGGTCGGGGTGGCGGGGCTGCCGCCGCACCTGCCGTCCACGTCGGCCGAGAAGTCCGGCGGGGTGCGCCGGCGGTTGTTGTTCTTCGGGATGGTCCGCCCGTACAAGGGGCTCGACCTGCTGCTGCGGGCGTTGCCCGAGGGCGTCTCGCTCACCGTGGCGGGCGAGTTCTGGGGCGGCCTCGACGAGACCAAGGCGCTGATCGACGAGCTGGGCCTGGCCGACCGGGTGGAGCTGCGGCCCGGGTACGTCCCCGCCGCCGACGTGCCGAAGCTGTTCGCCGCGGCCGACGCGCTGGTGCTGCCGTACCGCAGCGCCACCGCCAGCCAGAACGTCTGGCTCGGCCACGAGCACGGCGTGCCGGTGATCGCCACCCGGGTGGGCGCGCTGGCCGACCACGTGACCGACGGCGTCGACGGCCTGCTGGTCGAGCCGGGCGACGCCGGGGCGCTGCGCGCGGCGATCGAGCGCTTCTACGCCTCGGGCGAGCCGGAGAGGTTGCGGTCGGGGGTCAAGGCGGTCGATCCCGAGCCGTTCTGGGCCGCGTACGCGGGCGCGCTGCTCGCGCTCTGACGGCCCAGCAGGAACGCCGCCCCCGCGGCGACCGCGTCGGCCAGCGTGAACGCCAGCCGCGACACGATCGCCACCGCGATGGCCGGAGCGGTGCCGATGACCGGCCCGAGCACCAGCACGAGCGCGCCCTCCCGCACGCCCACCCCGGCCGGCACCACGAAGGCCAGGATGCCGGTGCACCAGGCGAACGCGTACGCGCCGGTCGCCACCAGGTAGAGGTCGGGGCGGCCGGACAGCAGCCAGGTGTGCAGGCCGTAGACGAACCAGCCGAGCGCGGTCCAGGCCACCGTGACGACGACCGTGCGGCCGGGCAGCACGCTCTCCAGCGGCTCCTTGCGGGCGATCCGCAACGCCAGGTTGAGCCCCCAGGTGAGCACCTTGGGATGCAGGCACACGATGATCACCGGCACCAGCAGCACCACGTACCAGGCCCGGCGGACGGCCTCGTGCGAGCTCAGCGTGGCGGCGGCGATCGAGATGCCGACGCCCAGGTTGACCACCAGCCCGAGCGAGATCGTGGCGAACGTGCGCCGCGGCGGGCTCCCGTGGTCGCGCCCGAGGTCCATCATGGCCGCGTACGCCCACACCGCGCCCGGGATGTACTTGCCGAGCTGGCCCACGAACATGATCCGTCCGGCCACCCGCAGCGGCAGCCGGGTGCCGAGCCCCGCCATGATCTGCCGCCAGGCCGCCAGCATGCAGACCTGCCCGGCCAGCACCGCGCCGAACGCCCCGAGCACCGCCCACGGCGACAGCCTGGAGAGGGCCTGCGTGGTGTCGTGCCAGTTCCGCGCCAGGCCGTAGCCGAGGAAGGCGAGGGCGACCAGCGCGAGCAGGACGCGCAGCAGGCGGCGCAACATCAGCCCAGGCTACGCGGGAGCCCGGGCGGAGAGCCAGCATGTGGGGCAGGTCAGCCTGCCGAGGCCCGCGGCGCGGGTACTGTTGGGCGACGTGGGCAAGCAACGGGTCGCGCAGCTCGAGTACTCCGAATTCCAGTCGGCCATGCTCGACGAGGACAAACGCCGCCGCAAGGCCGCGAAGATCATCGCCGTGCTGGAGCACTTCCAGGGGCCGCTCGGCGGGCTGACCGTGGGCGACGTCGGCTGCTCTGCCGGGTTCATCGCCGACGAGCTGGCCCAGGCCGGGGCCAAGCACACGCTGGGCATCGACATCGACGTGCCGGGGCTGCGCAAGGCCGCCGACCGGTTCGGCGAGCGGGTGGCGTTCGTCTGCGGCGACGGCACGGCGCTGCCCTTCCCCGACGGGTCGATCGACGTGCTGGTGTTCAACCACATCTACGAGCACGTGGTCGACCCCGACGCCGTGGTGGCCGAGATGCACCGCGTGCTGTCCGACACCGGGGTGCTCTACCTCGGGCTCGGCAACCGGCTCGGGGTCGTCGAGCCCCACTACAAGCTGCCGTTCCTGTCGTACCTGCCGCCCGCGCTGGCCGACCGTTACGTGCGCGCGTTCGGCCGGGCCGACCACTACTACGAGCGGTTCAGGACCCGGCGGGGGCTGCGCCGGATGTTGCGCGCCTTCCACGTGTGGGACTACACGTTCCCGGTGCTGGCCACCCCGACCAGGTTCGCCGGGTCGGAGCTGTTCCCCGGCCTGCCGGGCCGGCTGGTCAAGGCGGTGCTGGCCCGCGCGCCGCGCGAGGTGCTGCGGCTGCTGCTGCCCGTCGTGCCGACGTACCTGTGGGTGGCCACCAAGACCCCGCGCAGGCCCGCGGGGCCGGCGCTGCCGCAGCCGCCCGAGCGGGTCCGGCCGCTGTGAGCCTCGTGGACGAGACCGGCGCGAGCGCGATCCCCAAGCGGTCGCTGCCGCGCCGGCTGCTGCGTTTCGGCTTCCTCGCCGTCGCGCTCGCCTTCGGCGCGTGGGCGGTGGCCAGGCAGTGGGACGCCGTGGTGGCCGGGTTCGCCCGGCTGTCGTGGCCGGCGCTGGCCGGGTCGCTCGTCGCCGTGGTCGCCGCGCTGCTCGGGGCCATGCTCACCTGGCGTACGCTGCTGGCCGACCTGGGCTCGCCGCTGCCGCTGCGGCCGGCCGCCAAGGTGTTCTTCGTCGGCCAGCTCGGCAAGTACATCCCCGGCGCGGTCTGGCCGGTGCTCGCCCAGATGGAGATGGGCCGCGACCTCGGCGTGCCGCGTCCGCGCAGCGCCGCGGCGTTCTTCCTGATGATGCCCGTCCAGATCGCCAGCGGCCTGCTCGTCACGCTGGTCACGCTGGGCTGGCACCGGTTCGGCTGGGTGCTGCTGTTCATCCCGCTGCTGCTGGTGCTGCTGGAGCCCAAGGTCGTCAACGGCGTGATCGGCTTCGGCCTGCGCAGGCTGAAGCGCGAGCCCCTGGAACGCCCGCTCACCCGCCGCGGCATGCTCACCGCGCTCGGCTGGGCGCTGGCCGGCTGGACCGCCTACGGCGTGCACTTCTACTTCGTCGCGCCGCAGGGCGGCCTGCTGTTCGCCGTCGGGGCCTTCGCGCTGTCGTGGTGCCTGGGCATCGTGACCTTCGTCGTGCCGGCCGGGGCCGGGGTGCGCGAGGTGGCGATGGTGGCGGTGCTCGCCCCCGTGCTCGACAGCGGCGCGGCCATCGCGGTGGCCCTCTGCTCCCGCATCGTCATCATCGTCGGGGACCTGATCTGCGCAGGTATGGCGGGAATTGCCGCACGTCGCGACTCGGTGTGATTTGGCCCACGATTTGGGGGAGGGTGGTCATAAGCTGAATCAAAGAGGGGGGACTTGCCAGGTCCCACGTCGATCTTGAGGGGAGAAGATCCACGTAATGCCTCGAGTGCTCGTCGATGCCGCCGCGGTCCCCGCCGACCGTGGTGCGTTGATCCGGTACGTGGACGGGCTCGTGGCCGCGCTCCACCAGGCAGGGACCGATCTGGTCGTGGTCTGCCAGCGTGCGGAGGCGGAAAGGTACCAGCGGCTGGCGCCTTCGGCCCGTGTCGTCCCCGGCCCCGTCGCCATCACCAACCGGGCCGCCCGGCTCGCCTGGGAGCAGACCGGCGTGCCGCTGCTCGCCCGCCAGACGGGGGCCGAGGTCATCCACGCCCCCTACTACTCCATGCCGCTGCGCTCCGGCCTGCCGACCGTCGTGACGGTGCACGACGTGACCTGGTTCACCGAGCCCGACCAGCACAGCCCGGCCAGGGCCGCGTTCTTCCGCTCGGCCACGCGCACCGCCGTCCGGCACGCCCGGCGCGTCATCGTGCCGTCCAAGGCGACCAGGGACGAGCTGGTCCGCGTGTTGTCGGCCGACCCCACCCGCATCGACGTCGCCTACCACGGCGTCGACCTCGCCCAGTTCCACCCGCCGAGCGAGGACGAGGTGCGCCGGGCGGCCATCAGGTGCGGGCTGCACGGCCAGCCGTACGTGGCCTTCCTCGGCAACCTCGACCCCCGCAAGAACGTGCCCAACCTGATCCGCGGCTTCGCCGCCGCCGTCAAGCGGCTGGAGACGCCGCCCGCGCTGGTGCTCGGCGGCGGCGTGCACGAGGACGACGTCGACGCCGCCTGCCGCGAGGTGGAGGCCACCGTCCGGGTGATCAGGCCGGGATACCTGCGCGCGCCCGATCTGCCGGGGTTCCTGGGCGGGGCGCTCGTCGTGGCGTTCCCCTCGCGCGGCGAGGGCTTCGGCATGCCGGTGCTGGAGGCCATGGCCTGCGGCGCGGCCGTCCTCACCAGCCACCGGACCTCGCTGCCCGAGGTGGGCGGCGACGCCGTCGCCTACACTGAGCCGGACGCCGACAGCATCGCCGACGCCCTGGGCGAGCTGCTCTCCTCCCCCGACCGGAGGCGGCAGTTGCAGGAGGCCGGGCGGGCGCGCGCTCGCGAATTCACCTGGGAGGCCTCGGCGGAGGCCCACCTCAACTCTTATCAACGCGCAATCGAATAGTTCGCTACTCTCACGGAGTGATGGAGAGCTCTTTGCCAGACCTCGAGGCGATCCTCCTGGTCGGGGGGCAGGGCACACGCCTGCGTCCGCTGACACTGGGCACGCCCAAGCCGCTGCTGCCGACCGCCGGAGTGCCGTTCCTGGCCCACCAACTCGCCCGTGCCCGGTCCTTCGGCGTGCGCCGGATCGTGTTCGCGACCTCGTACAAGGCGGCGATGTTCGAGCCCGCCTTCGGCGACGGGTCAGCCCTCGGGCTCTCCCTCGAGTACATGACCGAGGAGACGCCGCTCGGCACCGGCGGGGCCATCCGCAACGCCGCCGAGGCGCTCACCTGCGGGCCCTCCGACCCGGTGCTCATCCTCAACGGCGACATCCTGTCCGGCCACGACATCGGCGACCAGGTGCGCACCCACTGCGAGCGCGGCGCCGCCGTGACGCTCCACCTGACGGAGGTGGAGGACCCGACGCGGTTCGGCTGCGTGCCGACCGACGAGTCCGGACGGGTGACCGCGTTCCTGGAGAAGACCCCCAACCCGGTCACCAACCGCATCAACGCCGGCTGCTACGTCTTCACCCGCTCGGTGATCGACTCGATCCCGCGCGGCGAGGTCGTCTCCGTGGAGCGCGAGACGTTCCCCGGGCTGATCGACTCCGGTGAGCTGGTGCTGGGCTACGCCGACCGCACGTACTGGCTCGACGTGGGCACGCCGGCCGCGTTCGTGAAGGGCTCGCGCGACCTGGTGCTCGGGCGGCTCGACTCGCCGGCGCTGCCCGGCCCGCAGGGCGAGCACCTCGCCCTCGACGGGGCGAAGATCTCGGCCGAGGCCAAGGTCCAGGGCGGCACCACCGTCGGCGCGCGGGCCGTCGTCGAGGCGGGCGCGTCCGTGGTGGGCTCGGTGTTGTGCGACGACAGCGTCATCGAGGCAGGGGCCACGGTGAGCGACTCGGTCGTGGGCATGGGCGCCCGGATCTGCTCCGGCACGGTCGTGCGCGACGCGGTGATCGGCGACGGCGCGGTGGTCGGGCCGGGCAACGAGCTGCAGGGCGGGGTGCGCGTCTGGCCGGGCGTCGAGCTGCCCGAGCGCGCGGTCCGCTACTCCAGCGACGTGTGACCCCGCCGGGGCCGCGCGGGTGAGCGACCACCCGCCGCCGCGCGGCAGACTGGACAGGTGATGGAACGCAGGTGGGAGCCCGACGGGCCGCTCGACGTGGAGCTGGCCCTCGGCCCCCACCGGCGCGGCACCGGCGATCCCGCCTGGCGGCGCACCCCCGACGGCTCGATCTGGCGCGCCTGCCGCACCCCCGACGGCCCGAGCACGCTCCGGGTGACCGTGACGGCCGCAGCCGTGCGGGCCCAGGCATGGGGGCCGGGCGCCGGATGGTCGCTGGAGACCCTGCCCGCCCTGCTCGGCGCGCTCGACGACGTCTCCGGCTTCCGCGTCCGGCACGACGTGCTGGCGGACGTGGCGCGCAAGCACGCGGGGCTGCGCATCGGGCGTACCGGGCGGGTCATGGAGGCGCTGGTGCCCGCGGTGCTGGAGCAGAAGGTCGTCGGCCGGGAGGCCTGGCGGGCCTGGCGCTACCTGCTGCGCCAGTACGGCGAGCCCGCCCCCGGCCCCGCCCCCGACGGCATGCGGGTGCCGCCCGAGCCGGTCGTGTGGCGGCAGATCCCGAGCTGGCACTGGCACCGGGCGGGCGCGGAGGCCGTCCGGGCCCGGACGATCGCCAACGCCGCCTGGCACGCCGCCAAGCTGGAGGCCGCGGCCACCACGGAGGAGCTCGACCGGCTGCTGCGGGCCCTGCCCGGCATCGGCGTCTGGACGTCGGCAGAGGTGCGCCAGCGGGTCTTCGGCGACGCCGACGCGGTGAGCGTGGGGGACTTCCACCTGGCCAAGCTGGTCGGCTACGCGCTGACCGGGGAGAAGACCGACGACCAGGGGATGATGCGGCTGCTGGAGCCGTACCGGGGGCATCGGCACCGGGCGACGGTGCTCGTCTGGCTCAGCGGTCTGCGCCCGCCGGCGCGGGGGCCGCGGATGGCCGCGCGCGACTACCGGTCCTTCTGACATCCCGCCCTGGGTGCGCGTCACGAACTCAGGGGTGCGTACTGTGCCTCTATGAGTCTTGTCAGTGATTCCGCGCTTCGCCGTGCCCTCGCCCGTGCCCGTGACGGCAAGGCGCTCGACCTCACCGAGGCCGTCGTGCTGCTGCACGCGCGCGGCGAACAGCTCGACGCGCTGCTCGAGCACGCCTCCCGCGTGCGCGACGCCGGACTGAAGGCCGCCGGCAGGGAAGGGGTGATCACCTACAGCAGGAAGGTGTTCATCCCGCTGACCAGGTTGTGCCGGGACCGTTGCGGCTACTGCACGTTCGCGACCGCGCCGCACAAGCTGGAGTCGGCCTTCCTGAGCCCGGACGAGGTGCTGGAGATCGCCCGGCAGGGCGCGGCGATGGGCTGCAAGGAGGCGCTGTTCACGCTGGGGGACCGGCCGGAGGAGCGCTGGCACCAGGCCCGCGAGTGGCTGGACGCGCACGGCTATGACGACACGTTGTCCTACGTGCGCGCCATGGCCATCCTGGTGCTGGAGGAGACGGGGCTGCTGCCGCACCTCAACCCCGGTGTGCTGAGCTGGCGTGACCTGCAGCGGCTCAAGCCGGTCGCGCCGTCCATGGGCATGATGCTGGAGACCACCTCGCGCCGGCTGTTCGAGGAGAAGGGGCAGCCGCACTACGGCTCCCCCGACAAGGACCCGGCGGTACGGCTGCGCGTGCTGGAGGACGCCGGTCGCAGCAACGTGCCGTTCACGACCGGGATCCTCATCGGCATCGGCGAGACCGTCGAGGACCGGGCCGAGTCGATCTTCGCCGTCCGGAAGGTGGCCCGCGAGTACGGCGGCATCCAGGAGGTCATCGTCCAGAACTTCCGCGCCAAGCCGGACACGGCCATGCGCGGCCTGCCGGACGCCGACCTGCACGAGCTCGCGGCCACGATCGCCGTCGCGCGGCTGGTCCTCGGCCCCCGGGTACGCCTCCAGGCCCCGCCCAACCTGGTCGACTCCGAGTACGCGCTCATGATCCGGGCCGGCATCGACGACTGGGGCGGCGTCTCGCCCCTGACCCCCGACCACGTGAACCCGGAACGCCCCTGGCCGCAGATCGACGACCTGGCCGCGCGTACCGCAGAATCCGGCTTCGACCTGCGGGAACGTCTGACGATCTACCCCGAGTACGTGCGGGCCGGCGAGCCCTGGCTGGACCCGCGGCTGTTCGCGCACGTCGAGGCCCTGGCCGACCCCGCCACCGGGCTCGCCCGCGAGGACGCCGTGCCGCAGGGCCGTCCCTGGCAGGAGCCGGACGGCGGGTTCACCGCCGCCGGACGGGTGGACCTGCACGTCGAGGTGGACACCACCGGCCGCTCGAACGATCGGCGCGACGACTTCGACCACGTCTACGGCGACTGGACGGCCCTGCGCGAACGCCTCGGCCCGATCGCCGCCTCGACGCCGAGCGACGTGCGGCAGGCGCTGCGGCGGGCCGAGGCCGACCCCGCCGGGCTGACCGACGCCGAGGCCGTCGCGCTGCTGGGCGCGGAGGGCGAGGCGCTGGACGAGCTGGCGGCCATCGCCGACGCGCTGCGCGCGCAGGCCGTCGGCGACGAGGTCACCTACGTCGTCAACCGGAACATCAACTTCACCAACGTCTGCTACACCGGCTGCCGCTTCTGCGCCTTCGCCCAGCGCAGGACCGACGCCGACGCGTACACGCTGAGCCTGGACCAGGTGGCCGACCGGGCCGAGGAGGCGTGGGCGGCGGGCGCGACCGAGGTGTGCATGCAGGGCGGCATCCATCCCGACCTGCCGGGAACCGCCTACTTCGACATCGCCAGGGCGGTCAAGGCCAGGACGCCCGGCATGCACGTGCACGCGTTCTCCCCGATGGAGGTCATCAACGGAGCCTCCCGGACGAACCTGTCCATACGCGACTGGCTGGAGGCCGCCAAGGACGCCGGGGTGGACTCGCTGCCCGGCACGGCGGCCGAGATCCTCGACGACGACGTGCGCTGGGTGCTGACCAAGGGCAAGCTGCCGGCCAAGGAGTGGATCGACGTCATCACCACGGCCCACGAGGTCGGCATCCCGACGACGTCCACGATGATGTACGGCCACGTGGACCACCACCTGCACTGGGTCAGGCACATCAAGCTGATCAGGCGGCTGCAGGAGCAGACCGGCGGGTTCTCGGAGTTCGTGCTGCTGCCGTTCGTGCACACCAGCGCCCCGATCTACCTGGCCGGCATCGCCCGGCCCGGCCCCACCGCCCAGGAGAACCGCGCGGTGCACGCCCTGGCCAGGATCCTGCTGCACGGCGCGATCCCCAACATCCAGTGCTCGTGGGTCAAGCTCCAGGACGACCTGTGCCGCCAGGTGCTCCGCGGCGGCGTGAACGACCTCGGCGGCACCCTCATGGAGGAGACGATCAGCCGGATGGCGGGCTCGGAGAACGGCTCGTACAAGACGATCAGCGAGCTGCGCGAGATGGTCGAGGTCACCGGCCGGCCGGTACGCCAGCGCACTACCGAGTACGGCAGCCCCACGGCCGAACGGCTGGCCGCCGCGCAGGCGAGCGACGGGGTGTGCCAGAGCGTGAGAAGGGTCTTGCCGATGGCATAGTTGTAACAAGTTCTAACAAGGGTTGCGCCCGGTATGGGAGGCACTGGAAGAATCATCACTCCACTGGAGAGAGGTTCATCGTGCGGTTGGGTCGACACCGTGCCGCGCTGCCTCCCGTGCAGCGACGCAGGAAGGCGCTCCAACGGGGCATGCTGGCCGGCCTCGCCGCCGTGGCCGTCGCCGCCGGCAGCCTGTACGTGGTGCTCGGCGGCGGTCCCGCCCTGTGCGTGTCACGAGATCCTGTTCTGGTCAGCGTGGCCGCCGCCGTGGACGTGGCGCCGGCGGTCATGGAGGCCGCCGGGCGCTTCAACGAGACCAAGGCGTCGGTCGGCGGGCGGTGCGTGCTGGTCCAGGTGACCGAGCAGCCGTCGGCCACCGTGCTGCGCACGCTGATCGGCGACCGGGCCGGCGTGCTGCGCGAACGTCCCGACGGCTGGATCGCCGACTCCTCGGCCTGGATCAGGCTGGCCCGCAGCCAGGGCGCGAGCTCGCTGCCCGCGGGGGAGACCGTGGTGGCCACCTCGCCGCTGGTGTTCGCCACGCGGTCGTCGCTGGCCCGGCGCTTCTCGGTCGGCGGGACCGAGATGAACTGGCGGATGGTCTTCCCGCCGACCGTGCGCGGGCGGCTGACGCCCAGCTCGGGCGAGCCCGACGTCGTACGGGTGCCCGATCCGTCGCTGGTGGGCGCGGGGATCGCGACCGTGGCCGCGGCCAGGGACGTCGTGGGCACCGGGCCCGCCGCCGACAAGGCGCTGACCGCGTTCGTCCGCTGGGCGCAGGCCGGGTCGGCGCCCGACTACCGCAGCATGCTCGACGCCGTGGACGACCGCGGGTTCTGGCAGCGGCCGGTGGTCATCGTCCCCGAGCAGTCGGTGTGGAACCACAACCGGGTGCCCTCGCCCGACCCGGTCGTGGCGCTGCACCCGCGCGAGGGCACGATCGAGCTCGACTATCCCTACGTCGTCACGGCGGCCGATCCCGGCGTCGCGGAGGCGTCCACCGCCTTCGCCGACTGGCTGAAGGGCGGCCAGGCGCAGGAGATCGTCCGGCGGGCCGGGTTCAGGTCGGGCGACGGCCGGCTGGGGCCGCTCTCGCCGGGGCCGCAGCTCCCGTCCGAGGCGCCGAAGACCAGGCCGTCGGTGTCGCAGCAGGACATCGACGAGGCCCTGCGCGCCTGGAGCAGGCTGGCGCCGCCGACCAACATCCTCGTGCTGGCCGACACCTCCAAGCACATGGCCGAGCCGCTGAACGGCAGCACCAAGGTGCGCATCGCCTTGGCCGCGGCCAAGATCGGGCTGCAGCTTTTCCCGAACTCCACGCACATGGGCATGTGGGAGTTCGCCGACAAGGTGGGAGCCGTCAGGAGCTACCGGCAGCGGGTCAGCCTCGGCCCGATCAGCGAGCCGGAGTCGGGCCAGGTGCTGCGGCGCAGCGTCCTCGACGAGCTGACCAGCACGATCGCCCCCCACCCCGACCTGGACAGCTCGCTCTACGACGCGATACTGGCCGGGTTCCGCAGGATGAGCGGCGACTACCGCGACGACATGAACAACACGCTGCTGGTGATCACCGCCGGCAAGGACGACGGCAAGGGCGTCAAGCTCCCGCGGCTTCTCGATGCGCTGCGGAAGGAGTGGGACCCGGACAAGCCCGTCCAGATCGTCATCATCGCGTTCGGCAAGGACGTGGACCGCGGCAGCCTGTCGCAGATCGCGGCGGCCACGAACGGCTCGCTGCACGAGGCGCAGGAGCCCGGGGAGATCATCGACGTCTTCCTCGGCGCGCTGGCCCGCAGGCTCTGCCATCCCACCTGCAAGCCGGCCGCCTGAGGGGATGCCGGTCGCCCGGCACCCCCTCCGGCCTACATCTGGTGCACGGTGGCGTTCTCGCCGCGGTGGGTGAAGCGGGACACGAGCTTGTCCAGCGACCACGCGCCGCTGCCGAGCAGCGCCAGCATCAGGAACGACCACGAGAACATGGCCGCGGCCTCGCCCCCGTTCTGCAACGGGAACAGCCCCTTGGGCAGGTGGACGGTGAAGTAGGCGTAGGCCATCGTGCCCGAGCAGAGCAGGGCGGCGACGCGGGTGGCGAGCCCGATGAGGACGAGACCGCCCGCGCCGAGCTCGATCACCCCCGCCCACCAGTCGGGCCATTGGCCTACGGACGGGGTCGTTCCGCCGTACGGGCCGCCGAGTACGCCGAACAGAGTGGCGGCCCCGTGGCAGGCGAACAGCAGGCCCACCACGATGCGGAACAGCGACAGCGCGGCGTCACGAAGCTTGGTCATCGGTCTGTCCAGACCTCAGATCCGCTGCCAGAGCGCAGGGACGTTCGGCGGCTCCCAGCCCGCGATGGCCGTGTGGGGCTGCAGGCACCGGTAGGAGACGCCGTTGTAGGTGACCGTGCTGCCCGTGGTGTAGGCCGTGCCGGCCTTCCAGGTGCCCGAGGCCGTCGTGGTCGGCGTCGGGGTCGAGGTCTGGGTCGGGGTCACGGTGGGGGTGGCGGTGGGGGTCGGCTGGCCGCCGCCGCCGATCTGCAGGTCGATGCAGGAGTAGAAGGCGTTGGAGGTGTCGGAGATGTTCCAGATCGCCAGGACCTTCTGGCGGCCGGAGTAGCCGGAGAGGTTGACGGTGTGGGAGATCGTCGACGGCGGCTGCTGGCCGTTGCCGTTGAAGACCGCGACCCGGGTGCCGCCGATGTAGTACTCGTAGTTGAGCGTGGCGTGCCTGGCGGTGAACGTCCAGGTGAAGGTCACCGAGTTGCCCACCGAGGTGGCCGGCCAGGGCTTGCTCTCGTCGCTGAGCTGGGCGAACTGTCCAAGATTGGCGTTGCAGCTCCGCAGGCCCTTCGGGCCCTCCACACTCTGCGGCTCGTAGACGATCTGGCCGCAGTCGGGCACCTTGCCCTGGGCGCAGAACGCCTGCCTGCTGGGCGGCGAGTTCACATAACCGTGGGCGAACGCGGGAGAGGTGTTGAACACCGCCGTGGCGATGGTGATCACCGCCACGGCGACTAACGTGAGAGTCCTTCGCATTGAAGTGGCTCCTTTACATGGGGGGATAGTCCAAATGTAAAGGAAAGTTTCCTAACGGTAAACGGTTGGCTTACCAGATTTCCAGACTCCCGTCAGAGGCTCAGCGCGTCACGATGAAATCGCGCGGGTCACGGGGGGCGCGGTCGCGCGGCGGCGCGGCGGCGTGCCCGATCGCCACGCAGCCCATCGGGTCCCATGACTCCGGCAGGTCGAGCACCTGCCTGACCACCGGCCGGCAGAACATCGTGGAGGACACCCACGCCGAGCCCAGCCCCTCGACCGCGAGCTGGATCAGGAAGTTCTCCACGCCGGCGCCCGTCGCCACGACGAACATCTCCCGCTCGGAGGCGTTGCGCCGCTCGTCGCGGTAGGTGTGCGAGCCCTCCATCACCAGGCACGGCACGACCAGGTAGGGGGCGTTGCGCAGGACGTCGCCGCGTTTGACCCGCTTGGCGATCGACTGCTCGGTGAACCCGTCGCCGCGCAGGTCGTCGATCCACGCCTCGCGCATGGCGTCGAGCAGCTCGGTGCGGGTCCGCGCCGACTCGACCAGCACGAACCGCCACGGGGTCGTGTGGTGCGGCGCCGGCGCCGCGATGCCCGCGGCCACCGCCCTGCGCACCGCCTCGCCGTCGACCGGCCGGTCGGAGAACTCCCTGATCGTACGGCGGGCGAACACGACGTCGCGGGCGCCGAAGCGGAACATGTCCTCGTCGGCCGGGCGGACGAGCGGCCTGACCCCCGGCCCGTCGTCGTCGGTCACCAGATGGGCCAGGCCGCGCACGATCGCCGCGGGAACGCCGTCGAGCTTGCCCTTGACCAGCTCGGCCGCGCTCGCGATCTCGTCGGCCAGCGCGGTGACGGTGGCGCCGAGCGCGTTGCCGTAGGGATCGGAGGAGCCGCGGAAGTCGTCGAGCGGACGAACCCCGGCGGCGCCGATCGCCACGTCGGTCAGCCCGTTGCGCCACGGCCGCCCGAACGTGTCGGAGACGATCACCCCCACCCGCGCGCCCAGCCCGGCCCTGATCCGCGCCGCCGAGGCGTCGGGGTCCTCGGGCAGCAGCAGGACGGTGCCCGGCTCGGTGTTGGAGGCGTCGACCCCCGCCGCGGCCATGACGAAACCGTGGCGGGTCTGGACGATCACCGTGTCGCCGCGCCTGGCGACGACCCGCTCGGTCTCCTCCTCGATCGCGCTCGCGCGGTCGGGCGCCTGGCGGACCCGCCCCTCGGCCTTGCTGACGATCTTGGAGGTGA
The DNA here is from genome assembly GCF_040675255.1 of Nonomuraea sp. NPDC049624. Taxonomy (NCBI): domain Bacteria; kingdom Bacillati; phylum Actinomycetota; class Actinomycetes; order Streptosporangiales; family Streptosporangiaceae; genus Nonomuraea; species Nonomuraea sp. NPDC049624. Next base: position 775,671 of record NZ_JBFAOR010000002.1, on the reverse strand, counting down.
CCACCACGATGTCGCCGTCGCGCAGGTCGGCGTCCTTGAGCAGGGCGGCCACGTCGTCGCCCGGCCGGACCTCGCCGATGCCGGTGACGGCGATCACCTCGACCCGTCGCGTGCTCATCGGGCCAGCTCCAGCGCCAGGTCGAGCGCCGTGCGGGCGATGTCGGCGGTCGCCTCGGCGTCGTGCATGAGGATCGGGCGGGACACCACCCGCACGCCGTCGAGCGCCACCCCGGAGTCTTCCTCGGCCACCAGCCAGCCGTCGACCAGGCCCGAGCCGTAGAGGTCGAGCACGGCCTGGGCCGAGGTCTCCACCCCGATGGCCGTCAGGCAGGCGTCGGCCATGCCGCGCACGGGCGCGCCGCCGATGATGGGGGAGACGCCGACCACGGTCTTGGCCGCGACCGCCTCCCGGATGCCGGGCACCTGCAGGATCGTGCCGATGCTCACCACCGGGTTGGACGGCGGCAGGATGACCACGTCGGCCTGCTCGATGGCCTCCAGCACGCCCGGCGCGGGCTTGGCGGTCTCGACCCCGACCAGCGCGAACGACTCGGCCGGGACCGAGGCGCGCAGGCGCACCCACCACTCCTGGAAGTGCACGGCCCGCTTGCCGCGCTCGTCGGAGATCACCACGTGCGTCTCGCAGCGGTCGTCGGTCATCGGCAGCAGCCGCACGCCCGGCTGCCAGCGCACGCACAGGGCCTCGGTGATCTGCGAGAGCGGATAGCCCGCCTCCAGCATCTGCGAGCGGACGATGTGGGTGGCGAAGTCGCGGTCGCCGAGCCCGAACCACTGCGGCTCGACCCCGTAGGCGGCCAGCTCCTCCTTGACGACGTGGGACTCCTTGGCCCGGCCCCAGCCCTGCTCCTCGTCGATGCCGCCGCCCAGGGTGTACATGACGGTGTCGAGGTCGGGGCAGACCCGCAGGCCGAACAGGGTGATGTCGTCGCCCGTGTTGCCGATGACGGTGATCGAGGCGTCGGGTGCGGTGGCGCGCAGGCCGCGCAGGAAACGGGCGCCGCCGATGCCGCCGGCGAGTGACACGATGTGCATGCGTCCCAGTCTTCCATCGGCGTCCGACATCCCCGTGGGGGGAGTGGTTCTGTCCCACTTCGGAGCAACGAAGTTCCAGGTATAGGGGTAAATGGGATGGAAGAGGTTCTTGGGACACCCGCCGCGAAAGTCGGCAATGTGGCAAACTCCCTTCGGGCCAAAGGGTCCGATGGGGGTTACTCATGAGCAAACTCAATGCCGCCCGACTACGGGAGCCGGCCGCCTGGATCATGCTCGTCACCGGGCTCGTGGACGTCGTCCTGACGATCGGCCACATCCTGATCGGCTCGGGCAGCCCGCTCGGCGGCGGGTTCGCCACCCGTGCCGCCGCGAACCTGACGGGCCTGACCAGCCCGGTCGTGACCGCGCTGCTCGTGGGCGCCGTGCTGCTCGTCACCAGGACGGGCGAGCGCTCGTCCAAGGCCCGGCTCATCGCCTACGGCTCGGCCGCCGGCCTGCTGCTCGCCGCCGTGTTCGGCGCGCTGGCGCTGATCGTGGGGCTGTTCGCCGGTGGCGGCTTCCGCGGCGTGGTGGAGTACGTGCTCACGGGTGTGCCCCTGCTCGCGCTGACCGCCGTCGGGCTGGTCTACCTGCTCCCGGAGATCATGCCCGGCCGCGCCCCCATCCCCACCCTCGACGGGTACGGCCGCCCGACCACCCACTACGGCCAGCCCCAGCAGTTCGGCCAGCAGGACCAGCCCCAGTACGGCCGCCCCCAGCAGTTCGGCCAGCCGGACCAGCCCGCCTACGGCCAGCCGGACCAGCCCGCCTACGGCCAGTCCGACCAGCCCTCCCAGGGCCGGCCCGACCCCGCGCCGCAGCCCGCGTACGCGCAGCCGCACGCCGCGCCGACCCCCTACGGCCAGCAGTCCGCGCTCGCCGAGCTCCCCCCGGGCCAGGACGCCCAGCCCCCGGCTCCCGACAGCCGGCCCGCCTCCTCCGGCTACGCCCCGCAGCCGCCCTCGGGCCAGGTCCCCGCAGGCTCGGGCTACACGCCGCAGCCGCCGTCCGGCCAGCAGTCCCCGGGGTACGCGCCCCAGCCCCCGTCGGGCCAGCAGTCCCCGGGTTACGCGCCCCAGCCTCCGTCCTCCGGCTACGAGCCCCAGCCCGCCTCCGCCGCGTACGCCGCCCAGCCCCCGTCCGGCCAGCACGCCACCGTCACCTTCGGCCAGCAGGACCAGCAAGCTCCGTACGGCCAGCAGGACCCGCAGGCTCCGTACGGCCAGCAGGACCCGCAGGCCGCCTTCGGGCAGCAGCCGGGTTACGGCGGCGGACAGGCGCCGAACCCCGGGGCGCAGCCCGGCTACGGCCAGCAGCCCCCGAGCTACGGCGGCCACCCCGACCCCTCCGCCGGCGGTTACGGCCAGCCCGAGCCGTTCACCCCCGGCTACGGCCAGCCCGCCTCCGCCTTCGGCCAGCCCGACCCCGCCGGTTACGGCCAGCCCGCGCCCTCCGCGCCCGGCTTCGGCCAGTCCGACGCCCCCGGCTTCGGCCACCAGCAGGAGACCCCCGTCCCGCACGCGGCCGAGGCGCAGTCCCCCTACGCCCCCCAAACCCCCGACGCCCAGCCCGCCTACGGTCAGGTCCAGGGCCAGGGCCACGGTCAGCAGCCCGCCTACGGCCAGCCCGAACAGCCCCCGTTCGGCCAGCCCGCCCAGGGCCAGCAACCCGACCAGTCACCCTTCGGCCAGCAGCCCGACCAAGCTCCCTTCGGGCAGTCCTCGCACGGCCAGCCTGACCAGGCCCCCTTCGGCCAGCCTTCGCACGGCCAGCCTTCGCACGGCCAGCCTGACCAGGCGCCCTTCGGTCAGTCTTCGCACGGTCAGCAGCCCGAGCAGACCCCGTTCGGCCAGCCCTCTCACGGCCAGCAGTCCGAGCCGTACCAGCAGCAGCAGCCCTACCAGCCGGCCAGGGCCGCGCTTCCGGGCCCGTCCGCCGACCAGCCCTTCGGCCACCCGCAGGGACCGGCCGGTCAGCCGTTCGCGCAGCCGCAGGGCTTCGGCCAGGACCAGGGGTACGCCCCGCCCGCCTACACCCCGTCCGAGACGCTCCCCGACTCCGGTTACCAGCCGCCGGCCGGCGAGTACACCCCCGCGCCGTACGTCCCGGCCGACAGCCAGCCCAGCGCGTACGGCCAGTCCGGCTACCCCACCCCCGAGAACCCGTACGCCCCGAGCAACAGCTCCCCGAACGCCTTCGCCGACCAGGCGTACCCGAGCGGCGAGACCAGCCCGAGCGTCCCGTACCCGCAGGCGGAGGCGCAGCAGCCGTACCAGGACCGGCAGAGCGCCTTCGACCAGCAGGGCGGCCAGCCGTTCACCGGCTACTCCGGTCACGAGTACGCCACCCCCGCCTTCCAGGAGCCGGACCCGCCCGTGGACCCGCGCTCCCAGCAGCTCCTGGACGCCTACCAGCAGGCCGAGACCTACCAGAGCTCGACGGCCGCCTCCGGCACCCAGCCCGACCTGCGGGTGCCGGACTACGCCGGCCAGCCGGCCAGGCCGTACGACGACCCGTTCGGCCACCCGCAGCAGGCCCAGCCCTACCAGCAGCAGCAGAACGCGTACGAACCCCAGCAGGGCCAGTACGAGCAGCCCCAGACCTACCGCCCCACCCACCAGGCCCCGGCCGGCTGGAGCGAGGCGCAGGGCGAGTCGACGATGCGGCTCGACCCCTCGCAGCTCGGGGACGCCCTCGGCGCCCAGAACCGCCCGGGTGACGACCCAATCGACCCAACGGCCATATACACGCCCAACGAGCCACGCAGGTAACGGACCGGCAAACGACGGCTAGAGAGAAGGTGGCCCAAAGGGCGGGCGTCTACCCCGCCCTGGTACGGTTCCGACCGCTGACAGCGTTGAACGAACCGGGTCGAAGCCTTGCTGTGCAGGGGGAGTCGGCCTGGTGCGAACACCACATGCCGAGCACACCGGGGCGAGAGTCGGTCTTTCCCCGGATACCGTCATGCCGCTTGACGTCACGTACGGCACGCGCGTGTAATTACAACCATGTTGTTACGCCTTCCCGTGGGTGGGTAGGAGGAAGGCGTCCATGGGGGGCTCCATTGCGGGCGGGCGGCAGGGAGGTGTGCAGTGACCGATCCGGTCATCGCACAGGATCAGCTTGACGCTGAAGAACTCGGATGGCAGGAGCGCGCGTTGTGCGCGCAGACCGATCCGGAGGCGTTCTTCCCGGAAAAAGGCGGCTCCACCCGAGAAGCCAAGAAGGTTTGTCGATCGTGCGAGGTCCGTGCCGAGTGCTTGGAGTACGCGCTCGAACACGATGAGCGCTTCGGCATCTGGGGTGGGTTGTCGGAGCGGGAGCGCAGACGGATCAAGCGCCAGGCCGTTTAGGGGATATGAGCGAAAGGGTCACGCGGTAGCCCGCGTGGCCCTTTTTCGCGTGTGATGTCAGCTGTAGGGTGGGCGCGCCTGATCAACGCTGGAGTCGCCCGCCCATGTCACGCCCCCTCGTCACCGCGATCGTCGTCGCCCATGACGGCGGCCGCTGGCTGGGGGACACCCTGCGCGCGCTGGCCGGTCAGAGCCGCAGGCCGGAGCGCGTCGCCGGGGTCGACAACGGCAGCAGGGACGGCTCGGCCGACCTGCTCGTACGGGCGCTCGGCGCGTCCAACGTGCTCACGCTGCCGCGCTCGGCCTCGTTCGGCGATGCGGTGGCGGAGGTGCTGGACCGGTTGCCGCCGTGCGGCCAGGACGAGTGGCTCTGGCTGCTGCACGACGACTGCGCCCCCGACCGGCGGGCGCTTGAGGCCCTGCTCATGGCGGCCGAGCACGATCCCAAGGCGGCGGTGCTCGGCCCGAAGCTGCGCGACTGGCTCGACCGAAGGCGCCTGCTCGAACTGGGCGTGACCGTCGGCCTCACCGGGCGCAGGGACACCGGGCTTGAGCCGCGCGAGTTCGACCAGGGGCAGCACGACGGCACCCGGGAGGTGCTCTCGGTCTCCACGGCGGGCATGCTGGTCCGCCGCGACGTCTGGGAGCGGCTCGGCGGCCTCGACCCGCTGTTCCCGCTCTTCCGCGACGACCTCGACCTGTGCTGGCGGGTGCGCAACGCCGGTCACCGGGTGCTGGCCGTCACCTCGGCGGTGGCCTGGCACGCCGAGGCGGCGGCCCGCAGGCGGCGGCGGATCACGGTCAGCGGCGACCACCCGCGCCGGCTCGACCGTCGCAACGCGATGTTCGTCGTCATGGCGAACCTGCCGTTCCGCGTGATGGTGTGGGCGCTGCTGCGGAACCTGGCCGGGTCGGCCCTGCGCACGCTGCTGTTCCTGGTGGGCAAGCAGCCGGCGAACGCGCTGGACGAGATGGTGGCACTGGGGTCGATCCTCGCGCACCCGGTCCGGCTGCTGAAGGCGCGCAAGGCCCGCAGCGAGGGCCGTAAAAAGGGATTCACTCGTATAAAGCGGTTGCTGACGCCGCCGGGGGCGGCCTACCGGCGGCTGACCGACATGGTGCAGAGCTTTCTCGCCGGCGCGGGCCCCGTCGACTCCGCCGGCCGCCACCACCACTCCACCCCCGAGGACGAGGAGGACAGCGCGCCCGCCGACATCGGCGCGGTCAAGGGCTTCCTCAGGCGGCCCGGCGTCGTCCTCGTGATCGCCCTGGCCGTGGTCTCGCTGGCCGCCGAACGGTCGCTGCTCGGCGGCGACCGGCTGGGCGGCGGCGCGCTGGTCCCGGTCACGGGCGGCGCGGGGGATCTGTGGCGGTTCTACACCGAGGGCTTCCACGACATCGGGCTCGGCTCCACCGACTGGGCGCCGCCGTACGTGGCGCTGCTGGCGCTGGCCTCGACGCTCGCGCTCGGCAAGACGTGGCTGGCGGTGTCCGTGCTGCTGCTCGGCTCGGTGCCGCTGGCGGGGGCGTCGGCGTACCTGGCGACCCGGCACGTCATCCCGGCGGTGCCCGCGCGGGCCTGGGCGGCGGGCACGTACGCGCTGCTGCCCGTCACGACCGGCGCGATCGCGTCCGGACGGCTCGGCACGGCGGTGGTGTTCGTGCTGGTCCCGGTGTACGCCGCGCTCGGCGCCACGCTGCTGTCCGGGGAACGGCGTCGCGCGCGGCGCGCGGCCTGGGCGCTCGGGCTGCTGCTGACCGTGGGGACGGCGTTCGTCCCGCTGGTGTACCCGCTCTTCGCGGTGCTCGGCGTGCTGGCCGCCGTCGCGTACGGCGGGGTGCGGCGCGGCGTGGCGACCTCCATGGTGATCGCGCTCGCGGTGCCCGTCGCGCTGCTGCTGCCGTGGCTGGCCGGGCTGGTCGCGGACCCGGGCCGGATCCTCCTGGAGGCGGGCCTGCACGATCCCGCCCTGGTGGCGGCGGGGCTCGCGCCGGAGTCGCTGCTCGCGCTCAGCCCGGGAGGGCCGGGGCTGCCGCCGTTCTGGGTGACGGCCGGGCTGGTGGTGACCGCGCTGGCCGCGCTGCTCATGCGCCGCCAGCGGCTGATCGTCGCGATCGGCTGGGGCGTCACGTTGTACGGCGTGCTGGCGGCCGTCCTGGTCAGCCGGATCAGCGTCGAGGGGGCGCGGGCCTGGCCCGGCGTGCCGCTGGCGTTCGCGGGGACCGGGCTGCTGGTGCTCGTCGGCCTGACCGCGCACCGGCTGGCCGAACTGCGGGCCGGCGGCGGGCTGCCCAGGATCGGCGCGTCCCTGCTGGTGGCCGCGGCCGTGAGCACGCCGATCCTGGCCGCGAGTCACTGGGTGGCGTACGGGGTGCGCGGCCCGCTGACCGGCCACGCGCCCGACGTGCTGCCCGCGCTGGCCGCGTGGAGCACCCGGCACGGCGAGCGCACGCTGGTCGTCAAGGGGGACGCCTTCACCGTGCTGCACGGCCGTACCCCGTTGATCGGCGAGGCCGAGCTGCCGGTAGCCTCCGAGGGACGGTCGAAGGTGGCGGACGCGGCGCGCGGCCTGGTCGGCGGGCGTGGCGGAACCGACGCCGCGACGCTGGCCCAGCACGGGATCGCCATGCTGGCCGTGGCCGCGCCGGTGCCGCCGCCGCTCGCCAGGTCGCTGGACTCGCAGCCGTCGCTGGAACGCATGAGCCTGTCGGAGGCGGGCGGCCTGTGGCGGCTGACCGAGCCGTTCACCCGGGTGCCCGCCCAGCCGGGGGACGTCGTGCACACGCCCTGGTTGTGGACCCAGGGCGTCCTGGCCCTGATCGTGCTGGTCCTGGCCATGCCGGGACGCCGGGGGAGCGGCGCGGTCGAGGGCGTCGAGGCGGCCGTCCCCGTGCCGGCGGGGGCGCGATGAAGGCGTTCGTGGAGAACAGGTTCGGCCTGCTGGTGCTGGTCGTGGTGGCCCTGTCCGCCCTGTACGGCGTCGCGCTGGTCACCCGCCCGGCCCCCGTCCCGCCCGGGGCCGAGGGGCCGCGGAAGGTCGCCGTCGAGTCGGTGACCGCCGTCTGCCCCGGCGCCAAGGGCGCGCGGATGAACGTCTACCTGCCCGAACACCTGTCCCACGAGGTCATGAAGAACGCCGAGCCGTACGTGACGAACGGCCCGGGAGCGCTCGAAGCCGGATACACCACCCGGGTGACCTCGGGCGCGGCCCGCGGGCTGTCCGGGGTGCGCTGCACCGAGCCGGCGCAGTCGGCCTGGCTGGTCGGCCCCGGCCCCGCGGCGGCCGGCGTGATCCTGCACCTCACCAACGCCGAAAAGGCCCCGGCCCAGGCCGACGTCGAGGTGTACGCGGCCGAGGGCCTGATCTCCGGCGACGCGGGCCGCGGCCTGGAGATCGCGCCCGGCGAGCACAGGGAGATCGACCTCCGGACGCTGGCACCCTCGGCCGACGTCATGGCCGTCGCCGTGACCACCGTCTTCGGCCGGCTCGCGGTCGCGGCCAGGGCGTCGATGCGGGGCGGCGGCGTGGACTGGCTGCCGCTCGCCGCGCCCCCGGCCACCCGCGTGGTGGTGCCCGGCATCCCCGGCGGCGGCGGGCGGCGCGAGCTGCTGATAGCCGCCCCCGGCGAGAACGACGTGTCCGTGCAGGTCAAGGCGGTCAGCGAGGACGCCGCGTACGCGATGAGAGGCCGCGAGAGCGTCGACGTGCCCGCCGGCAGCGTGGTCGCGCTGGACGTGACCACCGGGATCGGCGGCGAGCCGGCCGCGCTCGTGCTCACCGCGCCCGCGCCGATCGTGGCCGGGCTGGTCGCCACCGGCACCGGGCAGCGCCTGGACGTGGCGTTCACCGCGGGCACGCCCCCGCTCGACCTGGGCAGCGCGGTCGCGGGCAGCGGTCCGGGCACGCGGCTGCTGTTCACCGCGCCGGACGGGCCGGGCGAGGTCAGGGTGCAGGAGGTGCCGGCGAAGGGCGCGGCGGGCAGGCCGTACGAGGTGGCGGTGCCCGCCGGGCGGACCAGGGAGGTGCGGCTGCGCGGCAAGGGCGAGTTCGCCGTGGTCGTCACGCCCGTGTCGGGCCAGGTCTACGGCGGCCGGGTCATCGAGGAGCGGGAGAGGGAGGGCCTGCTCGTCACCGCCCAGCCGCTCGCGCCCGCGCGCGTGTGGACCGTGCTGCCCGCGCTGACCGACAGCGCCCGCGTGGTGCTGCCCGGCTGAGCGCGGGTCGTCGTGGTCCGGGTCAGCGGCGGTCGTCGTAGCCCGGATCGACGGTCTCGGGAGCGAGGCCGAGCAGCGTGGCGACCTGCTCGACCACCGTGTCGTGCACCATCGCGCCCAGGGTGTCGCGGTCGCGGGCGCGCGCCTCCAGCGGGCGGCGGTAGATCACCACCGCGGCCGGTGACTGGCCGCTGGCCGCGTCGGCCCGGCCGAACGGGATCGGCTCGGTGCCCATGCTCGGGCCGTCGCCCAGCTCGTTGAGCGGCGGCACCTCCTCGACCGCGAACTCCACGGCGGACAGCTGTTTGTCCCACCGCGGCCGCAGCCGGTCGACGGCGTCGAGGACGAGGTCGTCGAAGCGCTCGCTGCGGGAACGGGCCATGGGGACGTGGGAGGGGGCGAGGGGGCCGCGCAGGCCACGACCGTGGCGATCGCGCCGTCTGGGACCGCGCTTTGGAGTCACCGACCAAGTGTAAGGGCACCCGCCCGCGAACCCCCGGAACCCCCGCCCGCGTCGCCGCCGTCGCGGTTCCGGCGGACGCACCCGCGCCCGGCTGTCCGTTCCGGCTGGTCACCGGCCCCGGTCGCCGATCAAGGAATCCGGAAAGTACGGCGCGACCGGTGTGGCGTCAGCGGCGAGGGGGCAAGGTTGTCCCTCAGGCGCGCGCATCGGCGCATGTGGGTGGAAAGCCTGCGACAGGTGTCCGAATTGTGGCGACACGCTCGTTAAGAGCGCTCAGATAGTGGCGCCTCGCACTCTTACCAGATACGGTCCCTCCGTGAGCCCCGTCCGCCGCTGTTCCCGCACCGCTTGCAGCCAGCCTGCCGTCTTCACGCTCACGTACGTATACGCCGACTCGACCGCAGTTCTCGGCCCTCTGGCGACGTACGCCGAGCCACACTGTTACGACCTGTGCGCCGAACACGCCGAGCGGCTGACCGCTCCCCGCGGCTGGGAGGTCGTCCGGCTCCCCACCGACGGCAACTCCCCCAGCTCAGACGACCTGGAGGCGCTGGCCAACGCGGTCAGGGAAGCCGCCAGGCCCACTCCGTCCGGCAGCGGCGAGCCGGTCGGCCAAGGGGTCGAGGTCGGGCGCAGGGGCCACCTGCGCGTTCTCCGGTCGGCCCAGCAGCACCGCGACCGGTAGGCTCGTTTCACACGACAAACGACCTAGGGGCGGAGCTGGAGAGTGGGCGACCTCGCCAAGATCTTCAAAGCGTACGACGTTCGCGGGGTGGTTCCCGACGAGCTCGACGAGCCGATCGCCGAGGCCGTGGGTGCGGCGTTCGTCGAGGTGACCGGAGCCGCGTCCGTCGTGGTCGCCCATGACATGCGAGAGTCCTCCGTGCCGCTGGCCGAGGCGTTCGTCAGGGGCGCCCGCTCGCGCGGCGCCGACGTCGTGTTCGCCGGGCTCGGCTCCACCGACCTGCTCTACTACGCCAGCGGCAGCCTGGGCCTGCCCGGCGTGATGTTCACCGCCAGCCACAACCCGGCCCGCTACAACGGCATGAAGATGTGCCGCGCCGGCGCGGTGCCGATCGGCGGCGAGACCGGCCTGACCGAGATCCGCGACCGCGCGGCCGAGCTGCTGGGCGCCCCCGCCACCCCCACCGGGTCGCTGATCGAGAAGGACCTGCTGTCCGGCTACGCCGCCCACCTGCGCTCGCTGGTCGACCTGTCGGCGATCCGGCCGCTCAAGGTCGTCGCCGACGCCGGCAACGGCATGGCCGGCCACACCGTCCCGGCCGTGTTCGAGGGCCTGCCGCTGGAGCTGGTCCCGCTCTACTTCGAGCTCGACGGCAGCTTCCCCAACCACGAGGCCAACCCGCTGGAGCCGCAGAACCTCCTCGACGTGCAGCGGGCCGTCGTCGAGAGCGGCGCCGACCTGGGCCTCGCCTTCGACGGCGACGCCGACCGCTGCTGGGTGGTCGACGAGCGCGGCGCGTCCGTCTCGCCGTCGGCCGTCACCGCCCTGGTCGCCACCCGCGAGCTGGCCAAGGACCCCGGCGGCACGATCATCCACAACGTGATCACCTCGCTCGGCGTGCCGGAGATCGTCCGCGAGCACGGCGGCACGCCCGTGCGCACGCGCGTCGGCCACTCCTTCATCAAGGCGGAGATGGCCCGCACCGGCGCGATCTTCGGCGGCGAGCACTCCGCCCACTACTACTTCCGCGACTTCTGGTTCGCCGACTCGGGCCTGCTCGCCGCGATGCACGTGCTGGCCGCGCTCGGCGAGCAGGAGCGCCCGTTGTCCCAGGTGGTGGCGGCCTACTCGCGCTACCACGCCTCCGGCGAGCTCAACAGCGCGGTCGCCGACCAGGGTGCGGCGCTGGCGCTCGTCCGCGCGGCCTTCGCGGGCCGCGGCGAGGTCGACGAGCTCGACGGCCTGACGATCACCGGCCCCGACTGGTGGTTCAACCTGCGCGCGTCCAACACCGAGCCGCTCCTCAGGCTGAACGCCGAGGCGGCCGACGAGAGCAAGATGAAGGCGATCAAGGACGAGGTCCTCGCCATCGTGGGAAGGGTGTCACTGTGAAGATCGACGACTGGCTGCTGGAGATCCTGGCCTGCCCGGCCTGCAAGGCGCCCCTGCGCGCCGAGGCCGAGACCGAGGAGCTGGTCTGCACGGACTGCGGTCTGATCTACCCCGTGCGCGACGACATCCCCGTCCTGCTGGTCGATGAGGCAAGGAAGCCGTGACCTGGGAGCCCGGGCGGCTCGATGACCAGCAACACCTCTCCGCGGCCGATCCGGGCGGCATGCTGCTCGCGGTCGCGGCCTCGGCCGCCCAGGTGCGCACGGGTCACCGTGCCGCGGTCGAGGCCGGCGTCGACCGGCTGTCCGCCCAGGGCCGCCCGCGGGCCGTCGTGGTCGCGGGCATGGGCACGGCGGGCCTGACCGGAGACATCCTCGCGGCGGTGTGCGGCAACGGCGTGCCGGTGCCGATCGTGACGTTGCGGTCCTACCAGCTGCCGGGCTGGGTCGGCGCGACCGACCTGGTCTTCGCCGTCTCCGCCACCGGCGACGACGACGAGACGGTCTCCGTCGCCGTCCAGGCCGTCCGGCGGGGCTGCGGGCTGCTGGCCGTGTGCCCGCCGGGCTCGCCGCTGGAGGCCGTGGCCGTGCAGGCGTCGGCGATCCACGTCCCGGTGCGGGTCGAGGGGCAGCCGAGGTCCGGGCTGTGGCTGCTGACGGTCCCGGTGGTCGTGGCCGCGTCCGCGCTCGGGCTGGTCACGGCCGAGCCCGAGGTGTTCGAGCGGGTGGCCGCGATCCTGGAGGACATCGCCAACCGCTGCCGTCCCTCCAGCGAGTCCTTCGTCAATCCGGGCAAGTCCCTCGCCATGGACCTGGCCGAGAGCATCCCGATGATCTGGGGTTCCTCGCCGGTGGCCTGCGCGGCGGCGTACCGGCTGGCCTGCCAGCTCAACGAGACGGGCAAGTACCCCGCGGTCTTCGGCCAGTTGCCCGAGGCGGCCCACAACCAGGTGGCGGCCCTGGAGGGGCCGCTGGCCGAGCGCGACATCTTCGCCGACGAGGCCGGGCCGACGCTCAGGCTCGTCATGCTGCGCGACGTCGAGGAACATCCGCAGGTCACGCGGCAGCGCGAGGTGTCGCTGCGGCTCGCCCACGACCGTGACGTGCCGGTCAGCGAGCTGACCGCGGAGGGCGTGCATCCGCTCGAACGGCTGGCCACGCTCGTGGGCCTGGCCGACTACGCCGCCACCTACCTGGCCCTCGGTTACGCCGTCGATCCGACGCCTGTGGCCACGATCACTGAGCTTCGGGCCAGGATTTCGCAATAGGATCCCATGTCAGGTCTTATTTAGGTGATCTTTATGAGCGGAGACGTCCGGTGAGCGCGAGTGGTGGCACGAAGGCAATCATTGCGGCGCTGAGCGCCAACCTGGCGATCGCGGTGTCGAAGTTCGTGGCGGCGTTCTTCACCGGGTCGTCCTCGATGCTGGCCGAGGGCATCCACTCGGTCGCCGACTCGGGCAACCAGCTCCTGCTGCTGATCGGCGGGAAACGGGCCCAGCGGGCCAGCGACAAGACCCACCCCTTCGGCTACGGGCGCGAGCGGTACTTCTACGCGTTCGTGGTCGCCGTGGTGCTGTTCACGATCGGCGCGGTCTTCTCCCTCTACGAGGGCTGGCACAAGATCGCCCAACCGGCCAAGGTCGAGTCGCCCATCTGGGCGTTCGCGGTGCTGATCTTCGCCATCATCGCCGAGGGCTTCTCCTTCCGTACGGCGATCAAGGAGTCCAACCCGCTGCGCGGCAAGCAGTCGTGGGTCGCCTTCATCCGCCGGTCGAAGTCGCCGGAGCTGCCCGTCATCCTGCTGGAGGACCTGGGCGCGCTGCTCGGCCTGATCTTCGCGCTGTTCGGCGTGACGATGGCCGTCATCACCGGCGACGGCGTCTGGGACGGCATCGGCACCCTCATGATCGGCGTGCTGCTGGCGATCATCGCGGTCGTGCTGGCCGTCGAGACCAAGTCGCTGCTGCTCGGCGAGGGCGCCTCGCCCGAGGTCGAGGAGCAGATCCGGGCCGCGCTGGAGGGCGCCCCCGAGGTGGCCAGGATCATCCACATGCGCACGCTGCACCTCGGCCCGGAGGAGCTGCTGGTGGCCGCCAAGATCGCGGTCGAGCACGACGACACGGCCGGCGAGGTGGCCCGCGGCATCGACGAGGCCGAGCGGCGCATCCGCGACGCCGTGCCGATCGCGCGGGTGATCTACCTGGAGCCCGACCTCGACCGGCTGCGCACGACGGCGAGCTGACGCTCGTCCCGGAGGCCGGCCGCGCACGACGGCCGGCTGACGCCCAACCCTGAGACCGGCACGCGCCACGGCCGGCCGGCACTCAGCCCTGGGGCCGTAGGAGCCTCAGGGCTTTCTCCTTCTCGAAGTCCAGGGCCCGGCGCGGCACCTGGATGCGGCCGATGCGCACGCCCAGGTCGCGCACGGCCGCGGCCACCTGCGGCTCGCTCAGCACGCGCAACGCGAAGGCCAGCTCGGCGGGCGAGACGTCGAACCGTTTCTCCAGCTCCACCCCCTGCGCCACGGCGGCCAGCTCCTCGGGCCCGAACCTGCGGTGCGCGCCCCGCTCTCGGACCGGCGGCAGCAGGCCCAGCGCCTCCCGGTATCGGAGCATTCGTGGGGACATGCCGAGCCGCTTGGCTGCTTCCGTGATGCGCATCCTTACATTCTTACGTCAGTTTCGCTGTCTCGGAGATGCGGGGCCGCCCGAGCGCCGCCTAAACTCGTCGGCGACAGCAATCGTGACGCGAGGGGAATCCCGATGGACTTCAAGGTCGCCGACCTTTCACTTGCCGACTTCGGCCGTAAGGAGATCCGGCTCGCCGAGCACGAGATGCCCGGCCTCATGGCGATCCGCAAGGAATACGCGGCCTCCCAGCCCCTGCGCGGCGCGAAGATCATGGGCTCGCTGCACATGACGATCCAGACGGCCGTGCTCATCGAGACGCTGGTCGCGCTCGGCGCCGAGGTCCGCTGGGTCAGCTGCAACATCTTCTCCACCCAGGACCACGCCGCCGCCGCGGTCGTCGTCGGCCCCGAGGGCACCGTCGACGACCCGAAGGGCGTCCCCGTGTTCGCCTGGAAGGGCGAGACGCTGGAGGAGTACTGGTGGTGCACCGAGCAGGCCCTCACCTGGCCCGGCGGTGACGCCCCCAACATGATCCTCGACGACGGCGGCGACGCCACGCTCCTCGTGCACAAGGGCGCCGAGTACGAGAAGGCCGGGGCCGTGCCCCCCGCCGGCGCCGACGACCCGGAGGAGTGGCACGTCATCATCGACCTGCTCACCCGCACGGTCGGCGAGGACAAGCGCTGGACGCGCATCGCCGAGAGCATCAAGGGCGTGACCGAGGAGACCACCACCGGCGTGCACCGTCTCTACGAGATGCACAAGAACGGCCAGCTCCTCTTCCCGGCGATCAACGTCAACGACTCGGTCACCAAGTCCAAGTTCGACAACAAGTACGGCTGCCGCCACTCCGTCATCGACGGCCTCAACCGCGCCACCGACGTGCTCATCGGCGGCAAGGTGGCCGTGGTCTGCGGCTACGGCGACGTCGGCAAGGGCTGTGCCGACGCGCTGCGCGGCCAGGGCGCCCGGGTCATCGTCACCGAGATCGACCCGATCTGCGCCCTCCAGGCGGCCATGGACGGCTTCCAGGTCACCACGCTGGAGGACGTCGTCGGCATCGCCGACATCTTCGTCACCGCCACCGGCAACTTCAACATCATCACCGCCGAGCACATGGCGAAGATGAAGCACCAGGCGATCGTCTCCAACATCGGCCACTTCGACAACGAGATCGACATGGCCGGCCTGGCCAAGCTGCCCGGCATCGAGCGCATCACCATCAAGCCGCAGGTCGACGAGTGGGTCTTCGCCGACGGCCACTCCATCATCGTGCTGGCCGAGGGCCGCCTGATGAACCTGGGCTGCGCCACCGGCCACCCCAGCTTCGTCATGTCCAACTCCTTCACCAACCAGGTGATCGCGCAGATCGAGCTGTTCACCAAGACGGCCGAGTACCCGATCGGCGTCTACACGCTGCCCAAGCACCTCGACGAGAAGGTCGCCCGCCTCCACCTCGACGCGCTCGGCGTCAAGCTCACCGAGCTGACCAAGGAGCAGGCGTCCTACATCGGCGTGCACGTCGAGGGCCCGTACAAGTCCGACCACTACCGCTACTGATCGGCTGGGCGGCTCCGGGAGGGGGGTCCCTCCCGGAGCCGTTCTTTTTCGCGAGGGGCTGGGCATGGATCTCTGGGAAAGCGGCGAGCGGCAGATCTCCTGGGCCGCGCGCTCGATGCCGGTGCTGACCGCCATCGGCGAGCGGTTCGCGATCGAACGCCCGCTCGACGGGCTCAAGATCGCGGCCTGCCTGCACGTCACCGCAGAGACGGCCGTGCTCATGGGCGCGTTGAAGGCGGGCGGCGCCGAGATCGCGCTGGCCGCCTCCAACCCGCTGTCCACCCAGGACGACGTGGCCGAGGCCCTGCGCGCGTACGGGATCGCCGTGCACGCCCGGGCCGGTGTCGATCGCGCCACCTACTACCTGCACATCCACCAGGCCCTCGACCTCGGGCCCGACCTCGTGCTCGACGACGGCTGCGACCTGGTGAACATCCTGCACACCGAGCGCACCGACCTGCTCGAAGGCGTGAGCGGAGGGTGCGAGGAGACCACCACCGGCATCATCCGGCTGCGGCAGATGGCGGCCGAGCAGGCGCTGCGCTTCCCGGTCGTGGCCGTCAACGACACCCGGACGAAGCGCATGTTCGACAACCGGTACGGCACCGGGCAGTCCACCCTCGACGGGATCATGCGCGCCACCAACACCATGCTCGCCGGCCGTACGGTCGTGGTGGCCGGGTTCGGGTTCTGCGGGCGCGGCGTGGCCGAACGGGCCAAGGGGCTCGGCGCCCGGGTCGTCGTCACCGAGATCGACGCCGTCAAGGCCCTCGACGCCACCCTGCAGGGCTACGAGGTGCGTCCCATGGCCGAGGCGGCGATGATCGGCGACCTGTTCGTCACCGTGACGGGCAACCGGGACGTCATCAGAGCCGAGCACCTGTCGGTGATGAAGGACGGCGCGATCCTGGCCAACGCCGGCCACTTCGACGTCGAGATCGACGTGCGGGCCCTCGACGAGATGGCCCGCGAGGTGCACCGGGGGGTGCGCCCGAACACCGACGAGTACGTCATGCCCGACGGCAGCCGCCTGCTGCTGCTGGCCGAGGGCCGCCTGGTCAACCTGACCGCCGCCGAGGGCCATCCGGCGGCCGTCATGGACATGTCGTTCTCCGCGCAGGCGCTGGCCGTGGCCTGGCTGGCGGGGCAGCGGGCGGGCCTGCTGCCCGGCGTGTACGACGTGCCGGAGGAGATCGACCACGAGGTGGCCAAGCTCAAGCTGGCCGCCGCCGGCATCGGCATCGACACGCTGACCCCGGAGCAGGAGGACTACCTCCACTCCTGGCGGGTCGGCTCCTAGGAGACCAGAGCTTCCAGAAGACGAGAGCTCCCAGAAGACGAGAGCTCCCAGGAGACGAGAGCTCCCGCGAGGCCAGAGCTCCTGGGAGGCTAGAGGGCCGCCTGCATCTCCTGCATGCGGCGGATCTCGGCCGTCTGGGTGACGCTGACGTCCGTGGCCAGCTCCTCGATCTTGATGTGCGAGCCCGCGGTCAGGACCCGGTCGGACATCTCGAGGGCGCCCAGATGGTGTTTGATCATCAGCTCCAGGAACAGCCGGTCGAAGTCCTTGCCCGTGGCCGCCTTCAGCGCCGCCATCTGCTCGGGCGTGGCCATGCCGGGCATGTCGCCGTGCGCCGCGTGGTGGTCGGGCACCTTCTGGTCCTGCTCCTTGAGCCAGGTGGTCATGAACTGGATCTCCGGGCCCTGGGCCGTCTTGATCCGGTCGGCCAGGCCCTTGAGCTTGACCGAGTCCGCCCTGGTGGGAGCCAGGACCGCCATGTCGAGGGCCTGCCGGTGATGGACGATCATGTCCTGGACGTAGGTGATGTCGGCGGCGTTGGCCGTGGGCCCGGGGACGGCGGTGGCCGCCTCGCCCGGGGCCAGCGTGCGGGCCTGCTCGCCCGGACGGCCGGGGGCGAGCACCGGCGCGGTGGAGTCGGCCCGCGGCGCGGAGGACGCGCCGGAGGAGCAGCCGGACAGGGCAATCAGCGTGCCCGCGATGACGATGAGCGCGCCGCGCACTCGGCCTCCTGACTGGCTCGGGACGAGAATGCGGACTCTAGGCCATGTATCGCTCAAGCGAAAGAGGTTGAAACGGAACAAGATTTGACACATTGGACACTGGCCAGGTCCGGGGGGCGTGAGCGACGATGACGGAGATTTATGCCCCCTTTATAGGAGGACCACGGAGTGTTCACCCCCCGAAGGGCCCTCATCCTGGTCGCCGCCCTCGTGGCGGCAACGGGCGCCACACTGCCCGCCCAGGCTGCGGACATCCCGGCTCCCGGCGAGATCGTCATGAGCTCGAACATCACGCACGTCACGAACGTGCCCAAGCCACAGGCGCTGTCCGACATCCACACCGACATGGCCTTCCAGGGCGACTACGCCTTCGTCGGCAACTACTACGGCTTCTCGATCTACGACATCAAGCAGCCGAAGAAGACGTCGCTGATGAGCTCGGTCGTGTGCCCCGGCGGCCAGATGGACATGTCGGTCTACGGCAACCTGCTGTTCGGGTCCGTCGACTCCTCGCGTAACAACGACTCGTGCAGCAGCACCTCCCAGAGCGCCTCCGTCAAGGAGTCGTGGGAGGGCATGCGCATCTTCGACGTGAGCGACAAGTCCAACCCCAAGTACGTCAAGTCGGTCGAGACGAACTGCGGCTCGCACACCAACACGCTGGTGCCCGGCCGCGACGGCAAGAACGTCTACATCTACGTCTCCTCCTACGGCCCCAACGCGAACTACCCGGACTGCAAGCCCCCGCACGACCTGATCTCGATCATCAAGGTCCCGCTGGACAATCCGGCCGGCGCGGCCGTCGTCGCGACGCCGAACCTGTTCCCCGACGGCGGCAACCCCGGTCTGCCGCTGCCGTACCCGAACGGCAAGTCGGCCACCACCGGCTGCCACGACATCACCGCCTACCCCGAGAAGGGCATCGCCGCGGGCGCCTGCATGGGCGAGGGCATCCTGCTCGACATCTCCGACCCCGAGCAGCCCAAGGTCACCGCGAAGGTGCGCGATGACGTGAACTTCGCGTTCTGGCACTCGGCCACGTTCAACAACGAGGGCACGAAGGTCGTCTTCACCGACGAGCTGGGCGGCGGCAGCCGGGCCACCTGCAACGCGGCCATCGGCCCGAACAAGGGCGCCAACGCCTACTACGACATCGTCGGCGGGCAGCTCGTGTTCAAGGGCTACTTCAAGATCGCCCGTCACCAGGCCGACACCGAGAACTGCGTCGCGCACAACGGCTCGCTGATCCCGGTCAAGGGCCGCGACGTCATGGTCCAGGCGTGGTACCAGGGCGGCATCTCGGTGGTGGACTTCACCGACTCCGCCCACCCGCAGGAGATCGCCTACTTCGAGCGCGGGCCGGACGAGACCGCTCCGCCGCTCGACGGCGGCTTCTGGTCGGCGTACTACTACAACGGCTACATCTACGGCTCGGACTTCAACCTGGGCCTGGACGTGCTCAAGCTCAACGACCCGCGGACGAACCAGGCCAACAGCGTCAAGATGGGCCTGCTGAACGCGCAGACGCAGGGCTCCTACCCCGAGCACGGGCGCGGCGTCCCCGGCGGCAACTGACCCCGCTGAAGGTCCCGCGCCGCCGGCTCACTGCGGCGGCGCGAACCCGCCCGGAGTCGCCTTCGGCGGCTCCGGCGCGGGCCCCGGCTGAGGCCGCTGCGGAGCTCCCTGCGGATGGGGCGCCTGCGGATACGGCTGCGGGTACGGCCCCTGCTGCGGGTACGGCCCCTGCGGCGCATGCGGCCCCTGCTGCGCGGCGTACGACGGGTACGGCGCGTACGGCGTGGGCCGCGGCGCGGCGCCGGCTGCCAGGGCGGCCTGGCGCGCGAAGCGGGCCTCCTCCCGCCGCCGGCGCTCGGCCAGCACCGCGCTCAGGTACGCGTGCGGCGGCACCCCCGCGGGCGCGGCCGGCGACACGAAGGCCGCGGTCTGCGCCGCGATGCGCACCCCCATGTCGTGCTGGACCTGCGGCGTGAGATCGTGCCAGCGCATCAGGTACTGGCGGGCGGCCTGCGCCACCTGCTCGGGAAGCTGGGAGAGCTCCAGGGAGGCGGCCCACGCGGCCAGCGGCGGCGGCATGAGGATGGCCTGCCCGCTCTCGCGCGGCCCCCGGTCGGAGATCACGATGGTCCCGGCGAAGACGTCGCCGAGCCGCTTGCCCCGCTGGGAGACCAGCGAGGAGATCAGCGCGGGCGCGCCGGAGAACATCCAGAACTCCACCAGCCCAGCCAGGCCGCGGAACAGCGCCTGCCGGAAGCGTTCGGGGCTGCCGTCGTCGGCGACCACCCGCAGGCCGAGGGCCAGCTTGCCGAGGCTGCGCCCCCTGCTGAGGGTCTCGAAGAGCACCGGATAGCCGACCATGACCAGCACCAGCAGTACGATCATGGCCGCGCCGAACATGGCGCCGTCCGAGACGACCGCGAACGCGCCCAGCAGCATGTACGCGCCGATCAGCACGACGAGCTGCACCGTCATGTCGATGACGAGCGCCAGCGCCCGCGAGGGCATCTGGGCCACCCGCACCTCGACGACGACGGCGTCCCCGGTCACAACCTCTGACATATGTGGAGCCTAACGGCAATGCCGCACTGATCGAGCGGCCACAATGGTCGGGTGGACATCGATGCGTTCGTCACAGCACACCGCCCCGTCTGGGACCGGCTCGACCACCTGGTCAAGAACCGCTCCTCGCTGACCGGCGCGGAAGTGGACGAACTGGTCGACCTCTATCAGCGGGTGTCCACCCACCTGTCCATCGTGCGCTCCTCCTCCCGCGACGCGGTGCTGGCCGGTCGGCTGTCGGCGCTGGTCGCCAGGGCCCGGTCGGCGGTGACCGGCGCGCACACGCCCGCGTGGCGGGAGCTGGTCCGCTTCTTCACCGTCTCCTTCCCCGTGGTGGCCTACCGGGCGCGGTGGTGGTGGCTGGCCGCGGCGCTGGCCAGCATCGCGGTCGCGTGGGTGCTGGGGGCCTGGGTGGCCGCCAACCCCGACGTGCAGGCGTCGATCGCCTCGCCGGACGAGATCGCCCAGCTCGTCGACCACGACTTCGCCGACTACTACTCCGAGCACCCCGCCGCCTCCTTCGCCAGCCATGTGTGGGTCAACAACGCCTGGGTGTCGGCCCAGGTCATCATCTACGCCATCCTGCTCGGCATCCCCATCCCGTTCATCCTCTACAGCAATGCCGAGAACGTCGGCGTCTCGGCCGGGCTGATGGCCTCCAGGGGCAAGCTGGACATCTTCTTCGGCCTGATCACGCCGCACGGCCTGCTGGAGCTGACCGGCGTCTTCCTGGCCGCGGCCGTCGGCCTGCGCCTGGGCTGGACGGTGATCGACCCGGGGCCGCGCAGGCGGCTGGAGGCGCTGGCCGAGCAGGGCCGGGCGGTGATGAGCGTCGCGCTCGGGCTGGTCGTGGTGCTGTTCGTGTCGGGCCTGATCGAGGCGTTCGTGACGCCGTCCGGGCTGCCCACGGCCGTGCGGGTGGGCATCGGCGTGCTCGCCGAGGCGGCCTTCCTGGCGTACGTGATCGTCTTCGGCCGCCGGGCCCTGCGCGAGAACGAGACGGGCGACGTCGAACGCGCCCCCGACGTCGCCCCCACGGCCTAGCGCCCCCCAGTCCGAAGGCCCGCTCGGTCTAGAGCCGGCCCGCGGCCTTCAGCGCCAGGTAGGCGTCCGCCAGGGCGGGCGCGATGTCCTCGGGCGGCGCGTCCACGACCTCGACGCCGTGCCGGCGCAGCCGGGCCGTGATGCGCCGGCGCGCGAGCTGGGCCTGCTCGGCCGCCGCCGCGTCGTAGACCTCCTCGGTGCTGCCGCGCCTGGCCGCCATGGCCGCCACCCGCGGGTCGGACACGCCCGCGACCAGCACCAGGTGCCGCGAGGAAAGCTGCGACAACACCGGCATCAGGCCCTCGTCGAGCGCCGCCGCGTTCAGGTCGGTGAGCAGCACGACCAGGCAGCGCCGCTTGGCCCGGGACAGGACGGCGGCCACCATGCCCTGCCCGTCGGCCTCGACCAGCTCGGCCTCGATCGGCGCCATCACGTTGACCAGCGACGACAGCAGCTCGGTACGGGACGCGCCGCTCACCCACGCGCGCACCGCCCGGTCGTAGGCCAGGAAGTCGACCTGGTCGCCCGCTCTGGCGGCGAGCGCGGCCAGCAGCAGCGCCGCGTCCATCGACCAGTCGAGCCGCGGCCAGCCGGGTGCGGGCCGCGGGTCGGGACGCACCAGCAGCCCCGGCCCCTGCGCGGCGGCCCCGGACAGCGGCACCGGCGCGTCGCCCACCCGGCCCGCCGACGTGCGGCCGGTGTCGAGCACGATCAGCACGCGCCGGTCGCGCTCCGGCCGCCAGGTGCGCACGACCACGTCGTTGCGGCGCGCCGTGGCCCGCCAGTCGATCGACCGCACGTCGTCGCCCACCACGTACTCGCGCAGCGAGTCGAACTCGGTGCCCTGCCCGCGCACCAGCGCCGGATGCCGGCCGTCGAGCTCGCGCAGCCGCGCCAGCCTGGACGGCAGGTGCTTGCGCGACAGGAACGGCGGCAGCACCCGTACCGACCAGGGCGAACGGTGGCTGCCCTGACGGGCGGCCAGCCCGAGCGGCCCGACCGAGCGCACGGTCACCGCCACCGACGAGCGGTCCCCGCGCCTGGTCGGGTTGAGCGTGACCACGATCCTGCGCCGCTCGCCGCCCGGCACGTCCAGCTCGGCGACCCGGGGGACCGCCCCGGCCGAGGGCGGCCAGGCGTCCCTGATCCGGCCGCGCACCCGGCGGCGGCCCGGGTTCTCCACGACCAGCTCGACCGTGGCCGTCTGCCCCAGCCGTACGAGCGTGTCGCCGGAACGGTGGAACCGCAGGGGCCGCACGGCGCCCGCGAACACCAGGTCCACGATGATCGCGGCGGCCAGCAGCAGGCAGACCCCGGCCAACGCGGCGCCGGGCTGCGGCGCGAGCAGCACGACCACGATCCCGGCCGCGGCGAGCAGCCCGGCGCGTCCCGTCAGAGCCATCGGCGCCTCCCGGCCGAGCCCGCCGCGGACCTCTCGCGTGCGTCGGAGCGGGCCATCAGCGCGGGACCGGGACCGAGGCCAGGATGCCGTCGAGCAGGCCGTCGGCGGTCGCGCCCTCCAGCTCGGCCTCGGGCCGCAGCTGGACGCGGTGCCGCAGCGCCGGCCTGGCCAGCGCCTTCACGTCGTCGGGCGTCACGTAGGGGCGCCCGGACAGCCACGCCCACGCCCTGGAGGCCGCCAGCAGCGCCGTCGCGCCACGGGGCGAGACGCCGAGCTGCAGCGACGCCGAGCTCCTGGTCGCGCGGGCCACGTCGACGATGTAGCCGAGCACCTCGGGGGCCACGTGCACCTGCGAGACCGCCGCGCGGCCGGCCGCCAGGTCCTCGGCCGTGGCCACGGCCTTGACGTCGGACAGGTCGCGCGGGTCGAAGCCGCGCGCGTGCCGTTCGAGCACCGAGATCTCGTGCTCGCGCGGCGGCAGCGGCACGGTCAGCTTGAGCAGGAACCGGTCGAGCTGGGCCTCGGGGAGCTGGTAGGTGCCCTCGTACTCGACCGGGTTCTGGGTCGCGCAGACCACGAACGGGTCGGGCAGCGGACGGGCCGCGCCCTCCACGCTCACCTGCCGCTCCTCCATCGCCTCCAGCAGCGCTGCCTGCGTCTTGGGCGGGGTGCGGTTGATCTCGTCGGCGAGTAGCAGGTTCGTGAAGACCGGCCCCTCCCTGAACTCGAACTCGCTGCTCTTCGCGTCGTAGATCAGCGAGCCGGTCACGTCGCCCGGCATCAGGTCGGGCGTGAACTGCACGCGCTTGAAGTCGAGCGACAGGGCCGCTGAGAGAGTGCGCACCATCAACGTCTTGGCCACGCCCGGCACGCCTTCGAGCAGCACGTGCCCCCGGCACAGCAGGGCGATGACGAGCCCGGTGACCACGGCGTCCTGGCCGACCACGGCCTTGGACACCTCGGCCCGCAGCGCGCCGAGCGCCTCCCTGGCCGCCTCGCCCGAGGGGGCCACGCGGAAAGTCTCCTCAGAGTTCACTGACCTGCCTTTCGATGGAGTCCAAGTACCCGGCCAGCGCGACGAGCCCGGCGTCGTCGGCCGGCGCCGGGCCGTACAGTGCGGCGCCGACCACCTGCGGGTCGTCGGCGATCCGCGCCGCCAGGGCCGCGACCAGCTCGTGCGGCCCGGCGCCCTGGGCCAGGCCCAGGCGGGGCGTGAGCCGGTCGACCGTGCCGGCGCGCAGCGAATCGGCGGCCCGCTGCCTGGCCCTCCTGGCGCGGTAGAGCCTGCCGCGGCCCTCGACCGTCTCGGCGGCCCGCACGACGACGGGCAGCTTCTCGGTCACCACCGGCCCGAGGCGGCGTCCCCGCCAGAACGCGACGAGCGCCACGGTCAGGCAGGTCATCAGGATCGCCCACGGCACGCTCGGGGGCATCAGCTCGTACATCGACTTGCCCTCGGAGCCGGGCAGGTCGAGCGGGGGCGGACTGTCCGGGCGGACCAGCCAGGTGACGGGCCTGCCGGTGCCGACGAGGTTGAGCGCGAGGGCCGCGTTGCCGTCCTCGGGCAGGCGCAGGTTGGTCATGAACTCGCCGTCGCCGACGACCGTGGTGGTGGCGCCGTCGGCGGTGCGGTAGCTGACCAGGGAGTAGCCCTCGCCCGCCGGGTAGCAGGAGGCGGCGCCGGGCGGGCCGGTCAGCACCAGGCCGCCGACGTACGCGCTGCCGGCCCGCGTGGCGGCGGGCAGAGCGCACCCGGGCTCGCGGGAGCGCACCCGCGACGGCTCGCGCTCGGTGCTCGTCCCGGGGGCCAGGACGGCGAGGCCGGGCAGGTCGCCGACGATCAGCCGGTCGCCGGGGATCTCGGCGAGCCGGTGCTCGTCGAGGTAGGTCAGGTCGGTGACCAGCAGCAGCCGGCCGCCGCCCGCGGCCTTGGCGGCGGCCGCCTCGACCGAGTCGACCCGGTCGACCTGGACGCCCCGCGCCCGCAGCAGCTCCGCCAGCGCCTTCGACCCGGCCAGCGAGGTGTCGGCGGGGTCGAGAAAACGCGACGGGCCACGCTGCGGGCCGAACAACACCGCGGCCGCCGCGACCAGGACGACGACCAGGCCGAGCAGGACGATCATGCGACTCGCCCGCCAGGTGGAGCGGGCGGTGGGGGAGGTGGCGGCGGAGGGCCCGGCGGCCCCCGGCGCGGAAGTGGTCACCGTGGCGGTGCCCGCGCCCGGCGCGGAGGTGGCCCCTGGCGCGGTGTCCGTGTTCGGCGCGCTGCCTGGCGCGGCCGGTTCGGAGTTCCAGATGCTCACGACGGGCCGCCTCCCACGGCGAGCGGGACGGGCCGCGCCTGGCGCAGCCGCTCGTCCAGGTCGCTCATCGTCTGGTACGCGGCCTGCGTGCCGGGCACGCCGCCGTAGCTGACGTCGTCGAACGAGCGCGCGGCGGCGGCCAGCTCGGCGGCGAAGCCGGGCAGCGCCCTGCCCGCCTCGGCGGCCAGCTCGTCGGCCGTGCGGCCCGGCATGCCGTCCACCAGGGCGCGTTCCTCCAGGTCGCGGGCGATGGCGCGGAGGCGTTCGCGGATGGCCTGCGTCCAGTCGCCCTCGGCGGCCAGGCGTTCGGCGGCGCTGCGGTGCTCGGCGGCGTTGAGCACGCGCTCGCCGTAGAGGCCGCCGGCGGCCATGGCGTTCCTGCGGGCGGTCCTGCGCAGCCGCCAGGCGACCAGCAGGATCACGCCCAGGATGATGACCGTGATCACGACCGCGGCGATGATCCCGCCCGCCGGGCCGCCGCCCGTCACGGCGTCGGTCAGGTCGCCGATGAACTGCATGAAACGCCGGTAGAGCTGGTCGAACAGGGATTCCTTCTCGTATCCGGGCTTGAGGAGCTCCTCGGCCGCCTTGCGCGCCGCCTCCTCCCGGCCGACCGGGCTCACGACCTGGCTGAGTTGGACGGGTGCCAGAGGTCGTCGGCCGAGGCGTGCACCCAACCCTGGCGCTGCTGCTCGATCGCCGCCGTCTGCAGCACGAGGTCGAACGCCTCGCCGCGCATGCGCCGGTCGGCGTAGAGCAGGCCGGAGACGCCGGCCTGGAAGGGATAGGCGAACATCGAGCTCAGCGTGGCGCCGGCGGCGATGAACACCGCCGCGACCACGGCCGACCCCGGCGAACCGCCGCCGAGCATGCCGATCAGCGTCCCGCCGAACGAGAACGGCACCGACAGCACCCCCGACACCAGGCCGACCAGCAGCGACGTCAGCAGCAGGATGCCGAGCACCCGCCAGAAGTCACCGGTCACCAGGTGCCACGAGCGCCGCATCGCGTCGATCGGCCCTCTGCCCTCCAGCACCACGGCGGGCGCGGCGAACGCGAAGCGCGTGGTGATGAACAGGTAGTAGGGGATGAACAGCAGGACGAACAGCACCAACACGCCGAGGGTCAGCCCGACCCCCTCGGAGGAGGAGGAGACGTTCATCGCCAGCGCCACCACGACCAGCGTGAGGACGATCAGGGGCACGACCATCATGACGGCCATCAGCCCGACGACCCCGAACAGCGCCGGAAGCCGGCCCTTGCTGAGGTGCCAGGCCTCGGCGGCGGTGATGTTGCCGCCGAAGACGGCCCGGCCGAGGATGCGCGTCAGCACGCCGGTCAGCACCGTGACCACGACGAACTGGATCGCGTACGAGACCAGCATGCCGCCGTACTGGGCGACGACGCCGTAGAAGCTGTCGAGACCGGCGGAGGAGGCGGCCTGCGGGTCGTCGAAGACGTCGCCCATCGAGGTGAGCATGACCGCCTGCCCCACGGCCAGCGGCACCGCGCCGAGCAGGGCGGCGACGGCGGACAGGCCGAGCACGGCCTTGGGGTTGGACCTGATCAGCTTGATCGTGCCGTCGAGGATGTCGCCGAGCCCCAGCGGCCGCAGCGGGATGATGCCGGGCCGCAGCGCGGGCGGCGGCATGTAGCCGTAGCCGTAGCCGGGCTGCTGGTAGCCGCCCTGCTGGTAGCCGCCCTGGGGGTGGCCCGGTTGCGGAGGACCGGACTGCGGGTGGCCCGGCTGGGGGTAGGGTGGCTGAGGCCCCGGCGGGCCGTAGGGCGGCGGCTGGGGGGCTTCGCCCTGCGGCTCGTACGGTTGGCCGTACGGCGTCTGCGTGGGCGATCCCGGCGCGGTCCACGGTGAAGCCTGCGGGGCGCTGTAGGGCGGGGGCTGTTCGGCAGACCAGCCTGGGGGCGTCTCGGGCGTGCGTCCGTGACCGTCTGACATATCCCAATCCTGGCACGCTGGGCGGGTGGCTGGTGTCACCGAGGTGATTCGCCGGCTCATCTTGCCCGCATTTATCGGCGAAACGGGGCAAGGAAGGCAGCCGGGGATGGCCGAAAGTCGCTCCGTTACCGCAGACTGGGTTTGTGGTTGCCGGGGGAACCTAAAATTCGCCTTTCGTAGGGCTCATGTCCCACACATGGGCCGACCAAGGGTAACCTTCAGCGATCGTGCGGGTATGTCCCACAATGCGTAGAACGAATGAGGGGCCATGAAAGGTCGCGTGCTGGTCGTCGACGACGACGCCGCTCTCGCCGAGATGCTCGGCATCGTGTTGCGCGGAGAAGGCTTCGAGCCGTCCTTCGTCTCCGACGGCGACAAGGCCCTCGACGCGTTCCGGGATACACGCCCGGACCTTGTCCTGCTCGACCTGATGCTGCCGGGCGCCGACGGCATCGACGTGGCGCGCCGGATCAGGGCGGAGTCGGGGGTGCCGATCGTGATGCTCACCGCCAAGAGCGACACGATCGACGTCGTGCTCGGGCTGGAGTCCGGCGCCGACGACTACATCGTCAAGCCGTTCAAGCCCAAGGAGCTCGTGGCGCGGGTGCGGGCGCGGCTGCGCCGCACCGACGAGCCGACGCCGGAGATCCTGCAGATCGGCGACATCACCATCGACGTGGCCGGCCACTCGGTCAAGCGCGGCGAGGAGACGATCAACCTCACGCCGCTGGAGTTCGACCTGCTCGTCGCCCTGGCCCGCAAGCCGCGCCAGGTCTTCACCCGCGAGGTCCTGCTGGAGCAGGTCTGGGGCTACCGGCACGCCGCCGACACCCGGCTGGTGAACGTGCACGTGCAGCGGCTCCGCGCCAAGATCGAGAAGGACCCCGAGCACCCCGAGATCGTCGTGACGGTCCGCGGCGTGGGCTACAAAGCCGGCCCCGCCTAGCCTTCGCCCCGCCCCGCCATGCCCCCGACCAGGAAAGCCCGCCGACGGACGATCCGCCAGATTCTCGGCGGCGTCCGCCGGAGGGTGCGCCGTGCGGCGGGCCGGGTGCGCAGCGTGTGGCGGCGCTCGCTCCAGCTCCAGGTGGTCACCAGCACGCTGGTGATCTCCGTGACCGTCGTGGTCGTGCTCGGCACGTTCCTGTCCGACGAGATCAACAGGTCCGTGGTCGCGAGCAGCCAGCAGTCGTCGCTCAACGAGGCGTACGCCGACCGGCTGCAGATCGCCGACGCGCTGATCCCGCCCTCCGACGACGGCGCCAAGGCCCCCGACACCGACCAGAAGGTCAACCCGCTCGACGAGGTCATGGACACCGTCACCGGCTCGGGCGAGGACGGCTCCAAGAAGCGCTACGACGTTCTCATACTCAACGAGGCCAAGCCCGGCATGTCGCGGGCCTCGGGCCGGGTGGTGCAGGCCGACGTGCCCGCCTCGCTCCGGCAGCGCCTGCAGAAGTACATGAACCGGGCCGAGTACGGCAAGACCGAGGCCCAGATCGAGTCGATCAGGTTCGCCGGGCAGAGCCAGGCCACGCTGACGTTCGTGGTCGGCGGCGTCGTGCACGAGCCCACGACCGGCGAGGACTACCAGGTCTACCACTTCTTCCCGTTCAGCGAGGAAGAGGAGCTGCTGTCCAACGTCCGGCTGGCCATCGTCGTCGTGGGGCTCGGGCTCGTGCTGCTGCTGGCCGCCATCGCCTACCTGGTCGCCCGGCAGGTCGTCACGCCCGTGCGGCTGGCCCGCCAGGCCGCCGAGCGCCTGGCCGCCGGCAAACTGGACGAACGCCTCAAGGTGCGCGGCGAGGACGACCTGGCCCGCCTGGCGAACTCGTTCAACGAGATGGCCGCCAACCTGGCGCTCAAGATCCACCAGCTTGAGGAGCTGTCGCAGGTCCAGCGCCAGTTCGTCTCCGACGTCTCCCACGAGCTGCGCACGCCGCTGACCACCGTCCGCATGGCCGCCGACCTGCTGTACGACGCCCGCGAGGACTTCGACCCCATGGCCGCCCGCTCGGCCGAGCTGATGCAGGCCCAGCTCGAACGGTTCGAGTCGATGCTGGCCGACCTGCTGGAGATCAGCCGCTACGACGCCGGCGCCGCCACGCTCGACGTCGACTCGGTGGACATGCGCGACGTCGTCCACCGGGCCATCGCCGACTCCGAGGCGCTGGCCGAGCGCCACTCCACCCGCTTCGACATCCGCCTGCCGCACGAGCCGTGCATGGTCGAGGTCGACAACCGCCGCGTCGAGCGCATCCTGCGCAACCTGCTGTTCAACGCCATCGAGCACGGCGAGGGCCGGGAGATCGTGGTGACCGTGGGGGCCGACCGGGACGCCGTCGCCGTCGCCGTCCGCGACCACGGGATCGGGCTCAAGCCGGGCGAGGAGACGATGGTGTTCGACCGGTTCTGGCGGGCCGACCCGTCCAGGGCCAGGACCATCGGCGGCACCGGGCTCGGCCTGGCCATCTCCCGCGAGGACGCCACGCTGCACGGCGGCTGGCTGCAGGCGTGGGGGCAGCCGGGCGAGGGCTCGCAGTTCCGCCTCACGCTGCCCAGGCTGGCCGGCGCCGACCTGAAGGGCTCGCCGCTGTCGCTGGTGCCGCCCGAGATCGAGATGCGGCGCACCTGGCGCAGCCACATGACGCCGGTGCTGCTCCCGGCCTCGGGGGACGGAGGCGGCCATGAGGAGGACTAGACGGGTGGGCGCCGCGGTCGCCCTCGCCGCGGCCGTGGCCTGCGCGGGCTCGGGGTGCACCGTGATCCCGGTGAGCGGGCCGTACACGGTGAGCGACACCGGGGGCGGCGACCCGCTGAACAAGCCGTTCCAGCGCATGATCGCCGTCCCGCCGCGCGACGACTGGGACCCCGACCACCTCATCAGGGGGCTCCAGGCGGCCATGGCGGCCTACCCCGACGACCCCGCCGTGCTGGCCAGGTACCTGACGCCCAAGGCCCAGGCCAAGTGGAAGCCGTCCGGGCCGGTGACGGTGATCGAAGACGCGTTCCAGGTGGAGTACCCGGGGGAGGGCGACGAGGCGGAGACGTACGGGCTCAAGGGCAAGCAGGTCGCCCGCATCGACCCCGACGACGCGTACGTGCCGCTGTCGGGGAACGCGCCCGAGCGGCTGTTCGTGCTGAAGAAGGACGCCCGGGGCGTCTACCGGGTCGACGACCTGCCGGACGGGCTGCTGCTCACCAAGTCCGACGTGGCGCGGGCGTACCGGCTGACCAACCTGTACTACCTCAACAGCGCCCGCGAGCGCCTGGTCGTCGACCGGGTGTGCCTGCGGCTCAAGCCGACCGAGACCTTCGCCCAGACCATCGTCAAGCGGCTGCTCAAGGGGCCGAGCAGCGCGCTGCGCGGCGCCGTGGGCACCGTCTTCCCCGAGGGCACGAAGGTCGAGTCGGTCGGCACCGGCGACGACCGCGTCCTGATCAACTTCTCGGGCCCGCTCCTGCCGCTCGACCTGGCCGAGAAGGCCGCCCTGGTGGCGCAGCTCAAGTACAGCCTGACCACCAACAAGGTCGCCAACAGCCGCACCATCGAGGTGCAGCTCGACGGCGAGCAGTACTGGACCGAGCCGCCCAACCTGGACGGCCACTGGCTGGACAACGGCGGCTTCACGCCGTACTACACCAGCAAGGGGTCCGTGCACGTCATGAGCGACGACGGGGCCGGCGTCGCCGTGTCCGGGCCGGCGGGGGAGGGGAACACCGACTTCAGGGCGTTCGCGCTGTCCACGCAGCAGACCGGCGCGATCGTCGCGGCGCGCACCTCCACCGGCATCTCGATCGCCGGGCTCACCCCCGAGGGCCGCTGGCAGCAGGTCATCGAGGGCGCCGACCTCACCGACCCCACCTGGCGCCGCGACGGCTCCCTGTGGACGTTCGACCAGCACAACAAGGTGGTCCTGCGGTACGACCCCAACGGCGGGCGCGGCCCCGAGCGCGTCTCCGCCCCCGGGCTCGACGGCCTCGACGTCACCGCGTTCCGGATCGCCAGGGACGGCGTGCGGGTGGCCCTGCGCACCGGCAAGAACACCGTGCAGCTCGGGGCGCTGAGCGAGGGGCTCAACGGGCCCATGCTCGGCAACCTCCAGACGCTGACCTCGACGGAGGTCGAGTACAAGATCGAGGACATCGCCTGGGAGGACGACGAGCACCTGCTCGTCCTCATCCAGAGCAAGGCCGGGCAGATCCTGAACGAGATCGACATCGGCGACGGCGAGACCATCGGGATCCCGCTGAAGGACCGGCTGGCGGGGGTGACGGCGCTGAACGGGCGGGTGCTCGCGGAGGCGAGCACCGAGAAGGGTCCCAAGATCATCGAGCTCAACCAGGACCGCCAGGGCTGGACCAGCAAGATCGAACCCAACGCCAAGAACCCGTTCTTCCCCCTGGGCTGACCCGGTCAGGGGCACCGCCTCCGCCTGGAGGAGTGTCCTGGGAACGGTCCTCCACCCGGACTGAGGGGATGTCCCCGTTTTTCTTCTGGGCTGGGGGCGTTCCCGGGGCGGTCCTCCGCTCCGACTGAGGGGCGCGTAGCCCGCGCCGTCTCCCTCCTGATCTGAACCGGTGGAACTGTCGGTAGTGGCGGGCATGCTGGGGGGCGTGTTGGCGGGTGTGCTTGATGTGTTCCTGCCGCAGTCCTGCGTGGGCTGCGGGCGTGCCGGGGCGCGGTGTTGCGCCGGGTGCGCGGCCGGGATGGCGGTCGCGCCCGCCAGGCGCGGGCCCGAGCCGGGCCCGCCCGGCCTGCCGGAGTGCTGGTCGGCCACGTCGTACGAGGGCGCGGCCCGCGCGGCGATCCTGGCGTACAAGGAGCGGGGGGCGGTGGGGCTGGCCGGCGTGCTGGCGCAGGTGCTGGCGTTCACCGTGCTCACGGCGCTGGGCGCAGGGGCCGGAGCTGAGGCCGGAGCTGAGGCCGGGACGGCGGCCGGGTCCGGGGCGGGGTGGGCGCGGGGGCCGTTCGCCGTCGTGCCGGTGCCGAGCGCGAGGAGGGCGCTGCGGGTCCGCGGGCACGATCCCATGGGCCGGGTGGCGGTGCTCGTCGCCCGTCATCTGGTCGCGTCCGGCGTGCGGGCCGAGCCGTGGCCGGCGCTGCGGCAGGCTCGCCGGGTGGCCGACCAGGCGGGCCTGAGCTCCACGCAGCGCGCCGCGAACCTCGCCGGGTCCCTCTGTGTGGCCCGCCGCGCGAAAGGCCCTCCAGCGCCGTCTGCGCTGCTGCTGGACGACGTCGTGACCACCGGCGCCTCGCTCACCGAAGCCGCGCGAGCACTGCGCGCCGCCGGCCTGCGGGTGCCGATGGCGGCCACCGTCGCCGCGACACGCCGAAGATCTTGAAACGCTCGGCATCACTGTCGGTAAAGAAAGATCCAATTCTTGGGGACGTCTTGAAGGGGGGCTGTCTCTTCCTGGGAACAAGAGGCAGCACAGGTCGGGAGACCGGAACACGCGTGGCCGCAGGGGTTGGCGTGCGGTGGCGCCGGGATCATTCGGGCGTCCGGAACTCCGGGAAAATCACGGAAAGTGATCCTTCGGCCGAGCCTCCGGCTGACATTCGCCCAGGATGCGGATAGCGTTCTGACATGGCACCCGTCCGGGTCCGTGGTTGCGCAGAGCCGGTGTCCCCGGCTCTGCTAGCCGAGGCCAGCCGCAGGCAAAACGGTCCACGTAAGGCGACTCTTTGTCGACCGATCACGGTGCGGCTTAGGGGTAAGTCCTGCCTTCCCGAGGGTCCAGATGTCCCTCGTCAGAAGAGAAGGGCAGTAGTGGCAACAGAGCTGCGAAATCCTCAGCAGGCGAATGTGGGGTCGAAGACCAGGTCGGCCGGACGGGTGCCACCCGAGATCCCGGTGACGTCGTGGCGGAAGAGGGTAGCGGTGACAGAGAGGCGGACAGGAAACCCCGTCCGGTACGCACATCGTCGGGCGCTCTTGCTCAGTCGTTAGACGAAGGGGGGCTGTTGCATGGACATCATCGTCAAGGGTCGGCACACAGGAGTGAGTGACCGGTTCCGAGACCAGGTGACGACCAAGCTGGCCAGGATCGAACGTCTGGACAACAAACTCATCCGAGTCGATGTGGAGGTGTCCAAAGAACGCAACCCTCGCCTCGCCGACCAGCGCGAGCGCGTCGAACTCACCATCCATTCGAAAGGCCCGGCCATCCGCGCCGAAGCCTCGGCCGACGACCGGTTCGTAGCCCTCGACATAGCCCTCGACAAGCTGGAAGGCCGCCTGCGCAGGCTGGCCGACCGGCGCAAGGTCCATCACGGCAACCACTGCCCGCCCTCGGTGGCGGAGCTCACCGCGACGCTCCCTGACGTCGCCGGCCCGCCGTCCCGGGGAGCCAAGCCCGTCCCCGAGCCGGCCGAGTCCTACGAGGACCTGCCGGTGCAGGAGGACAAGATCGACGACGACATCGTCCCGATCGAGATGGACGGCGACGGCCCGCTCGTCGTGCGGGAGAAGTTCCACAAGGCGGAACCCATGACCATCGACCAGGCCATGCTCGAGATGGAACTGGTCGGGCACGACTTCTACCTGTTCCGTGACAAGGAGAGCGGCCTGCCGAGCGTGGTCTACAACCGGCGCGGGTACAACTACGGCGTGTTGCGGCTCATAGAGCCCTGATCGCACACCGGAAGATCTTCTCGACCACCCGAGGACCGTGCCATACGTGCCATCATGGCGGTCCGACGGCTCTGGCCCCCCGACGAGGAGGAGACGTGAGCGAGCTCAGTCAGGTTCAGATGAGCGAGCGAAGCGAGGGTACTGACGGGACAACCGCCACGCGGACCGCCGCTACGGCCCCGACCGGGCGTGACAGCGGAGCGGCCGTCCGATGAGCAGGTTCCCCGTGAGCAAGGCAGGCGCGAGCCGGACCGAGGAGGGCTCGTGACCGAGTCCGGCGAGGTCCGCACGGCAGACAGCGAGCCGATCCGCGTGCTGATCGTTGACGATCACGAGCTGATCCGGCGAAGCCTGGCGTTGACGCTGGCCGCGGAGCCCGACATCGAGGTGGTCGGTGAGGCGAGCGACGGGCAGGAGGCGGTCGAACTGGCCGACCGCCTCATGCCCGACGTCGCGCTGATGGACGTGCGCATGCCCCGGCAGGACGGGATCGAGGCGACCAAGAGCATCAGGGCCTCCGTCCCGAGCACCCGCATCATCATGCTGACGGTGAGCGACGAGGAGGAGGACCTCTTCGAGGCCATCAAGGCCGGCGCCACCGGCTACCTGCTGAAGGACGTGCAGATCAACGACGTGCCCGCCGCGGTGCGGGGCGTGCACGAGGGCCAGTCCTTAATCAACCCGGCGATGGCCGCCAAGCTCATCAGCGAGTTCGCGAACATGAGCCGCAAGGAGGCCGAACGCCCGCCGCAGCTGCCCGTGCCCCGGCTGACCGACCGCGAGATGGAGGTCCTGCGCCTGGTCGCCAAGGGCATGAACAACCGCGAGATCGCCAAGCAGCTGTTCATCTCCGAGAACACCGTGAAGAACCACGTCCGCAACATCCTCGACAAGCTCCAGCTGCACTCGCGGATGGAAGCGGTGGTCTACGCGGTGCGCGAACGCATGCTGGAGATCACATGACCCTGGCGCGGGCCCGTGCGAAGGCCGCCGGCCGCGCCCCCGAACCCGTTCCCCGGGGACGGTGACCCGGCGCGATCGCCGTCGCTCGTCCCCGGTTCCCTTCTCCGGCCGTGGCGGGCGCGGCGGGCGCGGCCGTGACGCCGGCCCGCCGCCCGGCCCGAGCTACGGCCGGGGCCCGGTCAGGAGCTGGGCGAGCTCCGGAGGGTCGGTGCGTTCGACGCGGACGGCGTCGCAGCCCACCCAGTCGGCGGCCGACCACAGGGCGTCGCGCAGGGCGTCGGCCCACTTGGCCGGGGACAGGCCGGGCTCCAGGTGCACCTGACGGGCGACCAGCGTGGTGCCCTCGCGAGCCGGGTCGACCCGGCCGATCAGGCGGCCCCCGGCCAGCACCGGCATCGTGAAGTAGCCGTGGACGCGCTTCTCCTTGGGCACGTAGAGCTCAAGCTGGTACTTGAAGCCGAAGACGCGCTCGGTGCGGCCGCGGTGCCAGATCAGGGAGTCGAACGGCGACAGCAGCGTCGTGCGGTGGCGGCCGCGCGGCTCGGACTCCAGCGCCTGCGGATCGGCCCACGCGTTGGCCTGGCCCTTCTTGGCCGGCCAGCCCGCCACCTTGACCGGCACCAGCCCGGCGGCGCCGCTGAGCAGCGCCTGGTCGAGCATCGCCGCGTACTTGCCCTTGAGCCGCAGGAAGTCGAGCAGGTCGGTGCGGTTGGCCACCCCGAGAGACCGGCCCGCGATGGCGGCCAGCAGGACGACGCACTCCTCGTCGGGCAGGTCGTCGGCCAGCAGGTCGGCGGGCACGACGCGCTCGGTCAGGTCGTAGACGCGACGCCATCCGACGCGGCGCACGCAGGTGATCTCACCGATGTCGAGCAGCCACTCCAGCCCGATCTTGGAGTCGGACCAGTCCCACCACGGGCCGCCGTTCTTGGCGCCGCCGACGTCGGACGTGGTGAGCGGGCCGGAGTCGCGCACCTGCTGCAGCAGCTTGTCGACGCTGTCGGGCACCTCGTGCCAGCGGTAGCGCCGGTCGCGGTAGGCGCGGCGCCGGAAGGCGTAGAGCGGCCAGTGCTCGATGGGCAGGATGCAGGCGGCGTGACACCAGTACTCGAAACTCTGGGCGGGATCGTGCCAGTAGGCGCGCTCGACCGCGGGCCTGCCCACCGCGCCCAGGCGCGCGTAGGCGACCAGCTCGTGGGAGCGGGCCAGCACGGAGATCGTGTCGAGCTGCACGGCGCCGAGCCGGCGCAGCATGCCGCGCACCCCGCCCTTGCGCGCGTCGGCGCCGACGAGCCCCTGGGCGCGCAGGATGACCCGGCGCGCCTCGTCGGCGGTCAGGTCGGTCACGTTCGTCATGCGGCGAACCCCGGGTGGCTTTGGGGGACGGTAGGGCTATCCATGGGAGGAATTTAGCGGCGCCCACCGACAGAATCGGCCCGCCCCCGATCCGCCCCCGGTCCGCCCCCGGTCCGCCCCCGGTCCGCCCCGGTCCGCCCCGGACCGGGAGGGCCGGCCAGGCGAGGGGCGACACGCCGATGTACCGGGGTTGGGGAAGTGGATGCCGAGAACAAAGAGTCCGGGAGGGGGCCGGGCATGGGAACGGCGGGCGCCCGGTCCGTCGGGGCCCGCCGTGTGCCGGGTGGGTCAGCGGTGGTCTTCGGCGCGCATGCCGACGCGCGGCGCGTCGATCACCACGTCCGTGAAGATGTCGAAGACGAGGGCGAGGATGCCGCCGACGACGAACATGCCGGCGCCGACCCAGACCAGCGTCCAGTTGTCGGCAGTCAGCCCGAAGCCGGCCACGATGGTGCCCACCACCATGACAGTCACGGCCAGCCACGAGGAGGCGCGCCCGCCGTGGCTGCCGAGATTCTCCGTGTGCTCGGACTTCTTCCCCTCAACCATGACTAATCCTTCCTTTGCCGGATATCCCGCTATTGGTGCGAACCGGCGCTCAACCGGCATACCCTCTGCCTTGGCCCCATTCTCCCAGACGTGTCCGGCGCCCTCGTCGTCACGGTGGCTGTGTCTGGTTGTGGAACCGCCTACGATGGCAACCGGGGAAGTTTGTCTCGGCCTCTCCTCCTGGCGGCGCCGCCGGGGTAGACCTGCGAGGAGCTTTACATAAAGTGGCAGCCATTCTCGACAAGATCCTACGTGCCGGCGAAGGCAAGACTCTGCGCAAGCTCAAGCGGATCGCCGATCAGGTCAACTCCATCGAGGACGACTTCACGAGCCTGTCCGACGCGGAGTTGCGCGCGCTGACCGACGAGTTCAAGCAGCGCTACGCCGACGGCGAGAGCCTCGACGATCTGCTTCCCGAGGCGTTCGCGACCGTGCGCGAGGCGGCCCGCCGCGTGCTCGGCCAGCGGCACTTCGACGTGCAGATCATGGGCGGGGCCAACCTGCACATGGGCAACATCTCCGAAATGAAGACGGGTGAGGGCAAGACCCTGACCTGTACGCTGCCGGCTTATCTCAACGCGCTGGCGGGCAACGGCGTCCACGTCATCACCGTCAACGACTACCTGGTCAAGGTCGGCGCCGAGAACATGGGCCGCGTCTACCGGTTCCTGGGCATGGAAGTCGGCATGATCCTCTCCGGCCAGGCGCCGGACGAGCGGCGCAAGCAGTACCAAGCGGACATCACGTACGGCACCAACAACGAGTTCGGCTTCGACTACCTCCGCGACAACATGGCGTGGTCGCTGGAGGAGTGCGTCCAGCGCGGCCACCACTACGCCATCGTCGACGAGGTCGACTCGATCCTCATCGACGAGGCCCGCACGCCGCTGATCATCTCCGGCCCCGGCGAGCAGTCGGGCAAGTGGTACAGCGAGTTCGCCAAGATCGTTCCCCGGCTGCGCAAGGGCGTCGAGGCGAAGAACCCGGGCGAGGAGAGCACCGGCGACTACATCGTCGACGAGAAGAAGCGCACGGTCGGCGTCCTGGAGGCCGGCGTCGAGAAGGTCGAGGACTGGCTCGGCATCGACAACCTCTACAAGCCCGAGCACACCCACCTGGTCGGCTTCCTGAACAACGCGCTCAAGGCGAAAGAGCTGTTCAAGAAGGACAAGGACTACATCGTCGCCGACGGCGAGGTGCTCATCGTCGACGAGTTCACCGGCCGCGTGCTGCACGGCCGGCGCTACAACGAGGGTATGCACCAGGCCATCGAGGCCAAAGAGGGCGTGAAGATCAAGGACGAGAACCAGACTCTCGCCACGGTCACCCTCCAGAACTACTTCCGCCTCTACACCAAGCTGTCCGGCATGACCGGTACGGCGGTCACCGAGGCCAACGAGTTCCACCAGACGTACAAGCTGGGCGTCGTCCCGATCCCGACCAACCGGCCGATGGTCCGCAAGGACCAGCCCGACGTGGTCTACAAGACCGAGGACGCCAAGTTCAACGCGGTGGTCGAGGACATCAAGGAGCGTCACGAGGCCGGGCAGCCGGTCCTCGTCGGCACCACCTCGGTGGAGAAGTCCGAGCGGCTGTCCAAGGCGCTCAAGCGCCGGGGCGTGGCGCACGAGGTGCTCAACGCCAAGAACCACGCGCGTGAGGCGGCGATCGTCGCCGAGGCGGGCCGCAAGGGCGCCGTCACCGTCGCCACGAACATGGCCGGTCGAGGCACCGACATCATGCTCGGCGGCAACTCCGAGTTCCGCGCCGACCTCGAGCTGCGCCAGCGCGGCCTCGACCCGGTCGAGACGCCGGAGGAGTACGAGAAGGCCTACCCCGAGGCGCTGGAGAAGGCCAGGGCGGCCGTCAAGGCCGAGCACGACGAGGTCACCAAGCTCGGCGGCCTCTACGTGCTGGGCACCGAGCGCCACGAGTCGCGCCGCATCGACAACCAGCTCCGCGGCCGTTCCGGCCGTCAGGGCGACCCCGGCGAGTCGCGTTTCTACCTCTCGCTCGGCGACGACCTCATGCGCCTGTTCAACGCGGCCAGGGTCGAGATGATCATGAACCGGCTGAGCATCCCCGACGACCAGCCGATCGAGTCGGGCATCGTCTCCAAGGCCATCGCCTCCGCCCAGCACCAGGTCGAGCAGCAGAACTTCGAGATCCGCAAGGAAGTTCTGAAGTACGACGAGGTCATGAACCGGCAGCGCAAGGTGATCTACTCCGAGCGCCGCCGCGTGCTGGAGGGCGCCGACCTGCACGAGCAGGTGCGCGGCTTCATCGGCGACGTGATCGACGGCTACGTCGCGGGCGCCACCTCCGAGGGCTTCGCCGAGGAGTGGGACCTCGACCGGCTGTGGAAGGCGTTCGGCGACCTCTACCCCGTCACGGTCACGATCGACAACCTCGTCGAGGAGGCCGGCGGCCGCGAGGAGCTGACCGCCGAGTTCATCTCCGAGAAGATCAAGGCCGACGCCCTGGAGGCGTACGCCAGGCGCGAGGAGCAGCTCGGGGCGGAGGCCACGCGCAACTTCGAGCGCCAGGTCATCCTGTCGGTGCTCGACCGCAAGTGGCGCGAGCACCTCTACGAGATGGACTACCTGCGCGAGGGCATCGGCATGCGAGCCTACGCGCAGAAGGACCCGCAGATCGAGTACCAGCGCGAGGGCTTCGAGATGTTCTCCGCGATGCTGGAGGGCATCAAGGAGGACTCCGTCGGCTTCCTGTTCAACCTCGAGGTCGAGGTGCAGGAGAACCCGATCGTCGAGGAGGAGGACGCCGCGGTCACCGAGACGCGGTCGATCATCTCCACCGCCCTGCGCGCGCCGCAGCGCCCGGCCGAGCTCGAATACTCCGCCCCCGGCGAGCAGGGCGACGTCGAGCACACGCGGGTGCGCACCACGTCGGCCGAGCGGGCCGCGTACGGGAACGTCGAGCGCAACGCGCCCTGCCCCTGCGGGTCGGGCAAGAAGTACAAGCGCTGCCACGGCGACCCGAAGAACGCCGTCTGACACGCTGAGGCGAGCCTGAGCGGGCCCCCGTCCCCCTGCGCGAGCAGGGGGACGGGGGCTTCGTCGTTCGCGGGGGCGGCTAGGGAGCCGGCGTCGCGGGGGGTTCGTGGCCGGGGGTGGGGATGTTCAGACGGCGGATCAGGAACGCGAAGATCAGATAATAGAGAACGAAATACAGCAGCCCGAAGCCGATGATCAGGCCGAGCCGATGGGTGTTCGATTTGCTGGCGTTCAGCAGCATGTCTATGGCCCCGCCGGAGAAGGTGAAGCCGAGCCGCGCGCCCCATTCCGCCATGAGGGCCATCGACAGCCCGGTCAGCAGGGCGTGCACCACGAAAAGCACCGGCGCGACGAAAATGAAGGCGAATTCCAGCGGCTCGGTTATGCCGGTGATGAATGCCGTCAGCCCCGCCGACAACATGATGCCGCCCACGGACTTGCGGCGTTCCGGCGGGGCCGCCCGCCACATGGCGATGGCGGCCCCGAGCAGCCCGAACATCATGACGGGGAAGAAGCCGGTCATGAAGATGCCGGCGCCCTGCTCGCCGGCGAAGTAGCAGTTCAGGTCGCCGGCGGCGTCCCGGGTGGCGCCGTGCACGCCGGCGTGGCACTCGGGCAGGGTGAACCAGACGATGGTGTTGAGGAAGTGGTGCAGGCCGACGGGGATCAGCAGCCGGTTGGCCACGCCGTAGATGCCGGTGCCCGTGGTGCCGTGGGCCGAGAGCCAGTCGCCGACGCCGGACAGCCAGTCGCCCACCGGCCGCCAGGCCAGCCCGAACACGACGCCGAGCAGCAGGGCGGCGACGGCGGTGATGATCGGGACCGAGCGGCGGCCGCCGAAGAAGGCCAGCCACGGGGGCGGTTTCAGCCGGTAGAAGCGCTGCCAGAGCAGCGCCGCGGTGATGCCGATGACGATGCCGCCGAGCACGCCGGTGGGGTTCTGGGCCCCCAGATTGAGCATCGGCCCCTGCGGGGTGGTGACGACGACCTTGTCGTAGACCGCGCCGTGGCCCGCGTCGTAGAAGAGCGTGCGGCTGACGCGGTCGAACACCAGGTAGCCGACCAGGGCGGCGAGCGCGGTGGAGCCGTCCGACTTGCGCGCGAAGCCGATCGCGACGCCGATCGCGAACAGGACGGGCAGGTTGTCGAACAGGGCGCCGCCGGCCGCGGCCAGGACGTTGGCGACGGGCAGCATCCACGGCAGGAGGCCGCCGAGGCCGTCCTTGCCGAGCAGGTCGTCCTGGCCGAAGCGGAAGAGCAGGCCGGCGGCGGGCAGCACGGCGATGGGCATCATGAGCGAGCGGCCGATGCGCTGCAACACCGCGAACGTGGCCGACCAGGGCGACGCGCCCATGGTCCTCACCCCCGCTCGGTGGTCCGTCAGCGGGGGAATGCCAGGTTCCTACCACGGCGGGCGTGGCGGAAAACGGGCGCTAGGTCTCGCCGGAGTCGAGGTCGGGCTCGGGTTCCCGGCCCGGCGTCATGATGTCGAACCTGCGGATGAGGAAGGTGAACACGACGTAGTACACGACGCCGTAGATCAGGCCGAGCAGCAGGATGCCGGGCACGTTCTGGGTGTTGGACTTGCTGACGTTCAGCAGCATGTCCAGCAGGCCCGCGGAGAAGCCGAAGCCGAGCTGCCCGCCGATGAGCGTGGTGAGCGCCATCGCCAGGCCGGTCAGGACGGCGTGCGCGACCAGCAGCGCGGGCGCGACGAAGATGAACGCGAACTCGATCGGCTCGGTGATGCCGGTGACGAACGAGGCCAGCCCGGCCGAGAGCATGATGCCGCCCACCGTGGCCCGGCGGTGCGGGGGCGCGGCCCGCCACATGGCCAGGGCGGCGGCCGGCAGGGCGAACATCATGACGGGGAAGAAGCCGGCCATGAACTGGCCGGAGTGCGGGGCGCCGCCGAAGTAGCAGTTCCAGTCGCCGCCCAGCACGTGACCGCCCACCTCGCACTGCGGCACGACGTACCAGACGACCGAGTTCACGAAGTGGTGCAGGCCGAGCGGGATGAGCAGGCGGTTGATCAGGCCGTAGATGCCGGTGCCGATCGGGCCGATGGCGGCCAGGGCCTCGCCGGCGTGCCGGATCCACTCGCCGAGGACCGGCCAGAGCCAGCCGAACAGCACGCCGAGGAGCAGCGCGACGATGGAGGTGATGATCGGCACGAACCGGCGTCCGCCGAAGAAGGCCAGCCACGGCGGCAGCTTGATGCGGTGGAAGCGCTGCCACAGCAGCGCGGTGACCAGGCCCATCACGATGCCGCCGAGCACCTTGGTGGGGTTCTGCATGCCGTAGTTGATGACCTCTTTGATGCCCTGGTCCTGGACCTGGCGGATGGCCACGGTGTCGCGGATGTCGGAGCCGAAGAACATCACCTTGGTCACCCGGTCGAACACCAGGTAGCCGACGACGGCCGCCAGCGCCGTGGTGCCGTCGGCCTTGCGGGCGAAGCCGATGGCCACGCCCACCGCGAACAGCAGCGGCAGGTTCTGGAACAGCGCGTCCCCGGCCGCGGCCAGCACCTCGGCGACCTGGCTCATCCACGCGAACCCGGGCACGTCGGCCAGGCCGCCGGGGGCGGGGCCGTTGGAGCCCAGCATGTCGGGCTGTCCGAACCGGAAGAGCAGCGCGGCCGCGGGCAGGGCCGCGATGGGCAGCATGAGCGAGCGGCCCAGCCGCTGGAGCACATTCATCACGCGTGCGAACGGCGAAGGCCGGGCGGCGGCGGTGGTCTCGTTCACCGGGCGTTCCTCCGGGGGGTGGGAGTCAGGTGTCCGCCGGGCAGGCCGTCCGGGCCCGGCGGAGTGGCCCTAGCCCCGTCTAACGGGCATTTCGAGGATGGTCCGCAGCTGGTAGCGGTCAGCGCGGTAGGTGGACACGCCGAGCTCCGCGCAGACGCCGCCGGAGAAGGACCTGCGCTGGAGCAGCAGCACGGCGCCGCCGCGCGGCAGCTTCAGCAGGTCGGCGTCGCTCGGGTCGGCGATGCCGCCGTCGATGGTGAGCTCGCCGGCGTCCATGACCAGCCCGTAGCGGCTCTCCAGCAGCTCGTACAGTGATTTGTCCGACAGGTCGTCGTCGGCCAGGTCGGGGGCGAGCTTGACCGGGATGTGTGCCCGTTCGATGGACAGCGGCTCGCCGTCGGCCGTACGCAGGCGTTCGATGAAGTGCACTTCCTCACCCGGCTGGATCCCCAACTCCTTGGCCAGGTGAGCGCTGGCCCGCACGATGCGGCGGTCGAGGTCGCGCGAGCCCGGGATCATCCCGCGCGCCCTCATGTCGTCGGTGAACGACGTGAGCTGCAACGCCAGCTCGATCTTGGGCCTGGCCACGAACGTGCCCTTGCCCGGCACGCGGTGCAGGCGGCCCTCGGAGACCAGGTGGTCGACGGCCTGCCGTACGGTCATCCTGGACAGGCCGAACCGCTGGCAGAGCTCGCGCTCGGACGGGATGGCCGCGCCGATGCTGAGCTCGTCGCTGTCAATGAGGTCCAGCAGGATCTCGCGAAGCTGGAAGTACTTGGGCACCGGGCTATCCGGATCGATGTGCGCCACGGATCCTCCCCTCGATCGGCAGAAATCTGGATCTGGTGGTGCGGCAGTCTATGGGCAGATTTCGTGTTTGGTGGCCATGGGCTATGGTTCGTACTGGTCTAGTCCGGACTAGACCACATGTCGCGAAAGACGGTCAAGTCCGACACCGTATTGAATCGAGGGATGAGCTCAGGATGACCACCAAGATGCGCAGTGAGATCGCCGAGCAGCCGGAGGCGCTGCGGGCCACGCTCGACGCCCTGCTCCCCAGGGTGGGCGAGGTGAAGGCGGTGGGCGAGCAGACTCGCCAGCTGCTGTTCATCGCGCGTGGAACCTCCGACAACGCCGCAGTCTACGGCCGCTACCTGGTCGAGTCCCACGCGGGCCGGATGGGCGCGCTGGCGGCGCCGTCCATCGCGACGACCTACCGGCGCAAGCTCGACCTCGACGGCGTGCTGGCCGTCGCGATCTCCCAGTCGGGCCGTACGGAGGAGATCGTCGAGACCCTGGCCTGGGCCAAGGACTGCGGCGCGAAGACGGTCGGCATCACCAACGGCGGCGAGGACAGCCCGCTCGCCCAGGCGGCCGACGTCGCGCTGTGCACGCTGGCCGGCGAGGAGAAGGCCGTCCCGGCGACCAAGACCTACACCACGCAGCTCGCCGCGCTGGCCGTGCTCGCGCTGGGCCTGGGCGCCGACGTGGACGCCGAGGACCTGCGGCGGGTGCCCGACGCGGTCGAGAAGCTGATCGCCGAGCCGGGCGACCTGGACGCGGTCGTCGAGGGGCTGCTGGACAAGCCGGGCGTGGTCGTGTCCGGACGCGGGCTGGCCTTCTCCACGGCCCTGGAGACCGCGCTCAAGCTCAAGGAGGCCTGCTACCTGCACGCCATGGGCCTGTCCTACGCCGACCTGCTGCACGGCCCGATCGCCGTGGTCGACGCCGACACCCCGGCGCTGCTGGTGGCCGCCGAGAACAGCCCCACGCTGTCCGGCACGGTGGCCCTGGCCGAGCGGGTCGTGGCGGCGGGCGCGGCGGCGTACACGATCGGCGGCGGCGACGCGCTCGCGCAGGCCGGCACGGCCGCGCTGAACGGCCCCGACCTGCCCGAATGGGTGGCGCCGATGGGCCTGATCATCCCCGGTCAGCTCCTC
Source organism: Nonomuraea sp. NPDC049624 (assembly GCF_040675255.1). NCBI lineage: Bacteria > Bacillati > Actinomycetota > Actinomycetes > Streptosporangiales > Streptosporangiaceae > Nonomuraea > Nonomuraea sp. NPDC049624. The sequence goes on along the minus strand of NZ_JBFAOR010000002.1, from coordinate 731,805 downwards.
ACCGAAGCGCTGGCCCGGCGCCTCGGCATCGACCCCGACTCGCCGCGCGGGCTCAACAAGGTCACGCAGACGGACTGAGCGGGGCGCCTCGTTTAGCCTGGTCACGGAGTTGGAACGAGGGAGGACCGGATGGCGGCGGATGTGAATGCGATCATCGCCGGTCTCGGCGGTGCCGACAACATCATCGAGATCGAGCCCTGCATCACCCGGTTGCGCACCGAGGTGCACGACGCGTCCAAGGTCGACCAGGCCGCCCTGCGGGCGGCGGGGGCGCATGGCGTGATGGCCGCGGGGAACGTGGTCCAGGTCGTCGTGGGGCCCGAGGCGGACACGATCGCCAGCGACATCGAGGACATCATCGGCTAAGGGCGAGACCATGACGACTGTTCTCGCCCCGGTCGAGGGGGCGGCTGTGGGGTTGGCCGCCGTGCCCGATCCGGTCTTCTCCGCGGGCATGGTGGGACCGGGAACGGCGATCGACCCGCTGCGGGGGCCCGGCAAGGCCGTAGCCCCCATAGCGGGAAAAATTATGAAACTGCATCCGCATGCCTACGTCATCGTGGGGGACGACGGCAGGGGCGTGCTGGTGCACCTGGGCATCGACACGGTCCAGCTCAAGGGGAAGGGGTTCCAGCTGCTGGCGGCCGAGGGCGACAGGGTCAGCGCGGGGCAGCCCGTGGTGGCGTGGGACCCGTCCGTCGTCGAGGCCGGCGGACGGTCCCCGGTCTGCCCCGTCGTGGCGCTGGACGCCCTCCCGGAGTCGGTGGCCGGCATCGTCCAGGGGGCGGTGCACGTGGGGGACGAGCTGTTCACATGGACGTAGAGACCGTCGGCGCGGTCCCCGAGACCGGCGTACGGCGCCTCGTCGGCACGGTCGTACCGGCAGAAGACGTCACAATGGGCGTGCCCCCAGCCACGCCGGCGCCCGGCCCGACCGCGAGCGGCCGGCCGCCATTCACGCAAGGGTCCAGCTGGTCTGGACCGGGTACAGAAGGAGAGGCTCATGGGTGAGCGCAAGGTCACGGTCGCGGCGGAGGTGGGTCTGCACGCCCGTCCCGCGGCGACGTTCGTGAAACGGGCCCAGCTGGCCCCGATGGACATCAGCGTCGCCAAGGCCAGCGGCGGCGGGGCCCCGGTCAACGGCAAGAGCATCCTCGCCATCATGGCGCTCGACGTCCGGCAGGGCGAGACCGTCGTGATCACGGCGGAGGGCGACGGCTCCGAGGAGATCCTGGACGAACTGGCCACGATCGCCGGAGCGCCATGAACCTGCGGGGGGTTGGGGTCAGCCCGGGAATCGGGCACGGCCCCGCGTACGTTCTGACCGCCTCTGTGCCCGAACCCCCCGAGGGCAGCACCTACACCGGTGAGGCGGAGCAGGAGAAGGAGCGGGCCTCGGCCGCGCTCTCACAGGTCGCGGGCGAGCTTGAGGCCCGCGGCAACCAGGCGGGCGGCGAGGCCGAGGAGATCCTCAAGGCCCAGGCGCTGATGGCCGAGGACCCCGGTCTGGTGGTGAAGGTCAGGACCCTCATCGACCGGGGCCTCGCCGCTCCCCGGGCGGTCTTCGAGGCGTTCACGAAGTACCGGGACGTGCTCAGCGGGGCCGGCGGTTACCTGGGCGAGCGGGCCGCCGACCTCGACGACATCAGGGACCGGGTGATCGCCCAGCTGACCGGGCACCCGATGCCGGGGCTGCCGGTCGCCCCCGAGGTGCCGTACGTGCTGGTCGCGACCGACCTGGCGCCCGCCGACACGGCCCTGCTGTCCAGGCGGGACGTGGCCGGGTTCGTCACCGAGCAGGGCGGCCCCACGAGCCACACCGCGATCATGGCCCGCGCGATGGGCGTGCCCGCCGTGGTCGCCTGCCCGGGGGCGACCGGCATCCCCGCCGGCGTCCCCGTCCTGGTGGACGGCACGACGGGCGAGGTGAGCCTGGAGCCGTCCGACGACCACGTGGCCGGGGCGCGGGACGCGGCGGCGCAGCAGCAGGCGGCGATCGGCGCGGCCAGGGGGCCGGGCCGGACCGCCGACGGGCACGCGGTGCCGCTGCTGGCCAACGTCGCCGGCCCCGACGAGCTGGCGGCGGCGCTGGCCGCCGGGGCGGAGGGCGTCGGGCTCTACCGGACCGAGTTCCTCTTCCTCGACCGGGCCGAGGCCCCCGCCGCCGAGGAGCAGCAGCGGGTCTACCGGGCGGCGCTGGAGGCCGCGCCGGGCGCCACCGTGGTCGTGCGCACGCTCGACGCGGGCGCCGACAAGCCGCTGCGGTTCCTGCCCGCCCCCGCCGAGCCGAACCCGGCGCTGGGGGAGCGCGGGCTGCGCCTGTTCAGGCGCTTCCCCGAGGTGATGGACGCGCAGTTGCGCGCGCTGGCGGCGGCGGCCGAGGACGCGCCGGCCGAGCTGCTGGTGATGGCGCCCATGGTGGCCACGGCCGAGGAGGCCAGGTGGTTCGCCGACGCCTGCCGGGCGCGCGGGTTGTCCAAGGTGGGCGTCATGATCGAGATCCCGTCGGCGGCGCTGCGGGCCGGGCAGCTCGCCGGGGTGGTGGACTTCGTCTCGATCGGCACCAACGACCTGGCCCAGTACGCCTTCGCCGCCGACCGCCAGCTCGGCACGGTGAGCGGGCTCCAGGACCCGTGGCAGCCGGCGCTGCTCGACCTGATCGCCATGTCCTGCGGCCACGGCAAGCCGGTGGGCATCTGCGGTGAGGCGGCCGCCGACCCGGCTCTGGCGTGCGTGCTGGTCGGGCTGGGCGCGACCACGCTGTCGATGGGGGCGGCGGCGCTGGGGGCCGTACGGGCGGCGCTGGCCGCGCACACGCTGGAGCAGTGCGGGATGGCGGCGCGCAACGCGCGGGCCCAGGTCACGGCGGCGAACGCGCGCGCGGTGGCGCGCACCCACCTGCCGGGGCTCGCGGCGCTGGGGCTGTGAACGGGCCGTTTTCGGGTCGCCGGACTCGTCCGGGCCGCGGCATGGATACCTTGGAAGGCATGTTCAGACGGATCGGCCCGGCAGGGCTCCTGGTGTTGGCGCTGACCGCGTGCGGCGGCGGCGGTGGCGCCCCGGCGAGCGCGGCCCCGGCGGGCGACGGGGCCACCCCCGCCACCCCCGCCACCCCCACCGCCGGCACGACCCCACAGAGCCCGCCCCAGGCCGAGGCCGACCCGGTGCTGCGCGCCCTGCGGCGGATGACGCTGGAGGAGAAGGTCGGCCAGCTGTTCATGCCCGTCCTGTACGGCACGGCCGCCGACACCGTCTCCGGCGAGAACCAGGCCCGCTACGGCGCCCAGACCCCGGCCAAGGTGATCGCCCGCTACCACCTGGGCGGCGTGATCCTCTTCCCGGCGAACGTCAAGTCCACCGCCCAGGTCGTCCAGCTCACCAACGGCCTGCAGGAGGCGTCGAAGAAGGTGCCGCTGCTGGTCGGCACCGACCAGGAGAACGGCCTGGTCTCCCGCATGTCCGCGCTGATGACCGACTTCCCGGGCGCGGCCGAGATCGGCGCCACCAAGGACCCGGCGATGTCCAGGGCCGTGGCCAGGGCGACCGGCGAGGAGCTGCGGGCGCTCGGGGTCAACCTCGACTTCGCGCCCGTCGCCGACGTCAACGTCAACCCGCGGAACCCGGTCATCGGCCGGCGGGCCTACGGCGACGACCCGCTCGCGGTGGCGAAGATGGTCGCGGCGGCGGTCAAGGGCTTCGGCGACGCCAAGGTGGCGGCCACGGCCAAACACTTCCCGGGCCACGGGGACACCTCCGTCGACAGCCACACCGGCCTGCCGGTGATCAAGCACACCATGGCCCAGTGGGAGAGGATCGACGCGCCGCCGTTCAGGGCCGCCGTCGCCGCCGGGGTCGACGCCGTGATGAGCGCCCACATCGTCTTCCCCAAGCTCGACCCGTCGGGCGACCCGGCGACGTTGTCCAAGCCCATCCTGACCGGCCTGCTGCGGCAGAAGCTCGGCTTCAAGGGCGTGATCTCCACCGACGCGCTCAACATGGAGGGCGTGCGCAAGAAGTACGGCGACGGCGAGGTGGCGGTGCGCGCCGTGCTGGCCGGGGCCGACCTGCTGCTCATGCCGTACGACCTGGGCAAGGCGTACCAGGCGGTGCTGGCGGCGGTGAAGTCCGGGCGCATCTCCGAGGACCGCCTCGACCAGTCGGTGGTCCGGCTGCTCAGGCTCAAGCAGAAGAGGGGCCTGCTGGCGGCGGCGCCCGTCGCGTCGGCGCAGCAGGCGGCCGGCGTGCTGCGCTCCCCCGAGCACCGCAGGCTGGCCGCCAAGGTGCGGGCCGCGGGGTAGGCGCGAAGGCCGATTCGCGTGGTTCTATCCTAGAACCGGATTCGAGCGAGGAGGCGGTCGTGGTCGCAGGGGTGCTCATCGACTGGGGTGGCGTGCTCACGACCAGCCTGACCGACTCCATCGCCCGGTGGCTCGCGGCCGACCGGATCGACGCCGACCACTACCGCTCGGTGATGCGCGAGCTGGTCGACCACGCCTACCGGGGCGGCGAGGGGCAGAACGTCGTGCACGCGCTCGAACGCGGCGAGCTCGACGGCCCGGCCTTCGAGCGCGACCTGGCCGCGCGGCTGCTCACCGTGGACGGCGTGCCGCCGGTGGCCGAGGGGCTGCTGGAGCGCATGTTCGCGGGCTTCGAACGGGTTGACGCCATGTACGACATGCTTCGCGACGTACGGAAAAATGGTGTTAAGACGTGTTTGTTGTCTAACTCCTGGTCGAACACCTACCCCCGCCATGAATGGGACGGCCTCTTCGACGCGGTCGTGATCTCCGGCGAGGTCGGCATGCGCAAGCCCGAGGAACGCATCTTCCGCCACGCCCTCGACCAGGTCGGACTGCCCGGCGAGCAGTGCGTGTTCATCGACGACATCGAGGCCAACATCCTGGCCGCCCGCGCGCTCGGCATCACCGGCATCCACCACCGCGACGCCGACACGACCCTCGCAGAGCTGGAGACCGTACTCCGGCTCACGCTGCGACGGGCATGATGGTGCCCTTGCGATTTCGGAAAGGTTCGTGATGCGCGTCTATCTGCCGTGCACCCTCCCCGCCCTCGCCCGCGCGGTCGAGGCGGGGGAGCTGGGTCCGGCCCCCCTGACCGGTTACGCGGTGACCCCCGCGCTGACCGAGTGGTACGCCTCGGGCGACACTGAGGAACTGGAGTACGTCGCGCTGACCGAGGCGGCCCGCGCCTCGCTGCGCATGCTGGCCGCCGACCGCGCCGACGGCGTGGCCGCCGCGCCCCGGCGGGTGGTGGTCGCCGCCGAGGTGCCCGACGGCTCGGTCTCGGCCGGCGTCGACCTGGAGGAGCGGGCCCGCGTGCGGCTGGCGGCGGCCGTCCCGATGGCGAAGGTGGCCGCGGTGCACGTCGACGACCACGACGCCGTCGGCGACATCGAGGCCGCCGTCGAGGCGCTGCCCGCCGCCGACGACGGCGACGACGACGCCCGCTTCACGGTCGACGGCGCCGAGGCCCACGAGCTCATGTGGTACGCCACCCAGGAGATCCCGGACCTGCTGGGTTCATAGGATCGTGACCCCTGTCGAATAAGCTTGCCGGGACATGACAAAACACATCATCTGGGATTGGAACGGGACGCTCTTCCACGACGTCGAGGCCGTCGTCGGCGCCACCAACGCCCTGTTCAAGCCGTACGCGCTGCCTGAGCTGACCGCCGACGGGTTCCGCGCGGTCTACACCCGTCCCATCTGGGTCGCCTACGAGCGGCTGCTCGGCAGGCCGCTGGCCGAGGGGGAGTGGGAGCTGCTGGACGACGGGTTCCACGAGCACTACTTCAGGCTCAGCGCCGCCTGCGGGCTGGCCCCCGACGCCGAGGTGGTGCTCGGCGGCTGGGCCGGCACCCAGTCGCTGTGCTCGATGGCCCCGCACGCCCATCTCGTGCCGATCGTCGAGTCCTTCGGCATCACCCGGCACTTCACCCGGATCGACGGACTGGTCGGCACCACGGGCGGCGAGAAGGCCGTGCACATGACCGCGCACATCCAGGCCCTCGACCTCGACCCCGGCGAGATCCTGGTGATCGGCGACAGCGTCGACGACGGGCTCGCCGCGCGGCACGTCGGCGCGCGGGCGGTGCTCTACACCGGCGGCATGACCACGCGGGCCGAGCTGGAGGGCACCGGCCTGCCCGTGGTGGACACGCTCGCCCAGGCGCTCCAGTACGCCTGAGGGGGATATGCCGGATCCGCCGGGAGGCAGCTCCCGGCCGGGCCGGGGCCGTACCCTTGCCGGGAACCCCTCAGGAGGTCGCCATCAACCGCCTTGTGCTCTGGAACGTCGATCTCACCCTGGTCGACGTCGCCATCGTGACCCGGGACGCCTACGCCGAGGCGTTCCGCGCCGTGACCGGCCGGCCGCTGGTCAAGCTCGTGCCGCCGCTCGGCCGTCCCGACTCCGAGATCGTCTTCGAGACGCTGGCCGTCAACGGCATCCCGGCGCAGGACGACCACCTGCCCAGGTTCCTGGCCGCCCTCGCCCTCGCCTTCGCCGACCGGCGCGGCCGGCTGGCCAAGGAGGGCCGGATGATGTCGGGGGCCAAGGACGCGCTGAAGTCTGTGGCCCGGCTCGACGGGGTCGTGCAGTCGGTGCTGACCGGCACGATCAAGGGCAACGCCGTGCACAAGCTCAAGGCGTTCGGGCTGGACAGGTACGTCGACTTCGAGCTCGGCGGCTACGGCGAGGAGGTCTACCCCAAGGCGACGCTGCTCCAGGTCGCGCAGGGCAGGGCCAAGCAGCGGCTGGGCACGCCGTTCACGGCGGCCAACACCGTGGTGATCGGCGACTCCACGCGCGACGTGCAGGCCGCCAGGATCGGCGGGGCCGCCATGATCGGGATCGCCTCGGGGCGGTCGACGGCCGCCGAACTGCGCGAGGCGGGCGCCGACCTGGTGCTGCCCGACCTGTCGGACGCCTCGGAGGTGGTGGCCGCGGTGGCCGGCCTGACCTCCCCGCTGGACCGCAAGGCCGGCTGACCGCCCCTCCCGTCCGACCTCAGGGGTTTCGCGGCAGGGCGGCGAGGAAGCGGGCGGCGACGGGGGCCGCCACGGCCGAGCCGGCGCCGCCGCCCTCCACGATCACCGCGAACGCCACGTCCCCCTTGTAGCCGATGAACCACGAGTGCGCGGGCGGCTCCTTGCCCGAGCCGTACTCGGCCGTCCCGGTCTTGCCCGCGGTGCCCGCCGGGAAGTGCGCGCCCTTGGCGGTGCCGTCCGTGACGACGGCGGGCATGAGCTTGCGCAGGGCCGACACCACGCCGCGCTCCAGCGGGCGCGGACGGTCGTCGGAGGCCATCTCCTTGGACACGATCCGCGGCGGGATCCAGGCGCCCGAGGCGATGGCGGCGGCGACGGAGGCCATGTTGAGCGGGCTGGCCAGCACCCGGCCCTGGCCGATGGAGGCCGAGGCGAGGTCGGTGTCGTCCTTGGGGTCGGGGAACTCGGCCCGCACGGCGGGCACGCCCGGCTTGATCGGGATGCCGAAGCCGAAGCTCCTGGCCACCTCGGCCAGCCTGCCGCCGTTCAGCTCGGCCACGCTCATCTCGCCGAACGTCGTGTTGCACGAGTGCGCGAAGGCGTCCTGGAAGGAGAGCGTGCCGTAGTCCTTGAAGCCGGCGTTGTGGAAGGGGAAGCCGCCGATGTTCTTCTCGGCCGGGCAGGTGACCGTCCTGCCGGGCTCGACCCCGTCCGCGACCAGCGCCGAGGCCGTCACGACCTTGAACGTCGAGCCGGGCGGATACTTGCCGAGCAGCGCCCGGTTGAAGCCGCCGGGCTTGTTGACCACGGCCAGGATCTCGCCGGTCGAGGCGCGCAGCGCCACCAGCGAGGCCGGCTTGGTGACGCCCTCCAGCGCCGCCGCCCCCGCCGCGTGCACCTTCAGGTCGATCGTGGTGCTGAACGGCTCGGTGCCGCCCGGCTCGGCCAGCGTCTCGACCAGCTCGTCGCCCTGGTAGAGGCCGATGATCGAGTCGCCGCCCAGCTCGAAGCGGTCGGGGTAGGTCTGCATGATGCCCTCGACAAGCTGCTGCACCGAGCCGGGGGCGTCCGCGCCGCCGATCTCGGTGCCGTCGGCGGCCAGGACGCTGACGGGGTCGCGCTTCCGGGCGACCAGGCGCAGCGAGAGGCCCTTCTTGAGCTTGGGGTGGATGGCCGCCGGGGTCCAGGCGACCTTCCACGCGCCGTCCCGCTCGACCAGCTTGAGCCGGCTGCCGTACGTCCAGTCCCGGGGGCCGGTCAGCCTGACGGTGAAGCTCAGGTAGCCGTCGTCGTCCGGGCCGTTGTCGGCGAAGGGGCCGGTCGAGCGGGAGCGGGTGAAGGTGGCCTGCTCGACCTTGAGGTCGGTGCGGAAACGCCGGTGCCAGGACTCGAAGTCGGTGGGCGGGTCGGCGACGAGCTCGCGCATCTTCGCATAATCCTGGACGGACCAGGCCGAGAGGTATTCGTCGGTCGTCTGCTCGGGTGAGCCCTTCGTGCGCAACACCCAGACCGTGGCCCCCGCGGCCACGATCAGCACGACCAGGACGGTCAGGACCAGCGGCCACCTGCGCCGTTGTCCGCGACGTGGCCCCTCCGGCCGGGCGCGCCCGTACAGTGTCCCCGTTTGTGATGCCATGGCCCGAGGACACCAGAGGCGGTGGGTTTCGTCCAATATTGATATGACGGCCATGTAGATATAAGTCTGGATATAGTGGCTGGTCATGGACTTGGTCCGGCATCTCCGCTACTTCGTCGTCGTGGCGGAGGAACTGCACTTCGGGAACGCCGCGATCCGCCTCGGCATGGCGCAGCCGCCGCTCAGCCAGCGCATCAAACGTCTGGAGGAGGAGCTCGGCGTGCAGCTCTTCGACCGCTCCGCCCGGCAGGTACGCCTGACCGAGGCCGGACGGCTGCTGCTCGGCGAGTCCCGCGAGATCGTCTCCAGGGTCGAGCGGCTGCGCGAGCTGGCCCGCCGCGGCGACGGCGGCGTGCTCAAGATCGGGGTGCCGCCCGACCTGGCCGCCTCCGTGATCGCCGCCCTGGTCGCGGGCTTCCGCGCGGTCAATCCGGACGTACGGCTCGTCCCCGTCGAGACCTGGACGGCCGATCAGGTGTCCGGCCTGGCCGGCGGCACGATCGACGTCGGGCTCGTCCGCCATCCGGTCGCCGCCCCCGGCCTGGACTTCGGCCAGGTGCTCGTCCAGCCCCTGGGCGTGCTGCTGGCCGGGGACGACCCGCTGGCCGCGGCCGGCGAGGTGCACCTGACCGACCTGGCCGGGCGCGAGCTGCTGATGCCGCCCAAGGAGGGCGAGCCGGGCTGGCACGCCGAGACGCTGGCCGAGTGCCGCCGGCACGGGTACGTGCCCGGCCAGGTGCACCAGGGCGCCGGGCTCGGCCTGGTGCTCGCCGGCCAGGCGGTGGCGTTCGGGCCCAGGGCGGACGTCCCCGGGCTGGCCTGGCGGCCGCTGCTAGGCTCGCCGATCGCGTGCCGGGTCTCCACGGCCTGGCGCGCGGCGACGGCCCAGCGGAATGACTGGGTCGCCGAGTTCTCGGACGTCGCCGTACGCACGTTGAAGGAGAGCGCCGGGATGACCGACGAGGGCGCCGCGCCCGCGCGGCGGATCAGCCGGAGGCCGGGGATGCTGGCATGAGCGAGCCCGACTACGCTGCGCTGTTCCGGATGGCCGGGGTGACGGGCTGGCTGCACGCCTGCGACATCGACTCCGGGCGGGAGTCCGGCCACGGCGCCGACGAGCCGATGCCCCTGGCGTCGGTGTACAAGCTGCCGCTGCTGGTCGAGTTCTGCCGCCAGGCCGACGCCGGGCGGCTGGACGCGACGGCCCCGACGACGGTGACGTCCGGCCGGCGGGTCCCGGGGCCCACGGGCCTGTCGGCCATGCTCGACGACGTGACCATGTCGCTGCGCGACCTGGCGTACCTGATGATGGCGGTGAGCGACAACACCTCCGCCGACGTGCTGCTCGACCGGGTGGGCATGGACGCGGTCAACGCCATGCTGGACGCCTTCGGCCTCGACGGCACCCGGATGCTGCAGAGCGGCCGCGACCTGTACGAGACCATGGAGCTGGACACCGGCCACGGGTGGCCGTACCTGGATCCCGACGACATCTCCCGCATGCGGGCGCTCGACCCGGCGCACACCAACCGCAGCACGCCGCGCGAGATGACCCGCCTGCTGTCCATGATCTGGCGGGACGAGGCCGCCTCGCCGCAGTCGTGCTCCTGGATGCGCGGCGTGCTCAACATGCAGGTGTGGCCGCACCGGCTGGCCTCGGGCTTCCCGTACGACGACGTCGAGGTCGGCGGCAAGACCGGCTCGCTGCCGACGCTGCGCACCGAGGTCGGCGTGGTCGAGTACCCCGACGGCGGCCGGTACGCGGTGGCGGTGTTCACCCGTTCGTTCAGCACGGCGGTCATCCAGCCGCGCGCCGACGCGGTGATCGGCACCGCCGCCCGTATGGCGGTGGACCACCTACGGAGGTAGCAAGTTATGGGGGAGGTCAGGTATGACTTTCCACCTGACGGGCGACAGGATGGGGCACATGGTTGCTGAAGGTGCGCTTCTCTGGGAACCGACCGGCGAGGTCGTGTCCGCCGCCAAGCTGACCCGCTACCTGGAGTGGCTGGGGCGGTCCGGCGCGAGCTACGAGGAGGTGTGGCAGTGGTCCGTCGACCGTCCTGAGGAGTTCTGGACGTCGATCTGGGACTACTTCGACGTCGTCGGGGAGCGCGGCGAGGGGCCGGTGTTGTCGGGGGAGATGCCGGGCGCGACCTGGTTCGCGGGCGCCGAGGTCAACTACGCCGAGAACGCGTTGCGGCGCACCGAGGGCACCGCCCTGGTCTTCGTCTCCGAGGACGGCGCCCGCCAGGAGCTGACCCACGCCGAGCTGCGCGACGAGGTGGCCCGCGTCCGCGCCGGCCTGGCCAGGCTGGGCGTCACCAGGGGCGACCGCGTGGCCGGCTACCTGCCGAACATCCCGCAGGCCCTGATCGCCTTCCTCGCCACGGCCTCGCTCGGCGCCGTCTGGTCGGCCGGCTCGCCGGACTTCGGGGTGCCGAGCATCGTCGACCGGTTCAGGCAGATCGAGCCCAAGGTGCTCATCGCGGTCGACGGCTACCACTACAACGGCAAGACCTACGACCGTTCCGAGGCCGTGAACGAGATCGCCGCCGAGCTGCCCACGCTGCGCGCCACGGTCTGGATCCCCTACCTGGCGGCGGCCGGCGAGGGCCAGGCCCCCCAGGAGGCCGAGCCGGCCGCCGCGCCCGCCCGTTCGGTGCCGCACGGCGAGGTCATCGGCTGGGAGGGGCTGCGGGCCGAGGCGGGGCCGCTGGAGTTCGAACGGGTGCCGTTCGGCCATCCGCTGTGGATCCTCTACTCCAGCGGCACGACCGGGCTGCCCAAGCCGATCGTGCACGGGCACGGCGGCGTGCTGCTGGAACACCTCAAGTCGCTCGCCTTCCACCAGGACCTGGGCGAGGGCGACGTGTTCTTCTGGTACACCACCACGGGCTGGATGATGTGGAACTACCTCGTCGGCGCCCTGCTGGTGGGGGCCACGCCGGTGCTCTACGACGGCTCGGCCACGCATCCCTCGCCCGCCGCGCTCTGGCGGATCGCCGCCTCGGAGAAGGTGACGTACTTCGGGGTGGGGGCGCCGTACATCATGGCCTCGCTGAAGGCCGGGCTGCGTCCGGACGGGCTGGAGCGGCTGCGCGGCATCGGCTCGACCGGCTCGCCGCTGCCGCCCGAGGGCTTCGCCTGGGTCGCCGCCGAGCTGCCCGGCACGCCGATCGGGTCGTTCTCCGGCGGCACCGACGTGTGCACCGGGTTCGTCGGGGCCACGATGCTCCACCCGATCAGGGCGGGGATCATCCCGTGCCGGTCGCTGGGGGCCAAGGTGGAGTCGTACGACCCCAAGGGCGAGCCGGTGGTCGGCGAGGTGGGCGAGCTGGTGCTGACCCGGCCGATGCCCTCGATGCCGGTGATGTTCTGGAACGACCCCGACGGGCGGCGCTACTTCGACAGCTACTTCGACGTCTACCCGGGCGTGTGGCGGCACGGCGACTGGATCAAGATCAACGAGGACGGCAGCTGCGTCATCTACGGCCGCTCCGACTCGACGCTCAACCGCGGCGGCGTGCGCATGGGCACCAGCGAGTTCTACCGGGTCGTGGAGCGGTTCGACGAGATCGCCGACAGCCTCGTGGTCGACACCGGGCAGCTCGGCCAGGAGGGCAGCCTGCTGCTCTACGTCACCCTCGCCGAGGGCGCCGAGTTCGGCGAGCGGCTCGAACGCGCGCTGTGCGCGGCCCTGCGCCAGGAGTTGTCGCCCCGGCACGTGCCGAACGAGATCCGTGTCGTGCCCGGCATCCCCCGGACGTTGTCCGGCAAGAAGCTGGAGGTGCCGGTACGCAAGATCCTGCTCGGCACGCCCGTCGAGGAGGCGGCCAACCCCGACGCCATGGCCAACCCGGAGGTGCTGCGGCACTTCAGGCCGTGACGGCGGGGGCTCAGGGCGCAAGCCCGAACAGGGGCAGGCAGGCGTCGAGGTTGCGGATCTCGACGTCGGGGGACGGCGACCAGTCCGCGCGGGCCATGCGGAAGCGCCGGGTGACGACCGGCTCGCCCTGGCGCGCGTGGACGGTGACGCCGTCCTCGCGGTAGCCGAGCTTCCTGGTCACCGCCAGCGAGGCGTGGTTGTCCTCGAACGCCTCCGTCACGGCGTGCCGCGCGCCGAGGCCGGCGAAGGCGAGGTGCAGGACGGCCCTGCGCATCTCCGTGCCGATGCCGCGGCCCTGGAACCGCCGGCCCAGCCAGGAGCCCGTCTTGACCTCGCGGGTGACGGGGAAGCTGGTCGCCATGACGCCCTGGGTGCCGACGACCTGGCCCTCGTGCACCACGACCAGCTCCAGCGACCAGTCGTCGGCGGTGAACCCGGCCCAGTTGCGGAAGTGGTACTGCACCGTACGGCGGGCCCGCTCGGCCGGGGGCGCCTCGGTCCACGGGAACATGAACGGCATGAAACCGGCCTCGTGGACGCCCTCGGCCGCCCGGTCGGCCAGGTCGTCGAGGTCGTCGAGGGTGGGGTGCCGCAGTTCCAGTCGCGGCGTGGTGATGGAGAGCTCAAAGAGCGGCCAGTGACGCATATTCCGGCATGCTTCCAGGCGTATCCCCGTCCGCGCGACTCGTTTTTTGCCGGCCCCCGAGGATTCCTGGAAAGGTTTTGCGGAACGGTGTGCGTTCCGGGCGTCGTCTTGGTTAAGGTTGGGGCTGTTCGGAGGGGTGAACAGAGGCCGGGCGGGTGAACGCGCAGCTCGCTCCCCGGCCTCTGGAGAAAAGGCGGATGCGTCCATGGCGCATCCGCCTTTTCTTCGTTCCGCCGATTTCGCGGGTGTCTCGCCTCGGTCCACGCTTGCTAAAGCTTTGACCGTGCCGTCGCATAAAAGCGATATGCCTGCTTTTAGCGGGATTTGCCAGTGTCGTGAATTGTCGGCGATCTGGGTAGGCGTTGACCTATGATCACAAAGGTTCGGAGAGCGGTTGTTTTCGCCGCTCTCGGGTGTGGTGGGCTTCCCTTCCTGGCCGGTACGCCCGCGATGGCGGACACGCCGGACAAGGCGGACAGGGCGCACACGGCGGACGCGACGGACACGGTTGACGTAGAAGACAGGGCGTACCGGCCAGACCGGGCGGACCGGACGGACACGGCGGGCCGGACGGACAGGGTGGACCGGACGGACAGGGTGGACCGGGCGGAGGCGGACCGCGCGGACAAGACCGACAAGACCGACAAGGTGGACCGGGCGGACAAGGCGGTGCCCGGCGGGGTGGTCGTGCTGCGGCCGGGCGACCGCGGCGAGACCGTCAGGCGCCTCCAGGAGCGGCTGCACCGGAACGGCTACTACTTCGGCCGGCTCAACGGCGTCTACGACGAGCAGACCAAGTTCGGCGTGTGGGCCTTCCAGAAGCACCGGCACCTGCGTCCCCAGGGCGCGGTCGGGCCCGAGGTGTGGCGGGCCTTCGACCGTCCGGTGCGGATGAAGCCGCTGGTCCCGCGCGGCGAGGCGGACCGGGTCGAGATCAACCTGCGCTACCAGCTGCTCGTCGTCTACCGCCACCGCCGCCCGGCGCTCATCTCGCACGTCTCGACGGGCGCGCGGGTGAACTACTGCGAGAACGGCCACTGCGGCAACGCGATCACCCCGACCGGCGACTTCCACGTCACCAGCCGGGCGCCGGGCTGGACCGAGGGCCCGCTCGGCACGATGTACGACTCGCTCTACTTCGTCGGGGGCATCGCCATGCACGGCTCGTCGAAGGTGCCGCTGCGGCCCGCCTCGCACGGCTGCGTCCGCCTGCCGCTGCCCACCTCGAAGCGGCTGTTCGACATGGTGAAGATCGGCGAGCCGGTCTATGTGCGGGAGAAGTAGGTCAGACGCCCTGCGGCAGGCGGAACAGCCGGTCGGGGTCGTAGGTGGACTTCACCTCGGCCAGGCGGGCGGCGTTGGGGCCGTAGTAGGCGCCGCGCCAGCCGGTCAGGTCGGGGTCGACGTAGTTCACGTAGGCGTGCTCGCCGAAGTGCGGGGTCAGCTCGCCGTGCAGGCGGCGCAGCCACGTCCGGTCCGTGCCCTTCGCGTAGTACTGCACGCTGTAGAGCGCGGCCCGGTGCGGGAACGCCGTGGCCGCCGGCTTGACCCGGCCCACCGCGCCGCCGAGCGCGTCCAGCAGCACGGCGTGCCGTCCGCCGCGCGCCACCCCGTCCACCAGGCGGCGCACGCCGTCGGCGGGGAGCTCGGCGTAGGCCAGGTGCGACTTGGCGGCGAACGCCTCCCGCCGCGGCCGGCGGCACTGCGCCACGGACCGTGACGAGCATCCCGCCATGATCATCATGGCCTCCCGGTACGACGTCGTCCGCACCGACCTCGACGACGGCGCGCCGACCCGGGCGACCAGCGGGGCGAGCAGGCGGTCCAGTGACGCCTTCGGTCCCTCGTACGTGCCGACGAGGAGCACGTCCAGGTCGCGCTCCTCGCGCGCCAGGTGCAGCGAGGACCACAGCTCGTCCGGCGCGGACGGCGCCCACGACTGCCAGGCGCGCACCGCGGCCGCGGCCCTGGACCACGGCCAGTGCAGGAAGAACACGGTCAGGTCGCGCGCGGCGTGGGTGCGGAAGGTGAAGGAGACCGCGACGCCGACGTTGCCGCCGCCACCGCCGCGGCAGGCCCAGTAGAGGCCGGAGTGGTGGGTGGCGTCCGCCGTCAGCAGGCGGCCGTCGGCCGTGACCACGCGTACGGACTCCAGGGTGTCGCAGGTCAGGCCGTACTTCCTGGACACCACCCCGATGCCGCCGCCCAGGGCCAGCCCGGCGATCCCGACCGTCGGGCACGA
Organism: Nonomuraea sp. NPDC049624; assembly: GCF_040675255.1. Lineage (NCBI taxonomy): Bacteria > Bacillati > Actinomycetota > Actinomycetes > Streptosporangiales > Streptosporangiaceae > Nonomuraea > Nonomuraea sp. NPDC049624. Next base: position 716,382 of record NZ_JBFAOR010000002.1, on the reverse strand, counting down.
GCCCGCCGGGATGCTCACGCCGTGCCGGGCCAGCCGGTCGTAGACGTCGACCAGCTTGGCGCCGGCCCCGATCGTGGCCCGCCCGGCGGCGTAGGAGACCGTGTTCATCCGGGACACGTCGATGACCAGGCCGGTCCCGGTGGACCAGCCCGCGTAGGAGTGGCCGCCGGAGCGGGGGGTGACCGCGACGCCGCTCGCGCGCGCGAAGGCCAGGCACGCCGAGACGTCCGCCGGGCTCGCGCAGTAGGCCACCCCGCCCGGCCTGATCCGGTCGTAGGCCGGGTTGACCAGGCGGCGGGCGTCGTCGTACCCGGAGTCGCCGGGCAGCACCAGCGTGCCGGCGAGCCGCCCGCGCAGCCGCGCCCAGTCCGGCGGCGGCGCCGACCGCCCGGCGCCGAGCGCGCCGACCAGCTCCGCCCCGCGTGCCCCCCGGCCGTGAGGACCCGGGCCGTAGGGTCCCGTGCCGGACGGCCGGGCGCCGGTGGCCGGTGCGGCGGGTGTCCTCGCGTCGGCGGCCAGCGCCAGCGGCGCGAGCGCGGTGAGATGGAGAAAGTCGCGGCGGTCCATGGGCGTCCCCCGTCGGTCGTGTCGAACCGATCGATGAGACGCCTGGCCCTCCGGACAAGTTGGTCACAACTACATCACTACCGACATCACCCCGCCGTCCCGCCAAATCCGAAGAGGTTGGTAGTGGCCCCCACCCGGGTCAGCCCGGGAGCCTTTCGCAACACGCCGTCCTTGACCAGCCGCAGCGGCGACGTGGGCGGCTTCGGCGCCTCCCCGCTCGTCTGGACGATCCGCAGGGCCAGCGCCGGGCACATCTCGACCGCCCGCCGCGCGTCCTTGACCATCCACCCCGGCACGTTCCGGAACGACGGGAACCCGTAGTCGTCCAGGTCCACGAACTCCGGCAGCAGGTGCGCGCACAGGCCGTGCCCCTGGCAGCGGGTCCAGTCCACCTCCAGCCGGTACTCGGGCTCCACCTCCGGCTCCGGCATCGGCAGCACGCCGCGCACCGGACGGCCGCACGAGCCGTGCTCCAGGTGGAGTGCGATCTCGCTCTCGAACGCGTCCAGCGCCGACAACACGAACTTGGCCGTGCCGTCAGGGTGGAAGCACGCGCCACGCCGCTCGACCGCCCGCACGCACCGGCGCACGGCGTCCACGGAGCCGGTGCCCTCGGCGATCGCGCACAGGGCACGCGCCACGTCGGGCAGCCCCAGACGGCAGGGACCGCACTGCCCGGCCGACTCCGCGGCCAGGTACGAGGCCACCCTGGCCGCCTCGCCCAGCGGACAGGTGCCGTCGCCGAGCGGCACGATGATCCCCGCGCCCAGCGTGGCGCCGGCCAGCTTCATGCCCTCCCGCGAGATCACCGCCGACCCGGCCACCTCGGCCGACAACCACGCGCCGTGGTAGCCGCCGACCAGCACGCCGTCCCCGGCCTCGGCCTCGCACAGGGCGAGCACGTCGGCCAGCAGCACGCCGGTCGGCGCCTCGATCACCGCGCCGTTGGCCGCGCCGCCGCTCACCGTGAGCAGGATCGTGCCGGGCTCCTTGCTGGTGCCCACCTCGGCGTACTTCTGCGGGCCGTACTCGGCCAGCAGCGCGAACTGGGCAAAGGTCTCGGTGTTGGACAGCAGGGTCGGCAGCCCGTCCACGCCGCTCGTCGCGGCCCGCCGCTTCCTGCCCGGCGGGATGGCCTCCTCGCCGTTCACGCCGCGGACGAGCGCACCGCCCTCCCCGCTGATGAACCTCTCCGCCAGCCCGACCACCCGGATCGGGATGCGGCTCTCCGAACCGCCCGACACGTTCGCGGCCCGGCGCTCGGCCACGGCCGCCGCCACGGACGACTCGGCCACCTCGCCCTCGACCGTGGCCACGACCACCTCGCGGGCGCCCAGCGCCTCCGCCGCCAGGATGGCGCCGTCCAGCACGAGGTGCGGGGTGCGGGTGAGCAGCATGGCGTCCTTGGAGCTGGCCGGCTCGCCCTCGGCGCCGTTGACCAGCACCACGCTCTCGCCCGTGCCCGCCGCGTCGGCCACGGCCCGCAGCTTGCGGGCGAACGGGAAGGCGGCGCCGCCCCGTCCGCGCATGTCGACCTCGTTCACCATGGAGATGAGCTCGGCCAGTTCGCGCGGCCGCGGCTCGCCGTGCAGCGTCCGGTGCGCGGGCAGGTCCAGCCGCCGGCAGTGGTCGAGCCCGGCGGTCAGCCGCGCCGGGCCCATCCGGAGCACGCGCGGCACCCGGTGCGGGATCACGACCGGCTCCCCGGGGTCGCGCGGCGCGGGCTCATCCGGCCTCCCGGTACCTGCGCCGGGCGTCGGCCAGGCTCACCGGCGCGTCGGCCGCCGCCGCTGTGGCCGCGGCCGTCGCCCGCGGCCGCTCGACGGGCACGTCCGCCGCCACCCCGGCCGTCACGGCTGGCGCCTCGACCCTCTCCGGTACGACGGGCGGCCTGCGCAACGTGGCCAGCACCCGAACGATCAACGCGGACCCGACCGCGGCCAGGCACGCCACGTACGACCAGGCCACCCAGCCGGCCGGCGACCGGCCCGCCGTCAGCCCGTGCATGATCGCGATGGGCCAGGCCAGGTAGGCGGCCGAGTGCAGCAGCCGCCACAACCACGGCGTGCCCCGCACGGCGAAGCGGCCCCTGAGCATCCCCGTGGCCACCGCCACGACCATCAGGTCGAAGGCGAGCGCGCCGAACCCCACGTAGACCCCGGCGACCGGCACGATCGCCGCGCCCGGCGGCGCGTGTCCCAGGCTGATCATCAGGACGATGTGCGTGACCAGGTAGGCGAGCCCGATGAGGGCGGTGGCGCGGTGCGCGAGCTGGGCCCTGACCCGGTTGGGCGGGGACAGGAACACGCGTTCGGTGGTGACCAGGCCGAGCGCGACCGTCGCGGTCAGCAGCACCAGGGCGAACACGCCCGCGTAGAACTCTAGGAAACTCACTCCTCGGCCGAGCAGCGCGACGCCGCGTTCTGTCCTGGCCAGCGCGAGCACCGACAACAGGACGGCCGTCAACGAGGCGCTCGCCCCCAGCCGGACATTCCTTGTGTCCAGCTTGGTGGGGGCGTGCCGGGGGTGTCGTCTGTGGAGCATCTATTTCCCTCCAAGGTCGGGTGAGGGTACGACTCGGAAGGCTGATGGGGACGTGTCAGCAGCGGCGACCCCGGTTGATGCACGAGACGACGAACTGCATCAGCCGTTCGGGCATGACGTTGGCGAAGTCCGCGTGGTCGGTGACCGGGTTGTGCTTCTGTTCAGGGAACGCGTCCACGGCGAACGACGGACCCTGTGGAACCGTGTAGGCGAGGAGCATGCGCAGTTGCGGAATCGCCCTGGTGCCTTGCGGACAAGCGCCGTTCTGCCCGGGGAAGACCACGTGCGTGCGGTGATTGGCGCTGTCGGTGTTCTGACCGTCCCAGCAGCTGGGGAAATCCAGAATACGAAGAACCTGACTTCCGCGCGGGCAAAGCGGATATTTATCGGGACTTATGCGATTTGTGAATCCTGTGCAGCTCCAGCGGGCTCGGGCGTTCGCGGCGCCGTTCGTCCCCGCCTTGGCGTCGCCGGTGATCAGGCGCAGGAACCTCGGCATCGCGACGACCCTGGAGGTCGCGTTGCCCCGGAACTGCAGGCTCACCGTGCCGGCGCGGATCACCCGGCCCACGTTGCCGTCGGGGTCCTGGACGTTCGCGTCCACTTTGCGGTCGCGCAGAACTGGCCAGAAGTAAGTGGATTTATCCCCTAGGCGGCAGGTGGTTCCGGCGGCGGCCAAACTCTCGTCGGTGGAGAAGCCGTCCGTGGACAGGTTGCCGACGTAGTCGTGCAGGTGGTGGGCGCCGTTGCTGACGCCGGGGGCCACGATGAAGTTGTCGGGGTTGTTGTGACCGTTGCGGTTGGTGCCGCATTGGGCGACGAACGTGCCACGTGAGCCGTTCCGTCCGATGCCGGCGTCGAGCCGCAGGGGCTGGACCTGGCGGATGTCCACGAAGTCCGTGACGAAGGGACCGAGGTCCTTGCAGTCGTCGTCCTGGGAGGCCGTGGGGGAGGGGGAGGCGGTCCGGGTCGGCCGGCCACGCCGGTCCTGCGACTGGTCGCCGGGGTCCTGCGGGTCCTGAGGGTTCTGGGGGTCCTGGGGATCCTGCGGGTTCTGGGGATCCTGGGGGTCCTGGGGGTCGCGCGGGTTCTGGGGGTCCTGGGGAGCGGCCGTGGGGGTGCGGGGGGAACGGTCGCGGCGGAACAGGGCGTCGCCGGAGTCCTCCGGCTCCGGCGACCGCGCCGGGTCGCGCAGCACGATCCCGCTGCCCTGCACCTGCCGATCCCCGCCCCGCCCCTGCCGGTCCGGCGCCTGCTGATCCGGTCTTTGCTGGTCAGGGAACTGCTGGTCGGGCGCCTGCTGATCCGGTGCTTGCTGGTCCGGGTTCTGCTGGTCGGGTGCTTGCTGGTCCGGGTCCTGCTGGTCAGGGGCCTGCTGGTCGGGGGCCCGGTCGCGCTGGCGGCGGCCGTCGTCCTGGCTCGCCTGGGCCGGGTCGCAGTGGTCGGCCCGCGCCGGCGCCACGCCGATGACGGCGGCGGACACCAGGCCGCCCGCCGCCACGGCAAGAGCGGTCATGGCCGCGGCCATGCGCCCGGTTCTCATGGTTGTCAGCCGTTGCATGGTGGGAGGTACGCGGGCTTACACCATCAGGTTCACCCATGACCGGAGATAGTTAGAAATAACTGGAGTTATCGGAGTGGCTGCCGGACCGATAACGAAGGTGTAAAGATGTGCCCCGTGCTAGGTCACCTCGACGGCAGGTTCGAGAGTGCGGATGCCGAGGCGGAACATCGCATCGCGGTGCTCTACCAGGAGTTCGGCGGCCCTCTGCTGCGCCACGTACGCAAATCGACCGGAAACGATCTGCAATGGGCCGAGGACGTCGTACAGGAGACCCTGGTCAGGGCCTGGCGAAACTCGGCAAGACTGCAATGGGAACCGAGCCTTTTATGGGCGTGGCTGCTGACAGTGGCCCGCCGCATCGTCATCGACGGACGCCGACGGAAGAGCGCCCGGCCTCACGAGGTCGAGCCGCCCGAAGTCGACCAGATGTCGGTGCCGGACGGCTCCGAGCGCGCCCTGTCGGCGATCGTCGTCGCCGACGCGCTGCGCAGCCTGTCCGCCGAACACCGCGAAGTCATTGAGCAGACCTACCTCCGAGACCGTACGATAAGTGAAGCGGCGGAGATTCTGGGGATTCCGCCGGGCACGGTGAAGTCCCGGCTCTACTACGGGATCCGGGCTCTCCGCGAACAGCTGCGTGACAAGGGGGTAGCCGGCTGATGCACGACGGGGTGGCCGCCTACGTCCTCGGCGTCCTCGACGAAGAGGAGCACGAGGCGTTCGAACGCCACCTCGACGCGTGCGAGCGGTGCCAGGCCGAGCTCCTGGAGCTGGCCGAGCTTCCCGACCGGCTCGACGACCTCAAGACCGCCCCCTCGGCCTCCGGCGACGATCCCCCCATGTCGATGTCACGTTGACGTCTATGCCCTTTTCGGGTGATATCGGTACGGCGAGGCACACGCCCGGAATCAGGGCCGGGCGTTCAGGGGGAGGTGTTCGGTGGGCATCGACGGTGATGCGCCCGTTCCCCCCGCGCCGGCGGTCCGGCGAGGAAGGCGACCAGGTGTCGCCCATCTCCGCGGACGTACCCGTCTGCACTACTTCCCCTCGCTATGGGAACTAAGAGCCTGGCTATGAACAGTCATGGCAAACCCTCACAAAGGAGTGAGAGCGAAATGCCGCTCGACGAGGCCAAGGATGAGCTGCTGCAAAGAGCCGCGGAGAGTTGCGCGGTCGGCAGCGAGCACATGAGCGCGGAGGAGGCCCTCTCCTTCCTGCGGTTCTACTACCGCCATGTCGCACCCGAGGACCTGCTCGACCGCAACCCCGTCGACGTGTACGGCCCGGCGATGTCCCAGCGGCAGCTCGCCGAGGTACGCCCCCAGGGCCGGGCCGTGGTCCGCGCCTACACCCCCACGCTGGAGGAGAACGGCTGGGACCCCGGGCACTCGGTCGTCGAGGTGGTCACCGACGACATGCCGTTCCTCGTCGACTCGGTCACCATGGAGCTCGACCGGCAGGACATCGGCACCCACCTCGTGGTCCACCCCCAGATGCGGGTGCGCCGCGACATGACGGGCCGGATGCTCGGCCGCGGCCAGGAGGACGTCACCGGCCAGATGCTGGTGGAGTCGTGGATCCACATCGAGATCGACCGCCAGGCCGACCCCGCGGTGCTCAGGCGCGTCGAGGCTGACCTGCAGCGGGTGCTCGCCGACGTGCGGTACGCGGTCGAGGACTTCAGGAAGATGCGGGCCCTGGCCGTCCAGACGGCCGAAGACCTGAGCATGAACCCGCCGCCGCTGGAGCCCGCCGAGGTCGAGGACAGCCTCGACCTGCTGCGCTGGCTCGCCGACGGGCACTTCACGTTCCTCGGCTACCGCGAGTACCGGCTGGAGCACACCGACCAGGGCGAGATGCTGAAGGCCCTGCCCGGCGCCGCGCTCGGCATCCTGCGCGACGACAAGGTGGGCTCCGACAGCTTCTCCGCGCTGCCCGCGGAGGTGCGCGCCAAGGCCCGCGAGAAGCAGCTCGTGATCATCACCAAGGCCAACAGCCGGGCCACCGTCCACCGCGCGACCTACCTCGACTACATCGGGGTCAAGCTGTTCTCGCCCGAGGGCGAGGTGATCGGAGAGCGTCGTTTCCTCGGCCTGCTCACGCACGTGGCCTACAACGAGTCGATCTCCAGGATCCCCGTGCTGCGGCGCAAGCTGGCCGAGGTGCTCAACGCCGCCGGCCACGCGCCCGACAGCCACGACGGCAAGGACCTGATCGAGATCCTGGAGACGTTCCCGCGCGACGAGCTGTTCCAGACCTCGGTCGCCCAGCTCCTGCCGATCGCGCTCGGCGTGCTGCGGCTGCGCGAGCGCAAGCAGGTCAAGCTCTTCCTGCGGCGCGACGACTACGGCCGCTACATCTCCTGCCTGATCTACCTGCCCCGCGACCGCTACACCACCAAGGTGCGGCTGAAGATGCAGGAGGTGCTGCTCAAGGCGCTCGGCGGCAGGTCGCTCGACTACAGCGCGATGATCGGCGAGTCCGTGCTGGCCCGGCTGCACGTGGTCGTGCGCGGCGAGCGCGGCAAGCAGCTCCCCGCGCCGAGCGTCGACGTGGAGGAGCTGGAGGCGCGTCTGGCCGCGCTCACCCGCTCCTGGGAGGACGACCTGGCCGCCGCCCTCGACGAGATGACCTCCGAGGAGGAGGCCCCCGCGCTGGCCAGGAGGTACGTCTCCGCCTTCCCCGAGGGGTACAAGGCCGACTTCCCGCCCAAGGTCGCCGTGGTCGACCTGCGCCGCCTGGAGCAGCTCGTCGCCGACGGCGAGGAGGTGGCGATCAACCTCTACGAGCCGTACGACGCCGCCGAGGGCGAGCGGCGGCTGAAGATCTACAAGGTCGGCTCGCCGATCTCCCTGTCGGAGGCGCTGCCCCTGATCCAGCGGCTCGGCGTCGAGGTCGTGGACGAGCGGCCGTACGAGATCGACCGGGACGGCGACGCGAGCACCAAGAACGCCTGGATCTACGACTTCGGCCTGCGCTACACCCCCTCGGACGAGGTGGACAGGAACGACTTCAAGCGGCTCTTCCAGGACGGCCTGAGCGCCCTGTGGCAGGGCCGGGTCCAGGCCGACAACTTCAACGCCCTCATCCTGCGGGCCGGCCTGACCTGGGAGCAGGTCGAGATCCTGCGGGTCTACGCCAAGTACCTGCGGCAGGCCGGCAGCACGTTCTCGCAGCTCTACATGGAACGCGTGCTGCTGGGCAACGTGCGGCTGGCCCGGCTGCTGGTCCGCCTGTTCGAGGCCAAGCTCGACCCGAGGCGCGGCGACGACGTGCGGGTCGACCTCGTGGACGCGCTCAACGAGGAGATCCTGGGCGCCCTCGACGAGGTGGCCTCCCTCGACGAGGACCGCATCCTGCGGGCCTACCTGGAGATGATCCAGGCGACCCTGCGCACCAACTACTTCCAGACGGTCGACGGGCAGCGCAAGCCGTACATCTCGCTGAAGGTCGACCCGCAGGCGATCAGCGTGCTGCCGCTGCCGCGGCCGAAGTACGAGATCTTCGTGTACTCGCCCCGCGTCGAGGGCGTGCACCTGCGCTTCGGCAAGGTCGCCCGCGGCGGCCTGCGCTGGTCCGACCGCATGGAGGACTTCAGGACGGAGATCCTCGGCCTGGTCAAGGCGCAGATGGTGAAGAACACCGTCATCGTGCCCACCGGGTCCAAGGGCGGGTTCGTGGTGAAGCAGCCGCCCGCGTCCGGCGCCCGCGAGGACGTGCTGGCCGAGGGCGTGGCCTGCTACCGGATGTTCATCTCCGGCCTGCTCGACATCACCGACAACCTGGTGGACGGCAAGGTCGTGCCGCCGGCCGACGTGGTCAGGCACGACGGCGACGACACCTACCTCGTCGTCGCCGCCGACAAGGGCACCGCCACCTTCTCCGACATCGCCAACAGCGTGGCCAAGGAGTACGGCTTCTGGCTCGGCGACGCCTTCGCCTCCGGCGGCTCGGTCGGCTACGACCACAAGGCCATGGGCATCACCGCCCGCGGCGCCTGGGAGTCGGTCAAGTACCACTTCCGCACCATGGGCGTGGACGTGCAGACCACCGACTTCACCGTGGCCGGCATCGGCGACATGTCCGGCGACGTCTTCGGCAACGGCATGCTGCTCTCCCAGCACATCCGGCTGGTGGCCGCCTTCGACCACCGGCACGTCTTCATCGACCCGACGCCCGACGCGGCCCGCTCGTTCGCCGAGCGGCAGCGCCTGTTCGACCTGCCGCGCAGCTCCTGGGACGACTACGACCCCTCGCTGATCTCCGCCGGCGGCGGCGTGTTCCCGCGTACGGCCAAGTCGATCCAGATCACCCCGCAGATGCGCGAGGCGCTGGGCATCGAGGCGGGCGTCAGCTCGCTGGCCCCCAACGACCTGATCAGCGCCATCCTGCGGGCCCCCGTCGACCTGCTGTGGAACGGCGGCATCGGCACCTACGTCAAGGCCGGCTCGGAGTCCCACGCCGACGTCGGCGACAAGGCCAACGACACGCTCCGGGTGAACGCCGGCGACCTGCGCTGCAAGGTCATCGGCGAGGGCGGCAACCTGGGCTTCACCCAGCTCGCCCGCATCGAGTTCGCCCTGAACGGCGGCCTGGTCAACACCGACTTCATCGACAACTCGGCCGGCGTGGACACCTCCGACCACGAGGTGAACATCAAGATCCTGCTCGACCAGGTCGTGCGCGACGGCGAGCTGACCGACAAGCAGCGCAACCAGGTCTTCACGTCGATGACCGACGAGGTCGCCGAGCTGGTGCTGCGCGACAACCACGCCCAGAACGTGGTGCTCGACGCGACCCGCGCCCAGGCGGTCGAGATGCTCCACATCCACGCCCGCTACCTGCGCAAGCTCGAACGCGACGGGCTGGTCAACCGGGAGCTGGAGTTCCTGCCCTCGGACAAGACGCTGGCCGAGCGGCGGCAGGCCAGGCTCGGGCTGACCGCACCGGAGTTCTCGGTCCTGCTGGCCTACACCAAGCTGGTGGCCGACGCCGAGGTGCTGGGCTCCGACCTGCCCGACGACCCGTACCTGGCGTCGTGGCTGGTGTCGTACTTCCCGTCGGCCCTGCGCGAGCGGTTCCGGACGTACATGGACGCCCACCCGCTGCGGCGCGAGATCATCACGACCTGCGTGGTGAACGAGCTGGTCAACGCCATGGGCACCACGTTCATGTTCCGCTTCGCGGAGGAGACCGGCGCCTCCACGTCCGACATCGTGCGGGCGTACCTGGTGGCGCGGGAGGTCTTCGACCTGCCGAGCTTCTACCGGGCCGTGGAGGCGCTGGACAACGAGGTCGACACCGCCACGCAGATCGCCATGCTGCTGGAGGCCCGCAAGCTGGTCGAGCGCGGCACCCGCTGGCTGCTGGTCAACCGGCGTCCGCCGCTCGACCTGGCCGGGTCGGTCGGCTTCTTCCTCAAGGGCGTCAACGGGCTGTCCGCGCACATCCCCAAGCTGCTCACCGGGCCCGACCTGGCCGCGTACGAGGAGCGCCGCGACTCCTTCGTGGCCCGCGGGGTGCCGCAGGAGCTGGCCGAGCGGGTGGCCGCGATGGTGCCCGCGTACTCGACGCTGGACCTGGTCGAGGTGGCGTCCGTGACGGGCCGTCCGGTGAACGAGGTGGCGGAGGTCTACTTCGACCTGGCCGACCGCCTGCAGCTGGCCCGTCTGCGCGAACGCGTCATCGCCCTGCCCAGGGACAACCGGTGGAACTCCATCGCCCGCTCGGCGCTGCGCGACGACCTGTACGCCGCGCACGCCTCGCTGACCCGTGACGTGCTGGCCCACAGCACGTCCGGGTTGCCGCCCGAGGAGCGGCTGGCCCGGTGGACCGACGGCAACTCGGCCGCCGTGGGACGCGCCCGCCAGACGCTGTCGGAGATCTGGGAGAGCGACCACTTCGACCTGGCGACGCTCTCGGTGGCCCTGCGCGCGATCCGCACGCTGGTGGCCGCCAGCAACCTGCCTCACACGGAGGCGTAGGAACCGCCCGGAGGGGCCCTCACTCGCCGCTGGCGCGGGTGAGGGCTCCGTCGTGGGCGACGACCCGGGCGGCGGCCGGGGCCGACAGCGGGGGCACCGCCGTGGCGTACTGGTGGACCTCGGTGAGCTTGAGGCTGCGGCGCACCGACGAGGTCGAGATGGCCCAGCCCGCCTCCGGCGGCACCGGGATGATGTAGGTGTTGTTGGCGACGGTGCGGGTCGAGGTGTTGCGCGACAGCGAGTACTGGATCAGCGCGCCGCCGTCGGCCGTGCGCAGCGCGTAGACCGGCCAGTTGTCGGCGCTGAAGATCGAGTCGTAGCTGAACCCGTCCTTCTTGGCCTTCTCGCGGTCGGCGGCGATCTGCCTGGCCACCTCCGTCGTGTACGGCCCGTCGGCGAGCAGGCCCGCCGTCACCCCGGCCGACCCGGTCTCGGCCACGCTGGCGTGCACCGGGCCCATGTACTGGGGGCTGATCGTGACGGTCTTGTCGTCGGGCGTCAGCGCCGTGGCGTAGCCGTCGGCGTCGAGCCGCACCCGCGGCAGCTCCTGGCCCGGCAGCAGTTGCGCGGCCGAGCTGAGCAGCCAGTCGTCGCCGCTCTTGGCGAACGTCAGCAGCGTCGGCTGCCCGTTGCGGGTGGCCAGCGCGCTGAACCAGGGCGCCCGCTCGCCCTGGGCGAACCTGGGCACGTAGAGGGTGGGCGAGCCCCAGGAGTAGCGCGGCGGGCGGTCGCCGGTGGACTCGAAGGCGGCCTGCGTGAGCGCCAGCTGACCGTCGCGGACCAGGTCGGTGCCGAGGAACAGCCGCCCCGTCACGGGGCTCTCCACGCGCAGCACGTCGTCGGTGGGCAAAATCTCGGCGACCGCCTCGGCCGCCTCCTGACGCGTGACGGCGGGCGGCGGCGCGCTGGGCGAGGGGCTCGCCGCGCCGGTGGCGCCCGCCTTTCCCTGGGTCACCGCCGGGGACGTCTGAGCAGGGCCTGTGCACGCGGTCGCCGCGGCCAGCACGCCGACGGCGAGCGCCAGCATCTTCCCCCGACCGTATGCACGCACCTCGCCATGTTATTCGTGCACGCGAGGGTCGCGTACCCTAGGGAGACGTGGCAGGCATCGATCCGGCAGAAGAGATCAACGAGCTCGCGAACACGCTCCGCAGCATCCAGGACGTGCTCGACCTCGACGCGATGCGCAAGCAGATCGAGGAGCTGGAGCAGCAGGTTGCCGCCCCAGACTTGTGGGACGACCCCGAGCAGGCGCAGAAGGTCACCAGCAAGCTCTCCCACCTCCAGGGCGAGCTCAACCGCGTCGAGGGCGTCGCGCGCCGTCTCGACGACCTGAAGGTGCTCTACGAGCTCGCGGCCGAGGAAGGCGACGACGACACGCGCCTCGAGGCCGACAAGGAGCTGGAGACGCTCAAGACCGACATCGGCGCCCTTGAGGTGCGCACGCTCCTGTCGGGCGAGTACGACGCCCGCGAGGCGCTCGTCACCATCAACTCCCAGGCCGGTGGCGTCGACGCCGCCGACTGGGCCGAGATGCTGCTGCGCATGTACCTGCGGTGGGCCGAGCGCAAGGGCTACTCCACCGAGGTCTACGACACCTCCTACGCGGAGGAGGCCGGCATCAAGTCGGCCACGTTCACCATCAAGGCCCCCTACGCCTACGGCACGCTGCGCGGCGAGCACGGCACCCACCGGCTGGTCCGCATCAGCCCGTTCGACAACCAGGGCCGCCGCCAGACCTCGTTCGCGGGCGTCGACATCGTGCCGGTCGTCGAGCAGACCGACCACATCGACATCAACGAGGACGACCTGCGGGTCGACGTCTACCGGTCCTCGGGCCCCGGCGGGCAGGGCGTCAACACCACCGACTCGGCGGTGCGCATCACCCACCTGCCCACCGGCATCGTGGTCTCCTGCCAGAACGAGCGCTCCCAGCTCCAGAACCGCGCCTCGGCCATGAACGTGCTCCAGGCCAAGCTGCTGGAGCGCAAGCGGCAGGAGGAGGCGGAGAAGATGTCGGAGCTGCGTGGCGCGACCACCACGTCATGGGGCACGCAGATCCGCAACTACGTGCTGCACCCGTACCAGATCGTGAAGGACCTGCGCACGGGCACGGAGGCGGGCAACCCGTCGGCGGTGCTCGACGGCGACCTCGACGGGTTCATCGAGTCGGAGATCCGCTGGATGCGCAGGGCGGAGTCAGGCGCCACCGACTAGGTGCCTGAGCACCAGCGTCGCGAAGAGCAGCACGAGGAGCAGGACGACGACGAGGGCGGGTGACAGTCCGGCGAAGCCGTGACTGTGCATCCGCTCCCTGTTGGCTCGGCAGAGGGGGCAGCGGCCCTCGATCACGGGGTGGGCGCACTGCGCGCATACGAGGTGTTCACAACTCATGACAGCCCCAAGTCTAGCCGCACAATCGTTTTGTTTCCGTTATGGACGTTCCATGCCAGTCTTCCCCCTAGACTGTCGTCTGGCCAATCGGAACGTCGATCATCAGTAAAGACGGCGCCCCCGATCGGCCGGCGGCGGGAAATGGGCATGTGCCACCCTCGCTTCCGTCCTGACCCCTAGACTGGCATGCCGTGATGCTCTCGTGATCCATTTCGATAATGTCACCAAGGTCTACGCGAACCAGAACCGGCCCGCTCTCGACCACGTCTCCGTCGACGTGGACAAGGGCGAGTTCGTGTTCCTCGTCGGCCCTTCGGGGTCAGGCAAGTCCACGTTCCTGCGTCTGGTCCTGAAGGAGGAGCGGCCCAACTCCGGGGCGATCCACGTCGCCGGCAAGGATCTGGCCCGCCTCTCCAACTTCAAGGTGCCTCACCTGCGCCGCCGCATCGGCTGCGTCTTCCAGGACTTCAGGTTGCTCCCGAACAAGAACGTCTACGAGAACGTGGCGTTCGCCCTAGAGGTGATCGGCAAGCCCAGGCGGTTCATCCGCAAGGTCGTGCCCGAGGTCATCGAGCTGGTCGGCCTGGAGGGCAAGGCCCATCGCATGCCCGACGAGCTGTCCGGCGGCGAGCAGCAGCGTGTCGCCATGGCCCGCGCGTTCGTCAACCGGCCGATGATCCTGCTGGCCGACGAGCCCACGGGCAACATCGACCCCGCGACGAGCATCGGCATCATGAAGGTGCTCGACCGCATCAACCGAACTGGCACCACGGTCGTCATGGCCACGCACGACGCGGCCATCGTGGACTCCATGCGCAAACGCGTCGTCGAGCTGGAGGACGGGAAGATCGTCCGTGACCAGTCGCGTGGCGTGTACGGCCAGGCGTACTGACAGGGAGCGGCAGACACAACATGCGGGCGAACTTCATCTTCTCCGAGGTCTGGATCGGCCTCCGTCGCAACCTGACCATGACGATCGCGGTCGTCATCACCGTGGCAGTCGGCATGGCGATGCTGGGCGTCGGCCTGATGATCAACGCCCAGGTCTCCATGCTCAAGTCGTTCTGGTTCGACAAGGTCGAGATCTCGGTCTTCCTGTGCACCAAGGGCACCGCGATCCCCGAGTGCAACGGCAAGGCCGTCACGCCGGCCCAGACCAAGGCGTTGAAGACCCGTCTTGAGAGCCTCCAGGGCGTCAAGGAGGTCTTCTACGAGGACCAGAGCACGGCGTACGAGAACTTCAAGACGGCCTACCAGGCCAGCCCGACGCTCGTCCAGGCCACCAGGGTCGAGGACATGCCGCAGTCGTTCCGCGTGAAGCTGGTCGATCCCGACAACTACCAGCCGGTGATCGACGCCGTGAAGGGCCAGCCGGGCGTGTCCCAGGTGATGGACCACAAGCAGCTCATCGGCAAGTTCTTCGACCTGCTCGACAAGCTGTCCTTCTACGCGCTTGCCGTCGCCATCGTCCTGGTGCTGGCCGCGGCGCTGCTGATCGGCAACACGGTCCGGTTGTCGGCGTTCAACCGGCGCCGGGAGACGGGGATCATGCGCCTGGTTGGCGCCTCCAACCTCTACATCCAGCTGCCGTTCGTCATGGAAGGCGTGATCGCCGGTCTGATCGGCGGCGTCTTCGCGGCCATCATCCTGATCGTGACGAAGGTCCTGCTGTTCGAGGAGATCGCCGGCTACTTCGGCAGCGGCATGGCCCAGCTCGGCTGGGACGCGGTGGCCCAGACCATCACGCTCACCATGGCCATCGGCGTCGTGATCTGTGTGCTGGCCTCGTTCGTGACGCTCCGCCGATACCTCAGGGTGTGAGGAATCGCCGGTAAGGTCGAAGCATGCCACGTGAGACCGGGCGGAAGGTCATCGCCCAGAACAAGCGGGCCCGGCACGACTACCACCTTGAGGACACCTTCGAGGCGGGGCTCGTGCTCCAGGGCACGGAGGTGAAGTCGCTCCGCGAGGGCCGCGCCTCGCTCGTCGACGGCTACGCCAGCATCGACGATGGCGAAGCGTGGCTGCTCAACGTGCACATCCCCGAATACATGCAGGGCACGTGGACCAACCACGCCGCCAAGCGCAAGCGCAAGCTGCTGCTGCACCGCAAGGAGATCGAGAAGCTGGCCGCCATGACCAAGGAGGGCGGCCTCACGATCGTCCCCACGGTCCTGTACTTCCAGGACGGCCGGGCCAAGGTCGAGATCGCCGTCGCCCGGGGCAAGAAGGACTGGGACAAGCGGCAGTCGCTGGCCGAGCAGCAGGCCAAGCGGGAGATGGCGCGGGCCCTGCGGCACCGCAACCGATGAGAGCGGCGGCACTCTAACCGATGACACGCGCGCGCCGCACCCTTGCCGCGACCGTCACCCTGGCGGTCGCGAGCATGACGCTGACCGGCTGCTTCGAGGAGTCCTCGCCGCACGACGCGGTGCGCGACTTCCTCGTGGGCTGGCAGTCCGAGGACTACGCCCTGGCCGCGGGCCGCACCGACGGCGACCCCGCCAAGGTGGGCAAGGCCCTGGCCAACGCCAAGCTGGAGCTCGACGCGGCCTCGTTCCGCTTCAAGATCAAGAGCGTGAGCGTGACCGGCGAGGAGTCCAAGGCCGACTTCCGCGCCGAGGTCGACCTGGGGGAGAACACCCCGCTCTGGGCGTACGACGGCTCGCTGCCGCTGCACCTGGTCGACGGCAGGTGGAAGGTGCGCTGGTCGCCGTCGGTGCTGCACCCGCAGCTCAAGGAGGGCCAGCGGTTCGCGGTCGAGACCAACCCCAAGCCGCGCCAGCCCGTGGTCGACCGGACCGACGACCCCCTGCAGAACGAGCTCTACGTCTACGTCGTGGGCGTGGTGCCGTCCGCGCTGGGCAACCGGGCCGAGGAGGTCGTGGCCAAGCTGTCGGCGATCACCGGCTACGCCCAGGACCGGCTGCTGAGCCGGATCAGGTCCTCGCCGCCCGACAAGTTCGTGCCGCTGGTCACGTTCGGGCGCTCGCGTTACCTGTCGATGAAGTCGAAGCTGGCCGGCATCTCCGGCATCCAGACCGACCCGCAGCCGCAGCCCATCGACCCGGCCGCCCCCAAGCAGATCGTCGGCAAGGTCAGCGCCCTCACCCCCGAGGACGAGCAGAAGCTCGGCGGCCCCCAGCGGGCCGGCGACTCGATCGGCCAGAGCGGCCTGCAGCAGGCGTACCAGGACTATCTGACCGGCTCCACCGAGACGAGGGTGATCACCCTCGATCTCAAGACCGGCCGGCAGGTGGCCAAGCTGCAGGAGTGGCCGGGCCGCCAGAACGTCTCGGTCAAGACCACGATCGACAGCCGCGCCCAGGCGGCGGCCGAGCGGGCGGTGGCCGAGACGGCCACCAGCGCGCTGGTGGCCGTGCAGCGCGACACCGGCGAGATCCTGGCGGTCGGCACCAGCGGGCTCAACCAGGAGAAGGACGCGCTGGCGGGCAGATTCCCGGCAGGCACGGCCTTCTCGATCGTGGCGGCCGACGCGCTGATCAAAAGCGGCGTCAGCACCAAGCAGCGGCTGGCCTGCCCGGCCGAGCGCACGGTGGGCGGCGCCAAGTTCGTGCACGCCAGCCAGACCGCCGGGGTCACGTCGTCGGCCACGTTCCAGGACAACTTCGCCAAGGGCTGCGTGACCGCGCTGGCCTCGCTGGCCCGCCGGGCCAGCGCCGGCGGCCTGGCCGCGAGCGCCAAGGACTTCGGCATCGGCCAGCCGTGGCGGCTGCCGCTGAAGTCGTTCAGCGGGGCGATGCCCGAGTTGTCCAGCGACGCCGACAAGGCCAGGGCCATCGCCGGCCAGACCGTCGAGGTCAGCCCGCTGTCGATGGCGCTGGTCGCGGCGGCCGTGGGGTCGGGCACCTGGCGGCCGCCGGTGCTCGTGACCGCGCCCACGTCGCCCGATCCGGCGGCGGAGGTCGTCCCGGCCAAGCAGCCGGACGCCGTCCCGATGGATCCGAAGGTGCGCACGGCGCTGACCGCGATGATGCGCGCCGGGGCGGTCGGCAGCCCCGCCCAGGCGGGCCGGGGCAGGGTCTACGGCGTGCGCGCGACGGCGGGCACCCAGGACAAGCCGATGACCTGGTTCGTCGGCTGGCAGGGCGACGTGGCGATCGCCGTCCTGGCCAAGAGCTACGACGCGGCGGCCATAGCGGGCAGCTTCTTCTCGGGCCTTCGTGACCCTGCGTGAAAATCTTGTGACGGCGAGCAACCGTTCCGCGTCGCGGCTGCGTCTTACTGAATGACTGGGCCCGCTCGGGGGGTTGCGGACTCAGTCGCCGTGATGAGATCAGGACTTCATCTCGGGGGAAGTCCTGCCGTCCGGACCGGCTCGACCCTGCCGGTCGGCCCCCGGGAGCGCGTGCTGCTGTGCCACGCTCCCGGGGGTTTCGCCATGCTGGAATTAAGTTGGCGTTGGGGGCGTTGTCCCCTGTAGATTCAGTGTTGCTCGTCTCTGTGTGATCAGCGATCAGCGTGAGGCGTGTTGACAACTGCACAGGGGGTGACTGGCTTCGACTTCGATCTTGCAAGCCAGGTGAAGCGGGCCGAGGACTGCGGACATAACCTCGTTAATCCTGTGACCGCAAACCAATAAGTGCCAATTCCAAGCGCACTGAGGTCAGCCAGGGTTCCCTGGCTCTCGCTGCCTAAGTAGCGAAACCTCTGTCAGCCCGGGAGTGCCTTCGGCCCGGTGTCTGGCATCGCTAGAAGGCTCAACCGATCGACCCGGCCACGGGGGAGATCGGGAAATCAAACAGTGGCTGAGCCCGTCGGCGACTCGCCTGCGTGATCGCCGGGGCTGAGAAAAGCACAGCAGGCTGCGCCCGGAGAAGCCCTGACTTGGGATTGAAGGACGCGGGTTCGATTCCCGCCACCTCCACGTGATCAAAAGCCTCCGACCTGCCGATGACCTCGGCGGGTCGGAGGCTTTTCGCTGTCCGGGGGCGTGCGCGTCCACCAGCGTGCGCGTCCACTAGAACGTGCGCAGCCACCGGCGGAGGCGGTCGAGGGGGGTACGCGGCTCCAGCGGGGGCAGCAGGCGGCGCAGCTCGTCGTCGGTGGCCGGGCGGGCGTCGAGGGCGGCCTGGCGCAGCGGCTTCGCGTCCACCCGCAGGCCGCCGAGCACCTGGACGGTCACCGTGCCGCGGCGCACCGCGTAACCGTGCGTGTCCTCGCGGCGGACGTAGGTGAGGCCGGAGCCGGCCGGGGCGCACTTCTCGGCGAGGTAGCAGACGTCGTCGTCGGCCGGGCTCACGGACAACGTGATGTGGACGCTCTGGCCCCCGTTGCCGGTGTGGTCGGAGGGCGTGTAGACCAGGCCCGCCGGGATGCCCGTGAGATGGGGGGTGTAGCCCGGGACGCGCGCCGCGTAGTAGTCGCCGGTCTGCTGCTGGTCGCCCAGTTCGCGGGCGGCGGCCGGACGCAGGCTCCGGGCGGCCGACCGGAGCAGGTCGCGGGGGACGGCGGCGCTCCCCACCACCGTGACGTACCGGCGGCCCACCCGTACCTGGTAGCCGTGCTCGACCGGGCCCTGCCGGTGGACCAGGCCGCCGGGCTCGGCCGTGCAGGGTCCGGCCGGCAGGCCGGCGTCCTGCGCGGTGGGCTGGCCGCACACGGCCGCGCCCGGCAGGAGCCGGTCGTAGGCGACGATCCGGACGTACCGGTCGGGCGGGATGGCGGCCGGGTCCGCCGGGGTGAAGCCGGAGCCGCCCAGCCCGCCGCCGTAGTCCCTGTCGTCGGGACGGTAGCCGGGGACGGCGACCACGTACGCGGTCTCCCGGTGGAGGTCGGCCACCGCCAGGCGGGCCGCCAGGTCGTCCGGCGGCTCCTGGCGCAGCACCGCCACGCCCGTCCCCACGAGCGCCACGCTCAGCCCCAGCGCCACCCCCTTGCAGCGCCACCCGCGCAGCAGCGCCCCGGCCACGAGGGCGTAGGGCACCCCGCCCAGCACGGCCGCCAGCAGCATGTCGCGGCTCACCCCGAGGCCGGCGACGTCGGTCACCGCCCAGCCGAGGGCCCAGCCGGCGGTTCCCAGGCCCAGCACCAGCAGCGCCCACAGGAGCCGGCCGCCGCGCGTCGCGCCGAGGACGGACACGCCGCGGGTGGCCCCGATCACGATGACCAGGTAGCCGAGCAGGGCCGCCACGCCCAGTGCGGCGGCGGCGAGGAACATCGCCTCGCTGCCGGCGAACAGCACGGCCAGCAGGACCAGCCACGCCGTCGGCAGGAAGACCGACCCGGCCGCCCAGGCGCCGACGAGCTGGGCCAGGACCAGCAGCGGCCGCAGCGCGACCCCGCCGGGGGGACGGCCGGTCCCGATGTTCGTGCGCATCCCGGTCTCCGTTCCTCGCGGCAGCCTTCGCCGCTGGGTTGGACGACCGTCCAGCGGCGCGGGTTCGGTCAAGGGGACCGTTCGAGGATCGTCTTGATGTGCTGGTTGCGCAGGCTGATGAGGTGGGTCATGTGGCGGCGCAGCACCAACAGCTCGGCCAGGCGGCCCAGGGGGCCGGCGGGGGCGGAGAAGTCGACGACGTCGGTCATGAGGGTGGCGCCCGCGTGCGGGGCCGCCTCGAAGCGGTGTTCGTGCCGCCAGTGGCGGAACGGCCCGGACACCTGCTCGTCCACGAAGTACCCGGGCCGTTCCCAGGCGCTGATCGTCGAGGTCATCCGCCAGGTGAGGCCGAAGTGCCTGGCCTGCCAGGTGACCTGGTCGCCGAGGCCGAGCAGGCCCGTGGTGACGCCCGCGACCGCGCGTTCCGACGAGCCGGCCATGGACGCGGTGTGGGTCTCCACCGACAGCGACGTGTCGAAGAGCACGTCGGGGGGAGCGAAGACCAGGGTCACGGTCTCGAAACGCGCCATGGCGGCATCTTAGGGATCCCCGTGGGCGCGGGGCCGAGGGGGATGGGGTGCCGGCTAGTGGGCGCAGCCGGTGTACTCGTCGAGGCGTCGGAACATGGCGGCCAGCATGAGCGGGAACATCGCGACGTGCGCGAGGAGCATCAGGACGCCGCCGTCGATGACGCCGAGCCAGAGCAGCGGATAGAGCGGCACGATCGGGACGAACATCGCCGCGCACATCTCCAGCGTCGACGGCCAGCGGTGGCCGCGGTAGCGCATCCAGGCCGCCATGCCCACCGACATGTTCACGGCCATGATCAGGTATGCCAGCTCCGGCGACTCCTCGTGGGAGACCGAGAGGCCGACGGCCGACTGGAGGGCGCCGAGCGCGAACATGCCGACGAACATGGCCACGATCATCTCCACGTAGTGGAGGGCGAACTTCGACCAGCGGCGTCCGGCGGCGGAGGGGGTCGCGGGTGCGGGGGGCGTCGGTGTCATGGGTCCGACTGTGGCCGGGCGGGGGGACGGGGACGAGAGGGCGAAGCCGTACATGTCTGGAAACTTGGGTTCTTTGTCTTCCGGACCTACAGTCGTGCCATGGAGTACCGGCGGGTCGTGGTCGTCGCCTACGAGGCGGCCGAGCTGCTCGACATCGCGTGCGTCAGCTCGACGCTGGAGAACGCGAACTGGCACGGCGCCTCACCGTACTACCAGGTACGGCTGGCCACCCCCGGCGGCCACCCCGTGACCACCGCCGGCGCGCTGGTGCTGCAGGCCCAGCTCGCCCTGGAGCGGATCACCGGGCCGCTCGACACGCTCATCGTCTCCGGCGGCACCGGCCACGTGGACGCCGCGGCGAACCCGCTGGTCGTCGGCCATGTCCGCAGGCTGGCGCGGGAGAGCAGGCGGGTCGCGTCGGTGTGCACCGGCGCGTACGTGCTGGCCGCCGCCGGGCTGCTCGACGGCAGGCGCGCCACCACCCACTGGCGGGAGGCGGCCGACATGGCCGCCCGCTACCCGCGCGTCACCGTGGACCCGGCCCCGATCTTCGTCCGCGACGGCGAGGTGGCCACGTCCGCGGGGGTCACCGCCGCGATCGACCTCACGCTCGCGCTGGTCGAGGAGGACAACGGCGCGGAGCTGGCCAGGACGGTGGCCCGCGGCATGGTCACCTACCTGCAGCGGCCGGGCAACCAGGCCCAGATGAGCATGTTCGTCAGCCCGCCGGCGCCCGCCGACGGCCTGGTCAGGCGGGTCGTCGAGCACATCTCCGCCAACCTGGCCGCCGACCTCACGGCGGCCACGCTGGCCGCCGCGGCGGGCGTCAGCGAACGCCATCTCACCCGGCTGTTCCTCCGGCATCTCGGGCAGACGCCGGGCAGGTTCGTGCGGCGGGCCCGTACCGAGGGGGCGGCTCAGCTGCTGGCCTCGACCTCGTTGCCCATGTCCGCGATCGCCGTGCGCTGCGGGTTCGGGACGGCCGAGACGCTGCGCCAGGCGTTCGTGGACCGGTACGGCATCCCGCCCTCCCGCTACCGGCTGACCCAGTCGTCCGCGACCGGTTGATCACCGTTTGTCCCGCCCGAAACGGGCAATACGGGCTAGGGTGTCTGACTTGATCCTTTTCTCGGCATTAGGGTGATCAGCAGATGCGAAAGACGATTGTGCTCATCGGGGCGGCCGTCGTCCTGTCAGGGTGTGGCATGGTGTCCGGCGGGCAGCCGCGGGCCGCCGCCAAGGAGGCGACCACCACCGCCCCCGCGCCGCAGCAGACGCCTGCGCAGACGGCGCCGCCGCAGGCGGACGTGGTCGTCGCCACCCGCGAGGCCAAGGTCGGCTCCGGCGACCAGTATGGCAGGGCCCGCGTCGAGATCACCGCACTGAAGCGCCAGGGCAGGACCGTCACCCTCAACTGGACGATCACCGCCGTCGAGGGCAAGGTCAACGTGCACAACGGCCTGGGCGGCGGCGGCTTCGACTACACGGTCTCCAACGTCTCCCTGATCGACCCGGTGAACGCCAAGCGTTACCGCGTCGCCCGCAACGGCACCGCCGCCGACGCCACGTGCGTGTGCTCCGGCACCCAGGGCCAGTTCCTGGAGGCGGGGGAGTCCAGCACGTTGTACGCGGTCTTCGCCGCCCCGCCGCCGGAGGTCACGAAGGTCAACGTCGAGATGCCGATGCTGGGCGTGCTGACCGATGTTCCGCTCTCTTAGCCTGGCGCTGGCCCTCGTCCTGACGCCCACGCCCGCGCCGGTCCCGGCCGACGCCGCCGGCCCGGTGGAGGACCTGGTGCTGCCGGTCGAGGACATCGTCGGCGAGGTCGAGTCCATGGACGGCGCGCAGAGCGAGACCAGGCAGGGCCGCACGGTGACGGTCGCGCTGACCAGCGACGTGCTGTTCGCGCTGGACAAGTGGCGGCTCACGCCCAAGGCCCGCGAACGGCTGGCGGACGTGGCCGCGAAGGTCGAGGCGGAGGGCGCGAGCGGCGTCGTCAGGATCGAGGGGCACACCGACGACCAGGGGAGCGACGCGTACAACCTGGCGTTGTCGCGGCGGCGGGCGCAGGCCGTGCGCGCGGCCCTGGGCCCTTTGCTGGGCGGCGGGAACGTGACCCTCCGGGCCGCCGGATACGGCGAGAGGCGGCCCAAGCTGCCCAACCTGGTCGAGGGCAAGCCGGTGGAACGGAACCGGGCGAAGAACCGGCGCGTGGAGATCGTCTTCACGGCCCGGCAGTGAGGGATCGCTTCGGCGGTGACAGGGCGGCCCGGTCGGGGCGTCACTCGGCCTTGAGCTCGCCGAGGGTCACCGTGACGGTCTGGGTGTCGCCGTCAGGCCGCAGGATCTCCACCTTGACCTGGTCGCCGGGCTTGTAGGCGGTGATCTCCTCCGACAGCGCGGCCATGGTCGTGGTCTTCTTGCCGTTGATCGACAGGATCACGTCACCGGCCCGGATCCCGGCCTTCTCCGCGCCGCCGCCCTTCTCCACGCTCGCCACGCCCACACCGCTCGGCTGCCCGGTGGCGCCGATGACCGTGCTGCCGCGGATGCCGAGCGCGGCCCGGTGGCTGTTGGTGACCTTGCCGTTCTTCACGATCTGGGCCGCGATGTCGGTGGCCGTGTTGCTCGGGATCGCGAACCCGATGCCGGGCGCGGCCCCGCCGCCGAGCTGAGGGTCGGTGGCGGCGAGGGTCGGGATGCCGATGACCTCGCCGGCCAGGTTCACCAGCGCGCCGCCGCTGTTGCCGGGGTTGATCGCGGCGGAGGTCTGGATCGCGCCGCTGATGGTGGCGCCCGGCGACTCGGGGCTCTGGGGCTCGCTGACGGTACGTCCGAGCGCCGAGACGATCCCGTTCGTGACGCTGCCCGACAGGCCCAGCGGGTTGCCCATGGCCAGGACGATCTGGCCCACCCGCAGCTTGCCCGAGTCGCCGAATTTGGCCGGGCGCAGCCCGTCGGGCCGATCGACCTTGATCACCGCCAGGTCGCCGGCGCCGAACGCCTTGACCAGCTTGGCCGGGCGGGGCGCGCCGCCGGTGGCGATCGTGACGTTCATCTCGGTCGCCTCGCCGACTACGTGGGCGTTGGTGACGATGTGACCCGCCGTGTCGTAGACGATGCCGGAGCCGAGGCCCACCTTGGTGTTGATCTGCACGATCGACGGCAGGACGTCCGTGATGACCCGCTCGTATGCGCTCTCCAGCGACTGCGGCGCGCTCCCCGGCGCCTCCGCGGAGGCGGTGGGCGAGCCCGGCGTGGTCGTGGCCGGGCTCGCGGCGGCCGTCGAGGTGGACGCCGGGATGGACGGGGACCGCCCGCAGGCGGTGAGCAGTACGACGGCTGCCAGTCCGGCGACGATCTCCCTCATGGGGAGGTCTCTGCCCAGCTCAGCTGGAAAGATACGCCTCCCGGACGTCCCTTCTGCTGAGTTTGCCGGTCGGGGTGCGCGGCAGCGACTCGCGGTATTCGATCACCCGGGGGTGTTTCAGCCGGGCCAGCCGGGGCGCGCAGTGCCGCAGCAGCTCCGCGGTCAGGTCCGCGCCGCCCGTCACGCCCGGCACGGGCTGGACCAGCGCCACGACCTTGTGCCCCCACTCGGGGTCGGGCACGCCGATCACCGCGACGTCGGCCACCGACGGATGTTCGAGCAGCGCGGCCTCGATCTCGGCGGGGTAGATGTTGACGCCGCCCGAGATGATCAGGTCGGTCCTGCGGTCCAGCAGGAACAGGTAGCCGTCGGCGTCGAGGTAGCCGATGTCGCCCGGGGTGTAGGCGGCGCCGCGCATGGCCGAGGCGGTCTTGTCTGGGTCGCCGTGGTACTCGAAGCGGTTGATGCCGCCGATGTAGACCGTCCCGGGCTCGCCGGGGGCCGCCTCCTGGCCGTCGTCGCGGATGATCGTGAAGGCCATCCCGTCCAGGGCCCTGCCGACCGTGCCCGGCCTGTCCAGCCACTCCTGGGACGACACCATCGTCGCCACCGCCGCCTCCGTCGAGCCGTAGTACTCCCACAGGACGGGACCGAGCCAGTCGATCATCGCCTGCTTGGTGGCGGGTGGGCAGGGGGCGGCGCCGTGGTAGAGGTGGGTGAGGGAGGACAGGTCGTAGGTCTCCCGGTCCGGCACGGCGAGCAGCCGGTGGAACATCGTGGGCACCATGAACGCGTTCGTCACCCGGTGCCGCTCGATCAGCGCCAGCGCCTCGGCGGCGTCGAACCGTTCCGGCGCCACGATCGAGTGGCCGAACTGCAGCGCCATCATCGCCTGGCCGTAGGGGGCCGAGTGGTAGAGCTGCGAGCACACCAGGTGCACCCCCTCGGACGGCAGGCCGAAGTGCCGCCAGCTCTTGCGCATCAGGATGGGGTAGAGGTCCTCGGGCGTCAGGTCGAGCAGCCGGCGGCGCACGCCCTTGGGGCGGCCCGTGGTGCCGGAGGTGTAGAGCATCATCGAGCCGGCCCGGCGGTGCTCGGGCGCGGTGTCCGGCCGGCCGTCGATCAGGTCGGCGACCGTCAGCGCGCCGGGGGAGACGACGACGTCGGCGCCGCAGTCGGCGACGATGTAGTCGATCTCCTCGGCCGTGAAGTGCCAGTTGACCGGCACCAGGTAGGCGCCGATCTGGTAGGTGGCCAGCATCATGGTGAGGGCGTCGAGCCCGTTCTTCAGCACGGTCACCACGGCGCCGCCCGGCCGGACGCCGCGCGCGACCAGGCCGTGGGAGGCTCTGTTGGCGCGGGCGAGCAGTTCGCCGTAGGTCGCGCCGGCGTCGCCGAGCAGGGCGGGACGGTCCGGGTCGGCGGCTGCGATCTCGTAGAAACCCCTCATGTCCGCAGACCATACAGAATTTGATTCTGCTGGGGGAATAGAGGAATTATCCTGCTCTTCGGTGACGTAACCTCAAGGCCATGGCGGACGTCGGCGACGAGAGCTCAGCACAGGACACCCAACCTTTTCGCAAGGTCGTCGTGCCGCCCGCCGAGCAAGCCGTGCCGCCCGCCGAGCAGACGGTCAAGATCCCGCGCCCGCCGCGCCCGGGGGCGTCCCAGCCGGCGGGGCCGACTCCGCAACCGTCGTCCGGCCCGCAGCCGCCGTCCGGCCCGCAACCGCCATCCGGCCCGCAACCGCGTCCCTACCCTGGGCCGCCGTCGGGCCCGCAGGTGCGCCCGCAGCCTCCGTCCGGCCCACAGGGACGCCCGCCGCATCCGCCGGGCGGGAACGCGCAGTTCCAAGGCGGCGGCCCGCAGGGGCCGGGGCAGCGCGTCGCCCGCGGGGCTGGACAAGGGGCGGGGCAAGGACTCGCGCAAGGGCCGCAGGGGCATGCGCAGGGGCCGGGGCCAGGGCTCGTGCAGGGGGCGGGGCAGGTTCACGCGCAGGGGCCGGGGCAGCGGCCAGGGCAGGGGAGGGCGCCGCAGCATCAACCCGTGCAGGTGTGGCCACCGGGAGCGCCCGGGTCGCCTCAACCTCAGCCCCATCAGGCCCAGCCCCAGGCCCGGCCCCAGGCCCAGGCCCAGCCTCAGCCTCAGCCGGGCTTCGCCGGTCCTGTGACGCCGGTTGTTACCAAGCCGCACAAGCGTGGCATCGGGGACATCCCCATCCGCGCGATCTACCTGATGGGCGCCATCCTCGTCACCGTCACGGCGGTGCTGCTGATCTTCGTCGTGTTCTCCGGCGACGTGCCCACGAGCGGCGACCCCGCCGGGACGACGGTCTCCGTCGCCCCCGTGCCGGCCGCGACCGCCACCCCGACCGCCTCCCCGACCCCCAGCGAGACGCCGGTCGCGCTCCCCTCGGTGCCGGCGAGCAAGGCGTTCCCCACGTTCCCGGGCAAGGCGTCCGTGGTGAGCGGGATCATCTCCGACAAGACGAGCGGCATCAGCTACCCGCGCCTGGCCGCGCCCTGGGACGCCAAGTCGTTCGCGCCGTTCACCGTCGCCCAGCGCATCGGCAAGGTGGCGGCGCCGTACACCGTGATCGCCTCGGCCATGTTCCCCGGCGACGCCCCGGCGAAGAAGCCCTCCAAGGATGCCGACTACCGCGAGATGGCCGTCCGCGCGGCCCGCTGGGCGCTGCGTACGCAGTATCCGGCGGGCGCCGAGCTGACCTCCTGGACCGGGTCCGCGAAGGTGCCGGTCGGCAAGGGCTGGTCGCTGGGGTACAAGGTCACCTACGTCTCGGGCGGCAAGACGGAGACCGCCCAGGCCGTGGTGACGGTCGTCGAGGTGGGCAAGACCAAGCCGGCGCTGCTGCTGGCGTCGATTCCCGAGAAGAACAAGGCGCGATGGGCTGATTTGAACACACTCCTCCAGCAGGTACGTCCCCTCTAGGCCAGAAGCATGCTCTAGAATATGGTTCTGGGCATCGGGTACTGACTTTGACCTGGCTGGAGGATGAGCAATGGCGATCGGATTGAGCGAGGAGCACGAGGCGCTCCGCGACTCGGTGAGCGGCTGGGCCGAGCGGAACATCCCCTCGGAGCTGCTGCGATCCGGGTCGGACGAACGTCCGCCCTTCTGGCCGGGCCTGGCCGAGCAGGGGCTGCTCGGCCTGCACCTGCCCGAGGAGTCCGGCGGGTCGGGCTACGGGCTGCTGGAGGCGGCCGTCGCCGTCGAGGCGCTGGCCGAGAAGCTCGCCCCCGGCCCGTACGTGCCGACCGTGCTGGCCAGCGCGGTCATCCACGCCTCCAAGCGGCACGACCTGCTCGAAGCCCTCGCCGACGGCACGCTGACGGGCGCCGTCGCGCTGTCCGGCTCGCTCACCGGCTCCCGTGCCGACGACGGCTCGCTGGTCGTGTCCGGCACGGCCGACCCGGTGCTGGCCGGCTCGCTGGCCGACGTGCTGGTGCTGCCGGTGACCACGTCCGAGGGCGAGGAGTGGATCGCCGTCGACGCCTCGGCCGTCACCGTCACGCCGGTCCGGTCGCTCGACCTGACCCGGCCGGTGGCCAAGGTGGAGCTGTCGGAGGCACGCGTGCCCGCCGAGCGCGTGCTCGACGGCGTGGAGAGCCCCGACGTGCTCAACCTGGCCGCGATCCTGCTCGGCGCCGAGGCCGCCGGGCTGGCGTCCTGGTGCGTCACGGCCGCCGCCGCCTACGCCAAGGTACGCGAGCAGTTCGGCCGTCCGATCGGCCAGTTCCAGGGCATCAAGCACAAGATCTCCCGGATGCTCGTCGCGCTTGAGCAGGCCCGCGCCACCGTCTGGGACGCCACCAGGGCCGAGGGCCGTGAGCTGGAGTACGCCGCCGCCGTCGCCGGGGTGATGGCCCCCGACGCGGCCGTCCAGTGCGCCAAGGACGCGATCCAGACGTTCGGCGGCATCGGCTACACCTTCGAGCACGACGTGCACCTGTACTACCGGCGCGCCCTCACCCTGCGCGCCCTGCTCGGCTCGTCGGCCGAGTGGGCCGCCTCGGTGACCGCGCTGGCCCTGCAGGGCGTCGGCCGCGAGATGGAGATCGACCTGCCCGAGGGCGCCGAGGAGCTGCGCGAGGGCATTCGGGCGGAGATCGCCGAGATCGCCCGTCTTGAGGGCCAGGAGCAGAAGCGGGCGCTGGCCGACCGCGGGTTCGTCATGCCCCACCTGCCCAGGCCGTGGGGCCGCGCGGCCAAGCCGCTGGAGCAGGTGCTCATCGCCCAGGAGCTCAAGGCCGCCAAGGTCAGGCTGCCCGCGATGATCATCGGGGCCTGGGTGGTGCCGTCCATCGCCGTGTACGGCACGCCCGAGCAGCAGGAACGTTTCCTGCCCAAGACGCTCAGCGGCGAGATGATCTGGTGCCAGCTCTTCTCCGAGCCGGGCGCCGGGTCCGACCTGGCCTCGCTGCAGATGAAGGCGGAGAAGGTCGAGGGCGGCTGGCGGCTCAACGGCCAGAAGATCTGGACGTCGGTCGCGCACGTGGCCGAATGGGGCATCTGCATCGCCCGCAACTCCTCCGAGGGCACCAAGCACGAGGGCATCACGTACTTCCTGGTGGACATGAAGGCGCCCGGCGTCACGGTCCGGCCGCTCACCGAGATGACCGGCGAGAACCTGTTCAACGAGGTCTTCCTCGACGACGTCTTCGTCCCGGACGACCTGGTCGTGGGCGAGGTCGGCGACGGCTGGAAGGTGGCCCGCAACACGCTGTCCAACGAGCGCGTCTCGCTGTCGTCCGGATCGGGCGGCACCGGCGCGTCCGTGCCCGACCTGCTGGGGCTGATCGGGCGGCTCGGGCGCGAGCTCACGCCGGCCGAGGAGCAGGAGGTGGCCCGGGTCGTGTGCGAGGGGCACTCGATCAACGCGCTGTCGCTGCGGGTCACGCTCAAGCAGCTTGCCGGGAACGAGCCGGGCGCCGACGCGTCCGTACGGAAGCTGCTGTCCACCTCGCACGCCCAGCACGTCTCCGAGACGGCTGTCGGCCTGCTCGGCGCGCAGGCCGTGGTGGCGGCCGACATGAAGCTCGGCGACGCCGGCTACTGGAACCGGGCGGTGCTCGCGACCAGGGCCATGACCATCTACGGCGGCACCACCGAGGTGCAGCTCAACATCATCGGCGAGCGCATGCTCGGCCTGCCCCGGGACCCCGAGCCCGGCAAATAACACATGTGAGGCGTCGGCGGCTAATCTCCCTTGTGCCCGGATCGCCGGTCCTGGCACGAGGGAGAGGCGGTGTCACGGTGCGCGAAGGCCGTGCGGGCCGCTGGGGGCCGGCGGCGCTGGGGCTCGGGCTGGCGGTGCTGGCGCTCGGCCCGGCGCTGGGCTGGGGGCTGGTGCTCCGGTACGACCTGCTCTTCGTGCCCGATCCGCCCCTGTGGCCCGACCGCGGCGGCTTCCCCCGGGCGGTGCCCAGCGACCTGGTCGTGGCGCTGCTGTCCAGGGCGTTGCCCGTGGAGATCGTGCAGAAGGCGGCCCTGGTCGCCGTGTTCGTGCTGGCCGCGACCGGGGCGGCGGCGCTGGTGCCGCCGGAGCGCAGGCTCGCCCGGCTCGTGGCCGCCGCGTTCTACGCCTGGAACATCTACCTCGCCCAGCGGCTCATGCTCGGCCAGTGGGCCCTGCTCCTGGGCGTGGCCGGGCTGCCGTGGGCGATCCGCGCGCTCACGCGGGAGATCCCCGGAGGGGTCGCCCGGTCCGGGCGGCTGGCGGTGGCGTTGCTGCCCGCGGCGGTGGGCGGGTTCCAGGCGATGCTGGTGTCCTGGCTCACCCTGATGCCGATCGCCGTCGCCCGGCGCAGGGCGCCGGTCGCCGCCGGGGTGCTGGTCGCCTACAGCCTGCCGTGGGCGGTGCCCGCGCTCGGCTCGGGCGCGGTGACCGACCCGGCGGGCGTGGACGCGTTCGCGGCCCGCGCCGACGGGCCCTTCGGCGTGCTGGGCAGCCTGCTCTCGCTCGGCGGCATCTGGAACGCCGAGGCCGGGCTGCCGGGCCAGGAGGCGTGGTGGACGGCGACCGCCCGGCTCCTCCTGGTCCTCGCCGGCCTGTACGGCTACGCCCGCCTGCGCGCGGCCCCCGAGCGGCCCGCCTGGTGGGGCGGCCTGGCGGTGGCGGCGGCCGCCGGGTTCTGCGTCGCCGGGCTGGGCGCGTTCCAGCCGGGGCGCGAGGCGCTCAAGTGGCTCGTCGCCCTGTGGCCGGGGTTCGGGCCGCTGCGCGACGGCCAGGTGTACCTGGCTCCGCTGGCCCTGCTGACGGCCGTCGGCCTGGCCTCGGTCCTGCGGTCGGGCGCGCTCGCGCTGGTCGGGGTGCTGGCCCCGGTGCTGGCCCTGCCGACGTTCGCGCTGGGCGCGTTCGGCCGGCTGGCGGCGGTGACGTACCCGGCGGAATGGACGGCGGTCCAGCGGATCGTGGACGGCGACCCCGCGCCGGGCCCGCTGGTGTCGCTGCCGTGGGGCGCCCACCGGGCCTTCGCCTGGAACGGCGGCCGGGTCGTGCTCGACCCGGCGACCAAGCTGTTCCGGCGCCGGGTGCTCTGGGACGACACGTTGCTCGTCGGCCTGCCCGGCGGCGGACGGCTGCGGGTGCGCGGCGAGGACCCGCTGAACCGCCTCACCGGCGACCTGCTGGCCGCCGGCGCCTACGGCGAGCTGCCCGCCCGGTATCTCCTCATGGCCGCGGGCGAGAACGGGTTCCCGTCGGCGCCGCCCGGCTGGAGAACGGTCTTCGACGGCGAAGAGCTGCGCTTGCTGCGGCGTTGACCGGCTGTTTCATGATGTACCGGAGAGTAACTTGCTTTATCACGGTTTGACCAATGTTATGGATTCAAGACGAAACACGTTCTAGTCTCGGCACACCGCGTCACCGGAAGGAAGGGAGAGCTTCGTGTTGCGACTTCTCGTGGCCCTGGCGATAGGAGCCCTGCTGGCGGTCGGAGCCTCCGTCGCGGTGGTCAACGTGGCCTCACCGTCGCTCACCCCGCCCAACCAGCCGCTCTACAACTACGGCACCAGGTGATCCATCCCGCTTGACGCGGGGCCATACACAGCGAGCACGGAGTGTGGCTCCGCCATGCCCGCATGCCCGCCGACGAGGAGTGATGGTGGTCTTTACCGGTGAGCGCAAGGCGGACACGGCACGGCTGATCGAGCCGCGGACCAGCGACGCGACGGCGGAGGAGCGGCCACTCGCGGGCGTCCGCGTGGCGATGCTCAACTTCCGCGAACCCTGCCAGTCCACGGCCGGCGGCGCCGAGGAGTACGCCTGGCAGGTCAGCCGGTTCCTGCTGACGCAGGGGGCCTCGGTCGTGTTCGTCACCGGCCGCCAGCGCGGGCAGCGCCGCGCCGAGGTGCTCGACGGCGTCGACCTGCGCAGGATGGGCAACCCGTACCTCGTCTACCTGCTGGTGCCGCTCTGGCTGCTGATCCACCGGCGGCGCGTGGACGTCGTCATCGACACCATGAACGGCATCCCGTTCTTCTCCCCGCTCGTCGTCCGCCGCCGCACGCCCGTGATCAGCCTCGTGCATCACGTCCACGACCGGCAGTTCCACGCCTTCCTGCCCGCCTGGCTGGCCCGCATCGGGTGCTTCGTGGAGGGCGAGGTGGCCCGGCTGGTCTACCGGCGCTGCCTGACGGTCACCGTCTCGGAGTCGTCGAGGCGCGACCTGGCCACGAAGCTGCGATGGCTCGCGCCGGTCACCGTCGTGCCCAACGGCTGCGCCGAGCCCGCGCGCAGCGAGCCGCCGGCCGCCGCGGGCGAGCCCGCCCTCGTGTACGCCGGCCGCCTGATCGGCCACAAGCGCATCGAGCGCGTCGTGGACCTGGCCGCCGAGCTCGGCGACGCCTGGCCGGGCCTGCGGGTGCACGTCGTGGGCCGCGGCCCCGAGCACGACGCCCTGGCCGCCCGGATCTCCGCCCGGGGCCTGGACGGCCGGGTCGAGCTGCACGGCTTCCTGCCCGAGCCGCGCAAGAACGCCCTGCTGGCCGCCGCCCGGCTGAACGTGACGGCCTCGGAGTTCGAGGGCTGGGGCCTGACCGTGATCGAGGCCGCCGCGCTCGGCGTGCCGACCGTGGCCTACGACGTGGCCGGGCTGCGCGACTCCGTGCGGGACGGCGTCACCGGCTGGCTCGTACGGGACGGTGAGAGCCTGGCCGAGGTGACCGGCCGCGCGCTGAAGGAGCTGGCCGACCCGCGGCGGCGGGCGGAGGTGGCCGCGGCCTGCCGCGCCTGGGCCGGGGAATTTACGTGGGCCCGAACTGGGGCTAACATGACCGGACTTATCCTGGCGAAACTCCAAGATTGCGGCGGAGCCCCTCAGTGACCCAAGCCTCGCCTGGACCCCCGGGGGAACGCGGGGACTCCACCGTCGAGAGCTACGAGGCCCGGATCAGGCACAGGCTGCGGCTGCTCGCGTCCTGTCTGCTGCTCGGCGCCATCGCGTTCAACACCTCGACCGAGAAGATCATCCCCGAGACGAAGCTCGACATGGCGGTCAACCCGCTGGGCTTCCTCGGCCGGGCGCTGCACCTGTGGGACGGCGCCTACTTCGGTCACCTGCAGAACCAGGCGTACGGCTACCTGTTCCCGATGGGCCCGTTCTACGCGATCTTCCTCAAGCTGGGCATGGAGTCGTGGGCCGTCCAGCGGCTGTGGATGTCGCTCGTGCTGTGCGTCGCCTTCCTCGGCGTGGTCCAGCTCGCCCGCGCGTTCGGCGTCGGCGGCCCGCACACCCGCGTCCTGGCCGGCTTCGTGTACGCGCTCGCGCCGCACGCCCAGGCGCTGATCGGCATCAACTCCTCGGAGTTCCTGCCCAGCGCCGTGCTGCCGTGGATCCTGCTCCCGCTGGTCAAGGGGGCCAAGGGCGAGCTGACGCCGCGCCGGTCGGCCGCGCTGTCGGCGTTCGCCTTCCTGTTCTGCGGCGGCGTCAACGCGGTGGCCGAGGCGGCCGTGCTCGTGGTGCCGACGGCGTACCTGCTGACCAGGCGCGGCGGGCCGGTCAAGCGCCGCCTGATCGCCTGGTGGCTGCCGCTGGTGCTGCTGGCCTCGCTGTGGTGGGCCGTCCCGCTGCTCACCCTCGGCGGCTACATCTTCTCCTTCCTGCCCTACATCGAGACCGCCACCGCGACGACCGGCGTGACGTCGCTGGTCAACGCGCTGCGCGGCACGTCGAGCTGGCTCAGCTTCCTGACCGTGGACGGCCAGACCTGGCTGCCCGACGCCCACCAGCAGTCCACCGTCCCGTGGCTGATCGTGGTCACCGCCGCCGTGGCCGCGCTCGGCCTGGCGGGGCTCACCCTGCGCCGGCTGCCCGAGCGGCCGTTCCTGCTGATCAGCCTGCTGTGCGGGGTCGCGATCATCACCACCGGCCATCCCGGCACGCCCCACGAGCAGTTCATGGTCGGGCTGCTCGACGGCCCGCTCGCCGCCTTCCGCAACCTGCACAAGTTCGACGCGCTGATCCGGCTGCCCGTCGCGCTCGGCCTGGCCGGGCTGCTCTCACTGGCCCGGCCGCGCCTGCGCACGCCCCTGACCGTGCTGGCCGCCGGCCTCGTGACCCTGTCGGGCCTGCCCATCCTGTACGCCGGCCTCGCCCCCGCCGGCGGCTTCACCGCCATCCCCGACTACTGGCGGCAGGCCATCACCTGGCTCAACCGCAACGCCGGCGACGGCATGGTGCTGGCCGTGCCGGGCGCCAAACGCGGCGAGTACCTGTGGGGCCGCCCCCTCGACGAGCCGCTGCAGGCGCTCTCGCAGGCCCGCTGGGCCACGCACACGATCGTGCCGTGGGGCTCGGCCGGCATCTCGCGGCTCATGGCCGCCGTGGACGACCGCCTGGCCACCGGCAAGGGCTCGCCGGGGCTGGCCGCCACGCTGCGCCGGATGGGGGTGTCGTACCTGGTCGTCCGGAACGACCTGGACCGGGCGACGATCGGCACGGCCTGGCCGGTCCGGGTGCACCAGGCGCTGGAGGACTCGCCCGGCGTCTCGCTCGTGGCCCGGATGGGGCCGGGCGTCGGCATCGCCCAGTACGGCCGGGCCGCCGCCTGGCTGGACCAGCCCTACCCGGCCGTCGAGATCTACCGCGTGGCCGGCGCCGCGCCGCTGGTCGGCACCGTGGACGCCACCCGCCCGCTGCGCGTCGGCGGCGCGCCGGAGTCCGTGCTCTCCCTGGCCGAGCAGGGCCTCCTGGACGACGACCGGCCCGTCCTGCTGAACGACGACGCGGGCGTGGTCAAGGTGCCCGCGCACGACACGATCCTGACCGACACGCTGCGCCGCAGGGAGGTCGCCTTCGCCGACCTGCGCCGCAACGCCAGCGCCACGCTCACCGCGGACGAGCCCCTGCGCGGCAGCTCGCCCTCCAACGACCTGCTCGACCCCGGCTGGGCGCGGTACGTCTCCACGGCCGGCCTCACCGGCGTCGCGGGCGTCACCGCCTCCAGCTCCGAGGCCGACGTCGGCGCCGCGGCGAACAGCCGCGAGCCCGGCCACCAGCCCTTCGCCGCCCTGGACGGCGACCGGCGCACGAGCTGGCGCTCCACCGGCTGGAACGGCGCCGTCGGCGAGTGGCTGGAGGTGACCTTCGCCGAGCCGCTGACGATCCCCACGATCCAGGTGGCGTTCGAGAACTCGCCGATCGGGCCGCCGCCCAGCGAGGTCGTCGTGGAGACCGGCGCCGGCGCGCTGCGTCAGAAGGTGCGCGCGACCGCCGACCCGCAGGAGCTGGCCGTGCCGAAGGGCCCGGTCGAGCGGCTGCGGGTGAAGGTCGTCGCCACCGCGTACGAGCCGGCGAACCGCCTCGGCGGCCGGGTCGGCATCACCGAGCTGGACATCCCCGGCGTCCGGCCAGGACGCTCGATCGTCGTGCCCGACCCGCGCGAGGACACCGGCGAGCCGGCCACGATCTCGGTCGCCAGGACCGGCGACGTGCCCGGCTGCGTCCGGGGCTCGGCCGCCTGGAGCTGCGCCAAGGGCCACGAGGTGCTGGGCGACGACGGCAACGGCTTCGACCGCTCCTTCGTCACCGGCAAGGACGGCGCGTACGGCATCTCGGGCCGCGCCACGGTCACCGACCGCGCGACGATCGAACGCCTCAGCACGCTGCCCGGCGACTCCCTGAGCGTGCGCGCCTCCTCCACCGCGGTGGACAGCGGCGCGGCGGGCGGCCGCTGGGCCTTCGACGGCGACCCGAGGACGGCCTGGTTCGCCGACCCGCTCGACCCCAAACCCACGCTGAACGTCGAGCTGGCCCGCGAGACGAAGCTGTCGCAGATCCGCGTCATCACGCCCGACTCCTACCTCGGCGCCCCTCCCGTCCGGGTGACGATCCGCGCCGAGGGCGGCGTCCGGCAGAGCTGGGTCGGCACAGACGGGCTCGTCCGCTTCCCGGAGATGAAGGCCAGGAAGGTGGCGCTGGAGTTCGGGGCGTCCGGCGGCCGGCCGATCGAGATCAGCGACGTGGCCTTCCCCGGCGTGCGGCCGCTCGGCGCGCTGACCGGCTTCAAGCTCACGCTGCCGTGCGGCTTCGGGCCGACGCTCACCATCGACGGCAACGAGGTGCACACCGCCGTCACCGGCGGCACCCTGCACGACGTGGTCACCGGCCGGCCGGTGACCTTCGAGACCTGCGAGCGGCTGCAGCTCGTGGCCGGTCCGACCCGGCTGTCGGTGCGGCCGGGGGAGTCGTACCGGGTCGAGTCGGCGGTCGTGCGGCACGAGCCGGGCAGCCCCGCGGCCGGGCCCACCGTCATGCGGCGCACGCCGGTCACCACGTGGGCGGCCGGCGAGCGGGTCGTCGAGGTGAACGTCCAGGACGACGCCTACCTGGTGGTCAACGAGAACTTCAACGCCGGCTGGAAGGCCACGCTGGGGGCCGCGGCGCTCAAGCCGGTCCGGCTCGACGGCTGGCGGCAGGCCTGGTTCCTGCCCGCGTTCACGGCCGGGACGGTGACGCTCACCTACGAGCCGGACGAGCCGTACCGGGCCGGGCTGGCCGCGGGCGGGGCGCTGGCGCTGCTCGTCGCCGGGCTGGCCCTGGTGGGCAGGGGCCGGCCGGGACGCCATCTGGCGCCCGTCCTGGCCGCCCGGCCACGGGTCCGGCACGTCGCGGTGTTCGCCGTGGCGCTGGGCTACTGGGTCGGCGGGCCGGCGGGGGCGGGCGTGGCCGGGGTGGCGTTCGTGCTGGGCGCCTGGTCGCGTCCGCTGCGGGAGGCCGAGCATCTGCGCGGGCGGCGGCGCTGGACCCTGCTGCTCGGGCCGCCCGGCGGGCTGGCGCTCTACCTGGCCGCCACGGTCGCGGTGGCGTTCGGCGCGGGCGGCCTGTGGGCGCAGCTGCTCTGCCTGCCGCTGCTCGGGCAGCTCCTCGTCGAGGTGGCGGCCAGGCGCGCGCCGGCCCGGCAGACCACCGTACCGATCACCGTCGCCGCCGGCGGCCCGACCATGACGAGTGTTCCGTGACCGACACGATCAAGCCACGTCCGGGGACGGTGATCACGGTGCCCGGCCCGGTGGCGCGTGCCGCCCGCTGGGTCCGCCGCCACGGCGTCCTGCTGGCCGGGCTCCTGCTCGTCGCCGCCGCGGTGGCGGGCAAGGCGGCCGTCGTCCAGGAGGCGTACTTCAAGGAGGACGACTACGAGTTCGTGGCCAGGGCGATGGAGAGCGACCTGTCCTTCGACTACCTGACCCGGATCCACTTCGGCCAGTTCATGCCGGGCGGCTTCCTGGTGGCCTGGCTGGTCTCCCGGCTGCACCCGTTCGACTGGGGGTGGGCGGCCGGCACGGTGCTGGCGCTGCACGCCCTGGCCGCGCTGGGCGTGCTGCGCATGCTGCGGGTGATGTTCGGCAGGCGGCCGGCGACGCTCGTGCCGCTGCTGGTCTTCCTGCTCGCGCCGGTCACCGTGCCCGCCCTGGCCTGGTGGGCGGCCGGGCTCAACACCGTGTTCCTCCAGGTCGCGCTGCCCATGGCGGTCGCCTCGCACTGGCACCACCTGCGGACGGGCCGGCTGCGGCACGCCGTGGCCGCGGCGCTGTGGGTGCTGGTCGGGCTGCTGGGCTTCGTCAAGGGGTTCGCGCTGCCGCTGCTGCTGTTCGCCCTCACCGCGATCTACCACGGCGGCCTGCGCGCCGCGCTGCGCCGATACCTGGCCGCCTGGGCCATGTACGCCACCGTGCTGGTGGCCTTCGGCGCGCTCTACGTCCAGCGGTCCTTGTCGGCGCCGAACACCGGGGCGCTGCCGATCTTCGACCAGGCCCTGGGCTTCCTGTGGGAGCTGCTGGGCAAGACGTTCGCCACCACCGTGCTCGGCGGGCCGTGGCGGTGGTTCGCGGGCGGCGACTGGGGGGTGGCCTCGCCGCCGCTGCCGCTGGTGATCGCCTCCCTGGTCGTCCTGGCCGCGCTGGTGGCGGTCACCAGCCGGTACCGCAGGCGGGCCGTCCTGGCCTGGGCCACGCTGCTGGGCTACCTGCTCGTCGCGGACGCGCTGCCGGTGTTGTGGGGACGCGTGCACCTGCTCGGCTCGTTCGTCGGCACCGACACCCGGTACGTCGCCGACGCCGTCCCGCTGCTCGCGCTGGTCGTGGGCCTGGTGCTGCTGCCGCTGCGCGGCGAGGCGGAGCCGTACCGCAGGGCGCTGCCGGCGCGGGAGCGGGTGACCGGGGCGGCCGGTGCGACGCTCGGACTGTTCGCGGGCGCGTCGCTGGTCACGGTGACGCTGTTCGCCGGGTACCTGGGGGCCGAGCGGCGGCACGACTACATCGAGACCGCCCGCGCCGAGCTGGCCAGGGCGGCCCCCGACAGCGTGATCTACGACCGGCTGGTGCCGACGGAGGTGCTGCCGAACTCGTACCGGACCTACAGCCTGACCTCGCGGGTGCTGGGCGCGCTGGCCACGCCCGCGCTCAGGGCCAGGATGCAGGCGCCGCCCGCCGCGCTCGACGGCCTGGTCTTCGACGACCAGGGCCGGCTGCGGCCGGTGGACGTGCAGGGCATCCCGCTCGTGCCCACCACCCGCGACCGGTGCTGGCCGGTGACCGGCGGGACCGTCCAGGTGCCGCTGGACAACCGCGTCACCCGCGTCGAGGGCACCCTGGTCAGGCTGGGGTACGCGGCCCGGTCCGACACGACGGTCACCCTGTGGATGGGCGACCGGGCCACCGACATGAAGCTGCGCGCCGGCTTCGGCCGGGTGTTCGTGCTGGCCGTGCCGGACGCGGACCGGATCGTCGTGCACGACGTGCCGCCCGGCCTGTGCCTGGGCGACGTGACGCCGGGACAGGCGGTGCCCCGGCCGTGACCGCACCGAGCCGAAGGAGTCTCGCGCTGGTGCTGGCCGCCGTGGGGGCCTTCCTGCTGACGCTCATCCCGCTGAGCCGCCTGTACGTCTACGACCGGGTGCTCAAGGCCCCCCTGGAACAGCAGAGCATGACCAGGGCGACCGCCGAGTCGGCCACGTACGTGGACCCGGCGACCATGCGGCAGACGACCGGCGACCTGGTCCAGACCCGGTGGCTGATCGGCGACGTGCTGGCCGGCGACGACGACCGCGCGGTGTGGGGCGAGTCGGTCTCCCTGGCCACTCGCGACGGCCACCGCCTGGACTACCACGAGCGCCGCCTGGCCTTCGACCGGCGTACCGGCGAGATCGTGAACTGCTGCGGCGAGTACCTGGACGAGGACGTCTCCGTCCGGCAGACCGGGCAGGCCTTCCGCTGGCCGTTCAATGCCGAGCGCCGCGACTACCCGCTGTTCGACCTGCGCCTGCGCCGCCCGGTCACGGCCGTCTTCGACGGGGTCGAGCGGGTGCGCGGCGTCGAGACCTACCGCTACGTCCAGCGCACGCCGCGCCAGCTGGTGCCCGGCGAGACGCCGCCGCTGCCGGGCCGCCTGCTCGGCCTGCCCGGCAAGGGCGACGTCGGCCTCGGCCGCTACGCCGAGATCCGGCGCACGTACTGGGTCGAACCGGTCAGCGGCCTGCCCGTCAGGACGCTGGAGGAGGTGACCGAGACGCTGGTCACCGCGGACGGCCGGGGCCGCCTGACCGCACTCGACGCCGACTTCCGCACCGCCGAGCCGGACGTCGCCGCGGCCCTGGCGACGGCGGCCGCCTACAAGCGCTGGATCCTGCTGCTCGGCACGGTGGCGCCGATCGGCGGCGGCCTGCTCGGCGCGGGCTGCGTGGCGGCCGCCCTGTGGTTGTCGCGGCGGCGCTCACCTGCGGCGCAGGACGAGGAGCAGGTTCCAGGTGACCAGCTCGCGGATGCCAGGTAGGTGGACGACGTGCCTGGCCCAGCGTGGATGGTAGCGGGGGATCGCGTCGAGGACCTCCACGTCGCGCCTCCTGCGCGCCCAGGCCAGCGGCTTGGCCACGCCGATGGCGTACATGCTCTCGCCGAAGACGTTCTTGGGCGGCTTGCCGTGGGTGCGGGCGTAGCGGCGGGCGGCGTAGTGGCCGCCGAGGTAGTGCCAGGGGGAGGTCTCGTGGCCGCCCCAGGGCGAGAACCAGATCGTGTACGACAGGTAGACCACGCCGCCCGGCCGGGTCACCCGGACCATCTCGTCGGCCATCCGCAGCGGGTCGGGCACGTGCTCCAGCACGTTGGAGGAGAAGCACACGTCCACCGAGCCGGTGGCCAGCGGCAGGTCGAGCGCGCTGCCGAGCACGGCGTCGCGGGGCGGCACGCCGTCGCGCAGGCGCATCTCACCGGCGTCGCAGTCGACGCACAGCGGCCGCGCGCCGACCGCGCGCAGGGCGTCGGCGAAGTAGCCGGGGCCGCCGCCGATGTCGGCCACGGTCGCGCCGGCCAGGTCGGTGTAGGTGGCGAGCTGGGCCACCGTGTCCCTGGCCAGGGTGCCGTAGAAGAAGTCGGGGTCGCTCTGCTCCAGACGGAAGGCGCGCAGCAACCGGACGGATCTGCCGAGATCCGCTCGGAACGGTTCGGTGTCCACGGCGCGGAGCTTACTGCAGTGGAGGGATACGTCCATGGCTGAAGACGTCAAGCGAGCCGAGCCCTTCCAGATCACCATCCCGGCGGTGCGCACCGGGCCGGTCATCGGCGTGGGCCTGCTGATCGTGCTGATCTCGCTGGTGTTCCGGGCGAGCCTGCTCAGCAAGGCCTACTTCGTCGAGGACGACTTCCTCTTCGTGGCCGGGGCCGGCGACAGCGGGCCGACCTGGGAGTACCTGATGAGGGTGCACAAGGGGCACCTCATGCCGGGCGCGCTCGGCCTGGTGTGGCTGCTCACGTCGCTCGCGCCGTACAGTTGGGCGCTGGTGTCGTTCGTGACCGTGGCGATCCAGGGGGCCGCCTCGGTCATGTTCCTGGTGCTGCTGCGGCGGCTGTTCGGCGACCGGGCGGCGGTGCTCGCCGCGCTGACCGTCTACGCGTTCGCGCCGCTCACCGTGCCCGCCATGAGCTGGTGGTCGGCGGCGCTCAACGCCGTGCCGCTGCAGCTCGCGCTGATCGCGGCGCTGGCCGCGCACGTCAGGTACGTACGCGAGGGCCAGGGCCGCTGGCGGGCCCTGGCCTGGACCGCCGTCGGGATGGCCTTCTCCACCAAGGGGGTGTTCATCCCGTTCGTGGTGCTCGGCGTCAGCAGTGCCTACCTCGGCCGGGGCCTGTGGGCCCGCGCCCTGCTCGCCGAGCTGCGCAGGCCGGTCTGGTGGGCGCACGGCCTGCTGCTGGCCGGGTACGCGCTGCTCTACTGGCTGCGCCGCGACACCGCCGGGGCCGACGCGCTGACCGGCCCGAAGGCCGAGGTGGTCCCGGGGCTGCTGCGCAGGCTGCTGGGCGAGACCTTCCCGACGGGGGCCGTCGGCGGCCCGCTGCGCTGGGGCGGCGTCACCTCGACCGGCGGGCTGGCCGACCCGGCCCCGGTGACCGTGGCCGTGGCGTGGGCGGTGCTCGCCGCGCTGGTCGTGGTCACCTGCGTGTACCGCAGGCGGGCCTGGCGGGCGTGGGCGATCCTGGCGGTCTACGTGGTGGTCGCCGACGCGGTGCCCACCGTGATCGCGCGGGCCACCGCCTGGGACCTGATCGGGGCCGAGACCCGGTACGTCGCCGACGCCGCCGTGCTCTTCGCCCTCTGCCTGGCGCTGGCCGTCATGCCGGTGGAGGACGAGCCCGACGTCCTGCGCCGGCCGGTGCCGGCGAGCATGCCGGCCGTCGGCGGCGTGCTGACCGCCGTCTTCCTCGTCGTGTCGCTGATCTCGATCAACACCTTCGGCGACACGCTCACCGGCGACC
The DNA here is from genome assembly GCF_040675255.1 of Nonomuraea sp. NPDC049624. Taxonomy (NCBI): domain Bacteria; kingdom Bacillati; phylum Actinomycetota; class Actinomycetes; order Streptosporangiales; family Streptosporangiaceae; genus Nonomuraea; species Nonomuraea sp. NPDC049624. The sequence goes on along the minus strand of NZ_JBFAOR010000002.1, from coordinate 675,343 downwards.
GGGTCAGGACGTACCTGGAGAACGCGAAGGCCTCGCTGGCCGCGGCGGCGGGGGAGGCCGACATCTACGCCCGTCCGGTGCCGCCGGAGATCGTCCTGCCGTGGAACGGGGAGCGCCGGATGACCTCGTACGTGCTGGCGCCGCTGGCCGACGACGCGACCAGGGAGCGCATGCGCGACCCGCGGCCCTCGTCGGAGCCGTACGTGCTGGACGACACGGGCAAGCTCGTCCTGGTGGGGCGGGTGGTGCCGTTCTTCGACGCGGTCAAGGGGCGCAAGTGCTTCCCGGCGGGCAAGGAGTTCCCCGTCGAGTCCTTCGGCGGGCCCGGCGTGGTGGTGGCCATGTCGTACGTCAGCCCGCGGCCCGTGCAGGTCGTGGTGGAGGTCGGCGAGGCCCAGCGGGCGGCCACGCTGCCCGCGACCGGCGCCATGGGCGCGCTGTTCTACGTGCCGCACGACGGGCCGGGCAAGGGCATGCGGATCACCGCGGCCGGGGCGCAGGGTCAGGCGTTCTGCCTCAGGGCGGTGGCCTTCGGCGAGCCGGGCCCGGCGGCGCGCTGAGGCACCAGGCGGATCAGCCGCCTGGCGGGCTCCTCCACGTAGCGGTGGGTGAGCCCGGCCATGGTGACCGTGATGGCGGTGACGGCGACCAGGTTGACCAGGAGGTTGCCGGTCCACGGCCGCTGGCCGGTGAAGTCGTACCAGAGGTAGAGGATGACGAACTGCCACAGGAAGACGCCGTAGGAGATCTGGCCCAGGTAGCTCATCACCCGGCCGCCGAGCAGCTCGTGCACCCGGGTGGGCCGTCCGGCCGCCAGCGCGGCGGGGGCGACCAGGCAGAAGGCGACGAGCGTGTAGAGGCCCTGCTCGGTGAACGCGGTCCAGATGCTGCCCAGACCGACCGCGCGCGGCCCGGTGAGCGGCGTGGCGGCGATGAGGTAGGCCAGGCCCGCGATGACCCACAACGTGCCCCACGAGGAGGCCAGCGCGGCGCTCAGCCGCCGGGCGCGGCCGTCCTCGGCCCTGGCCCAGACGGTCAGCACGGCCAGCGCCATGCCGGGCACGAAGAACGTCCAGGAGCGCGGCAGCCACACGTTCATCCAGGGCCGGTAGTCGGGGAAGTACTCGAAGACCGTGTACACGTAGGACAGCGCGCCGAAGACGGCCAGGCCGATGAGCAGCCGCCGTCCCCTGGTCCGCAGGTCGGGGTCGCCGCGCAGGGCGAACCTGCGCAGCACCGCCGCCATCAGCGGGAGCGTGAGGTAGAAGGTGAGCTCGACCGCGAGGCTCCACATCTGGCCGAGCCCCTTGGGGCCGAGGCCGTACCACCAGGGGGTGATGTCGTAGGTGTGCACGAGGAACAACATCTGCGCCCACGTCCAGGGGTCCGCGCGGTGCGCGTCGCCCCACAGCAGCAGCGCCACGGCGACCACCAGCCAGTACGCCGGCATGATCCGGAAGAAGCGTTTCCACAGGTAGCGGCGGGTGTCCGGGGCCCGGTCGCCGAGCAGGACCTGGGCCGCCCACGGCCGGTACAGCAGCAGGCCGGAGAGCGTGAAGAAGATCGGCACGCCGATCTCGCCCCTGGACAGCACGCCGCCCAGGAACCCCGGGTCCAGCGCCGTCCCCGCCTCCATGGACACGTGGAACAGCAGGACGGCGAAGGCGGCCACGGCGCGCACGCCGTCGAGCGAGGTCTGGTGTCCTGAGACCACCGGCACCCCGCCCGAAGTAGAACCTGTTTCGGTCACGTTTCCGCATCCCTGGTGACGTCGGTCACTCGTCGCAATAACATACCGGCGAGTAGGTAGTTCGTTTCAGTACTTAACCACCCAAACAGGCGTCAGTGCACCTGCGCACATGGAGGGTCCATGAACCGGGTCGTCGTTGGCAGCGTCCTCATCGCCGTCGGGGCATTCCTCATCGTTCTGGCTCCCCTGGTGCGCCTCCAGGTCGCGCCCGCCTTCATGGCCGCCAAGGGCGACCAGTACAGCATCAGCAAACTGCACGCGACGGGCGCCCAGTACTTCAGCATCCCGGACGGCAAGGTGCTCACCGCCGACCTCGACATCATCGTGACCACCCGCGGCGATGTTAAGGAAGCCAACGACGACCGCGTCGTCTGGGACGAGTTCACCGCCGTCAACGACGTCACCAACAGCAAGCCGGGCATCAACTTCAGCGAGCGGCGCAGCGCCTTCGACAAGCGCTCCGGCGTCGGCCTCAACTGCTGCGGCGCCAGCATCGACAAGGCCCCGGTGCAGCTCCAGGGCCAGATCTACAAGTTCCCGTTCGACGTGGAGAAGAAGACCTACCAGGTCTTCAACGCCAGCGCGGGCAAGGCGTTCGACGCCAGGTTCGTCGGCGAGGAGCAGGTCAACGGGCTGCCCACGTACAAGTTCGAGCAGACCGTCCCCGAGACCAGGACGCAGACGCTGAACGCGCCCGCCGCCTGGTTCGGCATGGGCACCTCGGGCGACGTTCAGTTGAACCGGTTCTACTCCGGCACCGTCACCTACTGGATCGAGCCCACCACCGGCGCGCCCGTCAAGCAGGAGCAGGTGCGCAACGAGGTGCTCAAGAGCCAGGACGGCATCGAGCGCTCCAAGGCGTTCGTGGCCACCGCCAAGATGACCGACGACACGGTCAAGGGCCTGGTGGACAGCGCCGCCGAGGGCAAGAGTCAGATCAACCTGATCAGGACCACGCTGCCGATCGTGCTCGGCGTGGTCGGGGTCGTCCTGCTCCTGGGCGGCCTGCTGCTCGCCCTGCGCGGCCGCCGGTCCGCATGAGCCAGGGCGTGGTCGCCCGGCCCTGGTCGCCCGCGCCCGCGCTGGCGCTGGTCAGGGCGGCCCGGCCGCGTCAGTGGCTGAAGAACCTGCTCGTCCTGGCCGCCCCCATGGCGGCCGGGGTGCTCGGTCAGCCGGGCCGCCTGCTCGCGGCGCTGCTCGTCCTGGCCGCCTTCTGCCTGGCCGCCAGCGGCTCCTACCTGCTGAACGACGCCTCCGACGTGGAGGCCGACCGGCTGCACCCGCGCAAGCGCCGCCGGGCCGTCGCCTCCGGCGCGGTGTCGGTGCGCACGGCCCGGGTGGCGGGCGTCGTCCTGCTGGTTTCCGGGCCCGCGGTCGCCGCGCTCGCCGGCGGCTGGCAGGCGCCCGCGGTCGTCGCCGGGTACGTCGCCCTGACCCTGGCCTACACGACCTGGCTCAAGCACCAGGAGGTCGTGGACCTCATCGCGGTCGCCGGCTGCCACGTGATCAGGGCCTACGCCGGGGCCGTCGCCGTCGGGGTGCCGGTGACCGGCTGGTTCCTCGTGGTCGTCTCGCTGGCCGCGCTGCAGCTCGTGGCCGGCAAGCGCGAGGCCGAGCTGCGGTCGCGGGGCGTGTCGGGGACGCGGGCCACGCTGGCCGCCTACCCGGCCGCGTACCTCACGCACGTGCGGATCATGGCGTCCGGGGCGATGATCGTCACGTACTGCCTGTGGGCGCTGAACGCGCACGAGAACGTGTTCTACGGGCTGAGCATCGTCCCGTTCCTGCTCCTCGTGCTCCGGCACAACCTGCTGGTCGAGCGGGGCGGCGGCGAGGAGCCCGAGGAGCTGGTGATCCGCGACCGGCCCACCCTCGTCTTCGCCGCCGCGCTGGTCGTCCTGGTGGGGCTCGGGATCTACGCGTGAGCACGTTCCTCACCGGCTGGGGCCGCACCTCGCCCACCCCCGCCGTGCTGCGCCGCCCCCGTTCCCTGGACGAGCTGCGCGACCTGGTCGCGGCCGCGCCGGCCCGCGGTGTCGTCGCCCGCGGGCTCGGCCGCTCGTACGGCGACGCCGCCCAGAACGCCGGCGGCCTCGTCCTCGACTGCACCGGCCTGGACGCCTGGAGCCTCGACGAGCGCACCGGCGAAGTGACCGCGGCGGGCGGGGTCAGCCTGCACGAGGTGATGACGGCGCTGGTGCCCCGCGGCTGGTTCGTGCCCGTGAGCCCCGGGACCAGGCACGTCACGGTCGGCGGGGCCGTCGCGGCCGACGTGCACGGCAAGAACCACCACCGCGACTCCTCCTTCGGCGCGCACGTGCGCTCCCTCACCCTGGTGACCGCCGACGGCGCCGCCAGGGTGCTGCGCCCCGGCGACCCGCTCTTCCGGGCGACCGTCGGCGGCATGGGCCTGACCGGGGTGGTGGCCGAGGCGACGTTCGGCTGCGTGCCGGTCGAGTCGTCCCTGATGCGGGTGGACGTACGGCGCACCGCCGACCTGGACGAGACGCTCGACGTCATGGCCCGCACCGACGACCGCTACCGCTACACGGTGGCCTGGATCGACCTGCTCGCCCGCGGCCGCCGGATGGGCCGCAGCGTCCTGACCAGGGGCGACCACGCGCCCCGCGACGCGGAGAAGCCGCCGCCGGTCTTCGCGCCGCGCGCCCGGCTGCACGCGCCGCCGTGGGTGCCGGACGGGCTGCTCAACGGGCTCAGCGTGCGCGCCTTCAACGAGCTCTGGTACCGCAGGGCGCCGCGGAGCGCGACGGTCACGCAGGGCATCGCGCCGTTCTTCCACCCGCTCGACTTCGTCGAGGGCTGGAACCGCATGTACGGCTCGCGCGGCTTCGTGCAGTACCAGTTCGTGGTGCCGTTCGGCGCGGAGGAGACGTTGCGCGACGTCGTCGGGTCGTTGTCGGCCCACGGGACGGTGTCGTTCCTGACGGTGCTCAAGCGGTTCGGTCCCGGTTCGGGCGGGTTCCTGTCCTTCCCCGTGCCCGGCTGGACCCTGGCCCTGGACATCCCGGCCGGTCAGCGCGGCCTGAGCGGGCTCCTGCGCGGCTTCGACGAGCGCGTCGCGCAGGCCGGGGGACGGGTGTACCTCGCCAAGGACGCCCGGCTGCGCGCCGACATGATGGCGGCGATGTACCCCGAACTGGAACGATGGCGGAGCATCAGGGACGAGGCCGACCCGGAGGGCCTGTTCCGCTCGGACCTGTCCAGGAGACTACGACTGTGACCACCACTTCTGACGCGAGCCGGGCGGCCGCCGCTCCGGGGCGGGGGGCGTCGTGAGGAACGCGCTCGGGGCCGTGGACAGCGTGCTGCTGCTGGGCGGGCGGAGCGAGATCGGCCTGGAGATCGTCCGGCTGCTGGTCGGGCTGGGCGCGAGCCGGGTCGTGCTGGCCGCCAGGGGCGAGCTCACGCCGCCGGCGGACCTCGCCGCCGAGGTGCACGTCCTGCCGTTCGACGCGCTGGACGTGGGGTCGCACGCCGCCGTCCTGGCCGGGGCCGTGGAGCTGGTGGGCGACCTCGACGTGGTGATCTCCGCGTTCGGCGTGCTCGGCAGCCAGGACGACTACGACGCCGACCCGGCCGCCGCCGCCGAGGCCGTCGCGGTCAACTACGGCGGCCACGTCTCGGTGGACCTGCACGCCGCCAGGGTCCTGCGCGAGCAGGGGCACGGCACCCTCGTGGTGCTCTCGTCGGTCGCAGGGGCCCGGGTGCGCAAGGCCAACTTCGTCTACGGCTCGGCCAAGGCCGGGCTCGACGGGTTCGCGCAGGGGCTCGGCGACGCGCTGCACGGCTCGGGCGCGCGCGTGCTGATCGTGCGTCCGGGCTTCGTGGTCGGGCGGATGACCAAGGGCCTGCCGCCGGCGCCGCTCTCCTCGACGCCCCGCCAGGTGGCCCTGGCCACCGTGCGCGCGCTGCGCGAGGGCGCGTCGTCCGTGTGGGTGCCGCGGGCCCTCGGCCCGGCGTTCGGCCTGCTGCGCCTGCTGCCGCGGCCGCTCTGGCGGCGGCTGCCGCGCTAGAACGCGTCCCAGGCCCGGAGGCCGACCGACGAAAGGTTCTAGAGTAGAACACGTTGCAGTTCGGCTGCGGCGCGGCTTATCGTCGGGCTATGCGGACACGGGTCACGGACATGTTCGGAATCGAGCTCCCGATCTTCGCCTTCAGCCACTGCAGGGACGTGGTCGCCGCGGTCAGCCGCGCGGGCGGCATGGGAGTGCTCGGCGCGCTCTACTTCACCCCGGAAGAGCTCGAGATGGAGCTCAAGTGGATCGACGACCACGTCGACGGCAGACCGTACGGCGTGGACGTGGTCATGCCCGCCTCCTACGAGGGCGCCGACTTCGCCCCCGAGGAGCTCGTCGGCCGCCTGCAGGCGATGATCCCCGAGGGGCACCGCGCGTTCGTCGAGAACCTGCTGGGCAGGCACGGCGTGCCGCCGCTGTCGTCCGACGCCGACCCCGGCCGGGTGCTGCTCGGCTGGACCGACGCCACCGCGCGTCCCCAGGTCGAGGTCGCGCTCCGCCATCCCATCGCCCTGCTGGCCAACGCCCTCGGGCCGCCCCCGGCCGACGTCGTGGACCTCGCCCACCGGCACGGCGTCAAGGTCGCCGCCCTGGCCTCGACCCCGCGGCACGCGCTCAAGCAGGTCGAGGTCGGCGTGGACGTCGTCGTCGCCCAGGGCACCGAGGCCGGCGGCCACACCGGCGAGATCTCGACCATGGTGCTCATCCCGCAGGTGGTGGACGCCGTGGACGTCCCCGTCCTCGCGGCGGGCGGCATCGGGAACGGCCGGCAGATGGCGGCCGGCATGGCGCTGGGCGCGGAGGGCGTCTGGACCGGCTCCCTCTGGCTCACCGTCGAGGAGGCCGACACCCCCGAGATGGCGAAACGCCGCATCCTGGAGGCCACCTCGCGCGACACCGTGCGCTCCCGGAGCTGGACCGGCAAGCCCGCCCGCCTGCTCAGGAACGAGTGGACCGAGGCGTGGGAGTCGCAGGAGTCGCCGGGCACGCTGCCGATGCCGCTGCAGTTCATGCTCGTCTCGGACGCCCTGCGCCGGATCGGCCGCTCGGACGCCTCGGAGCTGGCCACGTTCCCCGCCGGGCAGGTCATCGGCCTCACCAACCAGGTGCGCTCGACGAAGGACGTGGTGTTCGGGCTCGTGGAGGAGTACGCGGAGGCCCTGGAACGCCTCGACCGCATCACCCGGGACTGACCGCCCGGCTGTCGCCGTGGGGACGCGCCGCTGCCCGGCGGCGTCCGCGAGCGCCTGGTGCGGACGGGCCTCGGCGGCCTGCGGGACTGACTCCCTTCCCGCAGGCCGCGGTTCCGGCGGCTCTCCCGGCAGCTCTCCGGCAGCTCTCCGTCAGCCGAACATGCCGGGCACGTAGTCGCCCGCGGGCTGCTGGACGATGACGTTCACCCGGTTGAAGGCGTTGATCAGGGCGATCAGGCACACCAGCGCCCCGAGCTGCTCCTCGTCGTAGTGCTTGGCGGCGTTCGCCCAGACCTCCTCCGGGACGCCGCCGGCGCCGTCGGCGATGCGGGTGCCCTGCTCGGCCAGCTCCAGCGCGGCCCGCTCGGCCTCGGTGAACACCTTGGCCTCGCGCCAGGCGGCGACCAGGTTGAGCCGGATCGAGGTCTCGCCGGCGTGCGCGGCGTCCTTGGTGTGCATGTCGGTGCAGAAGCCGCAGCCGTTGATCTGGCTGGCCCGGATCTTCACGAGCTCCTGCGTGGCGTGGGGCAGGCCCGAGTCCATGATGACCTTGTTGGTGCTGATGAGGTGCTTCATAGCCTTGGTCGCGACCTGGTTCTCGAAGACGTTCAGACGGGCTTCCATGACGCGCTCCTTGTCGTCGTCGACTGCTTCCACCTCTGGGACGGGGCAGCCCGACGGGATGTGACAGGAACGGATGTGACGTGCGTCTCTCCTCCTGGGGAGTGGTCAGCGGCCTTCGTAGCGGGCCGGGCGCTTCTCGCGGAACGCCCGAGTGCCCTCCTTGGCGTCCTCCGAGCCGATCACCGGCCAGCCGAGCTCGTCCGACACCTTCAGGGCCTCGGGCTCCGGCATGCCCAGGGTGTCCCGGTACGTCCGCAGAATGGCCTGGACCGCCAGCGGCCCGGAGGCGGCGATGTCCGCTGCCAGTTCCCGGGCCGTCTCCAGCGCCCGCCCGTCCGGCACCACCCGGTTGACCAGCCCCATCGCCAGGGCCTCGGCGGCGGTCACGGAACGGCCGGTGAGCAGCAGGTCCATGGCGTGGCAGTAGGGGATCTGGCGGGGCAGCCGGACGGCGCAGCCGCCCATGGGGAAGAGTGCGCGTTTGGCCTCGAACAGCCCCAGGGTGGCCGATTCGGCGACCACTCTCAGGTCCGTCCCGACCAGCAGCTCCGTGCCGCCGGCGACCGCGTACCCCTCGACAGCGCTGATGATCGGCTTGGTCGGCAGGTCCTCCCTCAGCAGCCCCTTCCAGTGAAAATTCGGGATCTGGGCGGCCCTTGCCTGAACCTCGGGATCGGTCGAGGGTTGGCCCATGGCCTTGAGGTCGGCCCCGGCGCAGAACGTGCCCTCCGCCCCGGTCAGGATCGCGACCCGGATCGAGGGCTCGGCCGACGCGTACGCCCACGCCGAGGCCAGCCCGATCAGCATGTCCGAGGAGAGGGCGTTGCGGGCCTCCGGCCGGTTCATCGTGACGGTCAGGACGTGGCCGTCGCGTTCCACCCGGCAGTGCGGGGTGCTGATCGGCAGAAGCTCCATGTACGCCTCCCGAATCCCAGAAGCAATGAATCAAGCGCTTGCTCCGCACTTTACCCGCGGGATACGCTCCGCACAGCAAACGAGAACAAGTTCCTGTTTTGCTACGCCTGAGCTGAGGAGATCAGATGGGCACGCTCGGTTTCTGGAGGCTGGCGCAGGCGGATCCCGAGTGGATCGCGGCCGTCGACCCCGACGGCACGGAGCACCGCGCGGGTGACCTCCTGGCCCGTTCGAACCGCCTCGTCCACGGGTTACGCGAGCTCGGCCTGGAGCCGGGCGACGGAATCTGCGGCCTGGTCCCGAACGGCGCGGACGGCCTCGTCCTCTACCTGGCCGCGCTCCAGGCCGGCTGGTACTACACGCCGATCAACTGGCACCTCACCGGCCCGGAGATCGGCTACATCGTCTCCGACAGCGAGGCCAAGGCGTTCTTCGTCCACCCCCGCTTCCTCCAGGAGGGCGCCAGGGGAGCCGAGGCGATCGAGCCGCACCGCCGCTTCCTCCTCGGAGACGGCGGCGGGGACGGCGGCGGGGACGGCGGCCGGGACGGCTTCCGCCCGGCGAGCGAGCTGACCGCCGGGCAGCCGGACACCGCGCCGCCCGGCCGCACGGCCGGCGCCACCATGCACTACACCTCGGGCACCACCGGCCGGCCCAAGGGCGTCAGGCGCACGCTGAGCGGCCTCGACCCCGACGACGGCGCCGAGCTGATGACCTTCCTGCTCGGCCTGTTCGGCATCACGGCCGGGCCGCCCAACGCGCACCTGGTCACCTCGCCCAGCTACCACACCGCCGTCACCCAGTTCGGCGGCAGCGCCCTGCACATGGGCCACACCCTCGTCTACATGGACAGATGGGACGCCGAGGAGACGCTCCGGCTGTGCGAGCGCTACCGCGTCACGAACTCCCACATGGTTCCCACGCACTTCAAGCGCCTGCTCGCGCTCCCCGAGGCCACCAGGGCCAAGTACGACCTGTCCTCGCTCAGGTGGATGATCCACGCCGCCGCCCCCTGCCCCGTCCCGGTCAAATGGGCGATGTTCGAGTGGTGGGGCGACTGCATCTACGAGTACTACGCGGCCACCGAGGGCGGCGGCACCCTGGCCACGCCCGAGGGCTGGAAGGCGCATCCGGGCACGGTCGGCTCCGCCTGGCCGATCAGCGAGCTGCTGATCGCGGACGACGAGGGCGAACCCGTACCGACCGGCACTCCCGGCACGATCTACATGAAGATGATGGGCGTGCCCTTCGAGTACAAGGGCGACCCCGACAAGACCGCCGCGAACCGGCTCAAGGACTACTTCACGGTCGGCGACATCGGATACCTGGACGAGGACGGCTTCCTCTTCCTCTGCGACCGCAAGGCCGACATGATCATCTCCGGCGGGACGAACATCTACCCGGCCGAGATCGAGAACGAGCTCATGATCCACCCCAAGGTCGCGGACGTGGCCGTGTTCGGCATCCCGGACGACGACTGGGGCGAGCAGATCAAGGCCGTCGTCGAGCCCGCGCCGGGCGTCGCGCCGGGTCCCGAGCTCGCGGCCGAGCTGATCGCCTCGCTGGAGGGCCGCCTGGCCCGGATGAAGTGGCCCAAGAGCGTCGACTTCATCGCCGAGATGCCCCGCGAGCCCAACGGCAAGCTGCTCAAGCGCAAGCTCCGCGCACCGTACTGGGAGGGTCACGACCGTGCCATCTGACGATCCGCTGGTCGCCCAGCACGTCCTGGAGTTCCCCGGCGGCTACACCCGGACCACCGGGCCGGTGATCGGGCGCTTCCTCACCGAGTTGCGCGGCCGCCGCATCGTCGGAGTGCGCACGAAAGAGGGCAAGGTGCTCGTGCCGCCCCTCGAATACGACCCCGCCACCGGCGACCCCGTCACCTCCGAGTACGTCGAGGTCGGCCCGGCCGGCACGGTGACCTCCTGGGCCTGGGTGCCCGAGCCCCTGGCGAACCACCCGCTCGACCGGCCCTTCGCCTGGGCCACGATCCTGCTGGACGGCGCCGACACCGCGCTCGTGCACGCCGTCGCCGCCGACGGCCCCAAGGCGCTGTCGAAGGGCTCCCGCGTCTGGCCGGTGTGGCGCGACCGGCCCACGGGCCACATCACCGACATCGCCCACTTCGCACCCGAGGTCACGAAGATCGTGTCCAACGTGCGGGCCGAGTACCGCCTCCAGGCGGGCGGCTCGCTCCGCGTCTTCCTGGAGGGCGTCGAGCGCGGCGTCTTCCTCGGCGGACGTTGCGAGCAGTGCGACCAGGTGTACGTGCCGTACCGGATGTCCTGCCCCCAGTGCGGAGGTCTCATCCCGGAGACGCTCGAACTCCCCGACACCGGGACGATCACCACGTTCGCCATCAACAACCTGCCGGATCCGCGCGCGCCCGAAGTGCCGTTCGTCTCCGCCTACATCCTGCTCGACCACGCCGACATCCCCATGATCGCCCTGATCGGCGACGTACCCGCGCACGAGGTGCGCCAGGGCATGCGGGTCAGGGCCGTCTGGGTGCCCGAGGAGGAGCGGAGCAAGTCCATGGCGAACATCCGCTGGTTCGCCCCCACCGGCGAGCCCGACGTGGAGCTGTCATGAGAGAGGTCGCGATCGTCGCGTTCGCGCAGACCGTCCACACCGACCACGACACCGGGCTCACCGAGCCCGAGCTGATCCTGCCCGTGATCAGCGAGGTCAAGGAGCGGACCGGGCTGACCAGGTTCGGCTTCACCTGCTCCGGGAGCTGCGACTACCTGGCCGGGGCGCCGTTCTCGTTCGTCAGCGCCCTGGACGCGCTCGGCGCCTGGCCGCCCATCTCCGAGAGCCACGTCGAGATGGACGGCGCCTGGGCCCTGTACGAGGCGTGGGTCCGCCTCCAGCACGGCGACATCGACTCGGCCCTGGTCTACGGCTTCGGCAAGTCGTCGCTCGGCGACCTGCGCACCATCATGACCCTCCAGCTCGACCCCTACTACCTGGAACCCCTCGGCCTCGACCAGCTCTCCCTGGCCGCACTCCAGGCGAACGCGCTCGACGCGGACAGGAAGCAGCTCGACGAGATCGTCCGCCGGTCCAGGGCGGACGGCAGGAGCAACCCGTACGCGCTCGACCTGCCCGAACCGGACGGCGAGGAGGTCGCGGTCGAACCCCTCAGAAAGACGGACGTGCCGCCCGTCACGGACGGCGCGGCGGCGATCGTGCTGGCCACGGCGGAACTGGCCGGACGGCTCACCAGCCGCCCCGCCTTCGTCAAGGGCATCGCCCACCGCATCGAGCCGCACTACCTCGGCATGCGGGAACTGGCCAGATCGGCCTCCGCGGCCGACGCCGCACGGGCCGCCGGCGTCGGCAAGGGCCCGGTCGACGTGGCCGAGCTGCACGCCCAGTTCCCGCACGAGGAGCTCATCCTGCGCGAGGCGCTCGAACTGGGCGGCGACACGGTGATCAACCCGTCCGGCGGGCCGCTCGCCGCCAACCCCGTCATGGCCACGGGGCTCATCCGCATCGGCGAGGCCGCGCGGCACATCCTCGACGGCGGCGCGAGCCGCACCGTCGGGCACGCCGCCGGCGGCCCCTGCCTGCAGCACAACCTCGTCACGGTCCTGGAGGCGTGAATCATGGGCAACCGCTGCGCGGTGATCGGGGTCGGGCAGACGCACTACACCACCAAGCGCAGGGACGTCTCCATCGCGGGCCTGGTCCGCGAGGCGGCGCTGCGGGCCCTGGAGGACGCCGGGCTGACGTTCAAGGACATCGACGCCGTCGTGGTCGGCAAGGCGCCCGACCTGTTCGAGGGCGTGATGATGCCCGAGGCGTACCTCGCCGACGCGCTCGGCGCGGCGGGCAAGCCGATGATGCGGGTGCACACCGCGGGCAGCGTCGGCGGCTCGACGGCGCTGGTCGGCGCGAGCCTGATCCAGGGCGGCGTGCACGAGCGGGTGCTCGTGGTGGCCTTCGAGAAGCAGTCGGAGTCCAACGCCACCTGGGCGCTGTCCACGCACCTGCCCTTCAGCGCGTCGCTCGTGGTCGGCGCCGGCGGCTACTTCGCGCCGCACATCCGCGAGTACATGCGCAGGTCCGGCGCGCCCGGTCACATCGGCACGCTGGTCGCGGTCAAGGACCGGCTCAACGCCCTGAAGAACCCCTACGCCCACCTCAGGATCCCCGGCATCGACCAGAAGATGGTCGAGTCCACGCCGATGCTCTGGGAGCCGATCCGCTACCTGGAGACCTGCCCGTCCAGCGACGGCGCGTGCGCGATGGTCCTGGCCGCCGAGCACAAGGTCACCGGCACCCCCGCCTGGGTGCACGGCACCGCCATGCGCTCGGAGCCCATCTTCCGGGCCGGCCGCGACACCGTCAGCCCCCAGGGCGGCAAGGACTGCGCCGCCGACGTCTACCGCCAGGCCGGCGTCACCGACCCGCGCCGCGAGATCGACGTGGCCGAGGTGTACGTGCCCTTCTCCTGGTACGAGCCGATGTGGCTGGAGAACCTGGGATTCGCGGCGGAAGGCGAGGGCTGGAAGCTGACCGAGTCCGGCGCCACGGCCCTCGACGGCGACATCCCGTGGAACGCCTCCGGCGGCGTGCTGTCGAGCAACCCGATCGGGGCCTCGGGGCTGATCAGGTTCGCCGAGGCCGCCCTCCAGGTCCGCGGCCAGGCCGGCGAGCACCAGGTGGACGGCGCCCGCACGGCGCTCGGCCACGCCTACGGCGGCGGAGCCCAGTTCTTCGCGATGTGGATCGTCGGACGGGAGAGACCCTGATGGAGTTCAACCACGCGGACCTGTTCGAAGCACTCGCCGACACGATCGGGGACCGCACCGCCGTCATCTGCGGCGAGCGGCGGCGCACCTACGCCGAGCTGGACGCCGAGGCCAACCGGCTCGCCCACTACCTCGCCGACCTGGGCGTGCGGCCGGGCCAGCACGTCGGGCTGCACCTGTACAACGGCGTGGAGTACCTGGCCGGGCTGCTGGCCGCGCTCAAGATCCGGGCCGTGCCGATCAACGTCAACTACCGGTACGTCGAGGCCGAGCTGCTCTACCTCTACCAGGACGCCGACCTGCGCGCGCTGGTCTACGACGTCGAGTTCGACCCCCGTGTGGCCGCCGTCGCGCACCAGGCGCCGCTGCTGGACCACCTGATCGCGGTCGGCGGCGAGTCGTCGATCGCCTCGGCGGTGCCGTACGAGGCGGCGCTGGAGCGCGGCAGGCCGGAACGCGGCTTCCCCCCGCGCACCGGCCAGGACGTCTACATCATCTACACCGGCGGCACCACCGGCATGCCCAAGGGCGCGATGTGGCACGTCGAGGACCTGTTCATGGCCTTCGGCGGCGGCAACCCGTACGGCGACCCGCGCACCACCCCGCAGGAGGTCATCGACGAGGCCGTCAAGGCCACCCCCATGATCATGATGGCCACCTCGCCGCTCATGCACGGCGCCGCGCAGATGGCCACCTTCATCAGCTGGTGGGCGGGCGGGACGATGGTGCTCGTCCCCAAGTTCGACGCCGGCGAGGTGTGGCGGGCGGTCGAGCGCGAGCGCGTGCTCACCATGAGCATCACGGGCGACGCCATGGCCAGGCCGCTGGCCGAGGCGCTGGAGACGGGCACGTACGACCTGTCGTCGTTGTTCGTCGTCAGCTCCACCGGCGCGATCCTGAGCGGCGCGGTCCGCGACCGGCTCCAGGGCCTGCTGCCCGACGTCATGATCGTGGACAGCTTCGGCTCGACGGAGTCCGGCTACACCGCCTCCGCGCTGCCCGGCTCCACGCCCGAGACCGGGCTGCGCTACCAGCCCAACCCGTCGGCCAGGATCAGCGTCCTGGACGAGCGGGGACGTCCCGTTCCGCCGGGTTCGGGGCAGATGGGGACGGTGGCCAGGTCCGGGCGGGTGGCGTTCGGCTACTACAACGACCCGGACAAGTCGGCGCGCACCTTCGTCACCGACCCCGACGGCACCCGCTGGCTGCTCACCGGCGACCTGGCGACCGTGGACGCCGACGGCACCGTGCACGTGTTCGGCCGCGGCTCGCAGTGCATCAACACCGGCGGCGAGAAGGTGTTCCCGGAGGAGGTCGAGGCCGTGCTCAAGGGCCATCCAGGGGTGTTCGACGCGGTGGTGACCGGCGTGCCGGACGAGCGGTGGGGGAGCAGGGTGGCGGCCGTGGTCGAGCCGCGTCCCGGCGTCGAGGTGACCGCCGCCGAGCTGGACGCCCACTGCCGGGCGTCGTTGTCGGGGTACAAGGTGCCGCGTTCGTACGCGTTCGTGAAGGAGATGGTCCGCTCGCCCGCCGGCAAGGCCGACTACCGCTGGGCCAGGCAGACCGCCGAGACCGCCACCCCCTGACCACCCCAACGCACGCCCTGACCACCCCACCCCCACCGCGTGGCCCGCGCGCCCTCGCAGGGGCTCGCCTTCCTCCTGTCTCGGGGGCGTCGCTCGCCGGTTCCGGCCGCAGGGGAGGGTTACGTCGTGCGTAGTTCGGCCTCCACCTGGGCCGCCTCCTCGCGCCTGCCGGCCTTCTCCAGCAGCCGCAGCCGGCCGCGCAGCACGTCGCGCAGCAGTTCGGTGAGCTCGGTGAGCTCGCCGGTCCCGCCGTTCGCGCCGTTCGCGCCGTTCGCGCCGGCTCCGCTGTTCGTGGCGGGGCCGCCGGCGGTCAGGAGGCCGCGCAGCAGGCCGTGCGCGACCCGGAGGGCGGTGTCGGCCGCGTCGTCCCTGCCCAGCTCCTCCTGGCAGAAGCCGAGCCGGGCGTGGGCGACGGCGGCGGCCGGCTCGTCGTCGATGACCTGGGCGCCGCGATGGAAGACCAGGCTCGCCTCCAGCGCCCGGCCCGACTCCATCAGCGCGTCGCCCAGCATGAGCATGGCGCGGGACAGGATGCCGCCGAGCAGGGGGTTGGCGGGGGCGTGGCGTTCCAGCGTGGCGACGGCCTCGCGCAGCGGCCCCACCGCCGCCGCCGGCTGCTCGCGCAGCCGGAGCGCGGCGGCCAGCGTCAGCCCGGCACCGGCCCGGCTGACGTGCAGCGCCTCGGCGTTCATGCCCGTGGTCAGCAGCTCGTCGTAGATCGCGATGGCCTCGCGGGCCCGCTGCTCGGCCTCCGCCGCCGCGCCGGGCCGCAGCAAGGGCAGCAGCTCCGAGCTCTGCGCCAGCGAATCAGCCAGGATCGCCCGGTACGTCAGCTCGCCCGGCGACCGCCTGGCCAGCCGGATCAGCTCCTCGGCCAGCGCGCCCGCCTCCCGCGCCTCGCCCAGCATCATGTGGCACCTGACCAGGCGCTGGGTGGCCAGGGCATGCCTGAGCGTGCGCGGCGGCAGGCCGGTGACGGCGATCCTGGCGTACTCGGCGGCCTCCTCGGGACGCCCGGCGGCCAGCAGGTCGTCGGCCACCGTCCCGGCCACCTCTGCCGCCGCCGCGGGCCGGGCGAGCCGGACGTGCAGCCGCATGGCCTCCACCAGGTGGGCCAGCGCCTCCTGCGTCCTGCCGGACGCGCGCAGCACCTGCCCCCGCACCTGGATCGCCTGCGCGCGCACGCCGAGCAGCCCGGCCTCGCCGCCCCGCGCCTCGGCGGCGCGTTCCTGCTCGGCCAGCGACCAGGTCACCGCCTCCAGCGCGGCCTGCGGGCGGTCCAGGGCGGCCAGAGCGGCGCCGAGCTGGGCGTACGTGACGGCGGCGACGGCGGGCTCGTCCAGTTCGTCGCAGAGGTCGGCGGCGCGTTCCGAGTGGGCCAGAGCCTCCACCGGCCGACCGGCCTCCAACAGCCTGACCGCGTACCTGTTCAGCGTGTCGGCCAGCGCCCTCCCGTCCTCGGACAACAGGTCCACGGCCTGCTCAAGGACGGTCAGGTCGGCGTCGCCGAGCGCGGCAAGCGCCAGGCCCAGCGAATGCCGGTGGCGGGCGTCGAACGCGGCCAGCCCCTTGAGGACGCGTACGGCCGGAGCCGCCGTCGCGCCGCTGAGCATGAGGCAGTGGCCGAACCGCTCGTGGAGCAGCGGGTTCTCGCTCACCGGGGCTTCGCGCTCCAACGCCTCGGCGAACGCCGTCAGCAGCGGCAGCAGCCTGGCGGCCGTCCTCGGGGTGGTCAGGTGGGCGGACAGCTCGTCCACGGCCTTGATGAGCACGTCGGGGCGGGGTAGGGGGCGTACCCGGAGGATCTGGGCGTACAGGTCGGTTCCGGCGGACGGGCCGTGACCGGTCACCCGGAGCCGGGCCAGCCGGGCCAGCGCCTGTACGTGCACGCCGGCCAGGTCCCGGGTGAGCGGGCCCTCCTCGGCCATCAGGGCGATGCCCTTGGCCAGCTCGGCGGCGGCGAGGTCGCGTTCGTCCAGGTCGGCGTGGCACAGGCCGCTGAGCTCCAGGCAGGTGGCGGTGAGCAGGCGGGTGCGCTCGGGCGGCTCGGGCACCAGGATGTCCAGCGCGCGGGTGACCGATTGGAGCGCTCCTGCCACGTTCCCGGCGGCCAGCCGGAGACCCGCGTGCAGACGCAGCGCGCCTGCGAGCACGACCGGGGACTCCAGCCGCTCGGCCACCAGCCCTTCACACACCGTGACCAGCCGCTCCGCCTTGCCGTCGGCCGCCTCCAGGCGGCCCGTGGCCTCCAGCGCCACGACCTCCAGGACGAGCAGCTTGGCCAGCTCCTGCTGCACCACGAAGCTGACCTCGGCCTGCGGCCCACACGCCTCGACAGCACCCCGCAGGTACGGCACCGCCTCCTGGTACCGCCCCAACCCCACAAGCGCCCGCCCAACCGCCCCCACAACAGCCCCACCCACAACGGGGCCTCCTGCGACGGGGCCTCCTGCGACGGGGCCTCCTGCGACGGGGCCACCCCCGACGGACCCTCCTGCGGTGGGCGCGCCTGCGGTGGGCCCACTCACCACCGCCCCACCCAACATCCCGCCGCCGCTTCTAGCCCCCTTGGTACCCCCGTCGCCCACGCCCCCGTCGCCCACGCCCCCGCCGCCCGCGCCGCTCAGTCGCGCGCCGTCCAGGCCCGCGCCACCTGCGCCGTTCGCGCCGTTCCCGTCGCCGGGGTCGTCAGGTGCCGCGTGGCGTCGTAGGAGGTCGGCGGCCTGGGTTGCGAGGCGGAGGCCGTCGCGGGCGCGTCCGGTTTCGGCCCAGGCGCGTGCCAGCGCTGCCTGGGCGGCGACGAACGCTTGCACCCTCACGGCTTGCGGCCCGTTCGCAGACTGGAGCCTGTCTCCGGTTTGCGGTCCGTTCGGGGCATGCGGCCTGTCTGCGGTTTGCGGCCGGTTCGGGGTCTGCGGACCATTCGTGGGCTGTGGTCCGGTGGGGAGTTGCGGGTCCTCCAGGGAGCTCGGGCCGCCCATGGCTTGTGGGCCTTCCAGGGCCGCAGGGCCGGTGGCGAATGCGGGGGTGTCCGCGGGTTCCAGGGCGGCGCGGCGTTCGGTCAGGGTTCGTTCGGCTCTGGTCACGTCGGGTGGCGGGGTGATCAGGGTGGTCATCCAGGGCTGTTCGGGTTCTCCGGCGGCCGCGGCGGTGGGGTCGGTCGTCGAGTCCTGCCAGGCTTGGATCTCCTCCCGGTGTCGCCGGTAGGACGCGTCTGCGGTGCTCAGAGCGTCGTACAGGGCGGCCGCCGCCTCCAGGTGGGCTCGGGCGTCGGCGGGGCGGTCGAGTTCGGCCAGGCAGAGGGCGAGCAGGTGCCTGGAGCGGGCCCTGGCGGCCGTGTGTCGTTCGTCCACTTTGTCCAGTTCGGCGGCGAGGATCGCGGCGTCCTGGAGCGGGTCGAGCGCCTCGCGGGGGCGCGCGTCGGTCAGCAGCAGTTCGCCCAGGTCGAGGAGCTGGGCGGTCAGGGCCGGGCGGTGCTCGTCGGGTTCGAGCGCGACCAGCGAGCGCAGGTTCCGCACCGCCTCGGCGGCGAACCGCTCGGCCTGGTCCAGGTCGTCCAGCTCGCGGTGGAATCCGGCCAGCAGGCCCGCGGCCTCGGCCAGCATCAGCCGCAGGCCCGGCTCCTCGTCCGCCAGGCCGCGCAGCCGTACGACGGCCTCCGCGGCGGGTGCGACGGCCTCGGCCGCCCTGCCGTGTTCGCCGAGCCACCGGGCCAGCAGGCACAACCGCTCAGCCAGATCCCTGTCGGTCGGCGCCGCGCCCGCCACGGCGGCGGTGACCGCCACGGTGAGACAGGCGGCCAACTCGGGCAACGCCTCCGGCTCGGTACCGGTGTCGGCGAAGGCGAACGGCGGGACGGGCGCTGGCACCCGCCTGACGACGCCCGGCATGGCGGCCGGTCCGGCGCCTGGCGCCGTGCCCGGTCCGGAGCCGTGGGGCATGGGGGGCTGTCCGGCAACGGGGATGGCGGGCGGCCCGGCACCTGGCGTGGTGGCCGGTCCGGAGCCGTGGGGCACTGGCGGGTGGGCGGTGCCTGGCGTGGTGGTCGGTCCGGTGGCGCGGGACGGAGGGGGCTGTCCGGCGCTGGGCGTGGCGGGTGGTCCGGTGAACTCGGGCATGGTGGGCGGGACCGCGTCGCGTGTGGTGGTCGGTTCGAGGCTGGGTAACGGAAGGGCGGTGGGTTTGGGGGGTTGGGGCAGGGGAGCAGAAATGGGGCTGGTGGGGAAGGCGTTCGCGGTGAGGACGTCGGTCAGGGCTGTGGCGACCTCGCCGGAACCGCCCGCCGCCGCGAACGCCTCCACTGCCTCGGCCGTCCGCCCCGAGTCCAGCAGCGCGCACGCCAGGTTGTGGTACGCCTGCCCGGCCCGTCCCGCGTACCGGGGGGCGTCCTCGGCCAGGATGCGGAACCGGGTCGCCGCCTCCTGGACGGGCCTCAGCGCGCTCCCGGACTCGCCCGCGAGCAGCAGGCACGCCCCCAGGACGAACAGCGCCTCCGCCTGACCGGCCGCCTCCTCGTACGGGGGAGCGGCCGCGAAGATCTCCACGGCCTCGGCGGCGGCCACCACCGCCTCACCCACCCGTCCCACGGCCGACAACCGGGACGACAGCCGGGCCAGCGCCCCCGCCAGCGAGGTCCGCCTGCCACCTGCACGGAAGTGCCGTACGGCCAGCTCGGCCAGCGTCACCTCAAGGGCCCGCAACCCGAGCGGCGGCCCAGCCCGGAAACCACCCCATGAATCCGCCCGGGAATCCACCTGCGCATTCCCCTGCGCATCCCCCCGCGCATCCACCAGCGGCTCCGCCTGCGGTTCGAGGGTCAGCGCGGCCGCCGCCGCGGCCGTCGTCCGGTCGGCCGGCAGTTGTGTGAGCGCGGCGTTGAGCAGGTCGCCGAGCCGGGTGGCGGGGTTCGCCGCCGCCTCCGCGACCAGCGCCCCGAGCCTGGACGTCACCAGCGAACGCAGCGCCCGCCCCACCTCCGCCCGCTCCGCGCCCAGGCGGAGCACGTCGAGCAGGCGTGCCAGGTGCCCGGCCGTCCGCCGCTCGTGGTCGTGCACGGCCAGGACCAGCGCGTCCAGGTCCTCGGTCTCGGCGAGCGCCTGCTCGGCCACCAGGTCCGGGCCGAGCGGGCACAGCCGGTCCACGCCGGGGAAGACGCGTCCCAGCCAGTCGGCGACGACCGCCGCGGCCTGCGGGTCGCCGTGCAGGGCGGGCACGGCCGACAGCAGGCCGGGCAGCTCGGCGGGGGTGGGGGCGGTGAGCGTGAGCAGGGCGACGGACTGCCGGGCGGTGGTCTCGTCCACCTGGGCGCGGCCGGCGGGCCAGACGGTGGCCCACTGGTCGCGTTCGCGGTCGAGGAAGCGGCTGAGCAGCTCCTCGCCGACGGTCACCACCGCGCGCGTCCTGGTCCCGCTCCGGCCGCCGGGACGGAAGGCGTTCCAGGACGTCCCGGGGCGGGGCTCGGGCGCTGTCCGGTAGGGCGGGGCGCCGATCCCGCCGCCGGGCAGGGCGTCCGGGACGGTGGGCGCGGGCAGGACCTCCGTCTCGCCGCCGCGCAGCCGCAGCAGGGCCGCCAGGTGGACGCGGAGCGGCAGGCCGTACTCGGGGTCGTCCAGGCGCGGCGGCGTGGGGAGCGCGGCCCGGCTCGGCGCGAACGACTTCATCGCCGTGAACGCGTGCTCGGTGCGCTCGTTCAGGGTGAGCGGGTGCTGGTTGAGCTGCACGGTCGTGGTGTTGAGCCGGCGCAGCCAGCCGCCCGCCGCCGTGTCCAGCCGCCGCCACCACTCCGCCTCGCCGGGCTCGCGGGCCAGCAGCAACACCCGTACGCGGGGGTTGTGCCCGTGCTTGGCCAGCCGCCGTACCAGCTCGCCCACCAGCGGAGCGGACGGCTCCGGCGACTCCACGACCACCAGCGAGGGCCGCACCGCCTCCAGCGACACCGCCGCGCGCCCGGACAGGGCGGCGAGCGCGGCGTCCAGGGACAGGAAACCGGCGTCCCAGCCCGCTTCCCGCAGTTCCTCGCACAACTCCCCGGCCAGCCGGGTACGGCCCGTGCCGCTCCGCCCGGTCACCACCGCGACCGACAGCGCGGCCGGCTCCCCGGCCCAGGCCCGCAGCGCGGCGAGCTGCCCGTCCCTCCCGGAGTACGGCACCACGGCGTGCCGCGGCAGCAGCAGCCGCCAGTCCGGGCAGTCGGACGGCAACGGCTCCCGCGCCGGCAACAGCAGCCCGGCCAGGACCACCCGCCCGTCACCGGCGGAAACGCTCTCCACCGCGCCAGGCGCAGCCCCGGTCAGCTCGCGGAACCGGTCGTCGCCCAGCAGCACGCCCACCGGCACCGCGTCGAGCCGCCCCCGGGCGTGCCCGGCGGCCGAGGCCGTGACGACGGCGGCGACCTGCCCGGCGGGCTCGGCCAGCAGCGCGGCCCCGGTCAGGCCCGCCCACACCTGCAGGGGAGGCGGCGGGCCTGGCACGTCCATGCTGAGCGTCCGCGACGCCGGGCCCCTGGGGGCGGCGGTGGTTCCGGACAACACCCGGACGTCCCTGAACCCCGACCGCCGGGGCGCCTGCGGGAACCCCATGGCCAGGCACGGCACCCGCTCCCCGGTCGGCGCCGCCCACCGGACGTGCCCGATGCCGGGCACGTCGGCCCAGGGCTCTCCGGGCACCCGCAGCAGCGCCGCGCCGTGCCCGCGCCAGACCTGCTCGGCCGACGCCCACCGGGACGACCACGGCGGGCGCACCTGGCAGGGCGCGCCGGGGTCCACCACGAGGGACGCGGTCAGCACGAGATCCGTGCCGATCACATGGCCGGTCGCGGTCACGCCGACCACGTCGTCGTGACCCGAGTAGACCTCGACGACTCGTTCGAGGCCGAGGCGGTGCGGTGGCGCGTCCATGGGTCCGCCTAGCTGCTACGTCCCGGCTTTTCGTCCCCCGATCGATCTCACTATCGCATTAAGAGCGGGAAATTTCGCGGCTTGTCATGCCTTCTCAGTTGTGAGCCACGCGGCCAGCCCGAGGTACACCAGGCCACTGCCCACGTCGAGCCGCCGCCGCGCGCGTACGGACCCGCGCAGCCGTCCGGCCAGCGTGGACGACAGCAGCGCGTACATGCCGTCGCTGGCCATCCCCAGCACCAGCCACAACCCGCCGAGCAGGAGGATCTGCGGCCCCACCGGCCCCGCCGCCGGGACGGTGAACAGCGGCAGGAAGGTCAGGAAGAACACGGCCGTCTTCGGGTTGAGCACGTTGACCACGAACCCCTCCCAGAACAGCCGCCGCCTGGACTGCACCTTCAGCTCGACGACCTCCTCGGACTCCCCGCCGCGCTTCATCAGCTTGCGCAGGCCGAGCCAGAGCAGGTACGCCACGCCCACGTACTTGACGACCGTGAACGCGGTCGCCGAGGCCGCGATCAGCGCGCTGAGGCCGACGGCCGCCGCGCCGATGTGGACCAGCGAGCCGGCGTGCACGCCCAGCACCGAGACCAACCCGGCGGACCGGCCCTGGGAGACGCTGCGGGTGACGATGTAGAGGACCGCGGGGCCGGGGACCACGAGCAGTCCCAGCGTGGCCGCGCAGAACAGCGCGATATGCGTGATGTCCGGCATGTGCTCATGGTAAGGACACCGTCAACGGCTTTCCCGGGCGGGCGTCAGGCTCGCGCCGAGCGCTTCGAGCAGGGCGCCGGTGGCGGGCGGGTGCGGCGGCTCGCCGTAGACGGCGGCGTAGACGTGCCTGGTGGAGCCGGGCACCTGGGTCGCCTCGACGTCGGGGTTGCGGTGGGCGCTGAGCGCCAGGCCGGGCAGGACGGTCAGGCCCATGCCGGCCGCCACGAGCGCCTGCACGGCCACGATGTCGTCGCTGGTGAAGGAGATGCGCGGCTCGAACCCGGCCTTGGCGCAGATGTCGAGCAGGTGGCTGCGGCAGCGGTCGCAGCCGGCGATCCAGGGGGAGTCGGCGTGGTCGGCCAGCTCGCCGCCCGGCTCGGCGGAGACCAGGTAGCTGGGGTCGTCGAGGAGGTGGATCAGGTGCAGGCCGGCGTCCTCGGGGGCGGTGTCGTCGTACCGGAACATGACGGCGACGTCGACGCGGCCGGCGCGCAGCAGCCTGAGGGCCTCGGGCGGCTCGGTCTCGGTGAGCTCCAGGCGCAGCCCCGGATGGGCGGCCGACAGGCGGCGGACGGCCGACGGGATGAACGTGCCGAGCGCCGACGGGAAGGCGGCCAGCCGCACCCGGCCCTCGCGCAGGCCCACGTGGGCGGCCAGCTCCTCGGCCGTGGCGTCGATCCGGCCGATGATGTCGGCGGCGCGGTCGGCCAGCAGCCGGCCCGCCTCGGTCAGCCGGATGCCGCGCCCCACCCGCTGGACGAGCTTGGCACCGGTCTCGGCCTCCAGCCGGGCCAGGTGGTGGCTGATGGACGGCTGGGAATAGTGGAGCTCCTTGGCGGCCGCGGTGAGCGACCCCTTGCGGGCCACCGCGACGAGGACGCGGAGCCGGGCGACGTCGAGCATTCATCAATCGTATCTATCAATGGGCCAGAAGACTTCTGTTGGACCTATCGATCGCCATGGGCCACCGTAGAGAGGGAGGACAAATTGCCACATTCTCTCTAGGGGGACACCGTGAACATGGTCGCGACTACCACCAGGCCAGGGCTCGACGTTCTGGTGTCCGGCATCTCCGAGATCGTGGCCAGGAAGCTCGTCGCCCGCGAGACCGCGTTCGCCGTCGCGGACCTGCTGCGCGACCGGCTGCCCGGCATGGACATCCTCACGCCCGAGGAACGCCTCGGCACGCCCGACCGCTATGCCTCCCACCTGCTGCACGCCCAGGACGAGTTCTCGATCGTGGCGGTCGTGTGGCGTCCCGGCCAGTACACGGTGATCCACGACCACGTGTCCTGGTGCACGTTCGGCATCCTCAGCGGCATCGAGCACGAGACGCTCTACCGCGACATGGGCGACCACCTGCTGGAGATCGGACGCGCCGACAACCGGCCGGGCGAGGTCAGCGGCTTCGCCCCGCCCGGCGACATCCACATGGTGCGCAACACCAGCGACGAGGTCGGGGTGTCGCTGCACGTGTACGGCGCCGACGTCGGCAAGCTGGGCAGCAGCGTGCGCCGCGTCTACGAGCTGCCGGTGCGCTGAGCCCGCCTCACCTGATGCGGCCGTGGAGCAGCTCGACCAGGGTCTGGTGGGTCTGCTCGATCGGCCGTTCGGGGTAGAGGGCGCGGCGCTCGATGGCGACCGTCAGGACCATGCCGAACAGGGCGGTCGCCGCCGTCTCCACGTCGAGGTCGGCGCGGATCTCGCCACCGGCCGCCGCCCTGCGCAGCACGCCCGCGTACACGCCGAGCGCGCTCTCGCGCAGCCGCGCCACCGCCTCCTGCCAGGCGGTGCGCCACATCTCGGCCAGCAACACCCGGGCGAACGGGCCGTGCTCCTCGAAGAAGCGCAGCTGGCCCAGCACGACCGAGTCGAGGGCGGCCAGGCCGCTCCCGCCGGTGTCGGCGGCGGCCAGCGCGCCCGCCAGCCGCTCGATCGAGTGCTCCAGCAGCGCGGAGAACAGGCCCTCCTTGCTGCCGAAGTTGTAGAACACGGTGCCCTTGGCCACCCCGGCGCGCTCGGCGATCGCGTCGACCGTGGTGGCCGCGTAGCCCTGCTCGGCGATCAGCTCGACCGCCGCCGTGAACACCTTCGCCCGGGTGTCCTGCCTGCTCACAGCGACAGCTCGGGGTGCAGGCGCTTCATGGACCAGACGCGGCCCCGCTCCACCGCGAGGGTGGTCAGCGCGAGCCCGAGCACGAGGAATGCGGACAGCACGCCGCAAGCCTGCCACACCACGGTCAGATCGCCACCACTGATCAGCCTGCGCAGTGCCGAGACGACCCAGCTCATCGGCAGCCACGGCGAGATCGTCTGGAAGAACCCGGGCGAGGTCTCGATCGGGTACGTCCCCGCCGCCGAGGTGAGCTGGAGCATCAGCAGCGCCAGCCCCACCACCCGGCCGGGCGGCCCGAGCAGCGCGTTGACCGCCTGGACCACCGCCAGGAACGCGGCCGCCGCCAGCAGCAGCAGCCCGATCACCCCGAGCCAGTGGGCCGCCTCCAGGCCGAGCGCGAACCGCAGCACCGCCGCCAGCACGCCGACCTGGGCCGCGCCCAGCGCCACCGCGGGCAGCCAGCCGGCCAGCGCGATGCGCACCGCGCCCTGGGTCCCGGCCAGCCGCCGCTGGTTCAGCGGCTTGAGCACCATGAACGTGATCATCGCGCCCACCCACAACGCCAGCGGCAGGAAGAACGGCGCGAAGCCGGTGCCGTAGTTGGGGACCTCGTTGTCGACCGTCTTGGCCAGCCGCACCGGGTCGCTCATCACGTCGGCGCGGGCGGCCCGCTGCTGGGCGTCGTAGTCGGGGATCTTCTCCGCACCCTCGCCGAGCCCGCCCGCCAGGTCCTTCGAACCCTTGGCGAGCTGGTCCATGCCCTTGTCCACCTGGCCCGCGCCGTCGTGCAGCCGGCCGACCCCGGTGCGCAGGGTGCTCGCGCCGTCGCTGAGCTTGACCAGCCCGCCGCCGAGCTGACCGAGGCCGCTGGTGACCTGGGCCGAGCCGTCGTGCAGCTTGGCCGCGCCCTGGTAGAGGGTGCCCGCGCCGGTGCCGGCCTTGGCCAGGCTCGCGTCCACGGTCGCCGCGCCCGCGGCCAGCTTGGCCAGGCCGTCGTCCAGGGCGTTCACCTGGGTCCTGACCTGGTCGACCTTGGGGCCGATCTGCGGGGCCACGGCCGCGATCTTCCTGGCGTTCCTGGCCAGCTCGCGGGCCTGGGCGGACAGGGCGGAGGCGCCGCCCGTGCCGCCGCCCGTGCCGCCGGCGCCGGCCGAGCCGGCCTGCTCGGCGGCGCGTTCCGCGGCCTTCGCCGCGCTGCGCAGCAGGGAGCGCACCTCGGGGTCGGCGTCCGCGCCGAGACGGTCGAGCGCGGCCTGCGCCTGCGAGGCGGCCTCGCGGGCGCTGCCCGCCGCACGGGTCGCGCCGGCGCCCGTGCCGGAGCTCGTGCCGGAGCCGTCCGCCAGCCGGTCGGCGGCGTCGGCCACCTGCTCGGCGGCGTCGGCGACCTTCGGGCCCCACTCGTTCAGCACCGGCACGTACTTGTCGGCGAGCTGGTTGACCGCGCGCGTCTGGGTGTGGACCTGGTCGGCCGCCTTCCGGGTGCCCTTCCGCAGCTCCGAGGTGCCCTCGCTGCGGAGCTTGCGCAGGCCGTCGCGCAGCTCGCCGATGGCCTGCTGCGCCTTGCCGATGCCGCCGGTGACCTGGGCCGAGCCGTTCCGCAGCTTGCCGGTGGCGGTGTTGGCGCTGTTCAGGCCGACGGAGAGCTGCTGGGCGCCGTTCTCGGCGGTGCCGAGGCCGGAGTTGAGCCGGGAGACGCCGTCGCCGGCCTTGACCGCGCCGTCGTGCAGCTTGCCGGCGCCGTCGGCGGCCTCGGTGGTGGCGTCATGGATGTCGCCGATCGAGACGAAGACCTTGTCGAAGTAGTCGTGGATGGCCGTGCGCTCGGCGGCGGCGCGTACCTCGTTGAAGACCGCGTCGGAGATGCTGCCGACGATGTAGCTGCGCCCGGTGTCCACGCGCAGGCCGAGCTGGGCGGGGGTCGGGGTGGCCGTGTCGTCGGACGGGGAGGCCAGGCGGGCGCTGAAGTCGGCGGGCACGGTGAGCGACAGGTAGTAGCTGCCGTCGGCCACCCCGTCGGCCGCCTGCCGGGGCGTGGCCTCGTGCCAGGCGAACGTCCTGCGCTCGCGCAGCTCGTCGGCCAGGTCCTGGCCCGCGTGCAGGGTCTTGCCGTCGACCGTGGCCGGGCGGTCCTCCATGACCAGCGCGACGGGGACCCGGTCGAGGTTGCCCTGGGGGTCCCAGAACGACCACAGGTACAGTCCGGCGTACAGCAGCGGCAGCACGATCACCGCCGCCAGCGCAGCCCGGGTCAACCGGGACCGCAGCATGCCCTTCATCACAGCTCCACGAGGTGGTCGTAGCGGGCGGGCGGGCGCACGCAGGTCGCGACCACGGCCGTGCCGAGGCCGGCGCCGAGGTCGCGCAGGAGGTCCCAGAGCTTCTGTACGCGGTCGTCGGGCAGGCCCGCGTCCACGTTGTCGGCGAGGATCACCGCGGGCTCGTCCAGCAGGGCCAGGGCGACGCCGAGGCGCACCTGCTGCTCGCGGTCGAGCTGGCTCACCGGCGTCGTGTCCGGCGCCGTGAGCCCCGCCCGCTTCAGGACTTCCCGGTACGGCTTGCGCCTGCGCTCGCGCAGGTGCTCCTTGACCGTCAGCGCTCTGTCGAGATCCGTCACGCCGTCGACCAGCGCGAGCGCCGCCGCCTTGCGGATGGCCCGCGGCCTGGTGTGCCCGGCGACGGAGAGTGTGCCCGTGGTCGGCTTCATCCGGCCGGCCAGCGTGAGCAGCAGGCTCGTACGCCCGCTGCCCGCCGGCCCGGCGACCGCCGTGAGCGTGCCGGGGCCCGCCTTCAGCGAGACCGCCGGGTACACCCCCTCGATCGACAAGCCCTCCGCGACGATCACCACAACCCCATCTCTTGAACTGACTGGTCAGTACAAAAGATTACCTCGTGATGCGGCGCGTCACACTGTGAGATACGCCTCGAACCGCTCGGCCAGCTCCTTCGGCCGCGACAACATGACCATGTGACTGCCCCCGATCTCGTCGGGTATGACACCGAGCCGTTCCCGGACCACCTTCCGCATGAACTCCGGCGGGAAGAACCGGTCGTCCCGGCAGAGCAGGAACCGCGTCGGCACGTCGGGCCACGCCGCGCCCGGCCACGGCTCGACGGACGACTTCTCCGCCTGCGCACGCCCCCGCGACAACTCCTCCTCCGCCAGCTCCTCGGGGACGTCGTGCATGAACTGCGCGATCGTGTCCAGGCCGTCGGCGCCCTGGTATCCGGTGTTGGCCCACCACTCGCCCGGCGGCTCGCCCGGGACCGGGATCATGGCCGTGACCAGCACGAGCAGCTTCACGGGCAGGCGCTCGCAGACCAGCGGGGCGACGAAGCCGCCCCACGAGTGGGCCACCACGACCAGCTCGTCCGCCTCGCCGACGGATCGCGCGACCGTGTCGGCGTAGTCGGCCAGGCCGGCCGACTCGTCCTCGATCGGCAGGTCGACGGCCACCGTGCGGTGGCCCCGGGCGCGCAGCTCGGCCTCGACCAGGTGCCAGTCCCAGGCGGAGCTGCCGCCGCCGTGGATCAGCGCGAACGTCGCCACCCGACTCACCCCCGCGCCGTCGTGCCGGAAACGCCCCGCGGTGCCTCGCTCATGGCTCTTGCTCCCATCGTCGGTGTCCCTGTTCACGACGCAGTATGGCGAGGAGGTAAGACAGAAAACGTAGCTGTACCGCGCGCTCAAGGTCGCCGGGCTCGCGACCGCCTCGCAGCTCGCCGAGCAGGTGGACGAGGCGGTCTCCCTGGTCAGCTACCACCTGCGCAAGCTGGCCTCGCACGGCCTCATCGAGGAGACGCAAGGAGGCCGGGGCGACGCCCGGGAGCGCTGGTGGCGGACGTCGGCGGAGAGCTTCTCCACCCGCAACTCCGACTTCCGCGACAGCCCCGAGGGCGTCGTGGTCCACCAGACCCTGTCCCGCCTGCACGCCCGCCAGCTCTCCGAGATGTACGAGGGCTACCTCGACGCGCAGTGGGCCTGGAGCGAAGCCTGGCAGGACTCGTCCTTCGGGTCGGAGTTCCTGCTGTCGCTGACGGCGGAGGAGTTGCGCGACCTCCGGCAGGAGATCGACGACGTGGTCGCGAAGTGGACGGCCCGCGGCCGGGCGGCCGGCGAGGCG
The DNA here is from genome assembly GCF_040675255.1 of Nonomuraea sp. NPDC049624. NCBI lineage: Bacteria > Bacillati > Actinomycetota > Actinomycetes > Streptosporangiales > Streptosporangiaceae > Nonomuraea > Nonomuraea sp. NPDC049624. The sequence goes on along the minus strand of NZ_JBFAOR010000002.1, from coordinate 646,631 downwards.
GGTGACACCGAGGGCCGCGAGAACGTGGCCGTGCACCTGTACGGGTTCCCGTTCACGACGTGAGGAGAGACCAGGATGAACCCCGACTTATACCTACTTGTCGAGCGAGTACGCGCACAGGAACTGCGCGCCGCCTCCCAGAGCCGCCGCCGTACAGACCGGACAGGCCGTACAGAGCGGACAGGCCGGACAGCCCGAACCGGCCCGCCGCGCCGGCCGCACCCGGGGACGCTCGCCCGCGCCTGGGAACGGCGGCTGGGCCGGGCCCTGGTGGAGACCGGCCTGCGCCTGGTCAGCCGCGGCAGGACCAGGCAGACACCGCGCCTGACGGCGGACCACCACGCCTGACCCGCCCGGCCCGCGACCCCTGGCGCGACGCCCGGTCCGCGACGCCCGGTCCGCGACGCCCGGACCGCCGGGCGTTCTAAGCCGGAGCCGTCCCGTTCAAGCCCTTCAGGACCGCGCGTTCGACCGGCGTCGGCGCGGTGCCGGTGAGGTCGAGCAGGCCGGTCGGCATCAGCGGCGGCTGGGCCATGAAGCGCGGCACGCTGCCGCGATGCGGCTGGGCCGAGTGGATCAGGAACGGGTGGCACAGGAAGACGTCGCCGGGGGAGCCGGTGACGGTGACCTCCCGGCGCCCCTCGCTGAGCGGCACGGCGTCCCCGCACAGCGAGAACCATTCACGCCCTTCGTCCCCGGAATCGGCGAGCAGGGCGGGCACGTCCAGGTGTGAGCCGACGCGTACCCGGGTGGGGGCGTCGTCGGGGCCGACCTCGGAAAACAGGAACAGCATGAGCAAGGCCCGGCCGCGCGAGCGCAGGTTCACCCGGTACTCGCCGGCGTCGCCGGAGAAGCTCGCCTCCAGGTGCCAGCCGTCGTCGCCGGGCTCCTTGTCGCTGGGGAAACGCAGCGGGAAGGTGCCGAGGCCCATGGGCCCGGTCCAGCGCCCGGCGCCCACGAGCTGGTCGTAGGCCTCGTGCAGCTCCTGAGTGTTGGCCGCCGCGCGAAACGGCGGGCTGGCCATCCAGCCCAGCCGCACGACCGGCTGGGTCCAGCTCGACGGGTCGTCGGGGTCGCAGCCGCTGGCCGCCCACAGCTCGGCCCGGCACTGCTCGGCGGTCTCCAGGGGAACCGCGCCGGGAAGCCGGACGAATCCGTCCTCGACGAACGACTCGATCTGCTCGTCGGTCAACATGCGCAGCCCCTCCTGGTGATTTCCGCGGAACGTCGTGCAGTCTGACGAACGGCGGCCAGGAGGGGCAACGCAATTTCCGCCCGGGGGCGAAGCTCAGACGCCGAGCGCCGACGGCAGGCTCAGCTCCTGCAGGAACAGCGCCTCGGCGGTGGCCACCCGGCGCAGCTCGTCGAGGTCGACCCGCTCGTTGGGAGCGTGGATGGCGGCGTCCTCGTCCTCGGCGCCGAACAGCAGGATCTCGGCCGCCGGGTACTGCTTGAGCAGCGTGTTCACCAGCGGGATCGACCCGCCCGCGCCCACGTCGCGCGGCGGGCGGCCGAACGCGCGCTCCATCGCCCGGTTCAGCGCCGACCGCGCCTTGCCGCCGGAGTCGGCCTGGAAGCCGGACCCGACGGTGAAGTCGTCGAACGACACCTGCACGCCCCACGGCGCCACCTGGCGCAGGAACTCCACCACGGCGTTGACCGTGGTCTTCGGGTCGCCGGACGGAGGCACCCGGACGGTCACCCGGGCCCGCGCCGCCGGCTGGACCGCGTTCACGGCGCCCGACACGGTCGGCACGTCGAGGCCCGTGACGGTGATGGCGTACGAGGCCCACAGCCGGTCGGCCAGCGAGCCGGAGCCGACCAGCGAGACGCCGTCCGCCACGCCGGCGGTCTTCCTGAACTCCTCCTCCGAGGGCCCCTGGCCGAGGAAGCTGCCGCGCGGCAGGCCGGGCACCCGGATGTCGCCGTTCTCGTCGTGCAGCGCGGTCAGCATGCGCATCAGGGCGGCCAGCGCGTCGGGGGCGGCGCCGCCGAACGAGCCGCTGTGCACGGCCTCGCGCAGCGTGCGCACCTCGATGGTGAAGGCCGCCATGCCGCGCAGCGACGTCGTGACCGCCGGGTCGCCGACGCGCGGGTTGCCGGTGTCGGCGACCACGATGGCGTCGGCCCGCAGCAGCTCGGGGTTGCGCTCGACGAAGGCCTCCAGGCGCTCGCCCGCGTACTCCTCCTGGCCCTCGATGATGACCTTGATGCCCACCGGGAACCGGCCCTGGAAGGCGCGCAGCGCGGCGATGTGCGAGATGATGCCCGACTTGTCGTCGGCGCAGCCGCGGCCGTACAGCTTGCCGTCGATCAGGGTGGGCTCGAACGGCGGCGTGCGCCAGGCGGCCAGGTCGCCGGCGGGCTGCACGTCGTAGTGCGCGTACAGCAGGACGGTGGGCGCGCCGGGAGGGGCCGGGGCCTCGCCGTAGATCGCGGGGAAGCTGCCTTCGACGGCGACCTGCTGGACGTGCGGCAGGCCCGCCGAGCGCACGAGCTCCTCCGTCACCGCCGCGGCGGCGAGGACCGGCTCCTCCGGGTGCCCGGGGAAGGCCACGGACGGAATGGCGGCGAGCCGCTTGAGCTCCTCGATGGCTCGGGGCATCGCGGCGGCGACGGCGCTCTCGATCTGGTCAGGAGTCACGGGACGGTCCCCCGGGGGTCGTTCTCGACAGTTTGGTCTCATTGGATCACAGAAGGTTCCACCGTATGGAAACGGGCATGACCCGCGCGTTAATCTACCTGCGGATTTCGTTGCGGTTACACAACGGTTCTGCGGATCTCGATTTTCTTGCATAGTGCTGCGACCGATTCGCTTGGCAAACCGCAGGTGAAGATGCACACTGTGGGGAGTTCGACACGAGGGAAGATAACCATGACGCAGCCGGAAAACGACGTCCTGAAGGCCGCGCAGGACAACCTGTGGTTGCACTTCACGAGGCACAGCGCCTACCAGGAGAACGAGATCCCGACCATCGTGCGCGGTGAGGGGTCCTATATCTACGACATCCACGGCAAGCGTTATCTCGACGGCCTGGCCGGGCTGTTCGTCGTCCAGGTCGGACACGGGCGTGCCGAGCTGGCCGAGGCCGCCGCCAAGCAGGCGCAGGAGCTGGCCTTCTTCCCGTTGTGGTCCTACGCGCACCCCAAGGCGGCCGAGCTGGCCACCCGCCTGGCCGAGCAGGCACCGGGCGAGCTGAACCGGGTCTTCTTCACCACCGGCGGCGGCGAGGCCGTCGAGACCGCGTGGAAGCTGGCCAAGCAGTACTACAAGCTCGTCGGCAAGCCGCTCAAGCACAAGGTCATCAGCCGCCAGATCGCCTACCACGGCACCCCGCAGGGCGCCCTGTCGATCACCGGCATCCCGGCGTTCAAGCAGATGTTCGAGCCCCTCGTGCCCGGTTCGGTGCGCGTTCCGAACACGAACTACTACCGCGCCGACGAGATCAGCGGCGTGCCCGGCATGTCGCCGGAGGAATACGGCATCTGGGCGGCCGACCGCGTGGCCCGCGCCATCGAGATGGAGGGCCCCGACACGGTGGCCGCCGTCTTCGCCGAGCCCGTCCAGAACGCCGGCGGCTGCTTCCCGCCGCCCCCCGGCTACTTCCAGCGCCTTCGCGAGATCTGCGACGAGTACGACGTGCTGCTCGTCTCCGACGAGGTCATCTGCGCCTTCGGCCGCCTCGGCACCATGTTCGGCGGCCAGAAGTTCGACTACGTGCCCGACATCATCACCTGCGCCAAGGGCATGACCAGCGGCTACTCGCCCATCGGCGCCATGATCGCGCACGAGCGGCTGTTCGAGCCGTTCAAGCAGGGCGACAACATGTTCGCCCACGGCTACACCTTCGGCGGCCACCCCGTGTCGGCCGCCGTGGCCCTCGCCAACCTCGACATCTTCGAGCGCGAGGACCTGCTCGGCCACGTCACCAAGAACGAGCCCCTCTTCCAGGCCGCCCTCGACGACCTGCGCGACCTGCCGATCGTCGGCGACGTGCGGGGCTCGGGCTACTTCTGGGGCATCGAGCTGGTCAAGGACAAGGCCACCAAGGAGACGTTCAACGCCGAGGAGTCCGAGCGGTTGCTGCGCGGATTCCTGTCCAAGGCGCTGTTCGACGCCGGACTCTACTGCCGGGCGGACGACCGCGGCGACCCCGTGATCCAGCTCGCGCCCCCGCTGATCGCGGGGCAGAAGGAGTTCGACGAGATCGGATCCATCCTGCGGGGCGTGCTCTCGGAAGCGTGGGCGCGCCTCTAACACCCTCCCCACCCGGTACGACGAAGTGCCGGTCTCCGAAAGGATCCCTACGATGAAGATCGGCGTCCCTGCCGAGGTCAAGAACCACGAATACCGTGTGGCGGTCACCCCCGCCGGTGTTCACGAGCTGGTGCGGAACAGTCACGACGTCACCGTCCAGCGAGGTGCCGGCCTCGGCTCACACATCACCGACGAGGAGTACCTCGCCGCGGGCGCGAAGATCCTCGACAACGCCGACGCCGTCTGGGCGGGGGCGGACATGGTCCTGAAGGTCAAGGAGCCCATCGCCGAGGAGTACCACCGCCTGCGCGAGGGCCTGGTGCTGTTCACCTACCTGCACCTGGCCGCCTCCCGTCCGTGCACCGACGCCCTGCTGGCCGCCAGGACGACCGGCATCGCGTACGAGACCGTGCAGGTGGGCCACACGCTGCCGCTGCTCGCCCCGATGTCGGAGGTCGCGGGCCGGCTCGCGCCGCAGGTGGGCGCCTACAACCTCATGCGCTTCAACGGCGGCCGGGGCGTGCTGCCCGGCGGGGTGCCCGGCGTGGCCCCCGCCAAGGTCGTCGTCATCGGCGGCGGCGTCTCGGGCCTCAACGCGGCGCAGATCGCCGTCGGCATGGGCGCGGACGTGACCGTGCTCGACACCAACATCGACCGGCTCCGCCACATCGACGCCATCTACCAGGGCCGGCTGAAGACCCTCGTGTCCACCTCGTACGCGATCGAGCGCGAGGTGCTGCAGGCCGACCTGGTCATCGGCGCGGTGCTGATCCCCGGCGCCAAGGCCCCGACGCTGGTCTCCAACGACCTGGTCGCGCGGATGAAGCCGGGCTCGGTGCTCGTGGACATCGCCATCGACCAGGGCGGCTGCTTCGAGGACTCGCGGCCGACCACGCACGCCGAGCCGACGTACACGGTGCACGGGTCGATCTTCTACTGCGTGGCCAACATGCCCGGCTCGGTGGCCAACACCTCCACCTACGCCCTGACCAACGCGACGCTCCCGTACGCGGTCAAGCTGGCCAACCTGGGCTGGCGCGACGCGCTGAAGGCCGACCAGGGCCTCGCGGGCGGTCTGAACACCCATGACGGCGTGCTCACCAACGAGCCGGTCGCCCAGGCGCTGGGGCTGCCGTACACGCCGGTCGCCGACGTTCTCTGATCGTCCTCCAGGGGCGCGGCCGGCGGTCGCGCCCCTAACACACTCCCAGGCGGCGCCGCAGGTCACGGGCGGTGGCGAGGACGTGCTGGATCTCGCCGGTGCCCGGCCACGGCGCGCTGCCGGGGCGCAGCAGCGTGCCGCGCACCGACGCCAGGTGCTCGACCGCGCTGCGGTGCACCCCGCTCCGCTCCACCAGCCAGCCGACCACGTCGGAGTGGTCGTGCAGCGGCCTGGTCACCAGGTCCCAGGTGCCCAGCACCTCCGTCAGGTCGGGCACCGACAGCGGCACGCCGCCCCTGCGGCCGGTGGCCGCCGCGGCCAGCTCGGCGCGGGCGGCCAGCTCGGGCTCGGCGGTGCGCGCCCACGCCTGCGGCGGCGGGTCGGCCAGCCACTCCTCGGCCTCGCCCAGCTCGCCGGCCACCGTCAGCAGCCCGCCCAGCTCGACCGCCGCGCCGTGGTGGCCCGCCCGCGCCGCCTGGCGGAACCAGTGGCGGCCGCCGGCCAGATCGCCGAACTCGGCGATCAGCAGCAGGCCGTAGTTGAAGGCGGACTCGGCGTCGCCGCCCGCCGCCGCCCTGCCGAACCAGTGGCTGGCGGCCGGGGTGTCGCCGAGCTCCACGCAGACGAACCCGGCCATGCGCTGGTCCTCCAGCCGCCCGGCCGCGGCCGCCCGCTCGTACCAGGCGCGGGCCGTACGCAGGTCGCCGCGGGACAGGGCGATGGCGCCGAGCCGGGAGGCGGCGCCCGGGTGCTCGTTCTTGGCGGCCAGCCGGTAGTAGGCCTCGGCGCCCTCGGGGTCGCGGCTGGCGTGCAGGTAGAGGCCCATGCAGTGGGCGGAATCGGCGTGGCCGCCGCGGGCGGCGTACTCCCACCAGCGCACGGTCTCCTCGTCCTCGCCGGCCGAGTAGGCCAGGAAGCCGAGGTCGTGGGCCGAGGCCAGGTCGCCGTCGTCGGCCGCCCTGCGGTGCCACTCGCGGGCCACGCCGGTCTCGCCGGTGTCCTCGCACAGCAGGGCCAGCCGGCGGGCTGCGGAACGTGACCCGGCCAGGGCCGAGCGTTCGAACCAGGCTCTGGCGGCCCCGGCGTCGCCGCGCTGTTCCAGCAGGAGCGTGGCGAGATTGGCGGCGGCCTCCGCGTCGCCGGTGGCCGCGGCGGTCTCGTACCAGATGACCGCCTCCTCCAGGCTGCCGTGCTTCTCGTGCCAGACGCCCAGGTTGTAGGCGCTGTCGACGTTGCCGCCCGCGGCCGCCAGCTCCCACCAGAGCCGGGCCGCCGCGCGGTCGCCGCGCTGGGCGTAGAGCTTGCCGAGCCGGTGGGCCGCCTGGGCGTCGCCCTGCTGCGCGGCCACCAGCAACTCCGGCTCGTCACCCACCCGTGGCGCCGGAACGGCCGGCGTCGCCACCTCTCCCTGCCACCAGGCCATGGCGACAGAGTGGCACGTGATCATACGTTCGCGAACCGTAATCGCAGACAACGGCCCTAGGAGAACCTGATGAACCCCGAATACATCCCCATCCCGCACACGTAACGCAGCGAGCCGGGGCGGTGGGGCGGCAGCCGTACGGTGGCGGGCAGCGCCACGTCGCGCCCGTCGATGGTGAGAGTGCCCGTGCAGCCCGGATCGACCAGTTTGAAGATGACCTCGACCGGTACGTTCGCCGGGACGGACACGGCGGCGGGCCGGTAGCCCTCGCGGGTGGCGTAGACGGTGACGGTCCGGGCGGCGGGCCCCGCGGCGGCCGGTGCTGCCTCCCACGTCCAGCCGCCCAGGTTGAGCCCGGCCACGACGGTCCAGAGCCCGGCGGCGACGGCGACGACCCCGGCGTACCTGGCCAGCCGGGTGCGGGAGATCCGCCGCAGCACGTAGCCGAGCAGCGCGAACGCCGGCGCCGTGCCGACCACGAACCCCGCCATGGCCGCCGCGCCCGCCAGCGGCGAGCCGCTGGAGACGGCGAGCATCTCCATGCCGATCGTCACCCCGCAGGGCACGAGGACGGTGGCCGCCCCCAGCAGCGGCGCCCGGTAACCGGACGGCCGGACGGGCTCGGCGCACGCGTGCCCCCCGCCGCGCATGAGCCGGATCGCGAACACGATCACGGCGCAGCCGCCCGCGACCAGGAGCACGGCCCGCGCCCGCGGCGGCAGGCCGACCGCCGAGCCGAGCAGCCCGAGCAGCGCCCCCACCAGCGTGTACGCGGCCAGCCGGCCGGCCAGGAACCAGGCCACCAGCGCCGGGTCGCGGCCGGGGCGGTGGCCGGCCAGGCCCACGAGCAGCCCGCCCTGGGCGGCCGTGCACGAGGCGGTGCCGGCCACCAGCCCGGCTGCCACGCCCCCGGCGAACAGGGTGACCGCCTCCACGTCCAGCCCTCCCCGTGCTCGCTCACGATGCTTTCGGGGGAAACGTAACGCGGCAGGCCGGATGCGGCCAGTGACAGTTCTTGTACCCTTAGTGATGTTTAGGTGGTTGCGCCCTTGAGCACGGACATCTTCTCGAAGAACTCGTCGTCGCCCATCTCGCCACGGGCGTACCGCTCGGCCAGGATCCGCTCCGCCGACGCGGTGGGCCGGTCGGGCACGGCCGCCGGGCGACGCCCCCACCAGCCCTTGCGGCGGGCGGTGACGGCGAGCGCGATGAGCGCGACCCAGAACAGGCCCCAGAAGACCGGGAAGACCGGCCAGAGATGCGGATGCATGACTTCCTCCTTCGTCCTGCCTCCAGGGTCCGCCCTCCGGCGGCGCGGCGCATCGCCCGCCGGGAGCCGCCGCCGCTGCGCCCGGGGGAGTGCTCAGGCGGCCCCGGCGTACGCCCGAGGAGGTAGCGCGCCGGTGCGTCTCATCGTCCGAAGGACGGGTGCGCCTCGGGCCGCCGGGCCTCGATGAGGAACCTGGACGAATGGGCGACGAACGGGCCCTCGGCCTCGATGAGCTCGTGCAGCTCGCGCAGCCTGTCGCCGTAGCGGCCGACCGAGAAGCCCGGCACGATCCAGATCACCTTGCGCAGGAAATAGATCACCGCGCCGATGTCGCGGAACTCCATCCGCAGCCGCTCGGCCCGCAGGTCGACCACCTCCAGCCCGGCCGCCTCCGCCTCCGCCACGGCCTGGCGCGGGTCGCGGGCCGAGCCGTCCTGCGGGCCCATGAAGAACTCCGTCAGCTCGAACACGCTGCGCGGGCCGACCTGCTGCGAGAAGTACGACCCTCCGGGACGCAGCACCCGGGCGATCTCCGACCACCAGGTCGCCACCGGATGGCGGCTGACCACCAGGTCGAAGACGCCGTCGCGGAACGGCAGGCGCGGCTCGTCGTCGTCGGCCACCACGTACGCCCCGCGCGGGCGCAGCCGGGCGGCGGCCAGCGCCAGGTTGGGCGGCCACGACTCGGTCGCCACCGTCACCTTCGGCAACGTGGGCAGCCCGGCCAGGATCTCGCCGCCGCCGGTCTGGACGTCGAGCGCCGCCTGCGCCCCCGCCATCCGCCCGGCCAGCAGACGGGAGTAGCCCCACGAGGGCCGCTCCTCGGTGGCCCGGCCCTCCAGCCAGGAGAAGTCCCAGCCGGCCACGGACACCGTGTCGGCCTCCTCGACCAGGTCATCGTATGTACGCCGCATCCTCCGACCATGTCAGCGCCCGGGCCGCGGCTTCAACCGGATTTCCCCCGTGTCGCCGATCAGGCGACCCGGGCGCGGACGGCTGCCCGGTCGATCCCGAGCTGGTCGATCAGCCGGGCCACCGGGTCGTGGCGATCGCGCTCCAGGAGGGCGAGCAGGAGGTGGCGGGGCGCCTGCGGCCTGGTCTTCCGGCGGGTGGCCCCGATGGCGGCGTTGACCACCGCGCGGGCGCTCGACGTGAGCGCGGTGCCGGGCACCGGCGGATGCCGGCGGGGCGTCGCGCGCGGTGCCTGGCCGAGGTCGAGGCCGATCGAGCGCAGCGCCTCGCGGTCGAGCTCGTCGAGCGCGGCGCGCGCCCCGGCCAGGTCGACGCCGAGCGCCCGCGCCGGCTCGGCGGCGGGATCGTGCAGCAGGCCGAGCAGCAGGTGCTCGGTGCCGAGCCGCCGGTCGCCGCGCTGCCTGGCCTCGTCGAGCGCCGCGCTGACGACGGCGGCGAAGGGGCTCTTCTCCTTGCCGAACATGGCGATCCTCACTTTCCGTATCTGGCGTGCACGGACTGCCGCGACATGCCGAGCGCGTCGCCGATCTGTTCCCAGGTCCAGCCCTGCTCCCTGGCCGCGGCCACCGACGCCGCCTCGACCTGCTCGGCCAGCCGGTGCAGCGCGCCCACCGCCCGCAGGCCGAGAGCGGGGTCGTTCGACCTGATGCGTTGAGACAGCTCTTCCATGTCCACGCTGTCAGGCTAGATTGACAGGGCCGATTCTGTCAATCTAGCCTGACAGGCATGGACGACGTGATGATCGTGGGAGCGGGCCCGGTCGGGCTCATGCTCGCGGGCGAGCTGGCGCTGGCCGGCTTACGCCCGATCGTGCTGGACAAACGCCCGGAGCCGAGCGAGCTGCCCAAGGCCAACGGGCTCGCCGGGCAGATCGTGGAGCTGCTCGGCCACCGCGGCCTGCTCGGCCTCCTCGCCGAGGGCAGCGGCTTCGCCGGGCCCGCCCCGGGGTTCCCGTTCGGGCAGGTGCCGCTGCGCTTCGCCGGGCACGACGACATGCCGCTGCGGCTGCTGCTGATCCAGCAGCCCCGGCTGGAACGGCTGCTGACCGAGCGGGCCGCCCGGCTCGGGGCCGAGATCAGGCGCGGCCACGAGGTCCGCGGCCTGGCCCAGGACGAGGAGGGCGTCACGCTGGAGCTGTCCACCGGCCGGGCCCGTGCCCGGTACGTGGTCGGCTGCGACGGCGGGCACAGCACCGTCCGCGCCCTGGCGGGCATCGGCTTCCCCGGCACCACCGACGACGAGGTGCTGCGGCTCGGCCACTTCGCCCGGGACGAGCAGGGCCCGTTCCAGGCGCCGCGCGTCGAGGGCCTGGAACCCGGCTGGAACCGCACCCCGGCCGGCCGCCTGCTGCTCACCTCGTTGCGGCCCGGCGTGCTCATCGCGGGCGTGCGCGAGCGCGGCACGCTGCCCGGCGGCCCGGTGACGCCGGACGACTTCCGCGCGGCCGTACGCCGGGTGATCGGGCGGGACCTGCCGCTGGGCGAGCCGATCTGGCTGTCCGGCACGGTCGCGCAGGCCCGGCTCGCCGACCGTTACCGGGCCGGACGGGTGTTCCTGGCCGGGGACGCCGCCCACCTGTTCCCGGCCGGCGGGTCGGCGCTCAACGTCGGCCTGACGGAGGCGGCCAACCTGGCCTGGAAACTGGCCGCCGTGCTGCTCGGACGGGTGCCCGCCGGGCTGCTCGACACCTACGAGGAGGAGCGCCGTCCGGTGGCCGCGCGGGCACTCGCGCAGACCCGCGCCCAGGCGGCCCTGGAACGGGCCCCCGGCGAGGACGGCGAGGCCCTGCGTGCGCTGCTGGCCGAGCTGTTCGCCGACGAGCAGCCGCTGCGCCGGCTCGCCGCGCTCCTGCACGGCTCCGACACCCGCTACCCGCCCGCGCGCGGGCTGGAGCACCCGCACCCGCTCGCCGGCCGGTTCCTCCCCGACCTGCCGCTGAGCACGGCGGGGGAGCAGCGGCTGTCCGGGCTGCTGCGGGCCGGACGGCCGGTGCTGCTCGACCTCCGCGACGGACCGGCCCCCGCGTTGCCCGAGGGCGGGTGGATCGACGTGGTGCGGGCGCGGTGCGCCGAGCCGCCCGCCGACGTGCTGCTCGTCCGCCCCGACGGGTACGTGGCCTGGGCCGGGACCGGCGGCCTGGCCGAGGCGGCGCGGGCCTGGTTCGGGGCGGGACCGGCCGCCGTCAGAGCCAGCCCGGCCTGACCAGCCCGGACTCGTAGGCGATGACCACGAGCTGGGCGCGGTCGCGGGCGTGCAGCTTCATCATGGCCCGGCTGACGTGGGTCTTGGCCGTGGCCGGCGACATGAACAGCTTGGCGGCGATCTCGTCGTTGGTCATGCCCGTGCCGACCAGGGAGAGCACTTCGCGCTCGCGTTCGGTGAGCTGGTCCAGGCCCTGGGTGGCGACCGGCTCCTTGGCGCGGGAGGCGTACTCGGCGATCAGCCGCCGGGTCACGCTCGGCGACAGCAGCGCCTCGCCCGCCGCCACCACCCGCACGGCCTGGATCAGCTCGGCCGGCTCGGTGTCCTTGACCAGGAAGCCGGACGCGCCGCCGCGCAGCGCCTCGAAGACGTACTCGTCCAGCTCGAAGGTGGTCAGGATGATGATGTGCGGCCCGGGCGGCATCCGGCGGGTGGCGGTCAGGCCGTCGGTGCCGGGCATGCGGATGTCCATCAGCACGACGTCCGGGGCGTGCTCGCCGGCCAGGCGCACCGCCTCCGCGCCGTCGGCCGCCTCGGCCACCACGGTCATGTCGGGCTGGGCGTCCAGCAGGGCCTTGAAGCCCGCCCGGACCAGCGCCTGGTCGTCGGCGAGCAACACCTTGATCACGTTGGGTTCTCCTCGGGTAGGGGCAGGCGGGCCTCGACCTGGAAGCCGCCGCCCGACGGGCCGGCGACGAGCGTGCCGCCCAGGGCGGAGGCGCGCTCGCGCATGCCGGGGATGCCGTTGCCGCTGCCCTCCTCCGACAGCACGGCGGGCTTGGTCGCCCCCGTGTCGGCGACCACGATGACCAGCTCCGCGGCGCCGTACTCCAGGCGTACCGACACCCGCGAGCCGGGCGCGTGGCGGGCGGCGTTGGTGAGCGACTCCTGCACGATCCGGTACGCGGCCCGCTCGACCTGCGGCGGCAGCGGCCGCGACCCCACCCGCCTGAGCGAGACCTCCATCCCCGACCGCTGGACGAGGTCGTCGAGCCGGTCGAGCCCGGCCGTCGGGGAACGCGGGGCGCCCTCGCGCAGCACGTTGAGCACCGAGCGCATCTCGCCCAGCACCTCCTTGGACGCCGTCTTGATCGTGGCCAGGGCCGAGCGGGCCTGTTCGGGGTTGGCGTCGATGAGGTGCAGCGCGGTGCTGGCCTGCACGTGGATGAGCGAGATGTTGTGCGCGAGCACGTCGTGCAGCTCCTGGGCCATGGTCAGGCGCTCCTCGCTGGCCTGCCGCCTGGCCTCCTCCTCCGCGACGCGCTCGCGCTCGGCCTGGCGCTCCCTGACGATCCTGACCAGCTCGGCCACGACCATGAACAGCAGGATGAACGCCAGGATCGCCACGCTGTGGAACAGGTCGCGGTTGCCCACCCACCAGGCGTAGCTGAGCAGCGAGGCCACCGTCATGGTCGCCATCGTCCAGGCCATCAGCCGCCTTCCCCCCGTGACCAGGAGGAACAGCAGGACGCCCGGGCTGAGGAAGGCGGGGCCGTAGGCGTAGCCGCCGATGAGGAACAGGTCCATCGCGGCGAGCGCGACGGAGACCGTCAGCAGCGGGAACCGCCTGCGAAAGAGGATGGTCAGCGGCCCGACCAGCAGCAACGCGTACGCGTAGGGGTCGAGCGGCTCCCGCAGGAGGCGCTGCTGGCCCCACGTCGCACCTTGGGCGATCACCAATTGGGCGACCGCCACGATCAGGGCGAGATAAGGGTCGAAACCGGACTTCCAGCGCACGCCTCCACGCTAGGCCACCTGCGGCGCCCGCGACATCATCCCCTTGTCCGAGGGGGCCCTACCACGACGGGCGTAGCTGGGTCATCGTGGACACCATGCGCCGTGTGATCTTCTCCGCAGCAGCAGTCCTCATCTCACTCCTGCCCGCCGCGCCCGCGTCGGCGGGCCCCCACGCGTCGGCGGGCCCCCACGCGTCGGCGGGCCCCCACGCGTCGGTGGGCCCCCAGCAGAAGGCCCCGGTCGCCGAGGGGTACGGAGGCGCCGTCGCCACCGTCGACCTCGACGCCAGCAAGGCCGCGATCTCCGTGCTGAGACGCGGGGGCAACGCCGTCGACGCGGCCGTGGCCGCCGGAGCCGTGCTCGGGGTGACCGAGCCGTACTCGGCCGGCCTGACCGGCGGCGGCTTCATGGTGTTGTACGACGCCAGGCAGCGCAAGGTCGTCACCATCGACGGCCGCGAGACCGCCCCGCGCGCGATGACCGCGTCCAGCTTCGAGGGCATCCCGTTCGACGAGGGCGTCACCAGCGGCCTGTCGGCGGGCGTGCCCGGCACGCTGGCGCACTGGGACCTGGCCCTGCGCCGGTTCGGCACCCTCTCGCTCGGCCAGGCGCTCCAGCCCGCCATCGAGGTGGCCTCCCGCGGCTTCGTCGTGGACCAGACGTTCCACGACCAGACCGCCGCGAACGCCGGCCGCTTCAAGGACATCGCCTCGACGGCCCGGCTCTACCTGCCGAACGGCGCCCCGCCGCCGGTCGGCTCGGTGTTCAAGAACCCGGAGCTGGCGAACACGTACCGGGAACTGGCCCGGCGCGGCCCCGGCTGGCTGTACGGCGGCGGGCTCGGCGCGGAGATCGTGGCCACGGTGAAGAAGCCGCCGGTCACCCCCGGCAGCACCCGCAACGTCAGGCCCGGCCTGATGGAGCTGTCGGACCTGCGGGACTACCGCGCCCTCCTGCGCGAGCCCACCAAGATCTCCTACAACGGCATGGACGTCTACGGCATGGCCCCGCCGTCCTCGGGCGGCTCGACCGTCGGCGAGGCGCTCAACATCCTCGAAGCCCTGCCCAAGGTGGGCCTGCACGAGTACCTGGAGGCGTCCAGGCTGGCCTTCGCCGACCGCAACGCCTACGTCGGCGACATCCCCGGCGTGCCGCTGCGCGAGCTGCTGTCCGACGGGTTCGCCAAGGAGCGCGCCTGCCTGATCGGCGACCGGGCCCTGACCAGCCCGGTCGCCCCCGGCAGCCCCGACGGCACGTACGGCGCCTGCGCCACCCCGACCGGCACCGCGACCCCGATCGCGGACGAGGGGCCGGAGACCACGCACCTGGTCGTCGCCGACCGCTGGGGCAACGTGGTCGCCTACAACCTCACCATCGAGTCGACCGGCGGCAACGGCATCGTGGTGCCGGGCCGCGGCGTGCTGCTCAACAACGAGCTGACCGACTTCACCTTCGGCCCCGCCCCCGGCGACCCCAACCTGCCCGGCCCCGGCAAGCGGCCGCGCTCGTCGATGGCGCCCACGCTGGTGTTCGACCACGGCAGGCCGGTGCTGGCCGCGGGCTCGCCGGGCGGCTCGACGATCATCACGACCGTGCTGCAGATCCTGGTCAACCGGTACGAATTCGGCATGAGCCTGCCCGACGCGCTCGCCGCGCCGCGGGCCACGCAGCGCAACACCGCCCAGACGCAGGCCGAGCAGGCGTTCCTCGACAAGTACCGGACCGAGCTGGAGGCCAAGGGCCACGGCTTCGTGCTGAACCCGGAGATCGGCGCGGCCACGGCGCTGGAACTGCGCGGCCACGGCCTGGTCCAGGCCGTCGCCGAGCCCGTACGGCGGGGCGGCGGCAGCGCCCTGGTCGTGAACCCGCGCTAGCGCGCACGGCGGCGGCCCCCCGCGGGCCGCCGCCCTCGCCGGGAGTCTCGGCTTGACTCCGGCATGAGGGAATGTTTGCCCAGGTCACGGGGTTGTAACGGGCATCGCGACGCGCCATGCCGCCGGGCGGAACCGCCTGACGAGTACGGCCACGGCCTCCAGCGGTACCCGCTGTGGGTGGCCCGCTACGGCAAGGGCCCCGGCCAGGTGACCGCCCCCGCCGACTGGAAGACCTGGACCATCCACCAGTACGCCGACGCGCCGGTGGACCAGAACGTCTCCGCGCTCACCCCCGTCCAGCTCAAGGCGCTGGGCCGCAGGTGACTCCTCAGTAGATGAGCTCGTACGCCTCCGGCCGCACCTTCCGCGTACGGGCCCAGTACTCGAAGGTGAAGCCCGGCCAGATCGTCCGGTTCACTCCGTGCTCGTCCAGATACCAGGAGCGGCAGCCGCCCGCGTTCCACACGAGCGGGTCCAGGCGCGCGCGCAGCCGGCGGTTGAAGGCGTCCTGGGCGTCCTTCCTGACGTCCAGCGCCCTGGCCTGGGTCCTGGAGAGCAGGCGCAGGCACTCGATGACGTAGCGGACCTGCGACTCGATCATGAAGACGACCGAGTTGTGCCCGAGGCCGGTGTTCGGGCCGAGCAGGAAGAACAGGTTCGGGAAGCCCGCGGTGGTGATGCCGTGGTAGGCCTCTATGCCGTTCTGCCAGGCGTCCTGGATCTTCAGGCCGTTCCGGCCGGTGATGCGCTGCTCGTGGAGGGCCTCGACGACCTTGAAGCCGGTGCCGTAGACGATCACGTCGGCCGGGTGCTCCTCGCCGGTCTCGGTCACGATCGAGCGGGGCCGGATCTCGGCGATGCCGTCGGTGACGAGGGTGACGTCCGGCCTGGTCAGGGCCGGGTAGTAGTCGCTGGAGATCAGCACGCGCTTGCAGCCGATCGTGTAGTCGGGCGTCAGCCTGCGGCGCAGGCCCGGATCGGGCACCTGCGCCGCCAGATGCCTGAGCGCCAGCGCCTCGTGCGCCTTCATCAGGCGCGGGTGCACCGCGAAGCCGAGCGCCCGGCTCTCCAGCGCCCAGTAGACGGCCGCGCGCAGGGCCCGCGCCATGCCCGGCAGGGCCAGGACGCGCCGGGCGGCGGGGGAGAAGGCGAAGTCGGGCTTGGGATGGATCCACGGCGGCGTGCGCTGGAAGACGGTCAGCTCGCGCACCCGGGGGGCGAGCTGGGGGACGAACTGGACGGCGGAGGCGCCGGTGCCGACGACGGCGACGCGCTTGCCGGTGAGGTCGACCGAGTGGTCCCATTCGGCGGAGTGGAAGGAGGGGCCGGCGAAGGATTCCCTCCCCACAATTTCCGGAAATTTCGGGATATGGAGGGCGCCGATGCCGGAAACGATGGCGTTCGTCCGCATGGTTGCGCCGTCGTCCGTGGTGACCGTCCAGTTCCGGCGGTCGTCGTCGTACTCCAGGGACGTGACGTGCTTGTTGTAGCGGATGTGGGGGGTCACTCCGTACTTGTCCGCGCACGTGCGTACGTAGTCCCGGATCTCGGCCTGCGGGGCGAACATCCGCGTCCAGCCGGGGTTGAGCTCGTACGAGTAGGAGTACATGTGCGACGGCACGTCGCACGCGCACCCGGGGTAGGTGTTGTCCCGCCAGGTGCCTCCGAGGTCGGCGGCCTTCTCCAGGATCACGAAGTCGTGGTAGCCCGCCTCCTTGAGCTTGATCGCCATGCCGATCCCGGCGAAGCCGGTGCCGATGATCACCACTCCTGGCTCAGCCACTGAACCTCCTGACCGGCTCGATGTCCGGTGTATTGGACATGTTGTCCAATGTAGTCAGCCGCTGGCTGCCGGTCCAGGGGGTGTCCAGATATGAGCCCGCCAAACCGACTGGCCGGTATGTCCAGCATGTGCGGAAACGGCAAAGACCCGCCACGGCGTCGGGGCGGGTGGGGTGACCGTATGCGGTTGGGTGTTAGCGGAGCAGCAGGAAGGCGGCGACGCCGATGATCACGACGGCCACGGCGACCGCGAGGATCGGCACCAGCGGCGACTTCTTGGGGGCCGCCGCGGCCTCCTGCTCCTGGCGCTGTGCGAAGGCGCGGAACTGCTGGGTGTTGCCCGCGGGATCGATATGCTGGTCAGACATGGCCAGCAGCCTAGCGCCATGACATGGTCCATTTGCACCCCTTTGCCACTACCTATAGGCATGGGCTGATGAGGGGACCACTCCACCCGGCGGATAGCTTTGAGGCATGCTCCGGACCCTGCTCTCACCCCGCGTCGTGGGGCTGCATCTGCTGACGATCGGGGTCCTCGTCGCCTTCATCCTGCTCGGCCGCTGGCAGCTCGGCGTGTTCCAGGACTCCGGCAAGCCGCACGCGGCCGTCGATCCGGCTCCCGTGGGGGTCGCCACGCTGGCCCAGGTGGGCGGGCAGATGGACGGCGAGGCCGTCGGCCGCAGGGTCGCCGCCGAGGGCACGTACGAGGCCGCCCGGCAGCTCCTGGTCGCCGACCGGCGGCCCGACGTCGACGCGCCCGGCGGCAACGTCTCGCGCGGCCACGGCTACTGGGTGCTCACCCCGATCAGGCTCGACGACGGCACGCTGATGCCGGTCGTGCGCGGCTGGGCGGCCGGCGCGGACGATCCGGGCGTCGCCGCCGTGCCGCAGGGCCGGGTCACGGTGCACGGGCGGCTGCGGGGCCAGCAGGGCACCGACAGCGTCCAGCGGCGGGCCGAGGGGCTGCCTCCGGGTCAGGTGCAGACCGTGTCCACCGGCGAGCTGATCAACCTGTGGGCCGGGCAGAAGCTGCGGACCGGCTTCATGGTGGCGCAGCCGCCGTCCGGCTCGCTCACGCAGGTGAAGATCCGGCCGCCGGAGGTCGGCGGCACGCTGACCTGGCGTAACCTGGCTTATGCCGCAAACTGGTGGATCTTCGCTGGATTCGCCGTCTTCATGTGGTTCCACTTCGTACGCGACGCCGTACGGGCGGATCGGGACCGCGACAAGTCCCCCGAGATGGTTCTGGAAGGTTAACGGTGGAATCGGCTCTCAAGCCCTTCCGGGTGCTCGCCTACGTGGTCGGCGTCATGCTGCTCATCCTGTGCGTCGCGATGGTGCTGCGCTACGGCTTCGGCGCCGCCGAGCTGTCGAAGATCGTCGCGCCCATCCACGGCGGCCTCTACATGATCTACCTCATCACCGTCATGAATCTGGGCATGAAGGCGCGCTGGAGCTGGCCGTACATGCTCGGGGTCATGCTCGGCGGCACGGTCCCGTTCCTGTCGTTCTACGTGGAGCGCAGGGTGCACAGCCGGGTGCGGTCGGAGCTGAGCGCGGCGAGGGCCTGACGACCCCCGCCGCGGCCCGCGGGCCTCAGCCGCCGATCCCGCGCCTGCGGGCCCGCTTGAGCCGCTCGCGCTGCGACGGGTCGAGCATGAGGTAGCCGACCACCGGCGCCGCGACCGCGCCGAGCACCACCAGCAGGGTGATCCAGCCCGGCAAGAAGATCAGCGAGAGCAGAACCGCGGCGCCTGCGCCGATGACGTACTTCTGAACTGGCGACATCCCTGGCTTCCTCCGAACGCGGAGCCCGCGCCCCGCCTCTCCCACATTCTGCGTCGCCCGTCCAACGAGTGGACCCGTGCCTGAGGTTCCATGACGCGATGTATCTCAATTGTTGCGGGACCAGAGGGTGAGGTGGATCGAGCCGTATGTGCGGGTCTGTCCTGGGACGAGCGTTCCTTTGAGGGTGCGGTAGCGCTCGTCGTCGGCGTACTTCGTCCCGATCCTGGGGGAGATGAGCCAGACCCGGTCCACGCCCTTGAGGGCCGCGTCCAGTTCGGCGGCGGTGCGCGGGCCGGGCGCGCCGGGCGCGCGGGTGAGGTCCGTCAGGCGGTCGTACGGGGCGCCGTACACGGCCACGAACAGCCGGAAGCGCTGCGGCACGAACAACACCCGGTCGCCCGGACGTTCCTCCGCGGCCAGCGTGGCGGCCAGCGTACGCAGGTCGTCGGGACGGGCGGCGGGCTGCCTCATCGCCGCCTGCGCGGGGAACACGAGCACGGCGAACAACACCAGGACGGCGACCGGCACGGCCCGCCACCGCACCCCGGCCAGGCCGATCCCGGCGAGCAACGCCAGCAGCGGCACCGCGAAGAGCACGTAACGCGGATGGTAGACGGGCTGGACCTGGGAGATCGCGAACGACAGCGCCACCGGCAGCACCGCCCACACCGCCACGGCCGGGGCGCGTACGGCTCCCCACACAGCGGCGGCGAACAGCACGACCGCGCCCGCCCCCGCGACGTCGCCGGGGAAGGCGGCCAGCTCGGCCCAGCCGGGGGTCCTGAGCCAGAACACCTGGGCGTCCCGCTGACCGGCGGCCAGGACGAGCAGCGGCACGAGAGCCGCCCCCGCCGCGCCGACCGCGACCGCCGACCGCACGACGGCGGGCATCGGGTTCGTGAGCGGGCGGCGGAGGGCGGGCAGCCAGGCGGTGAGCAGGTGGGCGGGGACGAGCAGCAGGGCGTACAGGTGCAGCCAGCCGAGCAGGGCCACGCTCGCGCCGTAGGCCGCGCAAACCCCCGCGCCGGGACGGTCGAGCAGCTTGACCAGGAGCCACGTGGCCAGCACGGCGACCGCGCTCACCAGGGCGTACGAGCGGGCCTCCTGGGCGTACCGGGCGGCGATGGGGGTGAGGGCGTACAGCAGACCGGCGTACAGGCCGGCGGGGGTGCCGGCCAGGCGGCGGCCCAGGGCCGCGACCCCGAGCGCGGCGGCCGTGAAGGCGAGCACCGAGGGCAGGCGGACGGCGATCTCCGGCGGCCAGGGAAGCGCGGCGAAGGGCCGCAGGAGCAGGTAGTAGAGGGCGTGGACGGCGTCGAGGTCGGCGAGGAAACGGCGCAGCTCGCCGAACGGCATGCGCGCGACCAGCGCGCTGACCGACTCGTCCCGCCACAACGACGGCACCGACAACCCCCAGAACCCGGCCGCGGCGGCGACGGCCGCGGGCACGACCGGCCACCACCGGCCGGCGTCCCGCGTGGGGGCGCGGGCGCCGGCGAGGCGCGGCAGGACGGGCGCGCCGGTCACCGGCGCGGGCCCATGACCGCCCGCAGCTCGTGCCGGAGGACTTCGGGGGCGGGACGGTCGGCCGGATTGCCCGACAGGAGGCGCACCAGGACGGGAGCCAGCGCCCCGGCCCGCGCCAGCGACGCCCCCGGCGCGGGCGGCACCCCCTCCACGGCCATGAACAGGGTGGCGCCCAGCGACCACAGGTCGGCGGCCGGGCTCGCCACCCCCTCCGGAGCCGTGTACGCCGGGACGGTGCCCGACCGCAGCGGCGCGACCAGCGTGGCCCGCCCCTGGTCGGAGATGAGCACGCCGCTCGGCTGCACCGCCCCGTGCCGGCCGCCCATGGCCTGGAGCTGGTCGAGCAGGGCGAGCCCGATCTCGGCCACCTCGGCGGGCGGGAGCGGTCCAAGGGCGCGGACGACCTGGTCGAGCGGCTGGTCGAGAGCCAGCCGCTCCAGCGTCTCGCGGACCACCTCCACCGGCGGCGACCCGGCGGGATGCAGCATGGCGCGGATCAGCGACCGCAGCGGGTCGGCGCCCTCGGCGGGCACCTGGCCGGGCGGACGGCCCTCGACGGCGAAGTGCAGCGTGGCCGCCAGCGACCACAGGTCGGCCGAGGGCCGCATGCTGAGGCTCGGCACCCCGAACCCGGTGAGCACCGCCCTCCCGGTGCTGGTCAGCAGCACGTTCCCGGGGCTGACCTGCCCATGGACGATCCCGGCCGCGTGCGCCACGGACAGCGCCGACAACACGCAGACGCCCATCCTGGCCACCTGGACGACGGGCAGCGGCTGCCGGGCGCGTACGGCCTGCTCCAGCGACACCCCCGAGACGAACTCCATGACCAGCCACGGCACGCGGTCCTCGACCAGCACGCCGAGCACCCGGGCGATCGAGGCGTGCCGCAGCCCCGCGGCCCGGCGCGCCTCGTGCAGCGCGGACTCGCGCAGCTCGGGCGGGATGCGCAGCTCCCTGACCGCGACGTCGCGGTGTTCCGTCTCGTCGAAGGCCAGCCGTACGGACCCCGCGCCCAGGGGGTTGAGCAGCCGGTAGCGCCCGGCCAGCTTCCTGGTCTCAGCCATGTCGAGTGCACGATAGCGCTCGCCCGGCCCGCCCGGCCATCACGCGGTCCGGCCGGTCAGCCACGCCTCGTGGGCGTCGTGCAGCCTGCTCCAGAGCCGCTCCGCGTCCTGGTCGGTCAGGTCGTCGAAGGTCAGCGAGAACACGTCGGCCAGCGCCGCGTAGTAGTCGCGCGCCGTGTCCAGGGTGATCGAGTGGCTGCCGGCGCCGACGCGGGTCAGGACGAGCCCGCGCAGCGTGTCCACGCCCGAGGCGTCGCGCCTCTGCACGACGGCGGTGCGCACGAACCCCGACGACGGCGACGTCGACAAATGGTTGTGCATATCAGCGAAGGCGGACATCTCTGTTGGGGTCCGCTCGAAATCCATCCCTACGAACGAACCGCTCGGGTCATGGTCGAACCGCCATCCGCCGGGCGCGACCTGCGACGGCCGCAGGACGTACGTGAACGGCCCCTGCCGGTACGCGCCCGCGACCAGCGGCAGCGGCTCGTGCACGCCGTCCCCGAGGCCGAGGTCGGCCAGCCACTCGCCGCCCGGGTTGTCGTGGCTCGGCAGGCCGCGCACGGTCAGCACGAGGTGGTTGCCGGTGACGCCGGGCTCGCTGCCGGGGTTCTGCACGCCGCCGACGTGCCTCGTGACGTCGTAACCGAGGCTCCTGATCAGCTCGGAGAAGGCGCCGTTCAGGTGGTAGCAGTAGCCGCCGCGGCCCCTGATGATGCGCTCGGCGGACTCGACGGGATCGAGGGAGGTGGGGCGGCCGAGCCAGATCTCCAGCGCCTCGTAGGCGACCTTCTCGACGTGCGCGACGTGCAGCGCGCGCAGGCCCTCGGCGCTCGCGGGGGCGTCTATCAGGTGGGACAGGCCCAGACGGCTGAGGTAGCCAGCGGTGTTCACGCCGCAAGTCTGCACCAGATGTGCACAAATTATGGAGTGTCGTCTGCACAGCGCACTTCTAGGCTTTCGTGCGTGGCAGAGCAGCGGCGCGTCCTCGTGGTCGAGGACGATGTGACGATCGCCCTGGCCGTGCGGAACAGGCTGGCCGCCGAGGGTTTCGACGTCCGGGTGGCGGGCGACGGGCAGGACGCCCTCGTCCAGTACGGGAAGGCGGAGCCCGATCTGGTGATCCTCGACCGGCTGTTGCCCGGTCTGGACGGGCTTGAGGTGTGCCGCAGGATGCAGGCGGCGCGGCCGGTGCCCGTCCTCATGCTGACCGCGCTCGGCGAGGAGACCGACGTGCTGGTCGGGCTGGGGGTGGGGGCCGACGACTACCTGGCCAAGCCGTTCAGCATGCGCGAGCTGGTGGCCAGGATCCACGCGCTGCTGCGCCGGGTCGAGCGGGCGGCCCAGCTCGCCGTCGAGGACACGGTGATCAGGGTCGGCGAGGTGGAGATCGACACGGCCGCGCGCCGGGTGTTCGTGGGCGGGATCGAGGCCCAGCTCACCAGGACCGAGTTCGACCTGCTGCGGCGGCTGGCCGAGCGCCCCGGGCAGGTCTTCGAGCGCGAGCGGCTGCTGTCGGACGTGTGGGGCTTCTCCGAGGCCGCCGCGACCAGGACCGTGGACAGCCACGTCCGGGCGCTGCGCCGCAAGCTCGGCTCCGACGTGGTGCGCACCGTCCACGGCGTGGGTTACGCCCTGGTCCGGCAATGAGACCGCTCGACTTCCTCGGCCGCATCAAGGTCAAGCTCGGCATCGTCATCGTGCTGGCGGTGGGCACCGCGTTCGTGGTGAACGAAGTCGGGCTGAACGCCGGGTTCACCCGGGACGTCCGGATCGTGGTCGCGGTCATCCTCGCGTTGATCATGGTTCAGGTGCTGGCCATGGGCATGACCAAGCCGCTGCGTCAGATGGCCAGGGCCGCCCAGACGATCGCCAAGGGCAGCTACGGCCTGCGGGTCAGCGCCACCTCGCGGGACGAGGTGGGCGAGCTGGCCAGGGCGTTCAACGCAATGGCCGCCGACCTCGGCGCGGTGGACCGGCAGCGGCGCGAGCTCGTCGCGAACGTCAGCCACGAGCTGCGCACCCCCATCACCGGCCTGCGCGCGGTGCTGGAGAACGTCGTGGACGGCGTCTCCGCGCCCGACCCGGTCACCATGAGGACCGCGCTCGCCCAGACCGAACGGCTCGGCCGTCTGGTGGCCCAGCTCCTCGACCTGTCCAGGCTCGACTCCGGCGTCCGGCTGATCGAGCCCGAGGCCGTCGCGCTGGCGCCGCTGGTCGAGCAGGCCGTGCGGGAGGCGTCGCTGGCCCGCGAGGACGTCACGATCGAGGCGTCGGTGCCCGGCGGGCTGGGCGTGCGGGCCGATCCCGACCTGCTGGCGCAGGTGCTGGCGAACCTGCTGGACAACGCCGTACGGCACAGCCCTCCCAAGGGCGTGGTGACGGTGGCGTGCGGCGCGGAGCGGGACGGGGCTCGGCTGGTGGTGGCCGACCAGGGGCCGGGCATCCCGGAGGCGGCCCGGGGTCGGGTGTTCGAACGGTTCTCCCGGCTGGACGCGGGGCGCGCGGCCGACTCCGGGGGCGCGGGGCTGGGGCTGGCGATCGTCAAGGAGGTCGTGGAGCTGCACGGGGGGTCGATCCGCATCGACGACTGCGCGGGGTGCCGCATGGTCGTCGATCTACCAGGAAGGACGACGATGACGGACACACCGTTCGACACGGGGGCGAACCGAGGCCGCACCGACCACCTGAGGGACCCCCTCCCCCCAGCCACCGCCCCCAACGCGCCCGGCGACGACCACGCCGTCCCCACCCCGCCCCTCAGCACCCCGGCGGGCCAGGGCACGACGGCGGCCCAGGGCACGACGGCGGGCCAGGACGCGACGGCGGGCCAGGACGCGACGGCGGGCCAGGGTACGACTGCGGGTCCGGACACGACGGTGGGACAGGGCATCACGGAGGGCCCGGGGATGGCGGTGGAGCAGGGCATCACGGCCGATCAGGGCGCGATGGCGGCTCAGGGCGCGGTGGCGGGGGAGAACGCGGCAGGGGAGGGCACGGCAGCCTCAGGAACGCCGGCTCGCCCGTCCTCGGCCGAGGACACGCCGCCGCCCGCTTCCGCAACGACGGACCCAGGCCCGCCCGCGGCGTCCGGCACCTCCAGAGGGGTCGGCGTACCCGCAGAGTCCGGCACCCTCAGAGGGGCCCCCACAGGGCCTGGGACCGCCACAGGGCCTGGCATCTCCGCAGGGTCCGGCCTGCCCGCGGGGGGCGGGGCGTATCAGGGAGCCGGTCCGGCGCAGCCCGCGTCGGCGGGTGCGGTTCCTTCGGCGGTGGGGGGTGGGGGGCTGGCCAGGATGGTCGGCGGCGGGGTTCTCGGGATGATCGTCGGCTTCCTGGGCGGTCTGTTCGCGGCCGTGCTGGTCTCGATGACCGTCGGCGACGGCCTCGCGCTCGTCACCCTTGTCATGGTGACCGCCCTGGGCGGCGCGCTCGGCATGGCGCTGGGCGCGAGCTCGGTACGCAGGGCGGCGGCCTACCAGGCCGCCTACCAGGGCGCCGCGTACCGGGCCACCACGCACGAAGCTACCCCCAACCAGGGCGCCGCCTACCAAGGCACGGCGCACCAGAGCGGCGCGGCACACCAGGGCGCCGCCTACCAAGGGGCGGTGGCGGGGCGGGCCGCGGCTTGGGGTGGGGGCGGGGGTGGGCAGGTGTACGTGCCGCCGCCGCTCTTCCCCAGGCCCGAGCTGCCGGCCCCGCCGCGCTGGCTGCTGCCGGCCGCCGCCGGCGCGGGCGTGTTCGCCGCCGTGGCGCTGCCCGACGCACAGGTCGGGCTGGGGATCGTGCTCGTCGCGATGGTGCTCGGCGCGGCGGCGCTGCCGGCCGTGCTGCGCAGGATGACCCCCTGGACGCTGGCGTTCGGGATGACGGCGTACTGGCTGATCTCCATGACGGCCGTGCGCGACGCGGACTGGCTGGTCGCGGTCCTGCTCATGGCAGGGGCCGGGCTGGGCGCGCTGGCGGTGTCCGGGGCGGGGGCGGGATGGCTGGGCGTGATCAGGGGCGGCATGTCCGTGGTGCTCGCGCTCGGCCCGGTGCCGTGGTTCCTCGCCGGGCCGTTGCGGAAGCTGACCGCCAGGCGGCGGATCCTGCCGGTGCTCGCGGGGCTCGGCATCACGGCCGTGCTGGTGCTGGTGTTCGGGCTGCTGTTCGCCTCGGCCGACGCGGTGTTCGCCGCGTACGTCGAGCGCCTGACCAGCACCCCAGCCTGGGCCGACTCGGCGCCCTTGCGGATCTTCGTCTTCGGGTTCGTCGCCGTGCTGCTGGCCGCGACGGTGCTGGTCGCGCTGCGGCCGGTGATCGACCCGGTCGGTCCTGAGCACAAGTTCGGCGTGAGCAGGATCGTGTGGCTGGTGCCGCTGGTCGGGGTGAACCTGCTGTTCTCGGCGTTCGTGGCGGTCCAGATCAGGGTGCTGTTCGGCGGCGACGGCTGGGTGCTGCGGACGGCGGGCCTGACCTACGCCGAGTACGCCAGGCAGGGGTTCTTCCAGCTCGTGGTGGTCAGCGTGTTCGTGCTGGGCATCGTCGCGGTGGCCGGGGGGCTGCTGCGGACCGAGCGCGGCGAGCGCTGGCTGCTGGCCGTCATGCTGGGCGTGCTGTGCGGGCTGACCCTGGTGGTGCTGGCCTCGGCCCTGCACCGGATGAGCCTCTACACCGACGCCTACGGCCTGTCGCGGCTGCGGATCTCGGTGCAGGCGACGGTGTGGTGGCTGGGCGCGCTGTTCGCGCTGGTGCTGCTGGCCGGGGCGGTACGCCTGGCGGGCCGCGGCTCCGGCTGGCTGCCGCGCACGATCGTCCTGGTCACCGGGCTCGGCCTGGGGGCGTTCGCGATGGTGAACCCCGATCTGCAGGTCGCGCAGACCCAGGTCGAGGTGCGCGGCGTGACCAACATGGACTCCGACTACCTGGGCGACCTCGGCGCGGAGGCCGTGCCCGCGCTCGACCGGCTGCCCGAGCCGCAGCGCAGTTGCGTGCTGGCCGACGTGGTCAGCGCCAACGGGCTCGACCGCGCCGACCCGTGGAACGGCTGGAACCTCGCCCGCGCGCGGGCCAGGGACCTGCTGGCCGAGCGGCCCGTCGTCCGCTCGACGACGTGCCCATCGGCGTCCTCGCGCGGCTCTGATTGAATCTTGGTGTGAGGTTCGACGTAGTCATCAGCGGCGGCCGGGTGCTCGACGGCACGGGCGCGCCGCCGTACCGGGCGGATGTGGGCATCGCGGGCGACGAGGTCGCGGCGGTCGGTCGGCTGGGCGGCGCGCAGGCCGGTACGGTGATCGACGCGACCGGCCGGTTCGTCGCGCCGGGCTTCGTCGACTGCCACGCCCACGGCGACGCCGCCGTCTTCGACCCGGCCGTGCAGCTCGCGGCGTTGCGGCAGGGGGTGACCACGTTCGTCCTGGGGCAGGATGGTCTGTCCTTCGCGCCGGGGTCGGCGGAGACCGTCGCCTACGCCTCCCGCTACTTCGCCGCCGTCAACGGCGCCCTGCACGAGGGGCCGCTGAGCGTGGCCGAGCTGCTCGACGGCTACGACCGCGCGGTGGCGCTGAACACGGCCTACCTGCTGCCGCACGGCACGATCCGCTACGACGTGCTCGGACCCTCGCCGGAGCCGGCCTCGCGGGCGGAGCTGGCCGCGATGGTCGAGCGGGTCGAGCGCGGCCTGTCCGAGGGCGGGGTCGGGCTGTCCAGCGGGCTGGAGTACCTGCCGGGCCGGTACGCCGACGCCGCCGAGCTGGCCGCCCTGTGCGCGCCGCTCGGCGGCCTGCCGTACGTCACCCACATGCGGGCCTACGGCGCGAACGCCGGGGTCGGCATGGCGGAGGTCGTGGACATCGCCGGCCGTTCCGGCGCGGCCGTGCACGTCTCCCACCTGCACGGGCCGGCCGACGTGCTGCTGCCGCTGGTCGGCAGGGCGCACGACGACGGCGTCGACCTCACCTTCGACACCTATCCCTACCTGCGCGGCAGCACGATCCTGGCCATGGTGGTGCTGCCGCCGTCCGTGCCGGGCGCCGACACCGACGCGGCGCTGGAGATGATCGCCTCGCCCGAGCTGGACGACTGGTGGGCGGGGCTCGGCGAGGTCTACCCCCGGCTGACCGTCTCCCACGCGCCCGGCCTGGAATGGGCCGAAGGGCTCGCCCTGCCGGACGCCGCGGAGCGGGCCGGCATGACGCCCGCCGCGTTCTGTCGCCACCTGCTGGTGGCGACGCGGCTGGAGGCCGGGTGCGTCTCCGCGCGTCCCGACGAGGGCCCGGCGGGTGAGGAGTCCGTACGCCGGATCCTGCGCCATCCCGCCCACACCGGCGGCTCCGACGGCATCTACGTGGGCGGTCATCCGCATCCGCGCGGGTTCGGGGCCTTCGCCAGGTTCCTCGGCCGGCACGTCCGCGAGCTGGGCGACTGGACGTGGGAGCAGGCGGTCGTGCACCTGGCCTCCCACCCGGCCCGGCGGTTCGGGCTCGACCGGCGCGGGCTGGTACGCCCCGGACACGTCGCCGACCTGGTGGTGTTCGACCCGCTCACGGTGTCGGACCGGTCGACGTACGCCGATCCGCGCACCCCCGCGCACGGCGTGGACGACGTGCTCGTCTCCGGCGTACGGGTGCTGACCGGCGGCGAGCTGACCGGGGCCAACCCCGGACGGGCGCTTCGATCACGCTGATCCCGCCTGGGATAAGGTCAGACGCGGATAAAAGGGGGTGTCGTGCAGGTGATCCTTGGGCAGTCCGTCCTCGACGGCGAGCTCGGCTTTCCGCTGATGATCGTGCACCGCGACGCGCTGGAGCACAACGTGGCCACGATGGCGGCCTTCGCCCGCGACCACGGCATGGAGCTGGCCCCGCACGTCAAGACGCACATGTCGCCAGAGATCTCCGCGATGCAGCTCGAAGCGGGCGCCTGGGGGCTGACGGTCGCCACGACCCGGCAGGCCAGGATCGCCCGCGGCTACGGCGGCGACCGGATCATGGTGGCCAACCAGGTCGTCGACACCGCCGGGCTGACCTGGGCCGCCGGAGAGCTCGACCGCGACCCCGCCTTCGTCTTCCTCAGCTTCGTCGACTCCGAGGCCGGGGTGGACATCCTGGCCCGGCACGCCTCGACCCGGCCGTTCCGGGTGCTGGTGGAGCTCGGGCACGAAGGCGGACGAGCCGGCTGCCGCACGCTCGACGAGCTGCTGAAGGTGGCCGCGTACGCGCAGGAGACGCCCGGCGTCGAGCTGGCCGGCGTCGCCGGGTACGAAGGGGCGCTGAAGAGCGCCGACGAGGTGCGGCGGTACCTGGGCGGGCTGCAGGAGGCCGTCGAGCACGTCCGCGTGCGCAACCCGATCCTGACGATCGGCGGCAGCCAGTGGTTCGACGTGATCGGCCGCGAGCTGGTCACCACGCACGCCAGGATCCTGCTGCGCAGCGGCGCGTACGTCACCCACGACGACGGCTACTACCGGGAGCGCACGCCGTTCAACCGGATGGCGGGCGAGCTGCGGCCGGCTCTCGAGGTGTGGGCGCACGTGTTGTCCACGCCGGAGCCGGGCCTCGCGATCGTGGGCATGGGCAAGCGCGACGCGCCCTACGACGAGGGCCTGCCGGTGCCGCGCCGCAGCGGCGTCACGGTCACGAAGATGCAGGACCAGCACACCGTCGTCCGGGCCGACGGGCTCAAGCCGGGCGACCTGCTGGCCTTCGGGATCTCACATCCGTGCACCGCGTTCGACAAGTGGCGCGTGCTGCCGTTGGTGGACCGGGATTACCGTGTCGTCGGCACGATTCACACCGATTTCTAGGGAGATTCCGTGAAGAAAGAGCTCAAGACCACCGAGGGCGCCGCGCCGGTCGGGGCGTACTCCCAGGGGCTCGTGGTGGGCGACTTCGTCTTCACCTCCGGCATGGGCCCGCTCGACCCGCACACCGGCGAGATCGTCGGCGACGACGTGGCCACCCAGACCCACCAGGTGATGAAGAACCTCGGGGCCATCCTCGCCGCCCACGGCCTGGGCTTCGACGACGTCGTCAAGTCGACGGTCCACCTCCAGAACGTGAAGGAGGACTTCGCCGCCTACAACGAGGTGTACAAGTCGTACTTCACCCAGCCGTACCCGGTGCGGACGACGGTGGGCTCGCAGCTCATGAACATCCTGGTGGAGATCGACTTCGTCGCGCACAAGAGCGCGTAAGGTCTGCACGTGGACAGTTCGGTATACGTCTTCGCCGAGGACCTGCACGGTGAGGGCGTCGAGCGGGTGCTCGACAGGATCAGCGCGTACGGCGTGGGCGGGGTCACGGTCGGCGCCGTCCACCACGGCGCGCGCGACGTCACCCCGCACGGACTGTCCCGGCTGACCGTCAGGCACGACGGCGTGCACTTCACCCCGCCGGCCGAGCTGTTCGACGGGCTCCGGCTCGCTCCCGTGCCCGGCCACGTCCACGCCCTCGACGGGCTGCGCGAGGCGTGCGCCGGGCGCGGCCTGAAGCTCCACGGCTGGACGGTCTTCCTGCGCAACGCCACGCTCGGCAACGAGCACCCCGACGTGACCGTGCGCGACTGCTTCGGCGACCGCGGCTCGCTCGTCGACCTGTGCCCGGCCCATCCCGACGTGCGCGAATACTCCGTCGCGCTGGCCAGGGCGGTGGCCCGGCTGGGCGTCGAGAGCGTGGTCGCCGAGGCGCTGCACTTCACGCCGGTCGAGCCGCAGCGCTCCTTCGTGCAGCTCGGCCCCATGGACACGTTCCTGTTCGGGCTCTGCTTCTGCGACTACTGCATGCGCCGGGCCACCGACCTGGGCGTGAACGCCGAGGTGGCGCGGGAGGAGTGCGCGCGGATCGTGGGCGGCGTCTTCGACGGCGACCCGGCCGCGCAGGGCGAGGTGACCAGGGCGGCGCTCACCGCCTACGCCGGGCCCGAGGTGGTGGCGTACGCGCGGGCGCGCTCGGAGACCGTCACCACGCTGGTCTCCGAGGTGTCGTCGGCGGTCGCGGAAGAGGGCTCCAGGCTGGTCTTCATCGACTCGACCGGAGCGGTGAAGGGCTACCGGGACGGCCTGCCGACGCCGGGCCTGGCCGCCCACGACGCCTGGCAGCTCGGCGTGGACCTGGTGGCGCTGGGCGACCTGGTGCCCGCCTTCGGCGTGCTGGCGTACGCGCGGGACGCGGCGCGGGTGGCCGACGACGTGGGCGCCTACCTGCGGTCGGTGGGCAAGGACCGCGAGGTGCGGGCGGTGCTGCGGCCCGGCTACCCCGACAGCGACTCGACCGACCGCCTGGTGGCCAAGGCCAGGGGCGCGAAGGCGGCGGGCGCGCTGGCGGTCGACTTCTACGCCTACGGTCTGGTGCCGCACCCGGTGCTCGACCGCATCCCGGCCGCCCTGGCCGCCGCCGGCTGACCCGCCCGGCCCCGCTCACCCCGGGCGCAGCCGCTCACAAGGTGTCGAGCAGGGCCGAGACGGCCTTCTCGGCGAAGCCGCCGGGCAGCGGCAGGCCGCGGAAGACCGTGCGCATCCACACGGCCCCGCCCAGCAGATCCATGATCAGCAACGGGTCGGCCGACGCGCTCAGCTCACCCCGCCGCACCGCGCGTTCGAACACCACGCGTTCCCGCGCGAACCGGTCGGCGAAGAACCGGCCGGCGTCGAGCTCGGGATGGCGCACGGCGGCGGCCAGCGCCGCGACCGCGATGTCGCTGCCGGGCGGCTCGGTGAGCAGCCGCCCGATCTGCTCGACCAGCGCCACCAGGTCGCCGCGGAACGACCCGGTGTCCGGCGGCTCGAACGCCAGCACGCCGGACTCGACCAGCGCGGCCCCCAGCAACGCCGCCTTGGACGGCCACCACCGGTAGATCGTCGTCTTGTTGACCCCCGAGCGCTCGGCGACCCCCTCGACGGTCAGCCCGTCGTAGCCCTTCTCCGCGACCATCCACAACGTCGCGTCGAAGATCTCCTGCTGCTTCCTCGGCGCCATAGGTCATTTTCTCCCGGCGAACGCCATGGCCACGCCGAGCCCCAGGTAGACGACGCCGCTGACGTACCGCAGGGCCTTGGCGCCCCTGGTCAGGCGGGTGCCGAGGGTGCCGGCGGTGAGGGCGTACACGACGTCGGATACGAACCCCAGGAGCAGCAGCGTCAGGCCGAACACGACGATCTGCAACGCCGGCGAGCCGGCGCCGGGGTCCACGAAGTGCGGCAGGAACGCCACGAAGAACAGCGCCACCTTGGGGTTGAGCACGTTGACCAGGACCCCTTCCAGGAACACCTTGGACAGCGGCTGCACGGGCGGCGTCCCGGCCCGCGCCTGCTTGGCGGTGAAGGCGCGCACGCCGAGGTAGACGAGGTAGGCCACGCCGGCCCACTTGACGACCGCGAACAGCGTCGCCGACCGCGAGATCACGTACGAGAGCCCGGCCGCGGCGGCGGCGATGTGCACCAGCGTCCCGGTCTCCACGCCGAGCGCGCTGGCCAGCCCGGCGGCCCTGCCCTGGGCCAGGCCCCTGGCGGCGATGTAGAGGTGGTTGGGGCCGGGGACGAGCACCAGGGCGAGCGAGGCCGTCGTGAAGAGCACGAAAGTCGTCAAGGAGATCACGAAAGAGCAGCGTAGAGGGGGCCCGGCAGCACGATGAGGGCCAATTCCGGGGCGGCCGGGCGGACCAATGGAATGTCACAGGCGCGTGGCACACTTGCTGGCGTGAACGGTCTTCTCGTCGGGCGCTCGGCCGAGCTGTCCAAGCTCGTGCGTGTGCTGGAGTCCGCGGCCGAGGGCACGGCCGGGGTCGCGCTCGTCGGCGGCGACGCCGGGATCGGCAAGACCCGCCTGGCCGGTGAGCTGGTCGCCGAGGCCCGCGAGCGCGGCTTCCACGTCATGGTCGGCCAGTGCGCCGAACTGGGCGACGCGCTGCCCTACCTGCCGCTGGCCGACGCGCTGCGCGGGGCCGAGCCCGGCGTGCGCGAGGCCGTCGCCGCCCATCCCATGCTGGGCCAGCTCCTGCCGGGCCGGGAGAGCGGGGCGCCGTCGGCCGGGCTCACCCAGCAGCGGCTGTTCGGGTCGCTGCTCGGGCTGCTGGCCGACGTCCAGCCGGTGCTGTTCGTGATCGAAGACCTCCACTGGGCCGACCGTTCCACCCGCGACCTGCTGGTCTTCCTCAGCCGCATGCTCCAGAGCGAGCGCGTCTGCGTGGCCGGCACCTACCGCACCGACGACCTCCACCGCCGCCATCCGCTGCGCGCGGTGCTGGCCGAGCTGAAGCGGCTGCCGTCGGTGACGAACGTGGAGCTCGGCCCGCTGGAATCCGGCGAAATGTCGGACTATGTCACCACTCTGGGGCAGGTCGGCGCGCAGGAACTCGGGCTCATCGTCTCGCGCGCCGAGGGCAACCCGTTCTACGCCGAAGAGCTGTTCGCCGCCATGTCCGAGGGCGACAGCCTGCCCGACGGGCTGGCCAGCCTGCTGCTGTCGCGGGTCGAGGTGCTGTCCGAGGCCGGGCAGCGGGTGCTGCGCGCCGCCGCGGTGGCCGGCCGCCGGGTGGAGGACGACCTGCTGCGCGAGGTGGCGGGGCTGCCGCTGGCCGAGTTCGAGGAGGCGGTCAGGGAGATCGTCTCGCGCGGCCTGCTCAAGGTGCACGGCCATGGCTACGCCTTCCGCCACGCCCTGCTGCAGGAGGCCGTCTACACCGACCTGCTGCCCGGCGAGCGCACGCGGCTCCACGCCGACTTCGCCCGGCTGCTCACCTCGCCCGCCGAGCTGGCCCACCACCACCTCGCCAGCCACGACCTGGCCGGGGCGCTCGCCGCCTCGGCGCAGGCGGGCCGCGAGGCCGAGCAGCTGGGCGCGCCCGCCGAGGCGCACAACCACTACGACCAGGCGCTCGGCCTGTGGGACCGCGTCGAGGGCGCCGCCGGGCTGGCCGGCGAGAGCCGGGTCGCGCTGGCCTTCCGCAGCGCCGTCGCGGCGGCCGACAGCGGCGACAACCACCGGGCGATCCACCGGCTGCGCGCGCTGCCCTCGACCTCCGAGGTCGAGGAGCGGCTGGCGTACTACCTCTACGAGACCAACGACCCGCCCGGCGCGATCGCGGCGGCCGAGCGGGCGGTGGAGAGCGCCGAAGACGAGCCGAGCCTCGCCCGTGCCCTCGCCACGCAGGCCCGCACGCTGCTGTGGACGCCGCGCCACCGCGAGGTCGAGCCGCTGACCGCGCGCGCCCTGGAGACGGCCCGCGCCTGCGGCGCCGCCGACGCCGAGGTGGGCGCGCTGCTCACGCTGGCCAGCTACGTCGAGCTGCGGGGCGACGTCGCCCGCGCCCACTCGCTGGTCGAGAGCGCCTCCGCCCGGGAGACCGGCGACCTGGCGATGGACCTGCGGGCCCGCTTCCACCACGCCCGCATCCTCTACGAGCAGGGCCTGCTGGCCCAGGCCGCCGAGGTCGCCGACGACGGCATCAAGCTGGCCGTCCACACCGGCCTCAACTGGAGCACCTACGGCACCGACCTGCGCTTCCTGCGCCTGCTCATCCACTACGTCGCCGGCGAGTGGGACGCCGCGGAGGCGGTGGCCGCCGGGTTCGGCGCGCGGGTGGGCACGTTGTCGGAGGCCATCCTGTCGTCCTTCGCCCTGTTCATCGAGGTGGGGCGGGGGCTGCCCGCGGTCGAGGCGCGGCTGGGGTGGCTGCGCCCGTTCTGGCACGACCCGCTGGCCACGTACATGTCGCGGGGCATGGCCGCCGAGCACGCCCTGTGGAACGGCGACCCGGCCGCCGCGCTCGACCACGCCCACGCGGCCATGGCCACGCTCGACGAGGGCGAGTCCGGCACGCTGCGGCTGGCCGCCGTCAGCCTGTGGGCGATGGCCGAGCTGGGCACCACGGAGGGGGCCGACGACCTGCTGGCCCGCGCCCGGTTCGCCGCGACGAGAGGGCCGACCGGCGACGGCGGCCACCTCGGCCCCGAGGGGCAGGCGTGGGCGCTGCGCGTGGAGGCCGACTGGCACCGCCTCCACGGGCGGCTCGACGTCGCGCTGTGGCGCAAGGTGGTCGCGGCCTTCGACTTCGGCTTCGTCTACGAGGTGGCCAGGGCGCGCTGGCGGCTGGCCGAGGCGCTGCTCGCGGCGGGCGAGCGGGAGGCGGCGCAGCAGGAGTGGTCCCTGGCCAAGGAGGCGGCCGGCCGGCTGCGGGCCGCGCCGCTGGAGGCCGCGCTGCTGGAGTTCGGCAGGCGGGCCCGGTTCGGCGGCGGGCAGGCCGAGGGCGGGCTCACCGCGCGCGAGGTCGAGGTGTTGCGGCTGGTCGCCGAGGGGCTGACCAACAAGGAGATCGCCGGGCGGCTGTTCATCGCGCAGAAGACGGTGAGCGTACACGTCTCCAACATCCTGGCCAAGCTGGAGGTCTCCACCCGTACCCAGGCGGCCGCCGCCGCCCGCGCGCACGACCTCCTGTGACCGCCTGCGCTGCCGGAGGGGCCGAGGCGGACAGGCAGGGGTGAGTCCGTACATCTGGGACGCCACGGGCGGCCATTTGGGGCGATGTTTGCGGTTCGCCTCGTAGCGTCCGAGATCGGGACCTCTCACACCGGAGAGCGATGGCGGGCCCGGCCGGCGGCTCGCGTCGACCCGTCCTGTCGTGACAGGTCGGCCCGCTGCGCCGACCCGTCCTGCCTCGAAAAGGAGCAGTCTCATGCCTACTCTCGCCACGTCACTGCCCGCCCTGGCCGCGGCCGGGCTGACCGTCCTGGCTCCGGCCGTCGTCCCGGGGGCCGCGCACGCCGCGGCCGTGATCTCCTGCACCGTGTCCGGTCAGGCACAGTACCTGCCCGGGGCGCAGCGGCTGCTGCGCCTGGAACGTTCCGTCAGCCGCCGGGAGCCGTGGAACTGCGTCGACCACGGCGGCACGGGCGTCACGGCGGCCCGGCTCAGAGCCAGCTTCAACGGCGTGACCCCGACCTGCGGCGGACGTACCACGACCAGCACCAGGGGGCGCCTGTCCGGCGACGGCGACGCCTTCGACCGGGTGTTCACCGACCGCGACGCCGACGGCCGCAGCCTGCCCAACCGCATCGTCTACAACCGCGAGGGCCGCAGCCTGGCCGATCGCATCGTCCACGACCAGGACGAGCGCAACCTGGCCGACCGCGTCATCCACGACCGCGACGGCCGCAACCTGGCCGACCGCGTGGTCTACGACCGGGAGCGCTGGGGGCAGTCCGACGGCGTCATCCGCGACCGCGCCGCCGCCGCCGGGAGCGCCGCGCCCGCGGGCACCGGCACGGTCACCATCGACTGGACCGTCAACGGCACCAGGCAGACCAGCAAGGCCGGCGCGCGCATCGTCGAGATCGTGCGCGACACGGCCAAGGTGTCGGGGACGATCCAGTCCGGGCCGTTCAGGGGCAAGGCGTTCACCGGCCGGTTCGACACCTACCTGCTCGGCGGTTCGGGCACGTGCGTGTCGGGCTCGTCCGGCAGCGTGCTGCACGCGGACTTCAAGGGGCAGTTCACCGTCGGCTGACCAGCCACCCACCGGGCGCGACCGGCGCCTGGCCCCGTACGGGCGGCCAGTCCGCCGGTCCCGTCCGGCCGCGCCTGTTGGTAGGTTGTCCTGAGGTGTGCCGGGAAGTCTGGTCGGCGATTCTGTCGTCGATCTCGGAGTTCTCCTTGAAGGCTTTCCCGGGTGGTCCGCCGTGACCGTCACCGCGTGGCTGGCGGTCGCCGTCTTCCTCGTCTCGTACACGCTGATCGCCACCGAGAAGGTGCACCGGGTCGCCGCTGCGCTCGGCGGCGCGGGGATCATGCTGGTGCTGCACGCCACCGACGGCGGCGCGGCCTTCTTCGACGAGCACACCGGCATCGACTGGAACGTCATCTTCCTGCTGCTCGGCATGATGGTCATCGTCGGCGTGCTGAAACAGACAGGCGTCTTCGAGTTCCTGGCCATCTGGGCCGCCAAACGGGCCAGGGGGCGCCCGTTCCGGCTCATGGTGCTGCTGATCCTGATCACCGCGGGCGCGTCGGCGCTGCTGGACAACGTGACCACCGTGCTGCTGATCGCGCCGGTGACGTTCCTGGTCTGCGAGCGGCTGGCGCTGCCGGTGGCGCCGTTCCTCATCGCCGAGGCGATGGCCTCCAACATCGGCGGCACCGCCACCCTGGTCGGCGATCCGCCCAACATCATCATCGCCAGCCGCGGCGGGCTGACCTTCAACGACTTCCTCGCGCACCTCGCGCCGCTGATCGTGGTGCTGCTCGTGGTGTTCATCGGGCTGTGCCGGGTGATGTTCCGCCGGTCGTTCCGCTACGACCCCGAGCTGGCGGCCGAGGTCATGACGCTCGACGAGCGCGAGGCCATCGCCGACCGCAGGCTGCTGTGGCAGTCGCTGACCGTGCTCGCGGTGGTGATGGCGGCGTTCGTGCTGCATCCCGTGCTGCACTACGAGCCGTCGGTGGTGGCGCTGCTCGGCGCGGGCGTGCTGGTGGCGCTCACCAAGGTGACCACCGAGGAGGCGATCGCCGAGGTCGAGTGGCCCACACTGGTGTTCTTCGCGGGGCTGTTCGTCATGGTCGGGGCGCTGGTGGAGACCGGGGTCATCGCCCAGGTCTCCCAGGCCGCCGCGCAGGCCACGCACGGCCGGCTCGGGCTGACCACGATGGTCCTGCTGTGGGCCTCGGCGGGCCTTTCCGCCATCGTCGACAACATCCCGTACGTGGCCACCATGAGCCCGATCGTCGCCGACCTCGTCCAGGCCAACGGCGGCGAGGGCCCGGCGCAGGTGTTGTGGTGGGCCCTGGCGCTCGGCGCCGACCTGGGCGGCAACGCCACCGCCGTGGGCGCGGCGGCGAACGTGGTCATCCTCGGCATCGCCGCCCGCAACGGCACCCCGATCAGCTTCTGGCAGTTCACGAAGTACGGTCT
Organism: Nonomuraea sp. NPDC049624; assembly: GCF_040675255.1. Lineage (NCBI taxonomy): Bacteria > Bacillati > Actinomycetota > Actinomycetes > Streptosporangiales > Streptosporangiaceae > Nonomuraea > Nonomuraea sp. NPDC049624. The sequence goes on along the minus strand of NZ_JBFAOR010000002.1, from coordinate 609,690 downwards.
GATCGTCACCGCGACGACGGTCGCGCTGGCGACGCCGTACCTGTGGCTGCGTTACCTGGTGTGACGCAGCTCATGTCACACCCGGGGGCCACGAAGGCTCTCAAAGGACATGATGCCTGGAATGACGGACGTTTTCGGCGGCCACAGGGAGCTGCTGTTCTCCATCGTCTACAACATGCTCGGCAGCGTCTCCGACACCGAGGACGTGCTCCAGGACACCTGGCTGGCCTGGTCGTCGCGGAACCCGGACGAGATCGGCAACCCGCGCGCCTACCTGGTGCGCATCGCCGTCAACCAGGCGCTCGCCCACCAGTCGGCGCTGCGCCGCCGCCGCGAGACCTACGTCGGGCCGTGGCTGCCCGAACCGCTGGTCACCGCGGCTGACGGGCCGGCCGACGGGGCGGAGGACGTGGTGCGGGGCGAGTCGGTGTCGCTGGCCCTGCTGGTGGTGCTGGAGACGCTGACCCCGCTGGAGCGGGCCGTGTTCGTCCTGCACGAGGTGTTCGCCTTCCAGCACACCGAGATCGCCGGCATGCTCGGCCGCAGCGCCGCCGCCGTACGCCAGCTCGCGCACCGGGCCCGGGAGCACGTCCAGGCCCGGCGCCCGCGTTACCGGGTGGACGCGCACGTCCAGCAGGAGGTGACCGAGCGGTTCGTGGCGGCGACCTCGACGCGCTGATGGAGCTGCTGGCGCCGGAGGTGACCCTGTGGGCCGACGGCGGCGGCAAGTCCGCGGTGGGCGGGCCGCGTCCGGTCCGGGGCCGCGACAAGGTGGCCCGGCTGCTCGTCGCGCGCACCGCCCAGCCGATGGACGGGCTGGACATCCAGTACCGGGAGACCAACGGGGACCCCTCGGCGGTGGTGTTCGTGGAGAACGCGCCGTTCGCCGTCATGGTCGTCGATCTGACCTCCGACGGGTCGCAGGTGCGCGACATCTACACGGTCGCGAACCCCGACAAGCTCTCCCGGGTGCGGAAGGAGCCGGGAGCGAGCCCGTCCTAGCCGACGGCCTCGGGCACCGGGCTCTCGACGGGCGCGGCGGCGGCGCGGGCCCGCAGGCCGAACGCGGTCACCAGCACCGCCGCCACCGCGGCGGCCACCGGGACGGCCAGGGCGATCCGCAGCGAGTCCAGGGTCGGCGCGGCGCCCCCGCCGAGCGCGGCCACGTTCACGGCGGTGACCGCCGACAGGCCGAGCGCGGTGCCGAACTGCATCGCCGTGTAGAGCATGCCGCCGGCCAGGCCCTGCCGGTCCTCCGCCACGCCCTCGGTCGCGGCCATGGTCAGCGGGCCGTAGGTCAGCGAGAAGGCCAGGCCGAGCAGGAGCATGGTGGGCAGCATGGCGGCGTACGTCCAGTCCGGGCCGACCGGCAGGAACAGCGCGTACGCCAGCGCCGACAGCACGATCCCGGCGAACAGCACGCGGGCGTTGCCGAACCTGTTGACCAGGCGCGGCGTGAGCGTGGGGGCCAGGACCGTGTCGATGCCGATCACCAGCATGGCCAGGCCGGTCTGCAGGGTGCTCCAGCCGCGCACCTCCTGCAGGTAGAGCGTGGCCAGGAACTGGAACCCGGCGAACGAGGCCAGGAACAGCAGCGCGCCCAGGTTGGCCCGGACGAGCGAGCCCGAGCGCAGGATGTCCAGCCGGACCAGCGGGTTGGCCGAGCGGCGTTCGATCAGCACGAACAGGGCGAGCAACAGCAGCCCGGCGGCGAACGTCGCGACGGTGGCGCCGGAGCCGTCCGCGGGCGCCTCCAGGCGGACCACGCCGTACACGAGCAGCAACATCGAGCCGGTGATGGTCAGCGCCCCGGCCAGGTCGAACGAGCCCCGCGCCCGTTCGCCGGAGTCCTTGACCAGCGGGACGGCGGCCAGCAGGATCACCGCCGACAACACCACGGGGGCGAAGAACACCCAGCGCCAGCCGATCGAGGCCAGCAGGCCGCCGGCGACCAGGCCGAGCGAGAAGCCGCCCGCCGCGGTCCCGGCGTACACGCCGAGCGCCTTGGTGCGCTGCGGGCCCTCGGGGAAGGTGCCGGTGACCAGCGCCAGCCCGGCGGGCGCCATGAACGCGGCGGCGACCCCCGTGACGAACCGGGCGACCAGCAACATCCACCCTTCGGTCGCCAGGCCGCCCAGGCCGGAGAAGAGCAGGAACACCGTCAGCCAGGTCAGGAACATGCGGCGGTGGCCGAGCAGGTCGGCGGCCCGGCCGCCCAGCAGCATGAACCCGCCGTAACCCAGCACGTACGCGCTGACCACGCCGCTGAGCGTGCCGGTGGACAGGCCGAGGTCGGCCCGGATCGACGGCAGCGCCACGTTGAGCATGGCCACGTCGATGCCTTCCAGGAAGACGGCCCCCGCCAGGACGAACAGCGCGCTCCACGCGCGTGCCCCCATGCGATCATTCGTGGGAGATGAGGGAGACATGGTGCATTCCTTCCACAATGGTCGGTTCCTTCTTGTAACCAGCAGCATTTTTGGTCACCATTAGGAGCCATGGAAGACGGAACTTCGATGTCCCTCGGTCACTGCGGGGATACCGACTACGACGTGCTGCAATGGGACCAGCGGGAGGACTGCGAGGTCAGGCAGATCCTCGACCGGATCGCCGACAAGTGGTCGCTGCAGGTGATCGCGCTGCTCGACCGGCGCAGCCTGCGCTTCACCGAGCTGCGCCGCATGATCGACGGCGTGAGCCAGCGCATGCTGACCAGGACCCTGCGTCACCTGGAGCGCGACGGCCTGGTGAGCCGTACCGTCCATCCGACCGTGCCGCCCCGCGTGGACTACGCGCTGACGCCCCTCGGCGGCACGTTGCACGCCACCATCCGCGCCCTGGTCACCTGGACCGAGGAGCACCAGGGCGAGATCGCCACGGCCCGCGCAGCCTACGACGTACGGGTGGCGGCCGAGCAGGCGGCGGCGGCCGAGGAGGAGGCCGGGCGGGAGGCCGTCGCCCGCGGCGTGCTGGCGGGCCTGCGCTGACCGGCCCGGTGGAGGCGGCCGGTCAGGACGGGATCAGCGCCGGGCGGCGGCGAACTCGCCGATGGTCACCGGACGACGCCCGCCGACGCGCTCGATGCTCTCGGTGACCCGGTAGAGCGGGTGGTCGCCGGAGCCGATGAAGCGGAAGATCGCCCACAGGTGCGTCAGGTGCTCGACGGCGTACGGGTCGCGGTACAGGTCGTGCGCCCGCCGCTCCCACTCCTCGGGCGGCAGGTCCGCGTAGCGCACGCCGAGGGCGTCGGCGGCCTCGGCGGCCGTCGCCAGCTGGCCCGTCACCAGGCACACCGGGTCGGCCGGCGCCGGGTCCAGCAGCAGGCCCGCGCCCACCCGCGCCACGTCGGCGGCGGCGACGAGCGGGATCAGCGTGTCCGGCGGGCCCAGCGGGAGGGCCAGCTCGCCGTACGCGTCCGCCACGACGGCCAGGTTCTCGAAGAAGACCGCCGCGCGCAGGTGCACCGCGCCCACCCCCGCCCAGTCGAAGACCTGCTCCGACAGCCAGTGGCGGCGCATGCGCGGCGTGCCGGCCTCGGGCTGGGCGTCGAGCTGGGAGACCTCGACCACCCGCTCGACCCCCTCCTCCCTGGCCGCCGCCGCGAACGCGCTGGTCGCGTCGAGCAGCCCGGCCGTCACCGGATAGGTGAAGTACGCCCGCCGCACCCCGCGCATCGCGGGCCGCACGTCCCTGATCTCGCGCAGGTCGCCGACGACGACGTCCGCGCCGAGCTTGCGCAGCTCGCCGGCGCGCTCGTCGTCGGAGTGCACGAAGGCGCGCACGGCCTGGTCGCGCTGGAGAAGCTGCTCGGCGACCTGTCTGCCGGTGCCGCCCTGGGGGCCGCCGGCCGCGCCCGTGACCAGGATCATCGCCCGCTCCTTCCCGGCAGGGTGAGCCGGAGCAGTCCGAGCGCTTCGAGGTCGCGCAGGAACGGCTCGGCGGGGAACGCCTCGGCCGGGGCGAAGACGCCGGCCCCCGGCCCGTGCCCGGCGGCCAGCCGCACGGCGGCCTCGACCGAGGCCAGCGCGCTGAGCCGCCACAGGTCGCGGCCGGTGATCCGGCCGGCCGCGCCGCCGTCCTCGGTGACGACCTGGACGGCCACGGTGAACTCCGAGGCCGCCCTGGTCTCCGGGTCGGCGGCCTCGCCGGTGAACGCGCCCTCCTCCTCGAAGGTGTGCGCGGTGAGCTGCGCCTCGACCCAGCGGGCCGGCACGTGCCTGGGCACGGTGACGACCTCCGACGACGGGATCGGCGCGATCATCGTGCGCGGGCCGAGCGGCGGCGGGAACGGGAAGACGGCGTTGCGCGGCTCGACGTACCCGATGTGCTGGGCGCCGTCGCTGAAGGTGATGCGGCGGGTGTCGGCGAACAGCAGCTCGGCGGTCTTGCGCGCGCCGGTCGTCAGCCGCCAGCCGGACACGGCGTACGCGCTGGTCACCCGGTCGATGCCGGTCAGCCCGGCGGACACGGCCGCGGCCAGCAGGTCGCCCATGCCGCCGTAGAAGCTCATGGCCGTGATCATCGTGATGCCCGCGGCCGCGGCGGGCTCGGCCATGGTGTCGAACATCCATTTGGTGTGGTGCTGCTCAAGGGCGTGGTCGACGTAGTGGCAGCCGGACGCCGCCGCGGCGCGGGCCACGGGCCGGCCGGTGTCGGTGAAGGGCCCGGCGCAGTGGACCAGCACGCCGGCCTCGGCGGTGAGGGCCCGCAGGGCGTCGGTGTCGTCGAGCGGGGCCTCGTGCACGCGGGCTCCGCCGAGCTCGTCGGAGACGGCCTTGAGCCGGGCGGCGTCGCGGCCGGCCAGGATCACCTCCAGGCCGCGGGCGCGTAATTCCGCCGCCACCAGGCGTCCGGTATGACCACTTGCTCCGTAGACGGCGATGGGTTCTGCGGACATGATGGGCCTCCGTGTTCCATACTTCTGGTACGCGATTCGAACATACGTACTAGGAGTATGGAAGTCAATGAGCCGCCGCACCCAGGCAGAACGCACGGACGAGACGACGGCGCGCCTGGTGGGCGCCGCGCGCCGGCTGTTCGGCGAGAACGGCTACGCCGACACCTCGATCGACGCCGTCGCCGCCCGCGCGGGGGTGACCAAGGGGGCCGCGTACCACCACTTCGGCGGCAAGCCGGCGCTGTTCCGGGCGGCGTTCACCGGCGAGCTGGCCGAGGTCGCGGCGGCCCTGGAGCACGCCGGAGCCCAGGAGGACGACCCGCTGGCGGCGCTGCGCCGGGGCCTGCGCACCTTCCTGGAGCACTGCCTCGACCCGGGCTTCCGGCAGATCGTGCTGCTCGACGCGCCCTCGGTGCTGGGCTGGGAGACCGCCCGCGCGATCGAGTACGACCACCTGCTGCGCGTGCTGGTCGGCGGCCTGCGCCGGGCCGCCGACGGCGGGCGGATCGAGGGCGGGAACGTGCCCGCCCGCGCGCAGCTCGTGTTCGGCGCGGTCTGCGAGGGCGGCATGCTGCTGGCCCGCTCCGCCGACCCGGACGCCGACCTGCCGCTGATCGCCGCCGAGCTGGACCGGCTGCTGTCGGCCCTGCGGCCCTCAGTGGCCGGTTGAGTGGCCGGTCCGGTGACGGGGGGCGTGCGGCGGCGCGTGGCCCGGCGCCGCCGGAGTGGCCGCGGGGCCGGTCGAATGGGCGGGGGACTGGGTCGCGTTCTGCTTCACGGGCACGAGCACGCGCACGGCCCCGGCGTCGCGGAAGGTGAAGGTCATCGGCACGGTGGTGCCGCGTACGCCGGTGACCGTGCCGAGCGGCTGGTCGCCCGCGCCCACGGGCTGGCCGGGCCGGATGTCGGCGGCGGCGCCGGAGAGCTGCACCGAGCCGCCGCCGTCGACGGTGATCCGCTGGAGCTGGTCGGGCTTGTGGCCGTCGTTGATCAGCACGGCGTAGAGGTTCTGCTCGGCGGCGGGCGAGGCCGGGGTGGCCGCCTGGCCGGCGGCGGCCCGCAGGTGGGCGTTGCGCACGTGCATGACGCCCTTGGCGTCGGCGTTCGCGCCCTCGTTCTGCGGCAGGTGCTGCCCCGTGTCGTAGCCGGTGTTCGTGCAGCCCGTGACGCCCAGGGCCAGGATCGCGGCGCAGATGATGGGACGCTTCACGACGCCCTCCCCGTTCGATACTCGACGTCACCGTTCCGTTACCCGCGATGATGGAGGCGAACCCTTGAGGGAAAGGCCGATTTTCCTACCGGAAGTGTGGGAGAATGGAGTATGGGCTTGGACCGGACCCGCTCGCCGAGTGAGCGCGCCGAGACTCCGCTGACCGCCGCGATCATGGCGGGCCGCTGGATCCGCACCGCCGCCGTCGACGACGGCAGAGGCCGTCACTGGCGTGCCAACCCCGACCCCCGTGGCAGGTCGGCCGCCGCCGGCGACTCCGCGTCCCTGTACGCGGGCGCGGCCGGCATCGTGCTGTTCTTCCTGGAACTGGCCGCCGCGACCGGCCACGAGGCGTACCTGGACGATGCCCGCAGAGGCGCCCGCTACCTGGCCGCCACCTGGCGCGAACGCCCCGACCTGACCCTCTACCACGGCCTGACCGGCACGCTCGTCGCGCTGATCGAGGCCGGCTGGGCCTTCGGCGACGGCGTCTTCGAGGAGGAGGCCGTCGCGGTGGCCGACGCGATCGTGCGCGCCGCGCGCCCGCTGGACGGCGGCCCCGGCTGGACGCGCGAGCCCGCCCAGCGCGGCGACGGCGGCATCGTCCTGGGGCTGCTCCAGGCCGCCGCCGCGCTCGGCGTGCGCGGCTACGAGGAGACGGCAGTGGCGGCGGGCGAGCGCATCGCCGGGCTCGCCGTGCCCGGCCATCGTTTCGGCGACTGCGCCGACCTGCCCCTCGACGCCGTCACCCCGGGCTTCCTGTCCGGCACGGCGGGCACCGCCTTCCTGCTGGCCAGGCTCTACGGCGTCACGGGCGAGCGGCGTTTCCTGGAGGCGGCCGCCCGTGGCGCGGGCTTCGTGCGCGAGGTGAGCGCGGTGGCGGGCCGGTGCGCCGTCGTCCCGCACCACGTGCCGCAGGGGCGCGAGCTGCACTACCTGGGCTTCTGCTCGGGCTCGGCGGGCGTGGCCCGGATGTTCTACGAGCTGCACCGGGTCACCGGCGACCCCGGCCACCTCGACTGGGTCGAACGGCTCGCGCACGGCGTCGTCGAGAGCGGCGCCCCCCTCCGGCAGACCGACGGCTTCTGGAACGTGGCCTGCCAGTGTTGCGGCGCGGCCGGGCTGCTCGAACTGTTCGTCGGCCTGTGGGCGGCCACCGGCGACGAAACCCGCCTCGCGCAGGCCCAGGTGCTCGCCGGGCACCTCATCGGGCGCGGCGACAACCACGACGGCCAGGGGTTCCGCTGGTACCAGGCGTACCGGCGGCTGCGGCCGGGCGAGGTGAGCGCGGACACCGGGTACATGGTCGGCGCGGCCGGCATCGGGGCCGCCCTGCTCCACCTCGACGCCGCCATGCAGCCCCGGCAGGCGCGCCGGGTCATCCTGCTGCCGGACAACCCTTTCCCGGCGATCCCGGTGCCACCCGCCAAACTTCGCGATTCATCCCAATAAGGTATTCCCTTTAAAACCAGTAGGGAATATTGACTTGAGGCTCGCGGCGGCCTAGCGTCGTTGGCATGAGCCAGGGCACTCTCCTGACCAGGCGCCCGCACGTGGACTTCGGCCACGTCGCCAGCGCCCAGTGTCGTTGATCACGGACCAGCAGCCGCCCGCCTTCCTTTGAGCGCTCCAGCGTGGCCGACGCCGTCCACGCCTCCGCTGACGAACCCCTTGCGTGCCCCCTTCCCGGCGCTCCCGGCCCGGCCGCCGGGAGCGGCGTGAGCACGCCCTCTCTCCCGTGAGGAGCCTTTCCGTGATCGCAATCAGACCCCTCCGCCGGTACGCACGAGCGGAGGCCGGCGCATGACCGACACCCTGCCCGACCAGCAGGCCGTCGGCGCCGACGTGTTCCGTCAGGCGCTCGCCGTGCACGCCAGCGGAGTGGTGGTGATCACCGCGCAGAGCGACGGCATCCCCGTGGGGCTCACCGCCACCTCGTTCTCCTCGGTCAGCCTCGACCCGCCGCTCGTCTCGTTCTACGTGGACCAGTCCTCCACCACCTGGCCGTGGCTGCAGGGGGCCGACCACTTCGCGGTCAACATCCTGGCCAGCGACCAGGCCGAGCTGGCGGCGCGGTTCGCGCGCAAGGGGGTGGACAGGTTCGCCGCGCCCACGCGGTGGCGGGCGGGGCCGCTGGGCGCGCCGCTGCTCCAGGACGTCTCCGCCCACCTGATCTGCCTGCCGTACGAGACCGTCGAGGTCGGCGACCACGTGCTGGTCGTCGGCCTGGTGGCCGAGGCGGCCACGCACAGCGCCGGCCGCCCGCTGCTCTACCACCAGGGCCGGTTCGGCCGCTTCCTACCCCACCAGGAGAACCTGTGACCGCCACCACCGGCACGCCGGTCTACGCCGGCCCGCTCGACCGCGTCGCCTACGGCCGTTACGGCCCCGGCCGCCTGCACCTGTCGGCCGGCTGGGACCGCCCGATCTACCCCTTCCAGGACCGCGTCACCGCCGACGGCACCAGCGGCTACCGCGCCGAGCCCGGCCGCTACCACGTCTATGCCGCCTGGACCTGCCCCTACGCCCAGCGCGTCGCGATCGTCCGCAAGCTCAAGCGCCTGGAGGACGTCGTCTCGCTGTCGTACGTGGACGACGAGCGCGACGGCCGGGGCTGGGCCTTCAGGGAGCGCAGGGGCCCGGACCCGGTCAACGGGTTCGCCTTCCTGGAGCAGGCCTACGACGCCACCGAGAAGGGCTACCCGGGCCACATCTCGGTGCCCGTGCTCTGGGACAGGGCGCGGCGCAGGATCGTCAGCAACAACTTCCCCGACATCACGATCGACCTGGCCACCCAGTTCGAGAAGTGGGCCGACACCTCGGTCGACCTCTACCCCGAGCACCTGCGCGCCGAGATCGACAAGCTGAACGCGTGGATCTACCACGACGTCAACACCGGCGTCACCCGGGTGGCCCCCGCCGGCACCGAGGCCGCCCGCGAGGAGGAGCGCCACCGCGTCGTCGCGGCCCTGGAACGCCTGGACGAACGCCTGGCCGAGCAGCGCTTCCTGACCGGCGACACGATCACCGAGTCGGACGTGCGGCTGTGGGTGACGCTGGCCAGGTTCGACGCGCTGCACAACCGCGAGCACCTCATCAGCGAGCGCGAGCTGCCCGACTTCGAACACCTCTGGGGCTACGCCCGCGACCTCTACCAGCGCCCGGCGTTCGGCGAGACCATCGAGGGCCTGCCCGCCGCCTGGGACACGCCGCACGGGCGGGGCCGGTGACGCGCAAGAGGCAGGTGCACCTCGCCGCGCACTTCCCCGGCGTGAACAACACCACCGTGTGGGCCGACCCCCGGTCGGGCAGCCAGATCGACTTCGCCTCGTTCGTCCACCTCGCCAGGACGGCCGAGCGCGGCACGTTCGACTTCTTCTTCCTGGCCGAGGGGCTGCGGCTGCGCGAGCTCAAGGGCCGCATCCACGACCTGGACGTGGTCGGCAGGCCCGAGGCGCTGACCGTGCTCAGCGCCCTGGCCGCGGTGACCTCGCGGCTCGGGCTCGCGGGCACGGTCAACGCCACCTTCAACGAGCCGTACGAGCTGGCCAGGCGGCTGTCCACGCTCGACCACCTGAGCGAGGGCCGGGCCGCCTGGAACGTGGTGACCACCTCCGACGCCTTCACCGGCGAGAACTTCCGCCGCGGCGGCTTCCTCGACCCCGCCGACCGGTACCGGCGGGCCGAGGAGTTCGTCCGGCTGTCGCGCGAGTTGTGGGACTCCTGGCAGCCGGACGCCGTGCTCGCCGACCAGGACGCCGGCCGCTTCCTGCGGGAGGGCGCGATCGGCACGGTCAGCCACCGGGGCAGGCACTTCACCGTCGAGGGCCGGTTCACGCTGCCGCGCTCCCCGCAGGGCCACCCGGTGATCATCCAGGCCGGCGACTCGGACGACGGCCGCGAGTTCGCCGCTGCCCACGCCGACGTGGTCTTCACCCCGCACGGCAGGCTGGAGGACGGCAGGCGCTTCTACGCCGACGTCAAGGGCCGCCTGGCCCGGTACGGCCGGAAGCCGCACCAGCTCAAGATCATGCCCGGCGTGACGTTCGCGCTGGGCGACACCGACGAGAAGGCCGCCGAGAACGCGGCCAGGATCCGGCGGCAGCAGGTCGGGCCGCAGACCGCGATCGCGTTCCTGGAGCAGGTGTGGGGGCGCGACATGTCAGCCTTCGACCCCGATGGACCGTTCCCCGACGTCGAGCCGGACCTGACCCAGGGCGTCTCCCAGGGACGGGTGCCGATCAAGGACCGCGCCGCGGTGGCGGCCAAATGGCGGGCGCTGGCCGCGGAGAAGGGGCTGAGCATCCGCGAGCTGGTGATCGAGGTCACCGGGCGGCAGACGTTCGTCGGCACCCCGGAGGGCGTGGCCCGGCAGATGGACGAGCACGTGCAGGCCGGCGCCGCCGACGGCTTCATCCTCGTCCCGCACCTGACCCCCGGCGGCCTGGACGAGTTCGTCGACCGGGTGGTGCCGGCGCTGCGCGAACGCGGCGTCTTCCGCGCCGAGTACACCGGGACCACCCTGCGCGAGCACCTGGAGCTGTCATGACGCTGCACCTGGCCGTGGCGCTGGACGGCGCCGGCTGGCACCCCGCCGCCTGGCGGGCGGCCCCCGCCGCGCGGCTCTTCTCGGCCGGTCACTGGGCGGGGCTGGTCGCCGAGGCCGAGCGCGGGCTGCTCGACTTCGTCACCTTCGAGGACGCCCTGGGCCTGCAGTCCACCCGGCCCGACGGCCCCGACGACCGCACCGACCAGGTGCGCGGCCGGTTCGACGCGGTGCTGCTCGCGGCCCGGCTGGCGCCGCTGACCACCCGGATCGGCCTGGTCCCGACGGCCACCACCACCCACACCGAGCCGTTCCACGTGGCCATCGGCATCGCCACGCTCGACCACGTCAGCGGCGGCCGGGCGGGCTGGCGGCCGCAGGTCTCGGCGCGGGCGAGCGAGGCGGCCCACTTCGGCCGCCGCCGGTTCGCCCCGCTCGACGTTGTGCTGAACCGGCCCGGCGGGGTGGACCTGTCGGCCGACCCGCACGTCCGCGCCCTGTTCGCCGAGGCCGCCGACGCCGTGGAGGTGGCCCGGCGGCTCTGGGACAGCTGGGAGGACGACGCCGAGATCAGGGACGTGGCCACCGGCCGGTTCGTCGACCGCGGCAAACTCCACCACATCGACTTCGAGGGCGGGTTCTTCTCGGTGCGGGGGCCGTCCATCACGCCCAGGTCGCCGCAGGGGCAGCCGGTGGTGGCCGCGCTGGCCCACGCGCGGCTGCCGTACGAGTTCGCGGCGGGCGCGGCCGACGTCGTCTTCGTCACGCCGCGCTCGGCCGAGCACGCGCGGGAGATCGTCGAGGAGGTCCGGGGACTCTCCGGCGACCTGCGGATCTTCGCCGACCTGCTGGTCTTCCTGGGCCCGGACGCGGCCCGGCGCAAGGCGCGGCTCGACGAGCTGGACGGGGCCGAACTGACCTCCGACGCGGCCATCTTCGCCGGGACCGCGGGGGAGCTGGCCGGCCTGCTGCTGGAGTGGCGGCGGGCCGGGATCGAGGGCTTCCGGCTGCGGCCGGGGGCGGTGCCGTACGACCTGGAGCGGATCAGCCGGGAGCTGACGGCCGAGCTGCGCGGGCGCGGGGCCTTCAGGAGCGGGTACGAGGCCCGGACGTTACGCGGGCTGCTCGGCCTGCCGCGCCCGGCGAGCAGGTACGCGGAGGTGTCATGAAATTTCTGGGCATCACATTGATCGTCCACAGCGACGGCCGGTCACCCACGGAACGGTTCCGCGAGGTCGTCGAGACCGCCGTGCTCTTCGAGGAGCTGGGCTTCGACGGCTTCGGCGTGGGCGAGCGGCACGAACGGCCCTTCATCTCCTCCTCGCCCCCGGTCGTGCTCAGCCACATCGCCGCCAGGACGTCCAGGATCAGGCTGTTCACCGCGGTCACCACGCTGAGCCTGCTCGACCCGGTCCGCGCCTACGAGGACTACGCCACGCTCGACCACCTGTCCGGCGGCCGGCTCGAACTGATCGTCGGCAAGGGCAACGGCGCGGCGCAGGCCAGGCTCTTCCACGTCACCGCCGCGGACCAGTGGGAGCGGAACCGCGAGGCGTACGAGCTGTTCCGCCGCCTGTGGCGGGAGGACCGGGTCACCTGGCAGGGCCGCTTCCGCCCCGCGCTGACCGGCGCCGAGACCTGGCCGCGCCCGCTGCAACAGCCGATCAGGGTCTGGCACGGCAGCGCGACCAGCAAGGAGTCGGTCGAGCTGGCCGCCCGCCACGGCGACCCGCTGTTCTCGGCCAACGTCACCAACCCCATCGAGCCCTACGCCGAGCTGATCGACCACTACCGCGAACGCTGGGCCCATCACGGCCACGACCCCGCCGACGCCCTGGTCGGGGCGGGCAGCGCGGGCTACTACGCGGCCCGCACCTCGCAACGGGCGCTGGCCGAGTACCGGCCGATCTACCAGGCCCGCCTGGAGACGTTCCGGCGGGCCGGCGTGGAGCCGGTCTTCCCCACCCTGGAGGACGCCATCGAACGCGGCTCGATCCTGGTCGGCAGCCCGCAGCAGATCATCGACAAGGTGCTGCGCTACCACAAGCGCTTCGGGCACGAGGTCATGCACATCCCCGCCGACGCCGACGGCCTGACGCCGGGGCAGCACCGGCAGACGCTGGAGCTGTTCCAGACCGAGATCGCGCCGGCGCTGCGCGCGGAGATCCCCAGCCGTCCGTTCCCGGGGAGCGCGTTATGACTCTGTCCATTCTCGATCTGGCCCCCATCAGCTCGGGCGGCACCGCGGGCCAGGCGTTACGCGACACGATCGAGCTCGCCCGGCGCGCGGAGGAGCTCGGCTACGCCCGTTACTGGCTGGCCGAGCACCACTTCGCCCCGGGCGTGGCCGGCTCGGCCCCCGCCGTGCTGATCGGGCTGGTGGCGGCGGCCACCTCGACGATCAGGGTGGGCTCGGGAGCCGTGCAGCTCGGCCACCGGACGCCGGTGTCCGTGGTCGAGGAGTTCGGGATCATCGACGCGCTGCATCCGGGCCGGCTCGATCTGGGCATCGGCCGCTCGGGACGGCGCGGGGCCGAGCCGGCTCCCGCACGTCCCGCGAGCAAGGAGGCCAGGGTGGTGGACGGGCTGCTCATCCCGCCGCCCTTCGACTGGTCGCGGCTGGCCAGGATCCCTCGCCTGGCCTTCCAGGCGAGCCTGCTCCAGCAGCCCGGAGCGGTGACGCCCGACTTCGCCGACCAGGTCGACGAGGTGCTGGCCCTGCTCGGCGGCACCCACGAGGCGCACGTGACGCCCGGCGAGGGGGCCGACGTCCAGGTGTGGATCCTGGGCAGCAGCGGCGGGCAGAGCGCCCGGGTGGCGGGGGAGCGCGGGTTGCCGTTCGCGGCCAACTACCACGTCAGCCCGTCGAGTGTGCTGGAGGCCGTGGAGGCGTACCGCGAGGCGTTCAAGCCGTCGGACGAGCTGGCCGAGCCGTACGTGATCGTGTCGGCCGACGCGGTGGTGGCCGAGGACGAGGCCAGGGCGCGTGAGCTGGCCTCGCCGTACGGGTTGTGGGTGCGCAGCATCAGGACGGGGGCGGGCGCGATGCCGTACCCGACGCCGCAGGAGGCGGCCCGGCACGTCTGGACCGAGGCCGACCGCGAGCTGGTCAAGGACCGGATCGACACCCGGTTCGTCGGCACGCCGCGGGCCGTGGCCGAGGGGCTGCGCGTGCTGCGCCGGGTCACCGAGGCAGACGAGCTGCTGGTCACCACCATCACCCACGACCCCGCCGACCGCGTGCGCTCCTACGAACTGCTCGCCGAAGCCTGGCAACGCCCGTAAGCCCGAAGGCCCGTGACGCGGACGCGCCCGTGAGCTCCGGAGCCCGGCGTGCCCGCGTCACGTTCGGACCGAAACCCCTGGTGGCTTCGGTCGCGCGCATGCTGTAGCCTTTTCCTACTTTTTAGGTATGTTTTGTCTGAAAGGCAGTACCCCCATGTCCTCATCCAGCCTGCGCACCGCAGCCGTCATGCTCGCCGTCGTTGGGCTCCTCGGCGCCTGTGGCGGCCAAGGGGGTGCTGCCGGCGCGGCGCCGTCCAGCGGTCAGCCGGTGTACGGCGGCACGCTGACCTACCTGGAGCACCAGCCGCCCACCTGCCTCTACCTGCCGGCCGCCGGCTTCTATCCCAACGGCGGCATCCTCAACCAGATCACCGACAAGCTGACCTGGCAGAACCCGCAGACGCTGGAGATCGAGCCCTGGATCGCCACCAAGTGGGAGGTGAACGACGACGCCACGGAGTACACCTTCCACCTGCGCCAGGGCGTGACCTTCAGTGACGGCAGCCCGCTCGACGCCGCCGCCGTCGCCGCCAACTTCGACGTGTACGGCCTCGGGAACACCGAGCTCAAGCTGCCGGTCGCCGAGTTCGTCAACAACTACGAGCGCAGCGAGGTCGTCGACCCGCTGACCGTGAGGTTCCACTTCAAGAAGCCCTCTCCCGGCTTCCTCCAGGGCACCTCGGTCATCGGGGCCGGGCTGGTGTCGAAGAAGACGATCTCGCTGCCGTACGAGCAGCAGTGCCAGCTGAAGAACATCGTCGGCTCGGGCCCCTTCACGCTGAAGAAGCAGATCGTCGACAAGGAGGTGGACCTGGCCGCCCGCAAGGACTACAACTGGGCGCCGCCGTCGTCGAAGCACCAGGGGCGGGCGTACCTGGACGAGATCAAGATCATCGTGACGCCCGAGGACAACGTCCGGGTCGGCGCGCTGACCTCCGGCCAGGCCGACTTCGTGCGCTACGTCCAGGCCTACGACGAGAAGACCGTCAAGGACGCCGGCTTCCAGATCTACGCCGAGCCGACCAGGGGCGTGAACAACGGCCTGTACCTGCGGCCGTCCAACAGCATCCTGAAGGACCTCGACGTGCGCAAGGCGCTGCAGGCGGGCACCGACGTCAAGGAGGTCGTCGACACCCTGTTCACCGCGAGCTACCCGCGGGCCACCTCCGTGCTCAGCCACCTCGCCCAGGGCTACCTCGACCTGTCCAAGGACCTGGCCTACGACCCGGCCAAGGCCAACGCGCTGCTCGACAAGGCCGGCTGGACCAGGGGCGCCGACGGCGTGCGCGAGAAGGACGGCGTCAAGCTGCGGCTGGGCGTCTTCGTCGCCGGCCCGCAGCCGCTGTCCAAGCAGACGCTCGAACTCGTCGGCCAGCAGTGGGCCAAGCTCGGCGTGCAGCTGGAGATCCGCCCCGCCGACGCCGGCACCCAGGCCGTGGACATCAAGGACGCCGAGAAGACCGCCGTCGCGCACAGCATGGTCGGCCGCGCCGACCAGGACGTGATCAAGAGCCACTTCCACAGCCAGAACCGCGACGTCATCCTGTCCAAGGACAAGAAGCTCGACACCCTGCTGGAGGAGGAGTCCGCCGAGCCCGACAACGCCAAGCGCAACGCCAAGGTCGGCGAGATCCAGCGGTACGTGATCGACCAGGGCTACGCCATCCCCCTGTTCGAGGAGCCCCAGGTGTACGGCGGCGCGCCGTACGTCAAGGGCGTGGCCTTCGAGGCGGTCGCCCGGCCGTGGTTCTACTCGACGTGGAAGGCCCAGCAATGACCAGGTATCTCCTGACGCGGGCCGGGCAGGCGGTGCTCGTGTTGTGGGCCGCCTTCACCGCGAGCTACGTGCTGCTGCAGCTGCTGCCCGGCGACTCGATCCTGATCAAGTTCCAGAACCCCGAGCTGGGCCTGTCGCCGCAGCAGATCGCCGACATCCGGGCGTACTACAGCGGCGGCTCGCCGATCGGCGAGTACCTGCGCACCCTGACCGGCTTCCTGACCGGCGGCTTCGGCTACTCGATCGACACCGGCACCCCGGTGGTCGAGCGCCTGGGCGAGGCGTTGCCCGAGACGGCCCGGCTGGCCTCGGCGGCGTTCGTCCTGGCGGTGCTGCTCGCCGTGGTGATCGCGTTCGTGGCGAGCTACAGCCGGACGTCGTGGCTGCGCGGGGCGCTGCTGTCGGTGCCGTCGCTGTTCATCTCGGTCCCGGCGTTCTGGCTGGGCATCCTGCTGATCCAGGTCTTCTCCTTCCGGCTGCGGCTGGTGCCGGTCATCGGGGGCGGCGAGCTGCAGCAGCTCGTCCTGCCCGTGGTGACGCTGGCCGTGCCGATCTCGGCGCCCATCGCGCAGGTGCTGGCGCGCGGCATCGACCAGGTGTACGCGCAGCCGTTCGTGCCGGTGATCGCGGCCAAGGGCGCCACCCGCTGGTGGATCCTGTGGCGGCACGTGGCGCGCAACGCCGTCCTGCCGACGCTGACCGTGGCCGGCCTGACGTTCGGCGAGCTGATCGCGGGCTCGGTCGTGACGGAGACCGTCTTCGGCCGCAACGGCGTCGGGCGGCTCACCGAGCAGGCCGTCACCGCCCAGGACACGCCGGTGATGCTGGCCGTCGTGGTGCTCGCCGCGGCGGTGTTCGTCCTGGTCAACTTGGTGGTGGACGTGTTGTTCCCGGTGCTCGACCCGCGGCTGAAGGCGGCGTCGTGAGGGCGGGCCTGATCCTGTCCTGGACGGTGATCGCCGTGGCGCTGTTGTGGGCGGTCGTCCCGGGGCTGTTCACCGGGTACGACCCGATCGCCGGCGTGCCGGTCGAGAAGCTGCAGGCGCCGAGCGGGCAGCACCTGTTCGGCACCGACGCCGTCGGGCGGGACGTGTTCGCGCGGGTGGTGCACGGGGCCGTGCACTCGTTGTCGGGGGCGTTCGTCGCCGTCGCGGTCGGCCTGCTGCTCGGCACGTTGCTCGGGCTGCTGGCCGGCTCGCTCGGCGGGGTGCCCGACGCCGCCGTCATGCGGGTCGTGGACGTGCTGCTGTCGGTCCCCGGCCTGCTCCTGGCCCTGGTCGTGATCATCCTGCTCGGCCCCGGGACGGTGAACGTGGCCGTCGCGGTCGGCGTCGGCTCGGTCGCCGCGTTCGCCCGGTTGTCGCGGTCGGAGGTCGTCCGGGTGCGCCGCACCGACTACGTCGAGGCCGCGTTCGGCAGCGGCGGCCGGTTCACCGCCGTGTTGTGGCGGCACGTGCTGCCCAACTCGCTCGGACCCGTCGTCGCGCTGGCCGCCCTGCAGTTCGGCGTGGCCATCCTGGCCATCTCGACGCTCGGCTTCCTCGGCTACGGCGCCGAGCCGCCGACCCCCGAGTGGGGGCTGCTCATCGCCGAGGGCCGCAACTACCTGGCCACGTCGTGGTGGCTGACCACGCTGCCCGGGGCCGTGGTGGTCGCGGTCGTGCTCGCCGCCGGCCGGATCAGCCGGTCCATCGCCAAGGAGTCCTCGTGAGCCTGCTCGACGTCCGCGACCTCGCGGTCTCCTACGACGGCCGCCCGGCCGTCCACGGCGTCTCCTTCACCGTCGAGCCGGGCGAGGTGGTCGCGGTCGTCGGCGAGTCGGGGTCCGGCAAGACCACGACCGCGCACTCGATCATCGGCCTGCTGCCGCGCAACGCCTCGCTCGACCGCGGCAGCGTCCTGCTGGGGGAGAACGACCTGGCGACCTGGTCGCCGCGGCGGATGGAGTCCGTCCGCGGGGCCCAGATCGGGCTGGTCCCGCAGGACCCGTCCAACTCGCTCGACCCGGTCAAGACGGTCGGGGCGCAGATCGCCGAGGTGCTGCGCATCCACAAGCGCGGCGACCGGGCCGCCGTGCGGCGCCGGGTCGTCGAGCTGCTCACCCGCGTCGGCCTGCCCGACCCCGAGACGCGGGCCCGCCAGTACCCGCACGAGCTGTCCGGCGGCATGCGCCAGCGCGTGCTGATCGCCATCGCCGTCGCGCTGGAACCCCGGCTGATCATCGCCGACGAGCCCACCAGCGCGCTGGACGTCACCGTCCAGCGGCGCATCCTGGACCTCATCGACGACCTGCGCGCCGAGTTCGGCACCGCCGTGCTGCTGGTCACCCACGACCTCGGCGTGGCCGCGAGCCGCTCGGACCGGCTGGTCGTCATGAAGGACGGCCGCGTCGAGGAACAGGGCCCGACCAGGGAGATCCTGGCGGCGCCCGGCGCGGACTACACCCGGCGGCTGCTGCACGACGCCCCCGCGCTGTCGGCCCGCCCCTTCCGCGAGCCGGTGGCCGCCGAGCCCGCGATCGTGGTGCGCGACCTGGTCAAGGAGTTCCGGTCGGGCCGGCGGGCCTTCCGGGCCGTGGACGGCGTCTCGTTCGAGGTGCCGCGCGGCACCACGCACGCGCTCGTCGGGGAGTCGGGGTCCGGCAAGACCACCACCGCGCGCATGGTGGTGCGCTTCGCCGAGCCCACGTCGGGCACGGTCACCGTCGCCGGGGCCCCCGACGGCCGCGGCTTCCGCCGGCACGTCCAGCTCGTGCACCAGAACCCGTACGGGTCGCTGGACCCGCGGCAGTCGATCGCCGACATCGTGGAGGAGCCGTTGCGCAACTTCCGGCTCGGCGACCGGGCCGCCCGCAGGGCCCGCGTCGCCGAGCTCCTCGACCGGGTGGCGCTGCCCGCGGACGTGTCGTCGCGCCGGCCGCGCGAGCTGTCGGGAGGCCAGCGGCAGCGGGTGGCCATCGCCCGCGCGCTGGCCGCAGGCCCGGAGGTGCTCGTGCTGGACGAGGCCGTCTCGGCGCTCGACGTCACGGTCCAGGCGCAGATCCTCGACCTGCTCGGCCAGTTGCAGCGCGACCTCGGCCTGACCTACCTCTTCATCTCGCACGACCTGGCGGTGGTGCGGCAGATCTCGCACACCGTCTCCGTCATGAACAAAGGACGCATCGTGGAATCAGGATCCACCCGGCGGGTCTTCACCGACCCGGCCGACGACTACACCCGCGAGCTGCTCGCCGCCATCCCGGAGCCGGTGCGATGAGGCTCGGCTTCTTCACCCGGGTCCTGGACGAGGCGCCCGCGGCGGAGCGCTACCGGCTGGCCGCCGAGCAGATCGCGCACGCCGAGTCGCTCGGGTTCGACACCGCCTGGGTGGCCCAGCACCACTTCGACGGCGAGGAGGGCGGGCTGCCCGCGCCGCTGGTGTTCCTCGCCCACGTGGCGGCCCGGACCAGCCGCATCCGGCTCGGCACCGGCATCATCACGCTGCCGCTGGAGCACCCGGTGCGGGTGGCCGAGGACGCCGCCGTGCTCGACCTGCTCACCGGCGGGCGGCTGGAGATCGGGGTCGGCAGCGGCGGGACGCCGTCGTCGTTCGGGCCGTTCGGGCACGACAGCGGCGACCGCGCCGCCCTGTACGCCGAGCACCTGTCGATCCTGCTCAGGGCCTGGTCGGGGGAGGACCTGGGCGGCGGCAACCGGCTCTACCCGCCGGCGCCCCGGCTGCCCGGCGCGATCTGGGAGGCGACGTTCTCGCCCTCCGGCGGAGCCCGTGCCGGCCGCGCGGGCAACGGGCTCATGCTCTCGCGCACCCAGCCCCGGCCGGCCGACGACCCGCAGGCGACGCTGGCCGACCTGCAACGGCCGATCGTGGACGCCTACTACGAGAACCTGCCGGCGGGCGTCGTCCCGCGCATCGTGGCCTCGCGGACCGCGTTCGTGGCCGACAGCCGGGCCGAGGCGCTGCGCTGGGCCGAGCGGGGGCTCGGGCGGGGGCGGCTGCCGTGGGAGCTGCCCGGCGGCGACCTCGACAGCCGCATCGCCGCCTTCGACGTGCACGTGGGCACCCCGCAGGACGTCATCGACAGCCTGCGCGCCGATCCGACTCTCGAACGGGTCACCGACCTGGTCTTCCAGGTGCACTCGGTGGACCCGCCGCACCCGCTGATCCTTCGTTCGACCGAGCTGCTGGCGACCGAGGTCGCACCCGCGCTCGGCTGGCTCCCCTCCACCGAAATGAGCTCCACATGATCGACGACGTCATCGACCACCTGGCCGGGATAAGACCGGGCTCCCGCCTCGACAAGCTGCGCGACCTGCGGCCCGCCGCCCGCGAGCACGCCCAGCGCGGCTTCGACGCGCTCTTCACGCCCGACGAGGAGGGCGAGGTCACCCTCGTCGAACGCGACGCCGTCGCGGCCTTCGTGACCGGGCTGCACCGCGACGCCGTCGTCGCCGGCTTCTACGCCGACCGGCTCGCCGACCTGGCCCCCGGCCTGCTGAAGACCGTCGAGGCCGAGGTCGAGGCGGGCGCCACCACCGGCCCGTACGGCGTCTACCCCGCGCCGCTGGCCGCCGAGAGCGACGAGGGCCTGCGCTACCGGGTCCGGAACCCGGACGAGCTGGGCGTCCGGCTCACCGCCGCGTTCGAGCACGCGCACCTGCTGGTGTTCCGGCCCCGCGAGGCCAGCGGGCAGGCCCTGGAGGCGCTGGCCGCGGCGGGCTGGAGCCCGACGGGCGTGGTGACGTTGTCGCAGCTCGTCGCCTTCCTCGCCTTCCAGGTCCGGGTGGTCGGCGGGTTGCGGCTGCTCAACGCGGAGGTGGCGGCGTGAGCATCGGATTCACCCAGGAACAGCTCGGCTGGCGGCCCTGGCTGCCGCCGCTCGCGCCGGAGGAGCTGACCGAGGCCCACTACGAGGCGCTGGTGGACCGGGCGCGGGCGTCGTCGCCGTACTTCCTGCTGCTGGCCCGCGACCCCGAGATCCTGCACGCGCGCACCAAGACCGACAACGACATCTTCTACAACGCCGACGGCGGGCTGCCGCGCGCCGAGCGCGAGCTGGCCGCGACCGCGACCTCGCGGCGCAACGGCTGCGTGTTCTGCGCGTCGGTGCACGCCCGCTTCGCCGCCCACCACTCCAAGCGCCCCCAGGACGTGCAGCGCCTGCTCGACGAGGGGGTGGACGCGCCGCAGGACGGCACCTGGCGGGCGGTCGTCGACGCCTCGGTCGCGCTGGCCGCCACGCCCGTGGAGTTCGGGCCCGAGCACATCGCGGCGCTGCGCGCGGCCGGGCTGGACGACCTGGCGATCAGCGACACCATCCACGCCGCCGCCTTCTTCAACTGGGCGAACCGGCTCATGCTCTCACTCGGCGAACCGGAGGACCACCGATGACCGACCGTCACCTCGACCACCTCGTCTATGCCGTTCCCGACCTGCTCGCGGGGGTCGAGGACTTCGCCGCGCGCACCGGCGTGCGGCCCGTCCGGGGCGGCAGCCATCCCGGTGGCACCGCGAACTACCTGGTGCGCTTCGGGCCGACCGCGTACCTGGAGATCATCGGGCCGGACCCCGAGTCGGAGGTGCGGCCGCGGGCGTTCGGGCTGGCGACGCTGACCGAGCCGCGCCTGGCCGCCTGGGCCGTGCATCCGCAGGACCTGGACAAGACCGTGGAGCTGGCCCGCGAGCGCGGCTACGACCCCGGCGACGTGCAGCCGCTGTCCCGGCGCACCCCGTCCGGCGAGCTGCTGGAGTGGCGGCTCACCCGGCGCGAGGACCCGGCCGCGGTCCGGCCGGTGCCCTTCCTCATCGACTGGGGGACGACCACCCACCCGGCCGCCACGGACCTGCCGCAGCTCGGCCTGGTCTCCTTCGCCGCCGTCCACCCCGACCCCGGCGCGCTCCGCCGCGACCTGGCCGCCCTGGACGTGACGCTCGACGTCGCCGAGGGGCCGGAGCCCGCGCTGCGGGCCGTCCTCGACACCCCGCTCGGCCACGTGACCCTGAGCTGAACCCCGTTCGAGAGAGAAAGACCCATGAGCACCCTTCGCGAGTACCTGTCGCACAAGCGCGCCGCCCTGCTGGCCCGCCGGGAGGCCCCGGCGGGCGGCCCGGTGCCGCTGCACGCCCACGTCACGGCCGAGGGCCGCAGCGGGATCCGGCGCATCAGGATCAGGGACTTCCAGATCATCAGCGACAGCGGCCCCGACTTCGCCGGTTACGACCTCGGCCCCGGCTCGCCCGAGCTGCAGGCCGGCGTCCTGGGGAGCTGCGTGACGCACATCTTCCTGATCAAGGCGGCCGAGCTGGAGGTGCCGATCGACTCCCTGGAGGTGGACGTCCGCGCCGAGTACGACCCGAGGGCCCAGCTCCCGGGCGACCAGGGCGTCCCGGTGTACCCGCACAACTTCCGCTACGAGGTGCAGATCGGCTCGCCCGCCTCCGACGAGCAGCTGGCCGAGCTGCACGCCGAGGTCGAGCGGGTGTGCCCGATCCTCAACCTGATCCGCAACCCGCAGGAGATCAGCGGCTCGATCGTCCGGGTGGCGGATCCCGCCCAGCTGCCCGTCGCGTAGCAGGTCAGCGCCGGGTTCCGGCCCGGCGCGAGTGGCGCAATCCCACCGTTATCCCCTTTTACCTACCTGCGAACTAGGTTGAAGGCATGGAACCGGTGGCGCTCGACGATCGGCGGCCTCGGGCGGATCGTGCCCGCCAGGTCGCCGACCTGCTGAGAAGACAGATCATCCAGGGCAGCTTCCCCCAGGGCCAGCTCCCGCTGGAGGCGGCGCTCGCCCGCGAGTTCGGCGCCTCGCGCAACACCGTACGCCAGGCGCTCGACCTGCTCCGGGCGGAAGGGCTGGTCGAGCGCTGCCCCGGCGTCGGCACGACCGTCGCGGCCGAGAAGTACCCGCACGGCCTGCACCGCCTGCTGGGCCTGGCCGAGACCCTCCACGAGCACGGCCAGGTCGTCAACCAGGTCCGCACGATGACCCTCATCGAGCCGCCCGCCCCGGTGAGCCGCCGGCTCGGCCTCGCCCCCGGCGAGCAGGTCGTCTACCTCGAACGGCTGCGCAGCCTCAACGGCCTGCCGCTCTCGCTCGACCTCACCTACCTCGTCCGCGACGCCGGCGAGCCGCTGTTCACCGCGGACCTGGTCAACAACGACATCTTCGTGCTGCTGGAGCGGATCGCCGGGCAGCCCCTCGGCGTGGCCGAGCTCACCCTCGAAGCCGTCAACGCCGACCCCCACACCGCCGCCGCGCTCGGCACGCCCCGCGGCGCCGCCCTGCTCATGGTCGAACGGCTCACGCACCTGGCCGACGGCAGGCCCGTGGACCTGGAGTTCGTGCGCTTCCGCGGCGACCGGCTCACGATGCGCGGGCACCTGCGCAGAACCCCGGAGGAGGAACGGTCATGACCCTGGTCAACCAGCGCGTCGAGGTCCCCGTGACGATCGACGAGGCCCTGTGCATCGACGGCTGCACCCTGTGCGTCGAGGCGTGCCCGCTGGACTCCCTGGCGATCAGCGAGGCGACCGGCAAGGCGTACATGCACGTGGACGAGTGCTGGTACTGCGGGCCGTGCGCGGCCAGGTGCCCGGTGGACGCGGTCACCATCAACATCCCCTACCTGCTGCGGTGAAGGAAGCGCGATGCTGCGTAAGGCTCTGACGGCGGCCGCGCTGACGGCCGTCGCGCTGACGGCGGCCGGCTGCTCGGTCTCCGGCGCGACCGGCGGCGAGGACCGGATCAGGATCGTCGTCGGCTACCAGTCCAAGACCATCAACACCGTGACCGCGGGCACGCTGCTGCGCTCGCTCGGCTACCTGGAGAAGCGGCTCGGCCCGGGGTACGCGGTCGAATGGCAGGACTACGACACCGGGGCGCCCATCACCGCCAAGATGGTCGCCGGGAAGATCGACATCGGCTCGATGGGCGACTACCCGCTGCTGATCAACGCCGCCCGCACGCAGGCCGTCCCGGAGGCGCGTACCGAGCTGGTCTCCATCACCGGCTACAACCTGCGCGGCGGGCTGAACATGGTGCTCGTGCCGCCCGCGTCCAAGGCCAGGACGCTGGCCGACCTGGCCGGGGCCAAGATCTCGGCCAGCGTCGGCTCCGCCGGGCACGGGACGCTGGTCCAGGCCCTGGAGCGGGCGGGCGTCACGGACGTGGAGACGGTCAACCACACGCCCGCGGTCGGGGCCGCGCAACTGGAGTCGGGCGGCGTCCAGGGGTACGCCCAGTTCGTGGCCTGGCCCGGCCTGCTCGCCTTCCAGGGCAAGGGCCGCCTGCTGTACGACGGCTCCGCGCTGGACGTGCCGACCTTCCACGGCGTGGTGGTGCGGCAGGCGTACGCCGAGCAGCATCCGCAGGTCGTGGACGCCTTCCTCAAAGCTCAGATCGACGCCACCCGCTACCTGCACGAACACCCGCTGGCGGCGGCCGAGTCGGTGGCCGTCGCGACCGGGCTCCCGCCCGAGGTGGTCTACCTCTACAACGGGCGGGGCGGCATCGCCACCTTCGACGTCACGCTGAAGCAGCGGCTCCAGGCGGCGCACGAGCACGACGTGACCTACCTCAAGCGGATCAGTCCCGACTTCTCCGGCGTGGACGTCGCCTCCTTCGTCGACGACAGCTACCTGCGCAAGGCGTACGGGCCCGCCTACGACGCCGACCGGGCCTCGACCGCCAACCCGGCCGCCGTCACCGGGCACGACGCCGCCTGCGGCATCCCGGCCGGCGATCCGCGGACGGCCTCCGAGCTCTGGCTGACCGGCGAGCCGGACACCCGTCCCGCGGCCACGCCCACGTGCCTGCTCCGGCAGGTCGCCGGGGCCGGAGGGAAGGTGCGCGCGGCGTACGTCCCGGACGCGGCGACCGGCACCCGGTGGTTCGCCGACCGGTCGGTGTGGCTGGCGGACCCGGCCGCCGCCCCCACCGCCCGCCTGCTCCCGTTCACCACCCAGGACGGCGCCGACGCCTACCGCAAGGCCCATCCCAGGACCCGGCCCGTCACCTACGAGGCCGCCCTGAAGGCCGCCGGAAAGGCCGGCGACCCCCGATGACCAGCACCGAAACCCCACCCGCCACTCCGCCCGCCGCCTCGCCCGCCGGTTCCGGCGCGTCGGCCGTCGTGGGCGGGCCTGCCGAAGGGCGCGCCTCCCCGGGCGCCGCCGTTCCCCGGAAGGAGCCCGGCCCGTGGGGCGGGAGAGGGGCGCGGTGGGCGGTCAGGGCCGCCTCGGTGGCGGTGGCCGCGGCGACGTGGCAGGTGCTCACCGTCACCGACGCCCGCCTGTGGCTGCGCTTCGACCGGCTGCCCAGCCTGGACGAGATCGCCGCCCAGGCCGCCCGCCAGCTCGCCACCCGCACCTACTACCTGGACCTCCTCCAGAGCCTGATCAGGATCCTCACCGGCTTCGGCCTGGCCGCCGTCGCCGGGGTCGCCGTCGGCGTGCTGGTGGCCAGGTCGCCCAGGACGGGCGACGTGCTCGGCCCGCTGCTCGAAGCCGTCCGTCCGGTGCCGGCCATCGCGCTGGTCCCCATGGCGATCCTGCTGTTCCCGGCCGACGAGCAGGGCATCGTGTTCATCACGTTCACCGCCGCCTTCTTCCCGGTCATGGTGAGCACCCGCCACGCCGTGCGGGCGCTGCCCACCCTGTGGGAGGACGCGGTCAGGACGCTCGGCGGCCGGCGCCGTCACGTGCTGGTGAACGTCGTGCTGCCCGGGGCGCTCCCCGGCGTCTTCGGCGGGCTGTCCGTCGGCATGGGCGTCGCGTGGATCTGCGTGATCTCGGCCGAGATGATCTCCGGGGAGTTCGGCGTCGGCTACCGCACCTGGATGTCGTACACGATCGTCGACTACCCGGCGGTCATCGTCGGCATGGTCACCATCGGCCTGCTCGGCTGGCTCACCTCGGCCGCCGTCGAGCTGGCCGGGCGCAGGGTGACGCGGTGGCTGCCGCGCGCCGGCGGAGGCGGATCATGACGCTCGGCATCACGCTGGAGTCCCTGTCGCTCGGGTACGCCCGCGAACCGGTCCTGCGCCAGGTCGACCTGGCCGTGCGCCCGGGCGAGGTGCTGGTCGTGGTCGGCGCGTCCGGGTCGGGCAAGTCCACGCTGCTGCGGGCGCTGGCCGGGCTGCTGCGCCCGTACGCCGGCCGGATCGTGGCCGGCGGGACGGAGATCGCCGCCACCTCGCCCGACCGCTCGATGGTCTTCCAGGACGACGCCCTGCTGCCCTGGCGTACCGTCCGGCGCAACGTGGAGCTGCCGCTGCGCATCCGCGGGCTGCCCAGGCGCGAGCGGCGGGCGGCGGCGGAGGAGTGGCTGGCCCGCGTCGGCCTGGCCGGGCACGGCGACCGGCTTCCCCGCGAACTGTCCGGCGGCATGCGCCAGCGCGTGCAGCTCGCCCGCGCCCTGGCCGGGACGCCGCGCGCGGTCCTCATGGACGAGCCGTTCGGCGCCCTCGACGCCCAGACCCGCGCCGGCATGCAGGCGCTCCTGCTCGACGTGCTGCGCGACACCCGCGCCACGGTCGTCTTCGTCACCCACGACGTGGACGAGGCGCTGCTGCTCGCCGACCGGGTCGTGGTGCTCGGCCACGGCGGCGTGCGCGCGGTGATCGAGGTGCCCGGCCCCCGCGAGCCCGGCGCCGACCGGGCGGCCCTGCGCGACCAGATCCTCAAGGAGTTGTGAATGGAGATCTCCCCGATCGAGGACCGCCTGCACCTGGAGTGCGAGGTGCTCGTCGTCGGCGGCGGCACCGCGGGCACCATGGCCGCGATCACCGCCGCCGAGCGCGGCGCGCGGGTGCTGCTGCTGGAGAAGGCCCACGTACGGCACAGCGGCGCCCTGGCCATGGGCATGGACGGCGTCAACAACGCGGTCATCCCCGGCAAGGCCACCCCCGAGGACTACGTCGCCGAGATCACCAGGGCGAACGACGGCGTCGTCAACCAGCGGACCGTCTACCAGACCGCGACCAGGGGCCATGCCATGGTCCGCCGCCTGGAACGCTACGGCGTGAAGTTCGAGAAGGACGAGCACGGCGAGTACGCCGTGCGCCGGGTCCACCGCTCGGGCAGCTACGTCCTGCCGATGCCCGAGGGCAAGGACGTCAAGAAGGTGCTCTACCGGGTGCTGCGGCAGCGGCACATCCGCGACAAGGTGCGCATCGAGAACCGGGTCATGCCGGTCAGGGTGCTCACCTCGCAGGGACGGGCGGTCGGCGTGGCCGGGTTCGACACCCGCTCCGGACGGTTCGTCACCGTGAGCGCGGGAGCGGTGATCCTGGCCACCGGCGCCTGCGGCCGGCTCGGGCTGCCCGCCAGCGGCTACCTCTACGGCACCTACGAGAACCCGGCCAACGCCGGGGACGGCTACGCCATGGCCTACCACGCCGGCGCCGAGCTGAGCGGCCTCGAATGTTTCCAGATCAATCCGCTGATCAAGGACTACAACGGCCCGGCCTGCGCGTACGTGGCCAACCCGTTCGGCGGGTACCAGGTCAACAACCGGGGGGAGCGGTTCGTCGACTCCGACTACTGGTCGGGCCAGATGATGGCCGAGGTCTCCGCCGAGATCGCCTCGGCCAGGGGGCCCATCTACCTGAAGCTGTCCCACCTGCCCGACGAGACCGTCAGCGCCATCGAGGGCATCCTGCACTCGACCGAGCGCCCCACCCGCGGCACCTTCCACGCCGGGCGCGGCCACGACTACCGCACCCACGACGTGGAGATGCACATCTCGGAGATCGGCCTGTGCGGCGGCCACTCGGCGTCGGGCGTGTGGGTGGACGAGCACGGCGCGACCACCGTCCCCGGCCTGTACGCGGCGGGCGACCTGGCCTGCGTGCCGCACAACTACATGATCGGCGCGTTCGTCTTCGGCGACCTGGCCGGGGAGCACGCCGCCGCCCACCACGGGCCCCCCGGGGCGACCCTGCCGCAGGACCAGGTGGCCGCCGCCCACGAGCTGGTCTACCGGCCGCTGCGCAACCCGGACGGGCCGCCGCAGCAGCAGGTGGAGTACAAGCTGCGCCGCTTCGTCAACGACTACGTGGCCCCGCCCAAGACGGGGGCGAAGCTGGAGATCGCGCTGGAGTCGTTCGAGCGCATGCGGGCGGAGATCGCCGCCATGGGCGGGCGGACGCCGCACGAGCTGATGCGCTGCGTCGAGGTGGACTTCATCCGCGACTGCGCGGAGCTGGCCGCGCGCGCCTCGCTGACCCGGACCGAGAGCCGGTGGGGGCTCTACCACGAGCGCGCCGACCGGCCCGGCCGCGACGACGCGGGCTGGCTGTTCCACCTCAACGTGCGCAGGCGCCCGGACGGCGCGACGGAGTTCGTCAAGCGGCCCGTCGAGCCCTACCTGGTGCCCGTCGAGGAGTTCGCGCCCGTCGCCGCCGAGCCGGTGACGCTGGAGGTCGCGGCCACCGCCGCTGTGCGACGGGCGCCGCGGGCACGTCAGGGCCACGCCGCCGTCGGCCGTTCGCCGCGCATCCTGGAGCTGAACCGGCTGGCCGAGGAGCAGCCGTCCGCCGAAGACCTCGCCCCCTACCTCGCCGACCCCGACCCCAAGGTGCGCAGGGCCGCCATCGCCACCCTCACCGAGACCGTGCCGGACGGGACCGGCGCCGCGCTGGCCGCCGCGCTCGCCGACCCGCACGGCACCGTGCGCAGGGCCGCCGCGACCGGCCTGGTGGAGCTGGTCGAGGTGCTGCCGGCCACCCCGGAGCTGGGCCGCGCGCTGACCGGAGCGCTGACCGGCGGCGACGCCCTGGTCCGCGCCGCGGTCCTGGACGTGCTGCGCGCGCTGCGGCTCGGCGGCACACCGGTGTTCGCGGCCGCACTCGCCGACGGCGACCACCGGGTGCGGATCGCGGCCGTCCGCGGGCTGGTCTCGCTGGACGAGTCCGTCCTGCTGGCCGGGGCGGCCGGCGATCCCTCCCGGGAGGTGCGCGTGTGGGTGGCCAAGGGCATCGGGGCGGTCGGGAAGCCGTCGGCGGCGCTGGCGACGTTGGCCGGGGACGGTGACCCGCTGGTCAGGGCCGCCGCGCTGGAGGCGTCGGGCGCGGTGGGTGAGCCGCTGGAGCGGGAGGCCGTACGAGGGCTGGCCGACCCGGCGTGGGAGGTGCGGGTGGGGGCGGCGCGCTGCCTGGCCGCCGCCGGCCCGCGGACGGCGGCGGCACCGCTGGTGGCGGCGCTGTCGGACGGCAACCTCGACGTGCGCAAGGCCGCCGTGCTCGCGCTGGCCCCCTGGGCGGCGGCGCCGGACGTGGCCGCCGCCCTGCGGGATGCGCTCGCCGACACCGACGCCGACGTGCGCGCCCACGCGGGCAAGGCCCTGTCCCAGCGCTGAACGCGCCGCCCGACCGGACCCCCTGTCCTCGGCGGAACTCCGGCCTGGACCCAGGGGAACGGCCCGATCAGCCGGCTGTGAAGCCGGAGAACAGGGCCAGCGCCAGGGCCAGGGCGACGACCACGTTCACCACCGTCGCGGCGGCGAACACGACGACCGGCCGCCAGCCGGCCGCCCGCAGCGCCGCCACCCGGAACTCCAGCCCGATGCTGACGAACGCCAGGATCAGGAACCAGGTCCGCAGGTCGTTGGCGACCCCGATGACCGCCTTGCCCTCGCCGGCGGGGACCGTCGTGAGCCACCAGGTGGCGATCACGGACGCGGCGACGAACCCGAGCACGAACTTCGGGAAACGCCGCCACAGCTCGGCCGCCCCCGGCCGCTCGGCGTCCGCCCGCCGCTCGACCCGGAAGGCGAACCAGGCGGTCAGCGCGACCACGACGACGCCGATGAGCGCGTTCTGGGTGACCTTGACGATCGTGGCGATGGCCAGGGCGTCCTCGCCCGCGATCGTGCCGGCGGCGGTGACGGCGGCGGTGGTGTCGATGTTGCCGCCGATCCAGGCCCCCGCCACCTCGGGCGGCAGCCCGAACGCCGAGGCCAGGGCGGGCAGGATGAAGATCGACGGCAGCGCGAACGCGATCACCAGGCTCGCGCTGTAGGCCAGCTGCTCCTTCCTGGCCTGGACGGCCCCCGCCGCCGCGATGGCCGCGCTGACCCCGCAGATCGACACGGCCGACGACAGCAGCGCGCGCAGCCGGTCGTCGAGCCCGAGCCGCCCGCCGAGCCACCAGGTGAACAGGAACACCGTGCTGATCAGCACGATCGCCTGGAGCACGGCCGGCCCGGCGGCGGTCACGATCACCTTGAGGTTGATGGACGCGCCGAGCAGCACCAGGCCGGTCTTGATGAAGAACTCGGTGCGGAACCCGCCGGCCAGCCGCTCCCGCAGCCCGGCCGCGGTCAGCAGCGCGTTGCCGAGCAGCCCGAGGGCGATCGCGTAGATCGGGAACTCGACGGCCTTGGCCAGCCCGGAGTCCGGGAACCAGCCGGGCACGCCCTTCTCCAGGAACCGGGTCGCGGCGGCCAGCACGAGGACGACCAGGACGCCGAGCGCCGTCCCTCGCCAGGTCGCGCGGTCGGCGGTGACGGTCTCGGCGCTCATCAGGGCACCAGCCCGACGGGGATGACGCCGGTGAGGACGAGGACGAGCAGGACCAGGCCGACGGCCGTGGCGGCCCAGTCCTCGTTGATCGCGACGCGGCTCTCGCGTCCAGTGGGGGATTCGCCGGTGCTCATGGGCGTGCCTTTCAGGTGGGGGATGGGAGGTGCGGGCGGGGCCCAGCCAACCCCGCCCGCACTGGCTTCGGCCGATCCGCGAGGCCCCGGCCACGGCGACGTTCGTGGCCGGGGCAGCCCCGGGGAGGGTCAGGCGGCGATCGGCGAGTAGGTCGCGGCGTCGCCGCTCAGCGCGGTGCTGGTCCGGCCGTCCACGCCGACCGGCACGTCCCCGGCGATCGTGACCCGGTGCAGGCGGCGGGGACGGTCGCCGAAGTCGTGCACCACGCGGTGCTGGGTGGCCCGGTTGTCCCAGATCGCCACGTCACCGGGCGACCAGCGCCAGCGGACGGTGTTCTCCACCTCGGTGACGTGCTCCTGGACCAGCCGGATGATCGACCCGGAGGTGTGCCCCGACAGGCCGCTCAGCCGCTTGGCGAAGTCGCCGAGCAGGATCGAGCGCTCGCCGGTCTCCGGGTGCACGCGCACGACCGGGTGCTCGGTCTCGAACAGGGTGGAGGCGAACACCTCGGCGTGCTCGCGGGCGCGCTCGTCGATCGTGGCCGTGCGGACGTAGTCGTACTGGTTGGTGTGCACGGCGCGCAGCCGGTCGAGCAGGTCGCGCAGCTCGGCGGGCAGGTTCTGGTACGCGCTGACGGTGTTGGCCCACAACGTGTCGCCGCCCGCCTCCGGCACGACGACCGCGCGCAGCACCGAGGCCAGCGGCGGCCGGTCCACGAACGTCACGTCGGTGTGCCAGCGGTCGACCTTCTGGCCGTTGCTGTAGTCGAGGTCCAGGATGTGGGCGTTGCCGTGCAGCGCGGGCACGGTCGGGTGGGCGGCGGTCGGCTCGCCGAGCAGCCGGGCGAAGCCCACCTGGCTCTGCTCGTCGAGGTGCTCCTGACCGCGCAGGAAGATCACTTTGTGGGTGAGGAGGGCCTGGCGGAGCTCGGCCACGACATCGGGGTGCAGATCGGGCGCGAGCCGCACTCCGGTGATCTCGGCTCCTATACGGCCGGCGACGGGGGTGATGGTCAGGGATGGCATGGTGTCCTTCCTTCCGTACGCCTCCACCGTAGATAAAAACCAACTAAATTGGTAGGGCTTGACGGAATAGGATCGCCGTGCTGGGGTGAAAGGCGTTCACGACGCCAGAAAGGCCGCGACATGCCTGTGGAGTTCCTCGGTATCGGTGGCACCAACGACGGCTCGGAGACCTCGCCCCGCTCGGGCCCCTCCTTCGACAAGCAGTACACGCTCCGGCTCGCGCGGGCCCACCAGGAGCACGGCTGGGACCGGGTGCTGTTCGCCTACGGCTCAGGCTCGCCCGACCCGGCCCAGGTGGCCGCGTACGTCGCGAGCCGGGTCGAGGACCTGGGGATCCTGCTGGCCCACCGGCCGAACGTGTCGTACCCGACGTACGCCCTCAAGACCTTCGCCACGCTCGACCAGATCAGCGACGGCCGCCTGACCGTGCACTTCATCACCGGCGGCAACGACCACGAGCAGGGCAGGGAGGGCGACCTCCTGACCAAGGACGAGCGGTACGCCAGGACCAGGGAGTACATCCGGATCGTCAAGAAGGGGTGGACCTCCAGGGAGCCGTTCGACCACGAGGGCGCCCACTACTCCTTCAGGGACTTCGTCTCCGACGTCTTCCCGGTCCAGCGGCCGCGGCCGCAGGTGTCCTTCGGCGGCTCGTCGCCCGCGGCGTACGCGGCCGGCGGGGCCGAGGCCGACGTCTACTGCCTGTGGGGCGAGCCGCTGGCCGAGACCGCGCAGCAGATCGCCTCGGTCAAGGAGGCGGCCCGCGCGGCCGGGCGGGCCGACGTGCCGCGCATCCAGGTGGCCTTCCGGCCGATCATCGCGCCCACCGAGGAGCTGGCCTGGGAGAAGGCGCACCGGATCCTGGGCGAGCTACGACAGTCCCGGGCGAACCCGCGGCGGCGTCCCGTGGGCCCGCCGCAGAACGCCGGGTCGCTGCGGCTGCTGGAGGTGGCCGCCAGGGGAGAGCGGCACGACCGCGTCCTGTGGACGCCCACCGCGGCGGCCACCGGCGCCGCCGGCAACTCCACCGCCCTGGTCGGCACCCCGGAGACGGTCGCGCAGGCCCTGCTCGACTACTACGACCTGGGCGTGGAGATCCTCTCGGCGCGCGGCTACGCGATCCTGGACGACGCCGTCGACTTCGGCCGGCACGTCATCCCGCTGGTCCGCGCGGAAGTGGCCCGGCGCGACGCCGCCCGCGACAAAGCCGCCCGCGACGACGTGCGTGCGGGCCATGGCGCTGCGTGACACGGCCGCGGCCGTGCCCGCCGCCGGGCGGGAGGAGCCCGCGCCGAAGGTCGTGACCGCCCGCCGCCCGTTACGGACGGTGGCCGCCCTCGGCGTGCTGGTGCTGCTGGCGATGGCGGCCAACGCCCTGGTCACCAACCCCGCCTGGGAGTGGGACGTCGTCGCCATGTACCTGTTCGCGCCCTCCGTCCTGCGCTCGGTGCTGCTCACGCTGGAGCTGACCGCGCTGGGCATCGGGCTCGGGTTCGCGCTCGGCACCCTGCTCGCCCTCATGCGCCTGTCGGCCAACCGGCTGCTGGCCGCGGTGGCCTGGGGGTACGTGTGGCTGTTCCGCTCGGTGCCGCTGATCCTGCAACTGCTGTTCTGGTACAACCTGGCGCTGCTGTACCCGAGGTTGTCGTTCGGGGTGCCGTTCGGGCCGGCCTTCTTCGACGTCGGCACGATGGACCTGATCGGGCCGGTCACCGCCGCCGCGCTCGGGCTCGCGCTGCACCAGGCGGCCTACGCCGCCGAGATCGTCCGCGGCGGCCTGCTGTCGGTCGATCCGGGGCAGCGGCTGGCCGCGGCGGCGCTGGGCGTGCCGAGGGCCCGCCGGTTCTTCCGGATCATCCTGCCGCAGGCCATGCGGACGATCGTGCCGAACGCCGGCAACGAGATCGTCAGCCTGGTCAAGGGCACCTCGGTGGTCTACATCATGGCCCTGCCCGAGCTGTTCTACCAGGTACAGGTGATCTACAACCGCAACGGCAGGGTGATGGCGCTGCTGCTGGTCGCGACCGTCTGGTACCTCGTCCTGACCACCACGCTCTCGGTCGGGCAGCACTTCGTGGAGCGCCACTACGGCAGGGGCCGCTCATGATGGTGGAACTGGCCGGCGTGCACAAGAGCTTCGGCGCGCTGCACGTGCTCAAGGGCATCGACCTGCGCGTACGCCAGGGCGAGGTGGCGGTGGTGCTCGGGCCGTCCGGCTCGGGCAAGTCCACCCTGCTGCGCGTGATCAACCATCTGGAGAAGGTGGAACGCGGGACGGTCACGGTCGACGGCGAGCTGCTGGGCTACCGGCGCGCCGGCGACCACCTGTACGAGCTGCCCGAACGCGAGATCCTCCGCCAGCGCACCAGCATCGGCTTCGTCTTCCAGAACTTCAACCTCTTCCCCCACCTCACCGTCAGCCAGAACATCGCCGAGGCCCCGCTGTCGGCCCAGCGCCGGCCGCGCGCCGAGGTGGCCGAGCTGACCGCGCGCCTGCTCGACCGGGTCGGGCTGGCCGGCAAGGCGGCGGCCTACCCCCGCACGCTCTCCGGCGGCCAGCAGCAGCGCGTCGCCATCGCCAGGGCGCTGGCCCTGGAGCCCAAGGTGGTGCTGTTCGACGAGCCCACCTCCGCCCTCGACCCGGAGCTCGTCGGCGAGGTGCTGGAGGTCATGAAGGACCTGGCCCGCAGCGGCACGACCATGATCGTCGTCACGCACGAGATCGGCTTCGCCCGGGAGGTGGCCGACACCGTCGTGTTCATGGACGAGGGCCGCATCGTCGAGCGCGGCCCGGCCGCGCAGGTCCTCGACGCCCCGCGCCACGAGCGCACCCGCGCCTTCCTCGGCAAGGTCCTCTGATCACAAGGAACCCCCATGCGTCTCACCGCCGTGCCTGCACTCCTGCTGATCCTGTCCGCCACCGTCACCACCACCGCCTGCGCGGCCGAACCCGCGCTCGTCCCCAGAGCCGGCGAGGGGACCGCTGCCGACGGCGCGGTCACCGGCCGCGCCGTCGACACCGGTCCCGACCAGAAACGGGTGCGCACCGGCAAGGTCGCGAGCATCGCCGCCCGGGTGCCCGCCGAGATCGCGCGGGACGGCCGGCTCACCGTCGGCTTCAGCGTCCAGAGCTCGCCGCCGCTGGTCTTCCCGGCCAGTGACGACGTCACGCTGATCGGCGTGGAGACCGACCTCGCCCAGCTCGTGGCGGACGTGCTCGGCCTGGAGCTGGAGCCGGAGAGCTCCTCCTGGGAGAACCTGTTCCTGGGGGCCAAGTCCGGCAAGTACGAGGCCGTGTTCAACAACGTCACCGTCACCGAGGAGCGCAAGGACGTCTACGACTTCGCGACGTACCGGATCGACCAGCTCGCCTGGCAGGTTCCCGCCTCCAGCCCGATCAGGAGGATCGCCGGGCCCGCCGACGTGGCCGGGCTGCGGGTCTCGGTCGGCTCGGGCACCAACCAGGAGAAGATCCTGCTCGACTGGGACGCCCAGAACCGGAAGGCCGGCCTGAAGCCGGTCGAGATCCTCTACTACCAGAAGTACGGCGACGTGCTGCTCGCCCTGAAGTCCGGGCACGTGCAGGCGTACTTCGGCCCCAACCCGACCATCGCCTACAACGTCGCGGTCAGCGGCGGCTCCAGGATCGTGGGCACCGCCTCGGGCGCCGGGCCGGGCCTGCAGGGGCTCATCGCGGCGATGACGAAGAAGGGCAACGGCCTGGTCGGGCCGGTGCACGACGCGCTGGCCGCGGTGATCGGGAACGGGACGTACCGGCAGGTGCTCGACCGGTGGGGGCTGGCCAACGAGGCGGTCCCCGAGTCCAGGGTCAACCCGCCGGGCCTGCCGAGGCAGCGCGGTTGAGCGCGCCCGCCTTCGAGGTCCGCCTGGTCGCGCCGGACGATCCCGCCGTCCGGCCGCTGCTGGCGGACCTCGCGCTGGAGTACACCAGCCGGTACGGCGCCAACGACGAGCTGAACCGGTACCCGGCCGAGGAGTTCACGCCGCCGGACGGGGCCTTCCTCGTCCTGGTGGTGGGCGGCGAGACCGTGGCGGGCGGGGCGTTCCGCCGCTACGACGCTGAGACGGCCGAGCTGAAGCGGGTGTGGACGCATCCCGGCCACCGCAGGCGCGGCCTGGGCGCGGTCGTCGTACGGGAGCTGGAACGCGAGGCCGCCCGCCGCGGCTACCTGCGGATCCACCTGACCACCGGCCCCCGCCAGCCCGAGGCCGTCGCCCTGTACCTGGCCGGCGGCTACACCCCGCGCTTCGACCCGGACGACCGTCCGAAGCGCGGCCCGCTGCCTTTCGTGAAGAGTCTGTGACCCAGAGTGGGATTGACGAGCACCCTCCCTTGCTCCTATAAACACTCTAAAGCCACTAAATAAGTGGGAAATAGGGAGAAGAGATGAACGCTCGCAGGGTTCGCGTAACGGTGGCCACCCTGGCCGCCCTGGCGCTCACGACCATGGCGGCCGCCTGTGGGGGCAGCGGCAGCCCTGCGGACAGCGGCGCGAAGAGCGGGGGAGCCGGCGCCACGCAGGTGCGTCTGGGCTTCTTCCCCAACATCACCCACGCCACCGCCCTGGTCGGCGTGGAGAAGGGCATCTACGCCAAGCACCTCGGCGCCGCGCCCAAGACCAGCACGTTCAACGCCGGCCCGGCGGCGATCGAGGCCGTGTTCTCCGGCGCCATCGACGCCACCTACGTCGGCCCCAACCCGGCCATCAACGCCTGGTCGAAGTCCAAGGGCCAGGCCATCAAGATCGTCGCCGGCGCGGCGTCCGGCGGCGTGTTCCTCGTGGTCAAGCCCGGGATCAACTCGGTGGAGGACCTCAAGGGCAAGAAGATCGCCACCCCGCAGCTCGGCAACACCCAGGACGTCGCGCTGCGCTACTGGCTGACCGAGAAGGGCATCAAGACCGACACCAAGGGCGGCGGCGAGGTCTCGATCGTGCCCCAGGAGAACTCCCAGACCATCCAGACCTTCGCCACCGGCGACATCGACGGCGCCTGGGTGCCCGAGCCGTTCGCCAGCCGCCTGATCAAGGAGAGCGGCGGCAAGGTGCTGGTCGACGAGCGCGACCTGTGGCCGAACAAGCAGTTCGTGATCACCCACCTGATCGTCCGCCAGGCGTGGGCCAAGGAGCACCCCGACCTGCTCAAGAAGCTGATCGAGGCGCACGTCGAGGCCAACGACGTCATCGCCAAGGACCCGGCCGGCGCCGCGCAGACCGCCAACGCCGCCCTGCAGAAGCTGACCGGCAAGCCGCTCAAGCCCGAGGTGCTGGACAGCGCGTTCAAGAACATCACCTTCACCAACGACCCGATCGCCTCGTCGCTGGTGGGCAGCGCCGAGCACGCGACCAAGGTCGGCCTCCTCGACCCGGTCGACCTGAACGGCATCTACGACCTCAAGGTCCTCAACGAGGTCCTCGCCGCCAAGGGCCAGCAGACCATCTCCGACAAGTAGGAGGCGCACGCGATGTCCGCTCCGCTCACGGAGCAGGTCACCGGCCGGGTCGAGGGGCAGAGCCCCGCGATCCGGCTGGAGGCCGTCTCCAAGCTCTACGGTCAGGGCCGGACGGCCCTGCAAGCCCTCGACCAGGTCTCGCTGTCGGTGGCGCCCGGCGAGTTCGTCTGCCTGCTCGGCGCGTCCGGCTGCGGCAAGAGCACGCTGCTGTCGCTGGTCGCCGGGCTCGACCGGCCCACGGCCGGCCGGATCGACGTGGACGACGCCCGCGTCGCGCTCATGTTCCAGGAACCCGCGCTGTTCCCCTGGCTGACCGTCTCGGCCAACGTCGAGATGGCGCTGCGCGCCAAGGGCGTGAGCAAGCAGGAACGCCGGGACCGGGCCACCGAGTTCCTCGACATCGTCCACCTGGGCGGGTTCGGCAGGAAACGGCCGCACGAGCTGTCCGGCGGCATGCGCCAGCGCGTCGCCCTGGCCAGGGCGCTCGCCCAGGACGCCGACGTGCTGCTGATGGACGAGCCCTTCGGCGCCCTGGACGCCATGACCCGCGACCTGCTGCACGACGAGCTCGAACGCATCTGGCGGGAACGCGGCCTGTCGGTCCTGTTCGTCACCCACAACGTGCGCGAGGCCGTCCGGCTCGGCGACCGGGTCGTGCTGCTGTCCAGCCGGCCGGGGCGGGTGGTCGAGGACTTCCCCGTCGCGCTGCCGCGGCCCCGCCGTACCGACTCGGGCGAGGTGGCCGAGCTGGCGGGGGAGATCACCGGCCGCCTCCGCCAGGAGGTCCTGCGCCACGCCCGTCAGGAGGAGCCCGCATGACCACGACGGACACCCACGCCCAGCAGCTCGCCGGGCTCGACGCGCTGGAGCTGGGCACCGGCCACCGCGCCGGCCCGGCCTCCCGGCTGTGGGCGGGGTTGTGGCCGATCGCCACGGCCGTGCTCATCGTGCTGGCCGTCTGGCAGGCCGTGGTGTGGGCGGGCTGGTGGCCCGAGTACGTCTTCGCCGGGCCGGTCACCACGCTCGCCGAGCTCGGGCACCGGCTCGGCGACCCCGAGTTCTACACCGCGCTGACGGTCACCATGCGCCGCGCGGTCACCGGGTTCGCCCTGGCGATCGCCGTCGGACTGGTCGTCGGCGCGCTGGTCTCGCGGATCGGGCCGCTGCGCCGCGCCACGGGCTCGCTGATCACCGGCCTCCAGACGATGCCGTCCATCGCCTGGTTCCCGCTGGCCATCCTGCTGTTCGGGCTGTCGGAGAGCGCGATCCTGTTCGTGGTGGTGCTGGGCGCGGCGCCGTCCATCGCCAACGGCCTGATCACTGGAGTGGACTACACGCCGCCGATCCTGCTGCGCGCCGGGCACATGCTCGGCTTCCGCCGGATCGCCCTCTACCGGCACGTCATCCTGCCGGCCTCGCTGCCGTCGTTCCTGGCCGGGCTCAAGCAGGGCTGGGCGTTCGCCTGGCGCTCGCTGATGGCCGGTGAGCTGCTGGTCATCATCGCCAACCAGGCCTCGCTGGGTGAGCAGCTCCACTACGCCCGCGAGCTGGCCGACTCGCCCGGCCTGCTCGCGACCATGATCGTCATCCTGGTCATCGGCATCGTGGTGGACCGCGTCTTCGGCCTGGCGGACGACGCGCTGCGCCGCCGCTGGGGCCTGCACCAGGTGAGCACCTGAGCAGTAGACGGTCATGCGGATCTCCGCCAGAACCCAGTACGCCCTGCGCGCCGCGGCCGAGCTGGCCGCAGCGCCGCCGGGCCCCATGCCCGCCGAGAAGATCGCCACGGCCCAGGGCATCCCCCGCAAGTTCCTCGACAACATCCTGCTGCAGCTGCGCCGGGCGGGCCTGCTGCACAGCCAGCGCGGCCCCGACGGCGGCTACTGGCTGGCCAGGCCCGCCGGCGAGATCACCCTCGCCGACATCGTGCTGATCGTCGAAGGCGTCTCCGAGGGCGGCGACCACGGCGGCTATCCCGGCGTGGCCAGCCCGCTCGCCGAGGTGTGGAGCGCGCTGCGCGACCACGAGGAGATGATGCTGGCCGACATCACGCTGGCCGACATCGCCCGCGCGAGCGTGCGGCTGGGCGACGAGCCGCGCTGAGGACGTCCCTAGCCCGCCACCCCGTTCTCCCAGGCCCACGCGATGATCTCGACCCGGTTGCGTACGCCCAGCTTGTCGAGGATGGCCGAGATGTGGCCCTTCACGGTGCTCAGCGAGATGTGCAGGGCGGCGGCGATCTCCTGGTTGGTGCGTCCGGCGGCCACGGCGCGCACCACGTCGGTCTCCCGCTCCGACAGCGGGTGCACCGCCCCCGCCGCGCGCGGCGCCCGCCTGGCCAGGCGGCCCAGCAGGCGCGGCGTGATCGACGGCGAGATCAGGGCGTCCCCCGTGCTGGCCGCCCGTACGGCCTCGGCGAGCAGGGCCGGGCCGGCGTCCTTCAGCACGAACCCGGCCGCGCCGCAGCGCAGTGCGTCGTAGACGTACTCGTCCAGGTCGAAGGTGGTGACCACGACCACCGGCAGCGGGTCGGGCACGCCGGCGCCGGCCAGGGCGCGGGTGACCGCGATGCCGTCCATGCCGGGCATGAGGATGTCCACCAGGCAGACGTCGGGGCGTACCCGCCGGGCCAGCTCCACGGCCTCGGCGCCGTCCCGGGCCTCGGCCACCACGCGGATGTCGGGCTGGTCCTCCAGGATCAGCCGCAGGCCCCGGCGGACCATCGCCTGGTCGTCGGCCAGCAGCACGCCGATCGTCATCGCCGCCTCCCGAGCGGCCCCGTGAGTGGCCCCGTGAGTGGCCCCGTGAGTGGCAGGGTCGCGTGGACCGACCAGCCGCCCTCCGGCCGGGGGCCCGCGCGCAGGGTGCCGTCGAGGGCCTCGACGCGTTCGCGCATGCCGAGCAGGCCGTAGCCGCCGCGGCCCCGGGACGGCGGCGCGGGCGGCGCGTCGTCGGCGACCTCGACCACGACCGCGCCGTCCCGCCCGGCGGCCTCGACCGTGACCTCGACGGTGACCATGCGGGCGCGGGCCGCGTGGCGGGCGACGTTCGTCAGCGACTCCTGGACGATCCGGTAGACGGTGCTGGTCACCTCCGGCGGCCAGTTCTCGGCCTCGCCGGGGACGCGCAGGGTCACGGGCGGGCCGTCGAAGCCGCCGACCAGGTCGGCGAGCCGGCCGGGCGGCCCCGGCACGTCGTCACCGGCGTCGCGCAGCAGGCCCACGACGCGGCGCAGCGCGGCCAGGGCTCCGGCGCCGGCGTCCTCGATGTCCTCCAGCGACTCCTCCAGCGGGCCCGACCCCCTGCGGGCCAGCAGCCGGGCGGCCTGGGCCTGCAGGACGATGCCGGTCAGATGGTGGGCGGCCACGTCGTGCAGCTCCCTGGCCAGCCTGCGGCGCTCGTCGTGCCGGACGTGATCGGCGGCCGACAGGCGGCGCGCCGCCAGCAGCCGCAGGCCGCCCCCGACGCCCAGGGCGGCCAGCCAGCCGGCCACGTTGAGCCCCACCGTGGCCCCGTTGTGCGCGCCGGGCACGCTCGCCGCGGCGACCGCGAGCCCGCCGGCCGCGACGGCGCAGGCGGACCGTGCGGGAAGCGTCCTGACCGCCGACCCGACCAGCACGGACAGGCCCAGCACCATGGCCGGTCCCGGCTCGTTAGGCAGCCCGGCCCACGCGGCGACCAGGACGGCCGCGGCCGCGATCACCAGCCCGCCCACGGCCGTCCACACCGGGGACAGGCGGCGCGCCAGGGCCAGCGCGCACACCGCCGCCCCCGCCGCGCAGTCGAACACCCAGTAGCCGCCGCCCCAGCTGCCGGCGATCAGACCGGCCCAGAAGACGAGCACGGCGACGGCCGCCACCGCCAGCGCGGCCTCCGCCGCCACGGCCGCGGCCCGCCGCCCGTCGGGCCAGGCGAGCTCCGGCCGGTTCCGCACGTTCACGCACCCAGGCTAGGGAGGCCGGTCCGCCCGGCACACCGGCCGAAAGTACGGTCGCCGCGGCCCGAACCCTGCTTTGGACCCTCCCCGCGCCCCGCCGCCCACCGCACGATGAGGTTCCATGCCCTATGACGACCCGCGGCCCGCCCGCGCCCTGCCCCAGGACCGCACGCCCCCCGCCGCGCCCGGGCGGTCGCGCATCATCGCGCTCGACGTCGTGCGCGGTTTCGCCCTGTGCGGGATCCTGCTGGCCAACGTCCAGCCGATCTCGCACGCCGGCACCGACCCGGTCACCGCGCAGCACGCGACGCTCGACGACACCGCCCGCTGGCTGGGCCTGCTCGTCGAGCAGCGCTTCTTCCCGATCTTCTCGCTGCTGTTCGGCGTCGGCTTCTCGCTGCTGCTCGACTCGGCCGCCGCCCGCGTGCCCCACCCGCGGGCGTTGCTGCTGCGCAGGCTCCTCCTGCTGGCCTGCATGGGCCTGGCGCACATGTTCCTGCTGTGGCGCGGCGACATCCTGACCGTCTACGCGGTCGTCGGCCTGGTGGTGCTGCTGCCCTCGACGTGGTTGCCGCGCTGGGCCGTGGCCGGGCTGGCCGCCGTGCTCGTCGTCGCGGCGCTGGTCGTCTTCGGCGGCGGCACGATGCTGGTGCCCGGCCTGTTCCTGCTGGGCTCGGCCCTCACCAGGTACGGCGTGATCGACCGGATCGACAGCTCCACCCGCGTCCCGGCGCTGCTGGCCCTGGGCTTCGCCGCGGCCACCGTCCCGGCGCTCATGTGGCAGGCCGGAAGCACGCCCGTGCCCCTGCCGATGGCCGCGTCCGGGCTGCTCATGGCCGGTCTGTACGTGTGCGTCCTGCTCGTCCTGCTGAGGACGCCGTTGCGGCCGGTGTTGCGGGCCGTCTTCGCCCCGCTGGGCCGCATGGCGCTGACGAACTACCTGAGCGCCACCGTCCTGGTCCTGGTCCTCGGCAAGCTGGCCGGCGGCCCGCCGGAGGGCTGGACGCTGTCCACGATCGCGGGGATCGCCGCCGTCATCCTGGCTCTGCAGTGGGTGTGGTCCACCCTCTGGCTGCGCCGGTACCGCTTCGGCCCGCTGGAATGGTTGTGGCGCTGGGCCACCTGGGGCCGCCGTCCCGCCCAGCGCGCCCGGTGAGGCCGTAGGGAATTCTGGGACGAACCCTGCAACCCTCCGCCCGGCCGGTCGCGTTGGGAACGGGCGAAGGGAGATCATCACATTGGACGCTCATGACGGCTTCCGCGAGTTCGTCATCGCCCGGCAACAGGCGCTGATGCGGACCGCCTATTTGCTCGTGGGCGACCCTCACCTGGCCGAGGACCTGCTCCAGAGCGTGCTGGTCAAGGTCGTCCGGCACTGGCACAAGCTGGCGCGGGACGGCAATCCCGAGGCGTACCTGCGTAAGGCGCTGGTCAACCAGTACATCTCGTGGCGGCGCCGGCCGAACCCCGAGCTGCCCAGCGCCGACCCGCCCGAGCGCGCGGTCACCTACGACGAGGACGCGCTCGACCGGATCGTGCTGCGCCAGGCGCTGGACAAGCTGACGCGCAAGCAGCGCGCGGTGATCGTCCTGCGCTTCTGGGAGGACCTCACCGAGGCCCAGACCGCCGACGTGCTCGGCTGCGCGGTCGGCACGGTGAAGAGCCAGACCCATCACGCGCTGGCGCGCCTGCGCGCGCTGGCCCCCGACCTCGTGGACTCGCGACCCGCTCAGGAGGCGGCCCGATGACCAGACTGCGTGACGCACTGAACGGCATCGCCGAGGAGGCGCCGCCGGTGAACCTGGCCGACCTGGCGGTGGCGGGGTACCGGCGCAGACGCCGGGCCTCGGCGACGCTGGCGGCCGCCGCGACGATCGCGGTGCTGGCCGGGGTGACGGCGACCGTGCTGGTGGCCGGGCCGCGACGGGTGCCCGCCGCCGCGCCGCAGGCCGCGGCCGCGGCCGTGCCTGTCCTGCCCGCGGGGAAGGTGGGGACGCTCAGCCACGCCTACCGGCAGAGCTGCCTGCCTCCCAGGGGGAAGAGCGCGCCGCCCGGCTGCGTGGACAGCGAATGGCGGGTGGTCACCGGCGACGGCACGACGTACCGGGTGCCCCAGGCGCTCGGGACGACCGCCAGGAACGACCGCGTGCCCGTCGCCCTCAGCCGCGACGGGCGCATGTTCGCCTACTACGACAAGGACGCGGGGGCGCACGTCGTCCGGGACATGGTGACCGGCGCTGAGACGGTCTCCGCCGCGAAGGTGGCGGCGGAACGCCTCGGCATGGGCTCCATGCTGGTGGTCTCCGACGACGGCCGCCACCTGGCCTTCGACCCGCGCGAGGGCACCAAGGACCCCGGCCTGCTGATCGACGTGCGGACCGGCGCGACGGTGTCCGTCCCCGGCGTGTACGAGCCGGTCGCCATCAAGGACGGCGTCGCCGAGCTGGTCCGCTACCGCAAGACCGACCTGCTGTTCATGCCGGTCGCCGGCGGCGGCCGGCCGGTGCGCTTCGACGGCGTCTTCATCATGTTCAGCGAGCTCGCCCCGGACGGCCGCACGGTGGCCGCCTTCGAGTTCCCGCCCGGCAAGAAGGTCCCGCCCGAGTACATGACCCGCCGGCTCACC
Source organism: Nonomuraea sp. NPDC049624 (assembly GCF_040675255.1). NCBI lineage: Bacteria > Bacillati > Actinomycetota > Actinomycetes > Streptosporangiales > Streptosporangiaceae > Nonomuraea > Nonomuraea sp. NPDC049624. Next base: position 566,259 of record NZ_JBFAOR010000002.1, on the reverse strand, counting down.
CTGCTCGACACCAGGACCGGCCGCACCGTGCGGAAGGTCTCGGTCAAGGGCCTGCCGAAGAGGGCGGGCATCGACGGCACCACGATCTGGCAGAGCCCGTCGGAGGTCACGCTCACCGTCGAGGTCGGGAACAGCACCCGGGCCTACGCGGTGGACGTCCGCACCGGCCGGGCCAGGCTGGTGAACAGCTATCCCGGCGGGTTCAAGGGACAGCTGGTCATGCCCGGAGCCGCCGGCGGGCTATGAGGCTCCCGGGAGCGCTGCCTGTACGGAGGCCAGGCAGCGCTCCACCACGGGACGCGGGTCGAAGGCGTAGTCCCCGGCCCCGAACAGCTCGAACGTCATGGCCCCCCGGTAGCCCCTGCGGTCCAGCGCGGCCAGGTAAGCCGCCAGCGGCAGCTTGCCGTCGCCCCAGGCCAGGTGCCCGGTGGGGGAGCCGTCGATCAGGTGCACGTGCCTGACCCGGTCGCCGAGGGCGTCGAAGTAGTCGTCCACGCTCTCCCCGGCCGCCGCCATGGCCACGGTGTCCAGCACCGCGCCCAGGTTCGGGGCGCCCACCTCGTCGATCATGCGGGCCAGCGTGGGCGCGTCGTTGACCAGGTTGGACTCCACCCGCTGCAACGCCTCCAGCACGCACGACACGCCGAGCGTGCCGGCGTAGGCGCAGATCTCGCCGATCGCGTCGGCCGAGCGCCGCCAGGCGGCGGCGACCGGCTCGTCCTCGAAGCCCCGGCCCGGGGTCAGCAGCAGCAGCTCGGCCCCCAGCTCGGCGGCCAGCTCGGCGGCCCGGCGGAACATCGCGACGCTCGCGGCCCGCAGCCGGCTGTCCGGCGAGGCCAGGTTGACGGGGTAGGCCACCTGCTCGGGCGTCAGACAGCGGACGGTGAGCCCCCGCCCGGCGGCGCGCCGGCGGATCGCCCGCGCCTCGGCGTCGCTCAGCCACGGCACGTGCAGCTGCGGCGCGACGCCCCACAGCTCCAGGTGCTCGCGCCCGAGCGCGGCGGCGTCGTCGAGGAAACGGTCGAGGGGCAGGTGCTGGTAGGCGAAGTTCGAACCGGTGACCTGCCGCAGTGACAACGACATCAGACTCACTTCCCGACCCCGTCGGCGAGGCCCTTGACGATGTAGCGCTGGCCGAGGAAGAACAGCAGCACCACGGGCAGCGCCGCGATGACCATCCCGGCGAAGACGACGGGGAAGTCCGTGCCGTGCTTGCTCATCAGGCTGGTCAGGCCGACCGGCAGCGTCTGCACGCCGGCGCCGCTGGTGAAGACCATCGCGAACAGGTACTCGTTCCAGGCGAACAGGATGTGCAGCAGCACGGTGGAGGTGAGGATCGGCTTGCACATCGGCAGGATGATCCGCCAGAACGCGGTCCAGCGGCTGCACCCGTCCATCTCGGCGGCCTCGTCCACCTCGCGCGGCAGGTCGATCATGTACGCCCGGATGAGGAACGTGGTGAACGGGATGCGGAACGCGGTGTAGAGGATCAGCAGCGCCCAGAAGCTGTTGTACAACCCCATGGCCTGGAACATCTTGACCAGCGGCACGAGCGCCACGGTCGGCGCGAGCATGAGCCCGCCCAGGATGCCCATCGTGACGAACCGGTTGAGCGGGATGTCCACCCGGGTCAGCCCGTAGGCCGCCCACGCGCTGACGAACACGGTGGCGACCGTGGAGGTGAGCGTGACCAGCACGCTCGTCGTCAGGTAGTCGCTCACCCCCCGGTTCCACGCCTTCTGGTAGCTCTCGAAGCTCCAGCTCGACGGCAGCGCGAACGGGTTGCCGAACAGCTCGCTGTTGGACTTGAACCCGTTGAGCACCATCCACAGCAGGGGATAGAGCACGACCACCGCGAGGCAGAGCAGGAACGCCCAGAGGAACACGCGCGCGATCACGCCGAGGAAGCCGCGGCGACTCACCATTCCACCCTTCTCTTACGGGTGACCCACATCTGTCCCACGGCGATGCCGAGCGTGATGACGAAGATCACCGTCGCGATGGCGGCGGCGTAGCCGAAGTTGTTGCGCACGAAGCCGCTGCGGTAGAGCCAGGTGCCCAGGACCTGGCTGGAGTTGTCGGGGCCGCCGCTGGTCATCACCATGACCTCGTTGAACACCTGGAAGGCGCCCGAGATCGTGACCATCATCATCAGCCCGGTCATCTCCCGGACGAGCGGAACCGTGACGTGGAAGAACCGCCGGACCGGGCCGGTGCCGTCGATGGCGGCGGCGCCGTAGATCTCCCGGGGGATGCGCTGGATCGCGACCGCGAACAGCAGCGTCGAGTAGCCGAAGCCCTGCCACTGGCTCATCGCGATGATCGCCGACATGGCGGTGCTCTCCTGGCCCAGCCACGCCTGGGCCAGGCCGTCCAGGCCGACCGCCCTGAGCAGGTGGTTGAGCGGGCCCAGGTTGGGCTCGTAGATGAAGTAGAAGAGCAGACCGGCGACGGTCATCGAGATCGCCGACGGGATGAAGTACACCGCCCGCAGGCCGCGCTGCCACCGCTCACTGCGTACGCCCTCGATCAGCGCGGCCAGCAGCAGCGCGCCGAACACCTGGAAGACGATCGAGACCACCGCGTACAGGACGTTGTTGCCCAGCGCGGACCAGAAGACCGGGTCGTCGATCAGCTTGCGGTAGTTGTCGAGCCCGACGTACTCCTGGGTGCCGCTGTAGATGTCCCATTTGAGGGTGCTGAACTGGAAGTTCTGCACCAGCGGCAGGTAGACGAACACCACGACCAGCGCGAGCGCGGGGGCCACCCACGCCAGGCCGAGCGCCCGTTGACGTATGGCACGCACCGGCATGCCCTCCCTCCGGCCCGCCCGGCCTACTTCGCCGACTCCGACGCCGCGCGGACGCTCGCCAGCACCTTGTCGGGGGTCGAGCCGCCGCTGATCAGCGCCTCGCCGCCGGCCAGCCAGGCGTCGGCGACCTCGGGCACGGTGACGGTGTCGAGCCACGCGGCCAGCCGCGGCGCCTTGTTGACCTGCTCCATGCCCTCGTAGACGGCCTTGCTGGAGGTCTCGGGGCTGACCGCGCCGACGACCGTGCTGGGCTGCCCGTACGGGGGCGCCGACAGGGTCTTGGCGTTCTGCGTGGAGGTCACGAACTTCATGAAGTCGACGGCCAGCGCGGCCCGCGGAGACCTGGCGTTGATCAGGTAGCCCTCGGGCGCGCCCTCGATGGTCTTGGGGTCGCCGGCCGCGTTCTGGGGGACGGGGAGCTGGAAGATGCCGAAGTCGTCCGGCTTGAGGCCGTTCTTGTCGGTGGCGTTGTCGAACTCCAGGACCTCCTGGTAGTACATGGCCGCCTTGCCGTCGTGGAAGGCCTGCTGCGCCGAGCTGTAGAGCACGCCGTTGGTGCCCTTGCCGGTGTCGGTGCAGGTGTCGACCAGGGTCTTGAACCGGTTGAGCGCGGTCACGTAGCCCGGGTTGTCGAGCTTGGCCGTCTTCGGGCTGAAGTCGGCCTGCAGGACGTCGGCCGGCACGTCGTAGGCGAAGAGCTGCTGGAGGTAGTGCAGGGCGGGCCAGCCGTCCTTGTTGCCGAAGGCGATCGGCTCGTAGCCCGCCTTGCGCAGCGCCGCGCAGCTCCCGACCAGCTCCTCGAACGTGCCGGGCACCTTGACGCCGGCCTTGTCGAAGGCGGTCTTGTTGTAGCCCATGAACTTGCCGTTGCCGTACAGCGGGATGCCGTAGTACTTGCCGTCGTAGGCGAAGGCCGACAGCGAGCCGGGGCTGAACGTCTTGCCCCACTCGGTGTCCGGGCCGATCACCTTGCTCAGGTCGGCGGCCCGGCCGCCGCGCACGAAGTTCTCCGCCCAGTTGCCGCTCCAGGTGAAGAAGACGTCGGGCAGCGCGTCGGAGGCGGTCAGCGTCTTGGTCTTGTCCTTGATGCTCTGGTCGGTCTCCTGGATGAGCTCGACCTTCACGCCCGGGTGCTGCTTCTGGTACGCCGCGGCCAGGTCCTCGAAGTACGGCTGCAGCGGGTCGCCGGCGAACTTGGTGAGGATGCTCAGCGTGCCGGAGAAGTCGGGCTTGGCGGACAGGTCGGCGGCGGGGGCCTTGGCCGCTCCGTCGCCGCCGCCGGAACAGCCGGCCAGGGCGAGCGTCCCGAGGAGCGCCGCGAACGACGTCATTGCGCGAGGGCGCATGGGCTTCCTTTCTCTCGGAGGGAGAGGGGGACCTGCCGGTCCGCGGTGGGGGTGTTGGCTGACTGTACAGATGAACTGATACCGGTACCAGAGCGGGAAGCAAGATTTTCTTTCCCGGCGCCTTCCAGTGGGGTTTTTCCTACGATGAAACAGCAGCATGCGGCTAGTTCTCGCAGGTCGGGTGTTGACGCGCGGCCGGATCCTGTGTCAGCGTGACCTCCGCGTGATACCGGTATCAGGCCGCTGGACGCCGCCGGCCCGCAAGCTTTCCCGAAAGGACGCGAAGATGCTCGGATTCAACGAGCCGGAATTCCTGTCGCAGCTGGCCAGCACCGTGGCCCTGCGCCCCCAGATCGAGGAGCTCGTCGATCGGCTCGTGGACCAGGGGTTCGACACCCTCCTGCTCGTCGGCGCCGGCGGCACGTACGCCCAGATGTGGCCCTACGAGCACCTGGCCAGGCGCAACTCGACGCTCGACGTGCGCGCCGCGATCGCGGCCGAGCTGGTCGTCTCGGGCGACGCCCGGCTCGGCGAGCGCACGGTCGCGATCTTCACCTCGGTCTCCGGCACCACCGAGGACAGCCTGCGCGCGATCGAGTACGTCAAGGACAGGGGCGCCTACACGATCGGCTTCACCGGCTACCCCGACTCGCCGATCGCCAAGGCCGTGGACGCCGTGCTGGTCTCGGAGCCGAAGGCGTGGCCGTTCGACCAGCAGATGTTGCTGTTCATGGGCCGCCTGCTGTCCCGCCGCGGCGAGTTCGAGGGCTACGGCAAGCTCGCGGACGAGCTCGCCAAGCTGCCCGAGGTCATGCTCAAGGTCGCCGAGCAGGCCGAGCCGGTGGCCGCCGCGTTCGCCGAGGCCCACAAGGACACCGACTACCACTTCCTCATCGGCGGCGGGAACCTGTGGGGATTCACGTACCTGTACTCGATGTGCATCCTCGAGGAGATGCAGTGGCTGCGCACCACCCGCGTGCACAGCGCCGAGTTCTTCCACGGCTCACTTGAGCTGCTGGAGGAGGACACGAGCGTGATCATCTTCCAGGGCGAGGACGAGACCCGCGCGCTCACCGACCGCGCCGAGGCGTTCGCCAAGCGCATCTCCAAGGACGTCACCGTCTTCGACACCCGCGACTACCCGCTCGACGGCATCAGCCCCGAGTTCCGCGGCCTGCTCGCCCCAATCGTCCTCGACACCGTGATGGGCCGGGTCAGCAAGCACCTGGAGCGGGTCCGCGACCACTCGCTCGACCTGCGCCGCTACTACCGGGTCATGGACTACTAGGCCACCGCCTCCGCTCCCGTCCCCGGCGGCGGGAGCGGCCCACCCCCGACTCAGGAGAACAATGAGAGTCCTCGGCTTCGGCGACAACATCGTCGACCGGTTCGTCGATCGGGGCATCGACTATCCGGGCGGCAACAGCGTGAACGTCGCCGTCTACGCGGGCCGCCTCGGCGTCGAGGCCGCCTACCTCGGGGTCTTCGGCGACGACGACCTCGGCGGCTTCCTGCGCGAGGCCGTCGCCGCGCAGGGCGTCGCGGTCGACCGCTGCGTGGTGCGTCCCGGCGAGAGCGGCGTGTCCCGGCTGCGCGTGGACGACGGCGACCGGGTCTTCCTGGGCTGGAACGGCGGCGGCGTCACCGTGCGGGAGCCGCTGGCGCTGACCGGCGACCTGCTCGCCTACGCCGGCTCGTTCGACCTGGTGCACTCCAGCGTCTACTCCGGCACTGAGGATGAGCTGCCCCGGCTCGCCGGCCTGCGTCCCCTGGTCAGCTTCGACCTGTCCAGCGAGGACGACTACCGCACCCCCGCCTACCTGGACCGCGTCTGCCCGCACGCCGACCTGGTGCTCCTGTCCTGCTCCCACCTGGACGAGGCGGGCACCCGCGACCTGCTGGCCCGCGCCGTGGCGAGCGGCGCCCGCCTGGCGCTCGGCACCAGGGGCGTGGACGGCGCGATGGCCTACGACGGCCACGACCTGGTCACCGCCCCCGCCCGGCTGGTCGAGGACCCGGGCAAGATCGTCGACACCATGGGCTGCGGGGACGCGTTCCTCGCCGGGTTCGCCGTCTCCCTGCTGCGCGACGGCTGGCGCAAGGGCGCCGCGCCCGGCCGCGGGCCGGTCCTGCGGGCGCTGCTGGCCGGCGCGGAGACCGCCTACGACCAGTGCTTCGTCGAAGGCGCCTTCGGCTTCGGCAGGCCCGCCCCGCGCGGCTAGCATGGGCGTGCCCGCGACCCCCCAGAAACGAGGAACCCGTTCGATGGCAGCCGACCGGAGCCAGTCGGGCCGGCCGACGATCTCGGAGGTGGCCGCCGAGGCCGGCGTCGGCCGCGCCACCGCGGCCCGCACCCTCGGCGGCTACGGCTATGTCAGCCCGGAGCTGCGCGAACGGGTGCTGGCGGCGGCCGAGAAGCTCGGCTACCGCACCAACGCCCTGGCCCGCAGCATGTCCACGGGGGTCAGCCACACCCTCGGCGTGATCCTGGCCGACATCGGCAACCCGTTCTTCGCGGGCGTCATGCGCGGCATCTCCGACGCCTCGCGCGCCCGCGGGTTCGACACGATCGTGCTGAGCACGTACGAGCGGCTCGACGAGGAGGTGGCGGCCACCGACGTGCTCATCGACAAGCGGGTCGACGGCGTCATCATCGCCTCGGCGGCCGTGGGGCGCGACGAGGTCAAGCACATCAGGGCGGCCATGGGCCGGGGCATGCCCATCGTGCTGGTCGACCGCGCGGTCGCGCCGCTCGACCTCGACACCGTCGTCATCGACAACCGCGGCGCGGCCCGCGAGGCGGTCGAGGTGATGATCGCGGCCGGTCACCGCCGCATCGGGTTCGTGTGGGGGCCGTCCTCGGTCGATCCGCCCGTGACCAGGCGGGCGCTGCTGGAGAAGGCCCGCAACGTGTGGACCGACGGCGAGCGCCTGCGCGGCTACCTCGACGCGCTCGACGACGCCCGCATCCCCTTCGACCCCGAGCTGGTCATGACCGGCCCGAAGACCGAGGAGTGGGCCACCCAGGAGGTGGCCCGCATGCTGGCGCTGCCCGACCGCACCACCGCCCTGTTCTGCACGGAGACCGACGCCGTGACCGGGGCGCTGCGGGCCGTCCGCGCCGCCGGGCTGTCCTACCCGGCCGACATCTCGCTCATCGGCTTCGACGACAGCGCCTGGGCGGCCGTCATGGACCCGCCGCTGACCATGATCGAGCAGCCGGTCCACCAGCTCGGCGCGAAGGCCGCGGAGGTGCTGCTCGACGTGCTCGACGGCGCCGAGCCGCGGCACGACGTGCACACGCTGCGCTCGCGCCTGGTCACCCGCGCCTCGGTCGCCCCGCCGCCGTCCTGATCGGGCGGCCGGCGGTCAGGGGGACGGTCAGGGATGGGTGACCTGGGGCGAGGTGGTCACCACCTCGCGGGAGGGGCGCGGCGCGGGCGGGGTGCGCGGACGGCCCGCCGCCACGAACACGACGGCCGACAGCAGGGTCATCGCGACCACGATGACCAGGATGAACGCCATCTCCCTGCGGGTCACCGGGCAGCGGCGGCGCCGGGCGGGTTTGGCGTTGAGCGCGTCGATGCGGCAGGCGAAGTCGCGGTCCTGCCAGCGCAGATCCTGCTCGATCTCGGCCAGGATGCGGCGTTCGCGGTCCGACAGGCTCATGGCCGCCGCTCCCGTCCCGCGACGCCGTGGGCGGGGGCGGGCGGTGAGGTCAGCGGTTCGGTCATGTCGTTCTCCGTCGCTCCCGGTCAGAAGTAGCCCCCGTCAGGGCGGCCCGGTCGGGGCCGGCCCTGGTCAGAGGGCGTCCCGCTGGTGAGGCACGCCTTCGTGGCGGCGCGCTCTGGCGGGTCGCCGGCGGCCCCGAAGGCCCGCGATCCCTCCGTACCCGGCGGTGCGGGCTCGATGCGGTGCCTTACCGCGCCCGGTATGAACCGTTACGCCCGGTGTGCGATGTCCGCCTAAATCCAGACATTTCCTTCACCTGGCGTCGATTTCCGGCTTACCGGACATCGGGCGGGCCGGTCAGCTGTCCGGCTTCTCCACCAGCGGGGTGTCCACCAGGTGCTCGATCAGGAACCAGGTCTGGAGCTCGTTCGTCCTGATGACGTCGGAGACCAGCAGGTCGTTGGTGCCGTCGTCGCCCATCTCCTGCGCCCGGCCGGCCGCGTCGTGGGCGGCCACGAGGATGGTCTCGTGCGCCTCGATCAGGCGGGAGAGCATGGCGGGCACCTCCTCGCAGCCGTTCGGCGGGCGCGGGATCACGGTGATCTCGGCCACGTGCCGCGGGTCGCCCACCGCGACGCCGCCGAGCGTCTGCACACGCTCGGCCATCGCGTCCACCAGCGCGATCTGCTCCGAGGCGTGCTTGTCCAGCAGCAGGTGCAGCTGGTAGAAGGTCGGGCCGCGCATCAGCCAGTGGTGCTTCTTGTACAGGCTGTAGAGGATCTGGGTGTCGGCCAGGATCTGGTTCAGGCGCTGGCAGGAGTACTCGCGGGCGTCGCGGGAGAGGCCGAGCGGGAACATCCGCACGGTGCCGTACTCCTGGATCTCCACGCCGTTCACGTGCAGCCACGGCTGGCTGTCAGGCTTCGACCGGGTCGGCTTGGCGGACCGTTTGGTGGGCACGTACATCTCCTCAGATAGTCGGAACAATCGCCCGGAAACCTCCCCTCCGGCGCGCCAAGCGCCCCCACGAGCCCGCACAAGAGCCGGTCAACATCCGCCGCCCGCGATCGTTTGCCCGCAGGTCAGAGGGGTAGCCGGAGCGATGGGCGCGGGGGAGCCCGTGCCCGGTCCGCCGGGAGGGGATGACCATGCGACGCAAAGAGCCCGAGGACGAAGAGACGCCCGCGGCCGACCTCGAAGGCCCCGGAGGCGAGGAAGAGTACGACGAGGAGCGCGAGCGCTTCGAACACATGAAGGAACTGAACCCGGACGACTTCGAGTGACCGCCGGCACACGGGGAAAGGCCGGCTGCGGCGCAGGGTGAGAGGCCGGCGCAGGTCGAGAGGCCAGTACGGGCCGCGAGGTCAGCGCGGGTCGAGAGGCCAGGACAGGCCGCGAGGTCAGCGCAGGTCGATGAGGGCCAGGCCGGTGGCGGGGTCGTGGCGGCGCCGCAGGTAGCGGGGGGACTGCGTGACGATCACTTCGAGCGTCGGCCACACCTGCCCGGCCAGCAGGTGGCCGCCGCGGGTCGTGCCGTCGGGCAGGCCCACGACCACATGGGCGTGCAGGTGGGGCCGTACGTCGTCGTCGGGCATGGCGAAGTCGCCGATCAGGGAGAGCACCTCGGTCTGGCGGTCGACCGGGATCGGGTCGTAGCGGAGCGCCTCCGGGTCGAAGAAGCCCAGCGTGACCTGCCGGAACCCGCCGATGCCGGTCAGCCGGGCGGCGCGGACGCCGTTGTCGGCCGCCCACTGCGTCAGGCTCTCGACCACCTCGTCACCGGGGTCGAGGACCACCGCGTACGTCTGCTCCTCGACGGTGGAGAGCCGCTTGCTGCGCATGACGATCTCCTGCCCGCAGGGCGCGCGGGCAACCCGGTCACTTCCAGACGGCCCTGGCCAGGATGTCGCCCAGCCCGGGGGTCTTCCACTGGTCGACGACCAGCACCTTCTCCTTGCGCAGGTACCAGATGCGCTGGGTGAAGGACACCGGGGCCGGCTTGCTGGTCTTCGTCTGGCAGCCCAGCCTCCACTCGGTGAAGCGGGCCGGGTGCCCCGCCCCCACCTGCACGGTCGCGGCGCGGGACGGCCGGAGGGGCGGCACGCCCTCCAGGTAGCGCCGGTCCGGGACGCACTCCACGACCCCGCTGCTGGGGTGGTACGGCTGGCCCGGCCGGTACGTGCCGCCCTCGGACGCGTAGGCGATGGCCCGCGGCCCGCCGAGGGAGAAGCCGGGGCATTCCGTCGCCCGCTTGGAGCAGGTCCCGGTGACCACGTCGAGCCCGCCGATCGGGTCCTTCTTCACCTTCCAGGAGACCGGTATCTGGAGGGTGAACCCCCGGAACGACACGGGTTTGGTGGCCTGCGCGGGCGTTCCGGTCAGGACGAGCGCCGCGCTGAGCGTCAAGGTCATGAGCACGGCGGCGATCCTAGGTCCTGACGCCGCTGGAATGTCAAGCACCGATAAATCGACAAAAATCCCCGCAACTTTGCCGACGATCACCGCATCCAACCAGCCGTGAACGCGTTGACCCCCGACGACCCGCAACGCCTGGGCGGCTACTGGCTCGCCGGACGGCTGGGCGCCGGCGGTCAGGGCGTCGTCTACGAGGCCTACGCCGAGGACGGCGCCCGGGTGGCGATCAAGGTGCTGCACGGCGACGAGGCCGGCCGGCTGGCCAGAGAGGCCGAGGCGGCGCGGCGGGTCGCCTCGTTCTGCACCGCCCGCGTGCTCGCCGCCGAGCTGGACGGCCCGCGCCCCTACATCGTCAGCGAGTACGTCGCCGGGCCGAGCCTGCGCCAGGCGGTCGCCGGCGGACGCCGCTTCTCCGGCGGCGACCTGCACCGCCTGGCCACGGCGGTGGCGACGGCGCTCACCGCCATCCACGAGGCCGGCGTGGTGCACCGCGACCTCAAACCGGACAACGTGCTGCTCGGCCCGGACGGCCCGCGGGTCATCGACTTCGGCATCGCGCGGACCGCCGAGATGTCGCTGACCGCGACCGGCCTGGTCACCGGCACGCCGACGTACATGGCGCCCGAGGTGTTCGGCGGCCAGCGGGCCGGCGCGCCCGCGGACGTGTTCGCCTGGGGCTGCGTCGTGCTGTACGCGGCCACGGGCGCCGACCCGTTCGAGGCCGAGAGCCTGGGCGGGGTGATGCACCGGGTGTTGTCGGCCACGCCCGACCTGGCCGCGCTGCCCGACTCGCTGCGCCCGCTGGTGTCGGCGGCGCTGAGCAAGGAGCCGGGCCGGCGTCCCGAGGCCCGCCAGTTGCTGCTCGCGCTGGTCAGCGGGGACGGCGGGCTCGACACCGCGCGGCTGCTCGAACGCGGGCGGCAGGCCGCCCACGTCGCCGGGACGGTCGCCGACCCGGCGCTCGGCACGCTGGCCGAGGACTCCTACACCCTGCTGGCCCCCGCGGAGCGGGAGCTGGCGCCCGAGGTGTTCCTGCGCCTGTTCACCGTGGACGGCATGGGCGAGCTGGCCACCAGGAAGGCCGCCCTGGACGAGCTGGTGGCCGGCCGGCCGGCGGCCGAGATTCCGGCGGTCACCAGGATCCTGGAGGTGTTCGCGTACCTGCTGGGCCGCGACGGCCGCGAGGTCTGGCTGGCCCGTCCGGCCCTGCCGCACGCCTGGCCGCGGCTGCGCCGCTGGGTCGAGGCCAACAGGGAGGGGCTGGCCGTGCACGGCTCGATCCTGGCCGCCGTCCGGCGCTGGGACGACGGCGGCCGCAGGGACGGCGGCCTGTTCCACGGCACGATGCTGGACGAGGCCCTGAGCTGGGCGGCGACCGCCCGCCGCGACATCAGGCTGTCCCAGGCCGAGCGCGACTTCCTGGAGTCCTCGGCGCGGCTGGCCAAACGCCGGGCCCGCCGCGCCCGGCTGCTGACGCTGAGCCTGGCGGGGCTGCTGGTCGCCGCGCTGGCCGCGGGCGGTCTGGCGGTCCAGCAGAGCAGGCTGGCCGCCGCCCGTGCCGACGAGCTGCAGGACCGCCTGACGACGTCGGAGTCCACGCGCCTGGCCGCGCGCGCCGAGGCGACCAGGCGCAGCGATCCGGTGCTCGCCGGGCTGCTCGCCGTGGCCGCCTGGCGGCTGCGGCCCACGCCGCAGGCCAGGGCGGCGCTGACCGCGGCGCTCGCGCAGCGCGAGCGCGGCATGTTCCGCGACCCGGCCGCCGCCCGCAGCACGATGCGGGCGCTGGGCGCCGACGGCCGCACGCTGCTCAGCGTCGGCCAGGACCAGGCGCGGCTGTGGGACCTGCGCACCGGCCGGCGCCTCACGCTGATCTCCGGCCTGGGCCTCGGCCGCGACCGGGTGTCCGACATCGGGCTGTCCCCCTCGGGCCGCACGCTGGTCGCCGCCACCGGGCGCCGCGCCCGCGCCTGGGACGCCGGCACCGGCCGCCTGGTCGGCGCCTGGCCGGTCCGCCGGATCAGGGACCTGGTCGAGGGCTGGCAGGACGCCGTCCGCCGGCACGAGGGCCGCAAGGTGATCGTCAAGCCGGACGACAGCGAGCAGTGGGACGTCACCGACCCCGCCGCCCGGCGCGGCACGCTGAGCCCCGACGGCCGGTGGCTGGCCACCTCCGGCGACGGCACCCTGACCCTGAGGCAGACGGAGGAAGGCTGGACCGAGGAGGTCGGCGAGGGCACGGAAGGCGTCTGGAACAAGGGCGATCCCGTCTTCGACCACGCGGGCCGGCTGCTGGCCACCGTCACCGACGCCACCGTCCAGTTCTGGCGGCTGCCCGACAGCCACCTGCTGAGCGCCGTGCCGGTGCGCGGGGACGTGGAGGCCGGCACCCGCCCGGCCGCCGCCTTCGACGGCACGACCTTCCGTTATCTCGTCGGCGACCAGGTGTTCGCCGTGGACGTCGCCGACCTGGTGAACGAGCCGGTCGAGGACCCGCCGCACGAGCGGGCCGACCTCGGCGAGGACGGCCTGCACCTCGTCGTGGACGGCGCGCTCCGCCAGGTCGGGGGCGGGACGTCCGGCCGCCTGCCCGCCGGGCGCGCGCTCGCCTTCAGCCGTGACGGCCGGAGCCTCGCGCTGCTGTCCGGCCAGGACGTCAGCGTCCTGGACACCGCGACCAGGAAGCCCGCGGGCGGGTTCACCGTGGGCGCCGGGCGGGCGCAACCTGAGCTCGTCCGCTTCAGCCCGGACGGCGGCCGGCTCGCGCTCGTGCTCGACGCCCCGGGAAGCGGCAAGGACGCGGTCGAGCTGTGGGACTGGCGGGCGCGCCGCCGCCTGTGGAGCACGCCGCTGAGCCAGGTCGTGGACCTGGCGTTCGCGCCCGACGGCGGGCGGCTGGCGGTGACCGGCCTGGACGTGCGCGTGTTGCGGGCGGCCGACGGCCGGGTCGCGGGCTCGCCGTTCAGCGTCTTCGGCCAGGACGTCCTGGGCTCTTGGGTGCGCTTCACCCACGCGGGGGACGGGGTGGTCGTGTTCGACTCGCGCGGCCGGCTGAGCACCTGGGACGCGGGCGGCCGGCGGCTGACCGAGGAGACTCAGAGCTTCCCCGTCATCGGCACGCCGGCGTACTCGCCGGTCGAGGACCTCGTCGCGGTCAACGCGGGGCAGGGCCGCGTCCGCCTGATCGACCCGAGGACGGGCGGCGACCTCGGCCTGTCCGCCGACCCGGGCGGCGGCCTCGACCGTGACGAGGGCGAGCTGCTGTCGATCGCCTTCGCCCCCGACGGCTCGCACGTCCTGACGGTGGACGCCGGCGGGACCGTCGGGCGCGTCCCGGCCGCCGCCGAACTGGTGGCGAAGACGGTCTGCGCGCGCGCCGGGCGGGCGCTGACCGAGCGGGAGTGGCGGACGTACGTGCCCGCCCTGCCGTACCGGCCCGTCTGCGGCTGACCGGGCGGGCCCGGGTCAGGGTCCCTCACCCGGGATTGTCAAAACGCCGTCGCGGGGGATGTACTGCCGTCCGGAAAGCCGATCTTTCCGTTCGGCCACGAGGGAGGCACGGTGGACTTCGCGATCCTCGGCACGATCCGGGTCAACGGCCCCGGCGGGCGGGTGCACCTGAGCCGCAAGCAGCGGGCCGTGCTCGCCGTCCTGCTGCTCCACCCGAACGCGACCGTCTCCAGGGAGCGCCTGATCTCCGCCGTCTGGGACCATCCGCCGCGCTCGGCGCTGGCCAACATCCAGACCTACGTCCACCAGCTCCGGCGCTCCCTGGAGGGCGGCGGCCTGCGGGTGCGCACCGAGGGGTCGGGCTACGTCTGCGAGGTCCCGCCGGGCAGCCTGGACCTGCTGGTGTTCGAGGACACCCTGCGGCTGGCCCGGCGCGAGCGGGCGGCGGGCGACCTGGCCGCGGCCGAGCGCGCCTACGCCGAAGCCGTCGCCCTGTGGCGCGGCGCGCCCGCCGAGGACGTGCCGCTCACCGGCGCGATGGCCCCCCGGCTGCTGGAACTGGAGGAACGTCTCGCGGTCGCCCGGTCGGAGTGGATCGACGCCCGGCTCGCCCTGCGGCAGGACGACCTCGTCGCCGAGCTGCGCGCCCTCATCGCCGCCCACCCGCTGCGCGAGCGGCTGTGGGAGCAGCTCGTGATCGCCCTGCACCGCGGCGGCCGCCGGGACGAGGCGCTGGAGGCGTTCCGCGAGGCCCGCGAGCTGCTGGTGGCCGAGCTGGGCCTGGAACCCGGCCCCGAGCTGCGCCGTCTGCACGCCGCGCTGCTCGCCGGCGATCCCGACCTCGACCGTCGGCCGGGAACGACCGGGGCGGCCGATCAGTGGCCCGCGGCGGCCGTCCCGCTCCAGGCGTTGTGCCAGCTTCCCGCCGACACCGCCGACTTCGTCGGCCGGGAGCCGGAGATCGCCGAGCTGCTGCCGCTGTTACGGGCGCGGCCGGACCGGCTCAGCCCGCCGATCGCGATCCTGTCGGGGCTGCCCGGCATCGGCAAGACCACGCTCGCCGTGCACCTGGCCCACCTGCTGCGCGCCGACTACCCGGACGGGCAGCTGTTCGTCCGGCTCGGCCAGGACGCCCGTGGCCCGCGCGACCCCGGCGAACTGCTCGACGTGCTGCTGCGCTCGCTCGGCCTGGACGGCGCCATGATCCCCGCCTCGGCCGAGGAACGCGCCGGGCTGCTCCGCCAGCGGCTGGCCGACCGGGCGGTGCTGGTCGTGCTCGACGACGCCGTGGACGAGGCGCAGCTCCGCCACCTGCTGCCGGGCACGCCGCGCGGCGCGGTCCTGGTGACCTCCCGCTCGCCGCTGCCCGCGCTGGAGGGGGCCGTCCGGCTCCCGCTCGACCTCCCCGGCGAGCGGGACGCCCGGCTGCTGCTCGAACGCGTGGCCGGCCGCGACCGGATCGGCGCCGCGCCGGACGCCGCCGAGGAGATCCTGCGTTCCTGCGGCCGGCTGCCGCTGGCGCTCAGGGTCGCCGGCGCCCGCCTGGCCATCCGCCCGGTCTGGCCGGTCCGCGAGCTGGCCACCCGCCTGGCCGGCCACGACCTGGACGAGCTGGTCGTCGGCGGCCTCGACGTGCGGGCGACGTTCGAGCCCGGCTACGCGGCGCTGCCGGAGTGGGCCAGGCACGCCTTCCGCCTGCTCGGGCTGGCCGGGCTGGACAGCGTCGCCGAGTGGACCACCGCCGCCCTGCTCGGCCTGCCCGCGCGGGAGGCCGACGCCGTCCTGGAGACGCTGGTCGCGCGCGGCATGCTCACCTCCACCGAGATCGACGCCGCCGGCCAGCCCCGCTACCGGCTGCACGACCTGCTGCGCGTCTACGCCAGGGAACGCGCCGAGGCGGAGGAGCCCGCCGGGCAGCGGCGCGCCGCGCTGACCCGGCTCGCGCTGGAAAGCCTCCGCAGGACCAGGGCCGCCGCCCGCGGGCTGCCCATCCCGCTGTCCCCGCCCTACGAACGCGGGCAGCCCGGCCCCGACGCGTCCGCCGGCCCGGCTTCCGGCACGGCTTCCGGCACGGCGTGGTTGTCGGCCGAGCGGCGCACGCTGGTGCTCGCCGTCACCACCGCCGCCGAGCTGGGACAGGTCGCCACCGCCGCCGAGCTGGCCCACCACCTGACCGGCTACCTGACGATGGAACGATTCCTGGCCGACGCCGAGCGCGTCCAGCACGCGGTGATCGCGGCGGCCACCGCGGCGGGCGACGAGCGCACGGCCCTGCGGTCCAGGCTGCTGCTGGTCAACATGGACATCGAGCGGGGCCGCTTCCCGGCCGCCGACGCGGCCTGCGGAGAGCTGCTGGCCGCCTTCGAACGGGTCGGCGACCGGCACGGGGCCGCGTACGCGCTGATCAGCCGGGCCGCCGACCGCCACGGCTCGGGCCGGCTGGAGGAGGCGCTGTCCGACGCGTACGCGGCGATCGAGCTGCTGGCCGCGCACGACGACGCCGCCGGCCTGGCCTACGCCTGGACGTGGCCGATCTGGATCCACATCGAACGCGGCGAGTACGACCAGGCCGTCAAGATCGCCCGTGCCCGGCTGGCGGAGACCGGCGAGGAGGACCACGGCACCCGCGGCAACCTGCTGCGCGCCCTCGGCACCGCCTGCTACCAGGCGGGCGAGACGGCCGAGGCGGTCGCGTGCTACCGCGAGAGCCTGCTGACCGCCCAGGCCCTCGGCGACCGGGTCGAGACGAGCAAGGTGCTGCGCAGGCTGGGCGAGGCGCTGGGCGCGCTCGGCCGGTTCGAGGAGGCGGCCGAGACGCTGGCAGCGAGCCTGCGGCTGTTCGTGGAGTGTGGCGACGTCCTGGGCGAGGCGCTGAGCGGGCACGCGCTCGGCGTCGTCCGGCTGCGCCAGGGCGACCCGGGCGAGGCGCTGCGGCACCTGGCCGCCGCGCTGGACCGGCTCGGCCGCGACGGCCCGCAGGTGTGGCGGGCCCGCACGCTCACGGAGCTGGGCCGCGCCCACGCCCGCCTCGCACGGCACGAGGAGGCGGCCGCGGCGTGGCGGCAGGCCCTGACCCTGTTCGGCGACACCCCGGAAGGCCGCCAGCTCGCCGCCTGCCTGGAGGACCGCCCCCGCGACGAGCCGTGACGACCGGCTCCCGGCGAGTCGTGAGGGATCACCGGCGGAGCCGGCGCGGGCCTTCGGCTCAGTTCTGGAGCCACCGGACGACCGGGGTGCCGGTCGCGCCCGCCAGCCGGGCCGCGCGGCGGGCCTGGCCCGGGGTGGCGCCCTCGCCGACGAGCGCGCCGCCGTCCAGCGCGGCCCACACCCCCTCGGGCGCGCCGGCCGGGACGTCCAGCGCCCGGTTCACCGCGGGCCGGACCGGCGCGGGCGTGCGCCGGGCCGACCACCGCCGCCAGTACAGCCACTGGACGAAGATCAGCGGGCCGAGCGCGGTCAGCAACGGGATGGGCCGCCCGCCGCCCAGCACGACGGCGATGGAGACCGCCAGCAGCACCGCCTCCAGCCCTGCCGCCCACCACGCCGCCGCCTTCCCGTACGCCCGGACCGCCACCGCCGGCCAGAGCGACAACATCAGGCAGTCCCCGAGGCCGATCAGCGAGGGGTCCTCCCCGTAGGAGGCGGCCAGCACGGGAGCGAACGGCAGCCCCTGCATGCGCTGCACGAAGTCGAGGGTCAGTGAGGACAGCCCGGTGGCCAGCGTGTCGTAGACGGTGAGCGCCACCGCCAGCGCGGCCACCTGGCCGGGCGTGACCGCCGCCTGCACCCACAGGTTCACCGCGCCGACGACGAGCAGCATCAGCAGCACGTCGTTGACCACCAGCACCCCGGCCGGCCATCCGGCGAGATAGACGGCCACGTCGGCGGCGCACAGCAGCAGCACCGCCGCCGTCGCCCACCGGCCGCCCAGCACGGGGGCGAGCGTGAGCTGCCCCAGCGTCAGCACCACCAGCCCGAAGACCGACACCACGACGCCGGTCGGCAGGTGCAGGTACGCGAACGGCATCACCACCAGCGCGGCGACCATGACCGCAATGTCGGCGCCCACCATCCGGCCCACCGGCGGCCTGGCCATGACGTAGCGGCCCAGATAGGCGGCGGTCAGCGCGACGGTCAGGGCGACGAGCGCGTACAGCGCCGGCACGTACGGGGTCATCACAGTCCTCGCTCGAAGCTGAGCTCCAGCAGGTCGGCGCGGAGCCGGCAGGGGGTGGGCAGGTCCTCGGCGGTCTCGACCAGGACGATGCCGTCCAGGGGCAGCCCGTGCGCCCGCTCCTCCAGGCGGCCGAGCAGGCCCGCGTCGGACTTGCCGGCCACGACGTACAGCAGGGAGCCCTCCAGCGACCAGCGCGTGGGCAGCGGCAGCGCGTGCTCGGCCTGCAGCACGTCCAGGACGTCGCGCGTGGTGAGCCCGCCGGGCGACACCCGCCCGAGCACGCGCGAGGTCGCGGGCAGCGCGGCCAGCGCGCACGACGGCTGCTCGTCCGCGCGCAGGACCCTGACCAGGTCGCCGGTGACGTACCGGAGCAGCAGGGTGGTGTCGCGGTAGGTGGAGTACGGGGTGACCACGATCGTGCCGACGGCCCCCGGCTCGGCGGGCCGCAGGGTGACGGGGTCCAGGATCTCGACCAGCCCCTGGTCGGCCGGCAGGTGCAGGTGGCCGTCGGCGCAGACCCGGCCGCCCACGGGGGCGATCTCGGTCATGGAGTAGCCGTCGCGGACCTGCGCGCCGAACGTGTGCTCCGCGCGCACGCGCAGCGCGTCGGTCAGCACCTCGCCGCCGGACCAGATCGTGCTCAGGCCGAAGTCGCCGGCCTGCCAGCCGCCCCGCTCGGCCTCCTGGACCAGCGCCGCCAGGTAGGAGGCGGTCACGTTCAGCTGGGTGATCTGCGGGTGTTTGCCGGGCACGTGCATCGGGGTGGCCAGCCGGTCGAGCGCGACGGCCGGATCGACGGCGCCCAGGTGCACGAACGCGGCCCCGGTCCGCGTGACGGCCCGCTCGGTGAGGATCTGGGCGATGGACCGCGAACTGATCGCGTTGGCCCACAGGTCGGCGGAGCGCAGGTTGCCGGCGAGCATGAGCGCCAGCGCCGACATCGAGGACATCAGCTCGATCTCGTACGCCGAGAACCACACCATGGTGGGCGTCCCGGTCGTCCCCGTCGTGTGCGCGAGCACGACCGGGCGGGCGCGGTCGGAGACGAAGGCGGCGGGCATGCCGCGCAGGTCGGCCTTGGTGGTGGGCGGGATCGTGGACAGCGTCGCGGGCGTGATGGAGCCGGGGTCCACGCCGTTCGCCTCGAACCAGCGCCGGTAGTAGGGGCTCTCGGCGGCCGCGTGGCGGACCGTGCGCCGCAGCCGCCGCCGGGTCAGGTCCTCCTGGAGCTCGGGGTCGCTGCCCGCGAGCATGTCGTCGGCGCCCTCGCCCGGGGACCCGAACGTCTCCAGGGTCACGCGCATGTCGTCGGCCAGCGCGTTCACGTCCCGCAGGCGGAACCTGCGGCCCGACATCATCGACCAGGCATAACCGAGCTGGCGTACCGCGGTGCCGAACACGCCTCGTCCTTTCGCTCGTGTGGGGGGTGGCCCCCCGGGAGACGCGGTCCCCCGGGGGTGCACGCGAGGGTGATCAGCCGTTCAGCACGAAAATGGCGGTGGACAGGGCGCTGACGGCGTACTTGGCGTAACGGCGAGCGGTCTTGACCATGAGGATCTCCCTGGTTGCTCGGGGCGCACGGGTGGCGCCCGCTGAGATCCAAGGATGTGCGGGGGCGCAAGAGAGCCACTACAGGTCCACTACAAAGGGCCTCACACCAGCGTCAGGTAGTGGGCCAGCTCGGCGGCGGAGTCCGTGGCGATCCCGACGTGGCCGTCCGGGCGCACGAGCGTGTGCCGCACCCCGCCGTACGGCTCGGCCGGCGCGTACGCCCGCACCTGCGGGCCACCCGGCACGCGGGGCGCGGGGTCCGGGGACAGCAGCGTGAAGTGCGGGCCGCGCAGCAGGTCGAACAGGCGCGCCCGGGAGCCGTCGGCCAGCCGCAGCGGCCCGTCGGGCACCCGCTCGCCGCCCGCGCGGGCCAGCGAGCCGCCCCGGTAGCCGACCCGGAGCTGATAGGTCTCCTCGTCCCGCCGGTACGACCGCCGGTCGTGCAGGTCCGTGCTGAGGCCGAGCACCCGGGCGGCGACCGGGCGGCGCTCCTCCTCGTAGGTGTCCAGCAGCGACGCCGGCCCGCCGGTCAGCGCGCGGGCGAGCTTCCAGCCCAGGTTGTAGGCGTCCTGGACGCCGGTGTTGAGCCCCTGGCCGCCCGCCGGGGAGTGCACGTGGGCGGCGTCCCCGGCCAGCAGCACGCGCCCGGCGCGGTAGGCGTCGGCGAGCCGGATGTTGACCCGGTAGAGCGAGGACCACAGCAGCTCGGTGAGGCGGGCCGCGCGCAGCATCGAGCGTTCGGCGAAGAGCCGCTGGAAGCCGGCCAGCGTCAGGTCCGGCGTCGCGCCCGGCCGGAGCGGGGCCATGAACTGGAAGGCGTCGGTGCCGGCCATGGGGTAGAGCGCGACCATCCCCCTGCCCGGCCGCACCCAGGCGTGGATGTGCTCGCGGTCCAGCCCCTCGACGCGCACGTCCCCGAGGGCCATGCGCTCCTCCTCGCGGGTCTGGCCGGTGAACCCGATGCCGAGCGCCTTGCGCACCGTGCTCCTGCCGCCGTCGGCGGCGACCAGGTAGCGGGCCCGCAGCGTCGTGCCGGTGCCGAGCCGGGCCGTCACGCCGTGCTCGACCGCGCCGCCCAGCTCGGCCAACCGCTCCCGCAGCACCGCCTCGGTGCGCCACTGCGGGTGCATCCGCACCATCGGGTACGGCACCTGCTCGCTCGCCGCCGCCGGCCGGTGCATGCGGCCCTGGTAGACCGGCAGCCGCCCGATCCTGACCCGGATCGGCGGGTAGGGCGTCGTCCCGGCCAGGACCCGGTCGACGATCCCGAGGTCGTCGAAGATCTCCAGCGTCCGCGGCTGGAGGCCCTTGCCCTTCGAGCCCGCCGAGGGCGCCGCCGCCCGCTCGACGACGCGGTGGGCGATCCCGCGCCGGGCCAGCTCCACGGCGAGGGTGAGGCCGGTGGGCCCGGCGCCGACGATGAGCACGTCCGTCTTGTCCGTCATGGGGCGACCGTGCCAGGAGCCGCTGCCGGATCGCTGTCAGCGCCCTGCCGACGGTCACGAGCAGGGCGGACGGTAGGGCAGGTCGTCGAACCAGCGCCGCCACTCGGCCCGGGTGAGCGGCATCCCGGCGGCCTCGCAGACGCGCGCGGCCACCGACTCCGGCCGCAGGTCCCACAGCCGCAGGTCGCGCCCGGCGGCCGAGACGAGGGTGTGCTCGTCGGCGTACAGGACGGTCCCGAGGTCGCGATGGGACAGCTCGGCGATCGGCCGGCGGGAGCGCAGGTCCCACAGGAGGGTGGTGCGGGAGGCGTCCGTGGTGGCCAGGGCGGCGCCGTCGGGGCTGAACCCGGCGATCAGGACGGTGTCGCCGTGCCCGCGCAGGGCCGCCGGACGGGGGGCGCGGCCGGGGTCGGCGATCCGCCAGACGCGGGCGGTCCGGTCGTGGCCGGTGCTGACCAGCACGTCGCCCTTCGGGCCGAAGCGCACGCCGGCCACCGCGTCGGCGTGCTCCTCGTGGTGGGCGACCTGGTCGAGGGCGCGGCGGCGCACGTCCCAGAGCCGAACGCCGCGGTCGGCGCCGCCGCTGGCCAGCAGGCCGCCGCCGGGGCTGAAGTCGAGCGCGCCGACGTCGCCGAAGCCGTCGCGGGCGGCCAGGCGGCGTGGGCGACCGGTGACGTCCCAGAGCAGCAGCCGGCCGCCGTGGTCGCCGGTGGCCAGGACGCGTCCGTCCGGGCTGAGTGCGGCGACCGCGAGGCCGCGCACCGGCAGCCGGACGTGCCGGGCCGGGCGGTAGGGGTCGCGGATGTCCCACACGGTCACGGCCACGCCGCGTTCGACGGTGGCCAGGCGGCGGCCGTCGCCGCTCAGCGCCGGATCGGCGGCTGCTGGAACGTTCCAGCGCGACAGCAGCACGCGGTGTCGGGGGTCGCGGACGTCCCACAGCGCGCCGCCGCGCGGGCCGGTCGTGGCCATCAGCGTCCGGTCCCGGCTCAGGACCAGCCCGGTCACCGGGTCGGGCACGCGGACCGGGTGGCGCCACTGGTAGAAGGCGCCGGCCGCCGAACCGGTGGCCAGCGCCTGGCCGTCGGCGGTGAAGGCCAGGCCGAGCACGCGGTCGGGGTGCGGGAACGAGGCGACCTCGGCGCGTCCGGCCACGTTCCACAACCGGACCGCGCGGCCGGCCACGCTCCACAGCCGGACCGCGCGGTCGTCGCCGGCGGCGGCCAGGACGGTGCCGTCCGGGCTGAAGGCCAGGGCGCCGGCGGGGTCGCCGTACCGGACGGGCCGGTCGCAGCGGCGGGCGCGCAGGAGGCAGAGCCAGGTGCCGCGGGCGGGCGCCGACCAGGCCAGCGCGCCGCCGTCGGGGCTGATCGCGAGCGCGGCGGGGCCGTCCTGGAGGCCGGTCGCGATCGTGTCCGCAGGGGAGGCGGGCCGCGCCGGGTCCCACAGGCGCACGCTGCCGTCGTCGTGGCCGGTGACCACCGTGTCGTCGCCGACGGCGAAGCGGGTGACCTGGGCGGAGGTCCGTACCGGGGGCAGGGCGACCGGGCGGCCGGCGAGCCGCCAACGCCGGACGCCGTGCGCGGCGGCGGCGAGCACCGTGCGGCCGTCCGGCGTGAACGCCGCCGTCACAGCGCCGGGCAGGGCGGCGACGTGCCGGGGGCGGGCGGGGTCCACGACGTTCCACACCTCGACGCCGTGCCGGGTGGCCGCGAGCAGGACCCGGTCCCCGCCGGACGGGCGGAAGGCGAGCGCCCCGACCGGCCCGGCGGCGCGCGGCAGGGTGGCCAGCGGGGTGCGGCGGCGCGTGTCGGTGGCGTCCCACAGCTCGACCACGCCGTTGTCGGCGCCGGTGGCGAGCAGGGCGTGGTCCTGGCTGTAGGCGATCGCCCGCAGCCGGTCGCCGGCCGAGCGCAGGCGGGTGGCGTACGGCTCGGCGGTGTCGAGCAGCGTGCCGCGGGTGCCCGGGGTGTCGGCCAGGCCCTGGGCGGCCACCGCCACCTGCATCGCCAGCGCCGGGTCCGTGGCCCGCAGCGCCCGCGCCTGGACGGCGGCCCGCTCGGCGAGCGCGGTGACACGGGCGGCGCTCGCCCGGCCGCTCTTCTGCCACGCCAGCCCCGCGCCCGCCCCGGCGACCACCACCAGCACCACCAGCGCCACGACCAGCGCCCGCACCCTCCGCCCGACCGGACATCCCCTGGCGCCCACACCGGCGCCGGAAGCACGAGCCGCGCGCCCTCCGCCGAGGGAGGGCGCCGCGGCCTCCGAATCAGGAAAGGACCCAACGGGCCCCTCCGGAAGAGGGACTTCCTCCAGGTCGGGGGAGAGAAGCCCGGGTTTCTCCGGGTCGGGGGAGAGGAGGCCGGGTTTCTCCGGGGCGGGAGGTGGGGGAGCGGGCGCGGGGCCGGGGGGTGGTGCGGTGGCGTGCCGGTAGGCGGCGTGGGTGAGCGTGTCGCCGTCGCGGTGGTGCCAGAGGGCGCGCATCGCGCGGGACAGGCGCGGCAGCGCGTCGGCCGCCGCCGGGCCGTCGTCGCGGACGCCCAGGTCGTGCAGGATCGTCTCGGCCAGGCCCGGCTCCAGGGACAGCCCGGCGACCCGGGCCGGTTCGGTGATCGCGCGGCGCAGCTCGTCGCCGGTCATCGGCCCGAGCGGCAGCGACCGCGTCCGCAGCGCCTCGACCAGCGGCGGAAACCCCAGGCACCGCTCGTAGCAGCCGGCCCGCATCCCGATCACGACCGGCAGCCCGCCCGCCGCGAGCCCGCACAGCTCCTCGACGTACGCCCTGCGCCCGGACCCCGCCCGAGCCGTGAACAACTCCTCGAACCGGTCGACCACCAGCAGCGCGCACTGCTCCACCGGCCGCCCCCCGCCCCGGACCGGCGAGCCGGGCGTCCGCCACAACACCCCGGCGCGACCCGCCGGCGAACCCGCCAGGACGGCCGGCACCACCCCGGCGGCCAGCACCGACGTCTTGCCCGCCCCCGCCGCCCCGGCCAGCATCACGGGACGGGCGGCGCGCGGCTCCGCGAGCAGCCCCACCAGCTCGGACACGACCCGCTCGCGGCCGAAGAACCACCTGGCGTCCCCGGTCGTGAACGGACCCGGCGGCCAGGGGCACGGATCCCGCGCGCACCGGTCCCGCTCGCTCCCCAGCCCCGCGCCGAACCCGTCGTCCATCCCGCTCCCGTCACTCCGCGAAGTCGATCGGGGACTCAGGGTACGCGGGCCCGCCAGGCGGCGTACGCCGGTCGGGAAGGCGGCATCGCGCGAGATCGGCGCGGAGCCGGGGACGGTCAGCGCTTGCGGCCGACGCCCGCGTAGTAGACGGCCTCGCGGTCGGCGTACAGCGTCCCGGGGACGGGACGCCAGCGCGGCAGCGGCACCACGCCCGGCTCCAGCAGCTCCAGCCCGTCGAAGAAGCTCGTGACCTCCTCAAGGCTGCGCAGCGTCATGGGCGCCCCGCCGCTCTCGTTCCAGTGGCGGACGCCCTCTTCGAGCTGCCTGCCGACCACGCCGTGGGAGATGGCGAGATGGCTGCCCGGCGCCATCGGCTCCAGCAGCTCGGCGATGATCGAGCGGGCCTGGCCGGTGTCGGGGAGGAAGTCCACGACGCCGAGCAGCGTCAGCCCGATCGGCCGGTCGAAGTCGAGGTGCTCGGCGGCGGCGGCCAGGATCTTGCCGGGCTCGCGCAGGTCGGCGTCGACGAAGGTGGTCGTCCCCGCGGGGGCGGCCCGCAGCAGTGCCCGCGCGTGGGCCAGGACCATGGGGTCGTTGTCGACGTACACGACGTGGCTGTCCGGGGCGACCGCCTGGGCGACCTGGTGGGTGTTGTCCGCCGTGGGGATGCCGGTGCCGATGTCCAGGAACTGCCGGATGCCCGCCTCCCCGGCCATGTACCGCACCGCGCGGCCGAGGAACTCCCTGTTCGTACGGGCCAGCACCGGCAGGTCGGGCACGGCGGCGAGGATCTGCTCGCTCACCATCCGGTCGATCTCGTAGTTGTCCTTGCCGCCCAGCCACAGGTCGTAGATGCGGGCGGGGCTCGGAACATCGGTGTTCAGCGAACGTTCGCTCATCGCGACGCCTTCCGGACGAAAGGGGCTACGGGGGAGATCGTAGCCCCAAGATCCCCCAAACGGGCCACGTCAGGGTTCGCCGTCCGTCACCGGTCTGGAGGGCGGCTCACAGAAGGCGGCGCTGGACGGCGTCGGCGATGGCCGTGGTGACGATCCACTCGACGACGGCGGCGTCGGGCGGGTCGTCCTCGCGGCCGGCGAACAGCAGGTGGGCGCTGCCGATCAGGGTGAGCGCGAGGGCGTCGACGTCGGCGTCGACCGCGATGCGGCCCATCTCGCGCTCGGCGGTCAGGTAGGCGGCGATCATGGTCGTGGCCTCGCCGAGGAGCGGGAGGCCCGTGGACCCGGCCTGGCGCAGGCGCGCGCGCAGGCCGTCGCGGGAGATGACGAGGCCGACGACGGCCACGGCGACCGAGCCGAACAGCTCCAGCAGCGCGAGGGTGAGGTTCCCCGCGACGGTGCCGGTGCCGGCGACGGCCATGAGGGCGGCGGACTGGGCCTCGACGCGGCGGATGCGGTCGGTCACCAGCTCGGCGAGGAAGGCGTCGAAGTCGGCGAAGTGGCGGTGGAGCACGCCCTTGGCGCAGCCCGCCTCGGTGGTGACCGCCCGGCTGGTCAGGGCGTTGGGCCCGTCGCGCAGCAGGATGCGCTCGGCGGCGTCGAAGAGCTGTTCGCGCACGTCGCGGAGGGCTATGCCGGTGGGCACCGGGCCGGTCTCCTTCCTTGGTGAATCCCGTTCAGAGTAGACGAGTGGGCACGTGCCCATTAGAGTGGGCGCATGCCCACTAACACCTCGGGGAACGAACCGCACCTGCACCGGCGGATGGCCGAGTCCTTCGGCGCCGACGCCGACCGCTACGACCGCACCCGCCCCCGCTACCCCGACGAGATGGTGACCCGCATCGTCGAGGCGAGCCCCGGCCCCGACGTGCTCGACGTCGGCATCGGCACCGGCATCGCGGCCCGCCAGTTCCAGGCGGCCGGCTGCAGGGTGTCCGGCGTGGACGTGGACCCGCGCATGGCCGGCCTGGCCCGGCGCGACGGCATCGAGGTGGACGTGTCCGCCTTCGAGTCCTGGGACCCGGCCGGGCGCACGTTCGACGCGGTCGTCGCCGGCCAGACCTGGCACTGGATCGACCCGGTCGCGGGCGCGGCCAAGGCGGCCCAGGTGCTGCGGCCCGGAGGCAGGCTGGCGCTGTTCTGGAACGTCTTCCAGACGCCGGACGCCCTGGCCGAGCCGTTCGCCGAGGTCTACCGCCGCGTGCTGCCCGACCTGCCGGCGCTCGGCCAGGCCGGCCCGGCCGTGGGCATGTACACGTCGCTGCTCGACAAGATCGCCGACGGCGTCCGGGCGGCGGGCGCGTTCGGCGAGCCCGAGCGCTGGGATTACGCGTGGGAGCGCCGCTACACCCGCGACGAGTGGCTGGCGCAGGTGCCGACGCACGGTCCGGTCACCGGGTTGCCGCCGGAGCGACGCCGCGAGCTGCTGGCCGGCATCGGGGCCGCGATCGACGCGGTGGGCGGCGCCTTCACCGTCCACTACGACGTCCTGGTGCTCACCGCCGTCCGGCGGGCTGAGTAGCCGTTACTCATGCGGTCATGGGAACGCGCGCGGACGATCCTCCTCAGAGCGACACTCCAGGAGGAACCACCGTGAGCGTCACACATGGCATGAATACCGGGCGGAAAGGGCCGACGCGGTGGCGCGGGCGGCTCTCGTTCGCCGCGATCGGCGTGCTGGTCGCCGCCCTGATACCGGCGCTGGCCACGCCGGCGTCGGCGGCGGTCCCCGGCTTCTCGCTGACCTTCTCCATCGACTATCTCCGCCAGATCGAGGACCCGGACAGCGGAGGCGTCGGCGACGGCGACTACTACCCGAAGGTCAGGATCGCCGACGGCCCGCTCGAAACGGGCCCGCGCATCGAGGACGACGAGTTCGAGCCCCTCGGCCTGCCCGAGGCGCCCAACGGCTGGGTCTTCACCAAGTCCGACCTGCCCGGCGACCAGCCGACGGTGAACATCACCGTCGCCCTCTGGGACTATGACGGCGGCCTCAACACCAACGACGACCGCATGGACATCAGCCCCCAGAACGACGACCTCGACCTCGACCTCGTCTACGACGTGCGCTCGGGCACACTGTCGGGCGACGGCGTGCAGTTCGGCACGCCGTGCGTCGACTCCCAGGGGCGGCAGAAGGGCCAGACGTGCGCCGAGGGCGACGGCGACCACGGCTTCCCCAGGGACAACGACGGCAGAAAGACCAGGATCGGCTTCACCGTCTCCACCGTGATGCCCGACACCGACCACGACGGCATCCCCGACCTCGTCGAGCTGTCCGGGATCCGCGACCGGAACGGCGGGGTCCTCGCCGACCTCCCGGCGCTCGGCGCGGACCCCTGCCGCAAGACGATCGTGCTGCAGGCCGACTACATGGCCGACACCAGGCACTCCCACCGGCCCAAGCCGGACGCGATCACCCTGGTCAGGAACGCCTTCGACGCCGCGCCGGTCAAGGCGGAGAACCCGTGCCCTTACCCGGGGACGCACCGGGACGGCGTCGACTTCGTCTACCTCCAGGGCACGCAACTGCCCGAGCAGCCTGCCATGGGCCTGGCCGACGACAGCGACTTCCGCGACGCGCGCACCGCCGACTTCCCCGCCGAGCTGGCCCGGTACGCGCACTACACGATCTTCGCCCACGACCTCGTCGTCACCACCGCGACCGGCAGCTCGACGTCGCCGGGCACGTCGGGGCAGTGCTGCGAGCCCACCAGGGACAACAACAAGGACTTCATCGTCACCTTCGGCTCGTGGCGGACGATGTGCGTGGCCGACTTCGGCGTGGACTACGGTGGCGACGGCCGGCTCCAGACCACCCCGGCGGGCGACGACGTGGTGATCGGCACCCAGATCCACGTGGGCCCGGACCGTACGTGCGACACCACCAGCGCGGACCCGACCGACCGGCAGGTGCTCACCGTCGGCACCGGCCGGGACGACGCCGAGGTCGGCACCGTCCAGGACCAGGCCGGGACCATCATGCACGAGCTCGGGCACGCCCTGGGCCTGCGGCACGGCGGCGACGTCAACGACCAGTGGAAGCCCAACTACCTCAGCGTCATGAACTACTTCTTCCAGTCGGGCATCCCCACGGGCCCGCCGCCGCTGCTGGTCAACCAGCTCAGGGACTGGAAGATCGGCGCGGTCCGGGTCGGCTACTCCAGCGGCGGCCTGCCCCCGCTCACCGAGGGCACGCTGAACGAGTCCGCCGGCATCGGTGACGGCACCGACCACACCTTCTGGTGGACCGACAACCTCGCCAACCCCGCCAGCACGTTCCGGCCGCTGCGCTCGGCCGCCGGCAACGCGCCGATCAACTGGAACGACAACACTGCCCCCGGCACCGGCGCCCCGCTCATCGACACGGGGACGGTGAACGTGGACGTCAACGCCAGCGGCGGCAGCACGACCCTGCGCGACCACGACGACTGGGCCGCCGTCAAGTACCGGGCCGCGCTCTCACCCGACGCCAAGGGCTCGGCCTGCAGCAGCTTCCCCGTCTCCGCGCCCACCTGCAGCGGCTCGGGCGGCGAGCCGGACAAGGAGCTCGGCTTCGCCGCCGTCGTACGGCAGGAGATGTCGTTCTTCAACCTCTACGACCCTGACATCGTCACCGCCAAGAGCGTCGACAAGCCCGACGCCGAACCCGGCGACACCCTCACCTACCAGGTGAAGCTGGACAACGTCGGCACCGGCCCGGCGGCGTCCGTCGGCGTCACCGACACCCCGCCCACCGGGCCGGCCCAGGCCCGCCAGGTTCCCTACCTGGGCGCCGGGCGGTCCACGACCGAGACGTTCACGTACCAGGTGCCGTGCGACACGGCCGACACGGCCGTCCTGACCAACACGGCCACCGCCACCGCGACGGACACCGCCGGCGGCCCCGAGGCCGAGACGGGCAACAACACCGCCAAGGCCGCCACCACCGTGCACGCGCCGCGGCTCACCCTGACCAAGACCGCACCGGCCACGGTGAACGCCGGAGAGGCGATGACCGTCGGGCTGCGGGCGGCCAACGTCGGCAGCGGCAGGGCCACCGGCGTCGTCCTCACCGACACGCTGCCCAAGGAGGTCTACTACAGCAAGGCGCTGGACCGCGGCACCGGCCCCCGGCCCGGCACGGTCACCCGCAACCCGGACGGCACCACCACCCTGACCTGGACGCTCGGCCCCCTCGACCCCGGCGCGGACGTGTCCGTGGGGTTCACGGCCCGGCCCGGCCTGCTGTTCACGAAGGGCGCCGAGCTGCCCGACACGGCGGCCGCCGCGTACCGCAACGCCAACGGCTGCGTCTACGAGCCGGCCACGGCGTCCGCCACGACGACCGTCACCGAGGTCGCCCCCACCCGCGACCCGCGCTCGCACGGCTACTGGAAGACCCACCAGGAGGCGCGCACCGCCGAGTTCCTGGCCCGCGTCCAGGCCACCGACCAGCGCTTCGACAGCCAGGGGGACGGCGAGCTGGCCGACGCCGAGGCCGTCGCCGCCCTGTCGGCCGGCGGCCCGCAACCGGGGCCGGCCCGGTTCCAGCTCCTGGCCACGCTGCTCGACCTGGCGGCCAGGCAGATCAACGCGAGCACCCGGCTCGACTCGCCGCTCGTCCGGCGGCTCGGGGTGCGCACGGTCGGCGAGGCGGTCAGGTACGCCTTCGCCACCCTCGCCCTGCCGCCCGGCGGCGCGGCGGCCGGGCGCTACTCCGACACCACCTCGATGCTCGACGAGATCGTGAACAACCGGAGCGAGGTCTACTGACCCCGCCATGAGGGCCCAGTCATCAGGGCCCAGTCATGAGGACGCCGCGGTCGGCTCAGGCCGGTTGCGGCGTCCGCGGCTCGGCCCGCGCGGGGGCGTAGAGGCCGAGGCGGCGCAGGGCCGGCGCGGTCATCATGGTGGTGATCAGGGCCATCAGCACGAGCACCGTGAACGTGCCGGGCGCGATCAGCCCCATGCCGAGCCCGGTGCTGAGCACGACGATCTCGGTGACGCCCCGGGCGTTCATCAGCACGCCGAGCCCGAGCGCCAGGCGCCCCGGCATGCCGCCCGCCCAGGCGATCACCCCGGCCGCGCCCAGCTTGCCCAGCACGGCGGCCACCAGCAGCACCGCCCCGCCCAGCAGCACCACCGGATGGCCGAACGCCAGGTGCACGTCGGTGCGCAGCCCGATCGAGGCGAAGAACACCGGCAGCAACATCGCGCGGTTGAGCGAGCCGAGACGTTCGGGCACCGCGCAGAGCACGGGGGCCTCGCGCGGGAAGGCCACCCCGGCCAGCAGGGCGCCGAAGATGGCGTGCACGCCGATGGCGTCGGTCGCCGCCGCCAGAGCGAAGATCAGGCCCAGGACCAGCGCGAGCGCGGCCGGAGCGGGCAGCCGGCGGGCGGCGTGCCGGGCCGCCAGCGCGGCGAGCGCGGGGCGTACGACGAGGGTCACGGCGAGGACCAGGGCGGCGGCCAGCCCGAGCGAGGTCAGCACGCCGGCCGGGGAACCGGCGTGCGCGAGGGCGATCACCGCGGCCAGCGCGCACCAGGCCAGCACGTCGGCCAGCCCCGCGCACAGGATCGCCAGCGAGCCCAGCCGGGTGACGGTCAGCCCGGCCTCCTGGAGGATCCTGGCCAGCACGGGGAACGCGGTGACGCTCAACGCCGTCCCGGCGAACAGGACGAACGCCGTGCCCGAGGCCGACGGCCCGGCGAGCGCGCCGGCGAACGGGACCGCCGCGACCGCCCCCAAGGCGAACGGCACGGCCGTCATCGCCAGCGCGGCGACCCCCACGACCACGCGCTGCCGGCCGAGGGCGGCCGGGTCGAACTCCCGGCCCACCGTGAACATGAAGATCGCCAGCCCGGCCTGGGCCAGCAGTTCGAGCTGCGGCGCGACCCAGCCCGGCAGGATCAGCGCGGACACCCCCGGCGCCAGCGAGCCCAGCGCGGACGGCCCGAGCAGCAGCCCGGCCACCATCTGCCCCACCACGGACGGCTGCCCCGCCCGGCGCGCCAGGACGCCGCCCAGCGAGGCCAGCCCGCCGATGACCGCCACCGCGAGGAACAGCCGCAGGATCGACTGGACGGGCGGCATCCCGGCGGGCGCGACCGGCGCGGCCGGCGCCGCCGGATGCCCCGGCTGCTGCGCGCCCGGCCCGAACACCAGCACCATCGACACGCCCGCCACGGCGATCAGCAGCAGCGCGACCGCCAGGCCCCGGGCCGGGGCGGGCAGCAGGGCCTGTTCGGTGTCGTCGAGCGGGTCGTGTCCGCGCATGGTCGCACCTTCCTGCGTACTCCGCGACGGGCTCCCGGCCCGTTCGCCGGGTCAGTCGGCGGCTGGGAGCGGCCGGGCCGCCCGCCGGCCGATCAGCAGCAGGGCGCCGACGGCGGCGACGATGCCGACGGCTATGACGGGGATCAGGGCCCGGTAGCCGATCTCGCCGGCCACCAGGCCGAACAGCGGGGGGCCGAGCAGGGAGCCGAGGCTGCCGGCCTGGGCGATGACGCCGTTGCCGACGTCGGCGTGGTCGAGGCGCTCCAGGACCAGGGGGAGCGCGGCGAAGACGAGGGCGCCGAGGAAGCCGTTCTCCATGGAGATGACGCCCGCGCCGGTGAGCGCGCCCCCGGCGGAGCCGCCGGCGTACAGGATCCAGGCGGCCGGCACGACGAGGAGGCCCGACAGGGCCAGCACACCGACCCGTACGCCCCTGCGCAGCAGGACGCCCACCGCCAGCCCGCCGGCCACGCCGAGCAGCGAGATCACCGAGGTGAGCGCGCCCGCGCCGGCGGCCGAGCGGCCGTACTGCTCGATGAGCAGCGTGGGCAGCAGCACGATCACCGGGATGGTCACCAGCGCGGTCAGGCAGAAGGCCGCCGCCAGCACGCCCGGCCAGGCCAGCGCCCGCGCCCGCGGCACGGGCCCGGCCGCCTGCGCCGCGCCGCCGCGCGGCAGCCGCGCCCACGTGACCACGGCGATCAGCAGCGTCAGCCCGGCGATCAGGCCGGTCCAGCCGCGCCACCCCAGCGCGTCGCCGGCCGCGCCGCCGGCCAGCGTGCTGGCCCCCAGCCCGACCGGGACGAACGTCGCCCAGACCGACAGGGCGGTGCCCCGGTCGCGCTCGTGGGCCAGGCGCAGGATCAGCGCCGGGCAGGAGATGGTGACCAGGACGTAGCCGACGCCCTCGACGCCGCGGGCGACGAGCAGCCAGGCGAAGTCGTTCGCCGCCATGCTCGCCGCACCTGCGGCCGCGATCAGGACCAGCCCGGTGACCAGCGACCGCCCGGTGCCGAACCGGCGGACGAGATAGCCCGCCGGCAGGCCGACCGCGGCCCCGACGCCGACCACCGCCGAGATCACCCAGCCCAGCTCCGACAGGGTCAGCCCGAGCTGGGCCGCCATCGCGGGCCCGACCGAGGAGAACTTGCCGAGGCTCATCGCGCCGACCACCCCGCCGACGTAGACGAGCAGGATCGTCAGCCAGGGGGAGCGCCGGGGGGACGCCTCCGTGATCTTTGCCGCCGGCCGGGGGTCCATGAGTCTCCTTCGCACTGCGCTCCGCGGGTCAGGCTTCCCACGTCCGATCTTCGCCATGCCGGCGGCGCCGATCAACCCGCTTCCCCGGTGGCGAAGATGCCGATGCCCGACTCGGTGACGTTGACCGCCCCGGCCGACAGCAGTGCGTCGATCGTCTCGGGCACCTCCCGTCTGGGCAGGACGCCCTGGAGCACGACCATGGTCCCGTCCGCGAGGTCGGCGCCCGCGCGCCACGACTGGCCCGGCATCGCGGGCACCACCTCGGCCAGCCGGTCGGCGGGGGCGCGCACGGTCAGCAGCACGTGGGCCGGGCCCACCCAGGCGGCGCGCAGCAGCAGGGCGACGTTCCTGATCACGCCGCGCCTGGCCGGGTCGGCGTAGGCGGCCGGGTTGGCGACGAGCTGCGCGCCGCAGGTCCGGACGGTCTCGATGACGCGCAGGTCGTTCTGGCGCAGCGAGTGGCCGGTCTCCACGACGTCCATCATGGCGTCGGCCAGCTCGGGGATCTTGGCCTCGGTCGCGCCGTAGGAGACGATCACCTCGGCCCGCCGTCCCGCCTCGCGGAAGAAGCGGCGGCCGATGTTCGGGTACTCGGTGGCCACCCTGACGCCGTCGTCGAGGTCGGCGGCGCTGCGGGCGGGGTGGCCGGACGGCACCGCGAGCACCAGCCGCCACGGCCGCTCGGTGTTCCTGGAGTAGTCGAACGACTCCACCACCTCGACCTCGGCCCCGGTCTCCTCCACCCAGTCGGCGCCGGTCAGCCCGAGGTCGAAGGTGCCGTCACCGACCACCAGGGGGATCTCGCGCGGCTTGTAGAAGGCCACGTGCGACACGCCCGAGTGGTCCACCGTGCCGCGGTAGGAGCGCTCCGAGCGCCGCCGTACGGGCAGCCCCGCGGTCGCGAACAGCTCCAGGGCCCGCCGCTCCAGCGAGCCCTTCGGCAGGGCGAGCGAGATCATGGTTCCTCCTGACGGGCGCGAGGGGGCGGGCGGGGGCGTGGGGGTCACACGTGCAGCAGCCGGTCGATGCCGACGACGGGCGGCTCGGGCAGGCACGACGGCCGCACCTCGATCTCGCCCACCACGAGGTCGTCCGGCCAGGAGTCGACGATGGTGGCCACGCAGCGGGCCACCGACCGGGTGCTCATCTTGTGCGGCGAGCCGTCGCCGTCGAGGTTGGCGATGGCGCCGGGCGAGACCAGGCAGGCGCGCACCCCGTTGCGGCGCTCCTCCAGCAGCAGTGTCTCGACCAGTGCCTTCAGCCCGGCCTTGGTGGCGCTGTAGGCGGCCCCGCCCTCGAAGTACCGCGTCCCGGCGTGGCTGCCCATGGCGACGAACATCCCGCCGGCGGCCCGCAACGCCGGCAGGACGGCTTTGAGCAGGTGGAAGCAGGCGCTCAGGTTGATCGCGACCAGCCGCTCCCAGTCCTCCGCGCGCAGGTCGGCGATCGGGTCGAGCACCCGGTCCACTGCGTTGGACACGCAGACGTCGAGCCGGCCGGCCGCGCCGAGCACCTGGGCGGTCGCCTCCGCGATCTGCGCCGGGTCCGCCAGGTCGCACCTGTGCTCGCCGAGCCAGTCCTCGCCCGCGAGCGAGCGGTTCAGGGAGTAGACGCGGTAGCCGCGCTCGCGCAGCTCCTCGGCGATGGCCCGCCCGCTGCCCCGGTTGCTGCCGGTGACCAGCGCGACGGGGGTCTCATGTGATGACATCGAGGACGCGGCTCCACTGGTTCACGATCTCCTCGCCCGCCACGCCGTCCCGGAACAGGTCCTTGTCCAGCGGGGAGCCGTCCTGGTGGCGCAGGCGCATGCAGTCCTGGGAGATCTCGGAGATGACGGTCAGCCCGCCGTCGGCGGTCCGGCCGAAGATGAGGCAGAAGTCCCACACCTCCAGCGGGCGCAGCCAGGACCGCAGCACGTCGTTGACCGCGAGGGACAACTCGCGCATCTCCTCCACCGGCAGGTCGAGCGCCCGCAGGTAGTCCTCGCCGATCGGCTGGTCCTCGGGGTCGGTCCGGTAGTCGAACTTCACGACCGGGCGCGGCAGCGGGGCGCCGTCCTCGAACAGGCCGGGGTACTTGCGGGTGGTCGATCCGGTGGCCCGGTTCTTCACGATCACCTCGAACGGCGGCGCCGGGCAGTAGTCGGCCACGTACGAGTCGGCCGAGACCCGTTCCCGGAACGCGCACGGCACGCCGGCGTCGGCCAGCCGGGCCGCCGCCCTTTCGTAGAAATCGAGCCGGAGCGGCCCGGTGCGCTCGACGATTTCATCACGGTGGTACGTGAAACTGCGCAGGCTGGGGATTATCTGCACCAGGCACCGCCCCTCGGGCAGCAGCCACAGACGCTTACTGCGCCCGACGATATCCGGCTCTCCCCGGCCGGCCGGAGTTCCCGGAGCTGATCCGTTATCCACGCCGCCTCCATCCGCCGACAATGGCCCACACAACTTGATATTGCGGGCACCTCGCTGTCAAGGCGGCGTGACCCTGGAAAAAGGTGCACTTGACGGGGCTCTCGCGGTCTTGATATGTCGTCCGTCCGTGCCTGGAGCACTGGAAGAAAGAGTACTTGACGGGGCCCGGCGACCGGACGGTACTGTCTTCAGAAATTGAAATTCCCGAGCCTAATTAGAATCCCAATGGGGGGAGGATCGTTGTCGGAATATGAGCGCATAGCTCACTCGAAGATCACCCGTAAGTTCAGGTCCGCGGGGCAGCAGCTCTTGTTCTCGCGGGGGCGGCGGGGCGAGGTGTCCGACGCGAACGGCGTGCCGTACATCGATTTCGTCATGGGTTATGGCCCAGTGATAATCGGTCACGCGGACGCCCAGTTCAACGAAATTCTCTGCGGTTATCTCGGCAATGGGGTCATGCTGCCGGGCTACACCACGTTCCACCAGGAATACCTCGACCGGCTGCTCGGCGAGCGGCCCGGCGACCGCGGCGCGTTCTTCAAGACCGCCTCCGAGGCGGTCACCGCCGCCTTCCGGCTGGCCGCGATGCGCACCGGCCGGCTCGGCATCATCCGCAGCGGCTACGTCGGCTGGCACGACTCCCAGATCGCCGACTCGCTCAAGTGGCACGAGCCGCTGCACTCCCCGCTGCGGGAGAAGCTGCGCTACACCGACGGCATGCGCGGCGTCGGCGAGTCCGAGCCGGTGGCCAACTGGGTGGACCTGCGCCTGGAATCGCTCGCCGAGCTGCTGGAACGGCACCGCGGCCGGCTGGGCTGCTTCGTCTTCGACGCCTACCTGGCCTCCTTCACCACGGCCGACGTGCTGCGCCAGGCCGTGGCCATGTGCCGCGAGGCCGGCCTGCTCACCGTCTTCGACGAGACCAAGACCGGCGGCCGGATCTCGGCCCTCGGCTACGACCACGACAACGCCCTCGGCTCCGACTTGATCGTGATCGGCAAGGCGCTGGCCAACGGCGCCCCCCTGAGCATCCTGGCCGGCGACGCCGACCTGCTCGCGCTGGCCGAGAAGGCCCGGCTGAGCGGCACCTTCTCCAAGGAGATGATCGCCGTCTACGCGGCCCTGGCCACCCGCGACATCCTGGAGAAGCCCGTCGGCGACTCGCCGGACGGCTGGACCGAGCTCGGCCGGATCGGCACGCAGGTCGCCGCCGCCTTCACCGCGGCCGCCGCGGACGCCGGGGTCGAGGCCCTGGTGGGCGCCCGCCCGGTGCTCGGCGGCGGCATGTTCGAGCTCGTCTACCACGACGTGGGGCTGCTGGGCGACAAGGAGCGTCGCGAGGCGCTGCTGGCCGAGCTGGCCGGGGTCGGCATCCTGCTGCTCGAAGGGCACCCGTCCTTCGTGTGCCTGGCCCACCGCGACATCGTCTGGGACGACCTGCGCGACCGGGTGCGGCAGGCGTTCGAGGCGTGGAGCGCGTCCGCGGGGGCCGGCCGTGGCTGACCTCCTGCGCCTCGCCCTGGTCGGCTGCGGCCGCCAGATGCAGCAGAACCTGTTCCCGTTCCTGCAACGCATCCGCGGCCACCAGGTCGTGGCCTGCGTCGACCCCGACCTGTCGCTGGCCGCCGACGTGCAGTCGCTGGCCGGCGGCGCGACCTGCGTCTCCTCGGTGGACGAGCTCGACCTGGAGATGGTGGACGCCGCCGTGCTGGCCGTCCCGCCGGAGCCGTCCTACCTGCTGGTCCGGCAGCTCGCCGAGCGCGGGGTGGACTGCTTCGTCGAGAAGCCGGCCGGGCCGTCCACGCCCGCGCTCCAGGACCTGGAGCACGTGGTGCGCCGCAGCGGGCGGCACGTCCAGGTGGGCTTCAACTTCCGCTACGCCGAGACCCTGCAGCGGCTGCACGAGCTGAGCGAGGAGATCCGAGCCACGCCGTGCTCGGTGACCATCGACTTCTACAGCCGCCACCCGTCCGCGCCGCAGTGGGGGGTGGACACCACCCTGGAGGCGTGGATCCGGCACAACGGGGTGCACGCCCTCGACCTGGCCCGCTGGTTCGTGCCGTCGCCGGTCGTCCAGGTGGACGCGCACGCCATCGCCAGTGACGCCGACCGGTTCCAGATCAACCTGTTCCTGCGGCACCACGACGGCTCGCTGTCCACGCTGCGCATGGGCAACCACGTCAAGCGGTTCATGGTGGGCGTCACCGTCCAGGGCATGGACGGCAGCCGGTACTGCGCGCCGTCGCTGGAACGGGTGACGCTCGAACTGTCCGACGGCGTGCCGTACGGCCAGGAGCTGCACGCCACCCGCAACCTGGACCACGGCTGGGGGCGCAGCGGCTTCGGGCCCGAGTTGCAGGCGTTCGTGGACGCCTGCGCGCAGCGGTCGGCCGAGCCCCAGACGGGCGGCCGTCCCGCGGTCAAGGGGGTGCCGTCGGTCTCCGACGCGCTGGCCGCCTCCGCCCTGTGCGACCGGGTGATGGCCGAGCTCAACACCGCCGCGACGAACGGCTTCGGCCTGCTGACCGGGTCCGTCCGGGCCTCGGCCTAGGCCGGGCCGCCGACGAGGAGGGGGAGGAATGACCGAGCGGGCGCGACCGGCCGCGGGCGGGCGGCCGGTCGCGTCGCGCGGGGTGGGCCGGTGGATCGCCGGTCACCTGCGCCGGCACCGGCTGTCGCTGCTGCTGTTCACCGTGGCCGCCGCGGCGGCGAGCCTGTGCTCCACGCTCGTCCCCGTGCAGATCGGCGCGGCGTTCGCCGAGGCCACCGGCCCGCGCCACGACCTCGGCGCGGTCGGGGCGGCGGCGCTGGCGGCCGCGCTGCTGGCGGCCGGCCGGTTCGTCGCCGACCTGCTGTCGAACGGCTCGATGGAGGTCGTCGCCCAGCGCGTCAAACGGGACGTGCGCGACGAGCTGTACCGCAGCCTGCTGACCAAGCGCATGGCCTTCCACGACCAGCAGCGCATCGGCGACATCCTGGCCCGCGCCATCAACGACGCCAGGCTCGTCGACTACATGCTCAGCCCGGGGGCGGCCACCGCCGCCAACGGCGTGCTGGCCCTGCTGGTGCCGATCCTGTTCATCGCCTCGCTGGACCCGCGGCTGCTGCTGGCCCCCGGCGTGCTG
The DNA here is from genome assembly GCF_040675255.1 of Nonomuraea sp. NPDC049624. Classification (NCBI taxonomy): domain Bacteria; kingdom Bacillati; phylum Actinomycetota; class Actinomycetes; order Streptosporangiales; family Streptosporangiaceae; genus Nonomuraea; species Nonomuraea sp. NPDC049624. The sequence goes on along the minus strand of NZ_JBFAOR010000002.1, from coordinate 528,200 downwards.
GTCCTGGTGTTCGCCTACGCGCTGCGCTACCACCTGCGCCGGCTCTACCCGCTGGTCATGCGCACCCGCGAGACCTTCGCCGACCTCAACGAACGCTTCTCCACCACGCTGTCGGGCATCGCCACCGTCAAGGCCGCCACGCAGGAGGACTTCGAGCGGCACGCCCTGGAATCGGCCGCCGGCGCCTACCGGGACGCCTTCGTCCGGCGCGGCCGGGCGCAGGCGGTCTACCTGCCCGCGCTGAGCTTCGCCCTGGCCATGGTGACCGGCTCCCTGCACTCCCTCTACCTCTACTCGCAGGGCGAGCTGGCGCTGTCCCAGGTGGTGACCTACCTCGGCTGGCTGCTGCTGTTCGCGCAGCCCGTCACCATGTCCGAGCAGGCCGTGCCGGTCATCCAGGAGGGCTTCGCGGCCGCCGCGCGCATGCGGCAGATCATCGACGGCGCCCCCGGCGAGCGCGAGGACACCCGCGGCAGCACGGCCGCCGTCGAGGGCACGATCACCTTCGACCGGGTGTCGCTGCGCCACGAGGGCCGCGACATCCTGCGCGAGGTCTCCTTCCACCTGCCCGCGGGCCGCACGCTCGCCGTCGTCGGCCCCACCGGCAGCGGCAAGAGCATGCTGATCAAACTGGTCAACCGCATGTACGACGCCACCGAGGGCCGGGTGCTGATCGACGGGCGGGACGTGCGCGAGTGGGAGCCCGGCGCGCTGCGCCGCCAGATCGGCCACGTGGACCAGGAGATCTTCCTGTTCTCCAAGAGCGTGCTGGACAACATCGCCTTCGGCGCCCCGCACGCCGCCGGGTACGAGGACGTCCTGCGCGTCGCCAAGCAGGCGTGCGCGGACGAGTTCGTCCAGGGCATGGCCGACGGCTACGCCACCGTGCTCAACGAGGGCGGCACGACGCTGTCCGGCGGGCAGCGGCAGCGGCTGGCCATCGCCAGGGCCCTGCTGACCGAGCCGCGCATCCTCACCCTCGACGACGCGACCAGCGCCGTGGACGCCCGTACCGAATCGGCGATCACCGAGGCGATCGAGCGCGCGACGGCGGGCCGCACGACGGTGCTGGTCTCGCACCGCCCCGGCCAGATCCGCCGCGCCGACCTCATCCTGCTGCTGGACGGCGGCCGGGTCGTCGACCAGGGCTCGCACGACGAACTGATGGCGCGCTGCGCGCTCTACCGGGAGATCTACAGTGGCTGACGCCCAGAAGCGGCGGCGCCCGTGAGCGACCTGTTCGCGGGCCTGCACGCCGACGCCTACGACCGCGTGTACGGCAACCGCCGCCTGCTGGCCCGCATCCTGCGGCAGTTGCGCGCCCACCGCGCCGGCATGATCGGTTCGGCGCTGCTCGTCGCGGGCTCGGTGCTGCTGACCGCCTCCGTGCCGATCGTCGTCTCCCGCCTGATCGACCAGGCCGGCGGCGGCAGCGGCCCCGGCCTGCTGCTGTGCCTGTTCGTGGTGGCGGCGGCGGTGCTGGCCTGGGCGATGAACTGGGCCCGCCAGGCGATCACCGCGCGGCTGGTGGGCGGCATGGTCTACCAGCTGCAGTGCGAGGCCGCCGACGCCGCGCTCGCCAAGGACGTCGCCTTCTACGACGAGAACTCGGTCGGCAAGGTGCTCAGCCGGGTCACCGGCGACACCGAGGGCTTCGGCTCGGTGCTCACCCTCACCCTCAACCTGATCAGCCAGCTCTTCCTGGTGGTGCTGCTCGGCGGCGTGGTGTTCTGGATCGACCCCGGCCTCGGCCTGGTCATCCTGGCGGCGCTGCCGTTCCTGCTGGGCACCGCCCTGGCCTTCCGCCGGGTGGCCCGCACGGCGGCGGCCGCCACGCGGCGGGTGATGGCCAAGGTCAACGCCAACGTGCACGAGACCATGCTGGGCATCGCGGTCGCCAAGAGCTTCGGCCGCGAGCGGGCCGTCCACGAGGACTTCGACGAGGTCAACCGGCTGTCGTACCGCGTCTACGTCCGGCAGGGCCTCATCTACGCGGTCATCCTGCCGGTCCTGACGCTGCTGGCGGGCCTGGCCACGGCGGTCGTGCTGTACCAGGGCGGGCGCTTCGCGGCGATCGGCAGGCTCTCGGCGGGCGAGTGGTACTTCGCCCTCCAGGCCCTCGGCATGCTCTGGCAGCCGGTCACCCAGGCGGCCTCGTTCTGGAGCCTGTTCCAGCAGGGGCTGGCCGCCGCCGAGCGGGTGTTCGCGCTGATCGACAGCGACCACGCCGTCGTCCAGAGCGGGAACGCGCCGGTGACCGCGCTGACCGGCGCGATCGAGGCGCGCGGCCTGCACTTCCGGTACGGCTCCGGCGCCGCCGTGTTCCGCGACTTCGACGTGCGCCTCGCGGCCCGCGAGACGGTGGCGGTCGTCGGGCACACCGGCGGCGGCAAGTCCACGCTGGCCAAGCTGATCGCCCGCGCCTACGACTTCCAGGGCGGCGAGCTGCTGGTCGACGGCCGCGACATCCGCGCCCTCGACCTGCGGGCCTACCGGCGGCGGGTGGGCGTCGTCCCGCAGCACCCGTTCATCTTCGCCGGCACGCTCGCCGAGAACATCGCCTACGGCCGCCCCGGCGCCGGCCGCGACGACGTCGTACGGGCCGTCGAGCGGATCGGCCGCCGCGTGTGGGACCGCAGCATGCCGATGTCCCTGGACGACCGCCTGGCCGCCGGCGGGCAGGGCGTGTCGGTCGGGCAGCGGCAGCTCATCGCCCTGGCCAGGATGTTCGTCCGCGAGCCGGACATCCTGCTGCTGGACGAGCCGACCGCCAGCGTCGACCCGCTGACCGAGCGCGGCATCCAGGACGCGCTGGCCCGGCTGTGCGCCGGGCGCACGGTCGTGGTGATCGCCCACCGGCTGTCCACCATCCGGCGCGCCGACCGCGTCCTCGTGCTGCACGACGGCGAGATCGCCGAGCAGGGCCGGTTCGACGAGCTGCTGCGCCGCGACGGCCCGTTCGCGGCGCTCTACGCCACCTACTACGCGCACCAGGAGACCGCATGACCTGCGCCCCCCATCCGGCGGAGTTCGAGCCGATCCAGCGGGAGGCGTCCGCCACGGGCGTGCCCTGCGTGGTCGGCGCCGTGCTGTTCAACCCGCTCGGCGAGGTGTTCCTGCAACGGCGGTCGGCCCAGGTGCGGCTCTTCCCCGGCTGCTGGGACATCGTCGGCGGGCACGTCGAGCGGGGCGAGACGCTGTGCGCGGCGCTGGCCAGGGAGATCGAGGAGGAGACCGGCTGGCGGCTGCTGCGGGTGGGCGGCCTGGTGGACGTCTTCGACTGGACCGGCGGCGACGGCCGCCTGCGACGCGAGATCGACGTGCTGGCCACGGTCGAGGGCGACCTGACCCGGCCGGCGATCGAGCACGACAAGTTCGACGAGGCCCGCTGGCTGGACGGCGACGCCCTGCGCCGCCTGGCCGCCGAGTCGCCCGGCTCGGGCATGGTCGAGCTGGCCCTGCGCGCGCTGGCCATGCGGCCGGTCTAGGGCTCCGGCTTGCGTACCGCCTCCAGGGCCTGTCGCAGGGTGAACCGGCCGGCGTACAGCGCCTTGCCCACGACCACGCCCTCGACGCCCAGCGGGGTCAGGGAGGAGACGGCGCGCAGGTCGTCCAGGCTGGAGACGCCGCCGGAGGCCACGACGGGCCGCTCGGTGGCGGCGCAGACGTCGCGCAGCAGCTTCAGGTTGGGGCCGCCGAGGGTGCCGTCCCTGGCGATGTCGGTGACGACGTACCGGGCGCAGCCGGCCGCGTCGAGGCGGGCCAGGGTCTCGTACAGCTCGCCGGCGTCGCGGGTCCAGCCGTGGCTGCGCACGGTGGTGCCCCAGACGTCCAGCTCGACGGCCACCCGGTCGCCGTGCCGGGCGATGACCTGCGCCACCCACGCCGGACGTTCCAGCGCGCCGGTGCCGAGCACCACCCGGCCGCAGCCGGTGGCCAGCGCCGCCGCCAGGCTCGCGTCGTCGCGCACGCCGCCGCACAGCTCGACCGGGATGTCCAGGGCGCCGACGACCTCGGCGATCCGCGCCCGGTTGGAGCCGGTGCCGAAGGCGGCGTCGAGGTCCACCAGGTGCACCCAGTCGGCGCCCGCGTCCTGCCAGGCCAGCGCCGCGTCGAGCGGGTCGCCGTACCAGGTCTCGGACCCGGACTCGCCGCGCAGCAGGCGGACGGCCCGGCCGCCGCGCACGTCGACGGCGGGCAGGAGGGTCAGGCATGTGGACACTCGTCGTTTCCTCTCCCGTGAACCCCCCTTTTCCATCATCGCGAACACCGGTCAGGAATCGAAGTCAACCTTCGGCCACCACCATGGTTCACTTGCCGCCGCCCGCCCGGACGGGGACGCTTGCCGGTGCGCGCCGCACGCCCAGCCGCCGGGGGCCGGTCCCCCTGTTCCGAGGAGGACTGCATGGTCTCGCTCGCGCTGCCCAAGGGCACGTTCCTGGAGCGTCCCGTCCTCGACCTGTTCGCCGCGGCCGGGCTGGAGGTGCGCCGGCCGTCCGAGCGCAGCTACCGGGCGAGCATCGCCTACGACGGCGGCGTCGAGGTGGCCTTCCACAAGCCGCGCGAGATCCCGCTCGCCGTGGAGCGAGGCGTCTTCGACTTCGGCGTGACCGGCACCGACTGGATCGAGGAGACCGGCGCGAAGGTCGAGCAGGTCGAGGCGAGCGGGTGCGTGCCGCCCTGGCGGCTGGTGCTCGCCGTCCCCTCCGGGCATCCGGCCGTGGACGCCGCCGGCCTGCCCGCCGGGGCCCGGATCGCGACCGGCTTCCCGAAGATCTCCCGGCAGTTCTTCCAGAGCGTGCCGCTGCCGGTGCGGATCGTCCCGTCGTTCGGCGCCACGGAGGCCAAGGTGCCCGAGCTGGCCGACGCCGTCATCGAGACCGACGGCCCCGGCTCCGCCCTGGACGAGCACGACCTGCGGGTCGTCGCCACCTTGCGCACCTGCTTCCCGCAGGTCGTCGCGAGCCCCGCCGCCTGGCGGGACGCCCGCAGACGCGCCGCGATCCAGCGGGTCGCGCGGCTGCTGACCTCGGTCGACGGGGGAGCGGCCCACGTGCTGCTGACCGTGCGCACCACCACGCGCGACCTGCCGCGGGTGGCCGGGTCGATGCCGCAGCGGTCCTGGCGGGCCGGCACCGGCCTGACGGAGAGCCTGGTGGTCGTGCAGGGGCTGGCGGCCCGGCGCGGCCTGGCCGAGACCATCGGCGGCATCCTGGCCGCCGGGGCGCTCGACGTCATCGAGTCGCGCGTCGGGAAGGACGTCACGCCGTGAGCCGCCGGATGATCGTGTGCGACCTCGACGGGACGCTCCTGGACTCCCGCGGCCAGGTCTCCGAGCGCACCAGGACCGCCGTGCGCCGCGCCCGCGCCGCCGGGCACGTGTTCGTCATCGCGACCGCGCGGCCGGTCCGCGACACCCGCCCGGTGGCCGCGGCCCTGGACCACGCGGCCGTCGCCGTCTGCGGCAACGGCTCGATCACCTTCGACTTCGGCAGCGAGGAGGTGGTCGACTACCGCCCGCTGGACCGGCAGCCGCTCGCCGCGACGCTGGCGCTGCTGCGCGACCGGTTCCCCGGCGTGCGCCTGGGCGCCGAGTGCCGCCTCGAACTGCTCCTGGAGGACGCCTTCCACCTGCCCGAGCCGCTGGCCCGCGACGCGCGCCGGGTGCCCCGCCTCGAGCACGAGATCGACCGGCACGACGTCGGCAAGCTCATGGTCCAGCTCGAAGGCGCCGCCCGCCAGTACTACGAGACCGTGCGCGGCCTGCTGACCGGCTGCGAGGTCACCATCTCGGCCGACGTGTTCTGCGAGGTCATGCGATCCGGCGTGACCAAGGCCGCGGCCCTGGAGTCGATGGCGTCCCGGCTCGGCATCGGCAGCGCGGACGTGATCGCCTTCGGCGACATGCCGAACGACCTGCCCATGCTGACCTGGGCCGGAACCGCGGTGGCGGTGGCCAACGCCCATCCCGCCGTGCTCGGCGCGGTGGGCGAGGTGACCGCCTCCAACGACGAGGACGGGGTGGCCGCGTGGCTCGAACGGCACGCCACGGCCGATTTCTCAGAGAAGTATTGACGCTTGTCTGACGACTATTCATGATGGTCGCTGGAGCCGGGAACGCACCGGCCAGGATCGGCCTGCGGAGGCAGGCCGCCAGGGCCCGCGCCGGGCGCGGGCGTCCCGTCTGAGAGGTGCCCCAGTGCCCCGATTAGCCGTTGCCCCTGTGCTCGTCCGTGTCCTCGCACTCTTCGCGGCGCTGTGCTCGCTCGCCGCCTGCACCGCCGTCAGCCCCGCCGCCGAGAAGAAGGGCGCCACCTCGGTCGGCGTGGCCTTCAGCCGCGGCGGGCGCGGCGACAGATCCTTCAACGACTCGGTGGGGGCCGGCGTCGACCGCGCGAAGGCCGAGCTGGGCGTCTCGGCCAAGGAGCTCAGCCCCAACGCCGCCGGGTCCGACCTGGAGGAGATCCTGCGGCTGCTGGCCCAGACCGGTCACAACCCGGTGCTGGCCGTCGGCTTCTTCTACGCCCAGCCGCTGGCGAAGGTCGCCCCCGCCTTCCCCCGCACCCAGTTCGTCATCATCGACGACGCCACCGTGAAGCTGCCCAACGTCACCAACGTGGTGTTCCGCGAGGAGCAGGCCAGCTACCTGGTCGGCGCGGCGGCCGCGCTCAAGTCCGCCAGCGGGAAGATCGGCTTCGTCGGCGGGGTGCAGACGCCGCCGCAGGAGAAGTTCCTCGCCGGGTACGCGGCCGGCGCCCGCGCGGTGAAACCCGGCATCCAGCTGTCCAGCGTGTTCATGTCCCAGCCGCCCGACTTCAGCGGCTTCTCCGCCCCCGACAAGGCCCAGGAGGCGGCCCGCGGCATGTACGACGGCGGCGCCGACGTCGTCTACCACGCCGCCGGGGCGTCCGGGCTCGGCGTCTTCCAGGCGGCCAAGGCGGCCGGCAAGTGGGCGATCGGCGTCGACGTCGACCAGCGCAAGACGGTCGATCCCGGGCTCGCCGGGGTGATCCTGACCAGCGCCACCAAGCAGCTCGACGTCGCGGTGCTGAGCATCGTCCGGGACGCGGTGGCCGGGCGGCCGATCGCCGGGGTGCGCGAGTTCGGGCTCAAGGAGGGCGGCGTCGGCTACGCCACCAGCGGCGGCGAGCTCGCCGACATCCAGCCGCGGCTGGAGGAGCTGCGCAAGCGGATCGTCTCGGGCGAGATCAAGGTGCCCGCCAGGCCGGCGGAGAGCCGGTGAGCCGGGCGCGGGCGGCGGGCCGGGAGGCGCTGGGCGTGCTCGCCGTCCCGGCGCTCGCGCTGCTGATCGCGCTCACGGTCGCCACCGCGCTGCTGGCCGCGGTGGGGGCCGCGCCGGGGCGGACGTACCAGACGATGCTGGAGTTCGGGGTCCGGCCGGACTCGCTCGTCTCGGCGGTGAACCGGGCGGCCGTCTACTTCTTCGCCGCCCTCGCCGTGGCCGTCACCTTCCGGATGAAGCTGTTCAACATCGGGGTCGAGGGCCAGTACCACGTGGCCGCGCTGTTCGCGGCGGTCGCCGGGGCGGCCGTGCGGCTGCCCGGCCCGCTGCACCTGGCGTTCGTCTGCCTGGTCGCGGTGCTGGCCGGAGCGCTGTGGGCGGGGATCGCCGCGGTGCTCAAGGTGTGGCGCGGGGTCTCCGAGGTGCTGTCCACGCTGCTGCTGAACTACGTCGCCACCGCCGTCGTCGCCTACCTGCTGGCCGAGGTCTTCGCCGCCGGCAGCACCTCGGGCTCGACCCGGGAGCTGCCGCCGTCGGCCCGGCTGCCGCAGCTCACGCTGCCGTCGGGCGCCCAGCTCGGCTCGGCCACGCTGGGCGCGGTCGTGCTGGGGGTGGCGGTGCACGTGCTGCTCACCCGCACCCGCTACGGCTACGAGCTGAGGGCCGGCGGCCTGAACCCGGTGGCGGCGCGCGTCCAGGGCATCGACCCGCGCCGGATGATCCTCGTCACGATGCTGCTCTCCGGCGGCCTGGCGGGCCTGGCCGGGCTGCCCGACCTGCTGGGCCAGACCTACCGCTACGGCATGGACTTCCCCTCCGGCGCGGGCTTCACCGGGATCGCCGTGGCCCTGCTCGGCCGCAACACGCCCGCGGGCATCGCGCTGGCCGCGCTGCTCTTCGGGTTCCTGGAACGGTCGGCGCTGATCCTCGACATCGAGGGCATCCCCAAGGAAATCGTCACGATCATGCAGGGCGTCATCGTGCTCAGCGTCGTGGTGGCCTACGAGGTGGCGCGGCGGATGGAACGCCGGCGGGCCGAGCGGCTCGTACGGGAGCAGGCGTCCCCGGCGCTGGAGCCGACCGCATGAGCGCGGGACGGTACCGGTGGTGGCGGGCCGCGCTCGTCCTGCTGCTGGCGATGTCGGTGGTCAGGGTGTTCACCGGCGCCGACGAGCTCACCGGGTCGGGCGTCGTCGGGGCGGCGCTGCGGCTGGCGGTCCCGATCGGGCTCGCCGGGCTGAGCGGCCTGTGGAGCGAGCGGGCGGGCGTCGCCAACCTCGGCATCGAGGGCATGATGATCATCGGCACGGTCTGCGGCGCCTGGGCCGGGTACGGGTTCGGCGTCTGGGCCGGGGTGCTGGCCGGCACGCTCGGCGGGGTCGCGGCCGGGCTGCTGCACGCGGTCGTCACCGTCACCTTCGGGGTCGACCAGGTGGTGTGCGGCATCGCGATCAACATCCTGGCGGTGGGCGTGGCCCGGTTCATGTCGGTCATCGCCTTCAGCGGCCTGCCGGGGGCGGGGGCCACCCAGTCGCCGCCGGTGAGCGGGTCGATCGGCACGGTCAGCGTGCCCGTCCTGGCGGGCGGCGGGGGCACGGCCGACCTGCTCGGCGCCCTGGAACGCGGCCGGTTCTTCCTGGTGTCCGACCTCGCCGGGATCGTGCGGGGCTTCCTGCACGAGGTCTCGCTGCTCACCGTGGTCGCCGTCGCGCTGGTCCCGCTGACCTTCGTGCTGCTGTGGCGTACCGCGTTCGGGCTGCGGCTGCGGTCGGCGGGCGAGCACCCGGCGGCGGCGGACTCGCTCGGGGTCCCGGTGCTGCGGATGCGGTACTACGGCGTGCTGGTCTCCGGCGGGCTGGCCGGGCTCGGCGGGGCCTACCTGGTCACCGTCTCCTCGACCGTCTACCGCGAGGGCCAGACCGGCGGCCGGGGCTTCATCGGGCTGGCCGCCATGATCTTCGGCAACTGGCGGCCGTCCGGCACGGCGGCGGGGGCGCTGCTGTTCGGTTACGCCGACGCGCTGCAACTGCGCCAGGCGAGCGCGGTGCACGTGCTGCTGCTGCTCGGGGCCGTGCTGGCCTGGGTCGCGGCGGTCGCGCTCGTCCGCACGCGGCTGCGCGCGGCCGCGACGCTGGCGCTGCTCGGCGCCGCCGCCTTCGCGGTCTTCCAGGGCACCGACTCGGTGCCCACCCAGCTCGTGTACGCCACGCCGTACCTCACCACGCTGCTGGTGCTGGTCACGGTCGCCCAACGGCTCCGCATGCCGGCCTACGTCGGCATCCCCTACCGGCGAGGAGACGCGTGATGGCCGTCGACCGGGAACCCCGCCTCATGGGGTACGCCGACCGCTGGTCCGCGGCGCCCGGCGAGCGGCTGGCCGTGCACGCCTCCGGCCCGGACGGCGACGCCGACGCCGCGCTCGTGGACCTCGTCCGGGACAGCGACCTGACCCCGGCCGTGCCGGTGACGGTCGCGCCGCGGCCCCTGCGGCCCGGCTCCCGGCTGGAGGCGGCCTCGGTGCCGACGCCCGCCAGGGGCGGCCTCGCCCTCTGGATCCGGCCGAAGCGGCTCGGGCCGCGCCAGGTCGTGGCCCGGCTGGGCGCCGCAGGATGGCGGCTGCTGCTCGCGCTCGACGAGGAGGGCCGGCCCGAGGCGACCGTGCTGACGCCGTCGGGGAGCATGGGCTGCCGGCTGCGCTCGGCCGTGCCGGCGGGGGAGTGGTCGCTGCTGGCCGTGGCGTGGGAGGCGGCGCCGCTGATGACCGTGCTGCATCTGAACGACTTCCGCACCACGGGCGTGAGCGCCGGGCGGGCCCGCCTGCCGCTGCCGTCCCCGTCGGGCGAGCTGCGGATCGGGGCGGGCGACGAGCATCCGTACGCGGGCCGGATCGCCCTGCCCATGCTGACCGACGGCCCGCTCGCCATGCCCGGCCGTGTTCCGCTGACCGACCTGACCACCGGTCCCGAACTGGTCAAACACCTCGGCCCGGAGCTGCTGGCCCTGTGGGACCCGTCCGCCGGTCCGGGCGCGCCCGTCGTCCCGGACGTCAGCGGCAACGGGCGCCACGCGAACGCCGTCAACCGGCCGCTGGCCGGGCTCCTCGGGCCGGGCGGCGGCGCCCGAACCGCGCTCCAGGTCAGCCCGGAGGACCTCGACGACGCCCGCTGGCCGGTGACCTGCGAGCTGACCGTCCCGCGGGACGCCGGCTCCACCGTGCTCGGCGTCCGCCTGCGGACCCGGGGACAGTCGTGCGTGCTGCCGGTGGTGCTGCGCCCGGACGCGACGCGCAGGAACCCGGTCGCGGTCGTCCTGCCCACCTTCACCTACCTCGCCTACGCCAACCACCGGCAGTCCAGCGAGGCCGAGTACTTCGGCGACTACCGGCAGGTCACCGACCGCGTGATCACGCTCTCCCCGGTGGACGCCTACCTCAACGAGCACCGCGAGCTCGGCCTGTCCCTGTACGACCAGCGGCGCGAGGGCGGCCACGTCACCCACTCCTCCAGACGCCGCCCGGTGCTCAACCTCACCCCGGACTACCGCTGGTGGATGACCGGCGCGCCGCGCCATTTCGCCGCCGACCTGCTGCTGCTGCGCTGGCTGCGCTCGGCGGGCTTCGCCTTCGACGTGCTGGCCGACGAGGACGTGCACGAAGGCGGCGCCGACCTGCTGTCCGCCTACCGCGTCGTCCTGACCGGCAGCCACCCCGAGTACGTCACCGCCCCCGAACGCGCGGCCTTCGGCGCGTACGTGTCCGGCGGCGGCCGGCTCATGTACCTGGGCGGCAACGGGTTCTACTGGGTGACCGGCGTCGACCCCCGGCACCCGCACGCCATCGAGGTCCGCCGCGGCCACGTCGGCGACTGGTGGGACGACGAGCCCGGCGAGGACGTGCTGACCTCCACCGGCGAGCCCGGCGGCCTCTGGCGGCACCGCGGCCTGGCGCCGCAGGAGCTGCTCGGCGTCGGCTTCGCCGCCCAGGGCTGGGGGCCCGCCCCCGGTTACACCCGCCTGCCCGACAGCCGCCGGGAGGAGGCGTCCTGGGTGTTCGAGGGCGTCGGGACCGACCCGGTGGGCTGCTGCGGCCTCGCGCTCGGCGGTGCGGCGGGGGACGAGATCGACCGGGCCGCGCCCGAGCTCGGCACCCCGCCGGACACCCTGGTGCTCGCGACCTCCGCGGGCGGCCACAGCCACCACTACCGGCCCCCCACCGAGGAGGCCGGGTCGGGCGCGGGGGCCGTACGCGCCGACATGACCCTGCGACTGCTCGGATCCGGCGGCGCGGTGTTCGCCGCCGGATCCGTCAACTGGGTGACCAGCCTCGCCTGCTGTGACGGTGACATCAGGCGAATCACCCGAAACGTCCTGTCCCGATTCCTGCAACCCGCAGCTTGTGAGGAGGAGTGACGTGACCACCGCGAGCGCGAGGCACCTCGACTACCCCTATCCCCGCACGTCGGCCGAGCTGACCGACGAGATGTTGTCCATGCCGGCCGAGGAACTGGCGGCCATCGCCCGTCACCCGCTGACCGTCTACCCCGACACCACCGAGCTCTACTACCGGCTGGCCCGGGAGATGGCCGACGAGTTACGCGCCCGCAACATGCGCGGCGAGCCCACCCGCTGGATCCTGCCCGTGGGCCCGAAGGCGCAGTACCCGATCCTGGCGCGCATCTGCAACGAGGAGCGCATCAGCTGGGCCGACGTCTTCGCCTTCCACATGGACGAGTTCCTCGACTGGCAGGGCCGGCCGGTGGACCCCTCCCATCCCTTCAGCTTCCGCGGCTACTGCGACCGCAACCTCTACCAGCTCCTCGACCCCGACCTGCGGCCCCATCCCGGCAACGTCGTCTTCCCCGACGTGTTCGACCCCGACGCGTTCGGCGAGCGCCTGCGCGCCGAGGGCGGCGCCGACACCTGCTACGCGGGCTTCGGCTACCGGGGGCACCTGGCCTTCAACGAGCCGCCGTCCACGCGCTGGCACCAGTACACCGCCGCGGAGTTCGCCGCCTCGACCACGCGCGTCGTCCCCCTGCTCGACGACACGATCGTGGCCCACTCCCACCGGGTGACCGGCGGCTACACGCAGGCGATCCCGCGGATGGCGATCACCGTCGGCATGTCGGAGATCCTCTCCGCCCGCCGGCTGCACCTGATCACCGACGGGGGCGCCTGGAAGCGGTACATCGTCCGGGTGCTGCTGCTCACCACCGAGCCGGACGTGCTGCTCCCGGTGACCTTCGCGCACCACCACCCCGACGTGCGGGTGACCGTCGACGCCGACAGCATCGCGCCCTGCGCCCTGGGGCTGGGCTCGTGACCGTCGTCGCGGTCGGGGCCTACATCGTCGACCTCTACATGTTCGGCGACCACCTGCCGGAGCCGGGCGAGAGCGTCAACGCCGCCGACTACGCCACCGCGCACGGCGGCAAGGCCGCGAACGTGGCCGTCGCCGCGGCCCGGCTGGGCGCGGCCGCCCGCTTCGTCGGCTGCCTCGGTGACGACGCCGCCCGGCCGGTGGCGCTGGCCGAGCTGCGCGCCGAGGGCATCGAGGTGGGCGAGTGCACCACGGCCGTCGGCGTCGCGACCGGGCGCAGCTTCGTCTACGTCGACGCGGGCGGCGGGCAGATGGTGATGACCTGGCCGGGGGCCGCCGACCTGCTGCCGCCCGCCCAGGCGGCCGCCGTCGCCGCCGGCCTGCCCGCCGGGGCCGTGCTCGTGCTGCAGGGGGAGATCCCGCTGGAGATCTCGTACGCCGCCGCGACGGCGGCCCCGCCGGGCGTGCGCGTCCTGCTCAATCCGAGCCCGGCGGGACCGTTCCTGGAGAGCACCGGGAAGGAGCTGCTGGCCCGCGCCGACGTGCTGGTGCTCAACGAGGGCGAGCTGACCGCGCTGGCCGGCGACACCCCCGGCGACCTGGACGACCTGCGCGGCCGGACGAGGGGACGCACCGTCGTCGTCACCCGCGGCGAGCACGGCGCCGAGATCGCCGACGACGGCGGCACTATGCTGATCGGCGTCCCCAGCGTGCGCGTTGTGGACACCACCGGCGCGGGTGACGCCTTCACCGGCGCCCTGGCGGCCGCCCTCTGCGCCGGCACGGGCCTGGAGCGCGGCGTCCGGCTCGCCTGCCAGGTGGCGACCGTCTCGGTCACGCGCCGGTTCTGTGCCCCCAGCTACCCATCGGCCGCCGAGCTCGGCATCGCCCCGCTCCGCGGTCCGTCCGTGCAGGAGAGACCCGCGTGACACGACGTCATCCCACCCTGGCCATCCAGATCCGTGACCGGCTGCACGCCCTGATCGTCGAGCAGGGGCTGCGCCCCGGTGACAGGCTGCCGTCGGAGAACGAGCTCATGACCCTGTTCGACGTCGGGCGCACCAGCATCAGAGAGGCGTTCAAGCTCCTGGAGCAGGAAGGGCTCATCCAGGCCAGGCACGGCGACGGCCGCTACCTCACCTCGCAGCCCAGCCTGGACCGGCCGCTGACCCGCCTCGAAGGCGTCACCGAGATGCTGGCCAGCCGCGGGTTCACCGCCGACAACACCGTCCTCGACGTCGTGGCCACCGAGCCGGACCGCCACCAGCGCGAGCTGCTGCAACTGCCGCCCGGCGAGGCCATCGTCCGGCTGGAACGCCTGCGCCGGCACCGGGACGACGCGCTGCTGTACTCCATCGACCTGTTCCCGCGCTCGCTCATCGGCCGCCCCATGGACGAGGTGGACTGGACCGGCTCGCTGTTCCAGCTCCTCACCGAGCACGGCCACACCATCGCCTACGCCGTCGCCCAGGTCCGGGCGGTGACCCTCAGCCACGCCCAGGCCGAGCGCATCGGCACCCACGAGGACGGCGGCGCCTGGCTGCTGCTCCTCCAGACCCACCACGACAGCGCCGGACGGCCGGTGCTGTATTCGCAGGACTACCACAGGGGCACCGACTTCTCCTTCCACCTGGTGAGACGCCGCGACTGAGTGAGCCGCCGCCGCGTACCGACCGACCGCCGTTCGCCGACGCAGAGAGGATCATGCGATGAGTGCCATCACGCTGGAGGCCGCCCAGCCGATCCCGGCCTCCCCTTCCAGCCTCCGGGCGAGGTGCTCCAGGCTGTCCGTCTTCTGGCTCGCCGAGGACGAGGTCTCCTTCTACGGGCTCCCGCCGCTGCTGATGAAGGTGCCGAACGTGGCCGGGGTCGCGGTCGTGCGCAGCTGCGCGGAGGCCCGGCTGCTGCTGGCCGGCGAGGACTTCGACGTCGCGGTGATCCCGCTCGCCGTACTGCCGGACGTGCTCGGCGGACGCCCCCGCCGGGCCCGCCCGCAGATCCTGGCCATGGTGCGTCAGGGGGAGGAGCCGGCCCCCTGCGTCGCCCAGCGCTACGGGCTGGCCGGTCGCCTGCCGTGGGAGGAGATCAATGTCGCCGGCTTGTCGGGCATGTTCGATCGGCTGCTGCGCGGCGACGCGCCCGTCCCGTCCAGGGGCGGCCCCGACCTGCTCGGCCGCCTGACCGAGCGCGAGCACATGGTGCTGGCGCTGCTGCTGCGCGGCATGAGCAACCACCAGATCGCCCGCTCGATGGGCATCTCCATCCACGGCGTCAAGCGCCACATCTCCAACCTGCTCGTCAAGTTCAACTGCTCCAACCGCACCGAGGTCGCCCTGGTCGCCCAGCGTCTCGGCCTCGACCCCGCCGTCCGCAACCCGCGCCACCTGAGCAGCACCGGCACGTAGCACGTACGACGAACCATCCCCGAACGGTCATCGAGAAACGGAGTGACAATGGACGTCCCTCTCATGGAACTCAGCGGCCGCGCCCCCGTCGTCAGGCTGCATGACATCGAGGCCGACATGGCCGCCGCCACCGAAGCCATCAGGTCGCAGCTGACCGGATGGGGCTTCATGGCCGCGGAGGTGCCCGGCATCGGCGAGCGCGTCGAGGCCATGATGAACGAGTTCGCCGCGGCCTGCCGGGCGACCGGGCCGAGCCTGTCCGACTACGCCTACGACGTCGTCCCGCAGCTCGCCGTCGGCGGCACGCACGGGTTCTTCCCGTACAACTCGGAGATCCCGCGCCTGGCCAACGGCGTGCCCGACCCGAAGGAGTTCATCCACGTCAGCGGCGCCATGATCGGCGACCAGCCGCCCGGGGCGGGTGACGTGCTGCGGGCCTTCCCGGAGTTCGGCGCCCGCGCCGCCGAGGTGTTCGACATCGCCTTCCGGCTGATCTCGCTCTTCGGCGAGGTCGTCCGGGGCATGATGCCGCCCGGCACGCCCGAGCTGGACCTCTCGCACGACGCGACGAACCTGCGGGTGATCCACTACCGGGACGTCGGCGACCGCGAGGTGCTGGCCCACGAGCACTCCGGCATCCAGATGCTCGGCCTCCAGCTTCCCCCGTCCGACCAGGGCCTGCAGTACGTGCTGCACGACGGCACCTGGGTCGAGCCGGTGATCGCCGGGACCGACGTCGTGCTGTGCAACATCGGCCGGATGCTCACCAGCGCCTCCGACGGGCGGTTCCGGCCGTCCACGCACCGGGTGCACACCAAGCCGATGCCCGCCGGCTACGAGCGCCTGTCGTCGGTGCTCTTCGCCTACCCGCAGCACAAGGCCCGCCAGTGGAAGATGGTGGACGGCGAGCTGATGTCGCTGAACGCCACCTGGGGCGACTTCATCGACAGCCGCTTCCAGGGCCTCGGCAAGCAGTCCTGACCGCCCGGCCTCCTGGCGGCCGGGCAGGCCGTCAGGAGGCGATCAGGAGGCGCTGGCCCGGACGGCCGCGCGGATCACGTCGGCGACCTCCTTCGGCCGCGACACCGCGACCGCGTGCGAGGCGCCGGCGAGCTCCACGGCGGTCGCGCCGGCCCGCTCGGCCCCGAACCGCTGCACGTCGGGGTTGATGGCCTGGTCGGCGTCGGCGATGACGGCCCACGACGGCCTGGTCCGCCAGGCCGCCGTGGCCGCCGTCTCGGTGAACGCCCCGGCCGCCAGGGGCCGCTGCGCCACCGCGAGGACCCGGGTGACCTCGGCCGGCACGTCGGCGGCGAAGACCTGGGGGAAGGCGTCGGCGGCGATGGTGAACTCGACGGCGGCGCCGCCGTCCGCCAGCGGGTAGGCGGCCTGCCGCAGGCTCGCGCCGAGCGGCGGCTCGGAGAAGCGTCCCTGGAGCTCGCCCAGGCTCTCGCCCTCCTCCAGGACGTACGCGGCGACGTAGACGAGGCCGACGACGTTGTCCGCCGCGCCGGCCACGGTGATGATCGCGCCGCCGTACGAGTGGCCTGCCAGCACGACCGGGCCGTCGATCTGGGCCACCACGGAGGCGACGTACGCCGCGTCCGAGGCCAGGCCGCGCAGCGGGTTCGGCGGGGCCACCACGGGGACGCCGTCCCGCTGCAGCTCGGCGATGACGCCGGACCAGCTGGCCGCGTCGGCGAACGCGCCGTGCACGAGGACGACCGTCGGGGTGGTGCTCTCCGTCATGGAAAAACTCCTTCTCGGGGCGAAAGGGACCGGTCGGCCCCGGTGGCGATCCAACCGCCGTGCGGCTCGCGCGCACGAGGCGGAAACGTACTTCTGCCTGTGGTTCCGCCTCGTCTATCCCCAGGCCGGTCGCTTGGATGGGGAACGGCCCCCCTGCTTCCCACCCCTTCCTTCCTGGAGCGATCATGATCAAGCCCGTCCTGGAACCCGCCGCTCAGGCGTTCGCCGAGGCCACCGCCGAGCCGCCGTACCTCTTCCAGCTCCCGCCGGAGGAGGGCCGCAAGGCCGTGAACGAGGTGCAGTCCGGCCCGGTCGAGCTGCCCGCTGTGGACGAGGAGTGGGTGACGGTCCCCGGCGGCCCCACCGGCGAGGTCAGGGCCCGCATCGTGCGGCCCGCCGGCAGCACCGGCGCCCTGCCGGTGATCATCTACATCCACGGCGCCGGCTGGGTCTTCGGCAACGCCCACACCCACGACCGGCTGGTCCGCGAGCTGGCGACCGGCGCCGGCGCCGCCGTGGTCTTCCCCGAGTACGACCTGTCGCCCGAGCACCGCTACCCCGTGGCCATCGAGCAGAACTGGACGGTCGCCCGCTGGATCGTCACCGACGGCGCAGCCAAGGGCCTGGACGCCACGCGCGTCGCGGTGGCTGGCGACTCCGTGGGCGGCAACATGACCGCCGCGCTGACCATCATGGCCAAGCGGCGCGGCGGGCTGTCGCTGCGCGGGCAGGTGCTGTTCTACCCGGTGACCGACGCGTCCTTCGACACCGAGTCCTACCGGCAGTTCGCCGAGGGCTACTTCCTGCGCCGGGACGGCATGCAGTGGTTCTGGGACCAGTACACGACCTCGGAGGCCGAGCGCGCCGAGATCACCGCCTCCCCGCTGCGGGCCACCGTCGAGGAACTGGCCGGCCTGCCGCCGGCGCTGGTCATCACCGGCGAGGCGGACGTGCTGCGCGACGAGGGCGAGGCGTACGCCGCCAAGCTGCGCGCGGCCGGGGTGCCGGTGACCGCCGTCCGCTACCAGGGCATCATCCACGACTTCGTCATGCTCAACGCGCTGCGCGGCACGTACGCGGCCGGGTCGGCGATCGAGCTGGCCGCCGGCACGCTGCGCCGGGCCCTGCACGAGAGCTGACCTCCCGCGCCATGCCCTCCGCCTACGACCTCGACCAGGTGCGGCACGCCAACGCCACCGGGCGGGTCCCGGTCGTCTTCGTCCACGACCCGTGGTTGCTGGCCGAGAGCTGGGAGCCCTGGGCCGAGGTGTTCGGGCAGGCGGGGTTCGTCCCCGTCGTCCCTTCCTGGCCCGAGGACGGCGAGTTCGCCGGGCCTGCCGCAGGGCACTTCGCCGGGCTGATCGGCGGGCTGGCGCGCCGGCCGGCCCTGGTCGGCCACGCCGCCGGCGGCCTGGTCGCGCAGATCCTGGCCGGGCGCGGGCTGGCCTGCGCCTGCGTGGCGATCAGCCCGGCGCCGTTCCGCGGGGCGCTCACGTACGGGCGCTTCCGGCACGCCGTGGCCAACGCCGTCGGCGAGGAGGAGGCCAGGCGGCTGTACGAGACGTACGCCGTCCAGGCGGCGCAGGCGGCCGATCCGTGGGGCCTCGACGGCGCCGCGCCGGACCGGGGGCCGCTGCTGCTGGTCGCCGGCGAGCTGGACCGCACGGTCCCGTGGGCCGCCGCGCACGCCTCCTACCTGTGGCAGGCGCGCAACCGGCACCATCTGACCGAGATCGTCGAGCTGCCGGGGCGCGGGCACTCGATGACCGTGGACAGCGGCTGGCGCGAGGTCTGCGGCACCGCCCTGACCTTCATCGAACGGTTCGTGGACCCCTGACCGGCCCGCTCAGCGGGCGCCTTCCGGGGTCGTCACCGTGGTCCCGGCCAGGGCCAGGCGGGTGAGTTCTGCGGTCACGCGGGCCGCCCGGACGGCGTCGGCGGAGGCTTCGTACAGCTCCAGGGCCTCCTGGAACGCCTCGCGCGCCTCCTCCCGCCGTCCCAGCTCGACCAGCGCCCGGCCCAGGTGCGTCAGGGTCTGGGCCGTGGCCCGGTTGATCGGGCGTTTGCGCAGCTCGACCAGGGCCTCGCGGTAGTGGTCGGCGGCCTCCTGCCAGCGGCCGAGCGCGAAGTAGCCGTCGCTCAGCAGGTCCAGCGCCGTCCCGACGGCGTGGGCGACGATGACCGGCGTGCCGCCGAACGCCGGGTCGCGCAGCCGTTCCAGCAGCTCCAGCCCGTGCCGTACGGCCTCCTCGATGCGGCCCAGCCGGCGCAGGCCGTTGCCGACGCTGAGCATGGCCTGGGCGTACCCCTCGGGGTCGCCGGCCTGCCGGAAGCACTCCGCCGCCCGCCGCGCGTGCGCCAGGCCGGTCTCCGTGGCGCGCCGCTCGTCGCGTCCCCACAGCGCCCAGGTGGCGTAGGTCAGGGCCCAGCCCTGCTGGCGCACGTCCCCGACCTCGCGGGCCAGCTCCAGCGCGCGCAGCGCGGTCCGCTCGCCCTCGTCGTGGCGGCCCTGGCAGTACGTGCGCGCCCAGGACAGGTAGTTGAGATGAACCGCCTCCTGCGCACGGTCGCCCGCTTCGCGGGCCGCGCCGGACGACAGCTCGAACACCTCGGGCCAGTGCCCCCAGTGCATCCACAGGTCGGAGAACCAGTGCATGGCCTCGGCCACCTCGACGACCCGCGCGTGCTCGCCGGCGCGGGCCGCCTGCCGCAGCGCGGCCAGCCACGCCGTGCCCTCGGCCTGGAGCCATTCCTGCGCCTGCCGCGCGCTGTCCAGCTCGACCAGCGAGCTCCACCCGGACGGCGGCGCGCCGTAGCCCGGCTCGAACCAGCGCCCGGCGACGGTCGCGACCTCCAGCAGCCAGTCGTCCATCCGCCGCCGCGCCTGCCGCTGGGCCGTCATGGGCTCCTCGTCGGACAGCCGGGCGCGGGCGAACAGCCGTACCAGGTCGTGGAAGCGGTAGCGGCCGGGGTACGGCGACTGCAGCAGCCCGAGATCGACCAGTTCCTCCAGGGCGTCCTCGGCCTCGTCCGGGCCGAGCTCGGCGAGGACGGCCGTCATCGGCACCCCGAAGTCCGGCGCGGCGGCCAGCGCCAGCCGCCGGAAGCCGCGCCGCGCGGGCGCCGAGAGCTGCCGGTACGACAGCGCGAAGGCCGCCGCCACCGACAGGTCGCCGGCGGCCAGCGACTCCACCCGGCGTCCCTCGTCGCCGAGGCGGGCGGCCAGGTGCCCGGCGGTCCAGCCGGGCCTGCTCTGCAGCCGGTTCCCGGCGATGCGCAGCGCCAGCGGCAGGTTCCCGCACAGGTCGGCCACCCGCGCGACCCCGTCCGGGTCGGCGTCGGCGCGCTCGGCGCCGACGATCGCGCGCAGCAGCGCGGCCGACTCCCCGGCCGCCAGGTGCGCCAGCGGCACCTGGTGCACGCCCTCCAGCCCGGCCAGCGGGCGGCGGCCGGTGACCAGCGTCATCGCCGGGCCCTCGGCCGGCAGCAGCGGGCGCACCTGGGCCTCGTGCGCGGCGTTGTCCAGGACGACCAGGCAGCGCCGGCCGCGCAGCAGGGCGCGGTACTGGCCGGCGCGGTCCTCCTCGTCGGCCGGGATGCGCCGCTCGGCCACGCCAAGGGCGTTGAGCAGCCGGGACAGCGCCGTGCCGGGGTCCAGCGGGACCGGGTCCATGCCGCGCAGGTCCAGGTAGAAGCGGCCGTCGGGGAACAGGTCGGCCAGGTGGGCGGTGGCGCGTACGGCAAGGGCGGTCTTGCCGATGCCGGCGGCTCCGGAGACGGCGGCGACGACGGCGGGCGCGTCCTCGGCGGTGCGGTCGGTCGTGCGGGCGGCCAGGTCGCGCAGCAGGCGCAGCTCACGTTCGCGGCCGGTGAAGTCGCCCACGCCGCGGGGCGGCTCGCAGGCGCCCGGCGCGGCGTCCTGGCGGGGGCGGCCGGCGCGGGCGGCGTCGGACAGCGCCGTGCGCCGCGGCTCGTCCAGCCGCAGCGCCTCGGCCAGGGCCTCGACGGTGCGCCGCTGCGGGCCCCGGCTGGCCCCCCGCTCCATGTCGCCGATGGCGCGCACGCTGACGCCGGAGGCGTGGGAGAGCTCCTCGATGGTCAGCCCGGCGGCGTGTCTCAGGCTCCGCAGCATCGTGCCGAACGACTCCGCCACCCGTCCCCCTCAGCATCGTGAGCGGCGAAACCCCCGAAACGCCGCATGTCAACCTTATCTGCCGGAAAACGGGCTGAGGTGCTGGTCGATGGAGGTGTACGTCACGGTCCGGACATGCTCGCAGTACGCTCGTCGGTCCACCTGATGTGACGTGTCGTGACAATGACCGGACGGACCCGGAAAACTCATCGTCGTGGCGTGTCCATCCGGGCGGGTCCCGTTCGTGGTGAAGGCGTACGGCGGCCCCGCCGTACGCCGACCGTGAAGGGGAACACCGTGAAGTACATGCTGCTGATCAACGCCGGCACCTCCGACGAGCAGGAGCCGGGCGACTTCCAGGAGTGGATGGCCTACGACAAGTCCGTCCGGGAGGCGGGCATCCTGGTCTCCGGCGAGTCGCTGGCCGACCTGGTGACCGCCACCACCGTACGGGTGAGCGCCGACGGCACGCCCACCGTCACCGACGGCCCGTACGCCGAGACGCGCGAGGTCCTGGGCGGCTTCTACGTGATCGACGTGCCCGACCTCGACGCCGCCCTCGACTGGGCCGTGCGCTGCCCGGGTGCGCGCGGCGGCGGCTCGGTGGTGGTGCGCCCGGTCGCCGACTTCGATGCGTGAGATCGAGGCCGTCTTCCGTGAGGAGCGCGGCCGGCTGCTGGCCGCGCTCGTCCGCCGCTTCGGCGACCTCGACCTCGCCGAGGAGGTCACCTCCGACGCCGTCGAGGCGGCGCTGAGGCACTGGCCCGCCGAGGGCGTGCCGCCCAACCCGGGCGCGTGGCTGATGACCACCGCGCGGCGCAAGGCGGTCGACCGGCTCAGACGCGAGCAGGCGCTCGCCACCCGGCTGGCCGTCCTGGCGGCGGAGGCCGAGCGGGCCGCTCCGGAAGCGCCCCCCGGCGAGGACGGCGGCCTGCCCGACGAACGGCTGCGGCTCTTCTTCACCTGCGCCCACCCCGCGCTGCCGGCCGAGGACCGCGGGGCGCTGACGTTGCGCTGCCTGGCCGGCCTGACCACCCCCGAGGTGGCGCGGGCCTACCTGGTGCCGGCCCAGACGATGGCCAAGCGCATCGTCCGGGCCAAGAAGAAGATCAGGCAGGCCCGCGTCCCGTTCCGCGTGCCGGAGGCCCACGAGCTGCCGGAACGGGTGCCCGGCGTGCTCCAGGTGATCTACTCGATCTTCACCGAGGGCTACGCGGCCAGCTCCGGGCCCTTCCTCCAGCGGCTCGACCTGGCCGAGGAGGCGATCAGGCTGGCCCGGATCCTGCGCCGGCTGCTGCCCGCCGAGCGGGAGGTCGCCGGGCTGCTGGCGCTGCTGCTGCTGGTGCACGCGCGGCGCGCCGCCCGTACCGGGCCCGAGGGGGAGCCGGTGCTGCTCGGCGAGCAGGACCGCGGCCTCTGGGACCGGGCCATGATCGAGGAGGGCTCGGCGCTGGTGGTGACCGCGCTCAGCGGCGGCCCGCCCGGCCCGTACGGCGTCCAGGCCGCGATCGCGGCGCTGCACGACGAGGCCCCGGACCTGGCCACGACCGACTGGCCGCAGGTCGTGGCCCTGTACGACGTGCTGCTCGCGCTCGACCCCTCCCCGGTGGTGGCGCTGAACCGGGCGGCGGCCGTGGCCATGCGCGACGGGCCCGAGGCCGGGCTGGCGCTGCTGGAGGAGCCGGCCGGGGCCCGGCGGCTGCGCGACTACCACCCGTACCTGCTGGCCCGCGCCGACCTGCTGCACCGGCTCGGCCGGCTGCCCGAGGCCGCCGAGGCGTACCGCGCCGCGCTCCGGACGGCCGGGAGCGAGCCCGAGCGCGCCCACGTCCGCCGCCGCCTGGCCGCGCTGGAGGAGGCCGGGCACGAGGTTTGAGCACCGCCCTGACCAGGGAGAACTGCTGCGATGGGTGGAGCAGAC
The DNA here is from genome assembly GCF_040675255.1 of Nonomuraea sp. NPDC049624. NCBI lineage: Bacteria > Bacillati > Actinomycetota > Actinomycetes > Streptosporangiales > Streptosporangiaceae > Nonomuraea > Nonomuraea sp. NPDC049624. Next base: position 505,433 of record NZ_JBFAOR010000002.1, on the reverse strand, counting down.
GGTGACCGCTACCTGCCGATCGCCGAGCACGGCCTCATCGGCGATCTGCGCAGCGTGGCCCTGGTCGGCACCGACGGCACCATCGACTGGTACTGCTGCCCGGCCTTCGACTCGCCCAGCGTGTTCGCCGCGATCCTCGACGCCGACCGCGGCGGGGCGTTCGAGCTGGCCACCGACGTGCCGGCGCGCACCAAGCAGTTCTACTTCCCCGACACCAACGTGCTCATCACCCGCTTCTTCACCGAGAGCGGGGTGGGCGAGATCCAGGACTTCATGCCGATCATCGGCGAGCAGGGCGGCAGCGGCCGGCAGCGGCTGATCCGCCGGGTGCTCTGCGTGCGCGGCTCGCTGCCGTTCCACGCGCGGGTGGCCCCCCGCTTCGGCTACGGGGCCCAGCCGCACGTCGTGCGCGAGGCCGACGGCCTGACCGTCTTCGAGTCCGCCGACCTGACGCTCGCGCTGAGCGCCACCGTGCCGGTCGAGTGCGACGGCAGGGACGTGCGGGCGTGCTTCACCCTCGTGGAGGGCGAGTCGGAGGTCTTCGCGCTGGACCGGGTCGAGGCCGAGATCCCGCCCCGCGGCTGCCCGCACGTCGAGGCGGAGGAGGAGCTGACCGCCACGGTCGCGTTCTGGCGCAAGTGGCTGTCGGCCTCCCGCTACCGGGGCAGGTGGCGGGAGATGGTCCACCGCTCGGCCCTGACGCTCAAGCTGCTGACGTACGCGCCGACCGGCGCGATCGTCGCCGCCCCGACCACCAGCCTGCCCGAGCTGATCGGCGGCGAGCGCAACTGGGACTACCGCTACCTCTGGGTCCGCGACGCCGCCTTCTGCGTCTACGCCCTGCTCCGGCTGGGCTTCACCGGCGAGGCCGAGGCGTTCATGTCGTTCCTTACCCGGCACGTCAGCCTGTGCCCCGCCGGCCCCAACGGCCCCCTCCAGATCATGTACGGCATCGACGGCCGTACCGACCTGCCCGAACGGCAGCTCGACCACCTGGAGGGCTACCGCGGCTCGGCCCCGGTACGCGTCGGCAACGCCGCCGCCGGCCAGCTCCAGCTCGACATCTACGGCGCCCTGCTCGACTCCGTCTACCTCTACGACAAATGGGGCAAGCCCATCTCCAGCGACCACTGGGACGCCGTCTGCGCCCTGGTCGACTGGGTCTGCGACAACTGGGACCAGCCCGACGAGGGCGTCTGGGAGACCAGGGGCGGGCGCAAGAAGTTCCTGTACTCCCGGCTGATGTGCTGGGTCGCCATCGAACGCGCCATGCGCATGGCCGCCCGCCGCGGCCTGCCCGCCGACATCCCCCACTGGCGCGGGGCGCGCGACGACCTCTACCGGCAGATCATGGCCCACGGCTGGTCCGACGTGCGGCAGGCGTTCGTCCAGCACGAGGACGGCGACGTGCTCGACGCGGCGCTGCTGATGATGCCGCTGGCCAAGTTCGTCTCGCCCACCGACCCGAAGTGGCTGTCCACGCTCGACGCGCTCACCGCCGACCTGGTGTCCGACTCGCTGGTCTACCGCTACGACCCGGACGCCAGCCCCGACGGCCTGCGCGGCCAGGAGGGCACGTTCTCCATCTGCTCCTTCTGGTACGTCGAGGCGCTGGTCCGCGCCGGCCGGGTGGAGGAGGCCCGCCTGGCCTTCGAGAAGATGCTGACCTACGCCAACCACCTCGGCCTGTACGCCGAGGAGATCGGCCGTACGGGCGAGCAGCAGGGCAACTTCCCGCAGGCGTTCACCCACCTGGCCTTGATCAGCGCCGCCTTCAACCTGGACCGCGCCCTCGGCTGACCGCGGGGATCCCAAGGCGTGACCCGGGGGTATCGGGGGAGCCGCCGGAAGCTCATGATCGGTGTCACCCCCCGACCCGATGGGACATCTCATGCTGCGACCGATCCTTGCGGCACTGGCCCTCCTCGTGGCCGTGCTCGTCCCGTTACCGCCCGCCGCCGCCACCCCGCCCGCCGCCGCCACCCCGCCCGTCGCCGCCACCCCGCCCGTCGCCGCCACCCCGCCCGTCGCCGCCACCCCGCCCGCCGCCGCCACCCCGCCCGTCGCCGCGACCCCGGGCGCCGGCTGGTCCCCGTGCCCGGAGGATCCGGCCGCCCAGTGCGCCCGGCTCACCCTGCCGGTCGACTGGGCCCGTCCCGGCGGTCCGGCGTTCGACCTGGCCGTGGCGCGGCGTCCGGCCACCCATCCCGCCGCCCGGATCGGCTCCCTGGTGATCAATCCGGGCGGCCCCGGCAACTCGGGCGTGGACGCCGTCCTGCGCGACGACCTGCGGCTCAGCCCGGAGCTGACGGCCCGCTTCGACGTGGTCGGCTTCGACCCGCGCGGCGTCGCCCGCAGCCATCCGGTGCTCTGCTCGCTGCCGCTGGCCCGGCAGGCCCCCGACCCGCTGACACGCGACCAGGCGGGCTTCGACCGGCGGCTGGCGTACAACGCCCGCTACCGGCAGGACTGCCGGGCCCGTACCGGGCCGCTCTACGACCACGTGGACAGCGCGTCCGTCGTCCGCGACCTGGAGGCGCTGCGGGCGGCGCTCGGCGAGGAACGCCTCACCTTCTACGGCATCTCCTACGGCACCCTCATCGGCCAGCTCTACGCCGAACGTTTCCCCGGGCGGGTCCGCGCGCTGGCCCTGGACAGCAACATGGACCACAGCCTCGGCACCGCCGAGATGCTCGACACCGACACCTGGACCACCCAGGACTCCTTCGACGCGTTCGTCTCGTGGTGCGCGACGGCCCCCGCCTGCGTGCTGCGCGGACGTGACGTGCGGGCGCTGCTGGGAGACCTGCTGGCCCGGGCCGGACGCGGCGAGCTGCGCCTGCCCGACGGCCCGCTCACCCCGTCGACGCTGCTCTACCTGACGTTCAGCACCTTCTACGCCCCCGACTGGGCCGGCCTGGCCACGTTCCTGCGCGACCTCGACGCCGGCTCCGGCGCCGTGCCGCCGCTCGCGCCGCCCGGCCCTGACCAGGAGGTGTTCAACGACGTCACGCAGGTGATCTGCGAGGACTACCTGCTCCCCGTACGCGACCAGCGGGCCTTCGAGCGGCACCTGCGGCGGCTGGCGGCCATCGCGCCCGACATGCGGATGAGCCCGATCTCGGTCTCGCTCACCGTCGCCTGCCTGGGCCAGCCCACGCCGATCCCCGACCCGCAACACCGGCTGCGCGTCTCGGGCACGCCGCCGCTGCTGCTCGTCAACGGCCTGCACGACCCGGCGACCGGCTACCCGTGGGCGCTGAGCACCGCCCGCCAGATCGGCCGGGAGGCCCGGCTGCTGACGTACGACGGCTGGGGCCACGGCGCCTACGGCCGCAGCCCCTGCCTGACCGGGGCCGTGGACCGTTACCTGACCACGCTGGCCCTGCCCGCCCCCGGCGCCCACTGCCCGGCGGTGCCGCCCGCCCGGGGCCTCACCGCCGGGCCTCGCCGTCCGGCCGGGCCGGTGCCGGGTCTGCCGGGCTGGACCTGGCGCTCCTGAACGTTCAGGACTCGCCGGACAGCACGGCCGTCCCCAGGGACGCGCTGGAGATCACCCTCGCCGCGGTCGTCGTGGACGAACCGGAGCCCAGTTCGGTCAGGGCGGCCCGGTCGAGGGCGTGCACGGTGAACTGGTAGGTGTTGACCGACCAGGGGGAGCACGGCCCCTGATAGCCGTACAGGCTGGCGCTGCCGCGGTAGTAGATCTGCCGGGCCCCGGCGGGGGCCGCGGGACGGTAGGCGTGCTCGACGTTCTGCGGCAGCGAGGTCACGTCCGCCGGGATGTCGTAGATCACCCAGTGGATGAGGTTGTTGTTGTCGAGGTCCCGCATCACCAGGGCGTAGCCGCGGGTCCCGGCCGGGCCGCCGCTCCAGGTCAGGGGCGGTGACTCGTTGCGCCGGCCGGGGTCGGTCTGGCCGCCGCTGGTGCACTCGTGCACCTTCGGGATGATCCCGCCCTGGGGGAAGGCGGTGCTGGTGAGGGTGAAGGCCGTGGCGTTCGCCGGCGTCGCGGCGGTCGTCGTGACGGCAGTGACGGCAGCGGCGGCAGTGGCGGTCGTCGCGGCGAGCAGGGCGTGCAGCACGATTCGTCTGACGGTCACAAAGGGCTCCTGAGGGGGGTTCGGTGCGCCGTTCGTTCGCGTCTGCTGTTCGTGGGGTGTGCCCGCAGTGTAGGCACCGCGAGGCCGCCCGCGCCACCACCGCGAACGGCACACCTCCATGGAACCCGTCCGTCATGAACCGATATCAGGCTGAGTGGTGCGGTTTCTTCGTGATGCTGCTGGGAAGCAATGGCCCTGTCAGGCCGGGGGCACTCCTCCCCCACGAGGGGTGGCGACACCCGGCGCGGCAGAACGGGAGTGTGAAGCGTGGAAGTCACCGGCATCATCTCCGCCCTCATCATCGGGCTCGTCATCGGCGTCCTCGGCCGGCTGGTCGTGCCGGGCCGTCAGAGCATCCCCATCTGGCTCACCATCGTGATCGGCATCGTCGCCGCCCTCATCGGCACCGCGATCGCCGCCGCGGTCGGCGTCGCGGACACCCGCGGCATCGACTGGATCGAACTGGTCATCCAGGTGGTCCTCGCCGGTCTGGGGGTGGCCCTGGCGGCGGGCCTCTACGGCAGACGCAGCGTCCGGTAGAGCGGAACGCGCCGGGATCCCGGAGAGCGGCGAACGCGCCGCACTCCGGGATCCCGCCGTTCCCGCCCCCTGCGCGGCAGACGTCTTCGGCATGACGTTTTCGGCATGGCCGGAACCGGGGCCGGACGGAGATCGTTGTGCGGGTCGGCTGCACACATTCGATCTTCGACAGGGAGAACAAGCCGTGGTCTTCAAACGCATGCTGGGTGCCTTCGGCGTCGGCGCGCCCTCGGTGGACACCGTTCTGGCGACACCGCGCGTCCAGCCGGGCGGCACGCTGTCCGGCGAGGTGCGGCTCAAGGGCGGCGACTTCGACGCCGAGATCGAGCACGTCACCCTCGGCCTGGTCGCCCGCGTGGAGTTCGAGCACGGCGACGGCGAGCACGCGGGGGCCGGGGAGTTCTCCCGCGTCCAGGTGTCGGGGCCGTTCGTGCTGCGCCAGGGCGAGGAGCGCACCATCCCGTTCCAGGTCGGCGTGCCGTGGGAGGCGCCGATCAGCCAGATCGGCGGGCAGCCGCTGCACGGCATGGCGCTGGGCGTGCGCACCGAGCTCGCCATCGCCAAGGCGGTCGACAAGGGTGACCTCGACGAGGTCGCGGTCGAGCCGCTGCCCTCCCAGCTGCGCATCCTGGAGGCGCTGCTGCAGCTCGGCTTCGCGTTCAAGTCCGCCGACCTGGAGGCCGGCCGCCTGTACGGCGTGCGCCAGGAGCTGCCGTTCTACCAGGAGATCGAGTTCTACCCGGCCGGCCGGTACGCCGGCGTGCTCGGCGAGCTCGAAGTGACCTTCGTGGCCGACCCGGCGGGGCTGGAGGTGGTCCTGGAGGCCGACAAGCGGGCCGGCCGCTACTCCGGCGACGCGATCGGCCGCTTCACCGTCAGCCACGCCGACGCCCTGCAGACGGACTGGGCCGCCGAGCTCGACCGCTGGCTGTCCGGCCTGGCCGCGCACGCCCACGCGGGCTTCGGCCACGGCGACCACCACGCGTACGGCGACCACCACGGTCACCATGGTTATGGTCATCACGAGCAGCACCACGGCGGGCCGGGCTGGGGCGCGGTGGCCGCGGCCGGCGCCGCCGGCGTGGTCGGCGGCCTGGTGGCGGGTGAGATCGTCGAAGAGATCTTCGAGGGCGACGAGGACGAGGGCGGCGACGGCGACTGGTGACGCTCGACCGGTGATCCGCCCGTCACGGGCGGGTCACCCCGGTTCCGCCGTGCCGGGAAACGAAGCCTGGACCGCGAAGCGAAGCCGGCATCGCCGGGGCAGGGCCTGTGTCGCGGAGCAAAGTGGCAGAAAAAGGAGCTTCTACTCCTTTCCACTCTTAACGTATAGCGCACCGGGGGGCTTGCGGCAAGACCCCCGTCGTGGCGCAGAATCGTCCGCCGAGGCCAGAAGCCTTGCCACGCGAAGACCGACCTCGTTGCGGAGCCACATACATGAATCCCCTGACCACCGGCGTGTTCGACCTGCCCGGCAACCTCGCCGCCAAGGCCGACCCGGCGCTGATCGCCGTCGACGAGCGACACTTCGCGGCCCTCGCCGAGAGCCTGGAGCAGTCGATCGCCGACCTGTCCGCCCGCCTCGACGCCGAACGCATGGCCCCCGGCGGCAAGGGCCGGCAGGCGCTCGACCGCGACCTGGAGATCCACCGCCTGTCCGCCCGCCTGCGGACGCTGCGCCGGTTCGGCCTGGACCTGTGCCTCGGCCACATGGTCACCGCCGACCACCCCGAACCGGTGTACATCGGACGGCTCGGCCTCACCGACAAGGACGGCCGCCGCCTGCTGCTCGACTGGCGTTCGCCCGCGGCCGAGCCGTTCTTCGGCGCCACCCACGCCAACCCCATGGGCCTGGCCAGCCGCCGCCGGTACCGCTGGACCCGCGGCCGGATCAGCGACTACTGGGACGAGGTGTTCACCCCCGACGGCTTCGACGGCCACGCCGCGCTCGACGACCAGTCCGCCTTCATCGCCAGCCTCGGCGGCAACCGTTCGCCCAGGATGCGCGACGTGCTCGGCACCATCCAGGCCGACCAGGACGCCATCATCCGGGCCGGCTCCCGCGGCGCCCTCGTCGTGGACGGCGGCCCCGGCACCGGCAAGACCGTCGTCGCCCTCCACCGCTCGGCCTACCTGCTCTACTCCGACCCCCGGCTCGGCCACAACAAGGGCGGCGTGCTGTTCGTCGGCCCGCACCAGCCCTACCTGGCCTACGTCGCCGACGTGCTGCCCAGCCTGGGGGAGGACGGCGTGCGCACCTGCACCCTGCGCGACCTCGTGCCCGAGGGGGCGGCGGCGGGCCCCGAGCGGGACCCGGAGGTGGCGCGGCTGAAGGCGTCCGCGGACATGGTGAAGGCGATCGAGCCGGCCGTCCGGTTCTACGAGAACCCGCCCGCCAAGGGCATGACGGTCAGCACGCACTGGTCGGACGTCTGGCTGAGCGTCGAGGACTGGATCGAGGCGTTCCAGGCCCCCGACCCCGGCACCCCGCACAACGAGGCCCGCGACCAGATCTGGGAGGAACTGCTCACGATCCTCATCGACAAGCACGACAAGCACGACAAGCACGACAAGCACGACAAGCACGACCCGCACGACCGGCACGGCGAGGACGTCGTCTCGCCGGAGCTGCTGCGCAGGTCGCTGCGGGCGAACCGGGAGCTGCTGGCCGCCTTCAACCGCGCCTGGCCGCTGATCGAGCCCGCCGACCTCGTCGGCGACCTGTGGACGGTCCCCGCCTACCTGCGGCTGTGCGCCCCCTGGCTCGCCCCGGAGGAGATCCGGCGGCTCCAGCGCGCCGACGCGCAGTCCTGGACGGTCTCCGACCTGCCGCTCCTGGACGCGGCCCGCCAGCGCCTCGGCGACCCGGAGGCGTCCCGCCGGCAGCGCCGGCAGGAGGCCGCCCTGGCCGTCCAGCGCGAGCGCATGGCCCAGGTCGTCGACAACCTGATCGAGGCCGACGACGACGGCGAGGGCCTGGTGACCCAGCTCCGCCGGGCGGACCTCCAGCGCAACCTGGTGGACGAGTCGGAGCTGCCCACCGTCGAGCCGGACCTGCTCGCCGGGCCGTTCGCGCACGTCGTCGTGGACGAGGCCCAGGAGCTGACCGACGCGGAATGGCAGATGTTGCTGCTGCGCTGCCCGTCCAGGAGCTTCACCATCGTCGGTGACCGCGCCCAGGCCAGGCACGGGTTCACCGAGTCGTGGGCGGAACGGCTCGCCCGGGTCGGCATCGACCGCGTCGAGCTGGCCGGCCTGAGCGTCAACTACCGGACCCCGGCGGAGATCATGGCCGTGGCCGAGCCGGTCATCAGGGCCGCCCTGCCGGACGCCAACGTGCCGGTCTCCATCCGGGAGAGCGGCATCCCGGTCACGCGCGGGCCGGTCGCCGAGCTGGATGCGATCCTCGACGCCTGGCTCGCCGCGAACCCCGAGGGGATCGCCTGCGTGATCGGGGACCCGGCTTTCCGGGAGCGGCCCCGGGTCCGGTCGCTGACGCCGGAGCTGTCGAAGGGGCTGGAGTTCGACCTGGTCGTCCTGGTCGATCCGGACCGGTTCGGCGAGGGCGTCGAGGGCGTCGAGGGCGCTGTCGACCGTTACGTGGCGATGACCCGGGCGACCCGGCAGCTCGTCGTCCTCACGACCCCCTGACGGGGGCCCGCCGCCGGGTGCGCCGCGCCGTCCGTCGTCACGCACGCGCCCTGGCGGCGGCGGGGCCGGCCGGGGCGTTCGGGCGGACGACGCGGCGCCGCCGGGCCGGCTTGCCCATCATCGGGTTGGCGACGCCCCAGGCGGCGCTCTTGCAGATCAGCTCCTTGTAGACGGCGGCGACCCGCCCGGTCAGCACCCTGGGCAGGGCGCGGTCGTCGGCGGTGACGAACTGGATCAGGCCGTTGCCCCGGCCCAGCGAGACGCACTGGTTGAAGTAGTGCGGCGTGGTGTTCGGCAGTTTCCCGCCGGTCAGCCGGGCCGCGATCGAGTCGGCGGCCAGACAGGCGGTCGGGATGCCCGACGCGCACGACATGCGCAGCGGCTTGTCGCCAGGGCCCATCGCCATGGCGGCGTCGCCGACGGCGTACACGTTCGGGTGCGAGACCGAGCGCATGGTCCCGTCGACCACGATCTGGCCGGTGCCGGCGACCTCCAGGGTGGTCGCGCGCGCGATCGGGTGCACGGCGAAGCCGGCCGTCCAGACGGTCACCTCGGCCGGGATGGGCTCGCCGTCGGTGGTGACGCGGTCGGCCTCGACGCCGGTGACGACCGTGTGCTCGTGCACGCTCACCCCGAGCCCGTCCAGGACCTTGCGCACGTGCGCGCGGCCCTTCGGCGAGAGCCAGTCGCCGAGAGCGCCGCGGGCGGCGAGGGCGACGTCGAGGTCGGGACGGGCCTCTGCGATCTCGGCCGCGGCCTCCAGCCCGGTGAGCCCGCCGCCGACGACGACCACGCGCTGACCGGCGTCGAGCCGGGCCAGCCGCTCGCGCAGCCGCAGCGCCCCCGGCCGGCCGGCGATGTCGTAGGCGTGCTCGGCGGTCCCGGGCACGCCCTCGGCGTTCCAGCCGCTGCCGAGCGCGTAGACCAGCGTGTCGTAGGCCAGCTCCTCGGCGCCGTCCGCGCCGGCGACGGTGACGGTCCCGCGGTCGGCGTCGAGGCCGGTGACCGTCCCGAGCCGCAGCTCGACGCCGGTGCCGGCGAACATCTCGCGGAACGGCCTGGGCCTGAGGTCCTGCCCGGTCGCCACCTGGTGCAGCCGGACGCGCTCCACGAAGTCGGGCTCGGCGTTGACGAGGGTGATGGCGACGTCCTCGCGGCTCAGCTGCCTGGCCAGGCGGCCGGCGGCGACGGCTCCGGTGTAGCCGGCTCCGAGGACGATGATGCGGTGCTGCATTTCCTCGCTCCTGTCTGACGCGGGTTCGCCACCTGAACCGGACGGCCCGCGCTTTCCTGACAGGATCACGGTGTGAAGCGCGTCACACCGCGTCACACCGTGTCTCAGAAGGCTCTGAACACCGGCTCCCCGTGGTCGCTGGCCGCCCAGCGCGCGGTCGCGCGGTCCAGCTTGTCGGGGTTGATCTGGTTGCGGAACGCGGCGATGCCCTCCGCGGTGACCTCCAGGCACATGACGCAGACGACCCGGCCGTCCAGGACGGCGACGACGGCCGGCTCGCCGTTGGCCGTCCAGGGGTAGATCTCGGGCGAGCCGCCGATGATGGTCCGCTTGGCCTTTCCGGGCTTGACCAGGCCCCACAGGAACTTCGCGACCGCGACGGCGCCCACGAACGCCTTGGCGCGGGCCGGGACCTTCCCGCCGCCGTCGCCGATCGCGACGGCGTCCTCGGTGAGCAGGCGGACCAGCGGCTCGGTCTGCCCGCTGGTGGCGGCGGCCAGGAACTCCTCGACGATCCGCCGGGCGGCGGCCTCGTCGACCTCGGTGCGGGCCCGGCCGTCGGCGACGTGCTTCTTGGCGCGGTGGAAGATCTGCTGGCTGGCCGCCTCGGTGATGTCGAGGATCTCGGCGATCTCCCGGTGGGAGTGGTCGAAGGCGGCCCGCAGCACGTAGACCGCCCGCTCGTTGGGAGACAGGCGTTCCATCAGCGTGAGGACGGCGTACGAGACCGACTCGCGCTGCTCGGCGGTCTCGGCCGGGCCGAGCATCGGGTCGCCGGCGAGCAGCGGCTCGGGCAGCCACTCCCCGACGTAGGTCTCGCGGCGGGCCCGCGCGGAGCCGAGCTGGTTGAGGCACAGGTTGGTGAGCACCTTGGTCAGCCACGCCTCGGGCACCTCGATGTGGCCGGCGTCGGCGGACTGCCAGCGCAGGAACGTCTCCTGCACGGCGTCCTCGGCCTCCGCGGCCGAGCCGAGCAGGCGGTAGGCGATGGCCTCCAGACGGGGTCTGGCGGCCACGAACCGGTCGACGTCGTCCACGGTCAAAGGCATGGCCCGATCCTAGAACGTCCCCTGATGCGGCGGAACGCCGGTGTTGATCCAAGACGGTCCCGGGTAGAGGGGGCCGATGTTCGACGACTTCACGGCCGGCATGATCGACGTAGGCGAGACCGAGCTGTTCGTCCGGTACGGCGGCACCGGCACGCCCCTCCTGCTGCTCCACGGCCACCCCCGCACCCACGCGACCTGGCACCGCGTCGCGCCCCTCCTGGCCCCCCACCACACGGTGGTCTGCCCCGATCTGCGCGGGTACGGCCGCTCGGGCAAGCCGCCCACCACCCCCGACCACGCCCCCTACTCCAAACGCGCCATGGCCCGCGACATGGTCGCCCTCATGCGTTCGCTGGGCCACGAACGTTTCGCCGTCGCCGGCCACGACCGCGGCGCCTACGTCGCCCACCGCGTGGCCGCCGACCACCCGGACGCCGTCACCCGCCTGGTCGTGATGGACGGCATCCCCATCGGCGAGGCGCTGGCCAGGGCCGACGCCCGCTTCGCGGCGGCCTGGTGGCACTGGTTCTTCCTCGGCCAGACCGCCAAACCCGCCGAACGCGTCATCAACGCCGACCCCGACGCCTGGTACCAGGGCAGCGCCGAGCAGATGGGCCAGGAGGCGTACGAGGACTACCGCCGGGCCATCCACGACCCGGAGACCGTCCACGCGATGTGCGAGGACTACCGCGCCGGCCTGACCGTGGATCGCGCGGCCGACGACGCCGACCGCGCCGCCTCCCGCCGCCTCACCTGCCCCACCCTGTTCCTCTGGACGTCCAAGGACGACATGGAGGACCTGTACGGCGACCCGCTGGCGATCTGGCGCACCTGGGCCGACGACGTGACCGGCCACCCGATCGACAGCGGCCACCACGTGGCCGAAGAGGCCCCGGACGAACTCGCCGCCTCCCTGCTGACCTTCCTGCGCGAATGACGCCCTGACGAACGGCCGCCGGCCGGGAAAGATTCAGCAGGGCGATGCCGGACCGGGCGACGATCGCCGTGTCGCGGAGGGAGGCCTGGCTCCTACCCGAGGTCGCCTCGCCTCCCTCATCCCAGTGGTGACGTCGGTCCTGGGCCATGTGCCGCCACAGGAGCTGCCATACAACCAAGCCGCGGTCACGGTTGCCGCCGCGCCAACGGATGGCGTCCGCACATTCCGCGATATGGGCTAATCGGCGGCGATTGGCGTCGCGTATTCAGCTGCCTTCATGGCCAAATGGAGTGGGTAGGGCAGGGTCAGCCACTTGTCGAGCTCCGGCGCATAGCGTAACTGGTGAGCCAAGGACGCCAACTCGGCGGGCTCGTCGCCTTCCTGACAGGCCGTGACGCAGATTTCCAGCAGATTAGGGTTGTAAGCCGGTGTGCCTGTGTCAATGATCTCCCGCTTGCTCGCGGTGACCCGCACGCCTTCCCTCCGGGCTCCGATCGCAGCGTTGCTTCCCGTCGCTGCTCGTTCACCGGTGGAGTAGTAGAGCCGATTCTCTGGAATCGAGAGCTCTCTCCAGAGCCCCATGGGCAACCCGTGATTGCCGTCGGCTCCATAGTGTTGCGGTGTTTCGTCTCTCTGACTGTCCCGTACCCGGACGACGCGAAGCCCAGCGTCCCAGAGCGCCACAGGAACGTCTTCGCCATCACCGACATCGAGGCGATCCGGGATGAGATTCGTGTTGCTGATCCACGGCCAGTCGGAACGGAGGTTCTGTGCATGTACCAGCAATACCGTCGGCCGGCCTCTCTGGGCGGAGAGCAGGGGACGGATGAAGGACATCGTCTCGCGCTGGCGGTCCTCAAGCCGCCATCGGCCGGTTCGCTGGCCCTCCGGCTCGCCTTCGCTCTCCTCAAGGTCATCGTCCGGTGTCCCTGCTTGGGCATCTTGGGCCAGCCAGAGCAAGAATTCCCGGTAGGGCGTCCATTGCCTGATGTCATCACGCCATCCTGTGATGGGTTGCGTGGAACGCGGCTGGTATTTGATGGCGATTGGCCGCCACAGCCGGGAGTTGATCAGGCTCCGCCGCTGACGGTTGACCGCCCACACAGCGATGAACTGGATATCGCCCCCGAACCTGTCGTAGAGAGAGGGAAGCGGCAGCCGTGCCGCGCCAAGCTGCCTAAGCAGATCAAGCGATGCCTGCTGCGCCCGGTGGGACCGGTTCTTGGCGAGAGCGCTTCCCTGCTCGGCCGTCTGGACGAACTGCGTCAGTACGCCGGCGTCGGCCGAACCCAGCCGGATGGCGAATTTGGGGTCGAGATGCGCGGACTTGAAGACACGGTCGATCTCCACGACAGCCGCGTCCGCAGCTGAGTGCCGGAAGGTCAGTGCCGCCGCCGTGCGGCGTGCCTGGACGGCCTGGTCGACGTCGGCACGCGACGGGCGGTTCACATCCACGTCCAGTCCGCCACAGAGGTCGCCGCTGCACGCGAGGCCGAGGACGACCTCGATCTCCGATGTGCTCCACCGTAGAGTTTCGGCCTCCGAGGCATCCATGGGCATGAGGCCCAATACGTCGCACAGCCCCTGGACCAGGGCGTCACGGGTGGCGGGGTCCTGCCAGAGGACCCGCGCTGTGAAGGTGCCGCTCGAGAGCACGGATCGGAGCGCGGCTCGTCGCGTCTGAGCTGCCTCAGCCCTCCGCCTGCTCTTCTCTTCCTCCGAACGGCGATCTCGCTCCTCCTTGGAGAGCTTCGTGGAAAAGGTCGGCCGAGACTGGTGGTTCGTAGGCCTGTCGGGAAGCTCGACCCGGCATCTGGCTCCCACTCGTTCCAACACTTCTGAGACGACTTGGTCGATCCCTTCGAGGAACGGCACGCGGTCGCCCGCCATGAGCCCTGCGCCCACCGTGTGCCTCCCCATGCTGGTGCTGTACGGGATGGCCGCGCGCACCTCGCCCGAGCCGGTCAGGTGCTTGAGAGGGTCAGCGCTGAGGTCCGCCGCGTCCACAGGAGAACGGATCAGACTGGCGTGCGGAAGCAACTCGTGCTGATCGATCGAGTGCCACACATGCTGAGCGGCCTTGGCGTCGTAACGAAGCCGATGAACCGCCAACCGGCTGCGTACGTCGGCCATTCCAGGCCACGCCGTCGTGGTCGCCAGATACACCGACACCGAGCGTCCGGCGGTGTAGACCAATCCTTGCGAACCGGTACTCGTCACCCATCGCCTGACCCCCGTTCGGACGTGGATACGGAACGTCGGTTGGAAGGGAAGGGTCTGAACGCTCAGGACGATGACGTAGGAGAACCAGCTGTCAGGTTCTTCGGGGAGGCCCTGCCTGGGCGGCCAGGAGACCAGTTCTGCCGCTCGTCCCCGCCAAGGAGATTCCATGAAAGCGAGACGGTCACCGTTTCCCGACGACAGATCGGCCTTCAACCTGATCTGCCGGGCGATGAATGCCGTCAGCAGAGGATAGACATGGTCAGCCGGTTCAGCCGTTCCACCGGGACCAACCGCTGCTTGCGCCAGATCGAGTGGTCTCTCCTCCCAAGCAAGGGGAACTTCGTCGAGAACGCGGTCGGCTTCTTCCCGGCAGGCGGCGTCGCCCTTGAGGCCGAGAGACCAGATCCCGATCAGGTCACGTATCAGGTCAGCATCCACCGGCTGCAAAGAGTAGAGCCACGGCACGTCGTCTTCGATCGACACTCGGCGGCCCACCGACAGGACGTCCGGCGCCGCGAGCGGAAGCAGGGCGTTGAGCGACCGGATCGGAAACGTTCGCGTGGACTTGGCGAGGTGTTCGGGAAGGCCGGAGCGATACAGCTCTTCCAGGGCCGCCCGCAGTTCGGCGGGTACACGCATGATGTGGACCGGCCAGGGAATCTCGCCCGTCGGCTGATAGGCCGCCAGCTTTATCGCGTTGTAGGTCATCGCGGTTATGAGGCCTTCTTCAGCACAGGGGGAGGGGATGTGAGCAGTGCGTGCAGCGCGTTGTACAGCGGCCGGTAGAGCGCCTCAACAAGGTACCTGTTGGACACATTTGCGGGAGGCCGCTCGGGAACCGGCTTCACTGTGGAGATGCACGGCTGGCCGAGGTACGGAGCGAGTACGTCGTGCATGCTGACCAGAAGACTGCTGCCGGCCGTTTCTCTCCTTCGTCCGAGTGCCCGGTTCGGCGCGAAGGCGGAGTCCACGAAGTGAACCCGAGCATCCACACCACCCCGGGTCAGCCGCCCGATCACCTGCCACAGCACCACGAGCAGATCCCATGTCAGCCGTTCACGGTCGGCCGGCGACAACCGTCGCCATGACATCTCGCGATTGGCCAGCGTGTGCAGGCGTTGTCGGGCTTCGTGCCGCCACTCCAAGCCTGCGGCGTCCAGCGATTCGCTCCTGTGGACGATCTTCCCGAAGTCGCCGCCGGGACGAGTCGCGCGAACGGTCCAGTCGTTGAGCGAGTGGATGAGCACATTCGTGTCGGACGGGACCGGAAATGGCCGCATGAGGAAGAACACCGACCCGAAGAACGCCTCGTCTAGAGTGTTGAGAATATTGTGCCCTCGTTCGACCGCCAGCAGCGGGGCCACCAGGACGGTGTACGGGGTTTCGCGCAGGCTGGCGACGTCTCCGCGCCGTAGCACTGGGACGGCGTCGTCGGTGCCCGGCGCCGCACTCATCGACGTAATGTCCATATCGTCCGAAATGAGGACGCAGACGCGTCCCTTCCAGAACGGGTAGTCGTGCAGGGTCTGTGCAGCGAGGCGCGCCTGAGCGTAGCTCCCGGTAAGCAGAAGGAGGTTGGCACGATCGACCCGATGCTCCCTCAGATGGTGGAGTTCTTGCAGGAGCGGGGCCTCCATGCCGTCGGGCTTCGGCTCGGCGAGCCTGCGGACCATCCTCTGTACGACGTCCGTCCGCCGCTCTCCTGCCCCGGATGCCTGGAGAGGCGTCAGCTGCCCGGTGTCGTCGTCGAGGTCGTATACATAGTTCTCGATCATGGTGATGGAGGAGGGCGCCTCGGTACCCCGCTGGTCGGCGCCGCCTCCGGCGGCGCGCAGGACAGCTCCCACCGGCTCCGCGATGTGGTAGCGAGTCGACAAGCCGGCCCAGCTCGTCCCGGACATGAGCAGGATGTTCGGGCCTCGGCTGCCCTCCACCGAGTGGAGGGTGGGGAGGGCGCGGAGGAGTTCCCTGCCAACTCCCTGGCATCGGACGAAGCGCAGCTCGCCGGTGCGGGTGTAGTCGGCACGCCCGTCACGCGCGAACTGAAATGCCAGCACGTTCCCCATGGGGGACTCAGGGATGACCGGTGCATAGTCGAGTGGCGTCCGGTGGTACAGCGCATTCGCGGCGGGAGCCAGCCGCAGTGCGGTCTCGACCCGTCCCCATAGGCCGGTCAGGACGTTCAGCTGGTCATGCATGACCGACAGGAGCAGCGTGAACTCGAACCGGCGCCGTTCTCGCTCGAACTCGTCGACCAGGTCTTGATGTGACGTCTCGTCCTCAGTGCCGGTGGGTTTCGAGTCGTCGTTGTCGGCCGAGGGGTCACGCAGTCCGGAGAGGGACTGGAGGACGGCTCGCACGCCACGTTCGACCTGGGAACTGCCAGGCGTGTTGGTGATCAGCCTCCGGGTCTGGTCCGTCAACCGGCGGACTTCCGTCCGGATGACTTCGTCCGTTGATTCTGCGCCGTCGTCATCGAGCGGATCGTCGCGGAAGGCGTCGAGGATTGCCTGCACGGTCTTGCGCCGTTCGGATCTCGCCTCGGGTGGCTGATCTGGCTGGGCGTCCAGGAGGGCAAGCAGATGTGCACTCAGGGCGCGTGGGGAGATCTTCTTCTTTTTGCGTTTCGGGTTGTTCTCTGCGGGTGGCCTTTCTTTCTTGGGGACAAGAGTGGCCGGCCATCTGCTGAGGAGTTCCTGCTGAAGGGTCCACGCGCTGAAGAAATCCGTTCCCACCCAGTCGCGGAGCTGTGCGTCATCCACCAGCATGGAATAGATCCGGTTCGCGCTGACCGACACCATGTCGAGCGCCGCAGTCCACTGCTTTACTACAGTGTCGCTCA
The DNA here is from genome assembly GCF_040675255.1 of Nonomuraea sp. NPDC049624. NCBI lineage: Bacteria > Bacillati > Actinomycetota > Actinomycetes > Streptosporangiales > Streptosporangiaceae > Nonomuraea > Nonomuraea sp. NPDC049624. Next base: position 488,854 of record NZ_JBFAOR010000002.1, on the reverse strand, counting down.
GCTGGATTCGCCCTTCCCGGGCCAGCTCGGCCACGTTGTGTCGGTGAAGCTCGTCCAGCCACGAGTCGGTGCCGGCTTTGTAGAGCGTCGCGGTCGGCGCGAACACCTGATCCAAGCGGATTTGCACCTGGTCTGCCTCATCAACGATGATCAGGTCGCTGCGTCGGCAGGCCAGTTCCAGGTAGCGGAGCCGTTCGGGATTCAGATGCCGTGGCAAGGAGGTCGCGGCCAGTGACTCCGGTGTGGCCACCCAGATGGCGGCCTTCAGCAGTTCGCGCTCCATATCGTGGCGAGGACAGGACGACCACAGCGGGCAGCCTCGATGCACCTTCGCCGTCGAGAGAACCAGATCCTCCAAGGTGGCGGCCTGCTCCAGGGGGAACTTGACCGGTCGCAGGTCCGTGCAGGGTGCCTCCTCATAGGGAAGCGGCTCGTCGGCCTCCGAACCACGTGAAGCACTAAGAGGACAAGCTGTACTCAGGAAGGCGAAGGCCGGGTCGTGTTGCAGCAAGGGAAGCGGATATCGTCGCGACACCCTACGGTGCAAACGCCCCAGGTGTTGCTCGCGAGTGCTGGTTCCGATCAGCGGTGCCGCTCGCATCCGGGTGAATCCCGAGAACCGGGAGTCGCCCGTACGTTGCGAGGCGGCTTCCCGAAGCCGGTTGAAGCGCTGGACGGTGCGCAATGCCTCCGCGACGTCACCGACGACGATAACGACATGCTGGTTGAGCATTGTCACCGCATGCGTGGTGACAATGTCACGTAAGGTGCTCTTGCCGACTCCCGGGATGCCTATGAGATTGAGCAGCCCGTCGATGACTAGACCGTCGGCTTTCTCAAACCGGTCGTTCCCGTCACGGTGGACGAAGAGCTCCATCGCCTGAAAGCGGCTCTCCCAATCGTCGGGCTTTCGCTCGAACTCGCCCGGCAGATCGATCTCGTCAAGCTCGGCCATCCTGCGGGCGGTTTCCTCGAGTTCCTCAATGGGCTGGTTGAAGGGGACGCGATCAGGGCGCAAACCCAGGTTCATATGAACCTGTGCCTCCGCGTCGAGTTCCGCCAGCCGATCTGGAACGACGACGCTCTGAACACCGATACGACGTCCGAAGAACCGGTACTCGCCCGGCTCGGCGATTTTCATGTCGCTCTTGACGAAAGGGGCGTCGGTGCTCAGCAGATGATCGTAGACGACGACTCGGTTGGCGGCCATGGAAGGCTGCCCCTGGATGGCCGGCACTCCTAGGCCGGCCGGGAAGTCGTACAGGCGATGCCGTCGTGGAACCCGGCGGAGGTAGTTGAGCAGGGCAGACACCCAAACCGCGCGTCTGTGCATCGGTTCCAGGTGGTACCTGGCCGCGCGCAGCATGACGTCGAGTTCGGCCCCCCGCACGTCCTGCTCCAAACGGTGGACACGGGCGAATGGATAACCGCCGAAGAGCGTCCATCCATCGACCGGGCTCAGCTTCTCGTCCACTCGAGAGATGAGACGGAGCCCCAGTTCGACCTGATAATCGAGGGCGGCTTGGGTAAGTTCCCGAAACTCGTCCGCCTCGGACTTCGACACATTGCCGAGCGCCTGAGTAAGGTGAGCCCCCATGCTACGCATGTTTTACCGCCACTCTACGTCCCGCGGCGAGTCAGGCGCCATCGGTGACCGTTGATTCGATGACTTGATCCGTCGTGGTGCGACGAGAAACTCTCGTAGCGGCCGGGCCACGTGGTACAGGCCATCGGCCCTGTCCAACTCCTTGCCGCCGCGGCGCCAGCGATGATCCGGACAGTTGTGAATCTCGCATCGCCACCCCTTCTCCATGGGGATCCGGAGGAGCCCGCAGTACCAGCAGATATTGGCACGTTCCTGCCTGTCGAAGTACCGGTCGTGGACTGCGACATAGCAGGTGGCAACGGCATCAGCCGGGATGCGCATCCTGCTGATCTTGAGACGTGCGATGTCGGCGGAGGAGAGGACGGGTGACTCTACGAGTTTGCCAATGAAGGCCACATGACCTCCCGGATTGCCGGCCTGTTCATATATCTCGCGGATTCTCGCCAAAAGGAGATCTTGGACGCTCTTTCCGGCCGGATCCGGGTCCTCCGATCGAAGCGCGAGCTCCTGGCACAGTCGTGTCGGCGCGGCGGTGTCCCGGTCCAGCAGTCTCCCGCGGATGGAGAGGCCGGCAGGTAGGTCAAGAAAGTTCCAGGTCTGAACCTCGCGGTCACGGCACCACGCGAGCAGATCTGGCAGGGAGCGGGGATACCGCTGCTCTCTGCCCGGTTGGTCGCCAGGAAACCGCTGCAGCCCAGCCAGAGAAATGCGGTCAACCGCCATTTGGGCCACCGAGTCGTAGGGAGCGGTGAACTCCTTGGCGGACGGCCATTCCGCGAGCCGGACCACAGTAACGGCCACCAGACCGAGAATGCGAAGAGATTCGTCTTGGTTGAACGCCGGTCCTGTCAACTGCTCCAGCGGATTGGCAGGTTGGGGCTCTGTTTCCTCTTCCCAGAAGTTCTCCTCATCGGTCATCGTTGGTCTCCCCAGAGGCGTTCTGAGCGGACGGACACCACTGGGGGTAGGGGCAACGCCGGCAATTCTTGCCGGGATTGGGAAGGTGGTCGGCATCCCCGTGCCAGGCGACCGCCATAGGAAGGATCTTCTGGCGAGCTACGTCGAGCAGTGCGGGTGATCTGGGGTCGAGAACGCGCAGATCGGCGCCGTTCGGGGTCAGGATCTCCACCTCTATGGCAGAAAGCGGGCCGAGTGGGATCGCGCCCGCCCTATAGAGCAGGACCGCCAGCGCCGCTTGTGGATACCGGCTCAGCAATCGCTCGCCATCAATGATCTTTTCGGCGGAGGTTGTTTTGACCTCGCGATAACACCATGAACCATTCCGCTGGTAGACCAGGTCCGCATGGGCGACAACCAGTGTGTCGCAGTCTGCGTCATCCGCGACGATTACCTGCTCGGTATGGGCGAGCGTGTCCGGTGAGACGCCGATGTATGGGCACACTTCAAGGTGGGCGGCGAGCATGGCAGCGCCTTCCCGCGCCTCGTCGCCGTCGAAATGCCATCGGCTCGCTTGCCAGTGCCCTGAGTCCTCCGGAAGGTCGGTGATTGTGCAAGGGCGGCGGGGGGAACGATCGTGAAGGCGCTGCAGCCAGGCGTGAACCCCTTTTCCCAGCCGCACGGCAGGCGTGTTCTCCCTGGTCTGATCCACGGGCAGCCGAAGAGCACGAAAGTGTTCTTTGGCGGCGCACTCAGTCTGGTAGCGCCCGCTGGTGACTGTGAATATCCGCCGGGGGCGACGCCTGTCGCGGATACCGAGCATCCCCGTGCCTCGAGGCAACCGGGCACACACGTCCCGCTCCTTGCAGGAAAGGCAGTCATAGCCCGGCGTCCGCTCGGGAGACCGGAACAACTCGCGGATCGCCTGTCGTCCATGGTCGGCGAAATATGCCGTGGCCTCTTCGACACTGCCCTGGAACAGAGGAGCGACCGCCCTGCCGGTGGAACAACCGACTTCCAGGACGCGCACCTGGTCGGTCGGCTCGCTCGTGGAGCCTGGCACCAGCGGAAAGGGCCTGCCGCCCCAGTAGAGCCCTCTGGCCTCCTCGAACCTGACCGAATCGATCAGCGCGCCGACTGCCACCACATAGGCCATGACGGACTTCTCGGCGTCACTGCGTGTTCTCTCTCCTGCTGATCCCACGACCGGGACACGCAGTTCGCGCACGACGCCGCCTGGCGTCTGGTAGCTGTAGGCCCGCCCCCACACACACAGTTCGTGCGTCCGGGAGCGTGGGTCGTCAGCAAGGATCTGGTGCACCCACGGCCGAACGGCGACCACGTTCCGGGCATTCATCTCTGCCATGTCGGAGGTCAGCCTGGTGTGGTATCGGGATACAGCCTGCCTGACCCAGGTCGCCAGACCCTCGTGCACGAGCTCGGAGCCGATCCGGTTCGGTGGTGACAGTTGGTCCAGTGCCTCGGCCTCGCTGATGCGCTGACCGAACTCCATCAGATCGAGAACCTGGTTGAACGGCTCGAAGAGCATCTCCACGTGCCGTGCTCGGCGCGATCGAGGACGGGGACGAGCGGTGTCGGCCTTCAACACGTGGAACATCGAGCATCCGAGAACCTTGGCCTGCTCTGGACCGTCATGATCTTCGGAGTCGCCGCGCACCGCACTGCTGTAGATGCGGACCGCCCTTGTTGGGTGATCGTGGGACGACACAGGCATGGCTCCCTCCTTCGACAGGAGAATGCCACGGCGCGGTGAGTTTTTCCGATAGTTGTTGATACGCAGTGCAAGTGATGCGATTCCGTACTTGAGGGCAGTGATGAAGTTCAAGGCTGGAGAGACCATCGGGGGCCGTTTCCGCCTCGTCCGGGAGTTGGGCAAGGGGGGGATCGGGCGTGTCTGGCTCGCACAAGAGAAGCGCCTTGACCGTTTGGTGGCGGTAAAGGTGCTTCTTGATCTGGATGGCCAGGATTCGGACGAGGACCGCTGGAAAAAGGGCGAACTACTCAAAAGGTTCGCGGTCGAGGCCCGGGCGGTCGCCGGTCTCGACCATCCCGGAATTCCCGCCGTATACGACTGGTCGAGCGGAGACCCAGAAACAGGCGAGCCGCCCTATCTCGCGATGCAGTATGTCGTGGGAAAGACGCTGCAGGCAGTGCTGGAGGAGGAGGTCGGCGGACGTCTTACCGTAGTGGAGGCAGTGTGCCTGGGCGCACAGCTCAGCTCGAGCCTGGCGGCGATGCACGGCGCCGGTGGCGGTATTCTCCATCGCGACCTCAAGCCCGGAAACATCATGGTCACCGATGGTGGCAGGGTAAGCCTCATCGACTTCGGGTCGGCGTTCATCATGGATCCACATCAACCTCGGGTGACTACCCGCAGCAGGATCGCGCCTGGCACTAGTGGCTACACCGCCCCCGAGGTCCTGGAAGGCAGAACGGGCCCAGCGGCGTTGAGTGACCTGTACGCTCTCGGCTGCATCATCTATGAGGCGCTGGCCGGCCCGGTGTTCGTCTACGAGAACGACAGTGACCTGGACCAGGCCCACCGCAAGGAGAAGCCTCCTTCATTGAAGGCCCGAAATTCTGCGGTTCCCGAGGAGATCAACCGGCTGGTCATGCGACTGTTGGAAAAGCAGCCCGCGCAGCGTCCCGGCAGCGCCCACGAGGTCTTCGCCCACCTACGCTCTCTGCTTCCAGGCCCCGTGCCCGAAGGCATCGAACGCGTTCGGCCCTACGATCTCACCCTTCCGTTCCGAGATCCGTGCCGTCCACCGGAAGACATCGCCGGCACGAGCCGAGACCGGACGCTACCGCCTGTGACCGTCGGCGCGGTCAGGGTGGAACCAACGGCGTTCATTGAGAATCTGCGCAACGTGAGCGATCTCTTGAAGGCGGGCCGGCAGGAAGAAGGATGGGGGCTGATCAAGCGGATGCTGGCCATGGTGGAGGCGGCACAGGGGGTCGCCGGTACCGATGTCCGCAGGCTGCTGGCCCGTGGGATCAGGATCTTCTTGGAGAGCGATGACTTTGATCACGCGAAGCTGTTGTGGGAGGACATGATCACGAGGTGCCGGGGAAACGGAATCGCAAGAGATGACAGCTTTCTCGAAGAGGCCCGTGCAGCGTTCAGAACGTACAACAACGGGTCTGGCCGCCGTCGCAGCCGGTAGGGTTGACATTTCTCCGGCCGCCCGGGCCCGCGTTCCGCGCTCCCGGGCGGCTGGAGACATGAAATCGATTAACAAATCACCCGCAAGCTAAGCCGGGGGACGCTTCGGATTAGTGGGGCGTCGCAAATGTGGCATGTTTCTCCCTCCTTCGTTTGCGCAACGAGCATATCAAGAGGGTGTGACATTCTTGCCTTCCAAGGCTTTCAGCTTTCGGCTGAGGGCGACAGCCTCTGGGAGCTCCGCGAGCCCGGCGTCTTTCGTGATCTTCAAAGCCTCGCTCCAGTGGTCACGGGCCTCCCGGAGGTGACCTGCTGTTTCGTGCAGGTCGCCCATGGAGTCAAGGGTACGTACCGTATTTGTGGTGTACCGGAGCCGTCGATAGATGCTCAGACACTCCTCGAAATGCCTGAGCGCTGCCTCCCGATCCCCCATCTCCCGCCGGATGAAAGCGAGACTGTCCAGGTCGGCGGCCATGCTGTTGAGGTTTCCGACAGCCCGATGAATGGTCAGTGCCTCATCGCAGTGGTACAGGGCTTCCGTTGTGCGGCCGAGTTGGAGGAGACTCCACCCCAGGCCATTGTGAATGTCGCCTGCGGCTTCGTCCTGGTCGAGTTGACCGAAGAGGGCCAGCGCTTTGTAATAGTTCGCCAGCGCTGCCTCGTGATTCCCGGCGTAGGAGTGCGCGGCCGCGATGATTCCATGACTGTCCGCGGCCTCGAGTGTGTGCGGGGCGACCAGGTCGAGCGCTGCTTCCGCATGCTCAACACACTCCTCGTGACTGCCGATGCGGCGAAGTGTGATGGCGGCTTGCCGCAGGAAATACTCTGCGCTCTTGATATCGCCGGCCTCCCGGGACAGGGACACGCAGGCCCGGAGGATATCGACGTACTCAGACGACCGGCCGCAGCGCCACATGTGTTCGATGAGCGCGTCCGCGAGTGCCATGCAGTCCAAGAGGCCATCACGCTTCACGCCCTGAATGATGGCGCAAAGGACTCGCTCCACATTCTTGTCCAGCCACATCTCAGCCTTGCCTTCGACTCTTGCTGAGGGCAGCGACTCCTTGACGTACTCCGTGTAGCACCGCACCAGCTCGCGGTTGGCTCTGCTGCTTGCCTCGAAAAGCTGGCGGTCTTGCCGCGCCAGGGAGCACGCATAGTCTCGTAACAGATCGTGCATGTGAAAGACGCCGTCCGCATCCTCCTGCACGAGGTTGAGGTGCCGAAGCTCGCGAAGGCGCCCGATGGCTCGGCCGGTACCAAGGAGCGCCGCAACCGCTTCGGAGGGCAGATCGGGTCCCAACGCGTTCCCGACCATGACGAAGGTCGTCTTTTGCGCATCACTCAGGGTGTCGTAGGTCCACGAGAAGATGGTGCCGATCGAGCTGGCTGGTTCGCCCAGGTCCAGGAAGTCGAGGCGGGCTTCTGAATCCGTAAGTCCTGTAGCGATCCGAGCTAGGCTCTGGTGACCGAGGCTACGGACGTGCGCGCCGGCGATCTCGACCGCCAAGGGCAGGTTGCCGCAGATGTCGAGGATCCTCTGTGCGCTTTCCGGTTCTTTGGCGATACGTTCTTCATCGACATAAGCGGCGAACAACCTGTATGCCTCGACCGCTTGAAGGGCATCCACCTGAACACTTCTCACTCCGCTCTCCCGGGACAGGTTGGCGAGCGCCCTTCGGCTGGTGAGGATTATCTTGCTTGATCCTTTCCGTAGCAATTGGAAAACAATGTCGGGAGATTCGGCGACGTTGTCCAGAACAACGATGCACCGTTTGTCGTTCAGGAGGTTGATGAGAAGTTGACGCTTCTGGATATCCGTACAGTCATTGGTCGGTTCTTCTCCGAGCTGCGCCAGGAGAGTATCCACGCACTCCTTTGACGACATCGGGATCCCGGTCCCGTAACCGCGCATGTCGACCATAAGCTGCGCGTCCGGAAAGTCTTCGATGGAGTGATGGGCGAGATGAAGGGCCAGAGTCGTCTTCCCGCAGCCGGCGCCGCCGGAGAAGACGATGACCTGTCCGTCCGGAAACTCGGCAACATACTCGGTGCGCGGAATGTATGGATCCGGCATGGGGCGAAGGTGATTTGTGTAAGATTTGTTACCTGCCGCCGGGGTCGCTTGGACGGCACGCCGAAGGTCTTCCAGAGGGAACCATGTTTGTTTCTGCTGCGATGCATGCCCCAACTGGGTCAAGGTCTCGAGGGGGCGATCGATCATGGGGAAATCGGTGCAGTTCCGGAGAATCATTCGTAGCCTGGCAAGATCAGCTCCCCCTTCCTCGGCGAAGTCGTACCGGACGACTTCGAGAACCTTGAGAAGCTGTCGCAGTTCGACCTCGGTTGGCGGGCTCCCGGTCGCTCGAGACCACTCGCGTGTGATCATCTCGATTATCGTCCGCAACGCTCGTCTCTGGACGACTGTCTTCGCTGCATACTCCAAGGGAATGGAGAAGGGATGTCCTTGCAGTCGTCTGCAAACCGTCCCTAATTCATCAAAACTCTTGCTGCCGTCCTCGCTGGTTGCGATCACCAGTCGGTCGAGGGCGGCATCGACCGGCCGTGGACCATGCTGTGTAGGAATTCCGGTGATCATGGCCTGGACGACCTGTTCGATCGCCTGTGCGAGGGGATTGCATGAGGGGGAGACTGCTTGCATCCCCTTCTTCGCTTGCAGCAGGAGAAAGCCGCTGGTGAGCTCCACGGTGACATCGTCCAGCGCCAACGCTGTCTCGCTGCCGACTGACCTGATCCGTATGCGGCTATCCAGCCCAAGACCCGGGGGCAGGTCGCAGACTGCCAGTACGGCCCACCAGGCGAAGACCTGTGCCTGAAAGCCGAAGCCGCGGGCCGCTCGGGCTCCGCCGGCTGACGACTCCGCTGCGCTAGGCATGCTAACCCTCCCTTGGCGCATGGTTACACAGGTCGTAGTCCTACCCCGTCTGCGAGTCCATCCTGGGGCTTTCATAGGCAACATGCGAGGTGTCCGCGGAAGCCGAAGGCTCCTCGGCACGCCAGGGTTCTTTCATTGGTTCAGCGGCAGCGTGACGCCGAACGTCTCATACAACGCTCGCCGCGATCATCTGCGAACCCAGGGACTTCATCGCCGCCGTACCCTTGCGACACTCCGGCCGAGAAGCGATTCCAGCCAGGCAGTGTTGGCGAGGCCCACACCAGTTGGCGCGCGGCACGCTTTCTGGGCGTAGCGCCACACGATGGTGTCGACAGAGCCGCCAGCGCCAGGCGCGTCGGTGCTGCCCGCATCGGCCTTTACAAGTCCTGTGTCCATATGCCAGGAGGGTGTTCGTCCGGCCTCAACCACAGTTGTGGCTGGTGGCCGTGATCATTGCCGTCCGACTGCCAGGGAAACGTGCCATCCCGGTCAGGCCAGACGACCTGGAGGAACGGGAAGGGAGGCTGTCGGTAGAACCCGATGGCTGTGCCGAAGAAGGCCCGGTACCAGCGATAGTCGACGGCCTTGAGAGCGACGGAATGGTGGTCGATGACGTCCTCCCACTCCTGGTCGGCCTCCAGCGCCAGGCCGGCGACCACCTTCTCGCCGAGGGCGTTGAGGCAGGTCTGCATGTCGTGGATGTCCAGGCAGAACATGGCCAGCTCGGGCGAACGATGGTTGTGCCACAGCCCGATGGTGAAGGCCCAGCCCGGCCCGGACTCGTCATGAGGGACCATCACGACCTGCCAGCCGTACCGCTGAACCTTCTCGACCGTGGCGTGGGTACGACGATCCAGGTCGCCACGGTCGCTGCAGAGAACGCAGTGGCACGCGGCCAGGCCGACAGGCATGGGCGTCAGCGTACAGAACCCTTGCGAACTCTGATGCCAGTCGTGGAATGCTCTGCGTTGTGATCGCCCCCGGCGAGGAGGTTTCTCGTGTTCCGCAAGATCGTGCGAGCCTTCACCCAGTCCCCCGCGGACGAACGGCAGACAGCCGAGGACGACGCGTGTGCCTACGGAACACAGTTACTCACAGAAGCCCGTGAGGAGCTCAACCGGGCGGACACCAAGGCCCAGGTCCTTCTCGGCATCGTCGGCATCGCTCTCGGCGCTGTCGCAGGCGGCCTGCTCGCGGGTAGCTGGTCACCTTTCGAGATGTCCAACGCCGTCGAGTGGCTGTGGTGGGCAGGGGCAGCGGCAGCTGTGGCGTCCGTGGTCGTGCTCGCCGGTGCGGTCTATCCGCGCCTGGATCGGCGGAAGGGAAGCCGCGCCGTCATGTACTACGCCGATGTCCTTCACCTCGACTCCACGGCGACCGTCGCCGGCGCTCTGATGCGGTCATCGGCACTCGACCTGGAGCGAGTCGCTGATCAGCTGTATCGGGTCAGTCACATTGTGGGGCAGAAGTATCGTCTCATCCGCTGGGGGTTCTGGCTGCTCTTGGGGGGAATGGCGGCCACGGTGAGCGCGGCGCTCATCGACGTGGTGCTCACCGGTTTCCCGTCGTGACCGTGCAGGCGTAAGTACAGCGCCTGCACGGTGGGTCACGCCCTGCCGTCCAGCAGGGTGTTGTCCTCCAGCGGAGGCACGGGAAGGCCGAGGAGTTCCAGAGTGCTGCGGAGCACCGATTCGTTCCGGACGACGAAGTCGAGCATGTCCACCTTCTCGTAGCTCTGCATGATCTTGTCGACCGTGTCGAGCAGTTTCTGCGCGCCCTGCTGCCGCTGCTCGTCGAGCTTCGCGATGATCTGCGGCAGTTGCTCTGGAGCGACAGCCAGTTGGATCGCGTGCACCACGCGGGCGCTTCCCTCCACGGCGGCGAGGAACTCCTGCCACTTCTGCCGGACCTCGTCGGTGCTGCTGATATGCAGCAGAGCCGCGTCGGCGTCGGATCTGATGCCGTGCAGCTTCCTGTGGCTGTCGCGGTTGAGCTGGCGGACCTCGTCGGGCACGTCCACCTCGGCGCGGACCGTCCATCTGAAGACACCCGTCATCGCGCCGGAGATCGATCGGAATTTCTCGTTCGCGGCCCGCTCTGCCGCACCCGGCTCGGTGATGTCGAACTGCCGGGTGATCACACGTATCTCCTGGCAGGCGCGCTGGAGAACCGCTTCCGCTTCGGGCACTTCGTCGTTGAGCAGAGCGTGGGCCAGTTTCCCGGCTGAGGCCGCGGTCCGGAACAGGGTGACGGAGAAGTCGTAGGCGTCGCCCTTGGCGGGCGCGGTCAGGACGAACGGCTCGATGTTGACGGGCGGTTCGGGCTCGGGCTCGTTCTGCTGGACGTGATAAAGCATGGGGGCCAGCCATTTGCGCATGGGATCAGCTCCTGTGAACGAGTTGACGCAGGTGATGGTAAAGATCGGCGGCGATCTCGCCCTGGTGCCGCCAGAGCCGGAGGTAGAGCAGGGCCCGCTTGGCGTTCCGCCCGTCGATCAGGCTGAAGACCTGGTCCGTGATCTCCCGTACGGTGCGCCGCTCGTCGTAGTGACGCAGCCATTCGCTCAGCAGCAGGTCCCAGGACTCGGGCACGACCAGGCGGCCATCGACCTCATGGCTGAGCGCGTTGCGCCAGAGCGTCACCAGCGAGGGATGAGGATCCAGCCGGCTCAGATGCGGCCGTTCAGGGCTCGGGACGGGTAGCGCCGTCAGCCGTCCGAAGGCGACGGCGGCGCTGCGATGACCTGCGGGTCCTCCTTCGTCGACCCAATCGGCGAGGTTGTTCAGGATGGTGTGTGCGGTGTCCGTGCGATACAGATAGGCGACGGACTGAGCCACGTCTTGGTGGAACTTGTCGCCCCTGGTGAGGACCAGGGTTCTGAACGCGGCGAGGGCCTGGTCGGGGGCGGAGAGGCCGACAGAGGAGGCATAGGCGCGGATGGCGATCGCCTTCGTCACGTCGTTGCCTTGGATCATCGAACGGAGATGGAGGTGAACGCGGCGGGTCATCGACGGGTCTTCGGCGGCGGCCTCCAGCGCCAGAGCAGCGAGCTGGTGATCCCGCATGCGGCGGGACCGGCTCCACACCTGGAGGAACCGCTCGTTCACGAGGGCGAAGTCGAAGGTCGCAAGTTTCCCGACCGCGTGCCCGACCTTGATCCTGGTGTGCGACGAGCCCTCGCCGCCGAGCCAGAGCAGCCAGTCGACCAGGGAGTCGCGAATGGTCGGCTGGTCTTCCCAGATCACCCGCAGCATGACGGCCGCCAGTTGGGGACGTCTCAGCCTGATGGTCCGTCCGCCACCGGGCCCGGCGGGTGTGGCCTCGGCATCCACGTAACGCAACCAGAGAGGGAGCTTCTCCCAGAGCTGGACCGGTTTCGGAGAGTGGTCACGGCGCCACTTCTCGTCGAGCCGTTCGGCCAGAGCCAGCGCCGCGCCGGAGATCTCCGCCTCGGGCAGCCCATGGAGGACGGCGATGCTCGTCATGAAGCACCGGCCCAAGGTCGGCCTTCGCTTCTCCAGGTCTTCGCCGACCTTCGCGCGCATCCGGTGGAACCGCCGGTTCAGCATGACCTCGATGGACGTGCCGGCCTCCAAGGTGGCGGCCACCTGCTTGGCCAGTTCGACCACCTGCCAGGGAGCGGAGTGGGCGCGGAGTTCCTCGTCCAGAAGCCGCTGATCGTCCGGGCCGAGCCGCGTGCCTGAGGTCTGAACGGACAGGTGCCTGGCGAAGATCTGGGCGTTCGGCGGGGCGTCATGCTCGATCACGGGCGCGACGGTGGAGCTGATGTGCCCCGGCACCAGGACGATCACCCTGCAGTCCGCGTTGACGCCGGCCCGCTTGAGAGTCGTGGTCACCTTGTCCACGGCGTCGGGCGAATCGACCAGGTCGAGCAAATAGCCGTGTCCCGCTTCCAGTTTCCACTCGCGGGGGTCCGGCGTGCTCGCTCCGTGCGGACTGATCCAGCTCGCCCTGCCGCACCAGTCGAGCAGCGCCGCCGCGGCCGTGGTCGCCTTTCCGGTCTCCGCCGGGCCGCCGAGCAGGACGAGGCGTTCGCTGTCCAGCAGCCTGCGTGTTTCGGCTTGCGACCGGGTCGGTACCAGCGTTCGCCGTAGGCCCTCGATCTCGTTCTCCGTCAGCTCGTGAATCGTCGCGGTCGGTTGGGCCCGTCCCTGATTTACGTGGATGTCGCCTTGGGCGAACCAGACGTTCCCCTTCTTGACGCGGTTGTGCACGCGGCCGAACAGATCCCGGGTGCCGGCGCTGGGCCGCTCGTCGGCGAACAGGTCGTCCAGGCTCTGCTCACGTTCCAGCCACTCCTGCCCAGAGGCGGTCATCTCGGTGCGGATCGATTGGTTGTCGGACTCCTGCGATGCCTCGTCTGCTCCATCTGGAACGGCGGCCTCGATCGCCGGGAGTTGCTGCTGCGAGGGGCTGGACGTCGATTCCTCAGGTGGAGAGTCGCTCATTTCTCCCTCCGCTTCGGTTCACGAGTGACGTGCATGTCTCCCTGTGCGAAGAAGATCTCGCCCTTCTTGACCCGGTTCTTGATCGACCCGGTGCTCGGCGGCGGTGACGACGGGGTGTTGTTGCCGGACGGCGGAGACGCCGGAATCTCCATGGCGTGGACGTCGAAGTGCGGCACGTACACGTACGCCGTGTACTCCTGCTTCTTCTCCGCCACCGCGACCTCCAGGAACTCCGACGGTCTAGGCCGCCCCGGCCCCTGTGACACGTAGTCGCGGAAGACCTCACGGGAGACGATCAGCGCCAGATCGGCGTCGCGGAAGGTGTCGAGAGCGGTCCGGATCGGTGCCGAGTCACGCAACCTCGCGGGCTGTACCGCATGCTGCCCAGGCCACCCGGCCGCGCCGTCCAGCTGCAGCGGTCCGACATGTACGGCGAGCCTCATTCTCATCCGGGCCCAGCTGGGATCGGAGCGTTGACTGTTGTGGGCCGCGATGGCCAGATCCAGCTCGGTCAGGAACTGGTCGAGGAGGAGAGGAATCGTGACGAAGGGGCCCGGCTCGGCGGGAAGACGGACAGTCAGCGAATCGCCGCCCACCTGACGCTCCCACGCCCCATGGTCCAGCTGGACGCGGTCCGCCGCAGTCTCGATGGTGCTGATCAGTCCGAACTGAAGGTTTCGCTGCTGGGCGTCGGTACGGCCGCCGTAGTTCTCGACGTCGGCTGTGAGCAGGACGCGGTAATCGTGCGTGACCATGGCATCTCCAATGAGCGGGTGCGCTCAACAGTGCGGCACGACCCGGTGGGAGAAGCCTTAGAAATATGGTTTGGCGAGGATCGGCAGGTCGGCGAGCGCGGTCAGTCCCGCCAGATCTTTCACCACGACGTCACGGTGACCTCGCCGGATGACCCCTTCCGCGGCCAGCTCGCGCAGCGCCTTCTGCGTCGTGATCTCCTTGGCGCCCACCAGCATGCCGAGCTCGGCTCTTGTGAGCGGTACTCCGATGCTCACGCCGTCGTCCGTGGTGCAGCCGTGCCGCGCGACCAAGGCGATCAGCACCCGTGCCAGGCAGATCTTCGTTTCGTAGCCGGCGAAGTCGAGGCGGCGCTGATTGGCCCAACGTAGGCGCTCGGCCACGACCTGCGTCAACGCCAGTGCCGCCGCCGGCCGCCGGGTCACGAAAGAGCGGAAGACCGGGCCTTTGACCTGTTGGAGAACTGCGCGTCCGCAGGTGGTCACGGTCGCTGACCGCGGCGACCCGTCCATGGCCGCCATGTCGCCCACGACGTCGCCCGACACCCGGATCGCCAGGGTCGCCTCAACACCGTTCTCAACACCTCCGGTCACCTTGACCAGCGCATCCAGCAGAATCCACACCGATGTGCCGCGATCTCCCTGCCTGATCAGCACGTGTCCGGGAGGGACCGTGCACAAGGTCCCGAGCCCGATGAGCTCCGAGCGGAGCTCATCCGTCAGCCGGTGCATGAAGGTGCCGAGCGGCCATCGGTTGGAAGCCAAGTTTCCTCCAGTAGGCGATGTCCCACGCATACGCCGGCTGGGCCACGTCGGCAAGGGAGTCGGGCGTTCGGTCCCTTCAGTGGCCTTTACGGCGGTTGTTCACACCTTTGAAGGCACGTCGCTTATGTTGGTCGGTGACCTGAAACCCGCCGGTCGAGGCTCTGATTATTGCAAGGCGCCGGATCGAAATACCAGGAGAAGGCTTGGCGTCATTTGATGACTTATCCGATTCGGCCGATCGTTGGGAATTGGAAGAGTGGCGTCGCCTGGTGGCGGCACATGAAAGCTCCAGGGTGACGCGCATCGCCATGGGTGTGTTCACAGGATGCTTGGGTTGCTTGCGTGTGTGGCCAGCCTCTTGCCTGCTAATCAGGATTGGGATCCGGCCGTGCCGGACTGGCGCGACTCCAGCATGGTGACGATAGTGACGACCGTTCTGGTTTCGCCATCTCCTTTTTCGCGTTGGCCGCTATGTTTCTCTGGTCGTTACCGCGATGCCTCAATGAGGCTTTTTCATCCGAAAGTGGCAGTTCATGGCGGATGGACTGGTGGAGGAGGACGGCGGAGGAACAAGGCCCGACCGAATATGGTTCGTCCCGGCCGTTGGACGACAGCTAGGGTGTCCGCCATGCAGGACGAGGTCTACCACTACAACAAGGAACGCTGGGAAGCCCTTGCGGGGGCGGAGGCGTTGTTCACCCGTCCTATGCTCGACCTGGACGCGGAGAAGGCTCAGGCCTATCTGGGTCTGGAGAGGCTGGGCATCCCCGGCGACCTGGCGGGCCGGAAGGTGCTCTGCCTGGCGGGAGGGGGCGGGCAGCAGTCTGCGGCCTTCGCTCTGCTCGGGGCCGACGTGACGGTTCTCGACATCTCGTCCGGGCAGCTGGAGCGGGACCGCCTGGCCGCCGAGCACTACAGCGTCGACATCCGCACGATCCAGGGAGACATGCGGGACCTGTCGGCCCTTGACGACTCCTCGTTCGATCTGGTCTGGCATCCGTACTCGCTGACCTTCGTCCCAGACTCCCGGATCGTTTTTCGTGAGGTCGCGAGGGTCGTCGACGAAGGCGGCTACTACTACCTGATGTGCGCCAACCCGTTCTTCTCCGGGCTCACTCACCACTCGTGGAACGGGGAGGGCTACACGCTGAAGCACCCCTACACGGACGAGGCCGCGACCTGCTATCCCGACCAGGACTGGGTCTACGACCGCAAGCCGGCCGGCCGCCACATTCGCGAACCCCTGGAGTACAGGCAGACACTGAGCCGGATAGTCAACAGCCTGATCCGGGAAGGCTTCCTGCTGAGGCTCCTTTCCGAGGTCCGAGGTGACTACCCGGGGGCGGAACCGGGCAGTTGGGCGCACTTCACGGGGGTGGCCCCGCCGTGGCTGGAATTCGTCTGGCAGTACTGCCCGGCATCCTCGGAAAGCGAGGGTGTCCGGGGGCAGGGGTAACCGCTCCCCCACGAATGTTCCAGCTGTGAGCCCCGCAACCGGCGAGTGTCAACGAGAACGGGCGGGGCTTCGTGAGACTGGGGCCCGCCCGTACCTGTGATGTTTGCCCTGGCCGCTGGTGAGAGAGCCGCCGGTCACGATCTTGTGCCTCCGGGGCAATTCAAACCTGCGTGCCCGCCTGGGGAGGCCCTGATCCCGCTAGCACACCTGGCTGGGCGAGGTCAGGGCAGGCGGTTGCGGTAGACCTGCCTCGCTCGCTCGTACAGGGCCAGGTGGTCGTCCACCTGGGCGGGGGTGTCGAAGCGGCCGGACTCGCGCAGGATCGACTCCAGCCGGTCCAGCCAGGCCAGGCACCAGCGCACGTCCGCCTCCCTGGCCACGTGGCCGCCCGCGACGTCCAGGTACACGGGGCTGGTGTGGGCGTAGGCGCCGCGCCGGTGCTGGGAGCGCGGATGCGGGCCGCCGGTCGCCACAGCCACCACGTACGTCGGTTCGTCCGCCGTCAGCGTGGCCACCAGCCGCCCGGGTGGCCCCTGCGCGAGCACGCCCGCAGCGGTGCGGATCTCCAGTTCCTCGACCTCCGGCCCGATCGTGGAGACCACGATCTCCACCTCCTGGCCCGGCGGCAGCACCAGCGTGTCGCCGGGGCCGTGCCCGTTCACCGTGAGCTCCAGCCACGGCCCGGTGGTGGCGAACGTACGCCCGAGCTGGATCGCCTCGGCGTAGGACTCGGTGGTGAGGGGGCCGGCGACGTTGGCGTACACCCGCTCCCAGCCGGGCGGGGCGGAGGCGGTGCCGCGGCGGCAGAAGGACAGCACGGCGTCGGTCCCCGCCGTCACCGCCAGCCTGTTGCCCGCGCCGATGAGACGGCGGTACACGGCCGCCGTGGCCAGGACGGAGGAGTGGTTGAGCACGTCAAGGGAGTCGATCAGGCCCAGCGCGGCGTCGGCCACGATCTCCCTGGCCGCGCAGGACCGCCCGCGATCGAGTACGACGTCCGGCGGGTCGTCGTCGCCGAACGCGGTGTGGAACGGGTGACCGTAGGACACGATCCCGCCGAGCGCCCTCAGCTCCTCGCACGCCGCCGCGTTGGGCGGCCAGTCGGCCGTGCCGCCGAACCCCGTGTGGTAGCGGCCCGGCAGCCCGCGCAGCCCGAACGCCGTGCAGTGGCCGAGCACGTCGTTGCGGTACTCGACGCCGATCCTGGCCACGTGCCGGGCGTCGGACCACGGCAGGTCCTTGCCCACCCACTGCTCCAGCGCCTCCGCGTCGTAGACACGCTCGCTCGCCACGTTGCCCGCCACCAGGTTGAGCACGTGGAGGTCCTCGCCGTGCTGCGCGGCGGCGGCCAGCTCGGGCGCGGCGGGCTCCTCGCCCATCCAGTTGAGGTGCACGTGCAGGTCGCCGCCGTACCAGCCGCGGGCGGCCGCGTCGTACAGCCGTTCGGGCGTCAGCTCCACCAGCGTCTCCGCACCGGCCTGCGGAGTGATGGTCACGTCGGCGGTGCCGTACTCCATCCCCCTGGCCACGGTCACGGTGACGGGCTCGGCGGGGACGGGGACCACGAGGTCGTCACCGTGGAAGAACGGCCGGCGATGCGCGTCCAGCTTGGGCGGCGCGCCGCCGGGGTACCATCCCTGGCCGTTCGCGCTCGTCACGCTCCACCGGCACGGGAACCCCGCGCGCAACCGCACGCCGGCCGCCGCCACCCGCCTGCTCAGCGGCGCCAGGTCGACCGGCCGCCCGTCGACGACGACGGACTCGGCGACCTCGACCACCTTGGCCCCGCGCGCCTCCACCGTGCACCAGGTGCCGTCCACGAGCACGGTGACCGGTTCGTCCCTGCTGGAGTCGAGCAACAACGCCGTACGGAACGGCTCGCCCTCCAGCACGGTGCGCGTGACGGCCTCCACCGCGCAGCCGCCGGGCGTCAGGCGCAGCACGGGCAGGTTGTCCACGACGTCGCCGGCGAGCGCGTCACGCACCACCCGGTCGGGGTCCACCTCGCCGAGGTGATCCTCCAGCTCGGCGGCGGGCAGGTCGGGGTGGCGTCCGGCCAGCTGGCGCAGCCCGGTGTTGTAGAAGTCGTAGCGGCGGTCGAGGAAGACGGTCGCCCATGCCTGGACGACGTAGGACAGAGACGGTTCGCCCCAACAGGGACCGTGCGCGTCACGGAGCGCGCGGTAGTCAGCCAGGGCAGCGGATACAGGGCCAGGAAGCAACGCATCGTCACACATCGGACACTCCTCGGAGGGGACCCATGGTCATACTGACATGGACCTCCCGCTGTGTCCCGCTTTGCGGAGAAGGGCAAGACCTCAAGGCGATCGGCCCGCCGAACCCAGCACGTCCACCGGCCTCCCCGTCGTGTTTCGGCAGTCGCATCCGGTCCGTGTTCCGCGCGTGTCCTGATGGAGGCATTCTCTTCATCATGAGAAACACGCTCATGACGTTGGTGGCCTGCGGTGCTCTGCTGGCAGGGATTGCTCCAGCCCAGGCTTCCTCGGAGCGAGAAGTATCCCAAGAGCCTGTCCAGGCACTGAAAAGCGTTCTGGCAAGCGGAGACGGCGTGCGTTTCACCGAAACTGCCATCGTCTCGAAGGGCACGAAGAAAGTCACTGAACGCCGACGTGAAGGCACCTTCGAGTTCAACGCGCCCAACGGAGGCGTCAAGGCGTTGGACGTCACCACGACCGGAGGCGCTCATGGAACCGAACGCGGCATTGGTTTCAATCACGAGCCCGGCGGCACCAGCTACCAATCCGGTGGGCTCATCGGGAAGTGGCTGAAAGACGGCAAGGTCTGGTGGGAGAACTCTCACCAGTTGTACCTCTGGCACACCGAGCTGCTCGGATACGATGAGCAGCTTCTCAATCCGACAGAGCCGGCCACCGTGGCGGCCCTGCTGAAGAACGGCCACAGGAACGGGAACAGCGTCACCGGCGTGATCACCTTCAAGCAGCTCGGCAAGGCTCGCTCCGTCTGGTTCCGCCATTCCACCCAGGGTTCATGGGGCCTCGTCGGTACGAAGGTCTCCTACACCCTCACGCTGACCCCGACGGGATCGATCAGCAGAGTGCAGAGCAGGTACACCCTCGCCGGCGGCCTTGATGAATTGGTGGGCAGAACCTTCTCCGCCGACACCCAGTACCAGGGGTGGGGTGAAAAGGTGTCCGTCAAGCCGCCGAACCCTCGCGACACGACAACTGAGTTGTGCATCAACGGCGAGGTCTGCCACTGGCGTCTTCCGAGTTGAGAACACGCCGCGCTTCCCGGCAATCACCGGCCGCCCTCAGGGCGGCAGCCAGTCCGGCCACCAGGGCGGCACGTTGCCCACGCCGCAATTGAGCCCTGTCGCGCCGGTAGGCGTGCCGGTCGTCGCGAAATCGTAGAGGATCAGGCCGGCCGGGACGACCACCAGCAGCGGGGCGGTGACCCAGAAGCCCACCCGGAAGGCCACGACGGCGGCTCTGCCGTCGGCCCGCCTCACAAGCGGAACCCGGCGAGGAGAAGCGCGCCGCACAGGAAGACGGCCATGAAAAGCAGCCACCTGCCGCCGAGAAAAATCAGCCCGGCCAGCGCTTGGCCTCCGTCGAGATCGCCGAAACAGTACGAGAGCGCGCTGTCGACGAGCCGGCTGTCCGCCCACGCGACCGCGGCGGCGAGCAGCACGACCGCCACCAGAACACCCCCGCAACCGAGGGTCCGGCGAAAATGCGCCCGCGCCTCCGTCGAACCGGCGCCGGCGTACCGCATGGGCCCCTGTTTCTCGTACCTCATTGTCAGGCAGGGTCTCCGGCCGCTTGGAAGAACTCGCCGCACGAGTTTCGCGGCAAAGGTGATCAATTGTAGCCGACGTCGGCCATTTTCTTGCCGTTGTCCTGCAAGTGGTACAGCTTCAGCGCCTCGTCGAGACTGCATTCCTTGTGGCTGGAGTAAACGGCCCCACGGCTGACAGTGCCTGCTCACCTGGGAAGGCTCTCTTCATCGGCGAGGTCCGCCGGAATAGCTGGCATACTCTGTGGCCGCGCTCGGTTTCTGTGATGATGCGCTCAAGAAGCAAGGCGATGGAGTGCCGGGTCGTACTCCGGAGAGAAAGCGCGGCGAACGTCCTCGTCGGGCGCTCCTTCTGCTTATTGCGCGGAATCTGGGAAGCGACGCGTCTTCCGGATCCGCGTCCCGGGAAACGTGAACCAATTCGCGGCACCGTTTCCGTCCCCCGGAAATTCCGGCGCCCTTGGTGACCTCGGCACGAGATGAGGTGAGATTTGCAGGTGAGCCGGAGTTCGTGGGCCGCCAAGCGATGCCGCTGCGGCCGGGGGTCAGAGTGAGCCCCGGCCTGCCGGCCTCCGCCACCTGGTGGCGGCCGCGGCTGCCCAAGCTCACCCGCAGGGCATGGGGTCTTCCTCGGGGCGGTCGCGACCGCTTCCCGACGCCGATCGACTCACGGTCGGTGAACTTCAACGAGAACGGGCGGGACTCCGTGAGACTGGAGGCCCGCCCGTTCGTACGCTCTTTTCCCTGGTCAGCGGCCTGAACCGCTGATCAAGATCTTGTGCCCCCTGTAGGATTCGAACCTACGCACCCGGCTCCGGAGGCCGGTGCTCTATCCCCTGAGCTAAGGGGGCGACGAGTGATAAGGCTATCAGCATCCGGGGACCACTCGGCACCAGATAACGCTCCTTGAACGCATCCCGCGAAAACCCCACGTGACCGGCCCGCTACGGGCTAGCTTTGCGCCCGTGAGCGACGTTCTTGGCAAAGTACTGGTCGTGGATGACGACGAGGTCATCCGGCAGCTCATCGCGGTCAACCTGAACCTTGAGGGGTTCGAGGTGTCGACCGCCACCGATGGGCAGGACTGTCTGGATCGCGTGATGGACGTCATGCCGGATGTGATCACGCTGGACGTGATGATGCCCTGTCTGGACGGGTGGGCGACGGCGGAGAAGTTGCGTACGGAGGAGGCGACCCGTCACATCAAGGTCGTCCTGATCACGGCGCGGGCGCAGGACGACGACCGGAGGCGGGGGCTGGGGATCGGGGTCGACGCGTACCTGACAAAGCCGTTCGATCCGGCCGAGCTCATACAGGTGGTGCGGGAACTCGCTTCCGGGGCGCAGAGTTGATGGGTTTGTAGAACGGCGCCGGGGTGGTGTGCCGGAGGTGGCGGTGGAGCGGCGGAGGTGACGCCGCTCGGGCCGGCTCCGGATGCACGTCGGCGGCCACGACCATCGACGTGAGAGGCACGACGTGCGTAGTTCGATCTTCGGCAACCTGGCCGGCCAGCCGCTTCCCGGCGGGTTCGCGCTGGAGAACCACAAGATGCTGCGGGTCCAGTTGCCGCACGAGGTGCTCGCCAAGCAGGGGTCCATGGTCGCCTTCCAGGGGCAGATGGACTTCGACTACGAGGGCGGCGGGCTCGGCAGGCTGCTGAAGAAGGCCGTGACGGGGGAGGGGGCCTCCCTGATGCGGGTACGCGGCCAGGGGCAGCTCTATCTGGCCGACAACGCCGACGACATCCACCTCTTCTACCTGGAGAACGAGGGGCTGACGGTCAACGGGCGGAACCTGCTGGCGTTCGGGCCGGAGCTCAGATGGGACATCCAGCGGGTGCAGGGGGCCGGGGTCGCGGCCGGCGGGCTGTTCAACACCACGGTGACGGGCACGGGCTGGGTGGCGGTGACCACGCACGGCACGCCGGTGCTGCTGGACGTGGCGCGGATGCCGACGTTCGTGGACGGGCAGGCGGCGGTGTGCTGGAGCACGGGGTTGCAGGTCGGGGTCAACCGCACGATGAAGGTCGGGGCGTTGATCGGGCGGGGGAGCGGCGAGGCCATGCAGCTGGCGTTCCGGGGGCAGGGGTTCGTCCTGGTGCAGGCCAGCGAAGGGGCGCCGGTGGTGCAGACGTCCTGAGGCCGTACGGCTCAGGGGGCTCGCCGGGCGTGGACAGGTAATTAGCTTATTGCCATACTGGCTCGGTGGATGTGGATCTGGTCAAGGCGCTGGCCAGTGAGAAACGGCTGCTCATCCTTGAGTGGCTGCGCGACCCCGAGCGGCACTTCGGCCCGCAGCGTGACGGCGATCTCGTACGCGACGGCGTCTGTTCGTTGTTCATCGCCGAGAAGCTGGGCGTGAGCCGGCCCACGTGCGGCGAGCATCTCAAGGTGCTGGCCCAGGCGGGGCTGATCCGGGGCACGAAGATCAAGCAGTGGGTGTTCTACCAGCGCGACGAGGGCCGGATCGCCGAGGCCAAGGAGATGTTGAGCAGTGACTGGTGACGCGGCTGACGCCTACGAACGTCCCGATGCCGACGGAGGTCCCGATGCCGCCAGAGGTTTCGAGGTCGCCGAAGGCCCTGAGGGCGACCGGCGGCCGGACGCCTATGAGCGTCTGATCGCCGAGCTCGATGCCGGCGGGGCGCGGTACCGGGTGATCGACCATCCGGCGGAGGGGCGTACCGAGCAGGTGAGCGCCCTGCGCGGGCACGGTGTCGAGCAGGCGGCCAAGTGCCTGATCGTGATGGTCAAGATCGGCAAGAAGCGCACCCGGCACGTGCTGGCCGTCGTGCCGGGGGACGCGCGGCTGGATCTGCAGGCGGTCAAGGGGCTGCTGGAGGGCACGTACGTGGCCTTCGCCGACAAGGACCGGGCCGAGGAGCTGGCGGGCAGCGTCAGCGGGACGGTGTTGCCGTTCAGCTACGACCCCCGTCTTGAGCTGGTGGTCGATCCTTCGCTGCTGGAGCTGCCGGAGATCTACTTCAACGCCGCGCGCCTCGACCGCTCCCTGGCGCTCGCCACCGACGACTACGTACGGCTGGCCGCGCCCCGCGTGGCCGGCATCGTGGCGGCGGCGGTGCCATCCGCCGGTTAGCCGCCGGCGGACGCCCGGGGCGACCGGGGGGCACATGCAGGTGCAGGTGAGGGGGGCGGTCCAGGAGGACGGGAGCGGGCGGAGGAGACGGCGAAGGCCGTGACCTGGGGGAACGTCCCCTAGGCGGAGGTGGCCTTCACGATCGCGAGCGGGCCGGGCGCGTGGTGCAGCATGGCCTGGCTGACCGAGCCGATGAGCATGCCCTTCAGCGTGCCGTGGCCTCGGCTGCCGACGACCAGCAGGTCGGCCCCGGCCGCCACCTCGCGCAGCACCTCGACGGGGTGGCCGTGCACGACGTCCTCGATCACCTCCACGCCGGGATGGCATTGCCGAGGTATGGCGAGGAAGGTCCGCAGGGCCTCGCGGGTCTCGCGTTCGGCCTCCGGATCGGCGGGCCCGAAACCCGAGGGGCGCGGCCAGGCGAAGGCCTCCACCGCGCGCAGCCTGGCGCCGCGCAGCTCGGCCTCGGCGAAGGCGAACTTCAGCGCGCGCAGGCTGCCCTCGGAACGGTCGACGCCGACCACCAGCTCACCGCGCGGAACGGTCGGCGGGTCGCGGACCAGGACGACGTCCATCTGGGCGTGCGCGGCCACCCCGTGGGCGACCGAGCCGAGCAGCAGCCCGCGTACGCCGCCCAGGCCACGACTGCCGACGACGAGCAGGTCGGCCTCTTCGGCGGCCTTTATCAGCGCGGCGCGGGGATCGCCGGGCACGAGTTCCGTGGTCACCTCGGCGCCCAGTTCGCGGGCCCGCCGTTCGGCGGCCGCGAGCACCTCCTTGGCGCCGTCGCGCATCCACTTGCCCACCTCCGCGTACCGGCCGGAGATGGGGCGGCAGACCCAGTCGGGCACCACGTGGGCCACGGTCAGCGACACCCCGCGCAGCACTGCCTCCTTGGCGGCCCAGTCGACGGACAGCAGTCCGGTCGGCGAGCCGTCGACACCTGCGACGATCATGGTCAGGCCACGTAACATTCCACTTCGGCGCGGCGATAGGCCAAGCCCTGTCTGGTGGACTCGTCGATGCACGCGCGCTCGGCCTTGCTGAGGAGCAGTTCGCCGCAGACCGTCACGCCGGAGTACGTCCGGCAGTCGAGTGAACGGTTGCGCCGGCCGATACGGTAGTTGTCCTTGACCGCCTGCCTGCACTTCTGGCGCAGGGCCTGTGTGTCGGCGTAGCGGCACTGGGCGGTCAGCGTCCGGTATTGCTGCTTGCTCACTTCCTGCTGCTCGATGCCGTCCCCAGAGGCGGCAGCCGGTCCGATCGTGGTGAGAGCCACGATCGCGGCCACAGCGGCGATCTTCATCATAGTTCCCCTGAGGGAGTCCGTACCGCCAGGGGCGATCGCCAAACCTTGGGGTGATCGCCATGCTGACGCTCCGGTGCGACGAGCCCGCCCCCGGTTGGGAAGGACACGTCCTGCCGATCGGCAACGGAGCGCTCGGCGCGTGCGTGTTCGGGGCGCTTGCGACCGAGCGCGTCCAGCTCGACGAGAAGCCGTTGCGGACCGGCGGTCCGGGCAGCGCGGAGCCCGGCGGATCCGGCAACTGGCCGACGGACCGTCCCGGCGCTCCGGGCGGCGTGCGGCGGGTCATCGACGAGCGGGGTTCGATGGCGCCGGAGGAGGTGGCCGCGAGGTGGCCGCGATCCTGGGAAACCCGTCCTACAGCACGGGGAATTTCGCCTCCTACCCGGCGCACGCCATCGTCGGCAGGCTGACGGCGCGACTTCCGGGACCGGTGGGGTTCATGTTGCGCATTGGCATTGCGCATGACGGCGGTGAGGACGAGATGACGGCCGAGGCCGGACGGCTGACCTGGGCGGACGGCGTGCCGGTCGAGGTCAGGCCGGTGTCGGCGCGCGGCGGGACCGCGCGGCTGCGCGGCCCCGGGTTCGCACTCGCCCTGGAGATCAGGCCAGAGGAAAGCTCGCCTGGAGACCAGGCGAGAGGACGAGAGGAAAGGTCGCCCTGGAGGCCAGGGCAGGGGAGAGCGCGCCCTGGAGACCAGACCAGGGGAGAGCTCGACCTGGGGGGACTAGGGCAGCGGGGAGCTGCGCGCTGTCGCCAGCACGCTGAACCACGTGCGGTGGGTGACGTTCGTCTCGTGCCAGGCGACCGCGAACCCGGCCGCGTCCAGCACCGCGAGCAGGTCGCCCGCGTCGCGGTGGACGAACCAGCGCTCGTACTCCGTCCGGTACGGCACCGGCTCCCAGCCCTCGTTGTCGCCCAGGGCGGTGATCAGCGCGAGCACCCCGCCGGGGCGCAGCGCCGCGTGCCAGGCGCGCAGCGTCGCCTCGGTCTGCTCGGACGGCACGTGCACGAGGGCCGCGGCCGACCAGACGCCGTCCAGGGACGCCGGCGACAGCGGCGGCCGCCGCAGATCGCCCAGGACGGTGGGCACGCCGCGCCCGGTGGCGAGCCTGGCCATCTCGAGCGACAGGTCCACGGCCACGGTGGTCAGGCCGCGTCCGGCGAACCAGGCAGACTCGCGCCCCGGGCCGCATCCCAGGTCGGCGACCGTGGCTCCGGCGGGCAGGGCTGAGACGAACCGGTCGCGGAAGCCCGCGACGGAGGGTGACGGATCGGCGACCTGCTCGTCGTACTGGCGCGCGATGCGGTCGTAGGTGGCGGTCGTGTGCGCAATGGGATCAGACATCCCCTTGATCCTGCCACGCGCGGGGTTATGATCGCGGTGACCAACGCGGGAGCCCGGTGCGGACCGGGCTGAGAGGACGGCTGTCAGCCGCCGACCGCCAGAACCTGCTCCGGATAATGCCGGCGAAGGGAGTTTGCGCGATGAGCGACGCGCGCTTTTCCAAGATCCACATCGGTGACCTTCAGGTGCCGATGCGCGAGGTCAGGCTGTCGAACGGCACGTCGGTGCGGCTCTACGACACCTCGGGGCCGTCGCGCACCGACCGCTCGGCGTGGGGGTCGCCGGTCACCCAGCTCGGCGCCGCGCGGCGCGGCTTGGTGACCAAGGAGATGGAGTTCGTGGCCGTCCGGGAGGGTATGACCCCCGAGTTCGTCCGGCAGGAGGTCGCGGCCGGGCGGGCGGTCATCCCCGCCAACGTCAACCATCCCGAGTCCGAGCCGATGGCGATCGGCCGGAACTTCCTGGTAAAGATCAACGCCAACATCGGCAACTCCGCCGTCACCTCCTCGATCGAGGAGGAGGTCGAGAAGATGACGTGGGCCACCCGGTGGGGCGCCGACACCGTCATGGACCTGTCCACCGGGCCGAACATCCACGAGACCCGCGAGCAGATCATCCGCAGCTCGCCCGTCCCGGTCGGGACCGTGCCCGTCTACCAGGCGCTGGAGAAGGTGGGCGGGCGTCCGGAGGCGCTGTCGTGGGAGGTCTACCGCGACACCCTGATCGAGCAGTGCGAGCAGGGCGTCGACTACGTGACGGTGCACGCGGGCGTGCGGCTGGCGCACGTCCCGCTGACCGCCCGCCGCAAGACCGGGATCGTCTCGCGCGGGGGCTCGATCATGGCCGCCTGGTGCCTGGCCCACCACCGCGAGAGCTTCCTGTACGAGCACTTCGACGAGATGTGCGCCCTGCTGGCCCGCTACGACGTGACGTTCTCGCTGGGCGACGGGCTGCGCCCCGGGTCGATCGCGGACGCCAACGACGAGGCCCAGTTCGCCGAACTGCGCACCTTGGGCGAGCTGACCAAGATCGCACATGCGCACGACGTGCAGGTGATGATCGAGGGCCCCGGCCACGTGCCCATGCACAAGATCAAGGAGAACGTCGACCTCCAGCGCGAGCTCTGCGACGACGTGCCCTTCTACACCCTCGGCCCGCTCGTCACCGACATCGCCCCCGGCTACGACCACATCACCTCGGGCATCGGCGCCGCCATGATCGCCTGGTACGGCACCGCCATGCTCTGCTACGTCACCCCCAAGGAGCACCTCGGCCTGCCCAACCGCGACGACGTCAAGACCGGCGTGATCACGTACAAGATCGCGGCGCACGCGGCGGACCTGGCCAAGGGGCACCCGCAGGCCCAGGCGTGGGACGACGCCCTGTCGGACGCCCGGTTCGAGTTCCGCTGGGAGGACCAGTTCGACCTGTCGCTCGACCCGGACACCGCCCGCGCCTTCCACGACGAGACCCTGCCGGCCGCACCCGCCAAGACCGCGCACTTCTGCTCGATGTGCGGCCCGAAGTTCTGCTCGATGAAGCTCAGCCACGAGGTGCGGGCGGGCATGGCGGACAAGGCGGCCGAGTTCCTCGGGAAGGGCGGCTCGATCTACCTCTGATTTTCGTGAAGCCCGGGGGCCGGCCCGCGCGGTCAGCCCGGGAGCGTCTCGCCGCCGATCGGGGCCAGCACCTCGCCCGTGTAGTACGAGGACAGCCGGTCGGCGGCGAAGAACACGTACGAAGGGGCGATCTCGTCGGGGTCGGCGGCCCGCTTCATGGGCACCTGCGCGCCGAACTTCTCCACCTTCTCCTCCGGCATCGTGGCCGGGATCAGCGGCGTCCAGACCGGGCCGGGGGCGACGGCGTTGATCCTGATGCCGCGCTCGACCAGGTTCTGGGCCATGGAGTAGGTGAAGGCGTTGATCGCGCCCTTCGTCGCGGCGTAGTCGATGAGGGTCTTGTTGCCGCGCAGGCCGTTGATCGAGGAGGTGTTCACGATCGCGCTGCCCTCCCGCAGGTGCGGCAGCGCGGCCTTGGTGACGCGGTAGTAGCTGTGGATGTTGACCGCGAACGTGTGCTCCCACTGCTCGTCCGTCAGCTCCTCCAGGGAGTCGACCGGCGCCTGGAAGGCCACGTTGTTGACCAGGACGTCCAGGCCGCCCAGCTCGGCGACCGCCTGCTCCACGACCGTCGCGCAGTGGTCGCGGTCGCCCAGGTCGCCGGGCAGCAGCACGCAGCGCCGTCCCTCCTGCTCGACCAGGCCGCGGGTGTGGTTGGCGTCGTCGTGCTCGTCGAGGTAGGCGATGGCGACGTCCGCGCCCTCCTTGGCGAACGCCACCGCGACCGCCCGGCCGATGCCCGAGTCACCGCCGGTGATCAGCGCCTTCTTGCCCGCCAGCAGGTTCCTGCCCTCGTAGCCGCGCATCTCGTCGCGCGGCTCGGGGGACATCTCGTCCGTACGGCCCGGGTACGGCTGGGTCTGGGGTGGTGGTGTCTCCGACATGTCCGGCGATCTTCCCTCGACGGGGTATCGGTAACGTCATGCTTTGCCCAGATCACCCCTTCTGGAAGGGCTGGGGCGGTCAGCCGGCGATGGCCGCGCGCCGGAACAGGTCCGCGGGCATCTCCTCGTCCAGCCTCCAGGTGACGGCCATCGGGCGTTCGCCCTTGTGCTCGACGTAGCGGGCCGTGCCGTGGAAGACGTACGGCTCGGGGTGACGGTGGTCGTTCTCCGTGCGTTCCCTGGTGAACAGCAGGACGTGGCTGCCGGTTTGCTCGTGCCTCTGATAGCGCAGGCCGGTGGCCGACCCCGCCCCGGTCCGGTTCTGGGACTCCCAGTGGAACAGCTCCGGGGTCAGGGCGTAGTCGCGGTACATGGTCTGCGGGGAGAACTCCTTCTCGTTCTTGCGCAGGGTGACGAAGAGGGCGTCGCAGCGGGTGGCCGGGCACCACGCCACGCCCTCCCGCATGGTGGCGGGCACCGAACCGCCGAGGCTCGCCCAGCCCAGAGCGGCCAGGACCTCGTCGGCCGAGTAGTGGCCGTTGAGGACCAGCGGCACGCCGGCGAGCGTCGCGGGGAGCGGCTTGGTCACGTGGCGCGGGCGCTCCACGCCGTAGGCGAGGACGTCCAGGATCTCCGCGCACAGGTCCGGCTCGGCCCGCAACCGGTCCAGGCCCTCGTCGTAGGTGGCGAAGCCGCCGCCGTCCCGCCAGAAGGAGAAGAACAACATGCGGGCGAACGCCTGCGTGATCGGCGGGCAGTCGTCGTAGCGGGGCCCGTCGGGACGCAGCAGGCCGGCGTAGGCCGCGGCCCGCGGGCGGTCGTCGACGTGGAGCAGCGCGCGGACCCGGCGGCCCAGGGCGTTCTCCAGCGGGGAGGCGGGGGCGGTGAGCAGGCCGGACCGGCGCAGCAGGTCGGTCCAGTAGCGGCGGTTGCGGTACAGGTCGTCGATGTCGCGGCCGCTCGCCTCCAGGTACTTCACGAGCGACGTCTCGGCGAGCGACCGGATCTCCTGCGTGACCATGGTGACCGTCGCGCTCAGATGGATCCGCAGCTCGTCGAGCAGGCGGTCTTTGGTGACCCGGTCCAGGACGATCTGCGAGCCCGACGGCAGCAGCGGGAAGTCGTTCCTGACCTGCGTCTCCAGCCGCCCTCGGACGAAGCCGGTGAGCGCCTGGAAGCGGTTGCCGAAGCGGTACTCCTTGCGGTGCTGGCCGACGAAGTCGAGGACGGTCAGCACGTCCTTGTCGGGCGTGCGGCGCAGGCCGCGGCCGAGCTGCTGCAGGAAGACGGTGGCGCTCTCGGTCGGACGCAGCAGGAGCAGGGTGTTGACGTCGGGCACGTCGAGGCCCTCGTTGAACAGGTCCACGGCGAACAGGAAGGTGACCTTCCCCTCGCGCAGGGCCTTCAGCGCGTCCTTGCGCGACAGGTCGTCGGTGCCGCTGTCCACCGCCCGGGAGGGCAGCCCCGCCTTGGTGAAGAAGTCGGCCATGAAACGCGCGTGTCCCACCGAGACGCAGAATCCGAGCCCACGCACCGCCGCCACGTCGCTGACCTTGTCCAGGAGCGCGTTGAACACCAGCCGCGCCCGCGCGGTGTCGCCGGTGAGGACGTTGTCCAGCGACGCCAGGTCGTAGGAGCCGCGCGACCACTTCACCGTGCTGAGGTCGGTCTCGTCGTTGATGCCGAAATAGTGGAACGGGCAGAGCAGGTCGGCGTCGAGGGCGTCCCACAGGCGCAGCTCCGAGGCGATGCGGCCGTCGAAGAACTCGTCCTGCACCCAGGTGCCGTCCGCGCGTTCGGGGGTGGCGGTCAGGCCGAGGAGCTCCCTGGGCCGGAGACGGCCGATGATCTGGCGGTACGTGCGGGCGGCCGCATGGTGGAACTCGTCGATGACGACCACGTCGAAACGGTCGGGGGCGAAGGTGTCGATGATCCTGCTGAGGGACTGGACCGAGGCGAAGACGTGCTGCCAGTGCCGGGATCGTTCGTCGCCGACGTGCAGCTCGCCGAAGTCCGGGACGGCCAGCACCTGCCGGTAGGTGTGCATGGCCTGGGCCAGGATCTCCCTGCGGTGCGCCACGAACAGCAGGCTCGGCCGGCGGCCGAGACGCCGTTGCAGGTTGCGGTAGTCGAACGCGGCGACGACGGTCTTGCCCGTGCCGGTCGCGGCCACGAGCAGGTTCCGGTGCCGGTCGTGGACGGTCCGTTCGACGTCGAGGTCCTCCAGCATCTCCCGCTGGTGCGGGAAGGGATGCGGGACCAGGGCCGGGATGTCGAAGATCCGTTCACCGCTCCGCGACCGGGACAGCGCCTCGGCCAGCCGGCCGCCGTCCGTCTCCGGGTCGTACGGCTCGAACTCGGGACGGTTCCAGTAGGAGTCGAAGGTCGCCTCGAACTTGTCCAGCAGCCGGGGCGTCGTGACCGACGACAGGCGCACGTTCCATTCCAGCCCGTCCAGCAGGGCCGCGCGGGACAGGTTCGAGCTGCCGACGTACGCGGTGTCGAAGCCCGTACGGCGGCGCAGCAGCCACGCCTTGGCGTGCAGCCGGGTCGAGTTCTGCTCGTAACTGACACGGACCTCGGCGCCGAAGTCGCGGACCAGCCGGTCGAGCGCCCGGCGTTCGGTCGCGCCCATGTAGGTCGTGGTGATGACCCGCACCGGCACGCCGCGCCGCCCCAGCTCGGCCAGCGCACGTTCGAGGATGCGCAGCCCCGACCACTTGACGAACGCGCACAGCAGGTCGACCCGGTCGGCGCTGGCCAGCTCGGTGGCCAGCTCGTGGGCCAGGTTGGGGTCCTCGCGGGCGTTGGTGAGCAGGGCGGCCTCGGAGAGCGACGTCAGCGGCCTGGCGGGGGCGGTCGCGCCGGGCTCGTTCCTGACGACGGACAGCAGGCGGGCGGGCCCGTCGGAGACGACCTCCACCTCGGCGTCCGCGAGCAGGCCGAGCAGCCGGTTGGCCAGCCGCACCTGGTCGTCGGGGTCCTTGAGCGCGGCGAACGCCCGGGTGGCCGTCTCGCCCAGGAACCGGCCCAGCAGGTGGCTGACCTCCTCCTTGTCGACGGGGGAGATCTCGACGAGGTGATCCGCGTCCCGCCACGCGGCCGCGCGCTCCTGGAGTCCGCGGGTGAGCAGCGAGTCGTACAGGCCGGGGACGGGGGTGTCGGGCACGGGTCGCTGCCTCCTGATTCCTGGCGCCTGGACCTTGGATCCTGGATCGGGAGGATCAGCGTAGATCGGGCGCCGGCCGGGGCGCAGGTGATCAGGTGAGCTTGAGGAGGCCGGCGTCCACCACTCGGCGGCCGAAGGGGCGGGCGAGTTCGGCGAGGCGTTCGCAGCCGGGCTCACCCAGGGCGCCGTACGCGGGCATGGCCAGGGTGTCGGTGCGGGTTTCGAGGTGGTGGCGCAGGGACTTGCCTTCGGGGGTCAGGTCGTTGTCGGGGGTCAGGAGGCCGCGGGTGCGGAGGGCGGTCTCGGCGTGGGCCCACTGGTCCGGGGGCCAGGCGCGGCTCATGGTGAGGAACGGCTTGGCGACCTCGCCGCTGGCCGCGTGCAGGACGAGGGCTTCGAGGCCGGTGATGCCCTCGGCCAGCAGTGTCGCCACGTGGCCGTCGCCGCGGAACTCGCGCAGGAGGGTCTGGGCGTGCCAGAGCTGGAGGACGGGGTCGTCGGGCCAGGGGAGGGCGGCGTGGGCGGCGAACAGGGGGCGGCCCTGGGGGTGGTCGCAGGCGGCCTCGGCGGCGCGCCTGGCCAGGGTCAGTACGGGGACGAGGTCGGGCAGTTCGTGCACGGCGGCCCGGCGGAGGGCTTCTCCGGCGGCTTCGAGGCGGGCCTGCAGGACCTGGGCGGGGGTGACCTTGTCCCAGGGGAGGGAGCGGCGTACGAGGTCGGGGTTGAAGTTGTAGAACGTGGCGATGACGAGGTCGGCGGGGGCGGGGCCCAAGGGGGCGGAGCGTGAGGTGAAATATCCGGACATACCGGTGAGGCCGAGGGCGGCGTACCGGGTGGTGGCCTCGGGGACGAAGTAGATCATCCCGTGGACGGGTTCCAGGCGGCGCCAGGCTTGGCGGGCGGTCCGGGCGAGGTGCTGGTCCATGGTCGGGCGGGCCTTTCGCGAAGGGCGACGGCGAGGGGGAGCCCCTGGTGGGAGCGCTTGCCGGGTGCGGGGTGCGGGGTGCGGGGTGCGGGGTGCGGGAGGTGGAGGAGTTCGGCCGTGGTCAGGTGGTCGGAGGGGATTGGAGGGTGGTGATGAAGGCGGACATTCCGGCTAGCCATCTGTCCGGGGCTTCGGCCTTGCGGCGGTAGAAGTCGGCCACCTCGGGGTGGGGCAGGATGTGGAAACGTTCGGCGGCCAGGCCGTCGATCACGGCGGTCGCCACGTCGGCGGGGTCGAGGATCGCGCCCGACGCCCCCACGGCGCGCGCGGTCAGATGGTCCTCCTCGACGCCGCGTTCCAGCATCCCGGTGCGCACGCCCTGCGGGCACAGCACGCTGACCTTGATGCCCTGCGCGGCGTAGTGGATGGCCACCCACTCGGCGAAGGCGATGGCCGCGGCCTTGGTGACGGCGTACGGCGCGTCGCCGGGGCAGCTCACCAGGCCGGCCGCCGAGCAGGTGTTCAGCAGGTAGCCGCCGCCGCGGGCGATCATGCCGGGGATGACGGCGCGGGCGGCGTGCACGTGGGCCAGGACGTTGACCGCGTACAGGGAGGTCCATTCCCGGAGGGGGGCGTCGAGGCCGGAGCCGCCGATGATGCCGGCGTTGGAGCAGAAGACGTCCACCGGGCCGAACGGGGTGGGCTCGGCCAGCGCGGCCACGTCGGACTCGACGGAGACGTCCGCGCGGACGGCCACCGCCCGCTCGCCGATCTCGTCGGCCACGGCCCTCGCGCCGGCTTCGTCCAGGTCGGCCAGGACGATGCCGGCGGCTCCCTCGGCGGCGAAGCGCAGGGCCATCGCCCGTCCGATGCCGCCGGCGGCGCCCGTCACGACGATCACCTTGTCCCGCACCCGCATGAGAACCTCCTGACCGACCAGCCGGTATCAGAACATGATTCTAATGACGACGGGCCGGATGGGAAGGGATGAGAAGTTCCTCATCCTGGCCTCAGGGTGGTCTCCTCGGCGCGGCAGACGCTCTACCTCATGAAACGCGTGATGCTCATTCTCGTAGCGCTGACGGCGGCGGGGTTCCTCTCGGCCGGCTGGGTACGGGCTGCCGGCGACGGGCCCGATCTGGGGGAGTCCGTCACGGTCTCGACCTCGCCGGGGACGTCGGCCGGCGACGCACGGCCGTTCACGTCGCCGGGAACCGAGGCGGAACCCGTCAAGCCGCCCGCGCCGAAGCCCGGAGGCGGCGATGATGATGGCGATGACGACCACCATCGCGCCTGGGCGGGCGGAGACGCCGACGATGACGATCGCGAAGACGACGATGACGATGACGACCGCGACGACGACGATGACGACGACTGAGCGGGGAGCCGGATGCGGGTGAGTGCCCGCGCCCGGATCGTGGGCTGGATGCTCGCCGTCGTCGGCCTGGCCCTGACGGTCTCGATCTTCGCGACCTGGACCGTCCTGCTCGCCCGCCTCGACGACCGGATGAACCTGGAGTTCACCAACGAGGCCGAGAAACTGCGCAGGTACGCCGCCACCGCCCACGATCCCCGTAACGGCCGGCCGGTCTCCGACGTGCGGGAACTGCTCACCGGCTACCTGGCGATCAACGCGCCCGACCGCTGGGAGACCTTCTTCACCATGGTGGGCGGCCGGGCCGACCGCATCACCGCCGTCACGCCCCCGGCCCGGCTCGACACCGACGAGAAGCTGGTCAAGGCGCTGGCCGCGGCCACCAGGCCCGCCTACGGCGACACCGAGAGCGTCGAGGGCACGGTCAGGTACGCCGTCATCCCGGTCAGGGTGGCGGCCGACCCCCGCCCCGGCCATTTCGTCGCCGCCGTCTTCTACGACCGCCACCGGGGCGAGATCGTGGACGCGGTCGGCGTGCTCGGGCTGTCGGCGCTGGCCGCGCTGGCTCTGGCGGGGGCGGCGGGATGGTTCGTGGCGGGGCGGGTGCTGGCCCCGGTGCGGCTGGTGAGCCAGACGGCCGAGCAGATCAGCGACTCGGCCGACCTCACCCGCAGGCTCAAGGTGACCGGCGACGACGACGTGGCCGCGCTGGCCGCCACGTTCAACCACATGCTCGACCGTTTGGAACGTTCCTTCGCCGTCCAGCGCACGTTCGTGGACGACGCGGGGCACGAGCTGCGCACCCCCATCACGGTCATCCGCGGGCATCTGGAGCTGATGGGGGACGACCCGGCCGAACGGGCGGAGACCCTCGCCCTGGTCACCGACGAGCTGGACCGGATGAACCGGATCGTGGACGACCTCCTCACCCTGGCCAAGGCCGAGCAGCCCGGCTTTCTCGCGGTCGAGGAGGTCGAGCTGGCCGACCTGACGGTGAGCGTGGTGGCCAAGGCCCGGCCGCTGGGCGACCGGCGGTGGCGGGTCGACCAGGTGGCCGAGGCCCGGATCCCGGCCGACCGGCAACGGCTCACGCAGGCGCTCATGCAGCTGGTGGTGAACGCCGTCCGCCACACCATGGACGACGACCTCATCGCGGTCGGGTCGGCCGTGCGGGACGGGCGGGCCGAGTTGTGGGTGCGCGACAGCGGGCCGGGCGTCGCGCCCGCCGACCGGGAGCGCATCTTCCGCCGGTTCGTCAGGGGGGCGGGACGTACGGGCGGGCACGACGGGGCAGGACTGGGGCTGGCGATCGTCAGGTCGATCGCCGAGGCGCACGGAGGCGGAGTGAGAGTGGCGGACGTCCCGGCGGGGGGCGCTTGTTTCGTGATGACGTTGCCGCTGGCCAGGACATGAACCGGATCCTGATCGCCGAGGACGAGAGCAGGATCGCGGCCTTCCTGGAGAAGGGCCTGCGCGGGAACGGCTTCGTCACGGCCGTGGTCACGGACGGCGTCGCGGCCTACGACCTGGCCGGTTCGGGCGGGTTCGACCTGTTACTGCTGGACATCGGGCTGCCGCTCAGCGACGGGTTCACCGTGCTGCGGCGGCTGCGGGAGGCGAAGGTGGCCATCCCGGTGATCATCCTGACCGCCCGGGGCGGCGTGACCGACACGGTCGCCGGGCTCGAAGGGGGCGCCGACGACTACATCGCCAAGCCCTTCGCCTTCGAGGAACTGCTCGCCCGGGTCAGGTTGCGGCTGCGGGCCGACCGCACGCCCGAGCCGACCGTGTTGCGGGTCGGGGACCTGGCGCTCGACCTGCGGACCCGGCGGGCGCACGTCGGCGACCGCGTGGTGGACCTGTCCACCAGGGAGTTCGCGCTGGCGGAGATCTTCTGCCGGCACCCCGACCAGGTGCTGACCCGTGAGCAGCTGCTCAGCCACGTCTGGGGCTTCGACTTCGACCCCGGCTCGAACGTCGTGGACGTCTACGTCCGCTACCTGCGCAGGAAGATCGGCCCCGACCGGATCGAGACCGTGCGCGGCACCGGCTACCGGATGAGAGCCGCCTAATGGGCGCCTCACGGCTCCCTCACCGGCGGGCCGCAGGCTGGTGGACATGAGAACGAGGGGCAAGACACCGTGACGGCCGGACTGGCGATGGACCTGGCGGCGATCACCGTCCTCGCCTACGGCCTGTACTACCGGCGGCACCACCGGCGCGACCTGCTGTTCGCCTACGTGGCGCTGAACGTGGGCATCTTCGCGGTGGTCTCCCTGCTGCTGGTCCAGCGGGTGGACCTGGCGGTCGGGTTCGGGCTGTTCGGGGTGTTGTCGATCATCCGGCTGCGGTCCAGCGAGATCACCCAGCAGGAGATCGCCTACTACTTCGTGGCCATCGTCCTCGGGCTGGTGAACGGCATCGCCTCCCAGCTGCCGCTGACCGCGCTGCTCCTGGACGGCGTGCTGCTGGCCGTCGTGCACGTCGCCGACCATCCCCGCCTGCTGGGCCGCACCAGGCAGCAGGTGGTGACGCTGGACGTCGTGCACGCCGACCCCGAGCTCCTCAGGGCCGACCTGGAGAGCCGGTTGCGGGGCCGCGTCCTGCACTGCGTCGTCACCCAGGTGGACTACGTGCGCGACGTGACCGTCGTGGACGTGCGCTTCCAGATCGCCGAGGTGGCCCCATGAGGGACGCGGGCGCGCTGATGGCGGGCGTCGCGGCCGGGCTGCCGCCGGTCGGGCTGGACGACGTGCCGGAGCTGATGAGGCGGGTGGACCGCAAGTACGTGGTCAGCGTCCCGGCCATGGCCGAGCTGGTGGCCGTGCTCGGTGACCGGTTGTCGGTGCTGCGGATCGGGGCGTTGCGCCAGTTCCGCTACACCTCGACCTACTTCGACACGCCCGACCTGCTGACCTTCCGCCAGCACCGGCAGGACCGGCGGCGCCGTTTCAAGCTGCGCACCCGTACGTACCTGGACGGGGGCGGGCGGTGGCTGGAGCTGAAACTGAACGGCACCCGCGGCAACACCGACAAACACCGCATCCCGTACGACGCCGCACCGGCCGGCGAGCTGACCCGCGAGGCCATGGAGTTCGTCGGCGACACGCTGAGCAGCGAGCTGAGCGTCGTCGTGCCCGACGCGCTCGGGCCCGTGCTGTCCACCGACTACCGGCGGGTCACGCTCGTCGACCGGGCCGGGCAGGCCCGGCTGACCTGCGACACCGGCCTGCTCTGCCACGACGGCGGCCGCCGGGTGCCCGCCCGCCGCGACCGGGTGCTGCTGGAGTCGAAGTCGGCCGACGGGCGGGCGCTGGTGGACCGGGTGCTGCGCGGGCTGGGGGTGCGGCCGGTCAGCGTGAGCAAGTACTGCCTGGCGGTGGCCGCGCTCCGGGGCGTCCCGGCCAACCGCTGGCAGCCCGTCATGCGGGGATATCTTGCGCTATAGCGGCAGGCCGCCGGTCGCCGCGCTCGTCGAACCGGTCGCCTGGTAGGCCGCGATCGTGCGCTCGGCGATGCGCATCTGGTGGATCTCGTCGGCGCCGTCGGCGAAGCGGGCCCAGCGGGCGTGCTGGAACATGCTCGCCAGCGGCGTGTCGGTGGAGTAGCCGAGCGCGCCGTGCACCTGGATCGCCCGGTCGACGATGCGGTTGAGGCTGTTGGCCACGAAATGCTTGGCCATCGACACCTCCGTACGGAAGTCCTCGCCCCGGTCGATCTTGGAGGCGGCGTGCAGGACCATGAGCTTGCACTGGTAGAGCTCCATGGCC
Source organism: Nonomuraea sp. NPDC049624 (assembly GCF_040675255.1). Lineage (NCBI taxonomy): Bacteria > Bacillati > Actinomycetota > Actinomycetes > Streptosporangiales > Streptosporangiaceae > Nonomuraea > Nonomuraea sp. NPDC049624. The sequence continues at coordinate 451,554 of NZ_JBFAOR010000002.1, read as the reverse complement.
GAGTCGGCGATCAGCCACTGCACGCCCTGCTTCTCGGCCAGCAGCGAGCCGTGGCTGTAGCGGTTGAGCGCCCGGTCCACCATCATGTCCAGCGCCGTCTCGGCCTGCGAGATCCACCGCATGCAGTGGGCGAGCCGCGCCGGGCCCAGCCGGTACTGGCCCAGCCGGTGGCCGTTGCCCCGGCCGCCGAGGATCGCGCTGTCGGGCACCCGCAGGTCCTCGATCACGATCTCGCTGTGGCCGGTCGAGCCGTGCATCGTCTCGACCTCGCGCACGTCCTTCCAGCCCGGGTTGGGCAGGTCCACCAGGAAGGCCGTGTTCGCGCCGCGCGAGCCCTCGGGCACGTCCTGCTCGGTGCGCGCGATGAGGATGGCGAAGCTCGCCCGGCGGGCGTTGGAGATGAACCACTTGTGGCCGTTGATCACCCACTCGTCGCCGTCCTTGACCGCCTCGGTGCGGATCAGGGTCGGGTCGGACCCGGCGACCTCGGGCTCGGTCATCGCGAAGCACGACATCTGGACGCCGTCCAGCAGCGGCCGCAGGTACTTCTCCTTCTGCTCGTCGTCCGCCCAGTGGAGCAGCGTGTGCATGTTGCCCTCGTCGGGGGCCTGGCAGTTGAGCACCCACGGGCCGATGCGGGTCTTGGCCGCCTCCGACTGCACCATGGCCAGCTCGACGTGGCCGAGGCCCATGCCGCCCCACTCCTTCGGCATGTGCGGCAGCCACAGGCCCTCGGCCCTGGCCCGGCGGCGCAGCTCGAAGATCGTGCGGAGGTAGGCGTCCCGGTCGCCCTCCTCCACGCCGGACATCGCGGGGATCACGGTCTCCTGGACGAAGGACCTGACCCGCTTGCGGATCTCCTCGTGCTCGGGGGCGAGAGTGAAATCGATGGCCATGACTCTCCTTCGGCGATTTCACCGATAGTACTATCGGTGAAATCAGGCACAAGTCCCGTGAGGCGATCGTGACCAGCACACCGCTCAGCAGGAGCGAGGCGAAGGACCTGACCCGGCGCAGGCTGCTCGGGGCGGCCCTGACCATCCTCGACGAGGAGGGCGAGACCGGCCTGACCACGGGCAAGGTCGCCAAGGCCGCCGGCATCGCCCAGTCGAGCTTCTACGTGCACTTCAAGGACATGCAGGAGCTGCTGCGGGTGCTCGCCGAGGAGAGCGGCGACCGGCTGCGCGGCGAGATGCGGGAGGCCCGGCGCAGGGCCCGCGAGGCGCCCGGCGACCTCGAACGCCACCGCGACACCTTCCGCATCCCGCTGGAGGCGATCTGCCGCCACCCCGAGCTGCTGCGCATCCAGCTGCGCGCGCGGCACGACCCGTCCTCCTCGCTGCGCGACTTCGCCGCCCGTACGGCCGCGGCCTACCGCGAGCACCACGCGGCCGACCTGGCCGCGCTCGGCTACACGGCGGGGGACGAACGGGACCGGCGCCGCCTGGAGATGATCGCCGAGGGCGTCAACGCGGCCACGAACGCCCTGGCCATCGGCCACCTCGAAGGCCGCTACCCCGACCTGGACGAGTGCGCCGACATCCTGGTCGCACTGTCCAGGGGCGCGCTGCGGCTGCTCAGGCACGACTCAGGCGGGGCGGCGGAGCGGGGTGAAGGCCCAGGTCATGCGGGGCTCGACGGCCCAGCGGAAGAGCCGGCGCACCCAGGGCGTGCACAGCAGGGTGGCGGTCAGGACGCCCAGCAGGAGTGACAGCGGCAGCCCGAGGCCGAGCCGCTCGGCGCCCTTCACCACGAACCCGTGCAGCAGGTACGCGTACATGGTGGCCGAGCCCAGCCCGCTGAACCAGGTGCGCCGGGCCGGGGTGACCGCCAGGAACGCCGCCACCAGCACCGCCCCCGCCGTCAGCAGTCCCAGCCTGATCGCGGTGCCGGTGAGGTCGTCCACGCCGATGGCCGCGTTGGAGTGCCGCCACCTGATCCACTCGGTCGGCACCCGCTCGTGCACGAGCAGCGCGACCGAAAGCCCCAGCCCCAGCACGCAGAACCCGGCCAGCCGCACGAAGGGCCGCCGCAGCAGGGCGAAGTGCTCGGGCCGCGCCATCAGGCCGAGCACGTAGAACGGCAGCAGCGCGAACGTGCGGTTCATGGCCAGCTCGCCGGGCAACCGGTCGAGCCCGGTCAGCAGGGACAGCGCGACCGCGACCGCGAGCGGCCACTTGAGCTGCTGCCACACCGGCGTGGACAGCCGCCACAGGAACAGCGAGAGCAGGAACCAGGTGAGGTAGTACGGGTCGAGCAGGCTCAGCTCGAACGTGCCGTACAGGATCGGGCGGGGGAGCGAGTAGGCCAGCTCGAAGATCAGGTAGGGGACGGCGAGGGTGGAAAGGAGTTTGCGCGCCTTGCCCCCCGAAAAAGTGAAATTTCGGGACAAATAGCCACTTAGCACGATGAACAGCGGCATGTGGAAGACGTACACGTAGAAGTACAGGGCGTGGGCGAGCGGCGCGTCGCGCTGGTCCTCGATCAGGTGACCGCACACGACCAGCACGATGGCCAGGTACTTCGCGTTGTCGAAGAACGGGTCCCTGGCGGTGGCGGGCCGGGCGATGACGGGTGCGTTCACAGACTCCGCACCCTAGCCGCGGCCCGCCGAACCGCCGGGAAACCGGGAATGAGGGCTCACCGAAGAGCGGGTGTCACGCGCGCTCCCCGATCGTCGCCTCCGCGATCGTCGCCTCCGCGGCGGCGGCCAGCGCCGAGACCGACGGCCCGTCGAGCCGCCCGTCGGCCACGACCGTGACGACCCGCCTGGTCAGCATGTCCGTTACGACGAGCGGACGGTCCCACGCGAGCGCCTGACCGACCCCGGGATACTCCGCCACCCGCACGAACCAGGGGTCGTCGCCGGCCTGCACGAACACCAGCGTCCAGTCCCGCCCGTCCGGGCCGGTCCCGGCCATGGCCACCCAGCGGCCCCGGCTGCCGTGCACGGCCTCCTCGTCCCCGGGGAAGGCCGTCCGGCCGGTCGAGGCGCCGGGCGCGCGCCAGAAGAACCCGCCGTAGCCCGCGCCCGCCCGGCCCTTGGTGGCCGAGCTGTTGACCTCCAGCGGCGAGCCGGTGAGGTTGGTCAGCGTGAACGCGAGGTCGAGGGCCCACGCGCCGCCGACCGGCCGGGCGGTGACCGTGCGCCGCTCGCGGGCGATCAGCCGGTCACCGGGGCCGATCCACTCCAGCTCCTCGGTGAAGCCGTCGTCGGCCAGCCGGGTGAACGCGACGTGCCGTTGCCTGCCGTGGTCGTCCAGCCAGGCCGGTCCCCGGCCTCTGACGTAGGTGCGGCCGCCCCAGAAGTTCGCGCCGCCCAGGTCGGCGATCGCCACGCCGGCGCCGAGGTGGTGCACGTGGTCGTCGGGGCGCACCTCGGTGACGGTGACGCCGCCCAGCGTGCGCACCGGATGCAGGTACGGCCGCGGCGAGTCGGCGGCGGGCAGGTCGGGCCGCCACTCGTAGGCCGCGACCGGCGTGCCCGCCACCCGCAGCTCGACCTCTGTCCAGGGCGCGCCGAGTTCGGAGTAGAGCGCCAGCTCCGCGGCGCTGCGCGCGGTCAGCTCGGCGATGCCGGGCAGGAACCGGTGAGTGACCGCGCCGTCGCCGTCGCGCTCCACGACCTGGTGCCGTTCGGCGATGGGCAGCGGCTCGGGGGCCAGCCGCACCGCGTCCAGGACCTGGGTGAACGTCTCGGTGCGGGAGAGCGGGACGAGCAGCTCGGCCCCCGTGCGGATGTGCGCGACCAGGTTCTCCAGCAGCCCGTCGCGCTCGTGCACGGTGGTCTCCACCGAGCCGTCGGCCCGCTCGACCCGCAGCTCGTCCAGCGTGTACGTGAGCGTCGCCCGCCCCGCCTCCCCGTGCACCACCAGGTACGGCTCGCTGCGGCCGGTCGCGCACAACGACACCGCGATCGTGATGACCGGCCCGCCCGCGATCCGGACCCGCAGGCAGGAGGTGTCGTCGGCCTCGATCGGATGGGCGTGGTACAGCTCGGTCTCGACCGCCTCGACCGGGCCGTCCACCAGGGCCAGCGCGGTCGCGACGGCGTGCGCGAAGGGGTTGGTGAGCGCGCCGTCCACCACGTCCGCGCCGTTCAGCCTGCGCCGTCCGGCCCAGGCCGAGCGGGTGAAGTACGACGAGGGCCGCTCCCACGCGCCCGCGCCGCCGATGCCGCGGATACGGCCGAGCGCGCCGCTCGCCATCAGCTCCCGCAGCGCGGGCACCGCCCGCGAGCCGAGGCTCTGGAAGCCGACCTGGCAGGCCAGCCCGGTCTCGGCCACCGCCGCGGCGATCCGCGCGTGCGCCTCGGGGCCGGCCGCGGGCGGCTTCTCCAGCAGCACGTGCGATCCGGCGCGCAACGCCGTGACCGCGAGGTCGGCGTGCGTGTGGATCGGCGTGCAGACGATCGTGATCTCCGCGCCGGTGGCGGCGACGAGCTCGCCCAGGTCCGCCGACTGCGGCAGGGGGCCGCCGAGCTCCACGCCCAGCTCCACGTCGAGCTCCACCGGCCGCACGTCGCAGATCCCGGCGGGCTCGACCAGCCCGGTGGCCGCGAGCCTGCGCAGGTTGTCCAGGTGGTGCCGCCCGTGCCCGGTCGCCCCGGCCAGGACGACCTTCACCGGGTCCGTCCTCACGCCCATCGCAACCCCAGTCCCGCGTGGCCGCCCACGCGCAGCACGCCGTCCTCGACCCGCACCGGGTACGGCTCGGCCAGCAGCCCCAGCCGGGCGAACGAGGCGTCCTCGACGTCCTCGGCCAGCGGCGGCAGCGGCAGCGCCAGGGCGAGCTGCCCGGACACCTCGCCCAGCAGGTGCGGATGGACCGGCACGTCGAACGCCCTGGCCAGCTCGGCGATCCGCAGGAACGGCGTGACGCCGCCGACGCGCACCACGTTCGGCTGGACGACGTCGCAGGCCCCCGCGGTGAGCAGGTCGCGGAAGCCGTAGACGGTGTAGACGTTCTCGCCCACCGCGACCGGCACGTCGGTCGAGCGGCGCAGCTCGACGTGCGCGGCCACGTCGTCGGCGGGCAGCGGCTCCTCGATCCAGTGGAGGTCGAACTCGCGCAGCGCGGACAGGGCGCGCCGGGCCCGGTGGAGGTCCCACCGCTGGTTCGCGTCGATCATCAGCAGCCGGTCGGGCCCGATCACCTCCCGGACGGCGGCCACCCGGGCCACGTCCTCGGCCAGGTCGGGACGGCCGACCTTGATCTTGACGCCGCGGTACCCGGCGGCCACCCAGCGCCGCGCCTGTTCGGTCAGCTCCTCCAGGGAGTAGTGCAGGTTGACGCCGCTGCCGTAGGCCGGGACCCGGTCCCGGCGCCGGCCCAGCACGTCGGCCAGCCCGGCCGTGCCGCAGCGCAGGTCCCACAGCGCCAGGTCGATGCCGGCCAGCGCGACCGTGGTGATCCCGCCGGGGCCGGCCTCGCGCAGGTGCCGCCACAACCGGTCCCACACCAGCTCGGGACGGGCGGGCAGGCCGATCAACGCCGCGCGCAGGTCGTGCTCCAGCAGGGCATGGACGGCGTGCGCGCCGATCTGCGGCGTCCAGGAGAACCCGGTGCCGGTGCGGCCGTCCGCCAGCGTCACGTGGCAGACGATCACGTGGTTGGCGGGCACGTCCGGGCCCCACGGGCGGGGCAGGGGGACCGTGCGCAGCTCGGTCCGCAGGCCGGTGATCACGAGGCCGCCAGGGCGAGCCCGGACCTGATCAGAGCGTCGAGCTCGGCCAGGTGGTCCTCGGCCACGTCGACCAGCGGCGGGCGCACCGGGCCGACGTCGAGGCCGCGCAGCCGTACGCCGGCCTTGACCAGGGCCACCGGGTAGCCGGGCACCTGGTCGCGCAGCCGGACCAGCGGCGCGTAGAACTCGGTCAGCAGCCGCTCGTCGCCGTTCAGGTACGCCACGGCGATCTCGGGGGCGAAGGCGAAGACCGCGCTGGAGTACAGGTCGACGCCGATGCCGCGGTAGGCGGGCATGGTCAGCTCGGCGGTCGGCAGGCCGTTGAAGAACAGGAAGTCCGGGTGCTGCTCGCGGACCGCGAGGACGGTCCGCTGCATGCGGTCGATGTCGCCGAGCCCGTCCTTGAGCCCGATCACGCCGGGGACGCCGGCCAGCTCCACCGCGGCGTCCGGGGCGAGCACGACCGGGCCGCGCTGGTAGACGATCACCGGCAGCTCGGCGGCGACGGCGGCCACGTACGCGGCGAAGCCGCGCGCCGGCCCCTGCGTCAGGTAGGGAGGCATGAGCAGCAGGCCGTCGGCGCCGGCCGCGCGGGCCGCCCGCGCCTGGTTCAGCGCCGCGCCGATCGGGCCGCCCGCCCCGGCGAACACCGGCACCCGCCCGCCCACCACCTCGGCCGCGACCCGGACGGCCCGCGCGTGCTCCGCCTCCGACAGCGCGGAGAACTCGCCGGTGCCGCAGGCCACGAACACGCCGCCGGGGCCGTGCGCCATGCCGCGCCGGATGTGCTCGGCCAGCACCTGCTCGGCGAGCGCGCCGCCGGCGTCGAAGGGGGTGACGGGGAAGAACAGCACACCGCTGAGATTCATTCGGATTCCTTGAGTTCGGTTCGCCAGCTTCGCTTGGGCTCCCAGCCGAGCAGGCGGCGGGCCTTGTCCGTGGAGAAGGCGGGAGCGGTGCCGGTGAGGGCCGCCGCCAGCTCCTCGGTGCCCGGCACGGCCTGCGGGAGCAGGTCGGCCAGCGGCTTCCTGGCCAGGGCGTCGGCCGCGCCGGCGAAGAAGACCTCGCCGGCCGGCAGCTCGGGCAACGCCGCGACCAGCACGGCGAACAGCTCGCCGGCGTCGCGCGCGTCGATGTAGTTGAACAGCGAGACGCCGCCGATCTCCGGCTGGTCGAGCCGCTCCCTGACGGTGTGCCCCGACTGCGTGGGCGCGCCCGCCCACTCCTCGGGCGGGATGACGAAGCACGGCCGGACGGCCGCCATCCTCGTCCGGCCCGCCCGCGCGAACGTGCGCATGGTCTGCTCGGCCACCAGTTTGGACAGGTTGTAGGCGTTCCAGGGCAGCGCCGGGTGCTCCTCGTCGATCGGCAGGTACGACGGCCGCCAGCCGCCCGGCGCGCCGTACCCGATCACCGTGGGGCTGCTGGCCACCACGACGCCGGACACGCCCAGCTCCACCGAGGCCGCGCAGACGTTGAACGCGAGCCGGGTGTTCACCTGGAAGATCACTGACTCCGGCCGGCTGAACGGCGTCGCGATGGCCGCCAGATGGATCACCGACTCCGGCCGGAACCGGGCGACGACCTCGTACGCCTGGCCGGTGTCGGTGAGGTCGGCCGGTGAGGTCGCGGCGGCCTCGACCGGCGTGCCGGGGGCCTGGTCCACGCCGATCACCTCGTGCCCGGCGGCGGCGAGCGTGGTGACGACGCTGCGGCCGAGGCGTCCGGCGCTGCCGGTGACGAGCACTCTGCTCACCGTGGGGGACTCCTTCAGGACTGCAAACAGTTGCACCAAACCTATGGGCCAGGCAGGGCGAGGCGTCAAGAGCCGATTTTCGATCAGGGCGTCTAGCTGCGGATATGCGTGACGTTCAGATGTCGACCCGAGCGGCAAGCGCTTTCACCGTTGCTCAGGTGCCTGCAAGCGGTTGCGTTAGGGTGGGTGGTTGTGACAGTGACGATTCGTGATGTGGCCCGCGCTTCCGGTGTGCACGTATCGACCGTGTCGCGGACGTTCTCCGCACCACACATGGTGAACGCCGCCACCCGCACCAGAGTGCTGACGGTGGCCGAGGAGCTGGGGTACCGGCCCAACAGGGCGGCCAGGGCGCTCACGACCGGGCGCACCCACAACCTGGGCCTGATCGTGGCCGACATCGCCAACCCGTTCTTCCCGCCGCTGATCAAGGCCGCGCACGCCGCGGCCCGGCAGCGCGACTACCACCTGTTCGTGGCCGACACCGACGAGGAGCCGGCCGCCGAGGAGGAGCTGATCCAGGCGTTCTCCAAGCAGGTGGACGGCGTGGTGCTGTGCAGCCCGCGCTCGTCGAACAAGGTGCTGGAGCGGCTGGCCGAGCGGGTGCCGCTCGTGGTGGTCAACCGGCGGCTGCGCGGCGCCGCCACGGTGCTGATGGACGTCGGGCACGGCGCGCGGCTGGCGGTCGAGCACCTGGCCGGGCTCGGGCACCGCCGCGTGGCGCTGCTGTCCGGCCCGCCGGGCTCCTGGACGAGCGGCGAGATCCGGACGGCCGCCGAGCGGGTGCCGGGCGTCGAGCTGGTCGTCCTCGGGCCGAACGCGCCGACCGAGCAGGGCGGCCTGGCCGCCGCGTCCGCGGTGCGCGAGGCCGGGGTGACCGGGGTGCTGGCCTACAACGACCTCATGGCGATCGGCTTGGTCGAGGGGCTGGGCGAGCTCGGGCTGAGCGTGCCGGCGGACGTCAGCGTGGTGGGCATCGACGACATCGTGCCGGGGCGGCTCAACCGTCCCAAGCTCACCACGGTCGCCATGCCCACCGCGGCGGCCGGGCGGCTGGCGGTCGACCTGCTGATCCAGGAGGTGAGCGCCACGACCTCGCTGGAGACCCGGCTGGTCGTGCGGGAGTCGACGGCACCGCCTCGATGACCTGCAAACGGTTGTACTAAATGGCAGCAATATTCGTCCTACCTCTACGTGGTAAGCGCTTGTCACCAGGGAAAACACGGTGTCGATATATCGATAACGGCGATGTAACGCCTGCAAAGGGTTGACGGAACTTTCCCCGCAGCTATAGGAAAGCGCTATCCATTCACATCTCGCCGGAAGGTCCGTGATGACGAATGAGTTCCGTCATGGCTGACTCGGTGGCGGTGCGACTCCCGGACGCCGCGACCCCGCCCGAGCGGGGAGAGCCTCGCGCGTCCAGACGTTCCCGCCGCGAGGCGCGGGCCGCCTACCTGTTCCTGGCGCCCTGGTTCGCCGGTCTGCTCGTCATCACGATCGGTCCCATCGTCGCCTCGCTCTACCTGTCGTTCACCGACTACAACCTCCTGGAGGAGGCCACGTGGGTCGGGTTCGACAACTACGTCAAGATGTTCACCGAGGATCCCCGTTACCTGAACTCGCTGAAGGTGACGACGATCTACGTGGTCGTCTCCGTGCCGCTGCAACTGGCCTTCGCGCTCGCGCTGGCCCTGGTGCTCGACCGCGGGCTGCGCGGCCTGTCGCTCTACCGGTCGATCTTCTACCTGCCCTCGCTGCTGGGCGGCAGCGTGGCGATCGCGATCCTGTGGCGGAAGGTCTTCGGGGCCGAGGGCCTGGTCAACGCCGTGCTGGCGGTCTTCGGGATCGAGGGGCCCGGCTGGGTCAGCGACCCCGACACCGCCCTCGGCACGCTGATCATCCTGCACGTCTGGACGTTCGGCGCCCCGATGATCATCTTCCTCGCCGGGCTGCGGCAGATCCCCGCCAGCTACTACGAGGCCGCCGCGGTGGACGGCGCCGGCGTGTTCCGCCAGTTCCGCTCGATCACGCTGCCGCTGCTGACGCCGATCATCTTCTTCAACCTGGTGCTGGAGATCATCAAGTCGTTCCAGTCGTTCACGCAGTCGTTCATCGTCAGCGGCGGCTCGGGCGGGCCGGCCGACTCCACGATGTTCAACACGCTCTACCTCTACCTCAAGGGCTTCAAGAGCTTCGACATGGGCTACGCGGCCGCCATGGCGTGGGTCCTGCTGCTCGTCATCGCCGGTCTCACCGGGGTGAACTTCCTCGCGTCCAAGTATTGGGTCTTCTATGGCGACACCAAGTAGGCCGCTGCCCGTCCTGTTCCGCCCGCTCAGGGGCGGCCGGGTGGTCAAGCACGTGCTGCTGATCGGGTTCGGCCTGGTCATGCTCTATCCACTGCTGTGGATGATCTCCAGCTCGCTCAAGCCCGAGGAGCTGATCTTCCGGCAGCCCGGCCTGTGGCCGAGCGAGGTCACGCTGGAGAACTACACCGAGGGCTGGACCGCGCTGAAGCACCCCTTCGGCTACTACCTGTGGAACTCCGCGGTCATCACCGTGCTGTCGGTGGTGGCGAACCTGGTGGCCTGCTCGCTGGCCGCCTACGCCTTCGCCCGGCTGAACTTCCCGCTCAAGAAGCTGTGGTTCACCCTCATGCTGGGCACGATCATGCTGCCGCACCACGTGCTGATCGTGCCGCAGTACGTCATGTTCTCCAAGCTCGGGCTGATCAACACGATCTGGCCGCTGGTCATGCCCAAGGTGCTGGCCACGGACGCGTTCTTCGTGTTCCTGATGGTGCAGTTCATCCGCTCGCTCCCCAGGGAGCTGGACGAGGCCGCCGAGATCGACGGCGCCGGCTACTGGCGCACGTTCATCAGGGTGATCATCCCGCTCTGCACCCCGGCGCTGGCCACGACGGCGATCTTCACCTTCATCTGGACGTGGAACGACTTCCTCAGCCAGCTCCTCTACCTCAACAACCCGGACAACTTCACCGCTCCGGTGGCACTGCGCACCTTCCTCGACGCCAGCAGCGACTCGTCGTGGGGCCCGATGTTCGCCATGTCGATCGTCGCGCTCGGGCCCATCTTCGGCTTCTTCCTGGCCGGCCAGAAGTACCTGATCCGTGGTGTGGCCACCACGGGACTGAAGTAGTTCCCCCACCCCCCGACACAGACGAATCCCACAGGAGGTAGAGCCGTGAGCTCTGGCAAGAAGACGTGGTCGGCGGCCCTGCTCGCCACCGCCGTGCTGGCGGTCACCGCGGCCTGCGGCAGCGGCGGCGACGACGGCGCCGGCGGGAAGGTCAGGCTGCGCTTCTCCTACTGGGGCAGCGACGCGCGACAGAAGATGACCGAGGAGGCCATCAAGAAGTTCGAGGCCAAGAACCCGGGCATCGACGTCGAGGGCGAGTTCTCCGACTTCGCCAGCTACTACGAGACGCTGTCCACGAAGGTCGCCGCGAGCGACGCCCCGGACGTCATCACCCTGGAGATCCGCGGCCTGCGCGAGTACGCCGACCGCGGCACGCTGGCCGACCTGACCGGCAAGGTGCAGACCGCCGACATCGACCCCAAGCTGCTCGGCACCGGCGGCATCGACGGCAAGCAGTTCGCCGTCCCCACCGGCGCGAACGTCTTCTCGGTGGTGCTCAACCCGGCCCTGGTGCAGTCGGCCGGGCAGAAGGTGCCCGACGACACGAAGTGGACGTGGAAGGACTACGTCGACCTCAGCTCGAAGATCACCGCCAAGGGCGGCGGCACGGTCTACGGCACCCAGCTGAACTGGAACCCCGCCTTCCTGCAGATCTTCGCCGCCCAGCGCGGCGAGCCCTTCTACCAGGGCAACAAGATCGCCGTCACGCCCGGGACGATCGTGGCCTGGTGGCAGGTCATGCTGGACACGATCAAGGCCAAGGGCAGCCCGGACGCCGCCAAGACCGCCGAGGTCGGCGCGACCAGCGTGGACCAGTCGCTGCTGGCCACCAACACCGGCGCGTCCGGCATGTGGTGGAGCAACCAGCTCGGCGCGGTCGCCAAGGCGTCGGGCAAGGAGATGAGCCTGCTGCGCCTGCCCAAGGCGGAGGGCGCCACCACCGGCGGCATGTTCCTCCAGCCGGCGATGTTCTACACCGCCTCCGCCAAGAGCGAGCACGCCGCCGAGGCCGCCAAGTTCATCGACTTCATGATCAACGACGCCGAGGTCGGCGGGATCATCCTCAGCGACCGCGGCCTGCCCGCCAGCTCGAAGGTGCTGGCCGCCGTCAAGGACAAGCTGCCGCCCGCGGACCAGAAGACGCTGCAGTTCGTCGAGTCCATCAAGGGCGAGCTGGCCGACCCGCCCGCCGCGCCGCCGAAGGGCGCCAGCGCCCTGGAGGACATGCTCAAGCGGTACACCGAGGAGGTCCTCTTCGGCCGGATGGCCCCCGACGTCGCCGCCCAGAAGTTCCTGACCGAGGCCAACGCCGCCCTCGGCGGCTGAGAGGACGACCATGAGGTACGCGTTCGTCGGGCTCGGGCACCGCGCGCAGCTGTACGTCGACGCGCTGCTCGGCGAGTGGCGCGACACCGGCGCCGTCGTCGCCCTGTGCGACACCAACCGGACCCGCATGGACTACTACGCCGAGCGGATCGGCCACGAGGTGCCGTGCTTCGCCCCCGCCGAGTTCGGCAAAGTGCTCGAACTCGCCGACGCGGTCGTGGTCGCGACCGTGGACGCCGCGCACGCCCGCTACGTGTGCGCGGCCCTGGACGCGGGCCGCGACGTCATCGTGGAGAAACCGCTCACCGTGGACGCCGGGAGCTGCGCGGCCATCGCCGAGTCGGCGCGGCGCAGCACCGGAAGGCTGATCGTCACCTTCAACTACCGGTACTCGCCGCGCAACTCGGCCGTGCGCCGCCTGCTCATGGACGGCGCGATCGGCGAGGTGACGTCCGCGCACTTCGAGTGGACGCTCGACACCATCCACGGCGCGGACTACTTCCGCCGCTGGCACCGCGACCGGGCCAGCTCCGGCGGCCTGCTCGTGCACAAGTCCACCCACCACTTCGACCTGGTCAACTGGTGGCTCGGGGCGGCGCCGGAGACCGTCTTCGCGCAGACCTCGCTGCGGTTCTACGGCTCGGCCAACGCGCGGTCGCGGGGGCTGGCCGACCGTCCCGAACGCGGCCAGGGCGCGCCCGGCCTCGGCAGCGACCCGTTCATCCTGGACATCGCCGCCGATCCCCGGCTCAAGCGCCTCTACCTGGACGCCGAGCACGAGGACGGCTACGTCCGCGACCAGGACGTCTTCGGCGACGGCGTGACCATCGACGACAACATGGCGGTGCTGGTCCGGTACGACAGCGGGGCGCTGCTGACGTACTCGCTGAACGCCCACGCGCCCTTCGAGGGCTACCGGGTGGCCTTCAACGGCACGGCGGGACGGCTGGAGCTGGAGGTGGTCGAGCGGGCCTGGACGCCGCCGCACGCGGCGATCGACCCGAGCGCCGCGTCCAAGGAGCACGCCGCCGGGGCATGGGAGCGGCTCACCCTGCGCCCCCACTGGGCCGAGCCGCGCGAGGTGCCGATCGAGGCGGGCGCGGGCGGCCACGGCGGCGGCGACCGGCTGCTGCTGGACGACGTGTTCCGCGGCCCTTCCGGCGACCCGCTGGCCCGGCAGGCGGGCTACCTGGACGGCATCCGCAGCGTCCTGACCGGCGTCGCGGCCAACCTGTCGGCCGCCTCGGGCGCCCCCGTGCACCTGGCCGACGCCGGCACCCGACTTGCCTGACGGGTCCGCCCCGGCGGTGTTCGGGGAGCTGGCCGAGGTCGTCGGCGGGCAGTGGGAGCTGTTCCCGTCCCTGCCGGGGCCGCGGCTGCGGGCGGCGGCCCGGCAGGCGATCGGGGTGCCCGACCTGACCGCCGCGGACGTGCGGGTCGAGCGCACGTGGACCGACGGCGACCTGCACGGCGAGGAACTGTCGTGGACGGTCGGGTTCGGGCCGCGGACCAGGGCGTACCTGCTGAGACCGCGCGACCGGGGCGGCCCGCTGCCCGGGGTGGTGGCGCTGCACTGCCACGCGGGCATGAAGTGGGCGGGCAAGGAGAAGATCGCCGACGGTCCGGAAGGGCCGTCGCCCGAGGTGCGGCGGCTGCGGCGGGACGTCTACGGCGGCCGCGCGTTCGCCGGCGAGCTGGCCCGCCGCGGGTTCGCCGTGCTCGCCCACGACGTGCTCACCTGGGGCAGCCGCCGCTTCGCGCTCGACGTCCCGGAGGGCGAGGGCGGCCTCCCTGACCGGTACGACCGCGCGGCGGCCCGGCACGAGCACGTCGTGGCCAAGCACTGCGCCCTGCTCGGCACCTCCTTCGCCGGGGTGGTGGCGGGCGAGGACCTGGCCGCCGCGGCGTACCTGCGCTCCAGGCCGGACGTCGGCGAGGTCGGCTGCGCCGGCGTGTCGGGCGGCGGGCTGCGGGCCGCGCTGCTCGGCGCCTTCGACCCGGAGGTGCGCGCGGTCGTGGTCGCCGCGATGACCTCGACCTACCCGGACCTGCTGGCCGGCGGCCACGTCGAGCGGCACACCTGGATGTTCTACCCGCCGGGCCTGTCACGGCTGGGCGACTGGCCCGACCTGGTGGCCGCCCGCGCCCCCGCCCCCCTCATGGTCCAGTACGCCCTGCGCGACGACCTGTTCCCGCGGGCCGGGATGCGCCGCGCGCACGCCCGCATCGGCGAGCGCTACCGCGACGCCCCCGGCCGCTACGAGGCCGTGTTCGCGCCGTCCCCGCACTGCTTCGACGTGCCCATGCAGGAGCGCGCCTTCGACTGGCTGGCGCGGGAGCTGGTCAGCCGCCCGCCTTCCAGCGGGCGATGAGCTTGTCGTAGTCGAGCGTGGCCGGCTCGCCGCGCTCGTCGGCCAGCTTCGGCGCGGGCGCGCCCGGCTGGTCGAACCAGTACTGCGCCGGACGCTCGGGGTTCAGCTTGGGCGCGCACTGGCCGCCGTAGCCCTGGCGTTCGCGCGACAGGCGTTCCAGCCGGGCCAGGATCTCGTCCTGCTGCCTGGCCAGGTTGTCCATCGACTGCTGCGGGGTGGTCTCGCCGGTGACGGCGGTGGCCACGTTCTGCCACCAGAGCTGGGCCAGCTTGGGATAGTCGGGGACGTTCGTGCCGGTCGGGGTCCACTGCTTGCGGGCGGGGGAGTTGTAGAACTCGATCAGGCCGCCGTACTTGGCGGCGTTGTCCTTGAAGTAGTCGCTCTTGATGTCGGAGTCGCGGATGAACGTCAGCCCGGTGATCGACTTCTTCAGCGACACCGTCTTGGACGTGACGAACTGGGCGTAGAGCCAGGCGGCGGCCCTGCGGTCCTTCGGGGTGTTGTTGAGCAGCGTCCACGAGCCCGCGTCCTGGTAGCCGAGCTTGTTGCCGTCCTTCCAGTAGACGCCGTGCGGGCTGGGCGCGATGCGCCACTTGGGGGTGCCGTCGTCGTTGACGACCGGCAGGCCCTTCTTGGTCATGTCGGCCGTGAACGTGGTGTACCAGAAGATCTGCTGGGCGATGTTGCCCTGCGCCGGGACCGGGCCCGCCTCGCTGAAGTTCATGCCGGCGGCCTCGCGGGGCGCGTACTTCTTCAGCCAGTCCACGTACTTGGTGAGCGCGTACACCGAGGCCGGGCCGTTGGTGTCGCCGCCGCGGGTCACCGACGAGCCCACCGGACGGCAGTTCTCCACCCGGATGCCCCAGTCGTCCACCGGCAGGCCGTTGGGGATGCCGGGGTCGCCGTTGCCCGCCATGGACAACCAGGCGTCGGTGAAGCGCCAGCCCAGCGAGGGGTCCTTGCGGCCGTAGTCCATGTGGCCGTAGACCTTCCGGCCCTCGACGGTGCCGTTGCCGTTGACCTTGTTGCTGAAGAAGTCGGCGATGTCCTCGTAGGCCGCCCAGTTGACCGGCACGCCCAGGTCGTAGCCGTAGGCGTCCTTGAACTGCTTCTTGATCGCCGGGTCGGTGAACCAGTCGTAGCGGAACCAGTAGAGGTTCGCGAACTGCTGGTCGGGGAGCTGGTAGATCTTCTTGTCGGGGCCGGTGGTGAAGCTGATGCCGATGAAGTCGTCCAGGTCGAGGGTGGGGGAGGTGACGTTCCTGCCCTCTCCGGCCATGTAGTCCGACAGCGGGAACACGTACGTGCCGCGCGAGTGGGTGCCGATGAGGTCGGAGTCGTTGACGTAGGCGTCGTAGATGTTCTGGTCGCCCTGGATCTGCGTCTGGAGCTTCTCGATGACGTCGCCCTCCTGGATCAGGTCGTGCTTGACCCTGATCCCGGTGATCTCGGTGAACGCCCTGGCCAGCTTCTGGGACTCGTACTCGTGCGTGGTGATCGTCTCGGACACCACGTTGATCTGCATGCCCCGGTACGGCGCCGCCGCCTTGATGAACCAGTCCATCTCTGCCAGTTGCCGGTCCTTGGACAGGGTGCTCGGCGTGAACTCCGCCGACACCCACCGCTGCGCCGCGGCCCTGCCGTCGGCCTCCTTGAAGTCGCTCTTCGGCTTCTCCTCCCCGCCCGTGCAACCGGCCGCCACCAGCGCCAGCGCCGCCGCGACCGCCGCCGCGACACCCACCGCATGCCTCATCGCCTGGCTCCTCTTCCTCTCAGCCCCATATCCCGATCACGACCATGACCAGCAGCGCGACGCCGAGCGCCGCCCACATGGACAGGTCGGTGACTGCAATCCACAGGGCCAGCACGACGGCCGCGCTGATCAGGCCGATGTACAGCCGGTCGCCCCGGTCGGTCTCGATCCGCAGGAACCCGCGCCTGGCCACGGGCGGCGAGAGCCGTCCCCAGACGGCCATCACGCACAGGAGCAGCGCCAGCCCGGCGAACACCAGGGCCGTGGGGGCGGTCCACACCATCCACTGCACGGTCAGACCCTCCCCAGGGCGAACCCCTTGGCGATGTAGTTGCGCACGAACCAGATGACGACGGCCCCCGGGACGATGGTCAGCACGCCGGCCGCGGCCAGCAGCCCCCAGTCCACGCCCGCCGCGCTCACCGTGCGCGTCATGGTGGCCGCGATGGGCTTGGCGTCCACCGACGTGATCGTCCTGGCGATCAGCAGCTCGACCCAGCTGAACATGAAGCAGAAGAACGCGGTGACGCCGAGCGCGGACCGGATCATCGGCAGGAAGATCCGGACGAAGAAGCGCGGCAGCGAATAGCCGTCGATCGCCGCGGTCTCGTCAATCTCCCGGGGGATCCCCGACATGAAGCCTTCCAGGATCCAGACCGCCAGCGGCACGTTGAACAGCATGTGCGCGATCGCCACGCCCAGATGCGTGTCGAACAGCCCGACCGCCTGGTAGATCTGGAAGAACGGCAGCAGGAACACCGCCGGCGGCGCCATCCGGTTCGTCAGCAGCCAGAAGAACAGGTGCTTGTCCCCGGCGAAGCGGAAGCGCGAGAACGCGTACGCCGCCGGCAGCGCCACGACGAGCGACATGACCGCGTTCATCGAGGTGTAGACGATCGAGTTGAGGTAGCTCGAATACCACGACGGGTCGGTGAAGAACGTGACGTAGTTGTCGAAGGTCACCCGCTGCGGGATCAGCGAGAAGCTGCCCAGGATGTCCTCGTTCGGGCGGATGGACATGCCGAACATCCACAGCAGCGGCAACATCAGCGTGGCGGCGTACAGCCAGAAGACCGTGCGCGCCCACGGCAGCCGGTGGCGCGTGGAACTCACCTCCCCGACCTGGTCAGCACGGTGAAGAAGACGTAACAGGCGATCTGCACGAGCAGGAAGTACAGCAGCGAGAACGCGCCCGCCGGGCCCAGGTCGAACTGGCCGACGGCGATCTTCGACAGCAGGATGCTCAGGAACGAGGTCGCGTTCCCCGGCCCGCCCCCGGTCACCACGAACGGCTCGGTGTAGATCATGAAGCTGTCCATGAACCGCAGCAGGATCGCGATCGTCAGCACCCCGCGCAGCCTCGGGAGCTGGATGTGCCGGAACGTCGCCCACGCCGACGCGCCGTCGATCTGCGCCGCCTGGAAGTACGGCTCCGGGATCGACCGCAGCCCCGCGTAGGCCAGCAGCGCCACCAGCGGCGTCCAGTGCCACACGTCCATGACCAGGACGGTGATCCAGGCGTCGGCCGAGTCGAGCGTGTAGTTGAAGTTGACCCGCAGCACGTTGTTGACCACCCAGCCGCCGAGCCCGATGTCGCCGCGGGCGAAGATCTGCCAGATCGTGCCCACGACGTTCCACGGGATGAGCAGCGGCAGCGCCACCAGCACCAGCGCCACCGACACCCAGAACCCGCGGCGCGGCATGCAGACCGCGATGGCCACCCCGAGCGGGACCTCCACCAGCAGCACCTGCGCCGAGAACAGCAGCGTGCGCACGAGCGCGGCGCGCACCTCGGGGTCGCGGGCGATCTGCCGGAACCAGTCCAGGCCGACGAACACCCGGTCCACCGGGCTGAAGACGTCCTGGACGGAGAAGTTCACGACGGTCATCAGCGGGATCACCGCGGTGAAGGCCACCGACACCACGACCGGCAGCACCAGCAGCCAGGCCCGGTTGTCGCGCGGGCGGGGATCGGCGCGCGGCCCGGCGGCTCCGGAGGCCTCTGCGGCGGCGGCATCGGCGGCGGCCGGTACGACCTCGCCGTCCGCCTGGCTGCCCGCGACGGCGGTCCGGTCGCTCACGCCTGCCCCCTTCCGTCCAGGGGTGCGAGCGAGCCGCACCTGACCTCGTCGCGGAACAGGAACGTCCGGTCCGCGGGGAAATGCAGGAACTCGACCGTGCCCGGCGTCCAGGACGAGCCCGCCTCGGTCCTGGCGATCACCGGATGGCCGCCGACCTCGGCGCGCACCAGGTCGTGCGAGCCCATGCGGTCGATCCCGGTCACCCTGGCCGCCACGCCCGGCCCGTCGGGCGGCCCGCCGACCCGGACGAACTCGGGCCGCACGCCGATCCGCACCGGCCCCGGCGGCAGCGCGCCGGCCACGGCGCCGACCTCCGAGTCCCCGATCCTGACCACGTCGCCGTCGATCTCGGCGGGCAGCACGTTCATGCCGGGCGAGCCGATGAAGTGGCCGACGAATTCGTGCGCGGGCGACAGGAACAGCTCGGCCGGCTCCCCGGCCTGCACGATCTCGCCGTCGTTGAGCACGACCACCTCGTCGGCGAAGGTCAGCGCCTCGGTCTGGTCGTGGGTGACGTAGACCAGGGTGTGGCCGGTGTCGCGGTGGATCTCCTTGAGCTTGCTGCGCAACGTCCACTTCAGCGCCGGGTCCACCACGGTCAGCGGCTCGTCGAGCAGCACGGCCGCCACCTGCTCGCGCACCAGGCCGCGGCCCAGGCTGACGATCTGCTTGCGGCCCGGGTCGAGCCGGCGGGCCCGGCGGCGCAGCACGTCGTCCAGGCCGAGCATGGCCGAGACCCGCAGCACCCGCCGCCGGATCTCCTCGGCCGGGACCTTCCTGTTGCGCAGCGGGAAGGCCAGGTTGTCGTAGACCGACATCTCCTCGTACAGCACGGGGAACTGGAAGACCTGCGCGATGTTGCGGCCGGCCGTGGGGACCCCGGTGACCTCCCGGTCGCCGAACCAGATCCGGCCCGCCGTGGGCGTGAGCAGCCCCGAGACGATGTTCAGCAGCGTCGTCTTGCCGCAGCCGCTCGGGCCGAGCAGGGCGTAGGCCCGGCCGCCGCGCCAGGTCCAGGTCGTCGGCCTGAGCGCCCACGTGCGGCCGCCGTCGTAGCTGTGGCCCACGCCCTCCAGGCGGATGTCAGCCATGCCGTCCCGCCCCCGCCGCCGGGGCGACCGGTAATCGGCCTCCGGCCTCGTCGAACACGAAGACGTGCCGCGGGTCCACGTACGCGGTGGCCGCCTGGCCCGGCGTGAACGGGCGGGTGCCCGGCAGATGGGCGACCAGGTGCCGGCGTCCCGCCAGCAGCAGGTGCAGGAACGTCGCGCCGCCGGTCACCTCGGCCAGCCTGATCTCGGCGGGCAGCTCCAGCAGGCCGGAGCCGGTCCTGGTGATCGTCACCTGGTGGGGGCGGATGCCGAGCACGACCTCCTGACCGGCGGCGGCGTCCGGCGCGGGGAAGGAGGCGCCCATCACCTCGATCCGGCCGTCCCTGACCGTGCCGGGCAGCAGGTTCAGCGGCGGGTCGCTGAGCGTGGCGGCGACGGCGAGCGTGGGCGGCTCGGCGTACATGGCGGCCGGGTCGCCGACGTGCCGCACCCGGCCCTCGCCGAGCACCACGGCGGGCGCGGCGAAGGCCAGGGCCTCGTTGGGGTCGGCGGTGGAGTAGAGGACGACGCCCGGCGAGCCGGTGAACATGCGCTTGAGGTCCTCGCGCAACTGCTCCCGGAGCTTGAAGTCGAGGTTGGCCAGCGGCTCGTCGAGCAGCAGCACGTCCACGGGCCTGGCCAGCGCGCGGGCGATCGCCGTGCGCTGCTGCTGGCCGCCCGACAGCTCCGCGGGCCTGCGGCCCAGCAGATCGCCGAGGCCCATGACCGCGGCCACCTCCCGCACCCGCCGGTCGATGCCGTCCTTGCGGTACGACCGGTCCAGCCGCAACGGCGAGGCGATGTTCTCGTAAACGGTGAGGGACGGGTAATTGATGAATTGCTGATAGACGAAGGCGACCGAGCGCTTTCGCACGGAAATCGAGGTGACGTCATTTCCGTTGACCAGCACCCGCCCGGAATCGGGTGGCCGCAATCCGGCGGCGACCCGCATGAGCGTGGTCTTTCCCGAGTTCAGCGGGCCGACGAGGGTGGTCAGTCCGTGAGGTAGTTCCAGGTGGATGTCGTCGAGCCAGGTCTCCCCGCGCTGCCGTACGCGGACGCCATCGAGGATCAGCGTCACAATGCCCGGTCCTCTCTCCCGGAGCTTGCCCTCCATCTAACATGATCTGATTCTTTGTGCAAAGAGGGCAGTTGTTGTGACAGTTGTTCGTCAGTTGACGTGAGTTATGCAATTTGTCAGGGTGAGAAGAGTTTCGTCACCAGGCTGTGGAGGTCCCGGCGCTCGGCGTCCGTCAGTGGGGCTAGGGTCTCGCGTTCGACGTCCGCCACCACCGCGCGGGCCCGTTCCAGGGCGTCCCGGCCGGCGGCGGCCAGCGAGATCCGGTAGCGGCGGCGGTCGGCGGGGTCGCGTTCCCGGGCGGCCAGCCCCTCGGCCATGAGGGCGTCCATCAGGCGGACCATGTCGCTCGGGTCGAGGCCCAGCCGGTCGCCGACCTCCCGCTGGGCGGCCGGGCCGAAGTCGTCGAGCGTCGCCAGCGCCGCGAACTCCCACAGGCTCAGCCCCGTTTCGGCGGTGAGCCGCGCGGCCAGGGCGCGCCGGCCCGCGACGCCGACCTTGTGCAGCACGAAGGTGGTCGTCCCGAGCAGGGTGGGCGGCAGTTCCATCTCATCGAGAAGTGTAGGTTGTTCCCAACAGTTGGTGACTACCCACTAATTTCGGAGGATCAGGATGGACGCCCTCTACCCTCGGCTGCTGGTGCGCGACTTCCCGGCGAGCGTCGCCTTCTACCGGGCCGCCCTCGGGCTGGAGCCGGTGAAGGTGCTGACCGAGGCTGCGTACGCCAACTGGGACATCGACGGCCAGGCCGGGCTCGTGCTCTTCGGCCGCGACCACGTCGCCGAGGTCGTCGGCACGTCCGGGCTGCCGGCGGCGGGCGCCCAGGACACGGTGATGCTGGTGATGCGGGTCGACGACGTCGACGGCGAGGCCGACCGGCTGGTCGGGCTGGGCGCCACCCTCGCCGCGCCGCCGCAGGACCGGCCCGCCTGGGGGCCCGGCCTGCGCACCGCCCACCTGCGCGACCCGGAGGGCAACCTGATCGAGCTCCAGTCGTACTGAGCGCGGGCGGGCGGTCAGGGCAGGATGGCGTCCACGTAGCCGCCGTCCACGCGCAGCGCGCCGCCGGTGGTGGCCGAGGCGAGCGGCGAGCTGAGGTAGACGACCATGTTGGCGATCTCCTCGGGCTCGATCAGCCGCTGGAGCAGCGACTGCGGACGGTGCTCGCGCATGAACGCCCGCTGCGCCTCCTCCCACGGCAGCTCCCGGTCCACGAGCTGGTAGACGAACTCCTCCACGCCGCCGGTGTGCGTGGGTCCGGCGATCACCGAGTTGACCGTCACCCCGCTGCCGGCGGCCTCCTTGGCGAACCCCCGCGAGACGGCCAGCAGCGCCGTCTTGCTCATGCCGTAGTGGATCATCTCGGTGGGCGTGACGACGGCCGAGTCGCTGGCGATGTACTGGATCCGGCCCCAGCCGCGCTCGATCATGCCGGGCAGGTAGGCGCGCGTGAGGCGCACCGCCGTCAGGACGTTGACCTCGAAGAAGCGCCGCCACTCCGCGTCGTCGATCTCCAGCGCCGGCCTGGCCTCGAAGATGCCCAGGTTGTTGACGAGGATGTCCGCCTGCGGCAGCGAGTCGAGGACCCGCTGGAGCCCTTCGTCGGTGGCGACGTCGCCGGGCGCGGCGACCAGGCCGCGATGGTCCATGCGCTCGATGGCCGCGGCCACCGAGCGTTCGCTGCGGCCGTTGACGCCGACGCGCGCGCCCGCCCGTGCCAGACCGGTCGCGATGGCCGCCCCGATGCCCTGGGTCGAGCCTGTGACCAGCGCCGTCTTCCCGCTGAGGTCGATGCTCACCATGACTCCATTGTCCGTGCCGCCCCGCGGCCGACCGGCACGGGGGCACTACCGGCCGCGGATCGGGTAGATGCCTACTCTGGTCGGTACGTCGAGGGGAGCATGGGTGCGCCGGTTACGGTGGCTGGTCGTGATGGCGGTCCTCGCCGTCCTCGTCGTGGTCCCGGCCGGGCCGGGCGCCGGCGACGACGGGTGCCCGCCCAGGGACACGCGGGTGACCTCGCCGTACGCGATCACCGGTTACTGGGTCATGCCGCGGGCCGACGTGTGCGTCACGCGGCGGACGGTCGAGGCGATCCACTCGCTCGGCGGCGACACGCTCGTCACGTTCGGGCCGCGCTTCGACGCCGGGCCGATGGAGCCGGAGTTCGCCGCCTGCCGGGTGGACGGACGGCCCTGCGCGCGGGCGCCCGGCACACGCGTCCGGCACGTCTACACGTACGTGACCAGCGAGGAGTTCGGGCGTTCCGTGCTGCGCTGCCCGGGCCTCGACCGGCGGATCGAGAGCGGCGGGCGGGTCTTCTACCGCGTGTCGCTGGCCGCGTCGTGCGCCGCGCGCGTCCAGGACCTGGTGCTGGTCTCCACCGACGGCGACGGGCTGGGCAACCTGGTCGAGGAGGCGGCGGCGTACGGGATGAGGGTGTTCCCCGGGCTGCCCGCCGCGCCGCAGCGGCGGGGCAAGCCGTGGGAGCCCGACCTCGCGCACCTCGCCGCGCTGAACGCCTTCACCGCGCGGGTGCTGGCCGGCTACCGGGAGCGGTTCGGCGGGGCGGCCGCCTTCGGCGGGGTCTACCAGTCGTTCGAGCTGGCCATGCGCGAACGGGGGCCGCGCGACCCCGTCCTGGCCCTGTACGCGGCCCAGCACGCGGCGGTCGCCGCCGCGCTGCCCGGCAGGAAGATCCTGGTCAGCCCCTACATCGACGCCCGCAGGGGCCGCGGTTTCCCGCCCGGCCAGGTGCCCGGCGGGCTGGCCGGCATCGCCGCCACCCGCGCCGGCGCGCCCATGGCCGTCGCCGTGCAGGACGGGCGGGGCACGGGCAAGGTCCCCGTGCACGGGATCGAGGAGGGCGGGTCCATGGTCGCCCCGCGGCTCGTCCCGGTGGTCGGCCGGGTGCGCAACGCCGCCGGCTACTACGGGCCCACCAGGGACTACATCGAGGCGGCGGCCAGGAGCGTGCCCGCCGGGGTCGAGCTGTGGGTGAACGTCGAGGGCTTCGAGCCCGCCCCCGCGGACGGCGAGTGCGGGCGGGTCGAGCCGCTGCCGTTGCGGGGACGTACCAGCAAGGCCCGGCTCGACCAGCAGATCATGGCGACGGGCGGGCACGCCGCGAAGATCATCTCTTACGGCTGGGAGCCCTTCTTCACCTGCCAGGCGAGCCCGTCCACCCCCTCGCTGGCCGACGACATCGCGAACGGCGGCCGGGAGCCGATCATCGTGAACGCCTACCGCGAGGAGCGGGACGGACGGCCCGGGGTCACCGTCGAGGGCTACAACCTGCGCGGCGGCACGCTGCGCTTCACCTCGCCCGGCGGCCATGAGGTCGGCGTGGCCCAGCGGTGGCACGGGCCGGGCCGCCCCGAGTCGGCGTGGGCCCCCTATGTCCCGTCCGGCCCGTGGACCTCGGTCACCGCCACGAACGCCGCCGGCCGCACCAGCACGAGCGGGTACGTCTTCCGCTAGCGCCCGCCGTTTCCGTCAGGATTCGCCGCTTGCGCCGGGTTCGCCGCTTGCGCCGGGTTCGCCGCTTGCGCCGGGTTCGCTGCCGAAGCCGCGCAGCATGGCTTCGAGCGCGAAGACGAAGCGGCGGTCGGTCCCCGAGGACGGCTGGGCGCGCCGCGCCCGGGTGGCCTCGGCCAGCAGCGGGGTCTCCGCCAGGTCCGGCTCGGGGATGTCGCGCATCGCGGGCGCGGCCCGTTCGGCCCCACCGGCGACTTCACCGGCGACTTCACCGGCGGCTTCACCGGCGGCCAGGACGGCGACGTGGCCGACGACGAAACCCGTCACGGCGTAGAGCATGTCCAGCGCGCGGTCCGGCGGCAGCCCCGCCGCGCGCAGCACGCGCAGCCCGTCCTCCATCAGGCGCAGGTTCCCGGGCGTGATCGCGGGGCGGCTGACCACCAGGGGGAGCACGTTCGGGTGCGCGAGCAGCGCCCGCAGCAGCGCGTGGGCGTACTCGCGCAGGCCCTGCTGCCATGAGGCGGCCTCGGTCAGCAGCGGCGCGGCCTGCGTGACGACCTGTTCGACCAGGCCGTCGAGCAGCGCGTCCTTGCTGCCGACGTGCTGGTAGAGGGACATGGCCTCGACCCCGAGCTCCTGGCCGATGCGGCGCATGGACAGCGCCTTCAGCCCTTCGCGGTCGGCCAGCGCCAGAGCCGCCCGCAGGATGGCCTGCCGGGTCAGGCCGGCGTTCTGGCCGCGGGTGCGCTTCGGGGACATGGTGCCCTTTCTCGATTCTTACGTGGTAAGTATAGTCAAAACATACTTTGTAAGAATGTCGTCCGGAAGGGACCCATGTCATGACAGGAAAGCCGCGCGGGGCCTCGGCCCTGCTGTACGGCGGCGCCGCGCTCACGGTGCTCGTCACCCTCTTCGCCTTCGCCTACCGCTCCGGGCTGGCCGAGTACCTCAGGGCGGGCTATCCGGAGCTGGGGCCGGGGAAGATCGACGAGGGGGTCACCACGTACACGGTGATCCTGTCGGTCGTGGGGGCGCTCGGGCTGGCCGGCTGGCTCGTCACCGTCCGGGCGGCCGGCGCGGGCAGGGGGTGGGCCCGGTGGCTGGGGGCCGGGCTGTTCGTGCCGGCGGCGTGCTTCGCGCTCGCGGGCCTGACCGTCCGGGACAGCAACGGCGAGGTCGGCCTGGCGCCGCTGCTCGGCTGGTTGCAGGTGCTTCCGCTGGTCCCGGGGCTCGCGGCGGTCGTGCTGCTGTGGAGGAGGGCGCGGTGATCCGGGTCGCCCGGTGGCCGGCGGCGCTCAAGCGCCTGATGTACCGGGGCGGGCGGCCCAACGCGCTCATGCGGGCGATGAACCGGCTCGACGCGCTGACGTACGCCTCCCGGTGGCTGCCCGGTCATCCCGTCTTCCGCATCCTGCGGGCGGACGGCTCCGCCCCGGACGGCCACGGGTCAGGTCAGGGCTGAGACGAGGATGTCGGTCAGGGTGGCCGCCTGGCCGCCGTCCTCGTCGAGGTCGGGGTCGAAGATGGTGAACTGGATCCCGGCCGCCCCGGGCAGCGCGAGCAGCCCGCGGAGCAGGCCGGCGAGCTGGTCGCCGGTCAGGCCGCCGGGGGCGGGGGAGTCGACGGCCGACACCACGGACGGGTCGAGCACGTCGGCGTCCACGTGGATCCAGAACCCGTCGAGGTCGTCGCGCACGAGCACGCGCTCGGCGACCTCCAGGGGGATGTCGTTCCCGGCGACGTGGGCGATGCCCTCGGCGGCGAGCTCCTTGGCGTCGTCGTCGTCCCGGACGCCGAGCACGATGACGTCCTCGTCCCGGACGTACGGGCGCAGGCCGTCGATGTCGGTCAGGTAGTCGTCGCCGCGGCCGGTCACCAGGGCCAGGTCCTCGCCGGCCGCCGCGCCGACGTGGGGCGAGTTGCCGAGGTGGCGGAAGTCGGTGTGGGCGTCGAGGTAGGCCACCCCGTAGCGGCCCGTCCTGCGCAGGGCGAGCGCGGAGCCGAGCAGGATCGAGCAGTCGCCGCCGAGCAGGACGGGGAAGCCGCCGTCCGCCCTGATCCCGGCCACGCGGTCGGCCAGCCGCCGGGTGTAGGCGGCGATGGCCGCGCCGTTGCGCACGCCGTCGCCGGGCTTCCAGGTGGCCACGTAGCGGGGCGGGACCAGCGCGCCGGCGTCGGCCGCGCCGATCCGCGCGACGAGCCCGTTGTCCCGCAACGCCCAGGGAGCCTTGTAGCAGCCGGGGATGACATCCTCGGCGAGTGGACGCAGGCCGAGGTTGGACGGCGCGTCGAGGACGGTCAATTTTCTGTCAGGGGTTAGAGTGCTCATAGTCGTGACGGTAGCAGGAGGGTGAGGGATGCGCCAGTTCATCGAGACGGGTCTCGTGGCCGTCGATCTGGCCAACACGTGGGACGAGTACCTGGACGATCCCGAGCGGCTGCCCGACGTGGGGGAGCTGCGCCGCTTCTGCCGCGAACTGGGCGAGAACGACCACGGTCTCGGGGAGGCGGACCTGCGGGAGGTCAGGCAGGTGCGCGAGCGGCTGCGCGCGGTGCTGGCCGCCGAGCCCGACGGCCGGGCGGGGGCGCTGGCGGAGTGGGTGGCCGGGCTGCCGGCGCGGGCGGCGGTGCAGCCCGCGGGCGGCGTGCCCCGGCTGCGGCTGGTCGCGCCGGACGGTGCGACGGCGGCGGGCCGGCTCGCCGTACGGGCCGTCACCGAGCTGCTGGAGCTGGCCGCGGCCGGCGACTGGGAACGGCTGCGCCAGTGCGCCGCCACGCCGTGCACCGACGCCTTCGTCGACCGCAGCCGGCCGGGCAAGCGGCAGTTCTGCTCGACCCGCTGCGCCAACCGCGCCCACGCCCAGGCCTCACGCACCCGCCACCGCTGACGGCGAGCACGCTGAGGAGGGTCAGGCGAACAGGGTGCGGCCCCAGTAGTCGCCCGCGTCCTGGACGCCGGGCGGGCAGGCGAACAGGCCGCTGGAGACGTGCTTGATGTACTCGTTGAGCGCGTCGTGCCGGGCCAGGTTCATCTGCACCGGCACGAACTGCTTGCGCGGGTCGCGCTGGTAGGCGATGAAGAACAGCCCGGCGTCCAGGCGGCCGAGGCCGTCGGAGCCGTCGACGAAGTTGTAGCCGCGGCGCAGCAGGTGGGCGTTGCCGTTGTTGCTCGGGTGCGCCAGCTTGACGTGCGAGTCGTCCTTGATCAGCGGCTGCCCGTCGGGGCCCTTGGCGGCGAAGTCGACGGGGTCGAACTCGGCCTTCCTGCCCAGCGGCGCGCCCTCGCCCTTGTCCCGGCCGAAGATCTGCTCCTGCTCGGCGAGCGAGGCGCGGTCCCAGGTCTCGATCGTCATGCGGATCTTCCTGGTGACCATGTACGTGCCGCCCGCCATCCAGGCGGCGCCGTCCGAGCCGCCGGCCCACAGGTGGTCGCGCAGCAGGTCGGCGTCCTCCAGCTTCATGTTGTTGGTGCCGTCCTTGAAGCCCAGGAGGTTGCGCGGCGTGGCCTGGGCCCGCGACGTGGACGACGTACGGCCGAAACCGAGCTGCGACCAGCGCACCGAGACCTTGCCGAAGCCGATCCTGGCCAGGTTGCGGATGGCGTGCACGGCCACCTGGGGGTCGTGCGCGCACGCCTGGACGCAGATGTCCCCGCCCGAGATCTCCGGGATGAGCTGTTCGCCGGGGAACTTCGGCAGGTCGGCCAGCGCGGCAGGCCGTCTGCCCGCCAGCCCGAACCGGTCGTCGAACAGCGACGGGCCGAACCCGATCGTCAGCGTCAGCCCCGAGGCGGGCAGCCCCAGGGCCTCGCCGGTGTCGTCGGGCGCCGCCTCGGCCGCCCCGCCCACCGCGCCGAACGTCCCGGCCTCCTTGCCCTGCGTCAGCCGGGCTGCCGCGGCCGTCCACTCCTGGAGCAGGTCGACCAGCTCGGCCTTCTTGTCGGTGATGACGTCGAAGGCGACGAAGTGCAGCCGGTCCTGGGCGGGCGTGACGATGCCCGCCTGGTGCTGCCCGTAGAACGGGAACGGATCGGACGTCGAGGCGGCGTGCGCGACCGGCGGATCCTCCAGCAGCGACCTGGTCGTCACCGCCCCCGCCCCCAGCACGGCCGCTCCCGCGGCGCCCAGCCCGAACAGCTTGCGGCGGCTCATCCGCCCGCCGGCCTGCGACATCGCCCCCACCTCCCGTTACTTGGCGATGACCGGTGCGATCTTACTGATCGGCTCGGCCAGCGCGTTGATCGCGTCGGACAGCGCCTTCAGCTCGGCCTTGGACAGCTCGTCGTGCAGCTTCCAGCCGTCGCCCTTCTGGTGGGCGCCCAGGGCGGCCTCCGCGGCGGCGAACTTCTCGTCCAGCGTCTTGACCAGGTCGGGGGAGCGCTGCTCCAGCACCGGGCGCAGCGACTGCACGGCGGCCTTGGAGCCCTGGAGGTTGGCGTCGAAGTCCCACAGGTCGGTGTGCGACCAGATGTCCTCCTCGCCGGTGATCTTCCCGGAGGCCACCTCGTCGAGCAGTCCCTTGGCGCCGTTGGCCAGGTTGAGCGGGGTCAGCTCGGCGGAGTTGGACTTCTGGACGATGGTCTTGACGTCGGCGATCAGCTTGTCGGCGACCGGGCCGTCCTTGCTGATGTCCTTCTTGATCCACAGATCCTTCTCGATCCGGTGGAACCCGGTCCACTCCTCGCCGTCGGCCAGGTCGGCCTCGCGGGCGTCGATGGCCGGGTCGAGGTCGCCGAAGATCTCCGCGACCGGCTCGATGCGCTCCCAGTACGTCCGTGAGACCGGGTACAGCTCCTTGGCCTTGCCGATCTCGCCGGCCTTGACGGCGTCCACGAACTCCTGCGTCTTGACCAGCAGCGTGTCGCTCTGCGACTTGATGTAGCGCTTGTAGCTGGCGACGGCGTCGGCGAGCTGGGCGTCGGAGGTGAGCGCCTTGTGCTCGCCGGTCACCTTCAGCGCGTTGCGGATGCCCTTGCCCACCATGCCGGGCTTGCAGACGGCCTCGTACGCGCCGGCCGGCAGCTCGGCCACCAGCTCCCTGGTCAGGCCGGGCACGATGTTCTCGACCTCGGCCATCACCCGGTCACCGGGGGCATACACGTAGAACTCGGTCACCTTGGAGCCGCCGTTGGTGATCGTGAACGTGCTCGTGCCCGCCGCGACCTCGGTGGCCGCGACCTTGCACTCGGTGTCGGACGCGGCCACGGTGATCTTGCCGGGCGCGCCGGCCGGACCCTTGGCGGCCTGCGTGGCGGTGGTGCCCGAGCCGCACGCGGTCAGGCCCGCGAGGGCGAGCGCGCCGAAGGACAGGCTGATGGCGGTACGCATGATGCTCCTGTTCAGGCCGCGGGTGCGGTGGAGGCGGGAGTGGTCTTCACTCGCTGTGGCAGCAGGAAGAGGAAGAGAGTGGGCGCGAGGTAGACGATCCAGGCCACGGCCTCGGCGATGCTCGGCTGCGGCGTGATGTTGAGCATGCCGGAAAGCAGCGCCCCGTACCAGGAATCGGCGGGCAGGACGGCGCTGATGTCGAAGGCGTAGGAGCTCAGGCCGGGCAGGATGTTGGCTTCCTGGAGGTCGTGCACGCCGTACTTGAAGATGCCGGCGGCGACCAGGATGAGCAGCAGGCCCGTCCAGGTGAAGAACTTGGTGAGGTTGATCTTCAGCGCGCTCTTGTACAGCCCCCAGCCGATGACCACCGACGTGAGCAGGCCGAGCGCGATGCCGAGCAGGGGATCCATGGTGGCGGTCGCGCCCTGGACGGCGGCGAAGAACAGCAGCGCCGTCTCCAGCCCCTCGCGGGCCACGGCCAGGAAGGCCATCACGACCACCGCGAGCGAGCCCATCTGCAGCGCGTCGGAGAGCTTGCCCCGCAGCTCCCCGGAGAGCGCGCGGGCGGTGCGCCGCATCCAGAAGATCATCCAGGTGACGAACGCGACGGCGAGCAGCGAGGTGATCGCGTCGAACAGCTCCTGCCCCATGTGCCCGAGGTTGGCGGCGGTGAAGGTCAGCAGCGCGCCGAAGCCGACGGACAGCGCGACCGCCGCGGCGACGCCCGTCCAGACCTGGGGAAGCTTGTCCTTCCTGTCGCTCTTGACGAGGAAGGCGATGAGGACGGAGACGACGAGCGTCGCCTCCAGTCCCTCGCGCAGTCCGATGAGGTAGCTGGCGAACACCGTCACTCCTGCTGGCTGAGGAAAGGCTTACCTAAATTAGGGCAGCCGAAGCATACCTAGCGCAAGCAGTGATGGCGATAGTCTGCCCGGTGGTGTGACGCACCCGACTGTATGAGCGGTTTGTCACCCAGTGAGATTGCCGGCCAGCAGGTCGAGCAGCGGCTCGCGCCGTACGCACTGCTCCAGCGCGAACGAGTCGGCCAGGGCCAGCAGCTCGTCGTCGCCGAGCCCCCCGAACAGCCCGGCGTACTCGGGCAGCAGGGCCTGGGCGAGGAGGATGTGCCTGATCAGGTCGTCGGTCTGGTAGCGAGCGCCCCACGGGTAGGGCGCCCAGTCCGGGAACTCGGTCTCGACCAGCCGGTGCAGCGGGGCGAGCACGTCGGCGCACTCCTCCATGGTCGAGCCCCACCGGTCCGCGCCGAGCCGCCGCTTCTTGGCGATGAACGCGCCGAACCTGTCCAGGTACGCCCTCGACGCGTGCACCAGCCCCTGCAGGCCCACGTCCTTGTACGTCCAGAGCGACCAGCCCGCCTCGTGGGCGTCGTAGATGTCGAGCTGGTCGCGCAGGACCTGGTAGCGCTGCGCGTCCCGGTCCGGGTCGCCGGTGTAGACCGGGCCGAACTCGCCCACCCACAACGGCGTGCCGGTCTCGCGCTGGAACCGGGACCGCCGGGCGAAGGTCTCCTCCAGCTGGCCGCGGTCGCACCACTCGCCCCTAGTGAGCCCCGGGTACGGGCCGCCGTGGGCGAACCCGGCCAGGGCGTAGTCGTGCATGACGAACACCGTGTTCTCGTACATCTCCCGGAACATCGAGAAGTCGGTGGCGTAGGTGTTGCCGTCCAGGAACAGGACGTGGTCGGGGTCGGCGGCCCGTACGGCCTTGACCAGCCGGTCGTAGAACGGGCCGACCACCTTGCCCGAGACGTCGCCCGGCTCGTTCACCACGTTGTACCCGGCCACCCACGGATGCCCCCGGTAGTGGTCGGCCAGCGCCTCCCACAGGTGCACGGCCCGGTCCTGGAAGTGCCGGTGCTGCCAGAACGCCGCCACGTGCGTGGGGTTGTCGCTGTGCCAGTGCTGGTTCTGGGAGCCGGGCAGGGCGTGCAGGTCGATGACGCTGTAGAGGCCGCGCTCGCCCAGCAGGCCGATCACCCGGTCGAGGTGCCGGAAGCCCCTCGGGTCGATCTCCATGGGCCGGTCGTCGGACTCCCAGTGGTGGTAGTTGACCGGGATGCGCACGCAGTTCATGCCCAGCCCGGCCAGCAGCCCGGCGTCGCTCTCGGTGAAGAACGAGGTGAGCAGCCGGTCGAAGAAGAGCTCGGCCCGCTCCTCGCCCAGCACGCCGGTCACGGCCGCGCGCATCGAGGTCTCGTTGGCGGGATAGCCGGTGATGAAGTTCTCCATGTTCATCCAGCCCCCGAGGCCCACCCCCCTGAGCCGGACGGGCGTGCCTTCGGGGGTGAGGAGCCGGCTTCCTGAGACGTGGAGCATGTTCACCCTTTCGTCGCACCCGCGGTGAGCCCACCGACCAGGTGACGTTCAGCGATGGCGTAGAACCCGAGCGCCGGCACCATGGCCAGGATCAGGTAGGCGAGGACGCGGGCGGTGTCGGTGGCGTACTGGCCCTGGAACTGCTGGATGCCGAGCGGCAGCGTCCAGCTCGACTCGTCGCTGAAGACCACCAGGGGCAGCATGAAGTTGTTCCAGCTCCCCACGACGGCCAGCACGGAGACCGTCGCCATGGCCGGGCGGGCCATCGGCAGCAGGATCCGCCAGAAGAACCCGAACGGCGAGCAGCCGTCGATGATCGCGGCCTCCTCGATCTCGCCCGGGATGCTCCGGAAGAACCCCCGCAGGATGATGATCGTCAGCGGCAGCCCGAAGGCGGCCTGCGTCAGGATGACGCCGAGCGGGTCGTCCAGCAGCCCGAACGTGCGCAGCAGCACGAAGATCGGCAGGATGGCCACCGCGAACGGGAACATCAGCCCGGCGGTGAACAGCGTGAACAGCGCCTCCCTGCCCCGGAAGGCGAACCTGGCGAAGACGAACGCGGCCAGTGCCGCCAGCCCGACCATCACCACGGTCGTGGCGACCGCGATGAACGTGCTGTTCCACACCTGCCGCCAGAACGACCCCGAGCCGAGCACGTCGGTGTAGTTGGCGGTGATCCAGGGGTCGGGCAGGCCGAAGGGGTTGCCCGAGAGCTGGCTGTTGCTCTTGAACCCGCCGAGCAGCGCGTACACGATCGGCACCAGGATGAACGCGCCGACGAGCCAGGCGATCGCGTGCAGGGGCAGGGTCGGACGGCGCCGCCGCGCGGGCGGCCTTCCGTGGTTCATCGGCGGCCTCCCATGGACGTCGTCGCCCCCGCCAGGTCCCGGCGCAGCACCACGCGCTGGTAGACGAGGGCGAAGACGAGGCTGAGCGCGAACATCACGACGCTGATCGCGTTGGCGTAACCCACCTGGGAGCGCTTGAAGCCGAACTCCATCATGGTGACGGCCATCGTCTCCGAGGAGTGCGACGGGCCGCCGCCGGTGAGGATCCAGACCAGGTCGAACAGCTGGATGGTGTAGATGACCGACAGGAACACGCTGATCCTGATCGTCGGCCCGAGCAGCGGCAGCGTGATGTGCCGGAACGTCTCCCAGGGCGTCGCGCCGTCGATCTGCGCGGCCTCGATCAGCTCGTCCGGGATGCCCTGCCGGCCGGCCAGGTAGATCATCATGTGGAAGCCGAAGTACTTCCACGTCATGACCAGGAAGATCGCGGGCATCACGGTGTCCGGATCGGCCAGGAACTCCGACTCCAGGCCGAACACCGACAGCAGCTGGTTGGCCATGCCGCCGTCCGGCGCGAGGATCAGCGAGAACAGCACGCCGGTGATCACCTCGGACAGCACGTACGGGGCGAAGAACACCAGCCGGTAGACCGCCCGCCCCCGGATGCGCTGGTTCAGCAACATCGCCACGGCCAGCGAGAACGGGAGCTGGACCAGCACCGACAACAGCACCAGGACCACCAGGTGCCACAGGTCGGTGGCGAAGATCCCGGACGACAGCAGCCTGGTGAAGTTGGCCGGCCCGACGAACTGGGTGGGCAGCCCGCCGAACCCGTTCCACTTGAACGCGCTGGCGTAGACCGCCACCAGGATCGGCGTCACCACCAGCAGCAGGAAGAGCACCAGCGCGGGCAGCAGGAACAGCGCGATCGTCACCGCGCGCCCGCGCCGCCGCCCCGGCGGGGCGGCGGCCGGCGGCGCGACCGCCGCCCGCCCTCGGGTCAGCGTCGTCATTCGCTCTTGGCCACTTCGCTGATGTCCTGGCCGATCTGCTCCGGCGTCTTGGTCCCGGCGATCAGCTCGGCCACGCTGTCGTTGACCTGCTGGCCGACGGCCGGCGGGTAGGCCTGGTCCAGGTAGAGCTGGTAGCCGGAGGCCCCGGCCAGCAGGGTCGCGACCTGCTTGAGGTTGGCGTCCTTGACCGCGCTCTCCTCGCCCTTGAGCACCGGCAGCACGCCGCCCGCCGCCACGGCCTTGGTGTGCTGGTCCATCTGCGTCATGAACTTCACGAACTCCACGGCCTGCGGGGGCGCGTCCGCGCCCACCGACAGGCCGTTGCCGCCGCCGAAGGCGTCGCCGATCGAGCCCTTGCCGCCCTCGACCGCGGGGAAGGGGAAGAAGCCCAGGTCGTCGCCGAGGCCCTTGCCGGAGTCCTTCTGCACGGCGGGCGCCCACTGGCCCATCAGCTCCATGGCGGCCTTGCCGTTGGAGACCGTGGCCGCCTGCCCGTCGGGGGTGCCGTACCCCGCGCCGAGGAAGCCCTTCTGGAACGGCTGGAGCTCGGCCAGCGCCTTGACCTGCTGCCCGGCGGCCACGAAGTCGGGCTTGGTGAAGTCGTGGTCCACGCCCGCCTGCGTGAGCGCGGGCAGGCCGGCGATGCGCATCGCCAGATAGGCCCAGTAGTAGTGGCCCGGCCACTTCTCCTTGCCGGCCAGCGCGATCGGGGTGGTGCCGGACGCCTTCAGCTTCTTGACGTCGTCGAGGAACTCCGCCCAGGTGGCGGGCGGGGCCGAGATGCCGGCCCTGGCGAAGAGCTTCTTGTTGTACCAGAAGCCGACCAGCCCGATGTCCGTCGGCAGCCCGTAGGTCTTGCCGTCGAACTGGTACGCGCTCAGCGCCGCGGGGGTGAACGTGCCCAGCACGGGCGCGACGTCGTCGGAGAGGTCCTTGACCAGGCCGGCGTCGATCTGCTGCTTGAGCACGCCGCCGCCCCAGGTGACGAAGACGTCGGGGGCCTTGCCCGACTGGGTGATCGTGGTCAGCTTGGCCTTGTAGGCGTCGTTCTCCAGCACCGTCGCCTTGATGGTGACGTCGGGGTGCGCGGCCTCGAAGTCCTTGGCCCGCTGCGCCCACAGGGACTTCAGCGGTTCGGAGGTGGACAGGTGCCACCATTCCAGCGTCACCTTGGCGGGCTTCTGGCCGGATTGCGAGGCGCCGGGCTGCCCGCCGTTCTCGCCGCTCCCGCCGCTGCCGCATCCGGCGACGAGCACGGCGGTGGCCATGAGGATCAGACCGCGTTTCATCCAGGGGGTCCCTTCATCGGGCGCAAGCGGTATGAAAGTTTCGTATAGCCCCCGATAATTTCGTTGGTCGGAGCATAGGTACGTGCTGCGGAGGGCGTCAATAGCTGTTGTGGGAGCGATCCCAGTCCGAAACTTTCGGATACACTCCCGAACGTGTCAGCTAAGAGGCGCGTGACGATCGCACTGATCGCAGAAGAGGCCGGAGTCTCCATCCCCACGGTCTCCAAGGTCATCAACGGCCGGCCCGAGGTGGCGCCGGCGACCCGTCACAAGGTCGAACGGCTGCTCCAGGAACACGGCTACCAGCGGCGCGTCAGCCAGGACGACACCCCCGCCGGCCTGGTCGACCTGGTGTTCGCCGAGATCGAGTCGCCGTGGGCCATGGAGATCGTGCGCGGCGCGGAGAGCGCGGCCCACGAGGCCGGCGCCAGCGTCGTCATCTCGGTGCTGCACACCCACGCCGGTCCCGGCCGCGACTGGCTCGAACGGCTGGCCGCCCGCCGCACCGACGGCGTGGTGATCGTCGCCTCGCGCCTGTCCACCGGCGTGCAGGCCCAGCTCAGCGCGCGGTCGTTGCCGTTCGTGGTGGTCGACCCCGAGGGCGAGCCGGCCCCCGGCATCGTCTCGGTCGGCGCCACCAACTGGAACGGCGGCCTGGCCGCCACCCGCCATCTGCTCGAACTCGGCCACCGCCGGATCGGCATGATCAGCGGCCCCGCCGACATGCTGTGCAGCCAGGCCCGCGTCGACGGCTACCGGGCCGCCCTGGAGACGGCCGGCGTGCCGCTCGCCCCCGAACTCGTCCGGCGCGGCACCTTCCTCGTCGACTCCGGCCACGACCAGGGCCACGAACTCCTGTCACTCGACGAACCGCCCACGGCCATCTTCGCCGGGTGCGACCTGATGGCGTTCGGCGTGTTCGAGGCCGCCCGGCAGCGGGGGTTGCGCGTTCCGGAGGATCTGAGCGTGGTGGGGTTCGACGACCTGCCGCTGTCGAAGTCGGCCTGGCCGCCGCTGACGACCGTGCGCCAGCCGTTGCAGGAGATGGCGGCGCTGGCCACCCGTACGGTGCTGGGGATGGGGAAGGGCGAGGTGCCGGAGACGAAACGGGTGGAACTGGCTACGGAACTGATCGTCCGCGAGAGCACGGCCGCGGTGGAGTGACGGGGTGGGCCAGAACCGCCCGGCCTGAGCAGTGGGGCCCTGCCTGAGTGGTCTTCGCCCTCCGGGCTCAGGCGCCCTTCTTCTGGCGCCTCCGGCGCACCCCCCGCGCCTCCGGCGCCTGGGCCTTCCACGGTTGACCTGCGAGACCTCTTCACGCCCGCCTGCTCGACGGCTCTGATCACCTGTGCGGCTGCTCATTGCGCGCTCGCCGAGCCCGTCTCTCCGGCCGCCTCAGAGGAACGGCGGGATGCCGAGGCTCTCCAGAAGGCGCCACATCCCGCTGGACGGATCCTGATCGATGAGCCCGCAACGTGGCTTGGGGCCTCGCGGATGGGAGCACTCGCCGGAAGCGCAGCGCCTCTCCAGGCTTCGCGCATTGTCGAACGCGGTCTTGAGGCGTGGCATGAGGTGATCGGCGCGCGCTTTGGTGATCCTCTTGTCCCTCGGCCCGAACCCCGCGAAACCGGGCCGCTGTGACAACAGCTGGTGGATCTGGTGGTTGCGGCCGTCCTGCGGCTGGTCGTAGAGGCCGTAGTGCAGGTAGAGCCAGAAGTCGAAGGACGGATGGGACAGGGCGACTCTGATCTTGCGGTGCTCCTTGAGCGCGTTCAGGGCGGCGTCGAGGTCACCATGCTGGTCACGGGCGAAGAGCGTCTTCCTCGGCCACGGTCAGGGCGCGCTGGGCGACCTTCCACGGTTTCATGTCGTCGGGCCGGTACTTCGGCATGTCGATGCGGAACGAGCACTGCCGGGAGAACGCGTTCTGCAGCATCGTGAGGTAGTCGTACTCGGTCACCGCGCCTTCGGCGACCGCGTAGAAGATGCGATTCGCGGCGCGGGGCGGCGGCTGGGCCGTCAGGCTGGAGCCGCGTTGGCGCTTCTTCCTGACCTTGTCGGGGCTCATGCGAGGGCCTCTCCCGCCTCGCGTGCCAGCTCGCCGGGGGCGACCCGTGGTACGCCGCCGAAGCGGCCGAGCAGCCAGCCGCGTTCGAGGTTCTCGTTCGGACGGGGCGGTGGACGCAGGCTCGACAGCGGATACAGCTCCGTCGAGCCCCTGGGGTCCTTCTCCGCCATCCAGACCACGTCCCGGTCCAGGATCCGTTCCCCGCCCGCGAGCGGACGCAGCAGCGACGCGTCGTGCGTCGTGAACACCATCTGCGCCCCTCGCGCGTTGACCTCGGGGTCCTCGAACATCCTGATCACCTCGGCCGCGAGTGCGGGGTGCAGGCTGGCGTCCAGTTCGTCCACGAGCACCGTGGTGCCCTGCTGGAACGCCTCCAGCAGGGGCCCCAGCATCGCGAACCAGGCGCGCGTGCCCATGGACTCGTGCGCGAAGTCCAGAGAGGCCGTGTGATCGCCGGCGCGGTGGAGCAGCCGGACGTCACCACGTGCCAGGGCGGCCTCGTCGAACCCGACGATGCCGAGGTCGGCCCGGGTCAGCAGGCGGCCGACCTGAGCCCTGAACCGTTCATCCGCAAGGGCTCTGGCCTTGGTGAACACCTGGCGCTGGGGCAGGTCCTGTTCGGGGCTGATCAGCCACAGATTGTCGCGGAACCACTCGAACACGGGCAGCAGTTGCTCGTTGTTCCACTCGGCGGCCACCGTGAGAAAGAGGGAGTCCGGGCGGGTCTTCCGCGCCAGGTCCTGCTTCTCGCCGCGCAGCCCTTCCCCGGCGAAGCGGATGTCGTCGCCGTCGCGGTCGAACCAGACCTGGCGCCGGCCCTTGGGGTAGGCGTGCAGCCATTCGGCGTGGACGCGTTCGTCGTCCAGCTCGAACCCGTAGGTGTAGCGGACGCCCGCCAGTTCGAGGTCGATCTCGACGAAGGAGTCTTCGTCCGCGCAGCTCGGGTCGAGCGCGAAGGGGATCCGGCGGGTCGGCTTCTCCTCGCTGATCCACGCCACCGAGTGCAGCACGGCCTGCCGCATCAGCCGCAGGCCGACGAGCGTGTTGGTCTTTCCCGAGGCGTTGGCTCCGTAGATCCCCAGGACCGGGAGCACGGACAGCGGCCGCCCTCCCTCCCGGACCGGGATGGGGCGGGCCGTGCCGTCGTTCAGCTCCGTCGCGATCAGTGAGAGACGTTGATCATCACGGAACGACAGGACGTTGGCCAACCGGAAGTTGAGAAGCACGGTGTCTCCCTTGTCAGGATCACGCTACCCATTTGAAGCCGTCTGGCGTGCGTTTCGTTCGCGTGAGGGCGTCAAATGGGCGCTTGCTGCCTGGCGGTGCCTGTCAGAGGATCGCGAAGTCCGGGTCGGCGCGGTCGAAGGGTCGCCGGGGAACCAGACGGGGTTCGCCCGGACTGTCATCACCGGTCGTGATGGATCGGCCTGCGGGCCAGTAGGGTCGGGTGGCGTGAGCGAGGAGCTGGAAGGGCTGGCCGTACGGCTGCGGGAGTTCGCGCGGGCCCGCGACTGGGAGAGGTTCCACACGCCGAAGAACCTGGCGATGGCGCTGGCGGGGGAGGCGGGCGAGCTGGTCGCGGAGTTCCAGTGGCTGACCGCCGAGGAGTCCGCGAGCCCCGACCCCGACACGCTCGCCCGCATCCGCGCCGAGCTCGGCGACGTGACCCTGTACCTGGTCCGGCTGGCCGACGTCCTGGGGGTCGATCTGGTGGCGGCGGCGACCGCCAAGCTGGCCGACAACGAACGCCGCTACGACGCGGCCGGCTACCGCGGCTCGGCCAGGAAAGCGCCGCCGTCCGGCTGACCGTGCGTACGAACGGCATGCCCGGAACGGCGAAGGACCGCCGGCCAGGCCGGCGGTCAGCGGGCAACGAGGGCTGGAGGGCGGTCAGGGGACAAGGAGGGCGAGAGGGCGGTCAGGGGACAAGGAGAGGGCGAGAGGGCAGGAGGGGGTCAGGGCGTCGGGCGGTGGTGGCGGAGGGTGAGGAGGGCGAAGACGGCCAGCCCCGCGAAGACCACCGCGCTCACGGCCCCCACCGTGTTCAGCCCCGCCGTGAACGCCGCCCGCGCCAGGTCCAGCAGTCCGGGCAGGTCCTTGGCGGCGGTCACCGCCGCGCCGATGCTCTCCCGCACGGCCTCCACCGGCAGGTGCTCGGGGAGCCGCCCGCGGTAGACGGCCGTGCCGAGGCTGCCGAGCGCGGCCACCCCGACCGCCACCCCGAACTCGCCGCTCGTCTCGGTCAGCGACGCCGCCGAGCCGGCCTTCTCGGCGGGCGCGGCCGTCATGATCACGCTGTTGCCCGTGCCCATCGGCAGCGCGATGCCCGCCGAGGCCAGGACCAGCCCGGTGACGACCAGCCCGGTCCCGCCCACGCTGGAAACCTGGGTGTGCAGGAACAGCCCGACGGCGCCCAGCGCGAGCCCGGCGGCCATCACGTACGCGGTGCCGATCCGGGCGGCGAGCCGCGGCGCGACCGACAGGGCCACGATCATCGCCAGGTTCTGCGGCACCAGCCACAACCCGGCGCCCAGCGGCGACAGCGACGCCACGGTCTGCAGGTACTGGGTGGTCATGAGTGTGGTCCCGGCCATGACGATCCCGCCGAGCGACATGATGCCCAGCGTCGCCGCGAACGCCCGGTTGCCGAACAGCCGCAGGTCCAGCAGCGGGCTGGCGAGGTTGCGCTGCCGCCTGACGAACGCCACGCCGAAGGCCGTCCCGGCGGCGATCGCGATCAGGGGGACGGGCTGCCAGCCGCCGCGCGCGACCTCCTTCAGCCCGTAGACGACCGGCAGGATGGTCGCCAGGGACAGCGCCACGCTGGCCGGGTCGAGGCGGCCGGCGTTCGGGTCGCGGTACTCGGGGAGCAGCAGCCGTCCGGCGACCAGCACGACCGCCATGAACGGCACGCCCATCAGGAACGCCGACCCCCACCAGAAGTGCTCCAGCAGCAGCCCGCCCACCAGCGGGCCGACCGCCATGCCGAGCATGAAGCAGCCGTACCACAGGCCGATCGCGGTGCCCATCTGCCGGCCGTCGGTGAACATCGTGCGGATCAGCGCCAGCGACGACGGCAGCAGCGTCGCCCCCGAGACGCCGAGCAGCGCCCGCGACACGATGAGCATCTCCGCGTTCACCGAGTACGCGGCGGCCACCGAGGCCGCGGCGAAGGCCACCGAGCCGATCAGCAGCAGCCTGCGCCGCCCGATCCGGTCGCCCAGCGTCCCCATCGTCACCAGGAACCCGGCCAGCATGAACGAGTAGATGTCCAGGATCCACAGCTGCTGCGGCGCGGAGGCGCCGAGCCCGGCGCTCAGGTGCGGCAGCGCCAGGTAGAGCACGCTCAGGTCGACGGAGAGCAGCAGGGCCACCGAGGCGAGGATCGCGAGCCCCGTCCATTCACGCCGTCCAGCGAGGGTGCCGGTCTTCATGTCGTTTCCCCTTTCGTCGATCTCACCGTGCCGGAGGGCGCTTCCGGTGCGCTTCTCGAGGACTTACGGCGGCGCATAAGGTGACGGACATGCGATTTGGGGTGCTGGGGCCGCTGGCCGTGTGGACCGATGCGGGGGAGCCCGTGACGATCCCCGGGCTCAAGGTCCGGGCGCTGCTCGCCGATCTGCTCGTGCACGAGGGCCATCCGGTCTCGGCCGACCGGCTGGTGGAGGACCTGTGGGGCGAGGAGCCGCCGGGCAACCCGGCGGGCGCGCTCCAGGTGCGGGTCTCCCAGTTGCGCAAGGCGCTGGAGGACGCCGAGCCGGGCGGCAAGAACCTGGTGGTCTCGCGGGCGCCCGGCTATCTGCTGCGCACCGATCCCGGCGCGCTCGACGCGGACCGCTTCGCCGGCCTGCTGACCCGCGCCGAGGCCGCCGACAGCCCGCGGACCAGGGCGGGGCTGCTGGCCGACGCCCTGGCGCTGTGGCGGGGGGCGGCCTACGCCGACTTCGCCGACGAGGAGTACACCAGGTCGGCGATCGTCCGGCTGGAGGAGCAGCGGCTGACGGCGCTGGAGCAGCGCGCCGAGGCCCGGCTGGAACTGGGCGAGCACGGGCTGCTCGTGGGCGAGCTGGGCGACCTGGTGGCCCGGCATCCGCTGCGGGAGCGGCTGCGCGCCGTGCACATGCGCGCCCTCTACCGGGCCGGACGGCAGAGCGACGCCCTGGCGAGCTTCGCCGAGCTGCGCGAGCGCCTGGCCGACGAGCTGGGCCTCGATCCCGGCCCCGAGCTGGTCGCGCTGCACCAGGCGATCCTCGGCCAGGACCCGGCGCTGAGCCTGCCCGCCGAGCGGCCCACCACGAACCTGCCCGCGTCCGTCAGCAAGCTCGTCGGCAGGGACGAGGCGCTGGCCGAGGTCTGCTCGCTGGTCAGCGCCGAGCGGCTGGTGACGCTCACCGGCACCGGCGGCGTGGGCAAGACCAGGCTGGCGCTGGAGGCGGCGCACCGGCTGCTGGACGGCTTCGCCGACGGCGCCTGGCTGGTCGCGCTCGACGCCGCCACCCACTCGCCCGCCGAGGCGATCATGGCCGCCCTGGACATCCGGGAGGACCCGTCGGGCGGCGACGTGTGCGAACGGCTGGCCGCGGCGTTGCGGCCGAGGCGCGTGCTGCTCGTGCTGGACAACTGCGAGCACGTGGTCGAGCAGGTCGCCGACGTGGTCGACGCGCTGCTGGCCGCGGTGCCGGGCCTGACCGTCCTGGCCACCAGCCGGGAGCCGCTCGGCGTGGACGGCGAGGTGTTGTGGAGCGTCCCGCCGCTCGACCTGCCGGCGGGCACGGACCTGGCGGAGATGGCCCGTTCGGACGCCGTCCGGCTGTTCGTCGCCAGGGCGGCCGCCTCGGCCCGCGGGTTCGCGCTGGAGGCGGGCAACGCGCAGGCGGTGGCCCAGCTCTGCCGGCGGCTCGACGGCATCCCGCTGGCCCTGGAGCTGGCCGCGACGCGGGTGCGGGCGCTGGGCATCCAGGGGGTGGTGGACCGGCTGGACGACCGGTTCAGGCTGCTGGCGTCCGGGCGCAGGGGCGCGCCCGCCCGGCAGCAGACGCTCACCGCCGTGATCGACTGGAGCTGGGACCTGCTGTCGGACGAGGAACGGGTGGTGCTGCGCCGCCTGGCCGTGCACGCCGACGGCTGCACCCTGGAGTCGGCCGAGGCGGTGTGCGCCGAGCCGGGGCTCGACGTGCTCGACCTGCTGGCCCGGCTGGTCGACCGCTCGCTCGTGGTGGTCGCCGAGAGCACGACGGGCGTCAGGTACCGGCTGCTGGAGTCGGTGTCGGAGTACTGCGTGGGCCGTCTGGCCGACGCCGGCGAGCTGGCCGACGTGCGCCGCGCCCACCTGCGCCACTACCTGGAGCTGGCCGTCGCGGCCGAACCCGGCCTGTACGGCGGCGAGCAGCGGGACCGCCTGCTGCGCCTGGACGCCGAGTCGGCCAACATGCGGGCCGCGCTGGACACCGCGATCGCCGAGGGGGCCGCCGACACCGCCGCGCGCCTGGTCAACGCGCTGGCCTGGTACTGGTTCCTGCGCGGCCGGCTGGCCGAGGGACGGCGCTCGCTGGGCGCGGCGCTGGCCGTCGCGGGGCCGGACGGCCCGGCCAGGCACCGGGCGGCGGCCTGGCACGCCGGGTTCGCGCTCCTGCTGGGCGAGCAGGTCGCGTGGGAGCCGCTGCTGGAGCGCGTCGCCGACCCGGGCGAGCGGGCCAGGGCCGAGCTGTTCGCCGGAATGAGCGTGCCCGACATGGTCACCGGCCAGGAGCTGACCGGACGTGCGCTGGCCGCCTGCCGCGCCCTCGGCGACACGTGGGGCGTCGCCGTCGCGCTGGCCAGGCAGGCGCGCGACGCGTTCACCATGCGCGACACCGAGGCGCTGGAGCGCGACGCGGGGGAGAGCGCGCGGCTGTTCGGCGAGCTGGGCGACCGCTGGGGCATGTTGCAGGCCACCGAATGGCTGGCGGGCGCGGCCGAGATGGCCGGCGACCACGAGCGGGCGCGCCGGCTGTTCGCCGAGGGGCTGCGCATGGCCGAGGAGCTCGGCCTGTGGCCCGAGGTGGCCGGGCGCACCGCCTGGCTGGGCTGGACGGCGCTGCACGGCGGCGCGTACGACCAGGCCATGGAGTTGTGCGGACGGGCGTTGAAGCTGGCGCTCGGCCAGGGCTACAAGATGGGCGAGACCATGGCCGAGATGGGCCTGGCCTTCGCCGCGCGCCGCGCCGGGCTGCTCGACCTGGCCGAGTCGCACCTGCACCACCTGCTGGCGGGCCTGCCGCGCGACCCCGCCGTCGAGCCGCCGCTGCACCTGCCGGACCTGCTGGTCGAGCTGGGCCACCTCACCGAGCAGCGCGGCGACCCGGCCGCCGCCCTGGAGCTGCACCGGGAGGCGCTGGCCGCGGCGATCAGGGTCGGCGACCCGCGCACGGCGGCGGCGTGCGTCGCGGGCGCGGCGTCGGCGGCCGGGCCGACCGAGCGGGCGGCGGTGCTGCTGGGGCTGGCCGCCGCGATCCGCGAGCAGATCCAGACCCCGGCCAACGCCGCCGAACGCGCGGAGGAGGAGCGGGTCACGGCCCGGGTCCGGGACGCGCTCGGTGAGCGCGCCTTCGCCGCGGCGTACGAGCGGGGCGGCACGTACAAGCTGGACGACGCCCTCGGCCTGTTCTGAGGTTCAGCGTGTCGTCGGGGATCCGCGTGTCGGGGGTCAGCGTGCGACATGCTCGGCCAGGCGGTCGAAGAACTCGTCCCAGCCGGCCCTGGCCTGCTCGGCGTGCTCCTGGTCGGTGTTGACGCCGAACTGGTGGAAACGCATCTCGGTGCCGCCGTCCCGGTCGAGCAGGTCGAGCGTGACGACCGAGGCCGGGCCGTCGCCGGGGTTGTCGGGGTCGCCGGTGGTGAACACCAGCCGGGCGGGCGCCTGCACCTCGCGGTAGGAGCCCTCCAGCGTCGCCTCGAACCCCTCCTCGCCGACGAGCGTCGCGCGCCACCGGCCGCCGGGACGGGCGTCGAGGGTGATCCGGCCGACCGGCGTGGCCAGCATGCGCGGGCCGAACCAGCGGGAGAAACGCTCGGGCTCGGTCCAGGCGGCGTAGACGTCCTCGCGGGGGGCGTCGAAGGTGCGGACGATCTCGTACTGTGCGGTCTGCGTCGTTGTCATGCTTCTACGATGCGGGAGCGGCCTTACGATCCTCTTCCCGCGGCCTTACGGTGATCTGCCGCACCGGCCGCAGGGACAGCAGCACCAGGCAGCCGACGACCGTGACCAGCGCGGAGAAGCCCAGCACCTCGCGGGAGCCCACCAGGGCGGCCACCGGCCCGGCCAGCGCCTGGCCGATCGGGAGCGACATGGTCGAGCCGCCGATCTCGTACGCGCTGACCCGGTTCAGCGCCTCGGCCGGCACCAGCGTCTGCACGCTCGTCGCCCACATCACCGACCAGAACGCCCACCCAGCGCCGCCCACCACGTGGCAGGCCATGATCACGCCGAGCGGCAGGCCGGCCGCGAAGCTCAGCGGCTCCAGCGCGAACAGGAACATGCCGATCCCGCCCGCCGCCAGCGGCCTGGCCGGCCTGATCCGCAGCGCCACCAGGCCGCCCACGATCGTCCCCGCCCCGCTCGCCGACATCACCAGCCCGTACGCGGTCTGCCCGTACGCGTCGGTCACCACCACCGAGCCGAGCGGGATCAGCGGCCCGAACAGGGTGATCCCGAAGACCACCCAGATCAGGATGACGCTCCACATCCACGTGCGCGACCGGAACTCCCGCCAGCCCTCGCGCAGCCGCACCAGCACAGGCTCCTCGCCGGAGCCCGCCACCCGCACCCGCATGAGCAGCAGGCACACCGCGCTGATCGCGAACCCGGCCGAGTCGGCGGCGAACACCACGCCCACCCCGGCCAGCCCGACCAGCGCCCCGGCCAGCCCCGGCCCGAGCAACTGCATGATCGCCTCGGACATGCGCAGGGTGGCGTTGGCGCGCTGCACGTCGGCCGCGACCCGGGAGATGGTGCCCGCGACGCCCG
Organism: Nonomuraea sp. NPDC049624; assembly: GCF_040675255.1. Lineage (NCBI taxonomy): Bacteria > Bacillati > Actinomycetota > Actinomycetes > Streptosporangiales > Streptosporangiaceae > Nonomuraea > Nonomuraea sp. NPDC049624. The sequence goes on along the minus strand of NZ_JBFAOR010000002.1, from coordinate 406,943 downwards.
GCGTGTACATGGCGGCCGCCGCACCCGCGACCGCCGACAGCGCCACGACCTGCCACAACTCCGGCCGGCCCAGCACGAACAGGGCCGCCGTGCCGGCCTGCGTCGCCGTCCTGGCCAGGTCGGCGCCGACCATCATGCGGCGGGGCGTGAACCGGTCCATGAGCACGCCGCCGAACAGGATGAGCCCGGCCATCGGCACCATCCAGGCGGCCAGCGCCAGGCCGACGCCGGTGGCGCCGTAACCGGCGTCGTGCATGCCGAGCGCGGTGGCCACCGGCATCATCGCCGAGCCCAGCATCGACACCGTGCGGGCGGTGAAGAAGAGCACGAAGTCGCGCGTCCACATGGACGGTCATCATGCCGTAATAAGTAAACCTTCCTGTCAATTGGGGCCCGTGTTCCGGCCCCCGGCGGGGGCGGGCGCGGCGGGGCCGCGTGTGGCACTGTGGAGGGCATGCGGATCATCCGTGCCGGCACGGTGCTCACCGGGCGTCCCGGAGAGGTCATCACGAACGGCGAAGTGCTGATCGACGGCTCGCGCATCGTCTCGGTGGGCCCCCGCGGCAGTGCGGGCCAGGCCGCCGAGACCCTCGACCTGCCCGGCCACACCCTGCTGCCCGGCCTCGTCGACGCGCACGTGCACCTCGGGTTCGACGGCACGGTCGACCCGGTGACCCGGCGCAGCGCCGTGAGCGACGGCCACCTGCTGCTGCGCATGGCCGAGAACGCCCGCAAGCTCGTCTCCGCGGGCGTCACCACGGCCCGCGACCTCGGCGGACGCGACTTCCTCGACCTCACCCTGCGCGACGCGATCGAGGGCGGCCTCGCCGTCGGCCCGCACCTGATCGCCGCGACCCGGCCGATCACGGTCACCGGCGGCCACTGCTGGTACATGGGCGGCGAGGCCGACGACGAGCCGTCCGTCCGGCGGGTGGCCAGGGAGAACCTGCGGGCCGGCGCCGACTGCCTCAAGGTGATGGCCTCGGGCGGCGAGATGTCGCCCGGCTCGGTGCCGAGCTGGCGGGCCCAGTACCCGGCCGCGCTGATCAGGGCCGCCGTGGAGGAGGCCGCGACGCGCGGCAAGACCGTCGCGGCCCACGCCCACGCCCCCGAGTCGATCGGCAACGCGCTGGAGGCCGGGGTCACCACGATCGAGCACTGCACGTTCCACACCCCGGCGGGCCCGGTCTACGACGCGCGGCTGGCCGACCGCATCGCCGCGAGCGGCACGTACGTGTGCCCGACCGTGCACGGCCAGTTCTGGAACCTGCGCGCGCTCGTCGGCGCCGAGCCGATGGACCGCTGGCTGGGCAACCTCGCCGCCATGCGCGAGGCCGGGATCAGGCTCGTCGCCGGGACCGACACCGGGTTCGCCATCGCCGGGCTCGACAAGCGCACCGACGACTACGTCGCGGGGCTGGAGGTCTTCGCCGAGGCCGGGTTCGGCAACGCGGAGATCGTCGAGCTGGCCACCGTACGCGCCGCCGAGGCGTGCGGGGCCGGGGCCGAGACCGGCAGCCTGGAGGCCGGGAAGCGCGCCGACGTCATCGCGGTCCGCGGCAACCCGCTCGACCGCCTGGCCGACCTGCGCGCGCTCGACCTCGTGCTGGTGTCGGGACGTTCGGTCAGCCAGAAGCACGTGGACACCGTGACCTCGTCCGTCGGCTGAGCCGGACGGGGAGGCCCGGCCGCCCCGGCTCCTGGCGTGGCTCGCCCGCGACCTGTCCGCCTGACGGGACGCCGGGCGCTAGGCTGCCGCGTGTGGAGTTGAAGGATCAGGTACGCGAGCTGCGCGCCCAGGGCAGGTCTCCCAAGGAGATCGCCCGGGCGCTCAAGGTGTCGCCGTCGGTCGTCGCGCCCCTCGTGCGCGCCATCGCCGCCGAGAACGTGACGTCGGCCGAGCCCGAGGTGGTCGGCTGCTGGATGAACGTCGGCTGGAGCGCCGGGCTGGGCGTCGACCCGGCCAAGGGCTGGGTCGACGAGGCCCCGGAGTCCGGCGCCGGCGGCATGGTGTGCGTGCTGGTCGCCCGCCGCCACACCTGGGACCGGATGACCGTCGCCGGCTACCTCGCCGACGTCTACTGCCTCGGCATCAAGAACACCATCGGCCCGGACGTGCTCGACGAGCGCGACCTGCGCAGGTTCCGCGAATACTTCTTCGGCGAGTACGCGGGCTACCAGGAGGTGCCGATCGAGCTGGCCCAGCACCTGGTCTTCGGCTCGATCGACTACGCCCGCACCCTCGGCTTCGAGCCCCACGAGGACTTCTCGCCGGTCAGCGACCTGCTGGGCAAGTGGGAGGGCGGCTCGGCCATCACCTTCGGCCGCGACGGCAAGCCCTTCTACACCCCGGGCCCGCACGACGACCCGGGCAAGGTCCTGCGCATCCTGCGCCGCACCCTCACCGACGACCAGTTCGACTACTTCATCGAAGACCCGTCACCCGCATCGTCACGTTGAGGCGCCCGGCGGCCAGGCCGGTGGCCGGGTCGCCGGTGCCCGGGTAGACCTTCGGCACGCCGTGATAGGCGAAGCGGGACGCGCCGCCGAACACGAACAGGTCACCCGAGGCCAGCTCCACGTCGGTGTACGGCTTCCCGCGCGTCTCGGTGTTGCCGAAGCGGAACAGGCACGTGTCGCCGACGCTCAGCGACACCACCGGGGCGTCGGAGCGCTCGTCCTTGTCCTGGTGCATGCCCATCCTGGCCTGGCCGTCGTAGAAGTTGACCAGCGCGGTGTCGGGGTCGTAGCCGTCGTCCGGGCGGCCGTAGGCGTCGGCCAGCGCGCGGCGGCCGAGGTTGCCGAGCCACGTGGGGAACGCGGCGACCCGCCGCCCGTTCACGTCGTGCGCCAGACGCGTGTACCGGTACGGCTGCCAGTGCCAGCCGACGCACACCGTCCGCACCGACATCACGCCGCCGCCGGGCAGCACGGTGTGCCGGATCGGCACCGGGCCGGTCGCCCACGCCCGGCAGGCGCGCACCAGGTCCTGCTGCTCGACGAGGGACAGCCAGCCCGGGACGTGCACCGCGCCCGGGGCGATCTCCCGCATGGGTAGAGGGATCATCTCGGGTCCCGATATATCAGGTTTCGGCCTATTCGCCATGTTGTGCCGTCGGTGTCGGCTCCGCGCATGCCTTCCAGTGTCCCAGGAGCGGCCAGGGCGCCCGCGCGGGCCGTGGCCGCCGAACCGTACGTCCGGCGCGGATCCCAGTCGGTGCTGCGGCGCAGGCGCTCGCTCATCCCGGCCCATCCGGCCGGCGCGCCCGCGACCACCCAGGCGTCCGGTTCACCCGCCGTGAACCGCCTGGCCTGGCGCAGCCACGACGCCGCCGTCTCCGGCCAGGCGACCACCGCGAGCACCGTCCCGTCCCAGGCGTCGGCGAACGCCTCGGCCAGGCGGGCGCCGTCCCGGCCGTGGCCGACGACGACGGCGCCTGCCCGTGGGCGCTGGGCCCGGACGAGGGCGAGCAGCGCCTCCAGCTCGGCCGTCTGTCCGTCCGGTCGCCCGGCCGTCTGTTCGTCTGATCGCTCGGTCGTGCGCTCGGTCGTGCGCTCGGTCGTGCGCTCGGTTGTGCGCCGGTCCGTCATGTCGCGTCGTGCAGGACCAGGCCGAGGGTGTGCCGCAGCCCCGAACGCACGGTGCTGACCCCGTGCCGCACCGGCGAGGCCGACCAGCCGCGCGAGGAGCGCACCGGCCGGTCGCGGGTGGTGAAGATCAGCCCGTGCCCCTGCGGCAGCGCGGTCACCGTGCCCCGCGACTGGGCCCTCGGCCGCTGCTCCACCAGCAGGAACTCGCCCCCGGTGTAGTCCTCGCCGGGCCGGTCGAGCCCGATGACGACCTGCAGCGGGAACACCAGGTCGCCGTACAGGTCGCGGTGGAGCGCGTTCCAGTCGTTCTCCCGGTAGCGCAGCAGGATGGGGGTCGGCTTGGTCTGTCCCGCCGCGTGGCACATGTCCAGCCACTCGCCGAAGTCGTCCGGCCAGGGCGCGGGCTGCCCCAGCCGGGCCGCCCAGTCGCGGGCGATCGGCAGCAGGCGGGGATAGAACGCCGCCCGCAACTCCTCGACCAGCGTCGGGAACGGCCGGCGGAAGTACCGGTACTGGCCGGAGCCGAACCGGTGACGGGCCATGTCGACCGTCGAGCGGAACCGGCCGGCCTCGTCGTACAGGCCGGAGATCTCCGCGCACTCCCCGGGCGAGAGCAGCCTGGGCGTCAGCGCGCAGCCGTGGGCGTCGAGCTCCCCGGCCAGCCGCTCCCAGTCGGCCCCATCGACCTGCGGCGTCATGACGACACGCTCCAGAGCTGCGGCTGCAGGACGCCTTCGAGGGTGAGCAGGTCGCACTTGCGTTCCAGGCCGCCCGCGTAGCCGGTCAGCGCGCCGTCCGCGGCGACCACCCGGTGGCAGGGGACCACGACGAGCAGCGGGTTCGCGCCGATCGCGGCGCCGACCGCGCGGACCCGGTCCCGCGCCACGCCGGCGCGGGCGGTCAGCTCGCCGTAGCTCGTCGTCGTCCCGTACGGCAGCGCCGCCACCTGCGCCCACACCCGCTGCTGGAACGCCGTCCCGCGGGCGGCCAGGGGCAGGTCGAACGAGGTGCGCCCGCCCGCGAAGTACTCGCCGAGCTGTCGTTCGGCCTCCTCGAACGCGGCCGGCTCCCGGCGTCCGGGCGGCGCGCCCACGTCGAACGACACGCGGGTCAGCCGTCCCGCGCCGTCGCCGACGAGCAGAATCTCGCCCAGCGGACTGTCGATGGTGGTGTGGATGTCCATACTCTCTACAACACCGGCGCGCCCGCGGAAGTCAGCGGTTTTCGGACGTCGTGGCTGGATGGGAGAGGAAGTTCATGGCCGAGTCGAGAGAGCACACCTTCACCGGCACGCGGGGGCTGAACGTCGTCCGCGAATGGCCGCACGGCCGGCCCCGCTACCTCGCCCTCCTGGTCCACGGATACGGCGAGCACATCGGCCGCTACGAGTACGTGGCCGACCGTCTCGTCCGGCACGGCGCCGCCGTCTACGGGCTCGACCACATGGGCCACGGCAGGTCGGCGGGCGAACGCGTGCTCGTCGAGGACTTCGAGGACGTCGTCACCGACGTGCACACCGTCGAGGAGCGCGCCAAGGCCGACCACCCGGGCGTCCCGGTCGTGCTGATCGGCCACTCCATGGGCGGCATGATCGCCGCCCGGTACGCCCAGCGCTACGCCGAGGGCCTGACCGCGCTGGTGCTGTCGGGCCCGGTGATCGGCGAGTGGGCGGTCATCCCCGCGCTGATGGCGCTCGACGAGCTGCCCGACATCCCCATCGACCCGGCCACGCTCTCCCGCGATCCGTCGGTGGGGGCGGCGTACGCCGACGACCCGCTGGTCTGGCACGGGCCGTTCAAGCGGGCCACGGTGGAGGCGTTCGCCGCGATGCTGGACACGATCGCCAAGGGCGGCACGTTCGGCGCCCTGCCCACGTTGTGGGTGCACGGCGACGACGACCAGCTCGTACCGCTGGACGGCAGCCGGGCCGGGGTGGAGGCGGTCAAGGGCACCGACCTGACCGAACGCATCTACGCCGGCGCCCGTCACGAGGTCTTCAACGAGACCAACCGGGACGAGGTCCTCACCGACGTCCAGACCTTCGTGGACCGGGCGCTGGCCGACCGATAGCCAGGGCGGCGCGTGCGGTGGGGGGCTGGAAGTCAGCGGTGGTTCGTGCGGCGGGGTGTCGGGGGCTGCTGGGCGACCGGTAGCCAGAGGTGACCCTTGCCGTGGGCGCGGCTGAGCTCGATCTTCCAGCAGCCGGGCTTGGGGAAGACGAGCCCGGTGCCCCACTCGTCCCCCGGCCGGTGCCAGGACGACCCGCCGTGCTCCTCGGGCCCCCATGCGAGACGGGCGGCGGTGCCGTCAGGAAGGGACGCCCTGACCGTCAGCGGCCCGTCCCCGGTCATCCGCCACACGATCTTGATGGTCTCCTGCCGGCGAAGCGGCAGCCCGGACACGAACAACAACCCCCACACCTCGGCGTCCGCCGACACCCCCCGCACCTCCGGAAACCCACTCCCGCCACCTACCAACGCCCCCCGGCACCCCGCCCCCGCATTCGACCTCCCCCTCCCGCCACCGGCACCAGGGCTCGGGCGGGCGTCGATGCTCAGGGTGGCGGTTGGGGTCAGGCTCGGGCTGGGGAGGGGGCCGGCACCGGTGCTCGGGCCGGAGGCGGCGGTAGGGGTGGCGTCGGCGGTCGGGCCGGAGGCGGCGGGCGGAGTGGCGTCGGGGGTCGGGCTTGAGGGCCCGCTCCCGTCTCCGCTCGGCGTGATGCCCGAAGACGCGCTCACCGAGGACCCGGCGCCGCCCTCACCTCCGTACGAGGACCCGGCGCCGCCACTTGCCCCCGTCGCCGTCCCGGAACCCCCGGCCGTCGCACACCCGGCCCCCGCCAGAAGCGCCGCCACCGCAAACACCGCCATCTTCCTCATGCCCTCACCTACCCCCCACCCGCCCGAAAGGTTCCAACGGGGGAGCACCAGGCCCGACCAGCGGCACCCGCTCCTTGCCGATCCAGGACGATCTGGCCGCCGCACCAGAAGCCCGCACTCGCGCTCCTCCCGGCGCCCCCTTACGGCGTCATCGTGCCGCCGCCGGCGACCGCTGGAAGGCCCGGCCCATCCGCTCTGCCCGCCGGGCGTGAACGGCACTTCGTCGCCAGGGCCGATGATTTTCCGCTTCCCTCAAGGTCTGTATGTATCGAGGAGGCGACATGGACGAACGGGCACGGGCATTGACGGCAGGGGTGGCGTTGCTGGAGCGGGCCATCCACTACACCTTGGGCAGCCTGCGCGTGGTGAGCCCACACGTCCTGTGCCGGCCCACCCCGTGCTCCCGCTGGAACCTCCAGGAGCTCCTGGACCACATGCAGGACTCCTTCGAGGCCCTGAACGAGGCCGCGCTCGGCCGCATCGCCACCGCCCGCAGGCCGGTGCCGGTCGGCGGGCCGGCGTCCGGGAACCCGGCGCTGCTGCTCAGGGACGGCGCGACGGAGGTGCTCGACACGTGGACGGGAACGATCCGGGCCGGGATGATCGCGGTGGGGAACGTGCCCATGACGACGCCGATGGTGGCCGCGGCGGGCGCCATCGAGATCACCGTGCACGGCTGGGACATCGCGCGGGCCTGCGGCGAACGCCGCCCGATCCCGCACGCCCTCGCCGAAGAGCTGCTGGACCTGGCCCAGCTCTTCGTCACCGACGAGGACCGCCCGTTCCGGTTCGCCGCCCGGCTGCGGCCGCCCCCGCTGGGCACCGCCCAGGACCACCTTCTCGCCTACCTCGGCCGCGACCCGAACTGACGGCATGACCGGCCCCCCACCCGGCGGCGGCACCCCGTACGATCAAAGAGGGACACCGGGGCCCGGATCCGTCCGGCCGGTCGCGGGCCACGCGCCTCGACCAGGTCGGCCAGCGTGATGGCGACGACCGTTCTTCGTGCGGCCGTCGCCATCACCCCGAACCGTGGCCCGCCCAACGCCAAGCGGACCCGGACGGGGCTGACCGGGACGGCGTCAGGCGTCTTCTGTGCCCGCCGCCCCAACCACTTCCAGGACCTGCTCTCCGTATTTGGCGAGTTTGTTCTCCCCGACCCCGTTGACCCTGCTCAGCTCCGCCAGCGAGGACGGCGACGACGTGGCGATCTCCCGCAGCGTGGCGTCGTGGAAGATGACGTACGCGGGCACGCCCTGCTCCTTGGCGACCGCGCCCCGCCAGGCCCGCAGCCGCTCGAACAGCGGCACCGCCTCGGCGGGCAGCTCGGCGGCCGGCTGGCCCTTCGCCCCGGACGACCCGGACGACGACCTGGACGCCCGGGACGCCGGACGGGCCGTGTCGCGGCGCAACGGCACCTCCCGCTGCCCGCGCAGCACGTCGGCGCTGGCGTCGGTGAGCACCAGCGTGCCGTGGTCGGACTCCACCGCGAGCAGGCCCTGCGCCAGCAGTTGCCGGACCACGCCGTGCCACTCGGCGTTGCCCAGGTCGGTGCCCACGCCGAAGACGGACAGCGAGTCGTGGCCGTGCTGGAGCACCTTGGCCGTCTTCTTGCCGAGCAGGATGTCGACCACCTGCCCGACGCCGAACTTCTGGCCGCGCTCCCGCTTCAGCCGCAGCACGGTGGACAGCACCTTCTGGGCGGCGATCGTGCCGTCCCAGGACTCGGGCGGGCTCTGGCAGGTGTCGCAGTTGCCGCAGGGTTCGGCGCTCTTCTGCCCGAAGTAGTCGAGCAGCATGACCCGGCGGCAGCCGGCGGTCTCGCACAGCGCCAGCATGGCGTCGAGGTGGAGGACCTGGCGGCGGCGGTGGGCCTCGTCGCCCTCCAGGGCCATGCGCCGGTGCTGAACGACGTCTTGCAGGCCGTAGGCCATCCAGGCGGTCGCGGGCAGGCCGTCGCGCCCGGCGCGGCCGGTCTCCTGGTAGTAGCCCTCGACCGACTTGGGCAGGTCGAGGTGGGCGACGAAACGCACGTCGGGCTTGTCGATGCCCATGCCGAACGCGATGGTGGCCACCACGATCAGCCCGTCCTCCCGCAGGAAGCGGGACTGGTGGGCGGCGCGGGTGCGGGCGTCGAGGCCCGCGTGGTAGGGCACCGCGGCGATGCCGTGGTCGGTCAGGAACGCGGCGATCTTCTCCACCGACGAGCGCGACAGGCAGTAGACGATGCCGGAGTCGCCCGGGTGCTCGGTGCGCAGGAAGTCGAGAAGCTGCCGCTTGGGGTCGCTCTTGGACGTGATGCGGTATTGGATGTTGGGCCGGTCGAAGCCGGCCACGAAATGGCGGGCCTGGTCGAGGCCGAGCCGGGTGGAGATCTCGGCGTGGGTGGCCGGGGTGGCGGTGGCGGTCAGCGCGATGCGCGGCACCTGCGGCCAGCGCTCGCGCAGCTCCGACAGGGCGAGGTAGTCGGGGCGGAAGTCGTGGCCCCACTGCGCCACGCAGTGGGCCTCGTCGATGGCGAACAACGAGATCTCGCCCTTGGCCAGCAGCCGCATCGTGGCCTCGACGCGCAGCCGCTCGGGGGCGAGGTAGAGCAGGTCGAGCTCGCCGGCCAGGAACTCCGCCTCCACGAGCTGACGCTCGTCGAAGTCCTGGGTGGAGTTGAGGAAACCGGCCCGCACGCCGAGCGCGCGCAGCGCGTCGACCTGGTCCTGCATGAGCGCGATCAGCGGCGAGACGACGACCCCCACCCCGGGGCGCACGAGCGCGGGGATCTGGTAGCACAGCGACTTGCCGCCGCCGGTGGGCATGAGCACCAGCGCGTCGCCGCCGCCGACGACGTGGTCGATGATCTCCTGCTGACCCGCCCTGAACGAGTCGTAACCGAAGACGCGGTGGAGAGCCTCGGTGGGGGTATCCATGCGGCTACCTTACGTGGTCGTCGGCCGACGTTCCGTCAGTTCCGCCGACGGCGGACCGCGGGTCTCAGGTCGGCTCGGCTGGCAACGCGGCCTGTCGCTCCGGCGCCCGCCCGTACCGATCGTAGGCCACCAGCGAGAGCGCTCCGAGCACGCAGGCCGCCGCCACCGAGGCCATCACCGCCGGGTATCCGGCGACCTGCGCCACCGCCGCCGACAGCAGCGGGGCCACGGCCTTGGACACCGTGACGGGCAGGGCGAGCGCGCCACTCAGCGTCGCGTACGCGGCCGTGCCGTACCGGTCGGCCAGCAGGGCGGGACGGGCGATCGTGGCCACCCCGAACCCCAGCCCGAACAGCACCACCCCGGCCACCGCCCCGGCCGCGCTGTCGCCCGCCAGCGGCAGCAGCAGCGCGGCCACCCCCTGGACGGCGAACATCGCCGCCGTGACCAGCGCCACCGGCCACCTGCTCTGCAGCCCCGTCGTGACCAGCCGCCCGGTCACCGACAACACGCCGAGCAGCCCGGCCACGCTCGCCGCGAACAGCGGCGGATGCCCGAGCGCGATCAGGTACGTCACCAGCAGCACCCCCATGACCGCCACCGCGCCCGTCTGGGCCAGGAAGGCGGCCACCAGCAGCCAGAACGGCCGTTCGCGCAGCGCGGAGCCGACGATCGCGCGACGCCGGGCCGGCGGCGCGGACGTCCCCCGCCCCCGCACGGCCAGCGCGTGCAGCGGCACGGCCGTCAGCGTGTACCCGGCGGCCAGGACGACCAGCGCCTGCCGCCAGCCGTACCGGTCCACGAGGAACCCCGTCAGCGGCAGGAAGATGCTGGAGGCGAACCCGGCCACCACCGTCACGGCGAGCAGCGCGCGCGCCCGCCGGGCCGGGTCGAAACCGGCGACGATCACCGCGAAGGCGGCCTCGTAGAGCACCATGGCCGAGGCGATCCCGAGCGCCGCGCACGCCAGGTAGAGCTGCGTCACGGTGCGCACCTGCGACCAGGCGAGCACCGCGAGCCCGCCCAGCAGCGACCCGGCCGTCATCAGCGCGCGCCCGCCGTGCCGGTCGAGCAGGCGTCCGACGAAGGGCGCGACCAGCGCGGACACCAGCACCGACACCGTGATCGCGCCGGTGAGCTGGGCGACCCCGGTCCGCAGGTCGCGGGCCATCGGCGGGATGAACACCGAGAACGCGTAGTAGAGCACGCCGTAGCCGGCCGTCTGCGTGATCGCGAGCGCCCCGACCACGCGGGCCGGCGACCTCGGACCGGATACGGCGATCACGTCCTGGTTCGTTCCCGTTCACCAGCCGGAAATACGGTGAGAAGGGTCACTCCGGGAGCGAGTAGCGTCGGACGCATGAGTCTTTCCTACGTGGTGACCGGCGGCGGGCGTGGCATCGGGAAGGCCGTGGTCCAGCGGCTCCTGGGGGAGAAGGACACCGTCGTCGTCATCGACCGCGACGGCGGCTCGCTGTCCTGGACGGGCCCGCGCGTCATCCCCGTGGTGGGCGACGCGGCCGACGAGGAACTGGTCTCCTGGGCCGCCGACCGGGCCGAGGAGGCCGGCACGCTGGCGGGCTGGGTCAACAACGCGGCGATCTTCCGGGACGCCTCCGTGCACGACGCCCCGATCGCCGAGGTCAGGCAGCTGATCGCGGCCAACCTGGACCTGGCGCTGGTGGGCTGCGCGGTCGCCGTCCGCCGCTTCCTCGCGGCGGGCACGCCGGGCGCGATCGTCAACGTCACCTCCCACCAGGCCACGCGGGCGGTTCCCGGCAGCCTGCCCTATGCCACCGCGAAGGCCGCGACCGAGGGCCTGACCAGGTCGCTGGCCGTCGAGTACGGCCGGTACGGCATCAGGGTCAACGCCGTCGCGCCCGGCTCGGTGGCCACCGAGCGTTACGAGGACTTCCTGGCCTCCAGGACCGCGGACGAGGTGGTGGACGTCGAGCGCGAGATGGCCAGGGTGCACCCCCTCGGCCGGGTCGCCTTCCCCGGCGAGGTGGCCGCGGTCGTGGCGCACCTGCTCTCGCCGGACGCCTCGTTCGTCAACGGGGCGACGATCCCCGTGGACGGCGGCCGGACCGTGCTCGGGATGGACCCGGAAGCGAGGGAATGAAAACCATTGCCACCGGGTTGAGAGGGGCATGAAGAAGAACCTGCACCCCTCGTACCGTCCGGTCGTCTTCCGCGACCCGAGCGCCGGCTTCGCCATCCTCACCCGCTCGACCCTGACGAGCAGCAGGACCGTCGAGTGGGAGGACGGCAGGACCTACCCGGTCGTGGACGTCGACGTGTCGTCGGCCAGCCACCCGTTCTACACCGGCCGCAGCCGCGTCCTCGACACCGAGGGCCGCGTCGAGCGCTTCAACCAGCGTTACGGCAAGAAATGACAGCCAAGGCTTGACCCGCCCCCGTCCGTTCCGCGCCTTCCGGCCGGAACGGCCGGGGGTTTCGGCATGTCACGCCAAGGAGGCGCCGGGCGGGCATGCCGGGGCTACCGGTGGGTACAAGGCTTTCACCGGCGTGGGAGCAATGGTGATCGCGATGGGTCTCTCTGGAAGGGAACGCCGCATCCTCGCTGAGATCGAGCAGGGGCTCGAACGGGACGACCCCGAACTGGCCCGGCGCGTGGCGGCGATCAACAAGATCGAGTCCGACGGCATCGACTACCCGCAGGCCTACGGTGACCGGCTGCGAGTGTGGGCGCTGACCCATGTCTGGATCATCTTCGGGGTGGCCGCCGCGGTGATCCTGCTGCTCCTGCTGGCCGTGCTCACCACGTGACCCGCCGTGCTCACGACCTGACCCACCGTGCTCACCACCTGACCGGCCGTGCTCACCACCTGACCGGCCGTGCCCGCCTTCTCACCGGCCGTGCTCACTACCTGACCCGCCGCCCGACGGCCCGGCGCGCCGGCGTCTGAGCACCGCCAGGTCCACGGCGGCCACCACGGCCACCGCGGCGGCCAGGGCGGCCTCCCAGACCCACACCTGCTCACCCGTGGCCATCGCGCGGATCACGAAGAAGACCGCCGCGGCCGCGGCGACCACCAGGGCGATCCACGACAGGGCCCGCCTGGCGCGCAGCGGGCTGCGCGCCGTCACCGGCTCGGTGCCCGCACGGTTGCGCAGCCACATCCCGCTCTCCTCTCAGGCCAGGCACCGCAGCGCGGCGGCGACCCGCGGGTCGAGCCCGTCGGTCGGCAGCCGCCCCACGGTGGCCTCCACGAACTCCGGGTACGACAACGACGCGCTGCCCTGGTCGACGCTCACCCAGATCTGCTCGGCCGTCTGCTCCACCTGAGCCCTCGACTCCTGCTCGGCCAGCACGAACCGCCCGACGGCGACCCGCCAGAACGTCCGGTCGTCGATCTCCTCCTGCGCCACCGGCGCGCCGACGTCGTCGGCGTGGGTGGCGTACTCGGAGTCGTAGTGGAAGGTCTGCAACCCCACCGGGTACGGGCCCGCCGCCGTGTCGATCAGCGCGTCGGGGCCGAGGGCGCGCATACGCTCGCGCGTCTCGCCGTTCTTGGTGCGCCACTCCTGGAGCACCTCCTCGACGGGCAGGTCGCGGCGCTGCCGTACGGTCCACTCGTTGAAGTCGTTGAACCCGGTCACCCCCTCGGCGGCCACCCGGGTCAGCAGCTCCTGCACGGTGCCGTCGAGACAGGCGTGGTTGTACGCCTCCTCACCCGCCAGATGGGCCAGCACGTCGCGCACCGACCACCCGGCGCAGCGGGACGGACGCGCCCAGCCCGCCTCGTCGAGCCCGTCGAAGAACCGGTCGAGCCGGGCCGCCTCGGTGTCGAAGATGTCGAACGGGTCGAAGTCCCTGAGCAGCTCCTCAGCCATACATCCGGACGTACCCCTCAGGCCCCGACTTTCACGGCCAGCGACCCCAGTTCCGCCCTGGCCCGCTCGTACTCGGCGCGGCACGACGGGACGCGCTGGGCCGGCACCCAGCCGCCCTTGGCGATGCGGGCGTACTTGACGGGGTCGGCGCCGTACAGGAGGCAGGCGAACGTGGCGGCGGCGGCCGTTCCCGACAGGTGGTCGGCGTGGGTGTGGGCGGCCAGCAGGTGGCGGGCCTCGGCGGCGGCCACCACGTGGCCGCCGTCGCGCGCGGCGAGCGTCAGCGCGGCGAACCGGTCGGCCCGCGGCTCGCCGGCGGGCAGGCCGTTGAGCGCGGCCAGGGCGTGGCCGAGCTGGTGGTGGTAGAGGGCGGCCAGCGCGCCGTCCACGCGGGCGGCGGTGGTGCGCCGGTCGGCCTCCTCCGTCTCGGAGATGCCGGTGAGCGTGCGGTCGATCTTGGCCACCAGCGAGTAGCAGATGGTGATCCGCCGCCGGTCGCCGTTCCAGGTGGCGCGGGGGGCGTCGCAGCCGCGGGCGACGACCTGGACGCCGCCGAGCCGGGTGCGCAGCACGCCGCTGTCCTTCAAAAGCTGCCTCGCGTGCTGCTCCCGGGCCGTGCCGGCGGGTTCGTAACGGACCGAAGGGGCCGCCCCCAACGTGCTCGTCAGGCTCAGGACGAGGGCGATCAGGGGGTGGGGCATGTGGGGGCTCCTGTCGGATCGACGCCGGGGACCGCGAGGCGGCTGGCCGCCTCTTTTGCAAATGGGTCAGTCCATGCGGCGATCCGCTGATCGATAAACCTCTCCGGCAAAAGAATCCGGAAATGCCGGAGGCCCGGCTCCCCGCAGGGGAACCGGGCCTCGGCGATCAATCAGTGGTGGTGCCAGGAGCGGTAGACCTTGACGTAGTCGCGACGGCTCTCGGAGCTGTTGAGCTCGTCGTCACCCTCGAAGACGGCCTTGAACGTGCCGCTCTTCCAGGCGCGGGTCTTGGTGGCGAACTTGCCGCCCCAGGACGTCTTGGCCGAGGCGACCCACTTCCAGCCGCTGGAGCCGTCGGCGCGGTAGTAGACGCTGACCTTCTCGCCGCGCAGGCCCTCCCAGCCTTCGTCATCGACCTGAAGGCGACCGGAGAAGTAGATCGAGCGGCCCTGACGGACCTTGTAGGGGTCGGCCGTGAAGCGCGTGATGCGGGTGTCGGCCTTGCCCTTCTGGATCTCGACGGCGAAGAACGCCGAGTCGGTGGCGACCTGCTTGTTGTCCTTGTCGAAGGCCACGGCGGTGGCCTTCCACTTGCCGGCGAAGTCGCCCTCGGTGAACGGGACGGCGAAGCGCCAGCCCTCGAGGTCCTTGACGTCCTTGGCACGGAAGGTGCGGACGTCGCCCTCCGGAGCCACGCTCAGCGTGACCTTCTTGACGTCGGAGCTGGCGCCGATGTCGAAGTACGCGGTGGTCTCGCTGCCGGCCTTCACCACGACCGGGTTGGGGGTGATGTCACGGATCTTGAGTTCGGTGGCGTGCTTGGTCGCGGTGGCGGAGGCGGCGCCCGCGCCGGAAACCAACATGGCCCCGCCGACGAAGGCGGTGATGATTCCTACTGCGATCTTTCTCATGAGGGTGCTGATTCCTCTCGCCGTATCGACTCGAAGCCGGCACCGGGGCGCGCCGGCTTCCTCTACTACTTTGAGGCACGAGTTGGGGAAAAGGTTCGCTAAAGATACAGAAAATATTTGATCACGGTCCCAACCAGGACTTATGCGAAAAAATCAATCCGCGCAGTCGTGACCAACTACAGTCTGGCTCATGACGGACGTCTACGCGCTCGGCGAGCCGCTCGGGGTGGTCTCCAGCGGCCGGGTGCGGCACGAGAACGAGGCCAGACTGGACGTCTGCGGCCCCGAGTTCACCCTGGTGATCGCCCTGTCCAGACTGGGCCACCGATGCGCGTACGCCGCCCGGGTGGGGGACGACGAGCTGGGCGCCAGGGCGCTGACCGTGCTCAAGGGCGAGGGCGTGGACGTCGAGGACGTGCGGGTGGTCGAAGGGGCGCGTACCGGGATGGTGCTCAGGGAGGTGCGCGTCGGCCGCGAGCCGGTGACCGCCCAGTACCGCACCCGCTCGGCCGGGTCCCGGCTGTCGCCCGGCAACGTGCCGATGGACCGGGTGGGCGCCGCCAAGATGCTGCACGTGACGGGCGTCACGGCGGCCCTGGGCAGGGACGCGCTCGACGCCGTGCACGCCGCCATGGGCGCGGCGCGGACGGCCGGGGTGATGATCTCCTTCGCCGTCGACTACGTGCCCGAGCTGTGGCCCTCGGTCCGGGAGGCCGAGGAGGTGCTCGGCGAGCTGGCCTGCCGGTCCCACCTGCTCTTCCTCGCCCAAGACGAGCTGGACCTGGTCAAGCCAGCCCTCACCCCCGAGCGCGAGGTGGTGGTCGACCGGGGCGCCAAGGGCGCCAGCGTGCGCGCCGACCGCATGCGTTACGACGTGGCCGTCCCGCAGGTGCCCGTGGTGGACATGGCGGGCGCGGGGGAGGCGTTCGCGGCCGGTTACATCAGCGCCGCGCTCGACGGCCTGACGCCGCAGGAACGGCTGCACCGGGGCGCGCTGCTGAGCGCGGCGGCGATGACGAGCGTGAGCGACTGGCAAGGCTTGCCGTCCAGGGCGGAGTTGTGACGCAGGATTTCGCAACCGCTTGACGTGATTGCGCAAACATTTGACTGGTCATTGTCGTGCGGCACTCCGCATTTCCCCCGTCCGCTGCGCCGAAATTGCCGGGAAGGCTGCTCTGGGC
The DNA here is from genome assembly GCF_040675255.1 of Nonomuraea sp. NPDC049624. Taxonomy (NCBI): domain Bacteria; kingdom Bacillati; phylum Actinomycetota; class Actinomycetes; order Streptosporangiales; family Streptosporangiaceae; genus Nonomuraea; species Nonomuraea sp. NPDC049624. Next base: position 390,901 of record NZ_JBFAOR010000002.1, on the reverse strand, counting down.
GGGAGTGGGAAGGGGGGGCGAGGGTTACGTAAGTGATCGCAAGCGTTTGCGCGGGAGGCCGTATAGTTTGCGCATGACGCGACGACTCGCAGAGGTGGCGAAGAAGGTCGGGGTGAGCGAGGCGACGGTCAGCCGCGTGCTCAACGGCAAGCCGGGTGTGTCCGACGCCACCCGCGAGGCCGTCCTGACCGCGCTCGACGTGCTCGGCTACGAACGTCCCACCCAGTTGCGCGGCGACCGCGCCCGCCTGGTCGGCCTGGTGCTCCCCGAGCTGCAGAACCCGATCTTCCCCGCCTTCGCCGAGGTCGTCGGCGGCGCGCTGGCCCAGCAGGGATTCACCTCGGTGCTCTGCACCCGCACGGTCGGCGGCGTCTCCGAGGCAGACTACGTCGATCTGCTGCTCCAGCAGCAGGTCAGCGGCGTGGTCTTCGCCGGCGGCCTCTACGCGCAGGCCGACGCCTCGCACGACCACTACGAGCTGCTGCACGAGCGCAAGCTGCCGACCGTCCTGGTCAACGCGGCCGTCGAGCGGCTGGACTTCCCGCAGGTCTCCTGCGACGACGTGGTGGCCGCCGAGATGGCCCTGTCCCACCTGCGCGCGCTCGGCCACGAACGCGTCGGCATGGTGCTCGGCCCGAAGGACCACATGCCCTCCCGGCGCAAGCTGGAGACGTTCCAGGCCCGCGGCGGCGACCCGCGGCTGGTCGAGCACACGATGTTCTCCCTGGAAGGCGGGCACGCGGCCGCGTCCAGGCTGGTCAAGCAGGGCGTGACCGGCGTGATCTGCGCCAGCGACCTGCTCGCGCTCGGCACGGTCCGGGCGGCCAGGCGGGCCGGCCTCGACGTCCCGGGGGACGTCTCGGTCATCGGCTTCGACGACTCGGCGCTGATGAACTGCACCGAGCCGCCGCTGACCACGGTCCGCCAGCCGATCGACGCGATGGGCCGGGCCGCCGTCGACCTGCTGGTGGCCCAGATCGACAAGGCCGTGGTGCCCGCCGACGAGCTGCTGTTCGAGCCGGAGCTGGTGGTCAGGGCCTCGACGGCGCGGGCCCGCGGCTGACCGGAGCCGCCGTGCACCTCCTTGGTCACGGCCTCGACTTCCCGTACATTCGGGCGAATGTGGATCGAGCGGGCCAGGGAGCTCTACGAACGCGGGATCTACGCAGGGGACGACGCCGCGCTCGCCGCGTCCGACCGTGAACTGGACGCGGTCGAGGCCGCGTCCAACCAGGTCGGGCTGATTCATATCGCGGTCGCCCAGGGGCGGCACGACGAGGCGCTGGCGCTCGCCGACGAGGCCCGCGCCCTGGCGAAGTCGTGCGGCGCCGACCGCGTGGCCGCCCACGTCGAGGAGGCCCGCGCCACCATTCCGACCTGACCCGTCACGCGCACAGGCAGCGGACGAACTCCCGCACCAGCGCGCGCACCGACGGCCTGCGGTCGTCGCGCCGCCAGACGATGGCCAGCCTGCTCGGCGGCAGGCCGGTCACCGGCCGCGCCACCACGTCGTCGCGCCGGTAGAGCTCGGCGTTCCCGGCCGAGACCAGCGCGACGGCCCGCCCGGACGCCACCACCTCGAACGCCTCCTCCGCCGTCTCCGCCTCCGCCCCGACCAGCGCCGGGCCGGTGCGCCGGTCGGCGGCCAGCCAGAAGTCCCGCATCGGCCCCGCCGTGCGCGGCAGCGCGACGAACGGCTCGCCGGCCAGCTCGGCCAGCCCGACCTCCGCCCGCCCGGCCAGCCGGTGCCCGGCGGGCAGCGCCACCCACCGCTCCTCGGTGCTCACCACCGTCCAGTCGTAGACGCCGTCGCCGGGGACGGGCAGCCAGGCGACCGCGACGTCCACCTGCCCGTCGCCCAGCCCCACGGTCGGGTCGGCCCAGGTGATCTGGCGGAAGCGCAGCTCCCACCCCGGCAGCGCCTCCACGATGGACGGCACCAGCCCCCGCCCGATCCGCGTCTGGAACCCCACGGTCAGCGTGCGCTCCTCGCGCGCCGAGGCCACCGCGCGCCGCGCGTCCTCCCACTGCTCGATGATCTGCCGGGCCAGCGGCAGCAGCGCGGCCCCGGCGGCGGTCAGCGCGACGGTCCGCCGGTCGCGGTCGAACAGCCTGGCCCGCAGGGACAGCTCAAGCTGCCTGATCTGCCTGCTCAGCGAGGGCTGGGAGATGAACAGCCGCTCGGTGGCCGCCCGCGTGAAGCTCAACTCCTCCGCGACCGCCACGAAATACCGCAGATCCCGGATATGGGCATCCATAGCAAGAAGCTATAACAGCCGGTCTTGGACGCCCGCGGCGTCCCCGCCGCACGATGGAGCTCCACCGATGAAGGAGCACGCATTGAGTGAGTTCGCAGGCAGGACCGCGCTGGTCACGGGGGCCTCGCGCGGCATCGGACGGGCCGTGGCGCGACGCCTGGCCGCCGGCGGCGCCCGGGTGATCGTCCATTACGCCACCAACGACGACCTGGCCAAGGAGACGGTCGCCGAGATCGAGCACGCCGGCGGCCAGGCGTACGCCGTCAAGGCCGCCTTCGAGGACGGCGTGGACGCCCTGTTCGACGGACTGCGCGACGACCGGCTGGACATCGTGGTGAACAACGCCGCCATCCTGGGCGGAGTGCTGAACTCGGTCACGCCCGAGCAGTTCGACCGGGTGTTCGCGGTGAACGTGCGGGCGCCGTACTTCGTGATCGAACGGGCGCTGCCGCTGCTGAACGACGGCGGCCGGATCATCAACGTGTCCTCGGCGGTCGTGCGCATCGCGCTGCCCGACGTCGTGTACTCGATGACCAAGGGCGCGCTGGACACGCTCGGCTTCACCCTCGCCCCGCTGCTCGGCCCGCGCGGCATCACCGTGAACACCGTCTCCCCGGGCGTCACCGAGACCGACATGAACGCCTGGCTGCGCGAGGACCACGACGGCGTCGCCGAGCGGCGCGTCACCGAGGTCACCGCGCTCGGCCGCATCGGCCGTCCCGAGGACATCGCCGACGCCGTGGCGCTGCTGGCCCGGCCGGACGCCCGGTGGATCACCGGCCACGTGCTCGACGCCACCGGCGGCTACTTCCTCGGCCCGGCGCAGGGCGTCGTACCGGTCTGAGAACGGGCCCGGGTCAGCGGCCGGCGGGGTCGCGCAGCCATTCGTCGAGGACGGCGCGGGCGGCGGCCCGCTCCTCGGGGAAGCGCCGCGCCCTGACCAGCCTCCACAGGACGGCCTGCAGCGCCCGCGCCTCCGCGAACACCGCCAGGGCCGGGTCGCCGGGATCGGCGCCGTAGGCGCGCACGGCCGCGCGGCCGTCGAGCCGCACGGTCCCGAGCAGGCAGGCCAGGTCCCAGCCCACAGGCCCGTACGTGGTCTCCTCGAAGTCGTTCCACAGCAGGCCGGCGGGCGTGACCAGCACGTTGCCCGGATGGGCGTCGCCGTGCACGGCCTGCCCGCCCTCCGGCAGCCGGGCCGCCAGCCCGGCGCGGGCCTCGGCGAGCCGGGCCGACACCGCCGGCTCCAGGTCGGCGGCGAGCACCCGGAGCAGGTGACCGGGCTCGTCGAGGACCGGCCCGAGGCGCGGCAGCGCGCCCGGATACCCGCGCAGCGCCTCGTGCAGCTCGCGCAGCGCCCGCCCGAACACCTCGGGCGTCACCGGCCGCGACCCGTCGTGCTCGACGTGCCGCCAGTACGACACCAGCGCCCCGCCGCGCTCGTGCACCCGCGCGGGCAGCAGGTCGCTCGGCGGCACGACCGGCGCACCGCGCTCGTGCAGGAACGACACGACCGCCAGCTCCCGCCGCATCGCCTCCTCGGGCCGGAGCCGGGCCAGGGCGGTGACCGTGGGCACCCGCGCCACGACCGGCGCCGGCCGCAGGTGGACGCGCAGGTTGTAGGAGTCCTTCAGCACGACGGGCTCGCGCACCGTGAGGCCGTGCTCCTCGGCCACCGCGACGGCGGCGGCCACGGCCTCGCCAACGGAGATCACCGGGCGGCTGCGGCGGGCTCAGGCCGACTCACGGACCACCAGCTCGGTCGGCAGGATCACCGGCTCCCGCGAGCCGCCCTCGAACAGGCCGAGCAGCAGCCGGACCATGGCCGCCGCCTGCTCGGCGATGGGATGGCGCAGCGTGGTCAGCGGCGGCTCGGTGTACTTGGCCGCCTCGATGTCGTCGAACCCCACCACCGCGACGTCGTCGGGCACCCGCCGCCCGGCCTGGCGCAGCGCTTGAAGCGCGCCGACCGCCATCAGGTCGTTGCCCACGAACACGGCGTCGAGCGCGGGGTCGTCGCCGAGGAGCTGGCGCATCGCGATCGCGCCCGACTCCCGGGTGAAGTCGCCCACGGCCACGATCGAGCGGCGGTCGGAGTCGCGCAGCACGTTGCGGTAGCCGGTCAGGCGGTCCTGCCCGGCGATCATGTCCTGTGGGCCGGCGATGGTGGCGATCCTGCGCCGTCCGGACTCGACCAGGTGCCGGACGCCCGCCTCGGCCCCGCCCACGTTGTCGTTGTCGACGAACGGGATGTCGACCGGCACGGCCGGCCGCCCGTAGGAGACCACGGGCACGCGCAGGCGCGACAGCGCGGCCGGCAGCGGGTCGGCGCCGTGCATGGAGATCAGCATGACGCCGTCGACGTGGCCGCCCGAGATGTACCGCTCCACCCGGGCGTGGCTCTTGGGCGAGGAGGCCAGCATCAGCACGACCTGCTTGTTGACCGCCTCCAGCTCGTAGCTGGCCGACCTGATCGCCGTGGAGAACATCGGGTCCTCGGAGAAGACCCGGGTGCCCGGCTCGCTGACGACCAGGGCGATCGAGTCGGTGCGCTGGGTGACCAGGCTGCGCGCCGCCGAGTTGGGGATGTAGCCCAGCTCGTCGATGGCGCGCTGCACGGCGTCGCGGATGTGCGGCGCGACGGTCGTCTGGTTGTTGACGACCCTGGAGGCGGTCGCGCGGGAGACGCCCGCGCGGGCGGCGACCGCCTCCAGCGTCGGGCGTCTCATGACTGCACCAAGAGGGAGAGCACGGAAAAAATCTACAGGCCGTTCCTGCCGATCACGTCGCGGTACCACAGGGCGCTGTCCTTGGGCACCCGGGTCTGCGTCGCGTAGTCCACGTGCACGATGCCGAACCTGCGCCGGTAGCCCTCGGCCCACTCGAAGTTGTCCAGCAACGACCACACGAGGTATCCGCGCAGGTCGGCGCCCGCCTCGACGGCCCGGTGCAGCTCGCGCAGATGCCCGTCCAGGTACGCCACGCGCTCGTCGTCGTGCACCCTGCCGTCCTCGACCAGGTCGTCGAAGGCCGCGCCGTTCTCGGTGACCATGAGCCCGACCTGCGGATAGTCCTTCGAGAGCCGGACGAGCAGCCGGGACAGGCCGTCGGGCACGATCGGCCAGCCCATCGCGGTGACCGGCGCGTCCGCCGTGGTGAAGCGCACGCCGTCGGAGCCGGGCCAGGCGGCGTCGGCGGGCAGCCCCGGGCCCGACTCGACCACGCACGGGTTGTAGTAGTTGACGCCGACCAGGTCGATCGGCACGTTGATCAGCTCCAGGTCGCCGTCGTGCACGTGCGCGGTCCCGCCGTTGCGGGCCGCCGCCGCGAGGACCTCCTCCGGGTACCTGCCGTGCACCGCCGGGTCGAGGAACTGCCTGGTCAGCAGGGCGTGGACACGTTCGGCGGCGGCCGCGTCCGCCTCGCCGGCGACCGCCGTGGGGTCGTTGACCTGGGCCGGGGTGAGCACCGGCGCGGAGTTGACCACGAGCATGATGCTGCGCGCCCCCGCCGCCCGCAGCCGGCTCGCCGCCAGGCCGTGGCCGAGCAGCAGGTGGTGGGCCGCGCGCATGGCCTGGCCCGGGTCGCGGCGGCCGGGCGCGTGCACGCCGTTGCCGTAGCCGAGGAAGGCCGACACCCAGGGCTCGTTGAGCGTCGTCCAGTGGGTCACCCGGTCGCCGAGCCGGTCGTGCACGGCCTGGGCGTAGTCGGCGAAACGGTAGGCCGTGTCGCGGTTCGTCCAGCCGCCGTGGTCTTCGAGGGCTTGGGGAAGGTCCCAGTGATAAAGCGTGACATAGGGCGAAATTTCGGCGGCTAGTAGTTCATCTACGAGCTTGTCGTAGAAGGCGAGGCCGCGCGGGTTGACCGGCCCGGCTCCCTCCGGCTGCACGCGCGGCCACGCCACCGAGAACCGGTAGGCCCGCAGCCGCAGCTCGCGCATCAGCGCGACGTCGTCCTTGTACCGGTGGTAGTGGTCGCAGGCCACGTCGCCGGTGTCGCCGCCGGCGACCTTCCCGGGGGTGTGGGAGAAGGTGTCCCAGATCGACCGGCCGCGCCCGTCCTCCTTGACCGCCCCCTCGATCTGGTAGGAGGCCGTGGCGGCTCCCCAGACGAATTCCTCGGGAAACTTCATCCCTTAACAGCTCCTTGCATGATTCCACCGATGATTTGCCTGCCGAACAGCACGAAGACCGCCACGAGCGGCAGGACGCCGACCGCCGTGCCCGCCAGGCCCAGCACGTAGTCGTTGACGTAACCGCTGGCCAGCGTGGACAGCGCCACCTGGACGGTCGGGTTGTCCGGGTTCAGCACGACCAGCGGCCAGAAGTAGTCGTTCCACGCCGACATGAACGTCAGCATGCCGAGCACGGCCGCCGCCGGCCGTGCGGCGGGCAGCACGACGTGCCAGAACAGGCCCCACGTCGTGCACCCGTCCACCCGCCCGGCCTCCAGCAGCTCGTCCGGCAGCGCCCGGGTCAGGTACTGGGTCATGAAGAACACCCCGAACGCGTTGACCAGCGCCGGCACGATCAGCGCGTAGTCCGTGCCGGTCCACTCCAGTTTCACCATGAGCAGGTAGAGCGGGATGATGCCGAGCTGGGCCGGGACCATCATGGTGGCCACGGTGATCACCAGCATGGCGTTCCTGCCCCGGAACCTCAGCTTGGCGAAGGCGAACCCGGCCAGCGTCGAGAAGAACATCACCGCGACCGCGATCGAGCCCGCCACGATGACCGAGTTCAGCAGCGCCAGCCCGAACGGCACGGTGTCGAACACGCGGGCGACGTTGGCGAGGAGGTTCCCGCCGGGCAGCAGCGGCGGCGGGACCTCGGCCAGCGCCGAGTTGTGCCGCGAGGCCACCACGACACTGTAGTAGAGCGGGAAGGCGGAGAAGAAGGCGACCGCGATGAGGGTCAGGTAGCGCAGTCTCATGTCGTGCCGCCCTTCACCCGGCGGCTGATCAGGAAGTTGATCCCGGCGGCGACCACCACGACCAGGAACATCAGCCAGGACGCCGCCGAGGCGTACCCGAAGTCGAACTTGGTGAAGCCCTGCTCGTAGACGAACAGCGCGAGCGTCTGGTACTGGCGGTCCGGGCCGCCGCTGGCCGCGCCGCCGCCCGCGCCGCTGCTCTGGCCGAACAGCAGGGGCTCGGCGATGATCTGCATCGCGCCGATCGTGGAGACGATGACGACGAAGATGATCGTCGGCCGGATCATCGGGATGGTGATGCGGCGCAGCTGGGTGAAGCTGCTCGCGCCGTCGAGGGTGGCGGCCTCGTACAGCTCGCGCGGCACGGCCTGCATGGCGGCCAGGAAGATGAGCGCGTTGTAGCCGGTCCAGCGCCACATGATCATCACGGAGAGCGCGATGTGCGAGGTGGCGGTGCCCGCCGCCCAGTCGATCTTCCCGATGCCGACCCACGACAGCACCCAGTTGATCAGCCCGAAGTCGCGGCCGAAGAGCTGGCTGAAGATCACCACCACGGCCACCACGCTGGTGACGTTGGGCAGCAGCATCGAGATGCGCAGCAGCGTCTGGAAGCGCAGCCGCCGGTTCAGCAGGTGGGCCAGCCAGACGGCCAGCAGGAGCTGCGGCACGGTGGACAGCACGCCGATGGACAGCGTGTTGAAGGTGGCGTTCCAGAAGTAGCCGTCGGCCAGCAGCGTCTGGAAGTTCTTCGCGCCGACGAACGTGTGCTCCTCCGACAGCAGGGTCCAGTCGTGCAGGCTCACCCAGGCCGTGTAGACCAGCGGGAACAGCCCGAAGGCGCAGAACAGCAGGAAGAAGGGGGCGACGTAGGCGTACGGCGACACCCTCACGTCGAGGGTGTGCCGCACGCCACGCCGCCGGTGCCGGGCCGGCGCCGACAGCGGGAGCGTACTCATTTGATCTTCTGGACGTCCTGGAGGACCTGCGCCCACGCCTCGTCGGGCGTCTGCTTGCCCTGCTCGACCCGGCCGAGCCCGTTGCCGATCGCCACCCGGACGTCGGCCTCCTTGGGGCCGAGGTGCTGCGGCTTGAGCGCCTTGGCGGCGTCGGAGTAGATCTTGCCGATGGGGGCGTCGCCGAAGAACGGCTTGGTGAAGTTCTGGATCGAGGGGTCGTCGTACAGCGCCGGGATCGACGGGAACGTGCCCTCCTCCTTGAACACCTTGGCCTGGTTCTCCTTGGAGGTCAGGAAGTCGATCAGCTCGGCCGCCTCCTTCGGGTGCTTGCTCTGCTTGGGCACCATCAGATGCGAGCCGCCGCTGTTGCCCGAACCGCCCGGCACGGTCGCGATGTCCCACTTGCCGGAGGCGTCCTTGGCCTGCTCCTGGATGAACCCGGTCATCCAGGCGGGGCAGATGATCGTGGCGAACGAGCCCTTGGCGAAGCCGGTGTTCCACGGCGGGGTGAAGGCGGCCAGCTTGGCGGTCAGGCCCTCCTGGGTGAGCTGGTTGGACAGGTCCCACGCCTTCTTCACGTCGGGGTTGCTGTCCACGATGATCTTGTCCTGGGCGTCGTACAGGCCGACCGGAGCCTGGTTGACCATGGCGCGGAAGATCTCGCCGGGGGAGTCGACGAACTTGGCGCCGGCGACGTTCGCGGCGCCGAACTTCTTGCCGGTCTCGATGTACTGCTCCCAGGTGGGCCAGAGAGCGCTCACCGCGGCCCGGTCGCTCGGCAGCCCGGCCTTCTTGAACAGGTCCTTGCGGTAGCACATCGCCAGGCCGCCGACGTCGGTGCCGAGGCCGAGGAGCTGCTGTCCGTCCTTGCTGAGGCCCTGCTGCCACTTCCAGTCGAGGTAGTCGCCCTGGCGTTTGTCCAGCCCGTACTGCTTGAGGTCGACGAACTTGCCGGGCTGGGAGGTGAAGGTGCTGATGTAGCCCACCTCGACGGCCTCGACGTCACCAGCGCCGGCGTTCGTGGCCAGGCGCTTGACCAGGTTGTTGTGGTGGTCGTTGAACTGGGTGACGGCCTCGGTGATCTCGATGTTCGGGTGGGTCTTCTTGTACTCCTCGTAGAGCGGCTTGAAGCCGAAGTCGCCGAAGAGGCCGATGGACAGCTTGATCTTCTCGCCGGGCTTGGCGCTCGCCTCGGTGGTGGGGCCTGCGCCGCCACCGCAGGCCGTCGCCAGCGCGAGCAGGGACGCGGCGAGCACGGGCAGGGCGAGCCGCCGGACACGAGGGGTCATGGAAACCCTCCTGGGGGAGAACGGGGGATGTGAGAGAGCGCTCTCTCGCCAGATTCGCGGCCGTCACGCCGCCCTGTCAACGGGGTCCGCATAACGATCGGCGTTACCGAGAGAGCGCGTTCAGGGCCGGGCCGGGAGGGGGTGGGGTAGGGTGCTGCAACGTGTCCGACCGGACTGAGGAGCGGCCCGCCGTGACGAGCGACCTTCCGCCCGAGACCCTGCAGGTTCCGCGCCCCGGTGCGCCCGGCCGGAGCGGCACACCCGTCACGCCCGTCGTCGCCCGGCTCGACGACGAGCACGACGCGGTCACGTTCCTGTGGCACGGTCCCGCCCGTGAGGTGCGCGTCCTGGCCGGCAGGCTGCGTCCCGACGGCATCGACGCCCTGCTGGAGCGCGCGCCGGGCCTCTGGAGCCGCACGTTCCGCGTGCGGCGCGGCTGGCGCGCCTCCTATCACCTCCAGGTGGACGGCGCACCGGTCGCCGACCCGCTCAACCCCCGCCTGTGGCGGGGCTTCTCGATCGCGGAGACGACCCCGTCGTCACCGTGGCTGGTTCCCGGCCGACGCCGCCACCGGCTCGTCCGCGAGCCCGCCGGGTTCCGGTACGAGCCCGCGCTGCCGCCGGTCGGCTCGCTGGTGGCGCTCGACGGCGAGGAGTGGACCGAGGACCTGCCCGTCATCCTCGACAACCTCATCGCCGCCGGCCGCATCCCGCCGGTCCGGGCCTGGCTGGTCGAGTCGGGCCCCGAGCGCACGGCCCGGCTCACCTGCGACCCCGGGTTCGTGGACGCCCTGCCCCACGACGGCTTCACCGTGATCGCCGGCCAGAGTCTCGGCGGGCTCACCGCCGTCTACGCCGCCCACCGGCATCCCGGCAGGTTCGCGGCGGCGGTGTCGCAGTCGGGCTCGTTCTGGTGGCCGGACGGCCCCGAGCCCGAACGGCTGACGGGCGAGCTGGCCAGGGGCCCGGCGCCGCGCGTGCACCTCCAGCTCGGCAGCCTGGAGGACGACGACATGCACGGCCCGACCGAGCGGCTGCGGGCCGTGCTCGGCGCGGCGGCGGACTACCGGGAGTTCGAGGGCGGCCACGACCGCTACTGCTGGCGCGACCGCCTGGGGGACGCCCTGATCGCCGCCTTCGCCGCGCTCCCGGGCGCTACGACCGGCGGCTGAGCACGCGGCCCACCATGCGGGCGTACATGCGGCCGGGGCTCGGCGCCTCGGTCAGGAAGCCGGGCAGCATCGGCAGCTCGACGGCGAAGGGGGCCAGCCGCTCGTACAGCTCGTCGGCGTCGGCCGGCCGGTTCTCCGGCTGCTTCTCCAGCAGCTCGGCCAGGAGCGCGCCCAGCTCGTCGGGAAGCCCGGGGATGGCCGGCGGACGCTCCTTGACCTGCTGCTCGAACACCACGTAGTCGGTCGGCCCGGTGAAGAGCTGGTGCCCGGTCAGCATCTCGTGCAGGACGCAGCCGAGCGAGTACAGGTCGCTGCGCGGCTCGGCCACGCCGTGCTGGATCTGCTCGGGCGCCATGTACGCCGGCGTGCCGAGAATCTGGCCGATGCGGGTGAACGTGGTGACGTCGGCGTCCCGCAGCAGCGCGAGCCCGAAGTCGAGCACCTTGACGCTGCCGTCGGGGCAGAGCATGAGGTTGGTCGGCTTGAGGTCGCGGTGGCAGATCGCCAGGGCGTGGGCCGCCGACAGCACCGCGCACGCCTGGGCCGCGATGGCCGCCGCCCACGGCACCGGCAGCGGGCCGTGCTCGCTGACCACGTCGGCCACGGTGACGCCCTCGATGAACTGCATCACCTGGTAGAGCCGCTGCTCGTGGGTGCCGAAGTCGTAGAGCACGGGCGCGCCCGGATGTTCCAGCCTGGCCAGGATGCGCGCCTCGCGGATGAACCGGCGTTCCAGCTCGTGGTCGGGGCCGCTCGGCAGCCTGAGCAGCTTCACCGCCACCCTGCGGTCGAGGTGGCGGTCGTGGCCCGCGTAGACCGCGCCCATCCCGCCCTGCCCGAGGGGGAGGTCGTCGAGCTCATAGCGGTCGCCGATGACCATTCGCCCCTCCACGCAGCCTTTCGGGAAAAACTACACCGTCAGGACTGCGGGTGCAGATGGCCGTCGGCCAGACCGTCGAGGCCCAGCCTGATCAGCGTGCGGCCGAGGGTCGACGTCTCGCGCAGCGCGTCCTCCAGCACGGCCAGTTGCCTGAACGCCTCCCCGTACGCCTTCTGCTCCTTCAGCGACAACCGCGGCACGCGGGTGCGGCGCACGTCGAACCTGCTGGACCCGGTGGTCACCCGGCCGCCCGCGGCCCGCAGGAAGCCGGCCAGGAAGTCGGGGTCGAGCCGGCGGGCGTCGACCCGGTAGAGGGTCAGGTGGGGGCCGAGCACCGCGCCGCCGTCGGTGATCACCCGCACCCCGGAGTAGGAGGCCACCACGTCGCCAGGACGGATCACGATCAGGCCGGGCTGCATGGTGGTCAGGCCGGAGGGCGCGCCGCCGCGCAGCACGTCGTCGGCCGTGAGCACGGCCACGTCACCCCCGTCGGCGGCCATCTTGGGCGGCGCCTGGGACGTGCTCACCAGGCCCTCCTTGATCAGGTCGCCCAGCGTCGTGGACGGCTGGTCGAGCGGCTGGTCGAGCACCTTCAGGTCGGGCGGGACGGCCGCGGCGGCCAGGAACCGGTCGCGGGCCTGCGCGAAGGCCCGGCCCACGTCGTCGCGGCGCTGGTGGCGGGCCGGGGTCATGTCGACCTCGTCGGCCAGCAGGTCGATGATGCGCACCGTCTGGTCGGAGCGGTCGTCGAGGTAGGCCAGCCAGGCGGCCTCGACCGGCGCCAGGTCGGCCGTCGCGTCGAGGATGAGCACCTCCGACGGCGGCCGCTCGCCCGCCTTCGGCCGGCGCAGCAACCACAGGTCGGAGCCGGGCAGCGCCACCACCGCGCGCAGGGCTCCGGCGCGCAGCAGGTTGGCCCTGATCCGGCGGCCCGCCTTGCGGCTCGCGGCGGCCGGCGGCATGAGCACGGCGACCAGGCCGCCGGGCCGGACGTGGGTGAGGCAGTGCTGGACCCAGGCCAGCTCAGGCTCGCCGCGCGGCGGCAGGCCGTGCTCCCAGCGCGGATCGCCGGTCAGCTCCTCGTAACCCCAGGCCCGCTCGTTGAACGGCGGATCGCACACCACGGCGTCGGCCTTGACCTCGGGGAAGCCGTCGAGCCGCATGGAGTCGCCGGCCACGATGTCGGCCTCGATGCCGCGCAGCCGCAGGCGGGCGGCGGTGATGGCGGCCGAGGTCTCGCTGAGCTCCTGCCCGAGCACCCGGGCGGGCCGGCCCGGCGGCGGGTCGTCGCCCGCGGCCGGCGCGGGGTCGCCGGGAACGGCTTCGGACCGTTCCGCCCCGCCGGGCAGCGCTGCGGGCAGCGCGGTGGGCAGCGTTGTGGGCAGGGCGCCGGCGGGCGGCAGGAGCAGGGTGCCGACCCCGCAGGCCGGGTCGAGGACGGTGGCGCCCTCGGCCCGGACCAGCCGCAGCATCAGTTCGGCCACGTCGTGGCGGGTGACCGAGAGCTGGCGGGAGTGGGCCTCCAGGTAACGCTCGCAGAGGAACTCGTAGGCCGTGAGCGCGCCGTGGCGCTCGGCCAGCTCCGACACGAGCCCGGCCAGCTCGGGCTCCAGCTCGCTCTCACCGCTGGTCAGCAACGTTCCAGCCTGGGCGACCAGCTGGCCCAGCCGCAGATCGCCGGCGGCTTTCAGGCGTTGCCACACCCGATCTCCCAGCGAGACCTGGTAGGACTTCCCATAGCGGCGCAGCCAGGACTCGACCTGCCGCAGCGAGAACAGCGGCTGGTTCGCGGTTCCGCCGATCGGCTGGGGGAAGTCGTCGTGGCGGCGGCGCCAGTTGCTCACCGCGGCACGCCCGACACCGGCGAGCCGGGCGATGTCCCCGGCGTTCACGGTCGGGTCGTGGCTCATGAGGCCACAGTAGTTCACAAGAGTCTTCAGCGCATCTGCTTGTGAAGTCTTTCAACCAATGATTTACTGCTGGGTATGAAGCACAACATCCGCTATGCCGCCGAATCAGACGTGGGCCGTCGCAGGGAGCAGAACGAGGATTCCGGCTATGCGAGTGGCCGGTTGCTCGTGGTTGCCGACGGCATGGGCGGGCACGCGGCAGGCGAGCTGGCGAGCTCGGCGGCGATCGCCGTCATGCGCGAGCTGGATGCCACGCTTCCCGAGACCGGCTCGGACCTGGAGGCGGCCCTGGAGGGCGCCGTGCACGAGGCGGCCCGCAGGCTGGTCGAACTGGCCGACATCGACCCCGCCCGCCGGGGGATGGGGACCACGGTGACCGCCATGCTGTGGGACGGCTACCGGTTCGCCCTTGCTCATCTGGGTGACTCCCGCGGATACCTGCTTCGTGATGGTGCGCTCTATCAGATGACCAAGGATCACACACTTGTGCAGTCGATGGTGGACGAAGGGCGGATAACGGAGGATCAAGCCGCCGTGCACCCCCGGCGTTCCATGGTGCTGCGCGTCCTGGGCAGCGAGGGCAGGGCCGAACCGGACATGGCGCTGCGCGAGGCCGAGCCTGACGATCGTTACCTCCTCTGCTCCGACGGGCTCACCACCGTGCTCGGGCCCGAGGTCCTGCACGAGGTGCTGACCACGGTGGCAGACCCGGCGGCGGCCGTCCAGCGGCTCATCGACCTGGCGAACGAGGGCGGCTCGCCCGACAACGTCACCGTGATCGTGGCCGACGTGGTGGCGCCGGGCGCGGGCGAGGTGAGCGTCTACCGCGTGGGCGCGGGGACCTGACGGGCGGCGCACCACCCGTCTCAGCAGTCGCATGCGTCCCAATGCCGAAATATGGGCCGATAAATAGACACTTTCTGAATGATTCGAGCAATTCCGCGATGGCGCTACTACAGTCCATCGTGATTTGTCGGTTTTTCGGGGAGGAGTCACCCTGGACCCGATCGCGGACGCGCTGCTGAAGCAGGTACGGCAGGAACTCGGTTACAAGGAGAAGAGCGGCCAGACCACCAAATTCGGCCAGTGGTACGCGGATCGCGTCCAGGACACCCAGTACCGCAACGCGCCCTGGTGCGACATGTTCATCGCCTGGGCGGCCGACAGGACCGGCCTCGGCCCGTACGTCGGGCAGTTCGCCTGGACGCCCTCGCACGCCGCCTGGTTCATCAAGCAGAACGCCTGGGCGCAGCGGCCCGAGCCCGGCGCGCTGGTCTTCTTCGACTGGGGCGGCGGCAAGAGCTACAAGGGCGTGGACCACGTCGGGATCGTGGAACGGGTCGAGGGCAAGAAGATCCACACCATCGAGGCCAACGTCGACCGCGTCTGGCTCAAGCGCAAGGTCAGGGACACCGACAAGGTCGTCGGCTACGGCCTTCCCCGGGTGGTCAAGGCCGCGGCCGACCAGGCGACCGAGATCCGGTCGACCGAGCGGCCCTTCGTGCCCGCGCCGCGCTCGGACGTGGGCCGGTCCTCGCCGCTCGACGTCCTGGGCACGCCGCCCGCGTTGCTGGTCGCGATGGTGCTGGTGACCGTCGTGCTCTCCTTACGCGTGACCGGCCGCCGTCGTGGCGTCCACCGCCGCTTCGGCTGGCTGCGGTTCTGGAACGCGCCAGAGGGCCGCGGCGCCGCGCGGACGAGGGGTGACGAGGAATGGGCGCCGCCGGTGAACGTGCCCACGCCCGCCCCGCCGCCGCCGCGCGAGGCCGCCGCGATCCGCGTGGGCACCGCCCCGGCGGCCGGCCCCTCCACGCAGGCCAGGACGTCCTCCTCCGCCGCGCTCCGGCAACGCGCCGTCCGGGCGACGGCGCCCGAGGTGCCCGCCCCGCGCGACGGCCGGACGGGCGCGGCCCAGGTTCCCGCCAACCGCCGCAAGCCCTACACCCCGAAGAACTGAGGCGCCCCGAAGAACTGAGGCCGCGGGGATCAACTGGTGAGGTCGAGGACCACCTTGACGTCGCCGGGCTCGTGGGCGAGCGCCTCCTTCGCCCGGGTGAGGGGGACGCGGCGGGTGACCAGGCGTTCGAGCCAGCTCCGGTCCGCCTGGGCCAGGGCGGTCGCGGCGTCCCTGAAGTGGCGGAGGTTGGCGTTGACCGTGCCGAAGATCGCGTCGTTCTCCAGGACGATGTCCCGGTTGATCTCGCTGACGTCCAGGCGGTGGGTGCGCCCGCCCGCGCCGAGCCCGGCCAGGCAGACGATCCCGGCCGCGGACGTGCAGGTCAGCGCCTCCATGACGAGCTGCCCCACCCCGGTGCCCTCGATGATGATGTCCGGTTTGGCGTCGGCGAAGGCGTCCAGGCCGGTGCCGACGTGGTACGTCGCCCCCAGGTCGGCCACCAGCGCGGGCTTGGCCCCGCCCGCCTCCCGGTCCAGGACGTGCACCTCCAGCCCGCGCTGCCGGCCCAGCAGCGCCGCCAGCAGCCCGATCGGCCCCGCGCCGGTCACCAGCACCGTGCGCGGCTCGAACCAGGCCCGCGAGCCGATGCGCTCGATGTGCTCCCACGCCTTGGCCACCACGGACGTCGGCTCGACGAGCATGCCCACGCTCTCCAGCGACGGGTCCAGGCGGACGGCGTACCCGGCCTCGACCGCCCACCGCTCGCTGGCGTAGCCGTCGATCTCCTTGATGCCGCGCTCGGTGTAGCGGCCGTTGCGGCACATGTCGAACTCGCCCCGCGCGCAGGCCCCGCACGGCTCGGGGTCGGGCCGGCGCACCACGCCCACGACCAGGTCGCCGGGGGAGAAGGCGGACCCGTCGGGCACCTGGAGCACCCGGCCGAGCGACTCGTGGCCGATGACCATGCGGCTCCTGCCGGGCGGCGCCCAGCCGTACTCGGCCGCCGCCAGCTCCCTGTCGGTGCCGCAGACCCCCAGCGCCAGCCCCTGCACGAGGAGCTCCCCTGGCCCTGGCTCCGGATCGGGCACCTCTTCCACCTCTAGTGTCCCCTGCCGGCCCGGCTCGAACGTCAACGCGCGCATCGGCGTCACCCCCTGGGGCAGTCCTTACCCAGACCGGAAGGAGCTACGAGGACGTCCTACTACCGAAATAGTTGGACGTCCTAGTATCTTCGCAGGAGGGGTCCCCTCACAAAGGAGTGATCAGGCGTGCACGTTCCGGCGTACCCTGTCCGTTTCGTGACCGCCGCGGCGCTGTTCGACGGCCATGACGCGGCGATCAACATCATGCGGCGCATCCTCCAGACGCAGGGGGCCGAGGTGATCCATCTCGGCCACAACCGGTCCGTGGACGAGATCGTCACGGCCGCCGTGCAGGAGGACGTCCAGGGCGTGGCCATCAGCTCCTACCAGGGCGGCCACGTCGAGTTCTTCACCTACCTGGTCGAGCTGCTGCGCGAGCGCGGCGCGGGCCACGTCAAGGTGTACGGCGGCGGTGGCGGCGTGATCGTCCCCGAGGAGATCGAGCTGCTGCACGAGCGGGGCGTCACGCGCATCTTCTCGCCCGAGGACGGCCAGCGGTACGGCCTGCCCGGCATGATCAACAAGCTCATCGAGGAGTGCGACCACGAGCTCGGCGACCCGCCGTCGGTCGAGGCCGTGCTCTCGGGCGACCAGGCGGCGCTGGCCCGCGCGATCACCTTCATGGAGTCCGGCCGCGCCCCCGCCGGGCTGGCCGAGGGGCTGAAGGCGGCGGTCGCCGTCCAGGAGCGCCCGGCGCGGGTGCTGGGCATCACCGGCACGGGCGGTTCGGGCAAGTCCTCGCTCACCGACGAGCTGGTCCGCCGGTTCCGGGTGGACAACGACGACAAGCTGCGCATCGCCATCCTCGCCATCGACCCCACCCGCCGGCGCGGCGGCGGCGCGCTGCTCGGCGACCGCATCAGGATGAACAGCCTGGGCCCCCAGACCTACTTCCGCTCGCTGGCCACCCGCGGGGCCGCCAACGAGGTCCCGGCCTGCCTCGACGACGTGGTCACCGCGTGCCGCGCGGCCGGCTACGACCTGGTGATCGTGGAGACCCCCGGCATCGGCCAGGGCGACGCCGGCATCGTCCCGCACGTCGACGTGCCCATCTACGTCATGACGCCCGAGTTCGGCGCCGCCTCCCAGCTGGAGAAGATCGACATGCTCGACTTCGCCGAGGCCGTCGTCATCAACAAGTACGAGCGCCGCGGCGCCGAGGACGCCCTGCGCGACGTGCGCCGCCAGCTCGTGCGCAACCGGGAGGCGTTCGGGCAGTCGCCGGAGGACATGCCGGTCTTCGGCACGATCGCCGCCCGCTACAACGACGCCGGCGTCACCGCCCTCTACCAGCACCTCAAAGGCCTGTTGCTGGCGGACGCCGGGCCGGGGCTGCTGCCCGTGGTGACCGAGCGCACCTCCAAGGCGGCTGCGGCGATCGTCCCGCCCGCCCGGGCGCGCTACCTGTCCGACATCGCCGACTCCGTCCGGAGCTACCACGCCGAGACGCTGGCCCAGGCCGAGGTCGCGCGCCGTCGTCAGCAGCTCGCCGCCGTACGGGAGCTCCTGGACGGCGAGGACGCGCGGCTGGCCGGGCTCGCCGAGCAGGCCGAGGGGGAGCTGAGCGAGGAGAGCCGGCGGCTGCTCGACGGCTGGCCCGCGATCAAGGAGGCGTACCGCAGCGACGAGCTGGTCGTCAAGATCCGCGACCGGGAGATCCACACCCCGCTCTGGCGCGAGACGCTGTCCGGCAACCGCATCCCGCGGGTGGCCCTGCCGCGCTTCAGCGACCACGGCGACCTGCTGCGCTTCCTGCGCTCGGAGAACCTGCCCGGGTCGTTCCCGTTCACCGCCGGGGTGTTCCCGTTCAAGCGCGACGACGAGGACCCGACCAGGATGTTCGCCGGCGAGGGCGACCCGTTCCGCACCAACCGGCGCTTCAAGCTGCTGTCGGAGGGCCAGCCCGCCACCCGGCTGTCCACCGCCTTCGACTCGGTCACCCTGTACGGCCACGACCCCGACCTGCGTCCCGACATCTACGGAAAGGTCGGCACCTCGGGCGTGTCCATCGCCACGCTCGACGACATGAAGGTGCTCTACGACGGGTTCGACCTGGCGGCGCCCAACACGTCGGTGTCCATGACGATCAACGGCCCGGCGCCCACGATCCTGGCCTTCTTCCTCAACGCCGCGATCGACCAGGCCCTCGACCGCTTCCGCGCCGAGCAGGGCCGCGAGCCCGACGAGCAGGAGGCCCGCGACCTGCGCGCCCGCACGCTGGCCACGGTCAGGGGCACGGTACAGGCCGACATCCTGAAGGAGGACCAGGGGCAGAACACCTGCATCTTCTCCACCGAGTTCTCGTTGCGGATGATGGCCGACATCCAGGAATGGTTCATCCAGAACGGGGTCAGGAACTTCTACTCGGTCTCCATCTCCGGCTACCACATCGCCGAGGCGGGGGCCAACCCGATCAGCCAGCTCGCGTTCACGCTGGCCAACGGGTTCACGTACGTGGAGGCGTACCTGGCCAGGGGGATGCGGATCGACGACTTCGCGCCGAACCTGTCGTTCTTCTTCTCCAACGGCATGGACCCCGAGTACAGCGTGCTCGGCCGGGTGGCGCGCCGGATCTGGGCGGTGGCCATGCGCGAGCGTTACGGCGCGGCCGAGCGCTCCCAGAAGCTCAAGTACCACATCCAGACCTCGGGCCGGTCGCTGCACGCCCAGGAGATGTCCTTCAACGACATCCGCACCACCCTGCAGGCCCTGATCGCCATCTACGACAACTGCAACAGCCTGCACACCAACGCCTTCGACGAGGCCGTCACCACCCCGTCGGCCGACTCGGTGCGCCGGGCGATGGCGATCCAGCTCATCATCAACCGCGAGTGGGGCCTGGCCAGGAACGAGAACCCGCTGCAGGGCTCGTTCATCATCGACGAGCTGACCGACCTGGTCGAGGAGGCCGTGCTGGCCGAGTTCGAGCGGCTGTCGGACCGGGGCGGCGTGCTCGGCGCGATGGAGACCGGCTACCAGCGCGGCAAGATCCAGGACGAGTCGATGCTGTACGAGATGCGCAAGCACGACGGATCCCTGCCGATCATCGGCGTCAACACGTTCCGCAACCCCGGCGCCGAGCAGTCCGACCCGCACAAGCTGGAGCTGGCCAGGGGCACCGAGGAGGAGAAGCAGTCGCAGCTCGACCGCCTGCGCGCCTTCCACGAGCGCAACCGGTCGCAGGCGCCCGCGGAGCTGTCCCGGCTGCGCGAGGTCGCGATGTCCGACGGCAACGCGTTCGAGGTGCTGATGGACGCGGCGCGGGTCTGCTCGCTCGGCCAGATCACCGAGGCCCTGTTCGAGGCCGGCGGCCAGTACCGGCGCAACGTCTAGGCGCAGGCGACGAACGACGGCCCGGCGAGCGGCGGCCGCCGCCCGCCGGGCCGTCGCCGTGCCGCCCGTGCGCCCTTCCGGGCCGCTTCCGGGCCGTCGCTGGGTCGTCGCTGTGCCGTGCCCGAGCCGCTACGGCGCGGGGGAGATCGCGCCGCTAGGATCGCTGGTCGGGGAACATCGCTATCAGGAGGCTTTCATGTCCGACGTCACTTTCAAGGGCAACCCGATCACCGTGGGCGGCGCCTTCCCGAAGCCCGGCGACGCCGCGCCCGCCTTCAAGCTGGTCGGCACCGACCTGTCCGACCGCACGCTGGCCGACTTCGCCGGCAAGACCAAGGTGCTCAACATCTTCCCGAGCGTCGACACCGGCGTCTGCGCGGCCTCGGTGCGCCGCTTCAACCAGGTCGCGTCCGAGCACCCCGACGCGGTCGTGCTCTGCGTCTCGGCCGACCTGCCCTTCGCCCAGAACCGGTTCTGCGGCGCCGAGGGCCTGGACAAGGTGACCATGCTCTCGCTCATGCGCGGGCGCGAGTTCCTCGCCGACTACGGCGTGGCCCAGGAGTCGGGCCCGCTGGCCGGCCTGGCCGCGCGCGCGGTCGTCGTGATCGACGCCGACGACAACGTGGTCTACTCCGAGCTGGTGCCCGAGATCACCCAGGAGCCCGACTACGAGGGCGCGCTGTCCGCGCTCAAGTAACCCCGCGCTCAAACCTCGCTCAAACCTCGCTCAAACCGCGCTCAATCCGCGCTCAATCCGCGCTCAATCCGCGCCGAGACGCTCGCGGAAGTCGGCGGCCAGCTCCAGCAGGTGGTCGTCGTCGGCGGCGGTGTGCTGGAGGTCCAGGACGACCTCGTGGACCCCGGCCTCCGCCGCCCGCGACAGGTACGCCGCGATCTGGGCGACCGTGCCGCTGCGCGGCGGGGCGCCGTCGCCGGTGATCACCGGGTTGGAGCGCAGGATCATGCGCAGGGCGTCCGGGTCGCGTCCGGCGCGCTCGGCGGCGTCCCTGACCGTCTCCCACATCGACAGGAGCACGGGCACGGGCAGCGCGGCCGTCAGCCAGCCGTCGCCCCTGCGCCCGATCCGGCGCAACGCCTCCGGGGCGAACCCGGCCAGCAGCAGCGGCGGGCGGCGGGCCGGCTTGGGGTCGATGTGGCTGGGCGCGATCGTCCACAGGTCGTGCTCGAACGTCACGGGGTCCGTGCCCCAGATCGCCTCCAGGGCGTCGAGGGTGGCCTCGTAACGTTCGGCCCGGCCCTTCCAGGGCACGCCCACGGCGGCGTACTCGTCGGAGGACCAGCCGAGGCCGAGGCCCGCCGCCAGCCGGCCGCCGCTCAGGTGGTCGATCGTGGTGAGCGAGCGGGCCAGCACCGGCGGCGGGTACCAGCAGGCGTTGAGCGCGCTGGTGCCCAGCCGTACCGACGAGGTCACGGACGCGGCCACCGCCAGCACCGCGAACGGGTCGAGGAACACCCGATGGGCCCGCGGCACGCTGCCGTCGCCCCCGGGATAGCGGTCCTTGGGCCGCAGCGGCGTCAGCAGCCGGTCGCCCGCCCACAGGCCGGCGAACCCCATCGCCTCGGCCTCGCGGGCCACCCGCGTCACGCTGCTCAGCGCGGCGAACCCGCCGTACTGCGGGACGGCGAGGCCGAGGTCCATGGGCGTGTCCTAGAGCTTCCTGGCCACGCCGCACACGATGAGCGACGACTCGGGGTGGTCCATGAAGTCGATCGTGTCCGCCTGGTCCGGATGCCACTCGGGCAGCCACACCAGGCCGGGCTCCACCAGCTCGAACCCCTCGAACAGCTCCCTGATCCTGGCCCGGCTGCGCAGCGCCAGCCGCGCGGTGGCGTTGCGGTAGACCTCGGTGCCCGTGCTGACCGCGTCGGGACGGGCGTCGCTGGTGCCGTGGGACATGACCAGGTAACTACCCGGCGCCATGGCCTCACGCAGGGTCTTGAGTATCCGCTCCGGGTCGTCGGACTCCTCGATGAAGTGCATGATCGCCACCAGCAGCACGGCGACCGGCCGGCTGAAGTCGATGGTCCGCAGCACCTCCGGGTCGCGCAGGATGTCGCCCGGGTTGCGCAGGTCGCCCTCGACCACTGTCGTGTCCTCGCCGTGGCCGGTGAGCAGCGCCCTGGCGTGCACCAGCACCACGGGGTCACGGTCGACGTAGACGACGCGGGAGCCGGGCGCGACCTTGGCGGCGACCTCGTGCACGTTCCCCTGGGTCGGCAGCCCCGTGCCGATGTCGAGGAACTGCCTGATCCCGGACTCGGCGAGGTGGCGGACGGCGCGGCCGAGGAAGGCGCGGTTGGCCCGCGCCGCCGCCCGTACCTCGGGCGCCACCGCGAGGATGCGCTCGGCCGCCGCGCGGTCGACCGGGAAGTGATCCTTGCCGCCGAGGTAGTAGTCGTAGAGCCGTGCCACGTTCGGCGTGTTCGGATCGAAGTCCGATGCCTCGTGCTCCAACCGTCGAGCCCCCGATCACAGAGTTTTAACGATCTTTACCGGGATTCTACGGATCTATACCGACATAAGAGTGGTGCTACGCATATTTCAGGAAAACGCAACCTAAGGTGGTGCCGTGGTCCACGATGACACAGGGATCCCTGTGGAGGTACCCCAGACCGTCCGGCGGATCGTGTCGCTGGTGCCGTCGCTGACCGAGTCCGTGGCGGCGACCGTCCCGGAGGCGCTGGTCGGGGCGACGGACTGGTGCACGCATCCGGCCGACCTGGACGTGGCCCGGGTCAGGGGCACCAAGAACCCCGACCTCGACGCCGTCCTGCGCCTGCGCCCGGACGTCGTCCTGGCCAACGCCGAGGAGAACCGCGCGCCCGACGTCGAGGCCCTGCGCGCGGCGGGCGTGGCGGTGTGGGTGACCAGGATCGAGACGCTGGAGCAGGCGTTCACCTCGCTGGAGCGCATGTTCGCGCACGCCTGCCGTACGGACCGCCCGGCCTGGCTGGCCGAGGCCCGCCAGGCGTGGGGAGCCCCCGCGGACGGCCCGCGGCGCACCGCGATCGTGCCGATCTGGCGCCGCCCCTGGATGGTCGTGGGCCGCGACACCTTCACCGGGGACGTGCTGCGCCACCTCGGCGTGGACAACCTGTACGCCGCCCACCCCGACCGCTATCCGAAGATCCCGCTGCCCGAGCTGACCGGCAACCGCCCCCACCTGGTCGTGCTGCCCGACGAGCCCTACGCCTTCAGCGCGGACGACGGCCCCGAGGCGTTCCCCGGCCTGGACTGCGCGCTGGTCAGCGGCCGCCTGCTGACCTGGTACGGCCCCTCGCTCACCGAGGCCGCCACCGCCCTGCCGCGCGCGCTGGCCTGATCAGCCGACGGCGGCCAGCGCGGCGTCCACGGCCGCGGGGGAGAGCACGTGCTCCATGACGATCACCGCCATGCCCACGATCCCCGCCCGGTCGCCGAGCCTGCTGGTGACGATCTCCAGGTTGCGCGTCGTGTACGGCAGGCTCCGCCGGTAGACGATCTCCCTGATCCCGGTCAGGTAGTGCTCCTCCGTCTCGGCCATGTCCCCGGCCAGCACCAGCACGCCGGGGTTGAGCAGGCTCACCGCGGTGGCCAGCACCACGCCCAGCGTGCGGCCCGCCTCCTGGACGCGCGCGATCGCCGCCGGGTCGCCGGCCTGCACCAGGCGCACGACGTCGCGGCTGGTCTCCCGGCCCAGGTCGGCCGCGATCGCGTGCCCGCCGGCCAGCGAGGCCACGCAGCCGCGCGAGCCGCAGGTGCACACCCGGTCGTCGCTCTCCCGGATGCGGACGTGCCCGATGTTGCCCGCGGCCTCCTCGACGCCCCGGTAGATCCGCCCGTCGAGGACGATGCCGGTGCCGATGCCGGTGGACACCTTGACCAGGACCAGCGAGTCGGTCTCCCGCCAGGACGACCACCACTCGCCGAGGGCCATCGCGTTGGCGTCGTTCTCCACCAGGATGGGCACGTCGTACGTGCGCCCGACGGCCTCCCTGATCGGGTGGTCGTCCCAGCCCGGCATCAGGAACGACCTGATCACCCGTCCGCCGGTGTGGTCGACCGAGCCGGGCAGGTCGAGCCCGATGCCGCACACGTCGCCGACCGGCCGCCCGGCCCTGTCCAGCAGGCGCTGGAACGCCTCGCGCACCCACGTCAGCACGGGCTCGGGCCCGCGGTCGATGCGCATCTCGGCGCGTTCCTCGGCCATCGGACGGGCGGCGAGGTCGGTGAGCGCCACCCGGGCGTGGGTGGCGCCCAGGTCGGCCACGAGGATCAGCCGCCGGCCGGCGTCGACGTCGAGCACCGAGGGCGGCCGGCCGCCGCCCGAGGCGCCGACGCCGGACTCGTGCAGGTAGCCGGCGGCGATGAGCCGGTCGACCCGGTCGGTGACGGTCGACCGGGACAGGCCGGTGAACTCGATCAAATCTTTGCGGGTACGGCAGGAGCCATCGCGGATGAGCTGGAGGACCTGCCCTGCCGTCAGCATGTCTATCCCTTCTCCGCTCCTGCCGTGAGGCCCTCCGTCAGCAGGCGTTCACTGGCGAAGAACACGATCACGATGGGCAGCGTCAGCACCACGGATCCTGCCATCAGCACCGTCGTGGGGATCTCTATGCTCCCCGCCAGCTGAGAGAGCCCCAGGGAGACCGTCCAGCTCTCCCGCCGCTCCACGAGGAACAGCAGGGCGAACAGGAACTCGTTCCACGCGATCATGAACGCGTAGAGGCCGGTTGCCATGAGCGCGGGCTTGGACAGTGGCAGCACCACCCGCCAGATGGTCGACAGCCGCGAGCAGCCGTCGATCGCGGCCGCCTCCTCCACGCTCTGCGGCACGGTCTCGAAGTAGTTGCGCAGCATGTATACCGTGACGGGCACGGTCTGCGCGATATAAACCAGGATCAGTCCGACCAGAGATCCCCTGAGCCCCAGCATGGTGAACAGCACGAACAGGGGGATGGCCAGCACGATCGCCGGAAACAGGTAGACGGCGAGGAACAGGAAGTGCACCGGCCGCCGGCCGAAGAAGCGCAGCCGCGCGACGGCGTAGGCGCCCGGGATCGAGATCAGCAGCGTGGCGGCCACCGAGGCGACCGCCACGACCGCGCTGTTCCTGATGAACGTGAGGAACCCCTGCGTGGTCAGCACGTTCACGTACGTGTCCAGGGTGAAGTGCCGTGGCCACACCGAGCCGGGCTCCAGGATGAGCTCCTGGATGTCCCGTACGGACAGCGTCACCATGTACAGGAACGGCAGCCCGGTGACGGCGAAGAGGAACACGATGACCACTGGCCGCAGCACCGCGAACAGCGCGCGCTCGAACCTATCCCTGCTCACGATCGCCTCCCGAGAAGAAGCGCAGGTACACGGCCAGCAGCACGACGAGGACGACGGCCAGGACGATCGCCTGCGCGGCCGAGGCGCCGATGTCGTCGCGGGCGGTCAGGAAGTTGTAGACGCGCACGCTGACCACCTCGGTGCCGGCGCCGCCGCCGGTCAGCAGGTAGACGTCGTCGAACTTGGTGAAGGTGAACACGAACCGCAGCACCGCCAGCAGCGCCACGATGCGCCAGAGCTGCGGCATGATCACGTGCCGGAAGCGCTGGGTGGGGGTGGCGCCGTCCACGACCGCGGCCTCCTCCAGCTCGGCCGGCAGCGCCTGGAGCCGGGCCAGGATGAACAGGAACGCGAACGGGAAGTACCGCCACGCCTCGAACGCGATCACCGTGAGCAGCGCGACCGGCACCTTCAGCCCCAGGAGGTCGCCCTGGGCCTGGGTGAGGAAGGCGATCGGCTCCTTCAGCCAGGTGTTCACGATGCCGTACTGGGGGTTCAGCATGGTCTCCCACAGGAAGGCCACGGCCACCACCGGCGCCACGTACGGGATCAGGATCGAGGCCCTGACCAGGGTGCGGCCGGGGAACCTGGCGCGCAGGGCGAGCGCGGTCACCAGGCCGATGGCGATCGACAAGGCCGTCCCGGCCACCGTGTAGATCAGGGTGTTGACCAGCGACGCCCAGAAACCCGGCTCGGAGATCACGTACGTGAAGTTCTCCAGCGTGTAGTGCCCGAAGACGCCGGCCCGGCGGATGTTGATCAGCCGCACGTCCTGGAAGGCCAGCATGATCGCCCACAGCAGCGGCAGCACCACCACGACCAGCGTGATGACCAGCGTGGGCGAGATCAGCGCCAGCCCGGCCCGCCCTTCCCGCTGCCGCAGGGTGCGAGGTGCGCTCATTGCCGGATCCCGCGCTTGATGGTCTCCACGTCCTTCTTGGCCTGGGCGGCGGCGGCCTGCGGGGTCAGCGAGCCGTCGGCCACCTGGCTGAGGGCCTTGGGCACGGGCAGCTCGCCCATCGTGGCGCCGACCAGCTTGCCCTGGCCCTGCGGGATGCCCCAGCGGGCGAAGGTGTCGGGGCTCCTGCGCAGCGCGTCCAGCACGTCGGCCGGGTAGACCTCCGACAGCGGCTTCTTGGTGTCCACGCCCGCGGGCAGCTTCTTCCACTTGTCCGCGAAGCCCTTGCGGGTGGGGAACTTGCCCTCGGGCGCCATCCCGATCCAGCGCTCGTAGCCCTCGTCCATCATGTACGTGACGAACTTGGCGGCCGGATCGGCGGCGGCGCCGCGCAGCACCGCCCAGGAGACGATCTCGCCGTACTGGGCGGGCGCGCTCGCGCCCGGGCCCTTCAGCGCCGTGACCACGCCGGTGTTCCTCGCCAGCCACTCGGGGTCGGCGCGGCACTCGGGGCAGCTCGGCAGCGCGTCCTTACGCAGCCCCGCCAGCTCGTCGAGGATGAAGGACGACCAGATCATCATGGCCGCCTTCCCGGAGAAGTACGTGGCCCTGGTGGAGTCGACGTCCTGTTTGCCCTTGACCGAGTAGTTCTTCGCCAGTTTTGCGTAGAAATCGAAGGCTTTCACGCACTGTGGGCTGTCGAGCGTGACATTTCCGGAATTGTCGACTAGTTGGCAGCCGTTCGCCAGCGCCACGTGCTCGAAGCTCTGCGCGGTGAAGGAGTCCTTGGGCGCGATCGCCAGCGTGATGCCCGCCACCCCACCCGCGTTCAGCTTCGCCGCCGCCGCCTCCAGCGCCTCGTAGGTGTCCGGCGGCGCCAGCCCGGCCTTATCGAACAGGTCCTTGCGGTAGAGCAGGAGCTGCGCCCACCCGTCGCTGGGCACGGCCAGCAGCTTGCCGCCCGAGGAGTCCAGTTCGAGCGCGCGCGGCGAGAAGGAGTCCCTGCCGAGCTTGTCCACGATCCGGCCCGGCGTCCCGGTGTCCAGCAGGTCGTTGGCCTCCAGCTCGCGGACGGAGGCCAGCGGCAGCGCGCCGATGACGTCGGGGAGGTCGTCCGCGGCGGCGGCGGCCGTCACGGTCTGGCTGAACTGGTCCTCCCCGACGCCGACCAGCTTCACCTTGATCCCGGTCTTCCTGGTGAACTCGGCGATGATCTGGTTCTGCACGGCCATCCGGTCGCCGAGGTTCTCCTCGGTCCAGACGGTGATCTGGTTCGCGCCGGACTGCTGCTCGCCGCCGTCGCCGCAGGCCGTGAGGGCGGCCGAGGCCAGCAGTGCGACGGAGAGGACGGCGGTGACCCTGTTCGGCATGGCACGCTCCTCTGGTTGGGGATATGCCGCACTTACCCGCAGAAAAGGGCCAGGCACCTGGCGTAGGCGAGAACGAGACCGGCCTGTACCCTCGCCGTGCCGCCCCCGCGCCGTCATCAGGGCTTTCGGTAAAAGGTTGGTCGGCGATCCGGCAAATCTTCCCCAGAACCGATCACGGACGCCCACCTCGAAACGATCTGGTCTGATCTCATTTCGGTCATCCGGTTGCTGCCCGGACAAGTGCTTCTGGCGCTTCCGGATCAGGTGGACAGACGGGGCGTGACATGTCGGTAAGGTCTCTTTCCAGAACGCGCCCTACCCGAAACCTGGATTCCATCGGCCGCGATCGACGGAAGTCGTAGACTTACGAGTGTTTCGAGCGCAACTATGGTGTGCAAACAAACACTAAATCTCTGACTTTTGTTTGATCAAAAAGCGTAAGTGTGGGGTATGCGCGTCATCACCTTCCAAGAGCCAGGCCGTGTCAGCGTCAGCCTGGAGTCGCCCGCCGAACTCGTGCCGGGCTCCGTCCGGGTGCGGACCCTCTATTCCGGAGTCTCCGCGGGCACCGAGCTGACCGCATATCGCGGCACCAATCCCTACCTCACCCGCAAGTGGGACACCGAGCGCCGGCTCTTCCTCGAAGGCCAGACGCACGCCTACCCCCTGTCCGGCTGGGGCTACCAGGAGGTCGGCGAGGTGGTGGAGGCGGCCCCCGACGTCGCCGAGCCGCCCGTCGGCAGCCTCGTGTGGGGCATCTGGGGCCACCGCGCCGAGGCCGTCGTCCCCGCCGAGAAGCTGGCCGGGCACATCCTGCCGCCGGGGGCCGATCCCGTCGCGGGCGTCTTCGCCCGGGTCGGCGCCATCGCGCTCAACGCCGTCCACGCCGCCGACGTGCACCTGGGCGACCAGATCGCGATCTTCGGCCAGGGCGTCATCGGCCTGCTCGCCACCCGCATGGCGGTGCTCAGCGGCGCCCGGGTGGTGGCCGCCGACGCCATCCCCGACCGGCTCGAACTCGCCAGGAAGTTCGGCGCCGCCGAGACGTTCGACGTGCGGTCCGGCTCGGTCGCCGAGTTCCTGCGCAAGCGCATCGAGGGCGCCGACACCGCGATCGAGCTCAGCGGCAACCACCTGGGCCTCCAGGAGGCCATCAGGAGTGTGCGCAAGGGCGGCCGGGTCGTGGCGGCCGGCTTCTACCAGGGCGACGGCATCGGGCTGCGGCTGGGCGAGGAGTTCCACCACAACCAGGTGCAGCTCGTCTCCTCCCAGATCGGCGGCGTCGCCTCCTGGCTGGCCCACCGCTGGGACGTCGAACGCCTCCAGCGCACGTTCATGGAGCTCGTGCACCGGGGCGAGGTCGAGGTCGGCGACCTGGTCACCCACCTCGTGCCGGTCGAGCAGGCGGCCGAGGCGTTCGACCTGATCGACAAGCACCAGTCCGAGGTGCTCCAGCTCGTCTTCACCTTCGAGGAGTCACGATGAAGCTCGCCGCCCAGGAGCAGCTTCTGCCCGGCCGCAGCCTGCAGGAGAAGTTCGCGTTCGCGGTGGAGGCCGGGTTCGACGCGATCGAGCTGAGGGGGAAGGGCGACTTCCACTTCGCCGGCCGGCTGACCGAGCTGAAGCGGGCGCTGGCCGACGGCGTCGTGATGCCGACGGTGTGCGTCGAGATGCCGCACTTCATCGGCGACTTCGACCCGGCC
The DNA here is from genome assembly GCF_040675255.1 of Nonomuraea sp. NPDC049624. Taxonomy (NCBI): domain Bacteria; kingdom Bacillati; phylum Actinomycetota; class Actinomycetes; order Streptosporangiales; family Streptosporangiaceae; genus Nonomuraea; species Nonomuraea sp. NPDC049624. The sequence goes on along the minus strand of NZ_JBFAOR010000002.1, from coordinate 361,823 downwards.
AGGCGCAAGGACGCCATCCAGCAGCTCAGGTCGCAGCTCACCGTGATCGCCGAGCTGGGCGGCATCGGCGTCATGACCCCGGCCTCATGGGGCCAGTTCTCGCTCCGGCTGCCGCCGTTCGAGCCGCCGCGCACCGCCGCGGACGACCGCGAGGTGCTGGCCGAGGCGCTCGGCATCCTCGGCGAGCACGCCCAGCGCAACGGCGTGCTGATCATGCTCGAACCGCTCAACCGGTACGAGAACCACATGGTCAACACGCTGGCCGACGCGGTCTCGTACTGCTCGATGGACTCGATCAGGATCGTCGGCGACACCTACCACATGAACATCGAGGAGGACGACCCCTGCCGGGCCCTGGCGGAGGCGGCCCCGTACATCGCGCACATGCAGATCAGCGAGTCCAACAGGAACCAGCCCGGCACCGGTCACCTCGACTGGGGCGCGCAGCTCGCCACGCTCGACGCCGTCGGCTTCGACGGCTACCTCGCCCTCGAATGCCGGCTGCGGGGCGAGCCCGAGATCGTGCTCCCGCAGACGGCGGCCTTCATCAGGAAATTCCTATGATCCTTCGCGACGCCGTACGCGTGCTCGTCGCCAACTGGGACGGCAGCCACACGGTTCCCTCCCGCCGGCTGTACCCCCACCAGTGGAGCTGGGACTCCGCCTTCATCGCGATCGGCAACGCCCGCTGGTCGCCGCGGCGGGCCAGGGCGGAGCTGCTGTCGCTGTTCGGCGCCCAGTGGGCCGACGGCCGGGTGCCGCACATCGTGTTCAACCCCGTCGTGCCCGAGGGCGCCTACTTCCCCGGCCCGCAGTTCTGGGGCGCCCGCGCGCCGTCCGGCTCGGCGACCTCCGGCATCGTGCAGCCGCCGGTGCACGCGCTGGCCGCCTGGAAGGTGCACCAGGCCGAGCCCGACCCGGCGTTCCTGGCCAGGATCTACCCCAAGCTCGTCGCCCAGCAGGAGTTCCTGCGCGCCTCCCGCCGCTCGCCCGAGGGCCTGATCTCGATCGTCCACCCGTGGGAGTCGGGCATGGACAACAGCCCGGCCTGGGACCTGCCGCTGCGGGCCGTGGTGACCGGTGCGACCGGCTTCGTCCGCCGGGACCTCAACACCGTCAGCGCCGACGAGCGCCCCACCGACCGCGACTACGAGCGGTACGTCGCCCTCGCCGGCGCCTACCGCGACAGCGGCTACCAGCGGGCCGGCGCGTTCGAGATCGAGGACCCGCTGTTCAACGCCGCGTACGGCGTGGCCGAGTCGGCGCTCGCCGAGATCGCGCAGGTGTGCGGCCACGACCCCGGGCCCCACCGGCGCGAGGCCGCCGCCGTCACCGCGGCCATGGTCGACCACCTCTACCAGGACGGCCACTTCCGCCCCCGCGACCTGCGCACCGGCCGGCTGATCCGCTCGGGCAGCGCCGCCGGCCTGGTGCCGCTCATGCTCCCGGGGCTGCCGACGGAGATCGCCGAGGCGCTGATCGGCACGGCCCTCGACAAGTTCTCCCTCAAGGACGGCGTGCTGCCCAGCCACGCCCCGGCCACGGCCGAGTTCGACCCGGCCCGCTACTGGCGCGGGCCGAGCTGGATCAACCTGACCTGGCTGGTCTGGCAGGGGCTCCGGGACCGCCGTCCCGACCTGGCCGACCTGCTCGCCGAGGGCATGATCCACGCCGTCGCCCACTCCGGCTTCCGCGAGTACTTCAACCCGTTCACGCTGCGCGGCCACGGTTGCCGGGACTTCAGCTGGTCAGCGGCCCTCATCCTCGACGTCGTGGCTGAGCACGGCCTGGACGGCCTGCCGCCGTCGGGCCGCGAGATCGGTCAGAAGTTCGGGGGCCTCCCCGAAGCCGACGACGTCGGTGACCAGGTGCTCGCGTAGCAGCCTCCCGCGCTCCCTGAGCAGGCCGATCGTCTCGTGCGACAGGCGTTCCCGGTCCCAGGCGTGCGCGAGGCCGCGCGGCACCCGGCCGATCTGCGCGCAGCGCAGCGCCAGCCCGTTGTGGTGGAACTCCTCGCCCAGCCGCACCTCGTCGGCGCCCTGGGTGTAGAACGCGAGGTCGATCAGCGTGCCCTGCGGGCGCAGCAGCCGCAACCCCAGGGCCAGCGCCCGCGGTTGGCCGCGGCACTGGAAGACCAGGTCCGCGCCGCGGTCGCCCGGGGCGTGCCGCCAGCGGCGCTTCAGCGTCACCGCCGGGTCGTCGTCGGGGGCCGCCAGGACCTGCGCGCCGATCGCCTCGGCCACCGCGAGCCTGGCCCGGGTCTCGTCCACGACCACCACCTCGGCGGCCCCGCAGGACAGGGCGAAGGACGCGGTCAGCAGCCCCACCACGCCCGCCCCCACCACCGCGACGCGGCGGCCGCGCACGCCGTCGCCCAGGTGCTGGACGGCCGGCCCGTGCAGGTCGGCGGCCGCGTGCAGCAGGCCGTTGGCGCAGATCGGGCCCATGTGGGCGACGTAGATGCCGAGCAGCGGGTCGATGTCGCCGGGCAGCACGACGAACCGGTCGGCCATCGGGTCGGCCACGTACGCCGTGCGGTGGCCGTAGGCCATGGCGACCCGCGCGCCCTCGGCCACGGCCCGGGTGCGGGTCTCGGCGACCACGCCCACCTGCATGTAGCCGATGCCGCGCACCGGGTACGCCACCGACGGCGTGCCCGGCAGGAACAGCCCGAGCGCCGGGTCCCAGGCCGAGGTGAGGTAGGGGTTGGCGCCCTTGAGATAGGTCAGCTCGGTGCCCGCCGAGACGCCGCTGTGCGTGGTGGCGACCATGAACCCGCCCTCGGGCAGGCCGGGCAGCTTCTCCTCGACCAGGCACACCTCGCCGGGCGCCTCGATGCTCAGGATCGTGCTCGTCGCCTCAGTCATCCACCATCACCGGCCTCCGTTCCGCCGCGGAGCGCGCCAGCGCGACGGCCAGGCGGTGGGTTCGCAGGGCCTCGCCGTACGGCGCGCGCACGTCGGCGTCCTTCCCGCGCACCGCGTCGATGAACGCGCGGTCCACGAGGGTCTTGGCGTGCCCGCCGTCCTCGACGGACTCCTCGCCGTCTACGAGCAGCCGGGTCTCGCTGAGCTCCAGCGCGATGCCGTCGGCGCACACCTCCAGCCCCACCCGGTGCTTGCGGCGCAGCAGGCAGGAGGTGGCCAGCAGGCCGGTCGCGCCGCCCGCGAAGCTCATGACGGCCGAGGTGGCCCGGTCGATCTCGCCGTCCACGGCGTTCCCGGCCGGTACGGCGTGCACCATCGACACCTCGCCCACCAGCAGCCTGGCCAGGTCCAGGACGTGCACCGCCTGCTCCAGGATCTGGCCGCCCGACATGCTCGCCTTCAGCCACCAGCCCACCGGCGGGACCTTGTCCAGCCAGTGCCCGAGCGCGAGCTGGACGGGACGGCCGTCGAGCCGTTCCCTGGCCCGGTCGACGATGTCGAGGTAGCGCCAGTGGTGGCCGACGGCGGACGGCAGCCCGCGCCGGTCGATTTCGGCCGCGATGTTTTCTGCGGTTTTGAGGTCGAGAGAAAGGGGTTTTTCCACAAAAATCGGGAGATTGCACGACAAGACGTCGTATTCAGGGTTACCGTGCGCGAAAGGAGGCACACAGACGTAGACAGCGTCGAGACCGCCGGCCTCCAGCAGGCCGGCATGGTCGCCGTAGGCGGGGGCGCCGTGCGCGGAGGCCAACGCCTCAGCCTTGTGGAGATCGGTGTCGGCCACCCCGGCAATCGTCACATCGGGGAAGCCGGACAGGACATCTGCGTGGCGAGCGGCGACATTTCCGGCACCAATGATGCCGACACGGGTAATTGGGGACACAACCCGACATATGCCACGTCTAGGGGTTAACAAACAAGGATGTTCGAAGGCGCATAGATCGGGCAGGGGTCGTGCCCCAATGAGATGGGGCTGACTGCATGGAGACAGATGTGCGAGCCTTGGCCAGGGCCCAGGAGTGGTGCGGCCCGCATTCCAGTACGGCCGCGGAATGGCCGGTGGATGCCTTAATCGAGGCCAAGGGAAACACAACGGTGAGCGTCGTCCTGCCGGCGCGCGACGAAGAGCGCACGGTCGGGGACATCGTCACCGTGATCAGACGTGAACTGGTGGAGCAGGCGCCACTCGTCGACGAGATCCTCGTCGTCGACTCCAACTCCACCGACGCGACGGCGGAACGGGCACGCGCGGCGGGCGCGCGCGTCGTGGCGCAGAACGAGGTGCTGCCCCACCTGCCGCGCCTGTCGGGCAAGGGGGAGGCGCTGTGGAAGGGCCTGGCCGCCTCCCACGGCGACATCGTCGCGTTCGTCGACTCGGACCTGCTCAACTTCGGCGCGCACTTCGTGTCGGGGCTGGTCGGTCCGCTGCTGGTGAACCCGGGCACCCAGTTCGTCAAGGCGACGTACGAACGGCCCTTCACCGGCGAGGACGGCGTGCCCAGGCGCGGCGCGGGCGGCCGGGTCACCGAGCTGGTGGCCAGACCGCTGCTCAACCTGTTCTGGCCGGAGCTGGCGGGCTTTCGCCAACCCCTCGGCGGCGAGTACGCCGCCCGGCGCGACGTGCTGGAACAGGTGCCCTTCGTCACCGAGTACGGCGTGGAGTTCGGCCTCCTCGTCGACCTCCTGGAACTGGTGGGACTCGACGCCATGGCCCAGGTGGACCTGGGCTCCCGCGCGCACGGCCACCAGTCCGTGAACGCGCTCGGCCGGATGGCCGGGCAGATCATGCTCACCGCGTGGTCCCGGCTGGAACGCCAGGGCCGCGTGGTGTCCTCGACACCCCCGGCTCACACGCTGCTGCAGTTCGGTCTCGACGGGCGGGCCGGTCTGGTGGACGTGGGAGTGGCGGAACGGCCGCCGCTCGCCTCGCTCATGCTGGAGGAGGACGTCGCGTGAAGGTGCTGATCAACGCGGGACCGTGGCTGGCGGTCCCGCCGCCCGGCTACGGCGGCATCGAGAACGTCGTCGCCACCCTGGTCCCGGCGCTGCGCGAACGCGGCGTCGAGGTCGTGCTGGCCTCCGTGGCGTCGAGCACGCTGGAGGCCGACGAGCTGATCGCCGTCTACGACGAGGGCCAGTTCGCGGAGTTGCAGAAGCCGTACAACCAGGTCATGGGGATCGCGCACGCGCACCAGGCGCGGGTGGCCGCCGAGTTGCGCGCCCGCGACGACATCGACCTCGTGCACGATCACGTGGAGGTCGTCGGGCCGGCGGTGCTGGCCGCGCTGGGCGGGCCGCCGGTCCTCCACACCCTCCACTGGGACCTGCGTAAACACCCGGCGTTCTACGGCGCCTTCCCGCGCTCGATCGCGGTCAACGGGGTGTCGGACTCGCAGCTCGCCCGCGCCCCGGAGGCCCTGCGCGCGGCCTCGCTGGGCTCCGTCTACCTGGCCACCCCGCTCGCCGAGCAGGACGTCCGCGCCGAGCGCGGCGAGCACCTGGTGATCATGGGCCGGATCTGCGGCCTCAAGGGCCAGCACGTGGCCGCCCGGATCTGCCAGAAACTCGGCCTGCCGCTGGTCGTGGCCGGTCCGGTCTGCGGCCGGGACAGCCAGGCCGAGCTGGACGTCGTCCTGCAGGACCCCTACCACCCGCTGCACAGCCACCCCGACGTGCGCTACCACCTGGACCAGGTGTCCGGCTACCTCGACGGCGACCTGGTCAGGTGGGTCGGCGCGGTCGGCGGCCAGGAGAGGGATGACCTGTACGCCTCGGCCCGCGCCGCGCTCTTCCCCATCCAGTGGGACGAGCCGGGCGGCACGGCGGTCGTCGAGGCCCTGGCGCTCGGGGTGCCGCCGGTGGGCCTGCGCCGCGGCTGCCTGCCCGAGATCATCGAGCACGGCCGCACCGGCTTCCTCGCCGACACCGAGGAGGAGCTGGCCGAGTACGTCCAGCGGGTGGACGAGATCGATCCGGAGGAGTGCCGCCGCGAGGCCCGGCGCCGCTTCTCGCCCGGCGTGATGGCCGACCGCTACCTCGACCTGTACGACCGGGTGCTGCGCGCGGACTGATAGACATGTCCGGTGATTCGCGTACTTCTGGCCGAGGACCAGGCCGTGATCAGGCACGCGCTCGCGACCCTGCTCGGCCTGGAGGCCGACTTCGAGATCGTGGCCGCGGTCGAGTCCGGTGACGCCGCCGTGGCCTCCGCCGCCGCGCACCGGCCGGACGTGGCCGTGCTGGACATCGACATGCCCGGCACCCTCGACGGGCTGGCCGCCGCGGCGGAGATCCGGGCCAGGGTGCCCTCGTGCCGCACGCTCATGCTCACCGCCTACGGCAAGCCCGGCCATCTCAAGCGCGCCCTGGCCGCCCAGGTGGACGGCTTCCTGCTGAAGACGGCCCCGCCGGAGGACCTGGTCGCGGCGATCAGGGAGGTCACCCGCGGCGGCCGGGTGCTCGACCCGTCGCTCGCGGTCACCGCCTGGGACCTGGCCGACAACCCGCTCACGCCGCGCGAGGCCGACGTGCTGCGGCTGGTGGCGGGCGGCGCCGAGGCCCCCGACATCGCCCGGCGGCTGCACCTGACCGCCGGGACCGTGCGCAACTACCTGACGGCCATCGTGGCCAAGCTAAACGCGCGCAACCGCACCGACGCCGTGCGCATCGCCACCGAGGCCGGCTGGATCTAGCGGAGCGCGCGCGTCGAGCCGGAACCAGCCGTCCTCGCAGGCGGTCGTGAGCCGGCCGCCCAGCGTGGCCAGGCGGGTGGTGAGGTTGCCCAGCCCGGACGAGCCGCGACGGGGGGCCGCCGTGGCCGCGCCGTCGTTGCGGACGACCAGCCCGACCTCGCCGCCGGCCGCGGAGGTGGAGATCACGCAGGCGCGCGCGGCGCTGTGGCGCAGGACGTTCGTCACGGCCTCGCGCAGCACGGCGCTGAGCACGGTCTCGACGTCGGCCGGCAGCTCGGGGTGCGCGAGCCGCAGGGTGACCTCGACCCCGGCCGCCGCCAGCACCTTCCCGGCCGACTCGGCCTCGGCGGCGAAGGACAGCTCGCGCTGCTCGCCGGTGACCGAGCGCAGGTCGTGCTCGGCGTGCGCGGCCATGGCGACGACGTTCTCCAGCTCCCGGACGGGGTCGGGCAGCCGGCGGGCCAGCTCGCAGGTGAGCAGGATGGCGGCCAGGCTGTGGCCGAGCAGGTCGTGCAGGTCGCGGGCGGCCCGCAGGCGCTCCTCGACGACGGCCGAACGCGCCAGGCTCTCCCTGGCCGCGTGCAGCTCCTTGGCGAGCTGGGCCAGGCGCAGCAGGCTGTAGACCACCAGGCCGGTGGTGAGCGTGCTCACCGTGATGTTGACGCGGCCGGGCAGCTCGTACAGGGAGGCGACCGTCCAGACGGCGGCCAGGATCGCGGCCGTCAGGGGCCAGGCCGTGCGCGGGCGGAAGGCGAGCAGCACCGGACCGGCGAGGAAGCCCGCCGTCCCCAGCCAGATCGGCCCGAACACCGGGATCGGGGCGAAGGTGAGCGCCGCCATCACCCCCAGCGCCACCATGTGGCGGCCGGCGACCGAGCGCAGCTGCATGACGACGATCACGGCCAGCGCCGCGACCGCGGGGACCAGCAGCCCGGCCGGGATCTGCAGCAGCGCCTTGACGCTGAACCCGACCAGCACGGCGGCCAGCAGGACCACCGAGACGTCGGGCGGCTCGCGCCGGGCCGCCGCGGGCGGGCGCGTGGCGGGCAGCACGGCCTCCACCGTGTACCGGCCCCGGCCGGACAGGCCGCGGGCGAGGGTGCCGCCCGCCGCCGCCACCTGGCGGGCGAGCCCCGCCGGGTCGGCGAGCCCGCCGTCGTCGTCGTCCTCGGCCGTGCGGCGGCCGTCGTCGGCCACGCGCAGGTGCACCTGGGCTCGTTCCGGCTCCTCCCAGGTCTCGATCGCGCACACCGTGGCGGTGCCGCGGCGGGCGACGTCCGTGACCGCCTCGCGCAGCACCGAGGCGAGCAGCGCGCCCGCCGGGCCGAGCGGCTCGGTGTGGGCGGCGCGCACCTCCACGCCGACGCCGGCCGCCTCCAGCAGGGCGCGGGCGGTGGTCAGCTCGGGGGCCAGGGACATCGCGCGGTAGCTCGCCGCCGCGGCGCGGGCGTCCGCCAGCGACAGCCGGGCCGTCGCGACCACCTCGCCGAGCGTCCCGGCCGCGTCCCGCGGCGCGGCCAGCGCCCGCCGCGCGCCCGCCCTGATCGCGGCCAGGCCGCGGCCGAGGCCGTCGCTCAGCTCCGCGGCGATGCGCAGCCGCTCCTCGGCCACCGCCGCCGCGGCCAGCGCGGGACGGGTGGCCTCCATCTCGGCCACCCGCTCGACCAGCCGGATCAGGCCGAACACGACCAGCGACACCAGCACCGTGGTGATCGCGAGGTCCGTCGTGGAGACCGCGTCCCCGGAATTGCGCCAGTGGTGGATCACGACGCCGCTGAAGGCCACCGCGGGCGCCAGCGCCCACCAGCGCGTCACCAGCAGCGATCCGGCGAGGAAGCCCAGGATCGCGACGGACGCGCCCTGCCCCAGCGTCACCGCGTAGACCAGCACGCCCTGGACGGCGAGCAGCCACCCCTTCCTGGCCCGCAGCGTGAAGGCGCACTGCGCGGCCAGCACCGGCAGCGCCCCCCAGGCGCCGGCCACCACGTAGACGCCGGCCAGCGAGGCCAGCACCACGACGACGATCAATCGGGCGACACGCACGCCCAGAAGCTTAGGAGAACCCCCGCGGCAGCACGGTGACCGGGCAGGACGACGACCGCAGCACCTTCATCGCCAGCTCGCCCAGGAACACCCGGTGGGGCTGGGCGTCCTCGCCGGCGGCGCAGACCAGCAGCTCGCCGGGCAGCCACTCGACGTCCTTGAGCGCGGCCTGCACGTCGTGGCCCTCGGCCACCTCCGACTCGGCCTCGATGCCGGTGCTCTCCCAGGCCAGCCGTACGGCCAGGGCGAGGTCGTCGCGCAGCTTGCCCTGGTTCTCGGTGCGCAGGTCGAGGGTGATCAGCCGGAGCGGCACGTCGAACCGGAGCGCCGCCTGCGCCACCCGCTCGACTGCCGCGTCGCACTGCGGCCGGTGGACGTAGGCCAGGGTGAGCCGGGCGGGCTCGTCGGGCGGCACGTAGCCCGAGGGCGCCAGCATCACCGCCTCCGGCGACAGGTGCAGCAGGTGGTCGGCGGTGCTGCCGACGGCGATGCGGCCGTACTGGCCGCCGCTCGCCGAGCCGACCACGATCAGGTCGGCCCTGATCCTGCTGGCCAGCACCGACAGCCCGCGGCCGGTGCCCCGGCTCTCGAACGCCATGTACTCGGCCGGGACGACGCCCAGCTCCTCACCCGCGTGCGCCAGGTTGGCCTGGGCCTCGACGGCCAGCCCGGGGCTGCCCGGGGGATAGATCGACGCCACCGTGAGCTCGCCCCCGGTCAGCCGGGTGATGGCGGCCCCGAGCGCGAGGGCGTCCCGCCCACCGGGGTCGTTGCTGTAGCCGACGATCACGTGCTCTCCGATCACGTTTGCCTCCTTACCCGCTCTGAACTGGGAATACGCGGTCTCTGCCGATGCGTTTGAAACGATTGGAGGCGTAAAAACAGTGAAGATCACCCTTGACACCCGTTTCAACGGGTCCCTTGGCCCGGTCACCCTTCGTGAAGCGGTTCAGCAGCTCAAGGCGCACGACCTGACGTGCACCGTCCCCGCCGGCGTCGTCGAGCAGAAGGTCACCGTCTTCTCCGACTGCGTGGAGCGCGGCTTCACCCCGCTGCGCAGCGAGATCATGGCCGCGTACTACATGGCCGAGCGGGACGCCACCGCCGAGGCGTTCGACCGCGGCCTCATCACCGAGGGAGAGCTGGAGCAGCGGCGTGCCCTCCTCGTGCGCCAGTATCTTGGGTAAGGACCGGAATCGCCCTTTCGGTCGAAGCATTTGACGATCAAAGTTCATAAGGTCGTGTCCACTACCCGTTCACGGATTGGACACCTGTGTACCGCGACATCGTCGACTTCGCCCTGACCACGCCCGGGTGGCTGCACGCCCTCGCCGAGTTCGGCACGGACGCCGGCCTGTTCATCTTCGCGGCGCTGTTCCTCGTGTGCTGGTGGCGGGCCCGCCAGGCCCCCGCCCGCGACCTCGCGCTCGCCATCGCCGGGCCGGCCGGGGTGGTGGGCGCGTACGTCGTGAGCGAGGGCGTGAAGCTGCTGGTCCGGGAGGACCGGCCGTGCCGCGGCGGCATCGCCACGATCGCGGCCTGCCCGCCCTCCACGGACTGGTCCTTCCCCAGCAACCACACCGTGATCGCCGCCGGGGCGGCGGGCACGCTCATCCTCGTCTGGCGCGCCCTGGCCTGGGTGGTGCTGCCGCTGGCCGCCCTGATGGGCTTCTCCCGGGTGTTCGTCGGCGTGCACTACCCGCACGACGTGGCCGGCGGCTTCCTGCTCGGCCTGGTGCTCGCGCCGCTGTTCGCGCTGCTGCTGGTCGGCGCGGTCACCCCCGCGGTCAGGCTCGCGCGAAGCCGTCTGTCGCCGCGATGAGCCGGTCGACGATGCCGGGCTCGGTCGCCGCGTGCCCGGCGTCGTGCACCACCTGGAAGTCGGCCTCGGGCCAGGCCTTGTGCAGGTCCCAGGCGGTGGCCATGGGCGTGCAGGCGTCGTAGCGGCCCTGGATGATCACGGCCGGGATGTGCCGGATGCGGTCGACGTTCTTGATGAGCTGCTCGGGCTCGAACCAGCCGCCGTGGTGGAAGTAGTGGTTCTCGATCCTGGCGAACGACACCGCCATCTTGTCCTCGCCGAACTCCGCCACCAGGCTCGGGTCGGGCAGCAGCGTGATCGTGGCGCCCTCCCACTGGGACCACGCCTTGGCCGCCGCCAGCCGGACCGCGTCGTCGTCGCCTTCGAGGCGGGCGCGGTAGGCGGCCATGAGGTCGCCGCGCTCCTCGACGGGGATCGGCGCCAGGTACGACTCCCACAGGTCGGGGAACAGGTAGCTGGCGCCCTCCTGGTAGAACCAGCGCAGCTCGTGCGGGCGCAGCGTGAAGATCCCGCGCAGCACCAGCTCGGTCGTACGGTCGGGGTGGGTCTGGGCGTAGGCCAGCGACAGCGCGCTGCCCCACGACCCGCCGAACACCTGCCACCGCTCGATGCCCAGGTGCTCGCGCAGCCGTTCCATGTCGGCCACCAGGTTCCAGGTGGTGTTGGCGGCCAGCGACGTGCCCGGCGTGCTGGCGTGCGGCAGGCTGCGCCCGCAGTTGCGCTGGTCGAACAGGACGATGCGGTACAGCTCGGGGTTCCATTGCCGGCGGTGGTTGGCGCTGCACCCGGCGCCCGGCCCGCCGTGCAGCATGACGGCCGGCTTTCCGTCGGGGTTGCCGCAGACCTCCCAGTAGATCTGGTTGCCGTCACCCACGTCGAGCAGGCCGGACTCGTAGGGTTCGATGGGCGGGTACAGAGTTCTCATGTCTCGCGATCCTGCCATGGAGCAGGAGCTGGCCGAATTGTGCCGGTCCGAGCCTAGAGTGACCGTATGGACCTGGTGACGATCGACGACATCCGCGCGGCGGCCGGCCGGATCGACGGAACCGCGGTGCGCACGCCGCTCCTGAGGATGGGCGAGGCGTGGCTGAAGCCCGAGAGCCTGCAGCCGGTCGGGTCGTTCAAGATCCGCGGCGCCTACAACGCGCTGGCCGAGCTGCGTCCCGCCGGCGTCGTCACGCACTCCTCCGGCAACCACGGCCAGGCGCTGGCGTTCGCGGCGGCGCGGTTCGGCGTGCCGTGCGTGGTCGTCGTGCCCGAGGGCATCCCGGCGGTCAAGGCGGCGGCCATCGAGGGGTGGGGCGCCGAGCTGGTGGTCGTGCCGCCCGACCAGCGCGAGGTGACGGCCGAGCGGCTGGCCGGCGAGCGCGGCCTGACGCTGGTCCCGCCCTACGACCACCGCGCGATCATCGCCGGGCAGGGCACGATCGGGCTGGAGATCGTCGAGGACCTGCCGGACGTCGAGGCGGTGCTCGTGCCGGTCAGCGGCGGCGGGCTGGCCGCGGGCGTCGCGGCCGCGGTCAAGGCGCTGCGGCCGGACGTGCGCGTGTACGGCGTGGAGCCCGAGCTGGCCGCCGACGCCGCCGAGAGCCTGGCGGCCGGGCGCGTCGTCGCCTGGGAGACCGCCCGCACGTTCCGGACCATCGCCGACGGGCTGCGCGTGCACCAGGTGTCCGAGCTGACCTTCGCCCATCTGCGCGAGCACCTCGAAGGCATCGTCACCGTGTCGGAGGACGAGCTTCGGGCGGCCATGCGGCACATCGCGCGCACGGCCCGGCTGGTGGCCGAGCCCAGCGGCGCGGCGACCACCGCCGCCCTGCTGTCGGGACGCGTCCCCGCCGGGCGCACGGTGGCCGTGCTGTCCGGGGGGAACGTCGATCCGGAGCTGTTCGCCCAGGTCTACGCCTGAGTCCAGGCGTGGCGGGTGAGGAACCCGCGCTCGCCGGTGGCGTACTCGTGGAAGGCCTGCCGCACCTCGGCCAGCTCGGGCACCACCGCGCGGACCATCGTGCCCTCCTTGTACTCCAGCTCGTAGCCGGGGGAGACCTGGAGGAAGTGCCGACCGAAGTTCACCAGGGCGACGAACGGGTTCTGCGGCGACAGGGTGGCCAGGACGTCGTCGACCAGCCCGAGGTCGGGATCGTGCACGACCATCCCGTCGCCGGTGTGGAGCTGCATGCCCTCGTACACGCCGAGCGGGGCCACGTTGTGCACCAGGTCGCGCTGGGGGTCGTAGCAGACCAGGCCGTGCGCGCGGGCTGTGGTGAACACCTGGGCCGAGCTCTCGTCCATCGTGTCCAGGTCCATCGTCACCAGGACGTGCCCGGGGTACAGGGTGACCTGCCCGGGCAGCTCCTTGGCGACGTCGGGCACGTCCCCCTCGACGGGGTCGCTCCGCTTCACCGCCAGATACGTGGTCCGGGCCTGATCCCTGCTGATCGGCACGGGCTCGTCCCAGACCATCAACTCAACGCTCATCGGTCCATCTTGCCGAACGACCACCGTGCCGGCGCGCCACTGGGGTCAAGAGTCCGTGATGTACGGTTCAGCGCGGTTTCTCGGACTGGGGCACCAGCTCCACCGTGCAGTGGGCGCACCGGCTGGCCTCGGCCGGGATCGCGGACAGGCACTCGGGGCACTCCTTGGTCGTCGCGGCCTTGTCGTGCTCGAACAGGTGGATCAGCCGCGTCATCGGGGCCACGACCAGCCAGTAGACGACCGCCGCGATGACCAGGAAGGTCAGCAGGTGGTTGAGGAAGTCGCCGTACTTGAACTGGCTGCCGTTGACGGTGAAGGAGTATTCGGCGAAGTTCGGCTGCCGGCCGCCGGTCACCGCGCCGATGAGCGGGGTGATGAGATCGGTGACCAGTGCCTGGACGAGCCCGCTGAAGGTCGCGCCGACGATGACGGCGACGGCCAGCTCGACGATGTTGCCTCGGAGTAAGAACTTCTTGAAACCGCCCATGGAGTCGGCATATTGCCGGGGGCCGCGGCCTGAAACCCCGATGGCCCCCGACGAAGCCCGACGGAGAACGTCGTGGCCGGTCAGATCTGGGGCCCGAGCCGTTCGAGATCGAAGTGGCCGCGCCGTACGCCGTCGAGGAACGCGGCCCATTCGTCGGTGGTGAACGACAGGACGGCACCGCTGGCGTCCTGACTTCCCCGCACCCAGACCCGGTCGGCGAGCATGGTGACCTCGACGCAGTCGCCATTGTTGCACCGTTGCCAGCGTGCCTGGTCAAGGGCAGGTGGGCGTTTCATCCATTACCTCCTGAAGGCGGCTGTAGAGGTATTGAGCCGAAGGTGATTTTACCTTGACAGTCGAGGATGACCAGGCGACAAAGGGGCAGTGCACCCGCCTGAGCCGGACAAAACAAAAGGCGGGCGTCCGTGCGGACGACCGCCGTGAAAAGCGCCGCGCGCTCAGTCGGGCTGACGTATTCCACGCAGGAACGCGTCCCATTCCCGGGCGCTGAAAGTGAGGACCGGGCCGGCCGGGTTCTTGTTGTCCCGCACGCCGATCTCGCCGGCGGACAGCAACGCGACCTCGACGCATTCTCCGTTGTTGCAGCGCGAGGCGGCCCGCCAGCGCGGACCCGCCTGGACGTCAGGGTGGTGGGACGTCATTGTCTCCCCCTCGTGCATCGACAATGGGCGCGGCGGCGGTCGGACCTCGCCGGGCGCGCTGGAACGTGTAACTCGGACACCGGCGATCTCACGTGGAGAGCGAAAGCGTCCCAATGGATGAACAGTAGCACCTGGCACTTGCCACGGAAGCGAGCTCTTGATGTGTCGGCGGCATCATGCCAGGTGGCCGGAGAAAAGAGATGATCTCGTGACGGAGTGCTAGCCGAAGCTTGCGGCCATCTCGGTAATTCGCCGCTTCGATTCCTGGATGCCCAGGGCCTCGGCCCGCAGATGGTCGATGATCTCGCGAAAACGCCGGACCACCTTATCGGCCTCCAGGTAGAAAAGGCCCATTTGATGTTCCACGAAAATGGTGTCGGCGATGCCGGAGTCGTGGTCGAACTCCATGAGCCGGAAGGTGCTGTCGAAACCCACGTGCGCCCCCGCCGTGAACGGGATCACCTGGATGGTGACGTGCGGAAGCTCGTTCAGCTCGATGAGCCGGTCGAGCTGCTCACGCATGGTCTGCCGGCTGCCCACGTGCCGGTAGAGCACCGACTCGTCCAGCAGGACCCAGTAGCGCAGGGTGTCGGGCCGGTGCAGCCACTCCTGGCGTTTCATCCGCACCCTGACCCGGTCGTCGAGCACGTCGGGCGCGATGCGGGGCAGCCAGCCGCGGATCACGGCGCGGGCGTAGTCCTCGGTCTGGAGCAGGCCGGGCACGGTGGTGATCTCGTACTCGGTGATGGCGCTGGCCTCCGCCTCCAGGCCGAGCATCTGCCGCAGCTCGCGGTTGTCGTAGAACTGCCACCACTCCTTCTGCCTGGCGTCCTTGGCCAGCGTCATGAGCTGGGCCGACTCGGCGGGGGAGACCTCGTACAGGCGGCACAGGTCGCGCACGTCGCGCAGGCTGACGCCGCGCTGGGCGGTCTCGATCCGGCTGATCTTGGCCGGGGAGCACAGGAGGAGCTGGGCGACCTCGGCGATGCTGAGGTTCTTCTCGTTGCGCAGCTCGCGTAAGCGCATCGCCAGTTGCCGCTGCCGGAGCGTCGGGTTGGGGATGGTCATCGCCGCACACTCCCTTCCCGCGCGGTGGCCGGTTGCCCCGGAGCGTACCCCCGGGTTCGGTTTCGAAGGCATGTGCGGTAGGTAATCGTCACCGGCACGTTCCCATGGCAAGTGCCAATTCGGGGTGGGATTCCGGCGTCGGAGGGTAAAAGTCAGCCAAGCCGTAAGAGAGGGGGATGCCCTGGGGCTGATTTGATCAAACCACCAGAGATCGAAATGCCGCGTTCATTCCCTGGCGTGATGGCTCACCAGAGGCCGTCCGTCACATAAGGCTGGGCCGACGGGGGCTCGTCGGCCCGGCTGCCACGATCGTTCGCTCCTGCCAGAGCGAGGATCGACCGTCCTGATCGCGGGGGATCGGGGGGCGCAGCGTCGCGTCGTCCGATCGCGGGTGCGGATCCGGTGCGCGGGGGCCGCGCACCGGATCCGCGAACCTCGCCAGACCCCCCACCGGGCCGAACACGTGAGCCGCCTTCGAGACCGCGCCGTCGGAGGCGGCTCACTCGATTTTTCGGAGTATTCCGGACGGACGCGTGGGAAGGAACAGGGTGGCCTTGTCCGGCGGAGCGGGGGAACAGAACATGGGGAAAGACCGCAAGGGAGCCTCGATGATCGAGATCTGGCCTGGAGACCCCTATCCTCTCGGGGCGACCTACGACGGCGCGGGCACGAACTTCTCGCTCTACACCGAGGTCGCCCAGGCGGTGGAGCTGTGCCTGTTCGACGAGGACAACGTCGAGTCGCGGGTGCCGCTCACGGAGGTCGACGGGTTCATCTGGCACGGCTATCTGCCCGGCATCGGCCCCGGCCAGCGTTACGGCTACCGGGTGCACGGGCCGTACGAGCCGGCGCGCGGGCTGCGCTGCAACCCCAACAAGCTGCTGCTCGACCCGTACGCGATGGCGATCGAGGGCGGCGTCGACTGGCACGAGGCGGTCTACGGCTACCGGTTCGGCCAGCCGGACACGCGCAACGACGCCGACTCGTCCCCGTACGTGCCGCGGTCCATCGTGATCAACCCGTTCTTCGGGTGGGGGCACGACCGGCCGCCGGCGACGCCGTACCACGACACGGTGATCTACGAGGCGCACGTGCGCGGGCTGACGATAAGCCATCCCAAGATCCCCAAGCACCTGCGCGGCACGTACGCGGCGCTCGGCCACCCCGAGATCCTCGACCACCTCACCAAGCTCGGCGTGACGGCGCTGGAGCTGATGCCGGTGCACCAGTTCGTCACCGACCACATCCTGGAGCAGCGCGGCCTGTCCAACTACTGGGGCTACAACTCCATCGGCTTCTTCGCCCCGCACAACCGCTACTCCAGCACCGGGCAGCGCGGCGGGCAGGTGCTGGAGTTCAAGGCGATGGTGCGCAGCCTGCACGAGGCGGGCATCGAGGTCATCCTCGACGTCGTCTACAACCACACCGCCGAGGGCAACCACCTCGGGCCGACGCTGGGCTTCAGGGGCATCGACAACACCAACTACTACCGCCTGGTCGAGAACGACAAGCGCTACTACGTCGACACCACCGGCACGGGCAACAGTCTGCTCATGCGCTCGCCGCACGTCCTCCAGATGATCATGGACTCGCTCCGCTACTGGGTCATCGAGATGCACGTCGACGGGTTCCGCTTCGACCTCGCCTCCACCCTCGCCCGCGAGCTGCACGAGGTCGACCGGCTGAGCGCGTTCTTCGACCTGGTGCAGCAGGACCCGGTGTTGTCGCAGGTCAAGCTCATCGCCGAGCCCTGGGACGTAGGCCCCGGCGGCTACCAGGTCGGCAACTTCCCCTCCCGCTGGACCGAGTGGAACGGCCGCTACCGCGACACGATCCGCGACCTGTGGCGCGGGCAGGCCGCCACGCTGCCCGAGTTCGGCTCCCGCCTCACCGGGTCCAGCGACCTGTACAAGGACGACAGCCGCCGCCCGGCCGCCTCCATCAACTTCGTGACCTGCCACGACGGCTTCACCCTGCAGGACCTCGTCGCGTACAACGACAAGCACAACGAGGCGAACAAGGAGGGCAACCGCGACGGCACCGACGACAACCGATCGTGGAACTGCGGCGAGGAGGGCCCGGCGAGCCTGGCCATCGAGTCGCTGCGCGAGCAGCAGAAACGCAACTTCCTCACCACGTTGTTCCTGTCGCAGGGCGTGCCGATGCTCTCGCACGGCGACGAGCTGGGCCGCACCCAGAAGGGCAACAACAACGGCTACTGCCAGGACAACGAGCTGACCTGGGTCGACTGGTCCGACGTCAGGGAGAACTGGCTGCTGCTGGAGTTCACCCAGGAGCTCGCGGCGCTGCGGAAGAAACATCCGGTCTTCCGGCGCAGGAGGTTCTTCTACGGCAGGCCGGTACGCGGGCTGAGCGACATCGCCTGGCTCACCCCGTCCGGGGAGGAGATGACCGACAGCGACTGGAACGTCGGCTACGCCAAGTCGCTGGCCGTCTTCCTCAACGGCGACGCCATCACCGAGCCCGACCGGCGCGGCCGCCCCATCAGGGACGACTCCTTCCTGCTGCTGTTCAACGCCCACCACGACACGATCAAGTTCACGATCCCCCAGGACTACGGCGAGATGTGGCACACCGAGATCGACACCGCGATGCCCATCAGGCTCGACGTGCGGATGGTGCGCGCGGGCGAGGCGATCGAGGTCCCCGGACGCAGCGTGCGGGTGCTGCGCCGTGTCTAGGCCGGCCTCGACGTACCGGGTGCAGCTCACCCCCGACTTCGGTTTCGCGCAGGTCGCCGAGATCGCCGGCTACCTGCGCGACCTCGGCGTCAGCCACGTCTACCTGTCGCCGGTGCTGCAGGCCACGCCCGGCTCGCGGCACGGCTACGACGTCGTCGACCACTCCAGGATCAGGGAGGAGTTCGGCGGGGCCACCGGCTTCCGCGAGATGGCCCAGGAACTGGCCGCGCACGACCTGGGCATCGTCATCGACATCGTGCCCAACCACATGAACACGATGAACGCCCAGTTCTGGTCGGTGCTCAAGGACGGGCCCGCCTCGCCGTACGCGAACTGGTTCGACATCGAATGGGTGGAGGGGAAGGTGGCGCTGCCGGTGCTCGGCGACGACACCGAGCCCGTGGTCGACGGCGACGTCCTGCGCTACCACGAGCACGCCTTCCCCCACCCGGGCCACTACCGGCTGGTCGACTGGCGCGAGGGCCCCGGCTACCGGCGCTTCTTCGACGTCTCCTCGCTGATCGGGCTGCGCGTGGAGGACCCGGCGGTGTTGTCCGCCACGCACGAGGTGATCTTCTGGCTGCTGGACGAGGGCCTGGTCGACGGGTTGCGCATCGACCATCCCGACGGCCTGGCCGACCCCCGTGGCTACCTCGACCGGCTGCGCGAGCGGACCGGCGGCCCCTGGACGGTCGTGGAGAAGATCCTCATCGGCCCCGAGCGGCTGCAGCCCGACTGGGCGTGCGACGGCACGACCGGCTACGAGGTGCTCAACCGGGTCAACGGCCTGTTCGTCGACCCTTCGGGCAAGGAGCCGCTGGTCCGGCTGTTCAGCGAGCTGACCGGGCAGCCCGACGACTACCGTCCGGTGATGACGCAGGCCAAGCGCGAGGTGCTCGACCTGTTCTTCGGGGCGGAGATCGACCGGCTGGCCAGGGTCACCGGTTGCGCGCCGTCAGCGGTGTCGGAGCTGCTGGCCGCGATGCCGCTCTACCGCGCCTACCTGGTGCCGGGGGAGGAGCCGCCGCCCGAGTCGGTGGAGATCGTCGAGCTGGCCGCCGCCGAGTGCTCGCCCGCCGTGCGGCCGCTCGTCCAGCAGGTCCTGTACGGTTCGCCGGAGGCGATCGTCCGCTTCCAGCAGACGTGCGGGCCGGTCATGGCCAAGGGCGTCGAGGACACCGCGCTGTACCGGTGGTTCCCCCTGTCGTGCCTCAACGAGGTGGGCGGCGAGCCGGACGTGTTCGGCGTCTCGGTCGAGGAGTTCCACGACTTCTGCGGGGAGATGTCCCCTTACACGATGACGACCCTGTCCACGCACGACACCAAGCGGTCGGAGGACGTGCGGGCCCGGTTGTCGGTGTTGTCGGAGATGCCGCGGGAGTGGGCGTCCACGGTGTCCGAGTGGTCGCGGGAGCTCTCCTTCGACCCCCACCTCGACTACCTGGCCTGGCAGAACCTGATGGCGGCCTGGCCGATCTCCGCGGAACGCTTCACCGACTACCTGCTCAAGGCGGCGCGCGAGGCCAAGACCGCGATCTCGTGGGTGCGTCCGGACGCCGGTTACGAGCGACGGCTGCGGGAGTTCGCGCAGGCCGCCGTGCGGCTGCCGGTGGAGGAGTTCACCGAGCGCATCGAGCCGTTCGCGATGTCGAACTCGCTCGGGGCCAAGCTGGTGCAGCTCATGATGCCCGGCGTGCCCGACGTGTACCAGGGCAACGAGACCACCGACTTCTCGCTGGTCGATCCGGACAACCGGCGGCCCGTGACGTACCCGCGCAAGCCCGAGACCTCCTGGGACGCCGCCAAGCTCCTGGTCACGACCCAGGCGTTGCGGCTGCGCCGGCGGCTCGGGGGCGCGGCGCCGTACCTGCCGCTGCGGGCCGAGGGGGAGGCGGCCGAGCACGCGATCGCCTTCGCACGGGGCGAAGGCCCGCGGGCGGTGGCGGTCGCCACCAGGCTGCCGGTACGCCTCGCGCGCCGCGCCGCGGTCACCGGCCACTCGGTGTGGGGCGACACCACCTTGACGCTGCCCGGTGGATCCTGGCGCGACCTGCTCACCGGCGAGCCGCACTCGGGGACGGTTCCGCTGGCCCGGCTGCTCGATCAGTACCCCGTCTCACTGCTGGAGCGACATGATCTTTGAGGTCTGGGCACCGAAGGCCACGGCTGTCGAGGTCGACGTTCTGGACGGACGCCGGCCGATGTCCCGGGGGGAGAGAGGCTGGTGGTGGGCCGAGGTCGCCGAGGCCGGCCACGGCACCAGGTACGCCTTCGTCCTCGACGGCGGCGGGCCCTACCCCGACCCGCGCTCCCGGCGGCAGCCGGAGGGGGTGTTCGGGCCGAGCGCGGTCTACGAGCACGACCGCTTCACCTGGTCCGACCACGACTGGAAGGGCCGCGACCTGCGCGGTTCGGTGATCTACGAGCTGCACGTCGGCACGTTCACCGGCGAGGGCACGTTCGCCGCGGCGATCGAGCGGCTGGAGCACCTGGTCGAGCTCTCCGTGGACTTCGTGGAGATCATGCCGGTGGCCCCCGTGCCCGGCGGGCGCAACTGGGGGTACGACGGCGTCGATCTCTACGCGGTCAACGAGACGTACGGCGGGCCCGACGGGCTGAAGTCGTTCGTGGACGCCTGCCATCGGGCCGGGATCGGCGTCATCCTGGACGTGGTCTACAACCACCTGGGGCCGTCGGGCAACTTCCTCCACCCCTTCGGTCCGTATTTTTCCGGCTTTGCTGGTAGTTATTGGGGCGAAGCGGTCAATCTGGACGGGCCGGGGTCCGACGAGGTCCGCCGGTACTTCGTCGGCAACGCCGTCCAGTGGCTGCGCGACTACCACATCGACGGGCTGCGGCTGGACGCCGTCCACGCGCTGCACGACAAGCGCGCCCGCCACCTGCTGGCCGAGCTGTCGGAGGAGGTCGACGCGCTGGCCTGCTCGCTCGGCCGGCCGCTGTCGCTGATCGCCGAGTCCGACCTCAACGACCCGAGCATGGTACGCCCGCTGGAGGCCGGCGGCCTGGGGATGACCGCGCAGTGGAACGACGACGTCCACCACGCCCTGCACACCGCCGTGAGCGGCGAGAGCCACGGCTACTACGAGGACTTCGCCGACCCGTCGGCGCTGGCCAGGGTGCTGACCCGAGGCGTGCTGCACGACGGCGGCTACTCCAGCTTCCGCGACCGGACGCACGGGCAGCCCTTCACCGGCGTGCCCGGCCACCGGCTGGTCGCCTGCCTGCAGAACCACGACCAGATCGGCAACCGGCCCGGCGGCGACCGGCTGCCCGTCTCCGCACTCAGGCTGGGGGCCGGGCTGCTGCTGACCTCGCCGTTCACGCCGATGTTGTTCATGGGGGAGGAGTGGGGGGCCGGCACGCCGTTCCTGTTCTTCTCCGACCACGTGGAGCCCGAGCTGCGGGAGAGCGAGGGGACGCGGCGCGAGCGCGAGTTCGACGGCTTCGGGTACGCCTGGGACGCGCCGAACCCGTCCGACGAGGAGGCGTTCCTGCGTTCCAAGCTGGACTGGAGCGAGCTGAAGGAGGAGGAGAACTGGTCCCTGCTGTGCTGGTACCGGGACCTCATCGCGCTGCGCAAGGCGCTGCCGGAGCTGTCGGACCCGCGGCTGGACCGGGTGCGGGTGGAGAGCGATCCGGAGGGCAGGTGGCTGGTCATGTGGCGCGGGACGGTGTGCGTCAGCGTCAACTTCTCCCCGGAGACGCTGACGTTGCCGCCGGCGGGCGCCACCCTCCTCCTGGCCTCGGACGACCCGGTCGCCGCCGGCCCCGACGGCCTCCGCCTCCCCGGCCAAACCCTCGCCATCACCCGCACCACTCCCTGACCGAAGGCCCTCCGCCTCCCCGGTGGTTGTCCACAGGGTGGGGGGCCGGTCGGTGGGTTCGTCCCCAGAACCGGGTTCGGCCGCACCGTGGCCGGCCCGGTTCCGGATCCTGGGTGCCTCACCACGTTTCGAAGGCGAGGCACCTCATGAAGATCGTTCTGCCGCTCCCCGCCATGCTGACCTCACTGTTCGTCGTAGCCGTGGAGCACCTGCCGTTCGACGTCGACACGTTCGTGCCCTGGCGCGTGCCCGGGCCGTACCGGAAGGCGGCCCGTGACGCGCTCGACACCCCGCCGTCCCTGACCGTCACCCATGTCCCCACCCCCTGGCGACCGGCCGGCCTCACCCTCACGGGCGACGAACGCCGGCGGCTGCACCGGGCCGGTCACCACGTGCTGGTGTCCACCACCGCGCCCCCACGCCGCCTGCCCGGCAACGTGCAGACCGCCAGAGCCGTCGCCCGCGCCCTCGCCCGCCAGGGCGGCGGCCTGCTGATCGACCCGTCCACCGCCTCGGCCGTGCCCGCCTGCCCGAGGTCGCCGGGCGAGCCGGGAGACTTCCGCCTCGCCGACGACTGGCTCACCTGGGACGTGCAGATGCGCGACGACGCCACCTGCCCGCCGTGGGACCCGTCCGAGACGGCCGCCTGCGACTGCCTGCGCGTCACCTCGCGCGGCCTGCGCCGCTTCGCCCTGCCGGAGATCACGCTCGACGGCGCCGCCTGCGCCCACAGCCTGTGCGCGACCGCCCTCCTCCGATCAGTGGCCCATCGCCTGGTCGCCGACCAGCTCGCCCACCTGCGGGCGCACCCGCTGGCCACCTGCCACGAGATCGACGACCTCCTGCGGATCCAGCCGTCCGGTGCTCTCCGGGGAGTCCCGCCCTTCGGCGTGCGACTGACTCCCTGCGACGCCGACCTTGCGGACCTTGCGGACCTTGCGGACCTTGCGGACCTCGCCGACCTTGCCGACCGCGGCGGGCCGGGCAGCTCGGGCGCCATCCGCCGCCTGAAGGTGGGCCCCGCCCCCGGCTCCGGCCGGCTCACCTGTCTGAAGGTGGGGCCGCCGTCCGGCTTCACCGGCTCGGTCAACGACTGGCTCCGCGCCGCCGGCAGCCTCGACCTGACCTCCGCCGACCACGCCGCACGCCCGGCCCTCGCCGCCTGACCTCCGCCCCCGCGAGACGGCCAGACCCATGGAGCACGTACGTGCCTCCCCGCTCATGCACACGTTTCACGACCCCGGCGAAGGCCATCGGGCCCGGGTCCGGCGAGAGGCAGGTGGTCAGCGGTGCAGAATCCGGGTGAGAGCCTGGTCGAGCGTGGACATGGGGTCCGGCGTGGGGCGAGGGGCGCGCCAGGCCACGTACCCGTCGGGCCGCACCAGGACCGCGCCGCCCTCCCGTACCCCGTACCGCTCTCGCCAGCGGCCCTCCACGTCCACCAGCTCGTCGTCCACCAGGATGCGGGTGAGCTGCACGCCCAGGCGCTCCTTGACCACGCGGCCGGCGTCCATCCACACCTGGCCGCCGCTCTTGTCGGCCAGCAGGACGAAGCCCGAGCCGAACAGGTCGATGGTCGAGATACGCTGCCCCTCCCAGTCGAGCACGACGTGCGGGGCGCGGCTGCCGGGCCGCCCGCTCGGAACGCGCGGGTCCTCCAGCAGCGAGCCGTCGTCGCCGGGCTCCTCCAGGACGGCGGCGGAGTGGTACCGGTAGCCGAGCATCGCCTGCAGGAAGTCCTCCAGGGGCTCGGGGTAGTCGGAGCGTTTGTCCACGGGCATCCGCACGCTGAGGTTGGCGAGCTGGGCGTCGGCGGTCAGGGCGCCGATCGGGCGGCGTTCGGCGTCGTAGGTGTCCAGGAAGCCGGGGCCGGCCTGCCCGCTGAGCACCAGCCAGAGGCGCCAGGCGATGTCGCAGCCGTCCTGGAGGGCGGTGCTGCCGCCCTGACCGCCGGTGGGCGGCATGGTGTGGGCGGCGTCGCCGGCGAAGAAGACGCGTCCGGCGCGGAAGGTGTCGGCCACGACGTGCGCCAGGCTGAACGTCGCCGTGTCCAGCACCTGCACGTCCAGGTCCGGAATGCCGGTTCCGGCGCGGATGAGCTCGACGCAGCGCTCCTCGGTGAGGGGCTCGGCGCCGCCGTCCGCGGAGGGCGTCTGGTTGATGCCGAGCACGTGTGCGCCGACGCCCGTGCCGGTCACGATGACGCCGGTGAACGCGTCGTTGTGGAGGTACCAGATGATGACCTCGCGCTCGTTCACCAGGCCGGTCAGGTCGGCGTCGAACATGATCGAGCACATCTGCACGAGGTCGCCCCTGCCGGAGGTGGGCACGGCCAGCCGCTCGCGCAGCGGGCTCCGGTGGCCGTCGGCCGCCACCACGTAGTCGGCCCGTACGATGCTCTCCTCGCCGTCGGCGGCGCGGATCACGGCGGTGACGCCGTCGTCGTCCTGGTCGAGGGAGATCAGCTCGGTGGAGAAGCGCAGGTCGGCGCCGAGCTCGTCGGCGTAGGCGCGCAGCACCCGTTCGACCTCCGACTGGGGGGCGCCCACGCGGGGCACGGGGGTCAGGTCGGCCAGGGCGTCGGATTCGCCCGTGTCCTCAAAGATCATCTGCGGGTCGGGGTCGGCCAGCGATCTGGCGATCGCGATGCGCATGGAGTCGCCGATGCCGATCCAGATGTCGGCGAACGTCTGCTCGATCCCTGGCAGCGGCCGCAGCAGCTCGACGGCTCGTGGTCCCATGCCGAACGCCTTGGGCTGGATGGACGTGCTCGGGTGCCGCTCGACCAGGATGACGGGCACCTCGCGCCACGCCAGCAGCGCGGCAGCGCTCAGGCCCGCGTACCCGCCGCCGACCACCAGCACGGGCACTCGCTCTTGTCTCATTGCCTCCACCTCCGGGCACGAGTAGTATCGCGTTCGCCGATCAAGCGACACGATATGTCGCGTTTACACAGCCGGTCAAGACATATCGCGAATCCCGCCATTCATCGGAGCTCTCCGGCTGCGTGAAGAAGCGCTCCGCCTTCGGAGCCACGGCCCAACGGGCGATGTCCGCCCAACCCGGGAATCGTGCAGCGCTGACATCCCAAGGAGGCCGCGTTGTGGCACATTGAGGCAGGCCGTCAGCACACGTGCCCGATCTGGAACTCGGTCCGATGCGTCCGCTACGGGGCTTCGCGCTACGCACGCGCCTCGGGGGGCTTCTCATTACGCAGGGGCCTCGGGGGGTTCGCGCTACGCACGGGCCCGGGGGTGCGCGCTACGCACGGGCCCGGGGGTGCGCGCGACGCATGGGCCCCGGGGGTTTGCGCTACGCACGGGCCCGGGGGTGCGCGCTACGCATGGGCCCCGGGGGTTTGCGCTACGCATGGGCCCGGGGGTTCGCATCACGCGCGGGCGCCGGCCGTCGCCACCCTGAACGCCGTGGAGCCGCTCTCATGCCCCGCTGCGGGGCTCCGCGGTACGTGCCTGGGTCGGGGCTCCGAGTCCTGTGTCCGTCGTGGGGGCTTGCGGGCCAGGTGCCTGGTGCGGGACTCGTCAGCATGTGCCCGCCACAGGAGGTGCCCTGCCCTCCTGCCGCCGCGCGGGGCCGCGCGCCGTGTGCTCATTGCGGGCTCCGCGGTACGCGCCCGCGTCCGAGGGCTTCGAGCATGTTGAGTTTCGGGCCGCCGCTCAGGCGCTGGCCGGGGGTGGCTACTGGGCCGGGGGGCGGGTGCCGGACATGGGTGGGGTGCCGGGCATGGGGCGGGTGTCGGTTTCCAGCGGGTGCTTCTGTGTCGGGGCGCTGGCGAGGGCGGATTGCGGGGAGCGACTCCGGCGCAAAGTCCCTGTTGGGACCCAGGTCCCAGGTGTCCCTGGTGGGGTTGAGCTGTTCTGCGGTGGGGCGGTGGGTCAGGGGAGGTGGCGTTCGAGGCTTTGGAGTTTGGTGGTCATGCCGTCCGTCACGCCCGGACGCAGGTCGGCCTTGAGGACCAGGCTGACTCTCGGGGCGACCTCCGAGACGGCGTCGACCGCGCGCCTGACGACGTCCATGACCTCGTCCCACTCGCCCTCGATCGTGGTGAACATCGCGTCCGTGCGGTTGGGCAGGCCGCTCTCGCGGACCACCTTGACGGCGCGGGCGACCGGTTCGGCGACCCCTTCGCCGACGCCCAGCGGGGTGATGGAGAAAGCCACGATCATGGCGACAGATCCCTCGGAGAACGGAAAGAGCCCGGACGAGACGATCGTATCCGGGGCGAAGAGCCACGACGCGGGTGGGGCGTCGTGGCTGATCGCCGTACGTCACGTCACGTCACGTGCGAGAGGTCACGCGTGGTCGTGGTCGTGGTGGTCTTCGTCCTCGTCCTCGCTCGGCCCCTCGGACGGCTCCACCCCGAGAACGGCCTCGCGCGGCTCGATCTCGGTGATGTGGTCCACGAGCTGCAGCACGTGGTCCGGCTCGATCAGCCACTGCAGCGCCGAGGCGCCGGTCTCGTCGGAGTTGACGAGGTCGGCCTGCTCGGAGCGCTCCTCGTCGCTGAGGTCGGCGTCGGGATGCCGGATCTCGGCCAGCGCCGCCGCCTGCAGCGCGTTCACGTCGAGCACCTCGACGGTCAGCTCGACCGTAAGGCGCAGGTATTTCGGTTCATCACTCATGGCGACGATGCTAGGGCAGCTTCCACTCGACAGGTGCGGCGCCTTGCTGGGTGAGCAGCTCATTGGCCCGGCTGAACGGCCGCGAGCCGAAGAAGCCGCTGCGCGCCGACAGCGGGGACGGGTGCGCCGACTCGATGCGCGGCACGCTGCCGAGCATGGGCGCGAGGTTGCGGGCGTCGCGGCCCCACAGGATGGCGACCATCGGCTTGTCGCGGGCCACGAGGGCGCGGATGGCCTGCTCGGTGACCTGCTCCCAGCCCTTGCCCCGGTGGGAGGCGGGCTTGCCGGGCATGACGGTCAGGACCCTGTTGAGCAGCAGCACGCCCTGCTCGGCCCACGGGGTCAGGTCGCCGTTGGCGGGGCGGGGGAGGCCGAGGTCGGACTCCATCTCCTTGTAGATGTTGAGCAGGCTCCCGGGTATCGGCCGCACCTCGGGCGCCACCGAGAACGACAACCCGACGGGGTGGCCGGGCGTGGGGTAGGGGTCCTGGCCCACGATCAGCACCCTGACGTCGTCGAAGGGCTGGTTGAACGCGCGTAGGACGTTGGGGCCCGCGGGCAGGTACTGCCTGCCCTCGGCGATCTCGTTGCGCAGGAACTCACCCATCAAGGAGATCTGCTCGGATACGGGCTCAAGAGCCTGAGCCCATCCGGCTTCGACGACTTCATGCAAAGGACGACCGGCCATGGCCGTGAAGCTTATCTAGGTCTGGTACGGCTTGCCGCCCGAACGGACACGCAGGCCGTACCGGAATGATCACAACGACGGCTTGCCGGGCTGGAAGAGCCAGGCGTCGAAGAGGGCGTCGAGCTGCCTGCCGGACACGCGTTCGGACAGGGCGACGAAGGCGGCGGTGTCGGCGTTGCCGTACTTGTGGTCGTTCGCCCAGGTGCGCAGGATCGTGAAGAACGCGCTGTCGCCGACGGTGCGGCGCAGGACGTGCAAGGTGGCCGCGCCGCGGTCGTAGACGGGGTCGTGGAAGAGCGCGGCGGCGCCGCCGGGGTCGGCGGTGGGCGTCTGCCAGAACTCGTCGTCCGCGGGCCTGGCGTAGACGCCGTCGAAGGACGCCTGGACGGTACGGCTGCCGATCTTCTCCAGCCAGAGCCATTCGGCGTACGTCGCGAAGCCCTCGTTCAGCCAGATGTCCCGCCATAAGGTCGGCGTCACCGAGTCGCCGAACCACTGGTGGGCCAGCTCGTGCGCGAGCAGCGACTCGCCGGGCACCGCGGGGTAGATGGGCCGGGTCTGGGTCTCCAGGGCGTAGCCGACGTTCGGCTCGTGGTCCACGATCCCGCCCGTGGAGGAGAAGGGGTACGGGCCGAAGAGCGAGCTGAAGTAGTCCAGGACGGGGGCGTGGCGGGCGGCGAAGTCCGTCGCCTTGCCGGCGAACTTGGGGTCCACGGCCGTGATCACCCGGTAGCCGCCGGACCTGGTGTCGGTGAGCTGGAACTTGCCGATCGACACCGTGGTCAGGTAGCTGGCCATGGGCTCGCGGGCGTCCCACACGTAGGTGGTGCGGCCGCCGGCCGACGTCCTGGCCACCAGGTCGCCGTTGGCCACCGCGACCCTGGTGCTCGGCACGGTGACCGAGAACCGGTACGTCGCCTTGTCCGACAGGTGGTGGTTGCCGGGGTACCAGGTCATCGCGCCCTGCGGCTCGTTGGCGTTGAAGACGCCGTCGCTGGTCCTGATCCAGCCGTCCCTGGAGCCGTCGGGGTCGAGGACGTGGGTGGGCCTGCCGTCGTACCGGACGGCGACGGAGAAGCCCTGCCCGGAGGCGAGCCCGGCGGCGGGGGTGACGACCAGTTCGTCGCCGCTGCGGGTGAAGGCGGCGGGCCGGCCGTCCACGGTGACCGAGCGTACGGACAGCGAGCCGGACAGGTCGAGGTCGAAGCGGCTGAGCGCCTGGGTGGCGCGGGCGGTGAGGGTGGCGAGACCGGTCAGGACGTTGGAGGAGGGCTCGTAGTCGAGGGCGAGGTCGTAGTGGCCGGCGTCGTAGCCGCCGTTCCCCTGACCGGGGAAGTACGGGTCGCCCGCCCCGGGCGCGCCCGGGGTGCCGCCGAGCGCGGCGGCGGGGGTGAGGGGGAGGGAGATGAAGGCTGCTGCGGCGAGGGCGAGAAGACGCTTCATGAACAATCATCGGAGGTCCGTAAGGACATGTTACGGGCGCCCGCCTGCCCCCCTCGGGAGGCGGGCGCCCGCCGGGAATGGCCTACTTGACGGAACCGGCCATCATGCCCTGGACGAAGTACCGCTGGAAGGCGAAGAACAGCACCAGCGGGATGATCAGTGACAGGAACGCCCCGGAGGAGAGGATGTCGACGTTCGATCCGAACTGCCGCATCTGGGACTGCAGGGCCTTGGTCATCGGCTGGTTGTCGGTGTTGGCGAACACGAGCGCGATGAGCATGTCGTTCCACACCCACAGGAACTGGAAGATCCCCAGCGAGGCGATGGCCGGCTTGCCCAGCGGGAACACGACCTGGGCGAAGATCTTCCACTCGGGTGCGCCGTCCATCCTGGCCGCCTCCAGCAGCGAGGCCGGGATGCCGACGAAGAAGTTGCGCAGCAGGAAGATGGCGAACGGCAGGCCGAACGCCGTGTGGAACAGCACCACGCCGGGGATCGTGCCAAAGATCCCGATGCCGCCGTAGAAGGCGGCGACGGGGATCAGCGCGATCTGGATCGGCACGATCAGCAGGCCCACCACGACCAGGAACGCCGTGTCCCGGCCGCGGAACTCCATCCACGCGAACGCGTACGCCGCCATGGCGGCGATGCCGATCACCAGGATCGTGGTCGGCACGGTGATGGCCACCGTGTTCCAGAACGACGAGGTGAAGCCGCTGGCCAGCAGGTTCTTGTAGTTGGCCAGGGTCAGCTCGGCGGGCTTGGTGAAGATCGTCCACCAGCCCTCGGCGTTGTTCACCTTCACCGTGCGCAGGGAGACGACCAGCAGGCCGAGCGTCGGCACCAGCCAGAACAGGCCGAGCACGATCATGATCACCTGGACGGCCCCGCCGCCGAGGCGGTCCACGATCCTGCTCGCCACGCCCCTGCGCGGCGCGCCCGACTCCAGTCCGTGAGGCGCGTTCACGGTCGCGGTCGTCATGTGTCTTCCCTTCTGAACCGGCGGATGTTCATGATCATGAAGGGGAGGACCAGGATGAGCAGGAACACCGCGAGTGCGCTGCCGAGCCCCTGGTTGTTCCCGCCGCCGAACGACACGCGCCACATCTCCAGCGCGACCACGTTCGACTGCGGCTGAACCGAGGCCGGCGCGATGATGTAGACCAGGTCGAAGACCTTCAGCGTATTGATGATCATCGTCACGAAGACGACGAGCAGCACCGGCGACAGCAGCGGCACGGTGATCCGCCGGAACACCTGCCACTCGGTCGCGCCGTCGATGCGGGCGGCCTCCAGGGCGTCCCGCGGGATGGCGGCGAGGCCGGCGGCGATCAGCACCATCGCGAACCCGGCCCACACCCAGACGAACGCGCCGATGATCGCCGGCGTGATGAGCGTCTGGCCGAGCCAGGTCAGGCCGCCGTAGCTGGCCTGGAAGTTCGACTCCGGCAGCCGTACGACGTAGGAGCCCGCGGGCAGGCCCTCGAAGCGGAACGTGCCGTCGTCGGCGGTGGTGGCGGTGCCCGCCACCTTGCCGTTCTGGACCGCCTCGACGGTGATGCCGGGCAGGCCCTTCTCCGTCGGGTCGACCGCGCCGCTCTGGCCGCCGCCGCCCTGGGTGAAGTCGAACCAGACGGTCCCGGCCAGGCCGTCACCCGAGGGAGCGCGGGCGGGCTGGGCGTTGGACGGCATGGTCTGCGGCTTGACGCCGACGATCGGGATCAGCACCGGCCGGCCCGCCTGGGCGGGCTCCTTGGTGACGACCGCGCCGTTCTGCTCGGTCACCGGAGAGTCGTCGCCGCCGCGCGGCCGGGCCTCGGGGTAGCCCTTGGAGGAGGAGAACGTGTCGTGCACGGTGGTGAGCACGGCGTTGGCCAGGCCCTTGTCGGGGCTCTCCTCGTACACCAGGCGGAAGATGACGCCCGCGGCCATCAGCGAGACCGCCATCGGCATGAACACGATCAGCTTGAACGCCGTCGCCCACTTGATGCGCTCGGTCAGCACCGCGAAGATCAGGCCGATCGTGGTGACGACGATCGGCGCCACGACCACCCAGATGAGGTTGTTGCGGATCGTGACCAGCATGCCCTGGTCGCTGAAGATCGTGGCGTAGTTGCCCAGCCCCACGAACCCGCTGCCCGAGGCGTCGAACAGGCTGCG
Source organism: Nonomuraea sp. NPDC049624 (assembly GCF_040675255.1). Lineage (NCBI taxonomy): Bacteria > Bacillati > Actinomycetota > Actinomycetes > Streptosporangiales > Streptosporangiaceae > Nonomuraea > Nonomuraea sp. NPDC049624. The sequence continues at coordinate 331,166 of NZ_JBFAOR010000002.1, read as the reverse complement.
GAAGATGGAGTAGACGATGGGGTAGACCACCCAGACGCCGAGCAGCAGGGCCGCCGGCAGGAGGAAGGCGATGGCGACCGCCGGCGATGGGCCGAGGCGTCGTCTCGTACGGGGGGTTTCAGCCGGTCCTGCGGAAGGCCCGCCCGCGATCTTCGCGGGCGGGGCCGCCGGGCCGTCCAACCGTTCGGTCACGGCCTTACCTCTTTACTTCCAGGCCTTCTTGGCCTCGGCCTCGAGCGCCGCCTGGGCGCCCTTGACGTCGCTCGGGTTGCGCAGGAAGTCCTGGAGGACCTTCCACTCGCCCTTGCCGTCGGTGCCGCCGAAGGCGCTCGGGGCCAGGTCCGACATGTCGTAGCGGACGGCGTCGCCGGCGGAGACGATCGTCTGGCCGAGCTGCTTGGTCAGCTCGTCGGGGTAGTTGTCGGGGGAGACGTTCTTGTTGGGCGACAGGTAGCCGGGGAGCTTGGCCCAGATCTCGCCGCCCTCCTTGGAGGCCAGGAACTGCACCAGGGCCATCGCGCCGGGGGAGTCCTTCATGACCACGGCCACGTCGCCGCCGAGCACGACCGGGGCGGTGTCGCCGGCCTTCGGGAACGGGAAGTACTTGGCGCCCTCGCCGACCTTGGCGCCGTCCTGGGTGGCCTGGGTGGCGACGAAGTCGGCCTCGATGACCATGGCGGCCTTCTTGTTGCCGTAGACCTTGGTGACGCAGGTGGGGAAGTCGGTCTGCAGCGCGCCGGAGGCGCCGTCGAGCACGAACTCCTTCTTGCCCGCGATCTGCGCGATCTTCTCCAGGGCGGTGGCGACGCTGGCGTCGGTCCAGGGGATCTCGTGCTTGGAGAGCTTGTCGTAGTTCTCCGGGCCGGCGCTGGACAGGTAGACGTTCTCGAACAGGTCGGTCAGCGTCCAGCCGGAGGCGCCGCAGAGGGAGAAGGGCGGGGTGCCGGAGTCGGCGATGGTCTGGCCGGCCTTGATCAGCTCGTCCCAGGTCGTCGGCACCTGGACGCCGGCCTCCTCGAACGCCTCGGAGCGGTACCAGACCAGCGACTTGTGCGCCGCCTTGATCAGCACGCCGTACACCTTGCCGTCCGCGGAGCCGAGCTCCTTCCAGTACGGCGTGTAGTTGGTGTCGATCTCCTGGGTGACCTCGGCGGACAGCGGCTTGAGCGCGTCCTGCTTGGCGTACTGCTGCACCAGACCCGGCTGCGGCAGGATGGCGACGTCCGGCGGGTTCTTGCCCTGGATGCGCGGGCCGAGGTAGGCGCCGGTGTCCTCACCCGTGGAGGCGTAGGTGACGGTGGCGCCGGTCTTGTCGGAGAAGGCCTTGAGCACCTGCTCGAAGTTCTTCTGCTCCGCGCCGGTCCACTTGGCCGCGACCTCCAGTTTGACGCCTTCGAGCGTCTTGGCGCCGGCGGCGGAACTGGCCGGCGCCGACTCCGAGGCGGTGGGGGTCGTCGTCGTCGGGGCGTTGCCGCAGGCGGCGACGGCTACCGCGAGCCCTGCCAGGACTACTGCTGCTCTGGCTTTACGCATGGCTTGCCTCACTGGGTTCTGATGATCTCTTCGAGTTCTGACTTCATGGAGGCCGCGACGTCGTCGGCGGACTCGTTCTCGGGGTCGGCCAGGGCCTTGGCGACCGAGCTGGCGATCACCAGGCTCACCTGGTTGTAGTTGGCGCTCACCGGCCGCGGTTTGGCGGCGAGGATGCTCTCCTTGAGCACGGGCAGGTACGGGAACCGCTTGATCAGGGCCGGGTCGTCGTACAGCTCGGTCCACACGGGCGGGAAGGAGCCCTCGGTGAGGACGCGGCGTTCGTTCTCCAGGCTGGTGAAGTAGCGGATGAACTGCTGTGCGGTCTGCTGGTGCTTGGAGTAGGCGCTGACGGCCAGGTTGATCCCGCCGAGGGAGCTGGATCCCTGGCCGTTGAGTCCGGGCAGCCGGGTCACCGCGAAGCGGTCGCCCAGCTTGGCCCTGGCCGGGCCGTAGGCGTGCGGCCAGTTGCGGGCGAAGGCCAGCTTCCCGTCCTGGAAGGCCAGCCGGGTCTCCTCCTCCTTGAAGGTCAGCGAGTCGCCGGTGATCCAGCGTTCCCGCAGCCCTTGCATCAGGAAGTCGAGGGCGATCTTCCCCTTGGCCGGATCGAGGGTCACTTCCGTGCCGTCGTGGTTGAGAATCTGCCCGCCCGCCGACTGCACTGCCTCGGAGAAGTTCACGGTCAAGCCTTCGTAGGCCAGGAGTTGGGCCGCATAGCCTCCGATATCCCGCTTTTTCGTTACTTCTCGTGCTTCATCGCGAAGTTCTGCCCAGGTCTGCGGCGGCTTCTTGATGAGATCGGTCCGGTAATAGAGCAGTCCCGCGTTGCTGGTGTACGGGACGGCCCAGAGCTTGCCCTTGTAGACGGCCGTGTCCACGACGGGCGGCAGGAACCTGTCGAGCGGGAACAACCCGCGCTCCAGGGGGATGATCCAGCCGTTCTCCGCGAACTCGGCGGTCCACACCACGTCGAGCCCCAGCACGTCGTAGCGGTTGCTCTGGGCCTGGAGGTTGGCCACCATCTGGGCGCGTTGCTCGTCGGCGGCCTCGGGCAGCTCCAGCAGCGTCACCTTCTCGGCCGGGTGGGCCTGGTTCCAGCGGTCCAGCAAGGGTTGCAGGTACGCCGTGGTGTCGCGTCCGGTGGCGAAGGTGATCGGGCCTGTGCCGCCCGTCCCCTTCTCGCCGCCGCCCTCGTCGCCCGCCACCGTGCATCCGGCCGCCAGCACGACGACCAGAGCGAACGAAAGCGGGCGCAGCACTCTGTTTCCTCCACAATCAGCGGGGTTACATACGTGTTAGGTAGATGCATTCATGTTATGCACACCTGTAATCTGATGGTCAACGGATACCTACGTAACGCTCACGTAACACAAAGCGGGGAGGTGAGGCGTGCGGCTTCACCTGCTGGCGCTCCTGGCCAAGGAACCGGCCCACGGCTACGAGCTCAAACAGGCCCTTGAACAGACGTTCGGCAGCGCCTACCCCTCCCCGAACATCGGGCAGATATACGTGACGCTCGGCCGGCTGGAGAAGGACGGGCTGGTCCGGGCCGTCGACGTCGAGCAGTCCAACCGGCCGAACAAGAAGGTCTACTACCTGACCGCCAAGGGCCGCGACCTGCTCACCATCTGGGTCGACGAGCCCACCGAGGGGCCTCGGGTGCGCGACGAGTTCTTCATGAAGCTCGTGCTCGCGCCGCTCACCGGCATCGCCGACCGGATGGCGCTGATCAACCGCCAGCGCCGCCACTACCTGTCGCTCATGGGCGACCTCAACGACCTGCTCTCCCGTACGGCGCCTGCCGACCGGGTGGCGCTGCTGCTGATCGAAGGGGCCATGCTGCACCTTCAGGCCGATCTTGACTGGCTGGAGCGATGCCAGGAGGATCTGGCATGAGCTCGGTCCTAAAAACGGTCAATCTGGTCAAAATCTACCAAGATGGCGCAGTGCCGGTGCCGGCCGTGCGCGGGGTGGACCTCCAGGTCGAGCCGGGCGAGTTCGTCGCGGTGATGGGGCCGTCCGGCTCGGGCAAGTCCACGCTCGTGCACATGCTCGGCGGCCTCGACGCGCGCACCAGCGGCGAGATCTGGCTCGACGGGCAGCGGGTCGACACCCTCTCCGAGAGCGCCTGGGCGCTGCTGCGGCGCAAGAAGGTCGGCTTCGTCTTCCAGTTCTTCAACCTGGTCGCCAACATGACCGTCGGCGACAACGTCGAGCTGCCCGCGCTGCTGGCCGGGGCCTCGCCCAAGGTGGCGCGCGAGCGGCGCGAGAGCCTGCTCGGCGCGCTCAACCTCGCCGACCGCGCCGCGGCCTCGCCCGCCCAGCTCTCCGGCGGCGAGCAGCAGCGCGTCGCGCTGGCCAGGGCCCTGGCCAACAAGCCCAGCCTGCTGCTGGCCGACGAGCCCACCGGCAACCTCGACAGCCGCAACACGCGCGACGTGCTGCGCCTGCTCAGCGACGTGCACAAAGAGGGGCAGACGATCGTCATGGTCACCCACGACGCCCGGGTGGCGGGCCTGGCCGACCGGCTGGTGTCGCTGTTCGACGGCGAGATCGTCGACGACGGCCGCATCGCCCGCCGCCGCACCCGCACCGCCGGCGAGGTGATCGACCTCCGATGAGCACCACCCTGGCCGGAAGCCGGTGGATCAAGGCCGACCTGCGGGCCAGGAAGGGCCAGGCGGTGCTCACCGTGCTGGTCGTGGCCGGGATCGTGGCCGCCCTGATCACCGCGGCGACCCTCCTGGAGGACGGCACCAACCCGTGGCGCAGCCTGTCGGCCCAGACCGACGGCGCCCACGTCTGGGTCTACACCGACGACAACCCCGACGTCGCCCTGGGCGGCATCGACGGCGTCACCGGCACCGCGGGCCCCTACCGCTCCGCCCCCGTCACCGTGGCCCAGGAGGGCAAGAAGGAGCCCGCGTCGCTGCGCGCGATGCCCGCCTCGCCGCCCCGGGTGGCCCATCCCGTGCTGGCCGAGGGCAGGTGGCTCGACGGCTCGCAGCCCGACGGCGTGGTCGTCGAACACTCCTTCGCCAGGTCGCTGGGCCTGGCGATCGGCTCGCCGTTCACCGTCATCGCGCTCAACGGCGAACGCCACACGCTGTACGTGCGCGGCATCGCCGACTCCGCCGACCAGGGCTTCTACCCCGAATGGACGCCCGGCCTGGCCTGGGTGCTGCCCGCCACGCTCGACCGCGTCGAGCCCATGCTGGGCCGCAGCGAATGGGTCACCGGGCTGCGCCTGTCCGACCCCGACGCCAGCCAGGTCGTGGCCCAGCGCGTCGTGGTGATGCTGGAGGACAAGCTCCAGCGCGTCTACACCTGGCGCGAGGTCAGGGCCGCCATGGAGCTGGACAACCGGCTGCTCGGCACGCTGCTCGCGCTGTTCGGCGTGGTGGGCATGGTCGCCGCGGCGCTCGCGCTGGCCAACGCCGCCGGCGGCCGGGTGCTCGGCCAGCTCCGCGACCTGGCCACGCTCAAGTCCATGGGCTTCACCGGCGGCCAGGTCGCCCTGCTGCTCCTGGTCGAGCACGGCGCGCTCGGCCTGCTCGGCGTCGGTCTCGGCGCGCTGGCGGGCTGGGGGGCCACGGCGGTGGTGCTCGGCACGTACTCGGCCGCGCCGGTGCCGGTGCTGGCCATCGTGGCGGGCACGGCGCTGGTCGTCCTGGGGGCGGTGGGGGTGCCCGCCTGGCGGGGCGCGCGCACGCCGCCGATCCCCGCCGTGCCGGCCTCGCCGCCGCGCGGCCACCTGTCCCGCCTGGCCCGGCTCGGCCTGCTCGTACGCCTCCCGCCCGCCCTGATCCTGGGCACCCGCGACGCCTTCACCAGGCGCGTGCCGGCGTTCCTGACGGCGTTCGGCCTGGCCGTGCCGATGATGATGATCACGATCGGCCTCGGCGTCTGGGCCACCCTCGACAACTTCCTCAGCCACCCCGAACAGGTCGGCCAGCACGCCGGCCTGTACGTCCGCCCCGGCAAGCAGATGGAGTCGGACGAGGCCCAGCGCATCGCCGAACGCGACCGCGACGTGCGCGCTGTCTACCCGGGCAGCGACGTCAACGCCCTGGCCCCGGGCGAGGCCCGGTCGGTCCGGGTGCGGGCGGTCGGCAGTTCGACCGACCCCTACCCGTTCCCCGTGATGGAGGGCAGGGGCTACGCCGAGCGCGGCGAGGCGGTGGCCGGGCAGGGGCTGCTCGACCTGCTGGGGGTCAGGATCGGCGACCGGGTGCGGCTGACCGTGGGCGGCTCGCCGCTGATCGTCCGGATCGTGGGCCGTACCGTCGAGCCCGACCTGGACGGCGAGGTGCTCTCGGTGGGCCTGGACAGCCTGGCCGCCAAGGACTCCGTGCCACCCCAGTACTACGCGCTGGCCCTGCGGCCGGGCGCCAACAAGGCGGAGGTGCGCGCCAGGCTGCTGGCCGAGTCGGGGGAGAACCTCGACGTGCAGGCCGCGGTCAACCCGGCCGACCGGCTGTCGATCATCAGAGTGGTGATCGTGGCGCTGATCGCCGTGCTGGCCCTGATCGGCCTGGCCAACCTGCTCACCGCGAGCGCCATCGGCCTGCGCGACCACGCCTTCGACCTGGCCGTGCTCAAGGCCATGGGGCTGACGCCACGCCAGGTGATGGCCACGCTGGTGACCGGCACCGGCCTGCTGGTCGTGCTCGGCGTCGGCGCCGGCACGGCGGTGGGGGCGTCCGTGGTGGTGGGGTTGATCGACCTGCAGGGTCACACGAGCGGCGTGGGCGCGGGCATCGGCCGCGCGCCCTCGCCGGTGACGCTGGCGGTGGCCGTGGTGACGGCAGTGGGCACGGCCCTCGCGGTGGCGCTCATTCCCGCCCGCCGCGCGGCCCGTGCCCAGGTGCCTGTCACGTCACGCTGATCCGCCCGGGGGCTGTGCTCAGTCCCCGGCCTTCAGCGCGAACCAGTAGAAGCCGTGGCCCGGCAGGGTCAGCAGGTAGGGCAGCTCACCGATCTTCGGGAAGCGCACCCCGCCGCGGGCCTCGACCGGCACCATGCCCTCGAACCTGCGCAGGTCCAGCTCGACGGGCTGCGGGAACTTCGACAGGTTGTTGACGCAGAGCATCACGTCGTCGCGGTCCTCGCGCACGTACGTGAGCACGCACGGGTTGGAGGACCACATTTCGGTGTAGGCGCCCAGGCCGAACACCGGGTGGTTCTTGCGGATCTCCAGCATGCTGCGGGTGAAGTGCAGCAGGGAGCCCGCGTGGCGCTGCTGGGCCTCCACGTTGACCGCCTGGAAGCCGTAGATCGGGTCCATGACGGCCGGCAGGTAGAGGCGGCCCGGGTCGGCCGAGGAGAACCCGGCGTTGCGGTCGGGGCTCCACTGCATCGGCGTGCGGACCGAGTCGCGGTCCTCCAGCCAGATGTTGTCGCCCATGCCGATCTCGTCGCCGTAGTACATGACCGGCGAGCCCGGCAGCGACAACAACAGCGCCGTGAACAGCTCGATCAGGTCCCGGTTGTTGTCCAGCAGGGGCGCCAGGCGACGCCGGATGCCGAGGTAGGCGCGCATGCGCGGGTCCTTGGCGTACTCCTTGTGCATGTAGTCGCGCTCTTCCTCGGTCACCGTCTCGAGCGTGAGCTCGTCGTGGTTGCGCAGGAAGATGCCCCACTGTGCCGTGTCGGGCAGCTTGGGGGTGCGGGACATGATCTCGGAGATCGGCTCGCGGGTCTCCTTCTTCACCGCCATGTAGATGCGCGGCATCAGCGGGAAGTGGAAGGCCATGTGGCACTCGTCGCCGCCGGTGGTGGGGTCGCCGAAGTACTCCACGACGTCCTCGGGCCAGCCGTTGGCCTCGGCCAGCAGCACCCGGTCGGGGTAGAGCCGGTCGACCTCCGCGCGGATCTTCTTCAGGTACGCGTGCGTCTCGGGCAGCCCGGAGCACGCCGTGCCCTCGCGCTCGAACAGGTACGGCACCGCGTCGAGGCGGAAGCCGTCGATCCCCAGGTCGAGCCAGAACCGCAGCACCTCCAGCATGGCCTCCTGCACCGCCGGGTTGTCATAGTTCAGGTCCGGCTGGTGGTGGAAGAAACGGTGCCAGTAGTACTGCTTGCGCACGGGGTCGTACGTCCAGTTGGACTCCTCGGCGCCGATGAAGATGATCGGCGCGTCCGGATAGCCGGTGGGCTCGTCGGACCAGACGTAGAAGTCCCCGTAGGGCCCCTCCGGGTCGTGCCTGGAGGCCTGGAACCACGGGTGCCTGTCGCTGGTGTGGTTCATGACCAGGTCGGTGATGATCCGCAGGCCCCGCTCGTGCGCGGCCTCGATCAACTGGACGAAGTCCCCCAGGTCACCAAAGTCCGGAAGGATCTTCATATAGTCCGAGATGTCATAACCGCCATCGCGCAGCGGGGACTCGTACAGCGGCAGCAGCCAGAGGCAGTCGACGCCGAGCCATTCCAGGTACCCGAGCTTCTCGATGAGACCGCGCAGGTCGCCCGTGCCGTCACCGTTGGAGTCCTTGAACCCCCGGACGAGAACCTCGTAGAACACCGCCCGCTTGTACCATCGCGGATCTTCCGAGACGAAAGCCTCAGAGATCGACTCAGGTGATGGGGATGCGTTGATCATGATGTCGCTCACAGGAAGAGATGTGGGCAGGACGAAGTCACCGGTTACCCCGGCGTTCTTAGCTGGTGACCGCGCCGCGTGGAGTCGTCATCCCTGCGAACTCCATGCCCTCGAACGAGACCGGATTTGTGATCTGGTGCCCGTTTGTTGCGGCGCTTACGGGCCGAACACTACCAGCCCGGTGGCTTTCCGGAACCCGCTTCTGCTGTGCGACGTGTAATACCCGCGAGATCCGTATGTAATCGCCCTGTTACCCAGAGTTCACTAAAAAGGTGCGGTGACGTCCGGCAGGTCGTTCTCGAAGTCGTTCAGCCAGAGTCCGAAAAGCACCAGTCCGCGCACCCAGAAACGGTCGTTCCAGCCGTTGAACCGGGTCAGCGCGTCCGGGCCGCCGGCGATCACCTCGTGCAGCTCGTCGGAGAGCATCGCGGGCACGCGGCGGGCCACGACTTCCAGCATGGCGTGGGAATAGGCCCGCGCCGGCGCGGCCGTGGAACGCAGGGGCACCCGCTGGAGCGGCTGCTTGACCACGTTCGTGGAGGGCAGCGCGGCCACCCTCGGATTGGCCGCGTGCAGCACCTCGCGGTAGAAGCGGCCCTTGTCCTTGCGCGCGACGCCGACGCTGAGCGCGGCGTCGAAGAAGGCGGGATGGATGAACGGCGCCGCGAACGACGCCTCCGGCCCCACCAGGTTGACCGCCGAACGCGCGATGCCGCGCACGGTCCTGGTGTGCAGCACCGACAGCGGCAGCTCGGCCCGGTGGCCGTGGAGCATCGAGGTGGCCGCCGCGAACTGCTCGCGCACGGTCTCCTCCATCCACTGCGCGGCCGCCTTGGACAGGAACGGCTGCGCGGGCGCGCCCAGCGACAGCGAGCCCAGCAGCGCCGCGGACCGCTCGGCCTGCGTCCTGGCCTCCAGCGCGGCGCCGCTGACCATGAAGTTCTTCAGCAGCGGGCCGCCGGCCAGGCCGTCGACCAGGATGCGGCCCGAGCCGTGCACCTCCTTGGCGAACGGCGCGTACCAGGCGTGGTGCGGCGTCAGGTACTCCAGCCGGCGGGCCACCTCGGCGGCGTCGGCGGGGTAGGCGGCGGCGTCCTGGGTGACGACCCGGTGCGGGATGCCCAGCTCGCGGGTGATCGCCCTGGCGAAGGCGATGTCGGTGTCGGTGCCGTCGTCGGGGCTGGTGGTCCACGACTCGACGTCGGCGCCGCGGGCCACGGCCACGCTGGCCAGCAGGCGCGAGTCGTAGCCGCCGCTGACCGGCACGAGCAGCCTGCGGCCGTCGTAGTCCTCGTAGACGTGGTGCAGCAGCTCCACGATCTCCTCGGGGCTGGTCCACGCCTCGTACGGCTCCGTGCGCAGCCAGCGCGGCAACCGGCGCTCGGTGGCCAGGCGGCCGTGCTCGAACACCAGCGCGCTCGACCCCGGCAGCCGCCTGACCTCCCGGTACGGGGTCGCCTCGCCCAGCGGGAACGTCACCTGGATGATCGAGGCCCAGGCGGCCCAGTCGATCTCGATGGGCACCAGGCTGAGCAGCGGCTGGATCAGCGAGGAGAAGTAGACCGCGTCGCCCTGGCGGACGTAGTAGACGTCGACCAGGCCGAGCGCGCCGCCGTGCAGCGTCACCCGCGCGCCGTCGCCGATCAGCCCGGGCGTCTCGTACGTCTCCGCGACCGTCATCCAGTCCTCGGCGGCGGCCGGCTTGCGCTCGCCCCACGAGAACGCGAACGCGCCGCCCGCCCGGTGGTACGGCGGTAGCGGCGCGGAGCTGAACAGCGCGGCCTCGTCCGTCTGGAGCGCGGGCCGCACCTTGGGGCCCGCGGCGGCGAGTTTGCCCAGTATGGAGATGTCGATCCGGCCGAGAGCGCCGCATACGTAGGGTCGCACGTTGAACTGCACCGGATCTCATCCCTTCGAGACGCTTCCTGCAAAAGAGTATCCTTTGCCGGGCTAAGAGAGCGGAGGTCCGGTTGTCTACCGAGCTGGAGAGCACGCGTCGGGCGTTGCGGGATGCTGTCGCGCAGGCCGAGCGCGCGGCCGAACTGGCCAGGCTGCTGGACGCCGCGCAGTCCAGGCTGGCGGCCGCCGAGCAGAGCGCCGAGGAGGCCAGGAAACTGGCCGAGCAGCTGAGCGAGACCGAGGAGCGGCTGGAGGCCGAGCGGGCCGCGGCCGACCGGCTGCGCAAGGAGCTGGCCGAGCAGCGCTTCCAGGCCGAAGTCGCCAACTGGAAGCTGTCCTCGATCAAGGTCGCCCGCTGGAACCGGCTCGGCGACGCCATCAAGAGCGGCAAGAACAACCCGATGCGCCTGGCCAAGGGGCTCAGGGGCGCGGCAAGGCCGGTCAAGCGGCCCAGCGCGCCCAAGCGCCGGCCGGTGGCCGTCCAGGGGGCCAAGGAGGCGCGTCCGGGGGCGTCGTTCCAGGCCACCAGCACGACCAGGACGCTGGGCGGGGCGTCGTTCAAGCTCAAGCCGTACCGGATTCCCACCGGGCCCAACACCCGGCCGCACCTGACCGCCGCCGTCGTCGCCGATCCGCACGTCGAGGCGCTGCTGCGCTACGAGTGGCGGCAGACGACCGGGTTCACGCCGCGCGACTTCGCCCGCGTGCTGCCGCTGGAGGTGCCCCACCTGCTCGTGGTGGAGTCCGTCACGCAGGGGCCCTGGCTGGAGGAGCTGACCGGCGAGCCGGGCGAGGGGCTCAGGGCGCTGCTGGCCTGGTGCGCCGAGCGCGGCATCCGCACCGTCTTCTGGCACACCCAGGGCGACGTGGCCGACTACGCCGCCGCGGCCGAGCTGTTCGAGCACCGCTTCACCGCCGACACCACGGTCCCGTGGCCGCGCCTGCACTTCGGCGTGCAGCCCCGGGTGCACAACCCGCTGCCGCTGGCCGGCGGACGGGTCGACCGGGTGCTCACGCTCGACCAGCTCCTGCCGCCGCACCTGGCCTATCCCGACGCGCTCACCTCCTACCGCTGGCCGGCCGCGGCCGACTGCCCGCCGGGAACGCCGCAGTGGCGGCTGGCCGAGATCGCCGCCTGCGGCACGCCGATCGGCACCGAGCCGGACTCGCGGCGGGCGCACGTGGCGCTGCGCCGGGCCTACGACACGGGGACGATGACCGAGCGCGTGGACGAGCTGCTGGAGGCCATCGGCCTGCCCAGCGCCCGCGCCACCCTCGACACCTCCGTGCTGCTGCCGATCCTCGACCCGTCGCGCATGGAGCACGCGCTGGCCCAGGTGGCCAGGCAGTCCGGCGTGGCCCAGGTGATCGTCATCGGGCCGCCCGAGGCCGAGCTGCGCGCCCGCGACGTGCTGACCGACGCCGAGGTGCTGTACCGGCGGCCCCACCCGGCCATGAGCGAGGGCGCGATGCTGGCCAAGGGCCTCGACCTGTGCGAGGCCGACCTGGTCGCGGTCATGGACCCGCGCGACGTCTACGGCCCGCACTACCTGTCCGACCTGCGGCGGGCCTTCCTGTTCAGCACGGCCGACATCGTCGGCAAGGCCGCCTTCTACGCCCACCTGCGCAAGCCCCAGGCGACCCTGCTCAAGCAGCCCGAGGCCGAGTACTCCTACCTCCCCGAGATCGCCGGGGCCACCCTGCTCGCCCGCAGGAACGCCCTGCGCGAGGTGGGCTTCGCCGACCTCACCGAGGGCTGGGACGAGGTCATGATGCGCCAGTGCCGCACCGACGGCGTCAAGGTGTTCTCCGCCGACCGGTTCGGCTACGTGCGGGTGCGCGACGAGGACCGCTGGCTGCTCGGCGCGGCCCACCTGGTCGAGTACGGCTCCGCGGAGCCGCACGCGCTGATCTGACGCCTACGCTGAGTCGATGACCGACCTGCTCGCCCAGTCGCTGGAGGAGGTGCTGGGGGAGCCGCCGGCGCCCGAGGGCACCTGGGAGCGGGAGGCCGTCTACGTATCGGCCGCCGCGCTGCGCCGCCGCGTCCCGCCGGACGAGCTGGCCGCGGGGGTGCGGGCGCTCGACGGGGTGGCCGAGGCGCAGGCGCGGCCGAACGGCTTCCTGCGCATCGTCGTGGACGTGCCGGGACGGCTGGTCGAGTCCCTGGACCCGCCCGTCCTGCCCGAACCCGGCTGGCCCGACTTCCCGCGCACGTGGGACAACCCCGGCTTCGTCGTCCGGTACGCCCGCGCCCGCGCCTGCGCGGTGCGGCGGTGGGCCGGGGAGCTGGGGGTGCCGCTCACCGGCTTCCGGCCGGAGCTGCTCGACGGCCCCCACGACCGCCGGGTGCTGCGGGTGCTGGCCGAGCTGCCCGGACGCGCCGTCAGCCGCGACCCCGGCTGGGACGCCTTCTCCGTCCGGCTGGCGCTGGCCTACCACGACGCCCACGAGCACGCCCCCGCCGTCCCGATGGGGGACGAGCCGGTCCGGCCGGTGCACACGGCGCGGGTGCGGCTGGCGGAGGCCGTCCGGGGGGTACTGGTTGGGCCGGAAAGATGGTGATGGATCGTAAAATATCCGGCTAAAGCGCGAAAAATCGTGAAAATGTTGCTTGTTGACCTTGATCGCGTCTCGATACGTGGGCAGCGGTCCTGGGAGGGGCGGCGGTTCCGATAGCCTCGATCGGGTGAGCTTCGTCCATCCAGCCGGGGACCGGCACGCCGAGATGCTGCCCCACGAGCGCCCGCCGATGGCGCCCGCCGACCTCAACCGGATCGACCCCGCGATCTGGCCCCGAACGTCGACCCGGACCGACGGCACGCTCACGGTCGGCGGCGTCGACGTGCGCGACCTGGCCCGCGAGTTCGGCACGCCGCTCTACGTCCTCGACGAGGCCGACGTACGCTCACGCATGCGCGACTACGCCACGGCCTTCCAGGGCTCGGACGTCCACTACGCGGGCAAGGCGTTCCTGTGCAAGGAGATCGTGCGCTGGCTGGCCGAGGAGGGCCTCGGGCTCGACGTCGCCAGCGGCGGCGAGCTGGCGGTGGCGCTCAGCGTCGGCTTCCCGCCCGAGCGCATCACCCTCCACGGCAACAACAAGTCCAAGGCCGAGCTGACCCGCGCCCTCGAGTGCGGCGTCGGGCACATCGTGGTCGACTCCTACGAGGAGATCGCCCGCCTCGGCTACCTCGCCGAGCAGCTCGGCAAGCGGCCCAAGGTGATGATCCGGGTGACCACCGGGGTCGAGGCCCACACCCACGAGTTCATCGCCACGGCCCACGACGACCAGAAGTTCGGCCTGTCGCTCAACACCGGCGCCGCCGCCGAGGCCGTGCGCCGCATTCTCGCGCTGCCGCAGCTCGACCTGGTCGGCCTCCACTCCCACATCGGGTCGCAGATCGTCGACACCGCCGGCTTCGAGGTGGCCGCGCGACGGCTGGCCACGCTGCTGGTGCAGATCAAGGACGAGCACGGCGTCGTCCTGCCCGAGCTCGACCTCGGCGGCGGCTACGGCATCGCCTACGTCGAGGGCGACGAGGCCCCCGACATCAAGGAGCTGGCCGACGGCCTGCGCGAGATCGTCACCAAGGTCTGCGCCGACGCCGGCCTGCCGGTGCCGCGCCTGACCGTCGAGCCGGGCCGCACCATCGTGGGCCCGGGCGGCATCACCCTCTACGAGGTCGGCACGGTCAAGGACGTCGAGGGGCTGCGCACGTACGTCAGCGTCGACGGCGGCATGAGCGACAACGTCCGCACCGCCCTCTACGGCGCCGAGTACACCGCCGCCCTGGTGAGCCGCGCCAGCGACGCCGCGCCCATGCTCAGCCGCCTGGTCGGCAAGCACTGCGAGAGCGGCGACATCCTGGTGCGCGACTGCCACCTGCCCGCCGACCTGACGCCCGGCGACCTGGTCGCCGTGGCCGCGACCGGCGCCTACTGCCGCTCGCTGGCCAGCAACTACAACTACCTGCCCAGGCCCGCCGTGGTCGCCGTCGCCGACGGCGCGGCCCGGGTGATCGTGGCGGGCGAGACCGAGGACGACCTGTTGAGGGGGCAGCTGTGAAACCGCTGAAAGTGGCTCTGCTGGGCTGCGGCGTCGTCGGCTCGCAGGTCATCAGGCTCCTGCACGAGCAGGCCGACGACCTGGCCGCGCGCATCGGCGCCCCGCTGGAGCTGGCCGGCGTGGCCGTGCGCAGGCTCGGGCGCAAGCGCGACATCGAGGTCGACCCGGCGCTGCTGACCACCGACGCCGAGTCCCTGGTCACCCGCGACGACATCGACATCGTCGTCGAGGTGATCGGCGGCATCGAGCCGGCCCGCACGCTCATCGTGGCCGCCCTCGAACGCGGCAAGTCGGTCGTCACCGCCAACAAGGCCCTGCTGGCCGAGGACGGCTCGGCCCTGCACGAGGCGGCCCGCCGGGGCGGCGGCGACCTCTACTTCGAGGCCAGCGTCGCCGGCGCGATCCCGCTGCTGCGCCCGCTGCGCGAGTCGCTGGCCGGCGACCACGTCAAGCGCGTGCTCGGCATCGTCAACGGCACCACCAACTACATCCTCGACAAGATGGACAGCACGGGCGCGTCCTTCACCGACGCCCTGGAGGAGGCCCAGACGCTCGGCTACGCCGAGGCCGACCCGACGGCCGACGTCGAGGGCTTCGACGCCGCCGCCAAGGCCGCGATCCTGGCCGGCCTGGCCTTCCACAGCCGGGTCACCGCCGACAAGGTGCACCGTGAGGGCATCACCGAGATCACCGCGACCGACGTCGCCTCCGCCAAGGCCATGGGCTACGTCATCAAGCTGCTGGCCATCTGCCAGCGCTCCGACGACGGCCGTTCGTTCGGCGTGCGGGTGCACCCGGCGATGATCCCGCGCACCCACCCGCTCGCCGGGGTGCGCGAGGCGTACAACGCGGTGTTCGTGGAGGCCGAGTCGGCCGGACAGCTCATGTTCTACGGCAAGGGCGCCGGCGGCGCGCCGACGGCCTCGGCCGTGCTCGGCGACCTCGTGGCCGTCGGCCGCAACCGGCTGGCCGGCACCCACGGGCCCGAGGAGTCCACCTACGCCGACCTGGCCGTCCACCCGATGGGCGACACGGTGACGCGCTGCCACGTGGCGCTCGACGTGGCCGACAAGCCCGGCGTGCTGGCGCGGGTGGCCGACCTGTTCGCCAAGCACGACGTGTCCATCCAGACCGTCCGCCAGGAGGGGCACGGCGACGACGCCCAGCTCGTCATCGTCAGCCACCGCGCCACCGACGCGGCCCTCACGGCGACCATGGAGGGGCTGCGCGAGCTCGACATCGTCCGCGCGGTCGCCGGCGTGATGCGCGTGGAGGGCGACGACTGACAGCCGCCCCGCCCGGTCAGTGGGCGGGGAAGGCCAGGTCGCGGACGCGGCGGACGGCGCGTTTCAGGACCGTGCGGTCCTGTTCGCGGGCCAGGCGCACCGCCTCGCGACGCCAGCTCTCGGCCTTCTCCCGCCAGCGGGAGGCGTCCCTGCCGTTCTTGGCGGCCTCCCGGCGCAGCTGGGCGAGCTCGGCGCGCAGGGCGGCGACGCGCTTGCGGTGGAGGGCCAGGTCCTTCTCGTGGCGGGCGGTGAGCAGGGCGAGCTCCGCGACCGGCGGCCTGCGCGGCGGGTAGACGTCGGGACGGCGGCGCAGGCCCCACGACGCGCCGTCCGCCCATTCCAGGCCGTACAGGGCGTCGATCAGGTCGTCCGGGTGGTCGCCGGGGGCGGCGACCAGGGCGGCTCTGGACAGGGCGGCCGTACGGTCGAGGCGGGCGGCGACCACGCCCTGCGGGGTCTCGTCCAGGGCCAGGCACAGGCTGCCGAGGTCGTGCTCGTCCAGGTGGGCGATCAGGCGTTCGAGCGTGCCGGGGGAGAGGGTCCAGCCGGGCGGCATGGTCAGGCGGAAGGGGGCCGTCGTGCCGGCGGGCGGCCCGGGAGGCGGCTCGGCGGCCAGGCGGACCCGCGGGTCGTGCTGGAAGGTGGCCTTGAGCAGGCGAAGGTCCAGGTCGGGGTCGCGCAGGGGCGAGCGGCGTCCGGTGGGCAGCGCGGTCCAGGGGCCCGTGAGGGTGAGGCGCACGTCGGGGATGGAGGAGGCGAGCACGGCGTCCGCGGTGGCGCGGGTGTCCTCGTAGCCGTCCGCCGCCACCACCGCCTCCACGTACGGCACCAGCCACTGCCGCCCCGGATCCGTACGCAGGTACCGCCGGTAGGGAACCCGGTCGGCCACGTACGGGTCGTTGTACCGCTTCAACTCCGCGACGTCGCGCATCGCGGTCGGCAGGCCGACGTGCCAGGCCCGCGCCTGCGGGTCCGGGACGAACACCGCCCCCGCCTGCACGAGCCGGTACCCCAGCTCGGTGTCCTCGGCCAGCACCAGCGAGGTGTCCAGGCCGCCGATCGAGCGCAGCAGCGCCGCCGGGTACGACGCCGTGGCCCCCACGTGCACGCGGGCGGCCGTCGCGCCGGACGCCGTGCGCAGGCCGTCGTGATCGTGGATGATCTTCTCGGCCCAGTCGTGCCGGTGCGGCGACAGGGGGAACAGGTCGTCCTCGGCGCCCGCGTCCAGGGCCCGGACGACCTGCTCCGGCGTGGGCGGCTCGCCGGCCGAGGTGAAGTCGATCCAGCCGAGCACCACCACGTACGGGGCCAGGTGGTGCCACCGGAGCTGGGCCTCGACGTGCCGCCGGTGCGGGACCATGTCGGCGTCCAGCACGAGGACGACGTCGCCGGCGGCGGCGTCCAGGCCCGCCTGCACGGCCCAGGCGCGCCCCCAGCCGCCGGGAGGGCTGGAGATCAGCTTGGTGCCGCCGGGGGCGAGGCCGGGCAGGCGGATGGGGGTGGCGCTGCCGTCGTCCACCACGATCACGTCGAGCAGGTGCGCCGGGTAGCTCTGCGCGGACAGGGCGGCGAGCGTCAGGTCCAGGGTCTCCTGGCGGTCGTGCGCCGGGATGACGACCGTGACGGCGAGCTCCGGCTCCCAGGCCCCCAGCTCGGGCGGGTCGAGGACGCCGAAATCGTTGCCACGGATGCGCGGGACGGTCATGGGCGGCTGCTCCCCTCCAGCTCCATCAGGGCGTTCGGGCGGAACCCACGCCACTGGCGCCGGTTGCGGCGCAGGAACGTGCCGATCGGCTCCTGCCAGGTGTGGGCGGCGGCCGGGCCGCGGCGCAGGATGTAGCCCAGGCCGTGGGTGCGGTAGATCTGGCCGCCCGCCGCCTGGAGGGCCTCCTGGAACTGGGTGTCCACCGAGCGGCGCAGCGGCCGGAAGCCGCCCACGGCCTGGAACGCCGACCGTTCCACCAGGATCGTGCCGCCCGCCACGAAGCTGGTGATCTGCTCGGTGACCTGGCTGCGGTGCACGGTGACGTCGATCGAGGCCAGGTAGACGAACTCGGGCACCGTGCCGACCACCTGCGCCCCCGAGTAGGCGTGGGCGAGCAGCAGGTCGGCCAGGAAGTCGGGGCCGTACCAGTCGTCGTCGTCCATCTTGAGCAGGAACGAGCCGGAGGCCCTGGCGGCGGCCTCGTTCAGCACCTCGCCGAAGACGGCCGCGGGGTCGGCCTCGTACACGGTCAGCGGGCCGGCGAAGGCGGCCAGGGCGGCGGCGACGTCGGGGTGCTCCCGGGGGACGCCGTGCAGCGCGAGCACCACTTCGAGCTGCGCGTCGCGCTGGCGGGCGATCTGCCGCAGGGCGAACGGCACCATCTCGGCGCGCCGGGTGGCCAGCAGGACGGAGGTGAGCGGGGGAGCGGGGGCGGGCGCGCCGAGCTGCTCCCACCGCGCCGCCACGCCGTGGGTGCGCAGGGCGGCCCGGCGCAGC
This sequence comes from Nonomuraea sp. NPDC049624, assembly GCF_040675255.1. Lineage (NCBI taxonomy): Bacteria > Bacillati > Actinomycetota > Actinomycetes > Streptosporangiales > Streptosporangiaceae > Nonomuraea > Nonomuraea sp. NPDC049624. Next base: position 313,299 of record NZ_JBFAOR010000002.1, on the reverse strand, counting down.
CGGATGCTGTGCTCCTCGCGCCGCAGCTCGTCGGACAGGTCGGGGGCGGCGGGCAGCAGCGCGACCAGCTCGTCCCCGAGAGCGCCCGCCCAGCGCGGCACGGTCCCGGTGACCAGCGGCACCCCGGCGGCGGCCAGCCCGGCCAGCACCCGCACGGCCGCCAGCGGGCCGCTGTGCGGATGTTGCCAGCTCACCTCGACGCCGCGGATCTGCCGGAGCCTGGCCACGTCGGCGTCGGTGACCCCGCCCGACTCGGCGAACGTCGTCACGACCTTGCCGTCGAGCAGCACCGACCAGCGGCCGTCGCGCTCGGCCAGCGCGGCCATGCCCCGGGACGGCGTGGTCACGAACCCCTGGGGGTTCACCAGGCGCTCGTCCACGGGCGGGACCATCGACGGCTCGCCGAGCACGTCGGGGTCGGCCAGCGGCGACCCCGTCCCGCCGGGACGCCCGATGCTCTCCCAGCTCGCCGCGACGATCGTGGGCCGCTCGACGGGCGCCTGATCCCCGGCCCAGCCGATCCCGCCGGGCTCGGCGGACCCGCCCGGCGTGGGGGCCGGGGGCGCGTCCGGGACCCGGCTGTCGCCCGGCGGGCGCAGGGCGTCGCCGGGCAGGCCGCGCAGGGCGACGTCGCCCAGCGTGCGGAGCACGACGTCGCTGCCGGGGGCGCCGACGCGTTCGGGGACCGGGCCGCTCACCTCGGCGGGCGTGGCGTTCGGGTCGCCGGGACGCCAGTCGGCCGAGCCGATCCCGGCGATGCCGGCGGCGGGCGCGGCGATCACGTCCAGGCGGTGACCGGCGAAGGCGCGGGCGGTGGCCGTCACCGTACGGCCGGCGGGCGTCGCGGCCGAGAAGCGGGCGTCCACCACCCACACCCGGCTCCTGGGCTGGTAGACCCGCAGGTCGGTCAGCGAGCGCCAGCGGTGGGCGGGGGTCGGCGTGGGCACCGGCGCGGGGTGCGAGGCGGGGGCGTCGAGCACGCACACCACCACCCGCCCGGCCAGCGGGAGCAGCTTGTGCAGGGTCGCCACCCTGCGCAGGTCGGCGGGCGTCCTGGCGAGCACGAGGACGTGGTCGGCCGACTCCGGCTCGGCGGGCGGCTCCAGCAGGTCCCGGTCCAGGTCCACGGCGCCGGCGGGCAGCCCGGCGCGGCCCTCGCCGCCGTCCACGAACGTGTGGCCCTCGATGCCGGCCAGGAACACGCGGGCGTCCGGCAGCTCGGCCAGCAGCGCGGTGACCGTCCGCCGCTCTGCGCTCACCCGGCGCTCCGCAGGTGCCGGATCAGGGAGCTCAGCGGCCCGGGAGCGGGGTCCTCCTCGTCCTGCGCGCGGGACAGGCGCTCGACCTCGGCGGAGAGCCGGTCGACCTGGGCCCGCAGCTCCTTGGTCTCCGCCAGCCGCCGGGCCGCCAGCGCACGCCACTTGGCCGGGTCGCCGGCCAGCGGCGGCGGCTCCGCGGCGGTGCCGAAGCCGTGCTCGCCGCCCTCGACCCACAGGACGCCGAACAGCTCGTCCACCAGGTCGTCGGTGGGGCCGTCGAAGCGTGCGGCGCGGGCGAAGGCGGCCGTGCGCTCCAGCCGGGCGGCCACGACGCCGTCCGCGTTCTCGGCCAGGGCGACGCAGAGCAGGCCGAGCACGTCCTTGTCGGCCAGTCGCACGAGCCCGGCCAGGGTGTCGGCCCCGAGGACCCATCCGGGGGGCAGCCGCAGCAGGAACGGGGTGGGGGCGGCGCTGACCGGTTCGCTTTCCGCGAACGTGACGCGCGGCTCGTGGGCGTACAGGTTGTGCAGCAGCCGCAGGTCCAGCAGCGGGTCGTCGAGGCTGGACCGGCGCTCGCCGGTCAGCCGGCCCCAGGGGCCGACGACGGTGACCGCGGCGTCGGGCAGCGTGCCCGCCAGCGCCGCGTCCACGCTCGCCCGGGTCTCCTCGTACGTGGTCGCGCGCACCACGACCCGCACGTACGGCACCCGCCAGTGACGCCGGGGATGGCCGCGCAGCCAGCGCAGATCCGGCACGAGATCGCCCAGGAAGGACCAGTTGTGCCGGTGCACCTCCTTCTCCCGCAGCATCACCGTGGACGGCCCGACGTGCCACGCCCTGGCCTGCGGATCGGGTACGAACACCGCCCCCGCCTGGGCCAGCCGGTAGCCCAGCTCGGTGTCCTCGGCCATGTTGAGCGAGGCGTCCACGCCGCCGGCCGCGCGCAGCAGCTCGGCGCGCACCGACGTGGAGGCCCCCGTGTGCAGCAGGTACGCGCTCGTCCCCGCGTCCTTCAGCATCCGGGTCGACTCCAGGGTTCTGCGCGTGTACTCCGGTTGCGTGCCCTCCTCGCCCGGGGCCGTCACGAACCGGATGTCGCCGATCACCACCGCGTGGTCGAGCAGGTGGTGCCAGCGCATGTGCGCCTCAAGGTGGTCGGGGGCCAGGATCATGTCGGAGTCCAGCCAGTGGATCACCTCGCCGGTGGCGGCCAGCTGCCCGGTCTGCCGGGCCGCGCCGCGTCCCCAGCCGCCGGTCACCCGTACGACGCGGGCCCCCGGCAGCTCGACCGGCGGCGTGCTGCCGTCGTCGGCGACCACGATCTCGACGAGTTCGGCCGGGTAGGACTGCGCGGCCAGCGCGGACGCCGTGCGCTCCAGCGCCTCCTGGCAGTCGTAGGCCGGGATGACCACGGACACGCGCAGCTCGGGCGTCCAGTCCCCGATCGCGGGCGGGCGCAGCACCCCGTAGTCGTTGTGCCGGACGCGGCTCATGCCAGGCCCTTGGCCAGCGCGCGAACCTCCTCGCGCAGCTCTTCGACCTCCCGGGCCCTGGTCATGGCGTTCACGCGGTCCTCGCCGAGCGAGGCGAGGATCGCCCCGATGTCGTCGGCCCGCCGCGCGGCCGACTCCTCGACCGCCTGGACCAGCAGCTCCAGCCGGGATTCGAGATTCTTGACCGCGGTCGTCGCACGGGCGAGCTCGGCCTCGTGCTTCTTCATGCGCAGGTCGATCCGGTGCGCCTTGCCGTCCACGCGGCGGACGGTGAGCAGCAGCAGGGCGAGGGCGGCCAGCGTGACCGCGAACGCCGCGACGGCCGCCGCCGCGCCGAGGGTGAGCAGGCCGGCCAGGACGAGGAGGGTGAGCACCCCGGCGGCCACGACTGAGAGAAGTGCGGCGGCCGCTGCCAGTCGGCGGGGCGAGAGCATCCGCGCAAACCTTTCATAGTCACGACGAGTCGGGCATAGGAGGATGGGCGGGATATTTGCCACCCTAATAAAACCTGACCACTACCGTGCCATAAGTTCCTGGAGGAAAACTGGGAACCGCCGCCTCGGGACCCGTGCCGCCGCCATGCGATACCTGCCTGTCTGTCTACTGACGTGTAAAAACGGGCGTAAGGTAGGCGCCGATCCAGTCCCGTCCGGTCGAGGAGCATCGTCCATGTCCGTCACCCCCTGCGGCTTCACGCGTACGCCGGGCAAGGGGTTCGCCCGGCTGCACTGGGCGGACGGATGGCAGGTGGACGGCGGGCCGCCCGACGTGCCCGAGCTGCGTCCCCGGCGCGGGCTGGAGATCGACTGGCCCGCCGCGCCGGTGCCGCTCGACGGCCTGACCGAGCTGGCCGGCGCCGGGATCCCGCTGACCGCCCAGGACGCCCCCGCTTGGGTGCCGGGCGACCTGGCCGCGCTGCTCACCGACCGCGACTGGCTCGCCGAGCCCGCCGACGGCACCGGGCGCTCCCTGGCCGACCTGCGGCGCGAGGAGCACAGCGTACGGCTGCGGCGGCTGGTCCACCGGCCCCCTCGCGCGACGGTCAGCATCGTCATGTCGACCAAGCGGCCCGCCCTGGTCGGCGCGGCGCTGGCGCAGATGGAGCGGCAGCGGGGCGTCGAGGCCGAGGTCCTGCTCGGGTTGCACGGGGTGGCGTTCGAGCAGGTACGCGCGGCCGTCGAGGCGTGCTCGCTGCCCGTCAGGTGGGTCGAGGCGGACCGGACGGTGCCGTTCGGCGAGGTGCTGAACCGGGCCGCCGCCATGGCCTCGGGCGACTACCTCGCCAAGTGGGACGACGACGACTGGTACGGCCCCTGCCACCTGTCCGACCTGCTCATGGCCCGCTCGTACGCGGGGGCCGACGTGGTGGGCACGACGGCCGAGTTCTTCTACCTGGAGCCGTTGCGCGCCACGATCCGGCGGACGACGTTCGCGAGCGGAGCGGCGTACCCTAGCGAGGTTTGGGCGGATCACGTAGCTGGAGGCACAATTTTGCTCCAAAGCGCGAAATTTCGGGAAATTGGAGGGTTTCCTGCGCTCCCGCGTGCGGTCGATCTGGAGTTCCTGAAAGCGGCGCAAAAGATCGGCGCGCGCACCTATCGCACGCACGGCCTCGGCTACGTCCTGCGCAGGGGTCTCACCGAGGAGCACACCTGGCAGCTGCCCCTCGCCCATTTCGTCAGGATCGCCACGAACCAATGGCACGGCTTCCGGCCGAGCCTGCTGATGGAAGCCGCATGAACAACGGCCAGAAGCCGCCGGTGCGCGGCAACGACTATCGCGTGCTGCGGCCCGGCGAGGACCTCACCCCGTCGCTCACGGTCAGCGTGATCATCCCGGCCTACGGCGGCCAGGACAAGCTGGACCTGGTGCTGGCCGGCCTCGCCCGCCAGACCTACCCGGCCGCCCTCACCGAGGTCATCGTCGTGGACAACGGCAGCCTGCCGCCCCTGCGGCTGCCCGCCGTCCGCCCCGAGGGCACCCGCCTGATCGTCTGCGACCGGCCCGGCCGCGCCAACGCCCGCAACGCCGGCCTGGCCGAGGCCACCGGCGACGTGATCCACTGGCTCGACTCCGACGTCGTCCTCACCCCGGGCGCGATCGAGGCCCACATGCGCTGGCACCACACGGCCCCCTACCTGGTCGTGACCGGCTACATCAGGTTCACCGACGCCGAGCTGCCCGCCGAGCTGCCCGCCGACCTGGAGGAGCACTTCGAGCCCGCCGAGCCGCACACCTGGATCGTCGACCTCGTCGAACGCACCGACGGCCTCACCGCCAACCCCCAGCGTCCCTTCAGCCTGCACGTCGGCGGCGCGACCTCGGTCGGCGCCCGCCTGATCGAGGCCGCCGGCCCCATGGACGACGAGCTGATCCTCGGCCAGGACACCGAGATGGGCTACCGGCTGGGCCAGGCGGGCGCGGTGTTCGTGCCCGAGCCGCGCGCCCGCGCCTACCATCTGGGCCCGACCATGCGCATGCGCGACAAGGAGTCCATCGACCGGGTGAGCCACGCGTTCGTGGCCGACCGCATCCCGGCGTACCGGTGGTTGCGCTCCCATCCGTCCCGCCAGTGGAAGATCCCGTACGTCACCGCCGTCGTGGACGGCACGGCCGGCTACGACAGCGTGCGCGCGACGGTCGACGCCCTGCTCGCCGGGACCGTTCCCGACCTGTCGGTGCTCCTGCTCGGCCCCTGGGACGACCTGGAGCGCGAGCACCGCTCCCCGCTCAAGGACCCCGCCCTCGACCTGGCCCTCGTCCACGGCCACTACCTGCACGAAGGACGGGTGCGCCTGGCCACGGCCGAGGAGGTGGACCCGGCCACGCCGTTCGTGCTGCGCCTGCCGCCCGGCTGGATCCCCGGCGAGGACACCCTCGCCCGCCTGCTCGACCTGGCCCGCGACGAGGGCCTCGGCCTGGTCGCCGTGCTGCTGCGGGAGTCGTCGCAGGGTGTCGTGGCGGCCCGCCTGGAACGCTGCTCGGCCTTCGCCAGGGCCCGCATGGTGGCCGCCGACCACCCCGGTGAGCACGGTGAGCACGGTGAGCCCGGCGACCTCGACGACGTGGTGGACGCCGTGTCCGGCGTGTCCTGGGTCGAGGGGGAGACCTACGGGTTCACCACGGAGGCGGCGCCGCTGATCGGGCGGCGCGGGGCGTACCGGGCGCGGCTGGAGGCCCAGGCCGAGACCGAGCGGCTGGCGGCGGAGGCCGACCGCCTGCGCGCCCAGGTGACCAAGTGGCGGGACGAGGCCACCCGGTGGCGCAGGACGGCCGTCGAGCTGCGGCGCGACGTGAGCACCCTGCGCCGCCAGCTCGCCGCGGCGAACCGCGCCCAGCAGAGCCTGCGCACCCTGCTGTCGGCCACGATGAAACGGGCGCTGGGCCGCCGCCTGCGCGGCTGACCGCGTCCCGCCGGCGGCGGTCAGTTCGGGCGCAGGGCCGACTTCAGCCGCCTGAACAGGGTGTTGTCGGCGGACTCGGCCGGCACCGCGACCGTGGCGGGGATGGTGACCGGCTCCGGCTGCGGCGGCGCGGGCCAGTAGCGGTCCGGCGGCTCGTGCCGTACGCCGTGCGTGGTGTCGATGACGTCGTCGAGGTCGGCGCCGGGGCCGGCCAGCAGCAGCGCCCGGCCCAGCGCCGAGGTGCGTTCGAGCCGGGCCGTGCGCCCGTCGGGCAGGTCGACGACGAGCACCCCGGCCAGGTCCTTCTGCACCGACTCGACCATGCGCTCCAGCGTCGCCCGGTGCAGCGGCACGTCCACCGGGCCCCGGTAGCGGAACGGCGTGGGCGCGGGCGTGGGGGCGGCCTCGTCGATGAGCCGGATGCGTTCGTCGTGCGCGAACAGGTCGCGCATGAGCCGCAGCTCGAAGCACGGGTCCGACAACACCGCGCGCCGCCCGTCGTCCAGCCGCGACCACGGGCCCACCAGCGTCAGCACGACGTCCTGGAGCTTGCCGTCCAGGGCCGCCGTCACCGCGCGCCGCACCACAGACTCGGAGGTGTCGGTGACGTCCAGCACGATCTCCACGTACGGCACCAGCCACCGCCGCCCGCGGTCCTTGCGCAGGTCCCGGCGGAGCGGGATCCGGTGCGCCAGGTACGGCTCCACCGCCCGCACGGCCCGCTCCCGGTCGCGGTGCTGCGCCGGCAGTCCGAGGTGCACCGCCTGGGCGGCCGGGTCGGGCACGAACACCACGCCGTGCATGGCCAGCCGGTAGGAGAACTCGGTGTCCTCGCCGCGCACCACGGTCGGGTCGAGCCCGCCCACGGCGTCGAAGACCTCGCGGGTCAGGGCGAAGGTCGGCCCGGTGCACACGTGGTACGGATTGCGGCTGCTGCGCAGCCCGTCGGTCTTCTCGATCGTCGCCTCGGTCGAGCTCGACACGGCCCCGGCCAGGTCGAACACCTCGTCCAGGCGCCCGGCGCCGTAGACCTGCCGCGGGGTGACCGGCGGCGCCTCGACGAACTTCTTCATCCCGATCGTGACCAGGTAGTCGGTCACGTGATGCCAGCGGGCCAGGGCTTCGATGTGCTCGCGGCAGGCGACCATGTCGGCGTCCAGCCGCTGGATGATCTCCCCGTCGGCGGCCTTGGCGCCGGTGTTGACCGCGTTGGAGATCCCCCAGCCGTCGCGTACCGGGACGATCCTGGTGTTGACCGGCCGGATCTCCGGCAGCCGGATGGGCGGCGCACTGCCGTCGTCGACGACCAGGACCTCCATGAGATGGTCCGGGTACGTCTGCGCGGCCAGCGCGGCCAGCGTCAGGTCCAGCTTGTCCTGCCCGCCGTGCGCCGGTATCACCACGCTCACGGACAACCCCGGCGACCAGCCCCCGAGTTCCGGCGGCACTACTGGTGAATAGTCGTTCTGCCTCAAAGCAGGACGCGCGTTCATGGTGACCCCCTGCCGAGACCTTATCGGGAGATGCTGAGAATTTCCTGAATAGTGGCGCTGTCCAACGACCTGTCCACGTACCTGTCCACCCAATGGACTCGGCTCCGCGTCCGCGTCGAGCACCCCGTACACTCGGTGGCCAACACCGCAGGTAGGGAGTCATCATGGGCAGGTCGTGGCGTGGCCTCATCGAGGAGTACCGAGAGCGTCTTCCGGTCACCACGAAGACGCCCGTCGTCACGCTCCTCGAAGGCGGCACCCCGCTCGTCCCGGCGCACCGCGTGTCGGCGCTGACGGGATGCGAGGTCTTTCTCAAGGTCGAGGGCGCGAACCCGACCGGCAGCTTCAAGGACCGCGGCATGACCATGGCCATCAGCAAGGCGGTCGAAGAGGGCGCCAAGGCGGTCATCTGCGCCTCCACCGGCAACACCTCGGCCTCCGCGGCGGCCTACGCCGTACGCGCGGGGCTGACCTGCGCCGTGCTGGTGCCGAAGGGCAAGATCGCGATGGGCAAGCTGGCCCAGGCGCTCGTCCACGGGGCCACGCTGCTGCAGGTCGAGGGGTCGTTCGACGACTGCCTGGAGATGACCCGCAAGCTGTCCTCCAGCTACCCGATCGCGCTGGTCAACTCGGTCAACCCGTTCCGGCTGCAGGGCCAGAAGACTGCGGCGTTCGAGATCGTCGACGCGCTCGGCGACGCCCCCGACATCCACTGCATCCCGGTGGGCAACGCGGGCAACATCTCGGCCTACTGGATGGGCTACCAGGAGTACGCCGACGACGGCGTCTCGACGAAGCGTCCGCGCATGTTCGGCTTCCAGGCCAGCGGCGCCGCGCCGATCGTCGAGGGCGCCCCGGTGACCCACCCGCACACGATCGCCACCGCCATCCGCATCGGCAACCCGGCGTCCTGGGGCCTGGCCACCGCGGCCCGCGACGAGTCCGGCGGCGTCATCCAGGCGGTGACCGACCGGCAGATCGCGGCGGCGTACAAGCTGCTGGCCCAGGAGGAGGGCGTGTTCGTGGAGCTGGCCTCGGCGGCGAGCGTCGCGGGGCTGCTCCAGGCGCATTCCCAGGGGCTCGTGGCGGCCGGGCAGCGCATCGTCTGCACCGTCACCGGCAACGGCCTGAAGGACCCCGACTGGGCCATCTCGGGCGCGCCCGCCCCGGTGGTCATCCCGATCGACGTGCACGCCGCCGCCGCGGCGCTCAACCTCGCCTGAGAGGCGCACGGGCAGTGAGCGAATGACAAGGGAACAGTGAACTGATGACGACGGTGCGAATCCGCGTGCCGGCCACGTCGGCCAACCTCGGGCCGGGCTTCGACGCGCTCGGCCTGGCGCTCACCCTCTACGACGACGTGGAGGCCACGCTCACCGCCGAGCCCGGCGTGCGCGTGAGCGTGGAGGGCGAAGGCGCGGGCGAGGTCGACCTCGGCGAGGGACACCTCGTCGTCCGGGCGATGCGCGAGGCGTACGCCCGCATGGGGGCGCCGCAGCCCGCGGGCATCGACCTGCGCTGCGTCAACCGCATCCCGCACGCCCGCGGCCTGGGCTCGTCCTCGGCCGCCGTCTGCGCCGGCATCCTGGCCGCCCGCGCGCTGAGCGACGGCGGCCTGTCCGACGACGAGGTCTTCGCGCTGGCCACCGAGATGGAGGGCCACCCGGACAACGTCGCTCCGTGCCTGGCCGGGGGCCTGACGGTGGCCTGGACCGACCATGCGGGAGTACCGCGTATGGTGAAGCTGGCCCCCGACGAGAGGGTCCGCCCGGTCGCCGTCGTTCCTTCGACGCGGCTGGCCACGGAGACCGCTCGGGGGCTGTTGCCGAAGGACGTGCCCCACAAGGACGCCTCCTTCAACGCCGGCAGGGCCGCGTTGCTGATCGCCGCGCTGACCTCGCGGCCGGAACCAGAGCTGCTGCTCGCCGCCACCGAAGACCGTCTCCACCAGCCCTATCGCGCGCCTGCCATGCCGGCGAGCGCGCGTCTGGTAGAACGTCTGCGTGCAGTCGGCGTGCCCGCGGTCGTTTCGGGGGCGGGTCCCACGGTTCTTGCGTTTTCGTCACCGGATACGCAGGATTTGATCGCGCCAGAAGTGGGTAATGACTGGCACATCCAGCAAATGGACGTCGACCCGGTTGGTGCGAACGTTCAGTTCCCCGAGACACGCTGATGCCTCTTTAGACCTTCAGGGAATAGCCGTGTGCGCTGGTGATGTTAGGCTGATAGCCGCACCAGATGCCCCCTTGGTGGGTGCGTGCTTGTCAGCCATACATCGCTGCATCATGCTTCACGTCGCGAGGCGTGAGCAGCGCGGCTGTCTCCCCGGAATCCGTTGCCTCCGGTTGGCCCACACCCGGTTGGCCCAACGTGAGGCGGCGACGACGGGGACCTGCGCGTTCGACGCACATCGACATCTGGTTGGCGACAGCAATCTGGGGGGTGTCAGCCACGCGCCACGGTCCTGTGGCGGCCTGGACGAACCCCTCCCCAAGAGTGGCGGCCGTCCGCGACAGCCGAAGATCGCAACGTGCACCCCGACCCGGTCTGTCCCGCCGGGTCGCAAGCACCTCCGGGACGCCCGGCAGAACAAAACCGGCGCCCGACCCCTGGGAAGGACCTTTTAGTTGAGCGACACCACCGAACTCCTCTCCGACGCACCAGGCGCTCAGCCCGCGTCCGGCGACACCCCCACCCGCGCCGCGGCCAAGCCTCGTGCGCGTCGCTCCGGCACCGGCCTGTCCGCCAAGGTGCTGCCCGAGCTGCAGAAGATGGCCGCTGAGCTGGGCATCAGCGGCACCGGGCGCATGCGGAAGAGCCAGCTCATCGCGGCCATCCAGGAGAAGCAGGGTGGCGCTTCCGGAGACGGCGCTCCGGCGGCGGCCGCGGTCGAGGCGGCGCCCGTCCTGACGGAGGCCGCGCCTCCCGTGGCCGAGCGGCCCACCCGTACGCGCAGGGAACGTTCCCGCACCAAGCCCGCCGACGAGGCCGCACCGCAGGCCGCCGAGCCGGTGGCCGCGGCCCCCGAGCCCGTGGCCGCGCCGGCCGAGCCGGCCGTCGAGCAGCAGGCCCAGGTCGTGGACGCCGGTCAGGCCGACACGCGGGGCGAGCGCGAGAGCCGCCGCGAGCGGCGCAGCCGCGGCGAGCGCCGTGAGCGTGGCGAGCGCAGCGACCGCGGCGAGCGCGGTGAGCGCAGCGACCGCGGTGAGCGCGGCGACCGTGCCGACCGCGGTGAGGGCGGCCGTGCCGAGAGCAGCCGCGGCGACCAGCGCGCCACGGACACCGGCGGCAGGGGCGACCAGCGCGGCGACCAGCGCGGTGACCAGCGCGGCGGCGACCAGCGCGGCGGCGACCAGCGCGACCAGCGCGGCGGCGACGACGACGAGCGCGGGCGTGGCCGCAGGGGCCGCTTCAGGGAGCGCAACCGCGGCCGCGGCCGTGACCGCTTCGACAGCACCGAGCCCGTCATCGGCGACGACGACGTGCTCATCCCGATCGCCGGCATCCTCGACATCCTCGACAACTACGCGTTCGTCAGGACCAGCGGCTACCTGCCGGGCAGCAACGACGTCTACGTCTCGCTGGCCCAGATCCGCCGCAACGGCCTGCGCAAGGGCGACGTCATCACCGGCGCGGTGCGCCAGCCGCGCGACGGCGAGCGCCGCGAGAAGTTCAACGCCCTGGTCCGCCTCGACACCGTCAACGGCATGGACCCGGAGCAGGCCCGCAACCGGCCCGACTTCAACAAGCTGACGCCGCTCTACCCGCAGGAGCGCCTGCGCCTGGAGACCGAGCACAACATCCTCACCACGCGGATCATCGACCTGGTCTCGCCGATCGGCAAGGGCCAGCGTGGTCTGATCGTCTCGCCGCCGAAGGCCGGCAAGACGATGGTGCTGCAGGCGATCGCCAACGCGATCACCCGCAACAACCCCGAGTGCCACCTGATGGTCGTGCTCGTGGACGAGCGTCCCGAAGAGGTCACCGACATGCAGCGGTCGGTCAAGGGCGAGGTCATCCACTCGACTTTCGACCGTCCGGCCGAAGACCACACCACGGTCGCCGAGCTGGCCATCGAGCGCGCCAAGCGCCTGGTGGAGCTGGGCCACGACGTGGTCGTCCTGCTCGACTCGATCACGCGTCTCGGCCGCGCCTACAACCTGGCGGCCCCGGCCTCCGGTCGTATCCTGTCGGGTGGTGTCGACTCCACGGCGCTCTACCCGCCGAAGCGCTTCTTCGGCGCCGCGCGCAACATCGAGAACGGCGGCTCCCTGACGATCCTCGCCACGGCCCTGGTCGAGACCGGGTCCAAGATGGACGAGGTCATTTTCGAGGAGTTCAAGGGCACCGGCAACATGGAGCTCAAGCTCAACCGCTCCCTGGCCGACAAGCGCATCTTCCCCGCGGTCGACGTCGACGCGTCCGGCACGCGTAAGGAAGAGATCCTCATGGCCAAGGAGGAGCTGCAGATCGTCTGGAAGCTGCGGCGGGTGCTGCACGCTCTGGACATGCAGCAGGCTCTGGAGCTTCTCCTGGAGAAGATGAAGGAGACCAAGTCCAACGCCGAGTTCCTTCTGCAGGTGCAGAAGACCACGGTGAGCAACGACCGCGACTAGCGGCCACGCGCCTTGAGGGGCGGCGGGGAGGTTCTCCCGCCGCCCCTTTCGCATGTCAGGGCGCGGGGTGGGGTTAACCCCACCTGCGGATCGGACGTCTGCTCCATTCACCCCGTCCGCGGCGCCCGGCAGGCTGGGGGCATGCGATCGGTGAGGCTGAAGGACAGGGTGCGGTTCGGGCCGAAGGGGCCGTTAGGGGTGCTGGTGGACCCGATGACCTGGCGGGCGGCTCCGTACCTGCTGGTCAGCGCGGGGTTGGGGCTGGTCTGGTTCGTCGTGGTGGCCATGGCGACGACGGTGGCGGTGCCGCTGGTGATCGTCTGGGTGGGGCTGCCGCTGACGATGGCGACCGTGCTGATGTGGCGCGGCGGGGCGATGCTGGAGCGGCGGCTGATGGGCGCGGCGTTCGGGGTGCGGATCGCCGACCCGTACCGGAGCAGGCCCGAGGGCGGGCTGCTCGCGCACCTCACCTGGCTGCTGGGCGACAAGGCCACCTGGCAGGACCTCGGCTACCTCCTCATGCTCCTCCCGCTGGGCCTGGTCGAGTCCGCGTTGTCGCTCGCCCTGTGGACGGCGACGGCGGTGCTGCTCCTCGCGCCCCTGGCGCGCGTCCTGTACGTCCTGAGCGACGGGCGCACCGGCCTGATCATCGACGACTGGGCGGGCGTGCTGGTCGCGGGCGCGGCCGGAGTGGCGCTGCTCGTCGTGACGGCCTATCTCGTACGGGGCATGGCCTGGCTGCACGGCACCCTGGCCACGGTGCTGCTCGGCGGCAGCGAGGAGGAGCGGCTGCGGGCCAGCCGGGCCAGGGGGATCGACGCCGCCGAGGCCGAACGCCGCAGGATCGAGCGCGACCTGCACGACGGCGCGCAGCAGCGGCTGCTGTCGGTGGCGGTGGACCTCGGACGGGCGCAGGCCAAGTTCGACACCGAGCCGGAGGAGGCCAGGACGCTGATCGTCCAGGCCCACGCGGGCACCAAGGCGGCCATCGCCGAGCTGCGCGACCTGGCCCGCGGCATCCACCCGGCCATCCTCACCGACCGCGGGCTCGACGCGGCGCTGTCCGGGCTGGCCGCGCGGGCCCCGGTGCACGTGGACGTCTCCGTCGAACTGGCCGAACGGCCGCCCGCCGCGGTGGAGAGCATCGCCTACTTCATCGTCGCCGAGGCCCTGACCAACCTCGCCAAGCACTCGGGCGCGACGGAGGCGTCGGTGGCGGTGTTCGAGGGCGACCGCGGCGTGGTCGTGGACGTGTGGGACAACGGCATCGGCGGCGCCGTCGTCACGCCGGACGGCGGGCTGTCGGGCCTGGCCGACCGGGCGGCCACCATCGACGGCGTGCTCGTGCTGCACAGCCCCGTCGGTGGGCCGACGATCGTGCGTGCGGAGCTGCCCTGCGAATGGTAGTCATGTGCACATGCGCGTGGTCATCGCCGAGGATTCCGTACTGTTGCGCGAGGGGCTGGCGCGGTTGCTCGCCGACGGCGGTTTCGAGACCGTCGCTGCGGTCTCCGACGGGCCCGCGCTGGTGGCCGCCGTCCACGAACACGAGCCCGACCTGGCGATCGTCGACGTGCGCATGCCGCCCACCCACACCGACGAGGGGCTGAAGGCGGCGCTGCGGGTGCGCGAGGCCAGGCCCGACTTCCCGATCCTGGTCCTGTCCCAGTACGTCGAGGAGCGCTACGCGGGCGAGCTGATCGGCAAGGCCGTCGGCTACCTGCTGAAGGAACGGGTGGCCGACGTGGCCGAGTTCATGGAGGCGGTGCGCGAGGTGGCGGCGGGCGGCACGGTGATCGATCCTGAGGTCGTCGTGCAACTGCTCAGCCGCAGGCGCAGGGGCGCGCCGCTCGACCTGCTCTCCCCCCGGGAGCGCGAGGTCCTGGCACTGATGGCCGAGGGCCGCTCCAACACCGCGATCGCCTCCAGGCTGGTCGTCACCGAAGGGGCGGTGGAGAAACACGTGTCCGGCATCTTCGCCAAGCTGGCCCTCGGGCCCGCGCCCGAGGACCATCGGCGGGTTCTCGCCGTCCTGACGTATCTGGGTCGCTGATACGGCCTGCACCCGGGGTTGGGGATGCGGGCCGTACCCGCTACCTCACGTCCACGAACTCCTGCGGCGACAGGGAGGTGCGCGTCTTGCTCGTGCCGGGCACCTTGACCTGGAAGTAGCCGTCCTTCTTGGCCTTGAAGGTCTTGCTGTACTTGCCGGCCGAGGTGGCCTTGGCGTAGCCCATGAACTTGTACGTCTTGGTGCCCTTCGTCTTGAAGTACACCTCCACGATCTTGTTCTTGTACGCCTTGGCGCCGCGGTAGACCTTGCCGTAGACCTTGAACGCGCGGCCCTTGGTGACCTTGTTCGGCGCCGAGATCGTCACCCTGGTCTTGGCCTTCTTGGACGCGCCGCCGGTCGGGGCGACGACCGAGAAGGACGCCTCGCCCTTGAGCGTCTGGCCGCCGCGGGTGGCGTACACCTCAAGGGTCCAGTCGCCCTCGGTGGTGTCGTCGGTGAAGTACGTGACGCCGCGGTAGTAGCCGTCCGACTCCTGGGCCAGTGCACCGAGGTCGTAGTACTCGCTGGTGGTGTCGCTGACGAGCTTGGCCGAGACCGTGCCCGCGTCCTTCACCGACGCCTCGACCGTGACCTTGGTGTCCCTGCCCTTGACGAGCTGGACGGGGTCGGGCGTGACGTTCGCGCCGGAGATGCCCTGCTTGCCGGAGACCTTGACGGTGAACGGGGTGGAGTAGCTCGAGCCGCTGCGGGCGACGTTGACGGTGAGCTTCCAGTCGCCCGCCGGGTCGTCCTTGGTGATCGTCCACTTGCCGGTGACCGTCTTCTCGGTCGCCGGGGACGGGGTGGGGGTCGGGGTGGTGGTGGAGGTGCTCGGCGTGAAGTCGAACGACACCGCCCTGGCCGACTTGCCGGGCGGCTCGATGGAGCCGGTCACGCTGGTCACGTTGCCCGGGTTCTTGAGCCTGAGCGTGACGGTGGCGTCGACGTCCTTCTCCAGCGGGACGTACGCGCTCGCCGACGCGTCCCCCGCGAAGTCGTCCGCCAGCGCGTGGGCCGAGGCCGACGCGCCGGTGGCCGAGAGACCGGCGCCTCCGAGGAGAACGGCGGCCCCCGTGGCGGCCGCGAGGAGCAGCCGCACCCTTCTCTTCATCAGTTGGATGATCCTTTGGCTAAGTCCCATTTGTGGGAAAAGTGATGGTTTTGTGCGAGGGAGCCTAGTGTGGCGCGTGCGGCCGCGTCATGAAGATCGCGGGAATGCCCCATGGCCTGGGCAGGTTGCACGATCTGGCACACTGGTAGCTGACCATTTTGCGGTTCCGGTTCACGCCATGCGTGAAGGCGACCCGGCGGCCGCAGCCCGAAAGGACAGCCATGAAGCCCGACATCCACCCCGATTACCACGTGACGCAGGTCTCCTGCTCCTGCGGCAACACGTTCACCACCCGCAGCACCGCGAAGAACGGCGTCATCCACGCCGACGTGTGCTCGGCCTGCCACCCGTTCTACACGGGCAAGCAGAAGATCCTCGACACCGGCGGCCGGGTGGCTCGCTTCGAGAAGCGCTTCGGCAAGAAGGCCACGGGCAAGTAGCTTCACCGACGCCGACCCGGCCGCACCACGTGCGCCGGGTCGGCGTTGTTGGTGAAACGGCATTCAAACCACTGAAGGACCCACGGTGAACCTCGACGAGTTGCTCAAGGAGTATTCCGAGCTGGAGCTGCAGCTTGCCGACCCCGCCGTGCACGCCGACCAGAACAAGGCCCGCACACTCGGCCGGCGCTACAGCCAGCTCACCCCGATCGTCAGCACCTACCGGGAGCTCGACACCGCCCGCGAGGACCTGACGGCGGCCAAGGAACTGGCCGGCGAGGACGAGGGCTTCGCGGCCGAGGCGGCCGAGATCGAGGAGCGCATCCCGCAGCTTGAGGAGAAGCTCAAGCACCTGCTCATCCCGCGCGACCCCAACGATGACAAAGACATCATCATGGAGATCAAGGCGGGCGAGGGCGGCGAGGAGTCCGCGCTGTTCGCCGGCGACCTGCTGCGGATGTACCTGCGCTACGCCGAGCGCCTCGGCTGGAAGACCGAGATCATCGACACCCAGCCCTCCGACCTCGGCGGCTACAAAGACGTCACGGTCGGCATCAAGGCCAAGGGCGACGAGGGCGTGTGGTCCAGGCTCAAGTACGAGGGCGGCGTCCACCGCGTGCAGCGGGTGCCCGTCACCGAGTCCCAGGGCCGCATCCACACCAGCGCCGCGGGCGTGCTGGTCTACCCGGAGGCGGAGGAGGTCGACGTCCAGATCGACCCCAACGACCTGCGCATCGACGTCTACCGCTCCAGCGGTCCCGGTGGCCAGAGCGTCAACACGACCGACTCGGCCGTGCGCATCACCCACCTGCCCACGGGCGTGGTCGTCTCCTGCCAGAACGAGAAGAGCCAGCTCCAGAACAAGGAGTCGGCGATGCGCATCCTGCGGGCCCGGCTGCTGGCCGTGGCCCAGGAGCAGGCCGACGCCGCGGCGCAGGCCGAGCGCAAGTCGCAGGTCCGCACGGTCGACCGTTCCGAGCGCATCCGCACGTACAACTTTCCCGAGAACCGGATTTCCGACCACCGCGTAGGCTTCAAGGCGTATAACCTCGACCAGGTTCTCGACGGCGAGCTCAACGCCGTCACCCAGGCACTCATCGACGCCGAGATGGCGGAGAAGCTCGCACAACACTCATGACATTTCTGCTGGACGAGATCGCTCTCGCCACCGCCCGGCTGGCCGAGGCAGGTGTGCCTTCGCCGCGCACCGACGCGGAGGAGATCGCGGCGTTCGTCCACGGCGTGCGCAGGAGCGAGCTCCACACGGTCAAGGACTCCGACTTCGACGCGCTGTTCTGGGAGGGCATCGCCCGGCGCGAGGCGCGTGAGCCGCTGCAGCACATCACCGGCCACGCGTACTTCCGCTACCTGGAGCTCGCGGTCGGCCCCGGCGTGTTCGTGCCGCGGCCGGAGACCGAGGTCATGGCCGGGTGGGCGATCGAGACCCTGCGCGCCATGGACGTGACGGCGCCGCTCGTCGTCGACCTCGGCACCGGCTCGGGGGCCATCGCGCTGTCGATCGCCCAGGAGGTCGCGCTCGCCGAGGTGCACGCCGTCGAGGTCGACCCCGCGGCCTACACCTGGGCCAAGCGCAACATCTCCGAGCTGGGCCAGGGGCGTACGCACCTGCACCCGGAAGACCTCGCCGAAGCCCTTCCCGAGCTCAACGGCAAGGTCGACCTGGTGATCTCCAACCCGCCGTACATCCCGCCCGGCGCCATCCCGCGCGACCCCGAGGTCCGCGACTACGACCCCTCCAGGGCCCTTTACGGCTCCGGCGACGACGGCCTCGGCGAGGTGCGCGCGGTCGAACGCACCGCCCGCCGGCTGCTGCGCCCCGGCGGCTGGGTGGCCGTCGAACACGCCGACGAGCAGGGCAGGGCCGTCTATCTGACCTTCCCGGAGGACAACGGCTGGCGCGACGTACGCCTGCGCCAGGACCTCACCCGAAGGGACCGCTTCGTCACGGCCAGACTCGGCCAGGACTAGGATGCACGCCGTGGGAAGACGCTTTGACTGCTCCGACCTCGACCAGCGCGCCGAGGGCCTGATCGAGGCCGCCACCGCCGTGCGCCGCGGCGAGCTGGTCGTGCTGCCGACCGACACCGTCTACGGCATCGGCGCCGACGCGTTCATGCCGCCGGCCGTCACCGCGCTGCTCGACGCCAAGGGGCGCGGCCGCGACATGCCGCCGCCCGTGCTCGTGGGCACCGTCAGAGCCGCCACAGCGCTCGTGGACGACCTCGGGCCCTACGGGCAGGATCTCATCGACGCCTTCTGGCCCGGGCCGCTCACGCTGGTCTGCAGGGCGAACAGGGCCCTTTCCTGGGACCTGGGCGACACCAAGGGCACGGTCGCCGTCCGCATGCCGCTCCACCCGGTCGCCCTCGACCTGCTCAAGGAGACCGGCCCGATGGCCGTCTCCAGCGCCAACCGCTCCGGCGCCCCCGCGGCGACGACGGCGGAGGAGGCCCAGGAGCAGCTCGGCGACTCGGTCGCGGTCTACCTCGACGGCGGCAAGACCACCGACAACACGCCCTCGACCATCCTCGACCTCACCACGGCGGTGCCCCGGATGTTGCGCCGCGGCGCGATCCCCGTCGAGAAGCTGCGCGGCATCATCGGCTACGTCGCCACCGACGACTGACGTATACCGTCTTTGCATCCCGGCTGCGGCGACGCCGCGGCCGCGATTACCGTGAGTCCCGGAACGGCGACACGTCCGGGAGTGGCCCATGGGCAAGTTCGACGGCATGGATCCGCAGCTGGTCCGTGACCTGCTGACCGAGGTCAAGCACGCGTCCTCGGCGCTGCGCACGGCCGAGGACCAGGTCAGGGCGGTGCTGAGCCGTGCCGGGCTGTCCACGCGGAGCACCCACCGTCCGGTCCAGGTGGCCGACTTCGCCGATCACATGGTCAAGGACGTCAACGCGCGGCTGGCCGTCCTGGAGAAGCGCGCCGACGGGAAACTGGGCGACACGGCGAAAACGGGCGACACAGCGAAAACGGGCGACACGGCGAGAACGGGCGGCGGCGGCACGGCCGACGAGCCCAAGGAGTCGCCGGGCAGCCGCGACGACAAGTACGGCAACCCCCGCGCCGACGACCCGCCCAAGCACACCGACCCCGCCACTCCGGAACACCCCGCCGACCCGAAGCCCACGCATCCCCCGACCCCGAAGGACCACGACCCGAAACCCACGGACCCACCCCCCAAAACCCCCGACACCAAGCCCACGGACCCACCCGCACCGAAAGACCACGACCCCAAGCCGACGGACCCGCCTGCGTCGAGGGACCACGATCCCAAGCCGACGCATCCGCCGACGCCGAAGGAACCCGACAGCAAGACCGGTGACGACGGTGCCAGGGCCGACGGGGACGGGAAGGCGTGCGACGGCGCCGACAAGGACACCGGGACCAGCGGAAACGACACCCGGACCGACGACCGGACCGGTGAGCGGACCGGCGACCGCGCAGACGGCCGCACCGGCGACCGGATCGGCGACCGAATTGGCGACACCCCGGCCGGCGACGACCCCAAGGCCCCCGACCAGGACAGCAGACGCGATCGGGGAGCGGAGGCCGACACCGGCACGGCCAACGTCCCCGCGAACGACCAGCCGGACGATGCGCACAAGCCCAAGGTCGTGGTGGTCGACGGCGTGAAGGTCCTCCAGGTCCCCATCGACCCGCCCACGGCCGAACAACTGGAATCCCTGCTCAAGAACGTCGACAACGCGCAACCCGCCGACATGCCGACCGTGCGCGCCGATGGCGCCGGGGCGACGGGGGGCGGAGGCGAAGGGCTGTCGGTGCCGACAGGAGAGGGCGGCACCGACCCCTCGGCGACCACCTCGGACAGCACCACCGCCCACCCGCACGGCACCACAACGGCGACCGGCCACCACCATGGCACGTCAGAAGGCACGGGCGCCCACTTCGGCACGGCAGGGGACACCATGTCCCCCAACGGCACCCAAGGCGATGCGGCCACCCACTCGGGGACCACAGGAGACACCTACCGCGGCACCACGGGCGACACAGGCGCCCACCAGGGCATCCCAGGAGACACGGGCAACGCCCACGGCACCCACGCCGACGGCGCCTCCTCCACCCCAACCCGCCCCGACGCCACCGGCAACCAGCCCATCGGCGACCACGGCCGAGCCGACGGCGCAAACGGCCACACGGACACCGGCACAGGCCGAGCCGACGGCTCCGGCGGCGGCGTGAACGACCACGGCCGCTCCGACGGCGGCGCTACGGACACGGGCCGCGGTGACGGCTCCGGCGGTGGCGCGAACAGCGACAACGGCCGCTCCGACGGCGGCGCTACGGACACCGGCCGCAGTGACGGCACCGCCTGCGCCGACGACAAGGCCGCGAACGGCAGCCGCGCTGACGCGGGCACCGGCAACGGCAGCCGTGACGCCGGCGGGGGCACTGGCGGCAACACCCACGGCGGGCGTGCCGATGGGGGCGCGGGTGGTGGGCGTGCCGGTGTAGGTACCGGTGGCGGCGCGGCGGATGCCGGTCGCGCTGACGGCGGGGCGGCGGATGGCGCTCGGGCTGATGGTGGGGCGGTGGACGCTGGTCGGGCGGGTGCGGATGGTGGTGTGGCGGGGCGGGGTGACGGTTCTGGTGGGGTGCGGATT
This sequence comes from Nonomuraea sp. NPDC049624, assembly GCF_040675255.1. Taxonomy (NCBI): domain Bacteria; kingdom Bacillati; phylum Actinomycetota; class Actinomycetes; order Streptosporangiales; family Streptosporangiaceae; genus Nonomuraea; species Nonomuraea sp. NPDC049624. Next base: position 292,772 of record NZ_JBFAOR010000002.1, on the reverse strand, counting down.
CCGCCTACGGCGCCCGGGGGAGGGGCGGCCGTTTCTGGTGGAGGAGACGTGTCCGCTGGTGGTGGCGTCACAGGGGGGCAGGGCGCGGCTGTTCACGGTGGCGGGGGGCATGGTGTCGGGAGTCATGGGGATGGTGGGGCGCAGGGCTTGGATGGCGGGGGTGCCGGTGGGAAGTGGGTGAGTGAGGGGGACGGGGTTGTGGCTGTGGATGTTTCCGCGGCCGGGCCGGAGGCGATCAGGACTTTGATCGACGATGTCCGCGACGTTCAGCCATTCGACATGCCGTCCATGGAGGTTCCGCCCGGTGAGTACGGCGAGGGTGACTGGGGGCTCAGGGACATCAGGCCGGACGGTCCATCGGGTGAGGTCGATCCCGGGACGTCGGGAAGGAGCGCGTGATGTACGTCGACCCGCCCGCCCCCAGGCCCAGGAGCAGGGACGAGATGCCGCCCGTCACCGCCGCGGGCCCGCTGGACAACCAGCCGCTGGCCTACGAGTTCAACCCCGACTACGAACGTCTCGTCACCGCGTGGAACACCGTCATGCCCATGCTGGAGAAGCTCAGCACGGCCCTCGACAAGGCGTACGCGCTGGCCAAGAGCCCGCAGACCTGGGACGCACCGGTCGGCGATCGATATGTGCAGGACATCCGGGAATGGCGGTCCAAACTGGCTCTCTACCGTCACGCCGTGCTCACCGCGATCAGCGACGAGGCCGACGACACCCCGAGGTGGATCCCCAGCCAGACCGGCGCACCGCACGCCTTCCCCTGACCTCCACCTTCCCCGGAGCTTCTCGGTTCCGGCACTTCGCCTTCCCTGGAGCTCGCCGTCCCTGGAGCATTGCGGTTCCGGTGCTTCGCGGTCCTCCGGTTTTCGTGGGTAAACGACCTCAAGGCCCCCTGCCCGTCACGGGACCAGCTATCTGGGCAAAACGGACATGCGGTCGTACAGTGGAGAAATGGGTGGGGAGCCGTTCTACGGGCCCGACTTCGGGCGGTTGCGGCGGCAGGATCCGGAGCTGGCGCAGGTGCTGCTCGACGAGCTCGAACGCGAACGCACCGGCATCCAGCTGATCGCCGGCGAGAACTTCACCTCCCCCGCGGTCATGGCCGCCCTTGGCTCCACCCTCACCAACAAGTACGCCGAGGGCTACCCCGGCAGGCGCTACTACGGTGGTTGCGAGGTCGTCGACCGGGCCGAACGGCTGGCGGTGGAGCGGGCGCGCAGGCTGTTCGGGGCCGAGCACGCCAACGTCCAGCCGCATTCCGGCGCCGGCGCCAACCTGGCCGCCTACGCCGCCCTGCTGCAGCCCGGCGACACCATGCTCGCCATGGCGCTCCCGCACGGCGGCCATCTCACGCACGGCTCGAAGGTGAACTTCTCGGGACGGTGGTTCGACGTCGCCTCCTACGGCGTGCGGCGCGACACCGAGCTCATCGACTACGACGAGGTGCGGGACGTGGCGCTGCGACGCCGGCCGAAGGTCATCGTGTGCGGCGCGACGGCGTACCCGCGGCTGATCGACTTCTCGGTGTTCCGCGGCATCGCCGACGAGGTGGGCGCGTGGCTGCTGGCCGACGTGGCGCACCCGATCGGGCTGATGGCGGGCGGGGTGATCCCGTCGGCGGTGCCGTACGCGGACGTCGTGACGCTGACCACGCACAAGGTGCTGCGCGGGCCGCGCGGCGGCGCGATCCTGTGCACGGAGGAGCTGGCCGCCAAGATCGACCGGGCGGTGTTCCCGTTCGTGCAGGGCGGGCCGCTGATGCACGCGGTGGCGGCCAAGGCGGTGGCGTTCGGGGAGGCGCTGCGGCCGGAGTTCGCCGAGTACGCGAGCCGCGTCGTCGCCAACGCCCGCACGCTCGCCGACGCGCTGGACGGGGAGGGCATGCGTCCGGTCACCGGCGGCACCGACACCCACCTGGCCCTGATCGACCTGCGTGAGCTGGGCGTCTCGGGCGCCGAGGCCGAACGGCGCTGCGTGGCCGCCGGGATCACCCTCAACCGCAACGTCATCCCGTACGATCCGGAGCCGGCGGCCGTCACCTCCGGGATCCGGGTGGGCACGGCCTGTGTGACCACGCAGGGCATGGGCCCGCGCGAGATGAAGGAGTTGGGAAGTCTGCTGTCGATGTCCGTGCGCGACCCGGCCGCAGCGCCCGAGGTCAGGGAAAGAGTGGCGGCGCTTCTCGCCATCCATCAGCCATATCTCAGCGAATATTAAGCTGGTCTGTGTCGGTTTCCGGTCACAGCTGGCCGGAGCATCCGGGAAACTAGGTCCGTGCGCGAATACCTGTTCATGGCGCTCATCTCGGCAGCGGTGACGTATCTGCTGGTCCCGCTGGTGCGCCGCTTCGCCATCCGCATCGGCGCCATGCCCGAGGTTCGCGAGCGCGACGTGCACACCACGCCGACTCCGAGGCTCGGCGGCCTGGCCATGTACGGCGGCCTGGTGGTCGGCCTGCTGGTCGCCAGCCAGCTGAAACACACGGGCGCGGCGCTGTCGGGATACGACGGCAGAGCCGTCACCGCGTTGATCGTCGCCGGCGGCCTGATCACGCTCACCGGCTTCCTCGACGACTGGTGGGGCATGGACGCCTTCATCAAGCTCGGCGGGCAGATTGCGGCGGCGGGCGTGCTGGTCTACTTCGACCTGCGGCTGCTCTACATCCCGCTGCCGAAGGACTGGGGCGGCTCCACGAGCCTCGACTACACGCTGAGCACGATCATCACCATCATGATCGTGGTGGTCACCATCAACGCCGTGAACTTCGTCGACGGGCTCGACGGGCTCGCGGCCGGCATCGTGTGCATCGCCGCCATGGCCACGTGGGCGTACTCGATCCTGCTGGCCCAGAGCATGAGCGTGGGGAACATCACCACGACGGCGGCCATCGCGGCCGTGCTCATCGGCACGTGCCTGGGCTTCCTGCCGCACAACTTCCATCCGGCCAAGATCTTCATGGGCGACACCGGGGCGATGCTGATCGGGCTGGTGCTCGCCTCCTCCATCGTCACGGTGACGCCGCTCGACCCGGCCGCCATCGAGGACATGAACAAGGTCCCGGTGCTGCTGCCGCTGATGTTGCCGGCGGCGGTGCTGGTCCTGCCGCTGATCGACCTGATCACCGCCGTGGTCCGGCGCACGTCCCACGGCATGTCGCCGTTCGCGCCCGACCGCGGTCACCTGCACCACCGGCTGCTGGACATCGGCCACTCGCACCGCCGCTCGGTGCTGATCATGTACGCGTGGGCGTTCCTGTTCGCCTTCGGCCTGGTGGCGATGTCCCGCGAGGGCGTGCCGGTGCTGCTGTTCGTCGTGGTGATCGTGCTGGCGCTGGCGGTGCTCGTCCTGATGGCCGCGCCGCGGTGGCGGGGGAGGGGCGGCGCGCACGCCGCCACGCGCGACAAGCAGCCCGACGACGACGGCCCGCCCACCGGCCCGATGCCGCCGATCGGCCCGGACACCCAGGTCAGGCGGCAGATGCCGCCGCAGGGCGGCCCTTCGGCGCAGGAACGCGCGAGCGCCGAGGGCAAACCGGTCATTCCTGCATTTCCGAGCCGTCCGTGATCGGGAACTAGAAACGGCAGGTAAAAGCGGTCTTCCGTGAGCTTGTGATATCTTTCACGAGCAGGGACCTCCGGACGCACATGTTCTGGAGGTAGCAAACGCTCGCTTGACAACATGCTGATGGAGCACCGATGCAGGCCAACGACGTGCGCGTACTCAAGAGCGCCGCTGTTCCGACCTTCGCGGTCGGGGTGGTCGCGGTCATCGTGGCGTTCCTCCTCGCGGGCGGCAAGGGAGCGCTCGGCGCGGCCCTCGGCACCTTGCTCGTCGGGGTTTTCTTCAGCATCAGCGTGGTAGCGGTCTCCTATGCCGCCCGCGTCTCCCCGCAGATGATGGCGATCGCGGCCATGGTCAGCTACCTCGTCAAGGTCATCGCCATCATGGCGGTGCTCACCGCCTTCCGTGAGACCACCGCCTGGAACACCCAGGCCTTCGCGTGGTCCGTGGTCGGATGCACGCTCGTCTGGACCGGGTTCGAGGTCCGCGCGTTCATGAAGACCAAGATGCTCTACGTCGACCCCGAAGCCTCGGTCCCCGGAAAGGGCGACTCATGAGGCAGGTAAAGGGATGGGGTCCGATATGACTAGTCCTCCACTCGCCTGCTATCGTCGGGGCCGCGATGAGCGCACAGGAACGCCGGCCGGAACACGACGGTCGCGACTTCTCCGATGCCATGTGGTCAGTCCCCAGCTATCTGCTCGCCGGGATGGCGGTCTATGGCGGTCTCGGGTGGTTGCTGGACCGGTGGCTCGACATGTCCGCGTTCTTCCCCATAGGCGTGGTCCTTGGGGTCGTGCTCGGCGGCTACGCGGTCTACCGGAAGTTCGGTCGCTAACCCGACGCAGCGATCGCCTCGCTGAGGAAACCCTTGTGATCCACTACGACGTTGAAGGGAACGCCGCGTGATTGCGCTGACGGTCCTCGCCCCCGAAGACAACTTCCGGGCGCCATCGCCCGATGAGCTGTTCAATTCGTTCACGCCGATCATTCCCGGGGTGACCTGGTTCACCAAGCCGGTGCTGCTGGCGATGCTCAGCGCGCTCGTGGTGATCGCCGTGTGCTGGGTGGCCTTCGCCAAGCCGAAGCTCGTGCCGAGGGGCACCCAGAACGTCGTCGAGTACGGCTACATGTTCGTCCGCGACCAGATCGCCCGGCCGTTCCTCGGCAAGGACGCCGATCGGTGGATGGGCCTGCTGGTCACGCTCTTCTTCCTGGTCCTGTTCTGGAACATCCTCGGGGTGATCCCGCTCGCGCAGTTCCCGGTCGCCTCGCACATCGCGTTCCCGGCCGTCCTCGCGCTCTCGATCTACGCGATCAAGATCTACCTGGGCGTCAAGCACCAGGGCGGCATCGGCTACTTCAAGAACATGATGTTCCCGCCCGGCCTGCCCAAGCCCATCTACTTCCTTCTGGCGCCGATCGAGTTCCTGTCGAACATGATCATCGCGCCGTTCACGCACGCGGTCCGACTGTTCGCGAACATGTTCGCCGGTCACATGCTGCTCGCGTTCTTCAGCATGGTCGGCTTCTGGTTCCTGTTCGAGAAGCTGACGCCCTTGGGCGCACCCGTCGGCGTGGTGGGCGTGCTCATGACGATCCTCCTGACCGGGTTCGAGATGTTCATCCAGTTCCTGCAGGCGTTCCTGTTCGCGATGCTGGCGTCGATGTACATCGGCGGCGCGCTGCACCCGGATCACTGAGAACCACATACCGGAATATCCATGACCGGTGGGACTCCCTTCACCGGCCGTCCAGTAAAGGAAATAGCAATGAGCGTTCTCGCTGAGGTCTCCGGCAACGTCACCGCCATCGGTTACGGTCTCGCCGCCATCGGCCCCGGCATCGGCGTCGGCATCATCTTCGGTCAGGGCGTGCAGGCCATCGCGCGTCAGCCCGAGGCTTACGGCCTGATCCGCCAGAACATGCTCCTCGGCTTCGTCCTCACCGAGGCCCTCGCCCTGATCGGTCTGGTCGCGCCCTTCATCTTCCAGGGCATCTAGGACCAGAAGAATTCTGACGAAAGGCTGCACCCATGATTAAGGCAGCTACGCTCCTCGCGCAGGAAGAAGGGGCGAACCCGCTCCTTCCGCACACGTTCGAGCTCGTCGTCGGTATCTTCTCGTTCCTCGTCGTCCTCCTCGTCGTCGGCAAGATTCTCGTTCCGCGCATCCAGAAGACTCTGGCCGAGCGGACCGACGCGATCGAGGGTGGCATCAAGAGGGCTGAGGAGGCCCAGGCCGAGGCGCAGAACCTCCAGCGGCAGTACGCGCAGCAGCTCGAGGAGGCCCGCCGCGAGGCCGGCCGGCTCCGCGAAGAGGCTCGCGAGCAGGCCGCGCAGATCAAGGCGGAGCTCCGCGAGGAGGCGCAGGCCGAGGCCCGTCGTCTCGTCGAGGCCGCGCACGCCCAGATCGAGGCCGACCGCGCCGCCGCGTTCGCGCAGCTCCGCACGGAGATCGGCCGCCTGTCCACCGAGCTGGCCGGCCGCATCGTCGGCGAGTCCCTCGAGGACGAGGTCCGCCAGAGCCGGATCGTGGACAGGTTCCTCGACGAGCTCGAGAGCAGCAACGCGCAGGCGGTGCGCTAATGAGAGGTCTGAGCAGGACCTCGTTGGCAGAGGTCGAGGAGCGCTTCAACGCGGTCGCGGGCAGCGCCGACCTCGGCGCGCTCTCCGACGAGTTGTTCGCCGTCGCGGATCTGCTCGACCGCGAGCACGGCCTGCGCCGGGCGCTGTCCGACCCGGCCAGGCCCGCCGAGCAGAAGGCGGGCACCATCCGCGCCCTGCTCGGCGGCAAGGTCTCCGAGGCGGCCATCGCCACGACCGAGGCCGCGGTCTCGGTCCGGTGGTCGCGCGCCGGTGACCTGGCCGACTCGCTCGAACGGCTCGGCGTCGTCGCCGCGGCCGCCGAGGCGGAGGGCCAGTCCAGGCTCGACGACGTGGAGGACGAGCTCTTCCGCTTCGGCCGCATCGTCGCCGCCAACCCCGACCTCCGACGCGCGCTCGCCGACGCGGCCGCGCCCGCGGAGGGCAAGCGGCAGCTGCTGGGCGACCTGCTCGGCGGCAAGGTCGCCCCCACCAGCCAGCGCCTGATCACGCAGCTGGCGGTGCACCCGCGAGGGCGTAGCCTGGAGACGGGCTTGGAGGAGTTCGGCCAGCTCGTGGCCCAGCAGCGCCGGCGCCTGGTGGCGGTCGTGCGCAGCGCGGTCGAGCTGTCCGACGCGCAGAAGCAGCGACTGGCCGACTGGCTGCGCACCTCCTACGGTCGCGACGTGCACCTGAACGTCGAGGTGGACAAGCGAGTGCTCGGTGGGTTCTCGGTCCGCATCGGCGACGAGATCATCGACACCACGATCGTGGGACGAATTGAAGAAGTCCGCCGCCGGTTGGCCGGCTGAGGCGCAGTGAGCGCCGAATGAATAGGGAGACAGAGTAGAGATGGCGGAGCTTACGATCCGGCCGGACGAGATCCGGGACGCGCTTGAGCGCTTCGTCCAGGCGTACGAACCGGAAGGCGCCGCGCGCGAGGAGATCGGGACCGTCGTCGACGCCGGCGACGGCATTGCCCATGTCTCCGGCCTTCCCTCGGCGATGGCGAACGAGCTGCTCGAGTTCGAGGACGGCACGCGCGGCCTGGCCCTGAACCTCGACCCCCGAGAGATCGGCGTCGTGGTCCTGGGCGACTTCAGCAAGATCGAGGAAGGCCAGACGGTCCGCCGGACGGGCGAGGTCCTGTCCGTGCCGGTCGGCGACAACTTCCTCGGCCGTGTGGTCGACCCGCTCGGCAACCCCCTCGACGGCAAGGGCGCGATCGAGTCCGAGGGCCTGCGCGCCCTCGAACTGCAGGCCCCCTCGGTCGTCCAGCGGCAGCCGGTGAAGCAGCCGCTGCAGACCGGCATCAAGGCGATCGACGCCATGACGCCGATCGGCCGCGGCCAGCGCCAGCTGATCATCGGTGACCGTGGCACGGGCAAGACCGCCGTGGCCGTCGACACCATCCTCAACCAGCGCGACAACTGGCTGTCGGGCGACCCCGAGAAGCAGGTGCGCTGCGTCTACGTCGCGGTCGGCCAGAAGGGCTCGACGATCGCCCAGGTGCGCTCCCGTCTCGAAGAGGCCGGCGCCCTGGAGTACACCACGATCGTCGCCGCCCCGGCCTCCGACCCGGCCGGTTACAAGTACATCGCCCCCTACACCGGTTCGGCCATCGGCCAGCACTGGATGTACCAGGGCAAGCACGTCCTCATCATCTTCGACGACCTCACCAAGCAGGCCGACGCCTACCGCGCCGTCTCGCTGCTGCTTCGCCGCCCGCCGGGCCGCGAGGCGTTCCCCGGTGACGTCTTCTACCTCCACTCCCGTCTGCTGGAGCGCTGCGCCAAGCTCTCCGCCGACATGGGCGGCGGTTCGATGACCGGTCTTCCGATCATCGAGACCAAGGGCAACGACGTGTCGGCGTTCATCCCGACCAACGTCATCTCCATCACCGACGGCCAGATCTTCCTGGAGACCGACTACTTCAACGCCGGTATCCGTCCCGCCATCAACGTCGGTATCTCGGTCTCCCGAGTCGGTGGCTCGGCGCAGATCAAGGCGATGCGCAAGGTGGCCGGCACGCTGCGTCTGTCGCTGTCGCAGTACCGCGACCTGGAGGCCTTCGCGGCCTTCGCCTCCGACCTGGACGCGGCCTCCCGCGCCCAGCTGGAGCGCGGTCAGCGCCTGACCGAGCTGCTCATCCAGCCGCAGTACTCGCCGTTCTCCGTGGAGCGTCAGGTCGTGTCGGTGTGGGCGGGCACGACGGGTGAGCTCGACGAGGTTCCGATCGAGGACATCCGCCGCTTCGAGCAGGAGTTCCTCGACTACCTGCAGAGCAGCCACAAGGGCATCTTCGACAGCATCCGCGAGACCAACGAGCTGTCCGACGACGCGGTGACCAGCCTCAAGGACGCCGTCACGGAGTTCAAGAAGGGCTTCACCACCTCTTCGGGCGAGCTCCTGGTCAAGGACGAGCCGGTGGCGCCGCTCGAGGCCGACGAGGTCGGCCAGGAGAAGATCAAGAAGGTCGTCCGTCCGGCGACGGAGAAGTAGCTCATGGGTGCCCAGCTAAGGCTGCTGCGGCGGCGGATCAGGTCGGTCAAGTCGACCGCCAAGATCACGCGCGCCCAGGAGCTCATCGCCTCCTCGCGGATCGTGAAGGCGCAGATGCGGATGCAGGCGGCGCTGCCGTACGAGCGTGAGATCACTCGCGCCGTCACCGGCGTCGTCAGCAACGCGGCCAGCGTCGACCATCCGTTGACCGTGGCGAAGGAGAACCCCGCCAAGGCGGGCGTCCTCATCGTCACCAGCGACAGCGGGTTCTGTGGCGGCTTCAACGCCAACGTCCTGCGCGAGGCCGAGGCCTTGCGCGGGCTGCTGGAGAGCCGCGGCCTGACGGTGGTGCCGTTCGTCACCGGCCGGAAGGGTGTCACCTGGCACAGCTTCCGCAACCGTACGATGGGCGGCCAGTGGGTCGGCTTCTCCAGGAAGCCGGCCTACGCCGACGCCAAGGAGATCGCGCAGACGCTGATCGACTCCTTCAAGGAAGAGGCGGGGATCGACGAGATCCACATCGTCTCGACCGAGTTCGTCTCGATGCTGACCCAGAACGTCGTGGTCAAGCGCGTGCTGCCGCTGGAGGTCGAGGAGACCGAGGCGACGGCCACCGAGACGATCCCGCCGTACTTCGAGTTCGAGCCCACCGCGGGCGACGTGCTCGAGACGCTGCTGCCGCGCTATGTGGAGTCCCGCATCTTCACGGCGCTGCTGCAGTCGGCTGCTTCGGAGGAGGCCGCGCGCCGCCGCGCCATGAAGTCCGCCACGGACAACGCCAACGAGCTGATCCGCGTGTTCACCATGCAGATGAACCAGGCTCGCCAGGCCGAGATCACCCAGGAAATCAGCGAGATCGTCGGAGGCGCCAACGCGCTGGCTGACGCCGCAGCGGGGAAAGAGTGAAATGACTGCAGAGGCTGTTGAGACTGTTGAGCCCACGTCGGCCGGTGCCGGTCGTGTGGCCAGCGTCAAGGGGCCCGTCGTCGACGTGGAGTTCCCCGTCGAGGCGATGCCCGAGATCTACAACGCGCTCAACGTCGAGGTGACCCTCGGCGGCGAGACCAAGACCCTGACCATGGAGGTCGCCCAGCACCTGGGTGACAACCTGGTTCGCGCCATCTCCATGCAGCCCACCGACGGCCTGGTCCGCGGTACGGCCGTCACCGACTCCGGCCACCCGATCTCGGTGCCCGTCGGCGACGTCGTCAAGGGTCACGTGTGGAACGCGCTCGGCGAGTCGCTCGACGTGCCGACCGCTTCGCTCCAGGTCACCGAGAAGTGGGGCATCCACCGGCCGTCCCCGCCCTTCGACCAGCTCGAGTCCCGTACCGAGATGCTGGTCACGGGTATCAAGGTCATCGACCTGCTCACCCCGTACGTGCAGGGTGGCAAGATCGGCCTGTTCGGTGGCGCCGGTGTGGGCAAGACGGTTCTCATCCAGGAGATGATCCGCCGTGTCGCCCGCAACTTCGGTGGCACCTCGGTGTTCGCCGGCGTCGGCGAGCGCACCCGTGAGGGCAACGACCTCTGGCTGGAGATGGAGGAGGCGGACGTCCTCAAGGACACCGCGCTCGTCTTCGGCCAGATGGACGAGCCGCCGGGCACCCGTCTGCGGGTGGCCCTGTCCGCGCTGACGATGGCGGAGTACTTCCGCGACGTGCAGAAGCAGGACGTGCTGCTGTTCATCGACAACATCTTCCGCTTCACGCAGGCGGGCTCGGAGGTCTCCACCCTCCTCGGCCGCATGCCGTCCGCGGTGGGTTACCAGCCGACGCTGGCCGACGAGATGGGTGTGCTCCAGGAGCGCATCACCTCGACGCGCGGTCACTCGATCACCTCCATGCAGGCGATCTACGTGCCCGCCGACGACATCACCGACCCGGCCCCGCACAACGCGTTCGCGCACCTCGACGCGCAGACCGTGCTGTCCCGGCCGATCTCGGAGAAGGGCATCTACCCCGCGGTGGACCCGCTCGACTCCACCTCCCGGATCCTCGACCCGCAGGTCGTGGGCGAGGAGCACTACCGGGTGGCCCAGGAGACCAAGCGGATCCTGCAGAAGTACCGCGAGCTCCAGGACATCATCGCGATCCTCGGTATCGACGAGCTGTCCGAAGAGGACAAGGTCACCGTGCAGCGGGCCCGCCGCATCGAGCGGTTCCTGTCGCACCCGATGTACGCCGCCGAGGCGTTCACCGGCCAGCCGGGCGAGAACGTCCCGCTGGACGAGACGATCGCCTCCTTCAAGGGCCTGTGCGCCGGCGAGTACGACCACCTGCCCGAGCAGGCGTTCTTCATGGTCGGCGGCATCGACCAGGCCGTGGCCAAGGCCAAGGAACTCGAGCGTCGCTGATCGCCCTACGGTAGTGGCACGGGTGGGAGAACCCGTGCCGCTACCTGATCGGAAAGGAACCTGCTGAAGTGGCGAAGCTACGCGTAGGGGTTGTCTCACCCGAGCGTGAGATCTGGTCGGGCGAGGCCGACATGGTGATTGCCAAGACCGTTGACGGCGAGATCGGTATTATGCCGCAACACGCACCCGTGCTCGGCGTCCTCGTCGAGGGCGGCGTGCTGCGCGTCAAGCGGGAAGGTGAGCCCGAGCTCGTCGCGGCCGTTCACGGGGGGTTCATCTCCGTGGCCGATGATGAGGTGTCGGTGCTCGCCGAGGTCGCCGAGCTCGGTTCCGAGGTCGACGTCGCGGCCGCCCGAGACGCTCTCGACCGGGCTCAGGCCTCGATCGAGGCCAACCAGGAGGACGCCGACGCGGCGATCGAGGCCAAGCGGGCCAGGGCCCGGCTGCGCGCGGCGGGCGAAGAGGTTTAATACATACAACGGGATTCAGGGGGGCGGCCATGGTGGCGACGGTTTCGGTTTTGTTGTTGCTGCTGGTCGTCCTCGTGGTCCTGCGAGGGGTGACGCTCGCGCGTTCGCGCGGCAGCGTACCCTGTCGGCTGAAAGTGGGCAGCCGAGGGTGGCAGAGCGGGGTGGCCCGCTACGCCGACGGTGAGCTCCACTGGATTCCGCTCATGGGCGTCCGACTGAGGCCGCGCCACGCGATCGCGAGGCGCGGCCTCGTCGTTTCCGCCCGGCGTGAGATCGACGGCGGCCTCTACGCCGTCGACTGCGGCGGCACGACGCGCGGGTTGTCGCTGGCGATGAGCGCCGACGCCCTCACCGGCTTCCTCGCCTGGCTGGAGTCGGCGCCGCCCAGCGCCTACCTCGACGTCGCCTAGCGGGTGCCGCCGGGCTTCCAGAGGATCTCGTTGCCGCCGTGGGCGACCCGGCAGGCGATGAAGAGCAGGTCGGACAGCCTGTTGAGGTATTTGGCGGTCAGCGGGTTGACGTCGTCGTGGGCCTCCAGCGCCGCCCACGTGGTGCGCTCGGCCCTGCGTACGGTCACCCGGGCCAGGTGCAGCGCGGCCGTGGCCGGGTCGCCGCCGGGCAGGATGAAGCTGCGCAGCGGCTGGAGCTCGGCGTTGAGCCGGTCGCACTGCTCCTCCAGCCGGTCGATGTAGGACTGCTCCACGCGCAGCGGCGGGAACTCCGGCTCGTCCACCACCGGTGTGGCCAGGTCGGCCCCCACGTCGAACAGCTCGTTCTGGATGCGCACGAGGAGCGCCACGAGGTCGGCGGACAGGGTGCCGTGGGACAGGGCCAGGCCGAGGCAGGCGTTGGCCTCCTCGACGTCGGCGTAGGCGGCCAGCCGGGTGTCGGTCTTGGCCGCGCGGCTCATGTCGCTCAGGTTCGTGGTGCCGTCGTCGCCCGTACGGGTGTAGATGCGGGAGAGGACGACGGGCTTGTCCTTGTCGGCACGCGTCATGAGCCCAGCGTAATGACAAATGTCATCCGAACGGGACGCGCTTTCCATGTCGCGCGCATGATTTCCACGACTACCAGGGCGAACGCCGCCAAAGCCACAATCTACCCATGACGAGAGAGAGGACCTGATGCTCGAGATCAGCGAGCTGCGCAAGCGCTTCGCGGGCGGTCCCGACAACCCCGGCGGCAAGGTCGCCCTGGACGGGATCAGCTTCACGGTACGTCCGGGCGAGATGTACGGCTTCGTGGGCGCGAACGGTGCGGGCAAGACGACGACGATGCGCATCGTCATGGGCGTGCTCCAGGCCGACTCCGGATCGGTGCGCTGGCGGGACCGCGCGCTGGGCTACGACGACCGCACGCGGTTCGGTTACATGCCCGAGGAGCGCGGGCTGTACCAGAAGATGCGGGTCAGCGAGCAGATCGAGTACTTCGGCCGGCTGCACGGGCTCGCCCCCGCGGCCGCGAAGAAGGCCGCCGACGAGCTCATCGAGCGGCTGGGGCTGACCGAGCGCAGGGGCGACGCGGTGCAGACGTTGTCGCTGGGCAACCAGCAGCGCGTGCAGCTCGCCGTGGCGCTGGTGCACGACCCCGAGGCGCTGGTCCTGGACGAGCCGTTCTCGGGGCTCGACCCTCTCGCCGTGGACGCCCTGGCCGGGGCGCTCCAGGAACGCTGCAGGAGCGGCGTGCCGGTGATCTTCTCGAGCCACCAGCTCGACCTGGTTGAGCGGCTGTGCGACTCGGTGGGCATCGTCTCCGGCGGCCGGATGGTCGCGACGGGCACGGTGGCCGAGCTGCGCGCCGCCGAGGGCGACACGTTGCGCGTGGAGGTCCGCGACCCCGCCCCGGGCTGGGCCGACGGCCTGCCGGGCACGGTGACCGTCCACGGCGGCCTGCACACCCTGCGGACGGCCGAGGGCGACGACCAGGAGATCCTGCGCCGCGCCATGAAGGCGGGCCGCGTCGAGCACTTCGGGGTCGAGCAGCCGACCCTCACCGAGATCTTCAAGGAGGCCGTGGCGTGAACGGACTGATGCTGGTCGCCCGCCGCGAGATCGTCACGCAGGTGCGCACGAAGACGTTCCTGGTCGGCCTGCTGGTGACCGCGCTGCTGGTGGCGGCGGTCTCCTTCGCGCCGAAGATCATGGGTGGGAACGACTCGTACACGCTGGGCACGGTCAACTCCCAGCAGCTCCCGCTGAAGGCTGCCGCGCCGGACGCCGAGTTCGAGTGGCGCTCCTTCCCCGACGAGGCCGCGGCCAAGAAGGCCGTGCTGGCCGGCGACGTGGACGCGGTGCTGGTCAACGGCGACAAGGTGCTCACCGACGGCGAGATCGACAGCAAGCTCGGCGTGCTCATGCAGAGCACCAACCGGGAGATGCGGCTCGGCGCGGCCGGGGTGACGATCCCGCCGCTGCAGATGGTCTCCGTGGGCGTGGACACCCGCTACCAGGCGGCCAAGACCGGCATCGCCGTGGTGCTGGTGCTCGTCCTCTTCATGCTGCTCATGGGCCAGGTCATGATGGTGGCCATGGGCGTCGTGGAGGAGAAGGGCAGCAGGATCGTGGAGATCCTGCTCGCGGCGGTGCGCCCGTGGCAGCTGCTCGGCGGCAAGATCGTCGGGCTGGGCGTGCTCGGGCTGATCAACCTGCTCACCATCCTCGCCGTCGGCCTGGTCGCCACGTCGGTGTCGGGGTTCGCCGCCGACTTCCCGCCGGGTGTGCCGGGGCTGGTGGTCGCCGTCCTGGTCTGGTTCGTGCTCGGGTACGCGTTCTTCGCCACGCTCGCGGCCGCCTTCGCCTCGCTGGTCTCCCGCCAGGAGGAGGTGAGCAGCGTGATGTCGCCGCTGACCATGCTCATCATGGTCACGTACTTCGTGGCCTTCTACGCCACCAACGACCCCACGGGCACGCTGGCCACGGTGATGTCCTACATCCCGCCGTTCTCGTCGATGATCATGCCGGTCCGGATGGCGGCGGCCGACGTGCCGATGTGGCAGGTGGCGGCGTCCATGGCGGCGATGGCCGTGGCCGTGCTGGCGGTGTTGTCGTTCGGCGCGAAGGTCTACGAGCGGGCGGTGCTGCGCACGGGCGCCCGGCTGAAGCTCGGCGACGTGCTGCGCGCCGGCTAGATGGACGCGATCACGCGGGCGCGCCGGCTGGCCCGCCGGATGCTGAACTCGACGCTCGTGATCATGTGGATCTTCCTGATCGCGTCGACCGTGTTCAGCCTCGGCTCGGGCGCGGCCGGCTGGCCGCGCCTGGCGCTCGCGACGATCGCGGCGCTCGCCTTCACCTGGCTCTACGTACGCGTCGTCGCCGCGGTTATGGAGCGCCGGTATCCCACGAGGGAGGTCGTGTGGACCGGCGCTCTGGCGTTCCTGGCGGCGCTGCTCGGCGGGGCCGACCCGATGGGCTGGGGGTTCGTGCCCATGGTCTGGCTGTCCGTGGTGGTGATCGGGCTGCCCGCGCGCCGGGCGCTGGCGCTGGGCGCGGCGACGTGCGCGGCCTGCGTCGGGCTCGGCGCGCTGTCCGTGCTGGGCGGGACGGGCCTGCTGGCGCTGAGCGGTGACTCCTTCCTCGTGTCGTTGCTCGTCATCGCCGCCCTCGACGTCGTGTGGGCCACGGCGCTGCCCTGCACCAACAGGATGTGGGCCTGGATCTGGTCGCTGGCCGTGCAGGCCCACGACGGCCGCGAGGCGCACACCCGGCTGGCGCTGGCCGAGGAGCGGCTGCGTTTCGCCAGGGACCTGCACGACCTCGTCGGCCACCAGCTCTCGGCCATCGCCGTCAAGACCGAGCTGGCCGTACGGCTGGCCGACGCCGACGGCAAGGCCGCGAAGGACGAGATGGCGGCGGTGAACACGCTGACCCGCAAGGCCCTGCGCGAGCTGCGCCAGGCCGTGCGCGGCTACCGCGAACTTGACTTGACCGCTGAGCTGAATAGCGTGAAGGGAGTGCTCGAAGCGGCCGGCGTCCGCTGCGAGGTGCGCCTGCCGCACCGCGAGCTGCCGCAGGGCGTCGCGCCGGTGTTCGCCTACGCGGTGCGTGAGGCGGTCACGAACGTGCTGAAGCACAGCGCCGCGACCTTCTGCGACATCACGCTGCGGTTCACCGACCAGGAGGCGGAACTGGCGGTGCGCAACGACGGCGTGGCGCGCAGGCAGGCCGACGACCTGGGCAGCGGGCTGTCCGGCATGGGCGAGCGGATGGCCGCCGTGGGCGGCCGCATGACGGCCCGTCCCACCGGCGACGGGCAGTTCCTGCTGACGGCTGTCGTGTCACTCCCGATAGATGGGTAGGGGAGGAGAGCGGGGGTTTCGATCCCGGCGACCACACGCCGTGTGCGTGATTGAGGAGGTGGCATGCGCGTCCGGCGTAATCCACGAGGCCAGACGGTACGGATCGGCGCCCGGCTCGACGCCGGCACGTCGGCCGGCGTGCGCGAACGGCTGCACGCCGCGCTCGACGCCGGCGAGGGCGACCTCATCCTCGACCTCTCCAAGCTGGAGATGATCGACGCCACCGGGCTCGGGGTGCTGGTCGGAGCGCATCGGCGCGCGATCAGCGTGCAACGCCGCCTCGTTCTTCGGGGGGTGCCCCCGCGGATCATGCGGATCCTGGCGGTGACCCGGCTGAATCGGGTCCTGCACGTCGAGGTTCCCGCGGCCGCGGTGGCCTGAGGTCACATATCGGGGCCGGGCGCCGATCAGCCGTCGCCCGTGCCCTTTCACGAGGCGAATATAGAGGGAATGTAGATTTCGGCCGGCCCGCTATCACGGGCGTGGGCACTCGCAAAGAACTGTGAAAGTGATTATTCTGTGACCCCATCACTGCGGGTAATCGGCGGGTCACGACGGACTGAGGCTGCGGATGAAGATGTGCACCGCCACCTCGACCAGATCGTCGATGGTCGGCTGCTCGTCGGCCAGTATCCATTCGATCAGCAGCTCTTGCAGCGCGCCAATTACGCCAAGCGCCACCAGACGCCGATTCAGCGAGCGGGCCTGCGGGAAATCCGCCGACGCCTCCTCCACGAGCCGGGCGAAGGAGTCCACCGCCCGCTGACGCGAGGCTGTCAGGACGTCGCCCGATCTGCGTACCTCCAGGTGCATGATGCGGGCCCGCCGCCAGTCGGCGGCGGCGAACTCGATATAGGCGCGAATCCCCGCCTTGACTCTTCCGTCAAGCGTGCCCGGCGCCTCCTGTAACGCTTTGGCCACAACTGCGAGGCTTTCCTCCACGCACCGCTCGTGCAGCGCCTGGAGCAACTCCTCGCGGCCGCCGAAACATTCGTAGAAGGCGCGGTTGGAGATCCGCGCCTCCGAGCACAATCTTTCGATGGTCGTCGCCGCGAAACCTGGTTTCGCGTATAGCGTGTAGGCGGCCGTCATCAGCCGCTCGCGTCTGTCCGCCAGCCTTTGCTCAGCTGACATTCCCCGGTAAGACCGGTTCACATTCCACCCGTCCAACATGATCGTGGCCCCCAGAGCACACAATTATGGACGGATGATCGGATTTGGGAAAGAGCGCGATGATTATCTTTTACGTCGTCCGTGCAAGAACGTGACAAGCCTGATCAGTCGCTCAAGCTCGTCGGGCCCCCTCCTGAAGGAGGTCAGGTTCATGCCGGGCAGGGCGAAGCGCTGGCGGGAGACCGCCTTCGGCCTGGTGAACTCGCGCAGGCCGTCGGCTCCGTGGATGCGGCCGAACCCCGAGTCGCCGACCCCGCCGAACGGCAGCGCGGGCACCCCGGCGAAGGAGATGACCGAGTTGACGGCGGTCATCCCGGTCCGCATCGCGCGCGCGAGCTGCGTCGCCCGGCGCGCGTTCCGCGAGAAGATCGTGCCCGCCAGCCCGTACGCCGAGGCGTTGGCCAGCTCCAGCGCCTCCTGCGCGTCGCGGGTGCGCCGGACGGTGATCGTCGGCCCGAACGTCTCCTCGCGCACGGCCGGGGAGTCCTCGGGCACGTCCGCCACGATGACCGGGTCGACGAACGGCGCCCGTACCGAGTCGGGGCCGCCGGTCACCACTTTTCCGGACTTGGTGGCGTCGTCGATGTGCCGCCGGATGATGTCGATCTGGGCCGGCATGGTGATCGGGCCGTAGTCCTGGCCGGCCTTGACCTGGGCGGCCCGCTCCGACAGCTCCCGCATGAACGGCTCGTACACGGCGTCCACCACGTAGACCCGCTCGACGCCGGCGCAGGTCTGGCCCGCGTTCGACATCGCGCCCCACAGGCAGGCGTCGGCCGCGGCGGGCAGGTCGGCGTCGGCGTCCACGATGAAGGCGTCCTTGCCGCCGCACTCGGCCACGAGGGGCGTGAGGTTCTCCGCGCACGCCGCCATGACCCGCTTGGCGGTGGCGGTCGAGCCGGTGAAGGCCACCTTCCGCACCCGGGGGTCGGCGGCCAGCGCCGCGCCGGTCTCGCCGAGCCCGGTCACCGTCTGCAACACCGGCTGCTCGGGCACCGACTCGGCGAACAGCTCCGCCAGCCGCACGCCCACGCCGGGAGTGAGCTCGCTGGGCTTGAACACGACCGCGTTGCCGGCGGCCAGCGCGTACGCGATGGACCCCATGGGGGTGAACACCGGGTAGTTCCACGGGCCGATCACGCCGACCACGCCGAGCGGCAGGTACTCCAGGGTGGCGGCCAGGTTGAGCCCCAGCATGCCGGTCGCCACGCGGCGGCGGCCCAGCACCTTGGCGGCGTTGCGGGCCGCCCAGTCGAGGTGCGTGACGGCCAGCACGATCTCCAGCGTGGCGTCGCCCACGGGCTTGCCGGTCTCCTCGTGCACCAGCGCGGCCAGCTCCCGCAGGCGACGCGTGATGACCGCCTTGTAGTCGAGCAGGCGGCGCCTGCGCTCGCCCGCGGGCAGCGCCGCCCACCACTCCGCGGCCGTCTCGGCCCTGGCCACGGCCTCGTGCACGGCCTGGGCGTCGTTCTTGGGGTGACTGCCGACGACCTCGCCGGTAGCCGGGTTCAGTGAGTCGAACGTCAGCGTGGTCATGGCGTCACGATAAACCGGTAAGCCGTCGCTTACTAGCTCCGGGGCGGGCGCAGCATCCCCCACACCGGCGGCCCGTCCGGCAGGGTGAACCGCTCGGTGACCGCGAACCCGAACCGCTCGTAGAAGGGCACGTTCGACTCCTTGCTGCTCTCCAGGTAGACGGGCAGCCCGCCGCACCTGGCCAGGCCCGCGCGCAGCAGCGCGCCGCCCACGCCGGTGCCCTGGAGCTCGGGCACGGTGCCGAGCTGGGCCAGGTACCAGTAGGGGCCGCCAGGCTTGTGCCGGGCGAACTCCTCCTCCAGCAGCAGGCCCTGGCGCACCCGGTCGCCCATGGCCGCCAGCAGGCCGGGCACGGCCGCCTCCGCGTCGGGCCGGTGGCCCGGCGGGTCCCACAGCGCGACCCCCGCCACGGCGCCGCCCCCGCTGAGCGCCGTGTCGGTGAACGCGTGCAGGTGACGGGCGATCGTGGCGAACATCCCCGCCGCGCCGCGGCCGCCGGGCAGCAGCCACCCGACCACCGGATCGTCATGGAAGGCCCTGGCCAGCGCGCCGCCGGCGGCGTCGAAGTCGTCGGCCGGCCTGATCTCCACCGTCAGCCCTCCGCGAACCACGAGCCGTGGAAGCCCGCCGGCACCCGCCTGGGCAGCCGCACCGAGGCGACGTCGGACAGGTCGCTCGCGTCCAGCACCAGCAGCTCGGACGACTCCCCGGAGGTGACGATCGACAGCAGCCACCCCTCGTCCTCGCCCGTGGCCCCCTCGGCCGGCACGAACACGGCCTCGCCGGTGGCGCCGCCGGTCTTCCTGACCTGGGCGGAGCCGTCGCGCACGTCGTACTTGACGACGGCGTCGGCGCCCACCGTGTAGAGGTGGCGGCTGGGCCGGCCGAGCAGGTCCTCGTTGAAGGTGGGGAACTCCACGCCGCGGTCGTCCAGCGCCTCCTCCGTGGCCGTGCCGGTGGCCGGGTCGAGGATCCAGCGGTGCAGGGCGGCCGCGCCGGCGGCGCCCGCGTGCCGGGCCGGGTCGGCGGCGCCGCCGATCTGCTTCCAGACGGCGGACCACGCGCCGGGGGAGTAGCGGGCGGCGTTCAGGACGACGCGCCCCCGCTCGTCCTCCCAGGCGTTGCCGACGTGGAACACGTAGCAGGGGTCGACGTCGAACCAGCGGGTCGGGCCGCCCGTCCGGGGGGTGACGCCGATCCTGGCGCCGTAGTCGTCCTCCCAGGCGTACGGCATGCCGCGGCGGTTCAGGTCGAAAACCACCGGCAGGTCCAGCCAGAGCAGGTGGTGCTCGGTGACGGCGAAGTCGTGCATCATCGTCGGCCCCGGCACCTCGATCTCCCTGCTCTCCACCAGCTCGCCGGCGGCCGAGAGCCGGTGGTAGGTGAGGAACGGCGGGAAGTACCCGTAGCCGAAGAAGTGCAGCTCGCCGGTGAGCGGGTCGTGCTTGGGGTGGGCGGTCATCGCGGTGGTCAGCCGTCCGCCGAAGTCGCACGGGCCCACGGTGGCCAGCTCGGGCGTCACCTCGTGCGGCAGGCCGTTCTCCACCAGCGCCAGGATGCGCCCGGCGTGCCGGACGACGTGCGTGTTGGCGGTCACGGCGGCGCGGTCGACGCCGGTGTCGGTGACGAACGGCGCGTCGTCGGTGAACTTGCTGGTCCGCACCCAGCGGTTGCGGTACCACTCGGCCCGCCCGTCCCGCAGCCGGACGCCGTGCAGCATGCCGTGCCCGGCGAACCAGTGGCCGGGATCCTCGCCCGGCCGGGGGTTGGGCCCGTTGCGGAAGTAGCGCCCGGTCAGCTCGGCGGGCAGCGCGCCCGTGACCTCCAGGTCGTGCGCCTCGATCTCGTCGGGGACGGGCGCCAGGTCACCGCTGAGATACGCGGGAACGTCCATGAACACTCCAATCTCGATATGTCGAAACTAGAACGTCCGGAAGAGACGTGTCAACACAGGAATGTCACGCCATGGGGAATCCCGGCCCGCTGCGAGGCCGGGAGGGCTAGAAGAGGGTCGGGTTCTCCGGCTCGATGCCGCGCAGGGCGGCGTAGTCGAGGGTGACGCAGTCGATGCCCCGGTCGGTGGCCAGCACGCGCGCCTGCGGCTTGATCTCCTGCGCCGCGAACACCCCGCGCACCGGCGCGAGCAGCGGATCGCGGTTGAGCAGCTCCAGGTAGCGGGTGAGCTGCTCGACGCCGTCGATCTCGCCGCGCCGCTTGATCTCGATGGCCACCGTCGCGCCCTGCGCGTCGCGGCACAGGATGTCGACCGGCCCGATGGCCGTCATGTACTCGCGGCGGATCAGCGAATAGCCCTCGCCCAGGGTCGTGATGTGCTCGGCCAGCAGCTCCTGGAGGTGGGCCTCCACGCCGTCCTTGATCAGGCCGGGGTCGACGCCCAGCTCGTGGCTGGAGTCGTGGATGATCTCCGCCATGGTCAGGACCAGCTTCTCGCCGGTCTTGCCGTGGGTGACCGTCCAGGTCTCGCCGTCCTCCTTGAGCTTGCACGGAGGGTTCATCCAGTTGAGCGGTTTGAAGGCGCGGTCGTCGGCGTGGATGCTGACGCTCCCGTCCGCCTTGATGAGGACGAGCCTCGGCGCCATCGGCAGATGCGCCGTGAGCCGTCCGATGTAATCCACGCTGCACCGCGCGATGACCAGCCGCATGACGGTCCACCTTAGCGGCTCTGGAAAACTGGTCGCATGGCGTTTGAAACGGTGGGAGTTGTCGGGCTCGGCACGATGGGCGCCGGGATCGCCGAGGTCTTCGCGCGTGCCGGGCTCCGGGTGATCGGCGTCGAGGCCGACGTCGAGGCGCTGGCCAGAGGGCGCGGGCACGTCGAGCGCTCCACGGCCAGGGCGGCCGACCGGGGCAAGCTGACGGACGGGCAGCGGGCCGAGATCCTGGGGCGGATCACGCTGACCACCTCGCGCGAGGACCTGCGCGAGGCCGACCTCGTGATCGAGGCGATCCCCGAGGTGCTCGACCTGAAGATCTCGCTGTTCCAGGACCTCGACCGGATCTGCAAGCCCGAGACGGTGCTGGCCACCAACACCTCCTCGCTGCCGGTCACCGCCGTCGCCGCCGCCACGGGCCGGCCCGGGCGCGTGGTCGGCATGCACTTCTTCAACCCGGCGCCGGTGATGCGGCTGGTCGAGGTGGTGGGCACGGTGGTGACCGCGCCCGGCGTGGTCCCGGAGATCTGCGAGCTGGCCGGGCGGCTGGGCAAGACCGCCGTACCGGCGGGCGACCGGGCCGGGTTCGTGGTCAACCGGCTGCTGCTGCCCTATCTGAACCACGCCGCCGTCCTGCTGGAGCTGGGCATCGCCACGCGCGACGGCATCGACGACGCCATGCGGCTGGGCGTGGGGCTGCCGATGGGGCCGTTCGCGCTGCTCGACCTGATCGGGCTCGACACCGCGTACGAGGTGATGGAGGTGCTGTTCGACGAGACGCGCGACCGCCGGCACGCGCCCTCGCCGCTGCTGCGCGAGCTGGTCACCGCCGGGCGGCTCGGCCGCAAGAGCGGCCACGGCTTCTACGGGCCGCAGGAGCCGGCCAAGGAGCCGGAGAAGTCCACGGTCATCACGTTCGCCATCGACGGGCCCGACGTGCACGGGCTCGGCGAGCGGTTGCGGGCCTCCGGGTTCGGGCCGTCCGACGCGCCCGACACCGTGCTGCGCTGCACCGATCGTCCGGTGATCGAGCATGCCGTACGCCTGTCCGACCCCACCAGGATGGTCGGCGTGCACGTCGTCGGCGACAAGGTGGCCGAGCTGGCCGGCACCGCGCTCACCTCGCCCGCGGCCGCCAAGGCGGCGCGCGACCTGATGCGGGTCGCCGGTCTGGTGCCCGTCTCGTGCAAGGACCGGGCCGGGTTCGTGGCCGACGCCCTGCTGTTCCCCTACCTCAACGACGCCGTCCGCATGTACGACGCCGGCTACGCCTCCATCGCCGACATCGACGCCGCCATGCGGCTGGGCTGCGGCTACCCGGCCGGCCCGTTCGAGATGCTCGGCTACCTCGGCCCGGCCAGGGTCCGCGACGGCCTGCGGGCCCTGTACGCCGAGTACCGCGAGCCCGCCTTCGCCCCCGCCCCCCTGCTCGACCAGCTCGTCACGGCCGGTGTGAGCGAGTTCCCCCGCTCATGAGCCCCCGCCGCGCCCGCCGGAGGGACGACTCCCGCCCTCTCGGCCTGCCCACCGGCAACGACAAGGTGGAGGAATGGCCGGACGGCGACTGGAAGGTGCGCATGCTCACGGGCGCGTCCTCGACCAAGACCTACCGCTGCCCCGGCTGCGACCAGGAGATCCTGGGCGGCAGGCCGCACCTGGTCGCCTGGCCTGACTGGCCGGGCGGCGACCAGGAGCGCCGCCACTGGCATCCGGCCTGCTGGCGCAAGAGACTCGACCGCGGCCCCGGCCGCAGCCGCTACTAGGAGGACCCCCGTGGAGATTCGCGCGGCCACCGTGCTGCCCGCCAGGCGTGAACCGATCGAGCTGCAGACGGCCGACGGCCTGACCCTGGTCGGCGAGCTGGCCCAGCCCCTCGACCGGCCGCCCGTGGCGACCCTGGTGACCCTGCACCCGCTGCCCACCCACGGCGGGTTCATGGACAGCCACGTCTACAAGAAGGCCGCCAACCGGCTGCCCGCGCTCGCCGACCTCGCCGTGCTGCGCTTCAACACGCGCGGCACCAGCTCCGAACGCGGCACCTCCGGGGGCGCCTTCGACGGCGGCGAGGGCGAGCGGTTCGACGTGGCGGCGGCGCTGGAGTACGCCGAGTTCAACGACCTGCCGCGGGTGTGGGTGGTGGGCTGGTCCTTCGGCACCGAGCTGACCCTGAAATGGGCCCACGACCCCCTGGTCGAGGGGGCGATCCTGCTCTCGCCGCCGCTGCACAGGGCCACCGACGACGACCTCGACGCCTGGGCCCGGTTCGGCCGGCCGCTGGTGGCGATGGTGCCCGAGTTCGACGACTACCTGCGTCCGGAGGAGGCCCGGCGGCGCTTCGCCAGGGTGCCGCAGGCCGAGGTCATCGGCGTCGACGGCGCCAAGCACCTGTGGGTGGGCGAGCCCTACGTCCGGATCGTGCTGAACGAGATCGTCCGGCGGGTCAATCCGGCGGCGTACCCGCTGCCGACGGACATCTGACGGTCACCTCCAGCCCGCCCTGCGGCCGCGCGACCACCTCCAGCGTGCCGTGATGGGCCTGGACGACGGCGGCGACGATCGACAGCCCGAGCCCCAGCCCGTCGCCGACCGCCCGGCGGCCGCCCGCCAGCCGCTGGAACGGCTGGAGCAGCGTCGCGACCCGGTCGGGCGGGATCACCGGGCCGCTGTTGGCGACGCCGAGCGTGGCCAGGCCCGACCGCACGCCGGTGGTCACCGTGATCCAGCCGTCCGGCACGTTGTGCCGCGCCGCGTTGTCCAGCAGGTTCACGACCAGGCGTTCCAGCAGGGCGCGGTCACCGGAGGCGGGCGCGGGCCGCAGCGTCGCCTCGACCCGCAGCGGTGAGTCCGGCCGCCGGTCGAGCGCCTGCCGGGTGACGGCGGCCAGGTCCAGCGGCTCCCGGTGGTCCAGCCCCTGCTGGCTCCTGGCCAGGACGAGCAGCGCCTCGATGAGCCGTTCCTGGTGCCGGCCGGCCGCCAGCAGACGGTCGAGGACGCGGCGCAGCTCGGTGGTGCCGGCGTCCGGGTCGGCCAGCGCGACCTCGGCCATGGCGCGTTGCAGGGTCAGCGGGGTGCGCAGCTCGTGGGAGGCGTTGGCCACGAAGCGGCGTTGCGCGGTGAAGGCGGCCTCCAGCCGGTCGAGCAGGTCGTCGAAGGTGTCGGCCAGCTCCTTCAGCTCGTCGTCCGGGCCGGAGGCGGCCAGCCGCCGGTCGAGCCGGTCGGCCGTGATGCGCCGGACGGTCGCCGTCATGTCCTGCAACGGGCGCAGCACCCGCCCGGCCGTCAACCGGCCCAGCAGCACCGACGCGAACGCCATGACGACCAGGGCGATCACCGAGTTGACCAGCAGCCTGCGCAGCCCGGCCGCCTGCTGCTCGGCCAGGTACGCCGCGTCCACCCGCGGCGGCGGCACGACCTGGCCGGGCCCCCCGGGCAGGGCGGGCGCGGCCGGCGCGGCCGGGAACGGCGAGTGCGCGGCCAGCAGGTAGATCAGGGCGACCAGCAGCAGCCCGGCGGCCAGGAACAGGCCGCTGTAGAACAGCGTCAGCCGCAGCCGTACGGTTCGGCGCACGCCGGGGCACCTCCGTCCGAGTCCGGTGCTCGCGCGGGGCCGGCCATCCGGTACCCGGCCTGCGGCACGGTCTCGATCAGCGGCGGGTCGCCGAGCTTGCGGCGCAACCGGCTGACCGTGACCTTCACCGTCTGGGTGAACGGGTCGGCGAACTCGTCCCACCCGCGTTCGAGCAGCTGCTCGGCCGAGACCACCGCGCCGCCCGCCGACAGCAGCAGCTCCAGCACCGCGAACTCCTTCGGGCTGAGCGCCAGCCGGCGTCCGTCGCGGGTGGCCACCCGGGTGGCCGGGTCGAGCCGCAACCCGCCGTGGACCAGCACCGCGGGCAGCGCCGGACGCGCCCGCCTGGCCAGCGCCCGGATCCTGGCCACCAGCTCGGCGAACGCGAACGGCTTGGGCAGGTAGTCGTCGGCCCCGATGCCCAGCCCGCTCACCCGGTCGTCGATGGTCCCGGCGGCGGTGAGCATCAGGACGCGCGCCGGATGGCCGCCGGCGGCCAGGCTGCGGCACACGTCGTCGCCGTGCAGGCCGGGCAGGTCGCGGTCGAGCACGACCACGTCGTAGTCGTTGACGGACGTGCGTTCCAGCCCGGCGGGCCCGTCCAGCGCCACGTCGACGGCCATGCCCTCGCGGCGCAGGCCGGCGGCCACGGTGTGGGCGAGCTCCTCGTGGTCTTCGACGATCAGCACCCTCATGGTCCGCCCAGCATGCCCAGAGCGGGGTTACAGCGGGGTAACCGCCGTCGTTCCCGGGCGGTAACCGGGGGCGGGGTTCGCTGGGAGCGTCGGACGAGACGGAGGAGTCATCATGAAAGGTTCGACCATCAGGCGGGTGGCCCTGGCCGCCCTGGTCTTCGCCGCCGTGGCGGGCGGGGCGGCGGCGTCGTACGGGGAGAGCGGGCCGGGCGACGGCGGGAAGGCGTTCACCGCCTGCGTGCGCGCCCACGGGCTGCCGGGCTTCCCCGGGGTCACCGTCTCCGCGGACGGCCTGATCAACCTCAGCATCGGCGGCGAGCGGGTGGACGCCCTGTCGGCGACGTACGGGGCGGCGGTCAGGGCGTGCGAGTCGCTGCTGCCGCGAGGGGCGAGGCTGCCGGCCGCGCCGCAGGCTCCGGCCGCGCCCGCGGCGCCCGTCCTGTCGTGATTCGGGGTGGTATGGGCATAGCGCGGGCCGGGCAAGATTTGTAGAATCTTGTTCGGTTCCGAGCGAGGAGGCAGTGTGGGCGCGTTCGACCTGTCCGGCAGGACGGCTCTGGTCACCGGGGCGTCGAAGGGCATCGGGCGGGCCATCGCGCTCGCCTACGCCGCGGCGGGCGCCGACGTCGCCCTGGTCAGCAGGTCGGCCGAGCCCCTCGCCGAGGTGGCCAAGGAGGTGCAGGCGCTCGGCAGGCGGGCCGTCGTGATCCCGGCCGACCTCACCGACCGCGAGGCGGCCGCCGCGGCCGTCGCCGCCTCGATCGACGGGCTCGGGCGCCTCGACGTGGTCGTCAACAACGCCGGCGGCTCGAACTTCCTGGTCGAGTTCAAGGACCTGCGCCTGTCCGGCTGGGACAAGCTGATGCGGCTCAACCTCGACTCCGCCATGGCGGTCTGCCACGCCGTCGCGCCCCACCTGCTGGGCCGCGGCTCCGGCTCGGTGATCAACGTGGCCTCGGTGGCGGCCCGCGGCGCTCCGCTGCTCGCCCCGTACGCCGCCGCCAAGGCCGGGCTGGTGGCCCTGACCAAGACGCTCGCGGCCGAGTGGGCGCCGGCGGGCGTCCGGGTCAACGCCCTGTGCCCCGGCTGGACGGCCACCGACCTCAACCGCAACCTGTGGCAGGACGAGGCGGCCGCCGCGGCCACGGTCGCGGGCGTGCCCATGCGGCGCTGGGGCACGCCGGAGGAGATGGCCCAGCCGGCCGTGTTCCTGGCGGGGGAGGCGTCGGCGTACATGACGGGACAGGTGCTGTTCGTCGACGGCGGGGCCACCGCGATCGGCTGAGCCCTGGTGCTCGGTGCGCGACCACCGCTCGGCAAATCCGGAAGCGGTCGGGCTTATCGCGGTATACCGGCATAGGTCAATAAGTGAATGTCTCCGTGAACCGGGCTACCGTGTGGTCCGTGCAGCTCTACACGAGATCGGCCGGGAGCGGACTCCCGGTGGTGTTGCTCCACGCGTTCCCGCTGTCGTCGGCGATGTGGCTGGCCCAGCGCGAAGGGCTGTCGACGGTCTGCCGGGTCATCACCCCCGACCTGCGCGGGTTCGGCGGCTCCCGGCTGGGCGACGACGAGCCCTCCCTCGACCTGATGGCCGACGACGTCGCCAGGCTGCTCGACGACGAGGGCATCGACCGGGCGGTGGTCGGCGGGTTGTCGATGGGCGGCTACGTGACCATGGCGTTCTGCCGCCGGCATCCCGACCGGGTGCTGGGCGTGGTCCTGGCCGACACCAAGGCCAGCCCCGACCCGCCCGCCGCCAGGGAGAACCGGGAACGCATCGCCCGCGCCGTGCTGGACGAGGGGAGCGAGGTGCTGGTCAGCGAGGTGCTGCCGGCGCTCATCGGGCCCACGACCAAGGAACGCCGGGCCATGGTCTTCGGCCGGGTCAAGGGCCTGGTGCAGTCGGCCCCGCCGGGTGCCGTGGCCTGGGCGCAACGGGCCATGGCCGCGCGCCCCGACTCCTTCGGCACGCTGGGCGAGCTGAAGGTGCCCCTGCTGATCGTCGTGGGGGAGGAGGACGAGCTGTCACCGCCCGCCGACGCCGAGGCCATGGCGCGGGCCGCGCCCGAGGGCAGGCTGGAGGTCATCCCCAAGGCGGGTCACCTGAGCGCGGTCGAGCAGCCGGAGGCGTTCAACGCGACGGTGACCGAGTTCCTCAGGACCGAGCTTGGCGGGGCAGCACGATCTCCCGGATGATCAGCGCGATGGCGGCGGCCACCGGGATCGCCAGCAACGCTCCGACGATGCCGAGCAGGGCGCCGCCGAACAGCGCCGCGATCACCGTCACCGCGGGCGTCACGTCCACCGAGCGCTTCATCACCCTGGGATAGATGAAGTAGTTCTCGATCTGCTGGTAGACCACGAAGAAGATGGCGCAGGCGATGCCGGCGGGCAGCGACTGCAGCAGCGCGACCCCGGTGACCAGCACCGCCCCGATCGTGGCGCCCACCAGCGGGATCAGGTCGGTCAGGGCCACGACGAGGGCGAGCGCGAGCGCGTACTGCACCCCGGCGATCGACAGGAAGATCCAGGTCAGCGCGCCCGCGATGACCGAGATGAGCACGTTGCCCGCCACGTACCCGCCGATGCCGGTGAGGATCTGCTCGGTGATGGCCGACGTACGCGGCCGGCGCGAGGCCGGGACGAGCTTGAGCAGGTACTCCTTGATCGTGTGCAGCGAGCCGAGGAAGTACAGCATGAGCACCAGCAGCGTCACCGTGGTGAACACGCCGTTGAGCACCACCAGCCCCGCGCCCATGATGCCGCTGGCCAGCGCGGGCCCGAGCGTGCTGGTCACGAACTGGCGCACCTGCGCCAGCACGTGGTACTCGGCCTCGATCTGGCGGACCGTCGGATGGTTGCTCAGGTCGGTGATGTAGCCGGGCACGGCCGCGATGAACTCCGACAACTGCTGGCTGACCGGCGGCACCACGGCCAGGCCGAACAGCGCGAACGCCACGACCACCCCGGTGAACACGATCGAGATCGCCGGCCGCCTGCCCAGGCCGCGCCGCTGCAACGCCTCGACCGCCGGGTTGAGGCCCACGGCCAGGAACATCGCCACGACGATGAGGATGATCGTGCTGAGCGACTTCTCGATCATCTGCGCGAGCGCGATGGCGGTCAGCACGCCCAGCCCGCCCACCAGCCCGAACAGGAACGGCCCGCGGGCGAACGGCTTGCCGGGCAGCCCGTACGGCGCCGGCTCCTCGGCGGGCCCCGGCTCCTCGGTGGGCCCGGACTCCTGGGGCGCCTCGGCCTCCTCGGCGGTCCTGGGCTCGGTTTCTGCGGACACGGGGGGCTCCTAGGGGGACGGGAGGTGTCGGTGAAACAGAAAGAGAGCCTAGCGACCCAAGGTCACCAGGCTCTCTTCCCAACCGTTCGCTGCCCCCGTGTGCGGTCTCCCGTGCTAGCCCGCCGTCACTCCTGCCACCACTCCGCGTCGTCCTCGCTCTTGGCCTCGACCTTGGGAGCGGGCGTCGTGGGCGGCGCGACCGGCTCGGCGGCCGGCGCGGCGATGGCCGGCTTGGCCGGGGCCGCGGCGACCGCGGGCTCCGGCTCCAGGCCCGGCAGGGCGGCGCCGCCGAGCAGCTGGCGCAGCTGGGCCAGGTGGCTGGTGATGCTGTCGCGCTGCCTGGTCAGCTCGTCGACCTGGCGCTGCATCGTGGTGCGGGTGCGCTCGGCGTCGTTCTTCGCCTCGGTGACGATCGTCTCGGCGCTGCTCTTGGCCTCCGACATGATCGTCTCGGCGCTCTTGCGGGCGTTGGCGACGAGCTGCTTGGCGTGCAGGTCGGCCTCGCGGCGCGTCTGCTCGGCCTGCTGGGTGGCCTTCGTGGCGCGCGACTCGGCCGTGGCGGCCCGCTGCTCGGCCTCGGCGACCATCTTCTGCGTGTTGGCCTGGGCGGTGGCGTGGCGCTCGGCCTCCTGGCGCTCGGCCTCCTCCCGGCGGGAGGCGAGCTGGATCTCGAACTCGGCCTCGTCCTGGGCCCGCTTGGCCTCCGACTCCTCCAGCACCCGCTGAGCCTGCGCGCGCATCTCGTCGGCCTGCCGCTTGGCGGTGGTCAGCACCTCGTCGCGCTCGCGCTTGGTCGAGGCGCGCAGCTGCGCCACCTCGCGCTCGGTGGTGGTGCGCAGCTTGGCGATCTCGCGCTCGGCGTCGGCCCGCTTCTCGGCCACCTCGTGGTCGGCGGTGGCGCGCAGCTTGGCGGCCTCACGCTCGGTGGTGTTGGTCAGCTCGTCGGCCTCGCGGCGGGCGGTGGAGCGGATCTCCTCGGCGTCCCGCTCGGCGGTGGAGCGCATGTCGTCGCTCTCCCGCGTGGCCTGGGCCCGCTTCTCGGCGGCCTCGGCCTCGGCGGCGGCCCGCAGGTCGGCGGCCTCGACCTTGGCGGCGGCCTTGATCTCGTTGGCCTCGGTCCGGGCGGCCTGCACGAGCTCGGTGGCCTGCTCCTCGGCCAGGCGCAGCAACTGCTCGATGCGGGCGCCGAGACCGGAGTACGTCGGACGCTCCTGCTCCTGCAGCTGGCGCTGGGAGTCGGACAGATCGCGCTGCAGGTTGGCGACCTGCTCCCTGGACTGGCGTAGCTCCAGGTCGAGCTGCTTGAGGTGGTCGTGCACCTGGTGCCGGTCGTAGCCCCTGAGCACGACGTCGAACTCGCGTGCCGGGGCGTCCTCGAAGAAGTTGTTGAGCTGGGCGTCGATGTCGGACTGCATGGAGGCTCGATCCTGGGTTGTCGAGACGGCTACACGGGCCGGACGGGGGGTTCGGGGCAGCCGAGCCAGGAGCCTGTGCCTCGCGGCAGGCTCCCTGTCCGGTGGGAAGCCAGCGTACTCCGCTGGTGCCACCTTCGGGCCCCGTCCAGCTTTCTGCGTGACTAGTTACTTATGTACGAAATTTCCGTTTGCTAGCGCGAGGCCGCTTGGACCAACTCGGTGAGCATTCCTCCCACATCTTTGGGGTGCAGGAACGCGATCTGCGACCCCATCGAACCGTGCCGCGGACGTTCGTCCAGCACCCTCACGCCCTTCTCGTTGATCTTAGTCATGGCCTCGGCGACGTCGGAAACCCCAAATGCCACATGGTGGACACCTTCGCCCCGTTTGGCGAGGAATTTCCCCACCGGCGAGTCGTCGGAGAGCGGTTCCAGCAGCTGGATGTAGGAGCCCCCGCCTTCGCCGTCGGCGATGTGCAGCATCGCCTCCTTGACGCCCTGCGCCTCGTTGACCTCGCGGGCCACGACGGTCAGCTCGAACGTCTCCGAGAAGAACGCGATCTTCTCCTTTAGGTCGTGGCAGGCGATCCCGATGTGGTCGATGCGCATGAACATTGTGTGGCCTACCTCCATAGCGGGCGAGCTCCTACTCGTGGGTATGGTGTCAAAGAACCCCTCGTGAGCACAGGAGGCCGCCGCCAATGTCCAGTTCCGTCATCGTCGCCGGAGCTCGTACCCCCATCGGCAAGTTGCTCGGCGCCCTGTCCGGGCTGTCCGGCGTGGAGCTGGGCGGCATCGCCATCAAGGCCGCCCTGGAACGTGCCGGGGTGGCTCCGGAGGCCGTCGAGTACGTGATCATGGGCCAGGTGCTCCAGGCGGGCGCCGGCCAGATCCCCTCCCGCCAGGCCGCCGTCAAGGCCGGCATCCCGATGACCGTGCCCTCGCTGACCGTCAACAAGGTCTGCCTGTCGGGCCTCGACGCCATCGCCCTGGCCGACCAGCTCATCCGCGCCGGCGAGTTCGACATGGTGGTCGCGGGCGGCATGGAGTCCATGACCAACGCCCCCCACCTGCTGCCGGGGCTGCGCAAGGGCGTCAAGTACGGCGGCTCCGACGTCGTCGACTCCATGGCCCACGACGGCCTGTTCTGCGCCTTCGACCAGTGCGCGATGGGCGAGTCGACCGAGCGGCACAACGCCCGGCTCGGCATCGCCCGCGACGAGCAGGACGCCCTGTCGGCCCGCTCCCACCAGCTCGCCGCCGCCGCCACCAAGAACGGCGTCTTCGAGGAGGAGATCGTCCCGGTCGAGATCCCGCAGCGCCGCGGCGAGCCGGTGGTCGTCCGCGAGGACGAGGGCATCCGCGGCGACACCACCGCCGAGACGCTGGCCAAGCTGCGCCCGGCCTTCGCCGCCGACGGCACCATCACCGCCGGGTCGGCCTCGCAGATCTCCGACGGCGCGTGCGCCGTGGTGGTCATGTCGAAGGCCAAGGCGGAGGAGCTCGGGCTGCCGTGGCTGGCGGAGATCGGCCGGCACGGCAACGTGGCCGGGCCCGACGCGTCCCTGCAGTCGCAGCCGGCCAACGCCATCAAGCACGCCCTGTCCAAGCAGGGCCTGACCGCGGACGACCTCGACCTGATCGAGATCAACGAGGCGTTCGCGAGCGTGGTCCTGCAGTCGGCCAAGGAGCTCGGCGTGCCGCTGGACAAGGTGAACGTCAACGGCGGCGGCATCGCCCTGGGGCACCCGATCGGGGCCTCGGGGGCGCGGATCGTGCTGACGCTGGCGTACGAGCTGAAGCGGCGGGGCGGCGGCCTCGGGGCGGCCGGCCTGTGCGGCGGCGGCGGGCAGGGCGACGCGCTCATCATCCGCGTGCCCTGACCCGTCCTGGCCCACCCGGTCGTTGTCGTCGGGTGGGCCTGTCCGCCGCCCCTGCGGCCGGTCGCCGGTCAGGGCGCGGTCAATGGGCCGCGCCCTTGCCCGTGTGCCGCCCGCCCGCCGGGACCAGCTCGCACACGCCGTCGGTGCACTGGCGCTGCATGCGTCCCATGGAGACGAGCTGCACCAGCGCCATCACCCAGCACGCCGGGCAGCCGCGCAGGGCGATCGCGCCGGGGACGGCGAGCACCAGGCTGACCGGCCCGGTCCACGGGATCAGCGCGACCGAGGCGATCAGCGCGCCGAAGCCCAGCGCGCCGCGGGCCAGGTGACGGGGCAGTGACGTCCCCGCGGTGGGCTCAGTCATGGACGGCTCCTTGGGACAGCAGGCCGTGCACGGTCGCACGGGCGCGATGCAGGCGGGACTTCATCGCCGGGACGCTCAGCCCGAGGGCGTCGGCGACCATGCGGCCGCTCAGCCCCTGCACGTCCCGCATGATGAGCACCCGCCGCTGGTCGGCGGGGAGTGCCGCGATGGCCTCGGCCACCCGCGCGGCCTCCAGCCGTTCGAACATCTCCTCCTCGGCCGACCGCACGGCGGCCGAGGAGGGCGCGGGCGGCCCGGGACGCAGCATCAGGCGGGCCCGCCTGATGCATTCGTTGCGGATGATCCGGAACATCCACGAGGCCAGCGCTCCGGACGCGCGCAGGGTGCCGATCTTGCGGTACAGGACGATCAGCGCCTCCTGGGCGGCGTCCTCGGCGTCCTCCGGCGTGGCGCACAGCGTGTGGGCGAAGCGCCGCACGTGCGGGTGGGCGCCCGACACCAGCGCGGCGATCGAGTCGGCGTCGCCGGCCCGGGCCGCGTCGATCAGCTGCTCGTCCGACCAGGCGCGCCCGCCGCCGGCCGGCGCCGGGGCGCCGGGCGCGGCGGCCGTGCCGAGGCGCTGCGGGTCAGCCACGTTCCTTGCTCCTTCGCCGCAGTACGACGACGCACGTGCAGATCAGTACGGCCGCAGCGCCGGCCGCGATGGCGATCACCATGATGGGCTCCCATTGTCTCGTTCCGTTGTACGGACATGAGAGGCGCCGACCCCCGAAAAGGATTCAGGAGGCGCGGGTGAAGTCGGCTGTCCAGTTCGTCTCCCAGGTCGTCCCGCCGTCGGGGGAGAAGCGCTGCTCCCAGCGGCACGACTCGGCGGTGATGTCCGACCAGACGTAGGCGACCTTGATCGGCCTGCCGTCGTACACGTCGTCGCAGGTGAACAGGCCGACTCCGGTGTCGTCGAAGCGGCCCACGACGGGC
The DNA here is from genome assembly GCF_040675255.1 of Nonomuraea sp. NPDC049624. Taxonomy (NCBI): domain Bacteria; kingdom Bacillati; phylum Actinomycetota; class Actinomycetes; order Streptosporangiales; family Streptosporangiaceae; genus Nonomuraea; species Nonomuraea sp. NPDC049624. The sequence goes on along the minus strand of NZ_JBFAOR010000002.1, from coordinate 259,451 downwards.
GGCAGGGACATGCCGGTGGCGCTGCCGGCCCAGTAGAGCGACCACGTGCCGGCCGCCTTGTCGTACAGGCGCAAGGTCACCCCGGCGGAGCCCTCGCCGGGGAAGGTGACCTCGTCGATGTTGCCCGCGCCGTCCAGGACGCTCCAGCACCTGGTGCGGCCGGTGAACTCGTACCATTCGTCGCTGCCGGCCAGCGCCTTGCGCAGCCGCCGCTGCCGTGAGGTCCAGGTGCCGACGAAGAAGTCGAAGCTGTTGTCCATGCCCGGACGGTATGCGCCGATCACTGACATCCTCCGTCAGTGTCCTGTTCACGCCGTACGAGCCCCCGCGACGTACGGCGTGAACGCGCGAAACCCCGGTCCGACCAGGAACGGGACCGGGGTGTCGGTGACGCTGCGCGCGGGCCGGCCAGGAATCCGGCACCGGCGCGCCCCCCTAAGGGGGCATCTCAGCCCGGCCGCGAGGGAGGCTGCGGCCGGGCTGCTTGTGGACGGTCATGAAGCCAGGAACTTGGCGAAGACCGAGCGGTGGCGACGCTCGGAACGCTGTCCCTTCAGCGCCTCCCGTACGCGCCGCTGCTCGGCGGCGGCCCGACGGAGTTCGGCGGCGTGGTGCTGCATGACGGAGTACTCGAGTTCGGCGTTCATCCGATGCTCCTGCTGTTCGTGTTCCTTGTTCCCTGCACTCTTAAGACTCCTCCTAAGGCCCCTCCCGCCACATCGGGCGGATGTCCTATCTGCCGGGGTTCGGGCAGGTAGGGAGGTACTTAGGCAGCCGTGCCCATGGACTAAGGACGTCCCGGCATACCTAGGCGGGAACGCGGACGGGCCGCTCCACCTCGGGTGGGGCGGCCCGCAGGCAGGGTAAGGACGCCCGTCAGGGCTCGTCGGTGAACTTCACGGTCACCTTGGCGAACCCGAGCGACTTGAGCATGCCGGTGAGCATCGACCTGGTGTTGGCGTCGGCCCGCGCCCGCAGGTCGCTGGCCACCGCCGCCTCGGTGATCTTCTTCTCCGCCAGCAGGTAGAGCTCACGCTGGTCGCCCGGGGAGCCCGACAGGAAGTCCTGGACGCGGTCGAGCAGGCCGCGCTGCTGGGCGAACACGTACGAGCGGCTGTTGTCCAGGTTGGGTTTCTCCAGCTGGGCGCGCGGCAGGCGGACGGTGGCCTCGGTGCGCTCCTTGTTCACGGTCACCGCGCCCGCCCCCATGGCCGAGAAGTCGACGTAGGCGTCGACGCCGCCCGCGCCCACGAACAGCGTGCGGGTGCCCTTGACCGCGTCGGGCAGGAATTTGGCGTCCTTCTCCAGGTCGACGACGACCTGGAAGGTGCCCGTGGCCGCCTCGAACCGGCTGAGGTCCTTGATGGACTGCAGCAGCACCGGCTGGCTGCGGTCGACGGTCTGCTCTCCGAACGGGTTGAGCCAGGTCCAGGCCAGCCGGCCGCCCACCACGAGCAGGACCGCCAGGACGAGGAACCCGGCCGCATATCGCCACCTGCGCCGCCGCCGGGGAGCCAGGTCCGGCGGCGTCGTCTGGGAAGTCGTCATGGGGCATGACTACCCGCTCGGCGATCATCAGTGCCAGCCGCGGGGTGACATCTTCGTCCTCAGCTGGTGGTGCCCGCCGTGCCGGGGTCGGGATAGACCGGGTAGACGTGGCTGCTCTCGGGCGTGGCGCCGGTGGGGGGCGTGATGACGGCGGTGGGGGCCGGACCGCCGCCGAAGTGCGTGCTGGACAGGCGGCACGCCTGGAAGTCGCTGTAGAACATGCGCAGCCACTCCCTGCGCTGGTGCTCGTCGAGACCGGAGAACCAGGACGCGGCGTACTGGTGCTCGGGCAGCGGGCCGCCGGGCAGCGGCTCGCCGCGCAGCCAGGCCATCACGATCTCCCGGTAGCCGTCGGCCGGCGTGCCGGGGCAGCGGGCGGCCAGCGCGTCGATGTACTCGTAGGCCGCCTCCTCGGCGAACCCCGCCGACAGGTCGGGCACGTGGATCGGCGCCAGGCCGTTGGAGGGCTTCAGCGGCTCGTCCAGCGGCCGCTGCTCCACCCGCGTGAACGCGGCCGGCGTGCCGGCCAGGCGCGAGGCGATCTGCGTGAACACCGCGCCCAGCTCGGTCTGCCCGGCCCGCATCCCGGGGTGCAGGCAGACTGTGATCGGCCACTCCTGGCAGGCGTAGGCGATGTCCTCGGCCGCGGCCGGCTTGGGATGGGCCAGCATCCGCGACACGCCCATGCCCGCCGCCAGCACGGCCAGCAGCGCGCACGCCAGCACCAGGGCCTGCCTGGTCACCAGCGCCGCCCAGCCGAGCAGCAGCGCGCAGGTGATGCCGAGCAGCCAGATCGTCTGGTCGAAGAACGGCGCCCCGCCCAGCCCCTGGAACAGGTCGTACGGCTCGCCCGTGCCCGGCACCAGCCGGTCGGCCAGCCCCCGGTCGTCGGCCAGCCAGGAGAAGGCGACGTAGCAGGCCAGCCCCGTGATCGGCGGCGTGAGCGCCTTGGGCACGACCCAGCCGGCCACCCACCCGATCACCGCGTAGAGCGCCAGGCCCGCCATGCCCATGCCCAGGCCGGACAGGCTGAGCCGCCCCGCCTGGTCGGTGAGCACGGTCTTGACCGCCAGCACCAGCACCGTCGCGCCGAACGAGCCCAGCACCACCACCACGATCGCCAGCGGCGCCTTGAGCGCCCGCCACGTCGTGAGCGACCGCCCGCGCAGGGCGCGCCGCTTGCGCAACGCCACCCACGCGGCGAACGCGGCCGCCACCGGCCCGGTCATCCGCAACGAGCCGATGACCGCGGCCAGGATGTTCTCCCACGCGTCGACGCCGGGTATCAGGACGTTCCACGCCGCGACCAGGCCGAGAGCGAGCAGCACCGCCACTGTCACGGCCGCGCTGTGCTTCAGCTCCTCGCGTGTAACGCCCGCGTGCTCACGCACCCTGTATCCCGTTGATGTTCACCAAGCACCCCCCGTGCCCTCGGCAAAGCGGAAGAATGCCAGCCCAGACCCGTCCCCACGGCAGATGGACTTGGCTTCCGCGTCACCTTACGTGAGAGAACCATAACGGAGCGTGATGATTGACGGTCGGATTCTTGGTCAAGCGGTGAAGCCTGTCGCTCCAGGTAGCCCGACGAAACCGGGACGAGAGGCACGCTACCGTAGCGCTGTGTCCCAGCCGAAGCCGCTCAATCTGCCGTTCGATCCCATCGACCGCGCCGCGGAGAGCTGGCGTGCCCGCTTCGGGCCTTCCTCCGCGATGGCCGCGGTCACCTCGATCATGAGAGCGCAGCAGATCCTGCTGTCGCAGCTCGACTCCCTGCTGAAGCCCCACGACCTCACCTTCGCCCGCTACGAGGCCCTGGTCCTGCTGACCTTCAGCCACACCGGCTCGCTGCCGCTGTGGAAGATCGGCGAACGACTCATGGTCCACCCCACCAGCGTCACGAACACGGTGGACAGGCTGGAGAAGTCCGGGTTCGTTCGCCGCCTGCCCAACCCCCGCGACGGCCGCGGCGTGCTGGCCGAGATCACCGGCAAGGGCAGGGACGTCGTGCGCCGGGCCACCGACGACCTGATGGCCGCCGAGTTCGGCCTCACGATGTACGCCGAGGACGAACTCCGCCAGATCTTCGACCAGCTCCGCACGCTGAGGGTGGCGGCGGGTGACTTCGCGGGCCCGTCCATGCGGCAAGATGAGGAGCATGGCGGACTTCTCTAGGCCCGGGTCGCTCTACGGAGCTGTGGACTTGGGCGCGCGCAAACAGGCACTGGAGGCCCAGGCCCGGCGGGAGGCCGCCGGTCCCCAGGGGGCCACCTCGGCCTCGGTCGTCGACGTGACCGAGGAGACGTTCACGACGGACGTCATCGACCGGTCGATGACCGTGCCGGTGGTGCTCGACCTGTGGTCGCCGAGGGCGCCCGGCAGCGCCCAGCTCAGCCCGGTGCTGGAGAAGGTGATCGGCGACCTGGGCGGCCGGGCCGTGCTGGCCAAGGTCAACGTCGATGCCAGCCCCCAGATCGCGCAGGCGCTGCGGGTGCAGGCCGTGCCGACCGTGCTGGCCATCTTCCAGGGGCAGGCCGTCACCGGCTTCCAGCAGGTGCTGCCCGAGCAGGAGGTGCGCCGCTGGCTCGACGAGCTGATGGGCGCGGTCGAGCAGTTCTACCAGGCCAACCCCGACGCCCGGCCGCCGGCGGCCGAGGAGGGGCCGCAGGCGCCCGAGGGGCCGCCCGCCGACCCCGACCTGGTGGCGGCCGAGCAGGCCATCGACGCCGGCGACCTCGACGCGGCCGAGGCGGCCTACCAGCGGCTGCTGGCCCGCGTCCCCGGCGACGAGGACGCCAAGATGGGGCTGGCGGGCGTCGGCCTGATCAAGCGCACCTCCGCGGCCGACCCGGCCGACGTGCAGCGGCGCGCCCAGGACCCGTCCGACATCGAGGCGCAGTTGCTGGCCGCCGACCTGGAGATGCTCTCCGGCGCGGTCGACGAGGCGTTCGAGCGCGTGGTGGCCGTGGTCAAGCGCACGTCGGGCGACGACCGCGACCGGGCCAGGAAGCACTTGCTCGGGCTTTTCGACGCGTTGCCGTCGGACGACCCATCTTTGGCGAAAGCGCGTAGAGCATTGGCGAGCGCCCTGTTCTAACCTGGGGGTATGCGGGTCGTCACGATCTCCGCGGCCTACGGCACGGCCGGCAGCCACATCGGCCCGGCCGTCGCCGAACGGCTCGGCGTGCCCTTCGTCGACCGTGCCATCCCCAGCGCCGTGGCCAAGGAGCTCGGCTGCACGCTGGAGGAGGCGCTGGCCCACGACGACCGCGCCGAACACGGCCTCGGCTGGTTGTTGTCGGGCGCCATCCGGCTGCCCACGGTCACCTTCGGCGGCGTGGACATGTACGTCCCCGGCGCGATGCCGCTGCCGCCCGAGGAGTTCGTCCGGCGCACCGAGCGCATGATGAAGGAGACGGCCCTGGCCCGGGGAGGCGTCTTCCTGGGCCGTGCCGGCGCCCTGGTGCTGGCCGACCATCCCGGCGCCCTGCACGTCAGGCTCGACGCGCCGCTGCAGCGCCGGGTCCGCCAGACGGCCACGCTGAGCGGCACGAGCGAGCGGGAGGCGCGGGCCGTCGTCGAGGACAACGACCGGGCCAGGACGGCCTACGTCCGCCACTTCTACCGGGCGGATCCGGGTGATCCGTGCCACTATCACCTTGTGCTCGACAGCACGACGATTCCCGTCCCCGCGTGTGTCGATCTCATCGTCACCGCAGCGACGGCACTGGGTTGACCTGATGCCCCCTATCCTTGGATGACTTCTTGGTCAGTCCCGAAGGAGCGATTGACGTGGCGACCGTCCCGAGTGTGTCGTACTCCATAACCGTGCGTCTCGAGGTGCCCGCAGGCGGCAAGGCCGTGAGCCAGCTCACCCACGCCGTAGAGTCGGCCGGCGGCGTGGTGACCGCCCTCGACGTCACCAACGCGGGCCACGAGAAGCTCCGCATCGACGTCACCTGCGCCGCGCGTGACACCGACCACGCGCAGGCCATCGTCGACCAGCTGGAGGCGGTCGAGGGCGTCGTCATCCACAAGGTCTCCGACCGCACGTTCCTCATGCACCTCGGCGGCAAGATCGAGATGAAGTCGAAGGTGCCGCTGCGCAACCGCGACGAGCTGTCCATGGCCTACACCCCGGGCGTGGCGCGCGTGTCGATGGCCATCGCCAGGAACAAGGAGGACGCGCGGCGCCTGACGATCAAGCGTAACTCGGTGGCCGTGGTCACCGACGGGTCGGCGGTGCTGGGGCTGGGCAACATCGGGCCGGAGGCCGCGCTGCCGGTCATGGAGGGCAAGGCGGCCCTGTTCAAGCGGTTCGCGGGCATCGACGCCTGGCCGATCTGCCTCGACACCCAGGACGTCGACGAGATCGTCCGCACGGTGCAGCTGATCGCGCCCGGGTTCGGCGGCATCAACCTGGAGGACATCGGCGCGCCGCGCTGCTTCGAGGTCGAGCGCCGGCTGCGCGAGCTGCTGGACATCCCGGTCTTCCACGACGACCAGCACGGCACGGCGATCTGCGTGCTGGCGGCGCTGACCAACGCGCTGCGCGTGGTGAACAAGTCCATCGAGAACGTCAGGATCACGATGGCCGGCGCCGGCGCGGCCGGGAACGCGGTGCTGCGGCTGCTGCTGGCCGCCGGCGCCCGCAACGTGGTCGTCTGCGACTACCTGGGCGCCGTGCACAAGGGCCGCGACGATCTCGACGACTCGCTGCGCTGGATCGCCGAGCACACCAACGCCGACGGCTACGCGGGCGACCTGCGCGGCGCGGTCAAGGACGCCGACGTGTTCGTGGGCGTGTCCGCGCCCGGCATCCTGACCGGCGACGACATCGCGACGATGGCCAAGGACTCCGTGGTGTTCGCGCTGGCCAACCCCGAGCCCGAGGTCTCGCCCGACGACGCGCGCGAGCACGCCGCCGTGGTGGCGACCGGCCGCTCCGACTACCCCAACCAGATCAACAACGTGCTGGCCTTCCCCGGCGTGTTCCGCGGGCTGCTCGACGCGCAGGCCGGCGGGGTGACGCAGGAGATGCTGCTGGCCGCGGCGGGCGCGCTGGCGGCCGTGGTGACCCCGGAGGAGCTGGGCCCCAACTACATCGTGCCGAGCGTCTTCCACCCCGACGTGGCGACGGCGGTGGCCGCCGCGGTCCGCGAGAGCGCCGGCGGCCGGGCCCGCGGTTTCACCGAGGCGTGATGGCGCGGGGGCCGCTCCAGACAGGCTCGGCCCCCGCACCCAGGCGGCCCACAGAGCGCACCGTCACGGCGGCGCGCCGGTGAAGGGTCAGCGGGCACGCCCTGGAAGGCCACCAGCCGGAGTACGGCGGGTGGCCTGACCACGCGAAGCCGTAAAGACGGAAAAAGGCTCACGGCCGTGAGGACAGAAGGCTCGTGGGTGTGAGGACGGAACGCTCGCGGCCGTGAGGACGGAAGGCTCGAAGTCGTGAGGGCGGGGATGGCTACCGGGTGACGGCGGGGATGAGGCGGTAGCTTTCCTGGAAGACCAGGTTGTGGGCGTCGGCGGCGGCGATGGCGCGCAGGGTGGTGAGCTGGCCGGCCGCGTCCGAGTGGTCGAAGACGTTCAGCGGCCAGTCCCCGACCGTGTTGCCGCGCAGGTGCGGGTGGTGGAAGTCGGCGCCGTAGTGGGCCACGATCGCGATCGGCAGGATGTCCTTGTCGCGCTGCTCCGGCCAGGTGAGCGACCACATGGCGTTGAGCCCGCCCTCCTGAGACCTGGTGAGCCCGCTGGCCACCACCTGCCCCGTGCCGAGGAGCAGGTCGGCGTTGAACTCGTCCAGCGTCGCCCGCGCCACCGGGTCGAGCAGCTCGACCGCCGTGGCGAACAGGCGTTCCTTGTCCTCCCGCGCGGTGACGCCGCCGTGGACGCCGTCGCGCAGGTCGGTGAAATGCCTGATCAGAGCCTCGTTCATGGCAGTGCGCATGCCTACCCCCTTCCCCCGGGACGGGGGCGACACCCCGTGCGGCGGCGATCCGCCGCACGGGGACGCGCGGGTCAGGCGGCGAACGGCGCCGGACGCCGGTCGCGGATGCTCAGTTCGTAGATCTTCTCGTAGCCCATGGCCATGCCGAGCGCGTCGAAGTTGCGCTTGACGTGCATGCGGCAGTCGGCCGGGTTCAGGCCGCCCGCGGCTTCGACCGCCTCGGCCAGGTCGGCGGGGTCGTCGCAGACGTAGCCGGTGATGCCGTCGACGAGGACCTCGCCCACGGCGCCGCCGCGCAGCGCGACCACCGGGGTGCCGCTCGCCATGGCCTCGATCATGACCATGCCGAACGCCTCCTCCCGGCGGCTGGGGAAGAGCAGGCAGTGGGCGTCGGCCAGCAGCTCGCGCTTGCGCGGTCCGTCGGCCTCGCCGACATAGACGGCGTCGTCGCCGAGCCGGGGGCGGATGTGGCGGTCGAAGTACTCCCGCTCGGACGGCTCGGTCAGCCGGCCGGCCAGCACGATGCGCCGGCCGGCCCGCCGGGCGGCGTCGATGGCCAGGTGGGCGCCCTTGTCCGGGCTGAACCGGCCGAGGAAGAGCGCGTAGTCCTCCTTGCGCTCGCGGAAGGGGAAGCTCTTCAGGTCCACGCCGTTGTGCACGGTGCCCAGCCAGTTGAGGTCGGGGGCCTGCATGCGCTGGAACGTCGAGGTGGACACCAGGCTGACGGAGTCGCCGAGCCGGCGGTAGCGCTCGGCCTGCTCGCCCGAGGCCGGGCCGTGGACGGTCGTCACCGTCGGGATCCGGGGGTTCAGGGCGGTCACCGAGCCCGCCGGGGAGTGGTCGTGGACGACGTCCACGTCCAGGTCCTCCGGCCGGACGTCGGGGACCGCCGCCCCAGGGGCGGGTTCGTCCAATGGGTGGGAGGGCGGCTGGGTGTAGGCGGCCAGGACGTGGGGGGAAGTGCCCGACCGGCCCGCGCCGATCAGGGTGACCTGGTGGCCCAGTCTGAGCAGGGCCCGCGCGAGGTCGTCCATCATGACCTTGACACCGCCGTACGAGCGGGGCGGGTTCTCGAACCTCGGGGGAGCCACCATCGCGATGTGCAGCCGGGACTTGGTGGACATGACGTCACCTCCATGGGGGCGGCAGAAGAGGGTTCGGCCGGTAGGCGCTCCGACGCCGTCGGTGTGGCCCGGGGGGCCGCGGCGACAGATGCGACATCTCGGATTCCCCGTACCGGCCGCTTCGAACCTGTGATCTGCGGTGACGTTCGTCGCAGCCGCGGCGGCGGGGTGCCGCCGCGGCCCGGTTGACGATCAGGCGAGGAGCTGCTCGATGCGGGTGCGGACGTCGGGCGTGTCGAGGCCGCGCACGGTGAGCGTGGTACGGCGGCGCACGACGTCGTCGACGGTGGCCGCCCACTCGTGGTCGCGGGCGTAGACGGCCTGGGCCCAGATGTCGGGCCCGTCGGGGTGGATGCGCTCGCCGAGCGAGGGGTCGTCGCGGATGAGCCGGGCCACGTCGAAGGCGATCGTGCCGTAGTGGGTGGCCAGGTTGCGGGCGACCAGCGGGTCCATGCGGGCGCCCGGCTCGCGTTCGGTCCACAGGCGCATGGCGACGGCGTCCGGGCTGGCCAGTCCGGGCAGCGGCACGGCGGGCAGGATGTCGGCCAGGTCGTCGCCGAGCGGCCGGCCCGGCAGGCGGGAGAGGGTCTCCAGGACGTGCCTGCCGATGTGCCGGTAGGTGGTCCACTTGCCGCCCGCGACCGACAACATGCCGCCCGCGCCCCTGGTCACCACGGTCTCCCGCTTGGCGGCCGACACCTGCCCGGGGCCGCCGGGCAGCACGCGCAGCCCGGCGAAGGCGTAGGTGATGTCCTCGCGGCGGAGCTGGCAGTCGCGTACGGCGTGGCCGGCCTCGTCGAGGATCTGGGCGATGTCGGCGTCGGTGGCGCGCACGTCGGCAGGGTCGCCCTCGTAGGCCTCGTCGGTGGTGCCGAGCAGCAGGTGGTCCTCCCACGGGATGGCGAAGGAGACCCGGTACTTGTCGATCGGCGTGGTGAGCGCGGCCTTCCACGGGTCGTGGCGGCGCATGACCAGGTGGGCGCCCTTGGAGAGCCTGATGCTCGGCGCGGCGTGCGGGTCCTCCATCCGGCGCAGGTGGTCCACCCACGGGCCGGTGGCGTTGAGGACGAGCCGGGCGTCCACCCCGAACTCGGTGCCGTCGAGGCGGTCGCGCAGCTCGGCCCCGGTCACGTTGGCGCCCGATTTGCGCAGTCCGACGACCTCGGCGTGGTTGAGCACGACCGCCCCCGCGTCGACGGCCGCGCGCACGGTCATGACGGCCACGCGGCTGTCGTTCATCTGGTGGTCGCCGTAGACGGCGGCGGCGCGCAGGCCCTCGCTGCGCAGCGCGGGGACGCGGGTCATGGCCTGGTGCGGCGTGATGACCTTGCCCATGCCGTCGCCGAACACCGACAGCGCGGAGTACAGGAAGACGCCGGCGCCGAGCTTGGCCGCGCCGTGCGGGCCGCCCTTGTAGATCGGCACCAGGAAGCTGAGCGGTTTGACCAGGTGGGGCGCGATGTCGGCGGCCAGGGCGCGGCGTTCGCGGTGGTTCTCGGCGACCAGCTTGACGTTGCCGGTCTGCAGGTAGCGCAGGCCGCCGTGGACCAGCTTGGAGGACGCGCTGGAGGTGGCCCCGGCGAAGTCGCCCGCCTCGACCATCGCCACCCGCAGCCCGGCCTGCGCGGCCATCCAGGTGACGGAGGTGCCGAGGATGCCGCCGCCGATCACCAGCAGGTCGTACGTGGCGCGCGAGAGCTCGTGCCGGACCTCGGCCCGGTCGGCGCCGATGGCGATGTTCATGACGTGCTCCAGTCCTACTGTTCGACCCAGTCGAGGGTGCGGGCCACGGCCTTCTTCCAATTGCGGTACTCCCGCGCGCGGACCTGTTCGTCGATCTCCGGCCGCCACTCCGACGCCTTGTGCCAGTTGGCGCGCAGGCTGTCGAGGTCGGGCCAGTAGCCGGTGGCCAGGCCGGCGGCGTACGCGGCGCCGAGCGCGGTGGTCTCGGCGACCATCGGCCTGATCACGGGGACGGCCAGCACGTCGGCCAGCGTCTGCATGAGCAGGTTGTCGGCGGTCATGCCGCCGTCGGCGCGCAGCGTGGTCAGGTCGAGGCCGGAGTCGGCGTTCATCGCGTCGACGACCTCGCGGGTCTGCCAGGCGGTGGCCTCCAGGACGGCCCGCGCGATGTGGCCTTTGGTGACGAACCCGGTCAGCCCGGCGATCACGCCGCGGGCGTCGGAACGCCAGTGGGGCGCGAACAGCCCCGAGAAGGCCGGGACGAAGTAGCAGCCGCCGTTGTCGTCGACGGTCTTGGCCAGCGTCTCGATCTCGGCGGCGCTGGAGATCAGGCCCAGGTTGTCGCGCAGCCACTGCACCAGCGAGCCGGTGACGGCGATCGCGCCTTCCAGGGCGTACGTGGCCGGGCCGTCGCCGATCTGGTAGCCGACGGTGGTCAGCAGGCCGTGCCGGGAGACGACGGGCTCCTGGCCGGTGTTCATCAGCAGGAAGCTGCCCGAGCCGTAGGTGCTCTTGGTCTCGCCGGGCTCGAAGCAGGTCTGGCCGAACAGCGCGGCCTGCTGGTCGCCGAGCGCGGAGGCCACCGGCACGCCGGCCGCGGTGTGGCCGTAGACCTCGGCGGACGGGCGGATCTCCGGCAGCATCGCGCGCGGCACGCCGAGGGCGGCGAGCAGGTCGTCGTCCCAGCTCAGTGTGTGGATGTTCATCAGCATCGTGCGGCTGGCGTTGGTCACGTCGGTCAGGTGGCGGCCGGTCAGGTTCCACAGCAGCCAGCTGTCCATCGTGCCGAACAGCACCTCGCCGCGCTCGGCCCGCTCGCGCAGGCCGTACGCGTCGAGCAGCCAGCGGATCTTCGGCCCGGAGAAGTACGTGGTCAGCGGCAGGCCGGCCTTCTCCTTGAACAGCCCCTCGTGCTCGGCGAGCGCGCGGGTGAGCGCGTCGGTCCTGGTGTCCTGCCACACGACCGCGGGGCAGACGGGACGCCCGGTCTCCCGGTCCCACAGGACGGTGGTCTCCCGCTGGTTGGTGATGCCCAGCGCGGCGATGTCGAGCCCCTCGGTGGCCTCGGCCATGACGGTCCGGACCGACTGCCAGATCTCCTCGGCGTCGTGCTCGACCCAGCCGGGCTTGGGGAAGATCTGGCGGTGCTCGCGCTGGGCGACGGTGACGATGTTGCCGGCCTGGTCGAAGACGATGCACCGGCTGGACGTGGTGCCCTGGTCGATGGCGGCGATGTAGTGCGGTCGAGGCACGAGGTTCCTCGCTTGGGAGTCGGGGTTCGACATTGTCGAACGATGTGAGCGATGTTACGTGTTCGCCCCGGTGTTGTTCAACCGGTCATCTGGCCAGATCGCGGGTGATCGCGCGGGCGGCGTCGCGGACGTAGGAGACGTACTCCATGGTCAGGGCGCCGTCGGCGGTCAGCCGTTCGACCGCGCCGCGGATGCCGATGGCGCCCACCACGAGGCCGCGCGGGTCCTTGATCGGGGCGGCGATGGCGACCTCGCCCTCGGTGAGCTCCTCCATCTCGGCCGCCCACCCCCTGGCCCGGACCTGCTCCAGCTCCTCCTCCAGCTTGGCGGCGTCGACCAGCGTGCGGTCGGTGTAGGCCGGCAGCGGCGGGGCCGCGAGCGACTCGCCGTACGGGTCGTAGGCGAGCAGCACCTTGCCGAGCGCGCTGGCGTGCGTCGGCAGGTAGGTGCCGACCTGGAGGGTCTGCATGCTGTCGTCGGGGCGGAACACGTGGTGGATCACCAGCACGTGCCCCTCGTGCAGGGTGCCGATCCAGGCGCTCTCCCTGCTCCGCCCGGCCAGGGCGTCGGCCCAGTTGATCGAGCGGGTGCGCAGCTCGTTGACGTCGAGGTAGCTGCTGCCCAGGTGGAGCAGCGTGGCCCCGAGCCGGTACTTGCCGGTGGCGGCGTCCTGCTCGACGAAGCCGACCCGGACCAGCGTGCGCAGGATGCCGTGGAGCGTGCCCTTGGGCAGGCCCAGCGCCCTGGCCAGCTCTGCCACGCCGAGCTGGCGGGGGCCGGATGCGAGCAGCCGCAGGATCGCGGCCGCCCGTTCCACCGATTGAATCGTCTCTCCCACGGCGGCCACCCTAGCGCAGATCAGTTCGACATTGCCGAACGCTTGCGGGAAATCAGCACTCCGCCGACCGTCAGTGCGGCGTTGACGAGCACCGCCACGATCACGCCCTGGAGCACGGTGCCCATCGCGGCCGTGGCCACGGCGCTCATGACGGGGATGCCCATGGTGATGCCGACCTGCTGCGTCATCGTCGCCAGGCCGGTGGCCAGGCCCTGCTCGGAGTCCGGCAGGCCGGACGTGGCCGTCACCATGAACCCGACGATCGCCACCATGTTCCCGATCCCGCCCGCGAACGTGGCCGCCAGCAGCAGCCAGATCCAGCCGGGCCCGGCGCCGAGCAGCGCCAGCGACGCCGTCGCGACGGCCTGGAGCCCGAACCCGGCCGCCAGCGCCCGGCCCCTGCCGAGCCGGCCGAGGACCCGGGGCGCGAGCACGCCGCCGAGCACGGTGCCGAGCCCCAGCACCCCGAACGCCAGCCCGGTCGCCAGGGCCGAGTAGCCGAGCACCTTCTGCAGGTAGAGGGTCATGAGGAAGACGAGGGACGTCTCGGTGGCGAAGGCGATCAGCCCGGCCAGGTTGCCCCACGTGACGTTGGGCCTGGCCAGGATCGAGACGGGCACCAGGGGCGCGGCGGCGCGGCGCTCGACGTACCAGAAGGCGACGAGCAGGGCGCCGCCGACGGCCAGCGCGCCGAGGCCGAGGGCGTCGGCGAAGCCGTGCTCGCCGGCCCTGGTCAGGCCGAAGACCAGCGCGAGCAGGCCGGCGGTCACGGTCACCGCGCCGGGCAGGTCCATCCTGGGCCGCTCGGCGGGACGGCTCTCCTTCAGCACCACGGGCGCGGCGACGACCACGGCCAGCGCTACGGGCACGTTGACGAAGAACGCCCACCGCCAGCTCAGCAGCTCGGTCAGCAGCCCGCCCAGGATCGCGCCCGAGGTGAACCCGGCCGACATCAGCGCGCCGTTCAGGCCGAGCGCCCTGGCCCGCAGCGGCCCCTCGGGGAACGACGTGGTGAGCAGCGCGAGCCCGGCGGGCGTGACGACGGCCGTGGCCAGGCCCTGGACGACCCGGGCGACCAGCAGCATGCCGGGTGAGACGGCCAGGCCGCCGGCCAGCGAGGAGACGCCGAGCAGCACCATGCCGGCCAGGAACAGCCGGCGCCGCCCGAACAGGTCGGCGATCCTGCCGAACAGCAACGTGAACCCGGCGGCGGCCAGCGCGAACGCCGTGGCCACCCACTGGAGGTCGGACAGCGCGAAGCCGAGACCTGAACCGATCACCGGCAGCGCCACGTTCAGAATGGAGAAGTCCACGGCGAGCATGAACTGGGACCCCAGCAGGAGCACCAGAACCAGCCGCTGCGCGGACGTCATGCGATCGGATCGGGGCCGATCGGCGAGCACGGTCATGCCATCCCCCTAATGGGACACTAGTTCCGTTAAGATGCGGCACGACGATAGCACGAGAGGGGCATTAATGGAACAAGAGTCCCGTTTGGCGGGGACTGTGCGGCCAGGGGGCCGCACCGCGCGCGTGCGCGCGGCCGTGCTGGAGGCCACTCAGGACGAGCTGGTCGAGCACGGTTTCCATGGGCTGACCATGGACCAGGTGGCGGCCAGGGCCGGCGTGGGCAAGACCACGGTCTACCGGCGCTGGGGCAGCAGGGCCGGGCTGGTGACGGACCTGATGACCGAGCTGGCCGAGCAGTCGTCACCGCACGCCGACACGGGATCCATCGAGGGCGACCTGCTGGCCAACGCCGTGGCCGTCGTGGGCGCGGTCACCGACCACCGGCTCGGGGCCACGTTCCAGGCGGTGATCGCGGCGGGCACCTCCGACGCGCAGGCCGTCCAGGCGTTGCGGGCGTTCTACCTGCGGCGCATCGAGGAGTGGGCCAAGGTCGTCGACCTCGCGGTGAAACGGGGTGAGCTGCCCGAGGGCACCGACGGCATGGAGGTGATCCGGGCGATCTCCGCGCCGCTCTACTACCGCCTGCTGGTCACCAAGGAACCGGTGGACCTGGCGGTCGCCCGCGACGCGGCGCTGCGCACGCTGGCCGCGGCGCGGGCCGGCGCGTTCGTCGCGCGGGAGGCCTGACGCGGCACGACGGGGCCTCCCGCGCGGGCGGGGTCACGGGCGAGGTCACGGGCGGGGTCACGGGCGGGGTCACGGGCGGGGTCACAGCGGGCCGTCGGGCACCGAACGGGGCCAGACGGAGCCGTACCACCACATGATCCCGCCCATCACCACGAGCCCGGCCGCCGTGGCCAGCTTGCCCCACAGGTCGGACGGCGGCCCGGTGTACGGCAGCCGGCTGTGCCGCCGCTCCCGCCCCCAGGTGCAGTCGTTGCGCACCCGGGTGGAGTCGATCAGCGTGTCGGGATGGGTGTCGGTGACCGAGAACGCCTCGATCTCGCGGGTGGTGCCCCGGTCGATGCGGACCGTCCTGACCACCTGCTTGCGGGCCGGGATCGAGCCGGTCGCCACGCTCCTCGCGTCCACCCGCAGGTCGAACCGGGCGAGCTGGGGCGTCTGGTTGCGCAGCGTGACCCGTACGGACCCCGAACCGCACGCGAGCCGGTCGGTCGTCATCGTGAACGGATCACCCCGGTCCGGCAGTGGCCACGCCTGCGCGGACGACGGAAGCAGCAGGGCCGCGCCCACGGGAAGGGCGGCCAGGACGAGGCGTGTACCGATGCGCATGTGCTCCTCCCGAGCCCCGCAAGCGTGATCTTTGCCACAGATCGTGCCCATAAGTGCACAGAAAGTAACATGGCCGAGCCGGAGGAGCGGAAGCCCGTCACACCCATCATGATGGAGGTATGGCGGAAGCGATCTACGTCGGCGGTTTGTTGGTGGCGACGCCGCTTCTTGACGACCCCAACTTCCGGCGTAGCGTCGTGCTCATCCTGGAACACGACCACGACGGCGGCACGCTCGGCGTGGTGCTCAACCGGCCGAGCGACATCTCCGTCACACAGGTGCTGCCGGTCTGGGACCCGCTGGTGACCGGGCCGCCGGTGCTGTTCGAGGGCGGCCCCGTGCAGACCGACAGCGCCCTCGCCCTCGCGGCGGTCCCGAGCGGGGAGGAGCCGCTCGGCTGGCGCAGGCTGCACGCGGGCACCCCGGCCGTCTCCCGCCTGGGCACGGTCGACCTCGACGCGCCCCCCGAGATCCTCCAGGGCGAGATCGCGCAGATGCGGATCTTCGCCGGGTACGCCGGCTGGACCTCCGGCCAGCTGGAGAGCGAGATCGCCGAGGGCGCCTGGTACGTCGTCGACTCCGAGGCCGGCGACACCTTCCACGGCGACCCCGGCTCGCTCTGGCGGCACGTGCTGCGCCGCCAGCCGGGCGAGCTGGCCTTCGTGGCGACCTGCCCCGACGACCCCACGATGAACTAGGCCGCCGGGCGGGTGTCCCAGCCCGGCCGCAGCGACGCCTCGGCCAGCGCGACCGCCTCGGAGATGCGCGAGACGATCTCCGGCATGGTGGTCTCCCTGCGGGGGCACTCGAAGCCGATGCGCATGGTGGACATCGCGAACGCCACGATCAGGTACGTCAGCTGATCGTCCTCGGGGGCGACGCCCCTGCGGGCGGCGACGGCCTCGGCCAGCCGCATCTCCGTGACGGCGCCCCGGGCCACCGACTGTCCCACCAGATGTGGATATTTATCGAATAGTTGCCGCAGCTTCAGGAACCTCTCGGTGTCCTCCGGCGTTGACCCCTGCATGTCGTCCACCATGGCCCGCAGGCCGTGCATGAGCGACGTGAACGGGGGCTCGTCCGCGGGACGAGCGGCGAACTCCTCCAGCAGGATCTCCTCGCCGTGGTCGTGGAACCACAGCACGAGATGGTCCTTGCTGGTGAAGTAGCGGAAGAAGGTGCGGGGAGAGACTTCGACGACCCCCGCTATCTGCTCGATCGTGGTGGACTCGTATCCTTGTTCGAGGAACAGGTCGAGCGCCGCGTCGAGGAGCGCGAGGCGCGTCTTCTCCTTCTTGCGTTCCCGTAGACCCACAGCGGACACCCCTTCGCCACCTTTCTGTCACAGTGTGCCAGAAGTCATGCAGCGTCTTTTTAAAATCGTTTGTCATAAGTCATCGCCTGACATACCCTACCTGAGGCTTACGAGACCTATGCCGCAGTTGAGCGGTATGTGACTGAGGGGGACCTTATGGCTAACGCGAAGGCGGTCGTCGAACCGTCGTCGCCCGGCCTCGGTAAGACGGGGACAGGTGGCGGAAACCCGTGGCTGGTGCTGCTGGCGGTCAGCCTCGGCGTCATCATGGTGATGCTGGACGGCACGGTGGTGGGCATCGCCAACCCCGTCATCCAGGTGGAGTTGAAGGCGTCGCTGTCCGACCTGCAGTGGGTGACCAGCGGTTACCTGCTCGCGCTGGCGGTGTTCCTGATCACGGCGGGCAAGCTCGGCGACCTGTTCGGGCACAAGCGCGTCTTCCTGATCGGCGTGACCGGCTTCGCTCTGTCCTCGGTCGGCATCGGTCTCAGCCAGGAACTGGCCGACATCGTTCCCGGCATTTCGCCGGTCGGCGCGCTGATCGGCCTTCGGGTGCTGCAGGGCCTCTTCGGCGCGCTGCTCCAGCCGGCCGCCCTGGCCCTGCTGCGCGGCGCCTTCCCCGGTGAGAAGCTGAACCAGGCCATGGGGGCCTGGGGTGCGATCATCGGCCTGTCCAGCGCCGCCGGCCCGATCGTGGGCGGCGTGCTGGTGGAGAAGGTGAGCTGGGAGTCGGTCTTCTTCATCAACGCCCCGGTGGGCATCGTCGCGCTGATCATGGGCATCTTCCTGATCAAGGAGAACCGCGTCCAGACGTTCGCCAGGATCGACTGGCTCGGCGTGCTGCTGCTGTCCGGCGCGATGTTCTCGCTGGTCTGGACGATCATCAAGGCCCCCGAGTGGGGCTGGGGCGACTCGACGACGCTGACCTTCATCGGCGCGTTCGTGGTGCTCATCGCCGGGTTCATCTTCTGGCAGAGCAGGGCCAAGCAGCCGCTCGTGCCGCTGTCGCTGTTCAAGAACGCCTCGATCTCGATCGGCACCCTGCTGATGATGATGGTCGCGTTCGCCATGTTCGGCGCGATGTTCTTCCTGGGCTTCTTCTTCCAGGGCGTGCACGGCCTGACCCCGCTGGAGGCCGGTCTGCGCATGTTGCCGATGAGCGCGGGCATGATCGTGGCCTCGCCGCTGGCCGGCATGGCGATCGGCAAGCTCGGGCCGAAGATCACGATGGCCGCCGGTCTGCTGATCACCGCGTGCTCGATGTTCCTCATGTCGCGTCTCAGCATCGACGCCTCGTTCATCGAGAGCGGCCTGCCGTTCGTGCTGCTGGCCTTCGGTCTCTCGCCGGTGTTCGTCGGCGCGACCGAGATCATCGTGGGCAACGCGCCGGTCGAGCTGAGCGGCGTCGCGGGTGGCGTGCAGCAGTCGGCCATGCAGGTCGGCGGCGCGCTCGGCACCGCGATCCTGGGCGCCGTGATGGCCGGCGAGATCGCCGACACCCTGCCCGGCTACCTCGGCCCGGCGGCGCAGGCGATCCCGCCCGCGCAGCTCCCGCTGCTGGAGAAGGCCGCCGCGTTCGGCGCGGCGCCTCCCGGGCTGCCGCAGGTGGTCACCGACGCCGTGCACCACTCGTTCATGGACGGCATGCACCTCGCCTTCCTGGTCAGCACCGGTGTCGCGGTGCTGACGGCCCTGCTGACGCTGTTCGTCAAGGCCGGGCGGAAGAGCGAGGGCGCGCCGGTCCACATGGGCTGACCGCGTCCCGCCGGAACGGCCCCCGCCCAAGCGTGGCGGGGGCCGTTCCGCTGTCCGGGCCCGCGTGTGCGGGGGTGACGAATTGTCCGGGCCCGGTCATGCGGGGGTGACGGTCAGGACGACGCGGCCCGAGGTCTTGGTGGTGACCGTCAGGATGCGCCGGGCGGCGTTCCAGGCGGCGGTGCCGCCGTCCACCCGGGCGCCGTTCGGGAAGCCGCGTTCGGGCAGGTAGATCTCGGTGGGGCCGGTCTCGTTGGCGTCGAAGGTCACCTGGAGGCGGTTCTCGCCGTACGTGACGCTGACCGGGACGCCGCCGATCGCCCTCGGGTACGCCCGGACGTACGCGCCCGGCAACGCGGTGGCCTTGCCCTTCACGTCGTACGGCCCCCACGCGTCGGCGTCCCGCGACCAGTAGGCCATGCCGGTGCCCACCTCGTCGCTCACCCCCTGGACCTTCCGCACCAGGTCGGACGCGCCGGGCCGGGTCATGTCCAGCCCGAACTCGCCCAGCAGGACGGGCGCCTTCATACGCTCGGCCGTCCGTGCGACGTTGTCGCGCCACCAGCCCAGCGTGCGGTCGGTCCACTCCTTGGAGCCCGCGGCGTAGTCGTCCCCGAGGTCCAGCGGCAGCGGGTAGACGTGCGGGGCGAAGGCGATGCGCGGCGGCCCGCCGCGCGGGTCGTCGAAGCGCGGCAGCGACGACGGCAGCCCCCAGTTGACGCCCACGGCCTGCGGCTCCAGGAAGATCCAGCTGTCCTGGTCGACCGCCCTGATCCGGTCGATGCTCTTGCGGTAGAGGGTGGCCAGGGGGCCGGTCTCGAACGCCGCGCCCTGGACCGAGCCGCCCCACGGCTCGTTCATCAGGTCGTACCCGAGGACGCCCGGCACGTCCTTGAAGCGGGCCGCGACCGCCGCCCACGCCCTGGCGTAGTGGTCCATCAGCTCGGGGTGCTCGCCGGTGGTGTTCCAGAAGTGGTCGAAGGCCCGGATGACGCCGGGCTCCAGGTAGTACATCTCCCAGGTGAAGTGGTCGGTGGCCACCGGCAGGCCGTCGGTGTGGGTGGCCCAGCCGGGCGCGCCGTTGCCGGCGACGCCGGTGGGGGTGATGCCGTTGCCCCACAGGTCCTGGTGCATGTCGAGCATGACCTGGTAGCCGCGGTCGGAGTACCACCGCACCCGCTCAGCCACCTTGTCCAGATATTTCGTGTCATAGGTGCCGGGGGAGGGCTCCACGGCCCGCCACTGGATGAGGAACCGCACGAAATTCGTGCCCATGTCCCGGTACTCGCGGTCGATGTCGTCCGGGGTCAGCTCGGGCAGGGCGTCGGGGGCGCCCTTGGCGCTGCCCGCCGTGTTGAAGCCGTGCAGGATCAGCGCCCGTCCCCGGTCGTCGGTGACATAGCGGGGCGTGGAGGGGGGAGCGTCCCTGGTCGCGGCGGCGACGGCGCCTCCGGCCAGCAGGACGAGCACGGCTGCCGTCGCGAGCAACCTGGCACGCTTCATCTGATCTCCGCGGATGCCGGGAAATGGGGTCTTCCATCAGAATCATGGACGCGGCTAGCCTGCCGAACATGAGCCTTGTTCGCAATAGCCTGCCGGCGATCGTCGCCTTCTCGATCGTCCTGGGGTTCGGTCTGTTCGGCTCGACCCTGGTCACGCGGGTCGGCTACCTGGCCGTGCCGTCCGCGGTCGGGGCCCCGTACGCGCTGCCGGGCCTGCGGGTCGTCCCCCTCGGCGAGACGACGTGGCTGCTCACGCTCGCCGACACGGTCCTGGCGCTCGCCCTGGTCGGCGCGGTCGCGGCCACGCGCGGCGGCTTCTGGCGCACCTGGGGCAGGTTCCTCGTCGCCGCGGTCGCGGTGAACCTGCTGCGCGCGGCGCTGCTCGCCACGGTCGCGCAGGCCGGGATCGGCGCCTATCTGGGCTATCTCGGCGGCGGCCTGGCCGTGGGGCTGATCTGGGGAATCGTGCTCGGCTGGCTTCCCGGGCTCGCCGCGCTGCCACGCCGGCGCGGAACGCGGGACCGCTCGCCGGCGGGCATAAACTCGATGGGGTGAGTACGAAGATCCTCCCAGAGCAGGAGACCACGCCGCGCACCTCGCACGGTGACGGCGACCACGAGCGCTTCGCCCACTACGCGGACAAGCACAAGATCACCGAGAGCATGGTGACGGGCACACCCATCCGCGCCCTGTGCGGCAAGATCTGGGTGCCCAGCCGGGACCCGAAGAAATACCCGGTCTGCCCGGAGTGCAAGGAGATCTACGAAGGTCTCCCGTCGGGTGGCGACGGGGGCGACGACAAGAAGCAGTGAGTGTTGCTGAAGCCCAATCCCCTCGGGTAAGGCTACGGTCGGTAATCTGACCAGCCCATAGCGTCACAGGGGGATTGCATGGCCCGGCGCGCGACCGCCGTCTCGTTGGCATGCCTGCTGGCGGCCGGGCTCGTCCCGCCGCCCCCGCTCGACGCCACGCCGACGTCGCGCTGCCCGTCGTCGGCCGCGCGCCTGACCGAGCGTCTGACCGGGCGCCCGGCCCTGGGCCTGACCGGGCGCCCGGCTCCTGGTCCGACACCTGGCCTGTCCCCGGGCGAGCCGAGGGCGACCGGCCCGCGCTCGCCGCTCCCCGAGGACGTCGCCAAGGTCATGGCCGAGCTGAAGGTCCGGCTGCGCGGGGTGACCGTGCCCGCGCGCATCACCGTGCCGACCCGGGTGGTCGTCCTCACCGACGGCCGCCGCAAGGTCTCCGAGCAGGCGGTCAAGGCCCAGATCGACGTGCTCAACGCCGCCTACGCCGGCCGCAACGGAGGCGTCGACACCGGCGTGCGCTTCAGGCTGGAGTCCGTGTCCGTCAAGGAGAACGCCGGCTGGTTCACCGACCCCGTCGGCGCCGAGAAGGACATGAAGACCCGCCTGCACCAGGGCGGCGCCCAGACGCTCAACCTCTACATCGCCCAGCTCAGCGAGCTCATGCTGGGCTTCGCCAGCTACCCCTACTGGTACGCCGGCGCCCCCGCCCTCGACGGCGTCGTGATCGACTGGCGCAGCCTGCCCGGCGGCCCGATGACCAACTACGACAAGGGCTACACCGGCGTCCACGAGATCGGCCACTGGCTCGGCCTGTTCCACACCTTCGAGAACGGCTGCGACGAACCCGGCGACGGCATCGCCGACACCGCCCCCGAGGCCCGCGCGACCGAAGGCTGCCCCGAGGGCAAGGACACCTGCCCCCACGCCGGTTCGGACCCGATGCGCAACTACATGGACTACACCCACGACCGCTGCATGTCGGAGTTCACCCGGGGCCAGGCCGACCGCATGCACGAGATGTGGACGGCCTACCGACGCAGCGCAGATGCGTAGTTTGAGGCCAATTACGATGTGCAGGTGACAGCACCGAAGGCAATTGACGCTCCCGACACCTCACCTCCGATCCTCGGCCCCCAGTACCGCACCGCCACCTTGGGGATCCTTCTGGTGGTCACCCTGATCGCCTTCGAGGGCATGTCGGTCGGCGTCGTCATGCCGGCGGTCTCGCAGGACCTCGACGCGCTCAACCTCTACGGCATCAGCTTCTCGGCCTTCCTCATCGCCAGCCTGTTCGCCAACGTGGTCGCCGGGCTCTGGTCGGACCGGCGCGGCTACCCGCTGCCGTTCCTCGTCGGGGTGGTGCTGTTCGTCGCCGGGATGGCGCTGGCCGGCGCGGCCGGCGCCAAGGAGCTGTTCCTGGTGGCGCGGGCCGTCCAGGGGCTGGGGGCCGGTTGCTCGATCGTGGCGCTGTACGTGATGATCGCGCGGGTCTACCCGGCGGTCGTGCGGCCCAAGGTCTTCGCGGCGCTGTCGGCCGCCTGGGTCGTGCCCTCGATGGTCGGGCCGGCCGTGGCGGGGGCCGTCGCGAAGGAGTGGGGCTGGCGTTTCGTCTTCTACGGGATCATCCCGCTGGTGGTGCCCGCGCTGGTGATGCTCGTCCCCGCGCTCCGGATGGCCTCGCCGGGGGAGGCCGACGAGAGCCCGCGCGGGCCGCGTTCGCAGCCGCTGGCGATGACGCTGGCCGCCACCTCCGCCGCGGGCGGCGCGGGCGTGCTGCTGTGGGGCGTGGACGAGCTGCACAAGCAGCCGGTGATCGGCACGGCCGCCACGCTCGGCGGGCTGTGCTTCCTCGTCTACGGCCTCTACCGGCTGCTGCCGCCGGGCGCGCTGCGGTTCGGCCGCGGGCTGCCCACGACTGTGCTGCTGCGCGGGTTCTTCTCGGCCGCCTTCTTCGGGGTGAACTCCTTCATCCCGCTGGTGCTCACGTCGGTCAAGCTCTTCGACGCCAGGGCCGCCGGGATCGCGCTGACCACGGGCGCGCTCGGCTGGTCGGCGGGCTCGTTCCTGCAGAGCAGGCGGACCGCCGAGCCGCACCGGCGGATCAGGCTCGGGGCGGTGTGCGTCACGGCCGGGATCGTGATCGCGCTGTTCGCGGCGCTGCCCGCGGTGAGCGGCTGGATCGCGGTGCCGGCCTGGATCGCGGCCGGGTTCGGCATGGGCCTCGGCATGACCACGGTCAGCGTCACCGCGCTCAGGCAGTCGCCGGTCAGCGAGCAGGGCGCCAACTCCGCCGCGCTGTCGGTCACCGACATGCTGGGCTCGGCCCTGACCGTCGGCCTGGGCGGCGCGGTGATCAACTTCATCGGGCACGGCTCCGGGCAGATCGCCACCGGGTTCGTGGTGATCTCGGTCCTCATGGCGCTCATCGGGCTGGCCGCCACGTTCCTGGCCGCCCGCACCCGCTGATCGTGTGATTCTGCCCCTCCCGCCACAACGATCACGGATCGCCAGATCTTCGTCCCGAGGAGTGATAGGACAACGGGACGAGGAGGTGTCATGGAGGATGATCACCGGGTCTGGCCCCCCGCTTCCGGGCCCCGGCACCGCCGCACTCCTCCCCAGGACGCGGACTTCCCGGACGACCCCGACAGCGACGACGACCTCGACGACGGCAGCGCCGACGACGAGGAGGCCCCCTGGCCGCCGCGCCGGGGGCGCGACCCGTACGAGCGGCCGGCGTGGAACCCGCGGATCCGCAGGACCGTCCCGCCCGTCCCGCCGGCCGCCGACCCGCTGCCGCCCTCGGCCCGCCGCCACGCCACCCCCTCCGAGCCGCTGCCGCCCTCGGCCCGCCTCTACGGCACCCCCGCCGACCCCGGGCCGCTGGAGCAGGCGCCGCGGCGCGGACGGCGTCCGGCGGGCGTCCTGGTCGCCCTGGTGGCGGCGGCGGGGCTGGTCGCCGGGGTGAGCGCGGTGGCGTCCCGGCTCGGCGCGCCGCCGCCGGCGCCCGACCGGCTGAGCGACGCCGTGGCCGGCGTGACGCTGCGGCTGCCGCCCGGCTGGAGCGCCGGGACGGTCCCGCCCGTCACCGGCTTCACCTCGGTCGCCAGGGACGGCAACGGCGCGCTGGTCATGGCCAGGCGGGTCGCCGAGCCCGTGCCGAACGCCAGGAAGGCCGCGGGGGAGGCCGCCGAGCTGTACTCCAGGCTGCTGCTCAAGGGCGACAAGGTCACGGTCGTCGACGACCGCGACATCCCGCAGGGACACACCCGTGCCCTGCGCGCCGAGTACCAGGACGTCGTCAACCGGCCCGCGTTCCTGCGCGTGATGCTTCTCACTCGCGCGGGCCGCGCCGTGCTGCTCGTCGGCCTGCTCCAGCCCGAGGCGGCCACCGGCAGACAGGCGCTCGACGCGGTGATGACGAGCTTCAGATAAGCCACATAGCACGTAGGGAAGACCTTGGCCAGAATCCTCGGTGCACGGCACGTCTTGTCGGTGAGCCCGATTACTCTTGGGTCACTGTGAGAGAGCGAAGCACACGAACCCCAGAGGTGATGCGGTGAGCACCTTCGCCGCGTCCCACCTTTCGCCTTCCTATCCAGACCGCGCCGCGTGGGGCACCGCGCCCAAACTGCGCGCCTGGCAGCAGCAGGCGTTCGACCTGTACTTCAGGCGCGAGCCGCGTGACTTCCTCACCGTGGCCACCCCCGGCGCGGGCAAGACGACCTACGCCCTGCGCATCGCCAGCGAGCTGCTGGCCAACGGGGTGATCAGGGCCGTCACCATCGTCACGCCCACCGAGCACCTCAAGCGCCAGTGGGCCGACGCCGCCGCCCGGGTCGGCATCGGCATCGACCCGGAGTTCAAGAACAGCCAGGGCACCACCTCGCGCGACTACACCGGGGTGGCGGTGACCTACGCGCAGGTCGCGATGCACCCCGCGCTCCACCGCGCGCGCACCGAGGCCCGCAAGACGCTGGTCATCTTCGACGAGATCCACCACGCGGGCGACGCCAAGTCGTGGGGCGACGGCGTGCGCGAGGCGTTCGAGCCCGCCACCCGCCGGCTCCAGCTCACCGGCACGCCGTTCAGGTCCGACGACAACCCGATCCCGTTCGTCGGCTACGAGGAGGACGCCGAGGGCGTCAAGCGCAGCGTCTCCGACTTCTCCTACGGCTACGGCCCCGCGCTCGACGACGGCGTCGTCCGTCCGGTGATCTTCCTGGCCTACTCGGGCGAGATGAAGTGGCGCACCCGCGCGGGCGACGAGATCGCCGCGACGCTCGGCACCCCGCTCACCAAGGATCAGCTGTCCCAGGCGTGGCGGGCCGCGCTCGACCCCAAGGGCGACTGGATCCGCCAGGTCATGCAGGCCGCCGACCGCCGCCTGACCGAGGTCCGCCGGGGCGTGCCCGACGCGGGCGGCCTGGTGATCGCCACCGACCACGAGACCGCCCGCGCCTACGCCCGCCACCTGCGCAACATCACCGGCGAGGGCGCGACGGTGGTCCTGTCCGACGACCCGGGGGCGTCCAAGAAGATCAAGCAGTTCGCCGCCTCCCACGACCGGTGGCTGGTGGCCGTCCGCATGGTCTCCGAGGGGGTCGACATCCCGCGCCTGTGCGTGGGCGTCTACGCCACCTCGACTTCCACCCCGCTCTTCTTCGCCCAGGCCGTGGGCCGGTTCGTGCGCGCCCGCAAGCGCGGCGAGACCGCCTCGGTCTTCCTCCCCTCGGTGCCCACCCTCATGGGGCTGGCCAACGAGATGGAGGTCGAGCGCGACCACGTGCTCAACAAGAAGCCTCCGGAGGACGGCCTCGACGACAGCCTGCTGGAGCAGGCCAACCGGCAGAAGGACAACCCCGACGTCCTGGGCGACGAGCTGCCGTTCGAGACGATGGAGACCTCGGCCACCTTCGACCGCGTGCTCTTCGACGGCGGCGAGTTCGGCACCGGCGCGGAGATCGGCTCGGCCGAGGAGGAGGACTTCCTCGGCCTGCCCGGCCTCCTGGAGCCCGACCAGGTGGCCACCCTGCTCCGCAAGCGCCAGTCCGACCAGCAGGCCGCCAGGCGCAAGCAGGGGCCGGCCGAGCAGCCCAAGGAGACGCTCGCCCCGCACGAGCAGATCGCCGAGCTCAGGCGCGAGCTCAACGGCCTGGTCGGCGCCTGGAACCACCGCACGGGCCAGCCCCACGGCGTCATCCACGCCGAGCTGCGCCGCACGTGCGGCGGCCCGCCGATCGCGCAGGCCACGGCCGAGCAGATCCAGGAGCGCATCGACGCCATCCGCCGCTGGGCCACCCAGCGGCGCTAGCCGCGCCCCTTCGCCGGTCCCCCGCGAACCGGCGAAGGGGCCCGGCGCGGGTCAGGCAGGGGACCCTGCACATTTGGACACAGAGCAGTGACCTTCCGTTAGAAGGCCGGCCAGAACGGCAACAACCTTCTTGGCCGTCTTGGGACACAAGAAGGATCTCGCCCATGTCGTCTGAGGCCCCCGGCAGGCCGACCCTCATCGTCGCTTCCGGCCTCTCCCGAAACGCCGTCATCATCCGGCTCGAAGGCGAGCTCGACGTCCACGCGATCCCGATCCTGCGCGAGCACCTGCGGCGCGTGTGGGAGCTTCCGGCCGAGCCGTTCCTGATCCTCGACCTCGGCGCGGTCGCCTTCTGCGACTCGATGGGCATGAACGAGCTCGTCGAGGTCATGCAGCGGTGCGAGTCGAGGGGCACCAGGCTGCTGCTCGCGGGGGTGCACGGGGTGATGGCGCGGGTGTTGTCGATCACGGGGCTGCGGCACGCGTTCGAGGTGTTCGCCCGGTTCGACGACGCCCTGCGGCTGGCCGTGGCGACCCTCTAGGGCGCTCTAGAGGCCGGCGGGGGCCGGGATCCTCCTGCCGGAGCGGCCGTCCACCGGGATGTAGCGCTCCTTGCCCGGCAGCGGGACGGTCAGCGCGGCCCGGCCGTCCTTGACGCGGACGGGGAGGGTGCGCACGCCCTGATGGTCGCCGCTCAGCGGCCCCTCGTGCACCCACACCAGCAGCCGGCGGCCCTCGGGACGGGCGATCACCTTGGCCGTCGCGCACTCGCGCGGCGCCGCCGACCACGACAGCACGAGCTGCCGGCCCACCCTGGCCCACTGGGGGATCGGGGTGCGCTCGTCGCAGGCGGGCAGCGCGGGCACCGGCGGCATGTCGTGGGCCACGACGGCGGGGCCGCGGCCGGAGGGCACGTCGCCCATCGCGACCGTCGCGACCTCCAGCAACGCCAGCGTCACGACCGCCCCCACCCGCGCCCCCGGACGGCCCTTGACGAGCACCCAGAGGGCGAGAGGGGCGAGCAGCAGCCAGGCCACGCCCAGGGAGATGGCAAGCATGAGGAACCTCGCACAGGATGAAGAGATATGACTCTACGTACTACTTCGACTGCGGAGAGGTCAGGTCATCCTTGAATATCACATGACCGCAGGGTTGCGCACTGTGTACCGTCCGTGATCAGGCTCGGTCGCGGCACAACCGCGGGTCGTCCCCGGGCGGGGCCGGTCAGCCCGCCTTGGGCGTGCCCTCCAGCGTGACGCCCGCGGCCTCCATCTGGGCCATGGCCGACTGCGTGGTCGCCGGGGAGACGCCCGCGGTGAGGTCGAGCAGCACCCGCACGGCCAGGCCGTTGGCCGCCGCGTCGAGCGCCGTCGCGCGCACGCAGTGGTCGGTGGCGATGCCCACCACGTCGACCTCGGTCACCCCGCGCTCGCGCAGCCAGTCGGCCAGCGGCGCGCCGTCGCCCGAGGCGCCCTCGAAGCCGCTGTAGGCCGCCGCGTGGGCGCCCTTGCTGAAGACCTCCTCCACCTCCGACACGTCGAAGGAGGGGTGGAAGTCGGCGCCGGGGGTGCCGGCCACGCAGTGGGCGGGCCAGGACGTGACGTAGTCGGGGGTGTCCGAGAAGTGGGTGCCGGGGTCGACGTGGTGGTCACGGGTGGCCACGACGTGGTCGTAGCCGTGCTCGCCGAGATGGCGGGTGATCGCGGCGGCCACCTCCGAGCCGCCTGCCACGGCCAGGCTGCCACCCTCGCAGAAGTCGTTCTGCACATCGACGATGATCAACGCGGTGCCCATAAGAGCACGATACGTCAGACGAACTCCGTGGGGATCGCCGCGTACCCCCTCCCGAGGTGCAGCGCCTCCTGGGGGAGCAGCGCGACGGCCGCGGCGTGGCGGTCACGGGCGGCCGACAGGGGCTCCCGGCCGACGACCTCGCCGTCGCGCACCAGTTCGTGCAGCAGGGGGATGCCGCCGTCGGGGACGACGCCGCCGGTCGTGATCAGCTCGGTCTCGACGTGCCCGGCGTCGTCCAGCAGCCGGTACGCCTCCTTGCGCCCCCCG
The DNA here is from genome assembly GCF_040675255.1 of Nonomuraea sp. NPDC049624. Taxonomy (NCBI): domain Bacteria; kingdom Bacillati; phylum Actinomycetota; class Actinomycetes; order Streptosporangiales; family Streptosporangiaceae; genus Nonomuraea; species Nonomuraea sp. NPDC049624. Next base: position 231,326 of record NZ_JBFAOR010000002.1, on the reverse strand, counting down.
CGCGACGGCTTGCCCACCGACCGCTTGGCCACGGCCTCCAGGCGGCCCGCCCCGGTCTCCCGCGCCACCAGCTTGTACACCAGGGCCGCCGTGGGGACGCCGGACCCGGTCACCAGGGAGGTGCCCACGCCGTAGCCGTCCACCGGGGCGGCGGCGAGCGCGGCGATGGCGTACTCGTCGAGGTCGGAGGTGACCACGATGCGGGTGTCGAAGGCGCCGAGCGAGTCGAGCAGCTCGCGCACCTCCTGCGCGGCGGCGGCCAGGTCGCCGGAGTCGATGCGGACCGCGCCCAGCTTGTTGCCGGCCAGCTCGACCGCCGTGCGCACCGCCTGCGCCACGTCGTAGGTGTCCACCAGCAGGGTCGTGCCCACGCCGAGGGAGGCGATCTGGGCCTCGAACGCGTCCCGCTCGGAGTCGTGCAGCAGGGTGAAGGCGTGCGCGGCCGTGCCCGCCGTGGGGACGCCGTACACGTGGCCGGCCATGAGGTTGGAGGTGGAGGCGAACCCGGCGATGTAGGCGGCGCGGGCGGCGGCGACGGCGGCGTACTCGTGCGTGCGGCGCGAGCCCATCTCGATGAGCGGGCGGTTGCCGGCGGCGTTGGTCATGCGGGAGGCGGCCGAGGCGATGGCGCAGTCGTGGTTGAGTATCGACAGCGTCAGCGTCTCCAGCAGCACGGCCTCGGCGAAGGTGCCCTCGACGATCATGATCGGGGAGGCGGGGAAGTACAGGTCGCCCTCGCGGTAGCCGTAGACGTTCCCGGAAAACCGGTAATCGGCGAGAAACGCCAGAGTCGATTCGTCGACCACCTCCTGCTCGCGGAGAAAGGTGAGTTCTTCGTCACCGAAACGGAAGCGTTCGAGCTCGTCCAGGACGCGTCCGGTGCCGGCCACGACCCCGTACCGGCGGCCGCCCGGCAGGTGCCTGGCGAACACCTCGAAGACCGCCCGCCGGTGCGCCGCGCCGCTGCGCAGCGCCGCCTGGAGCATCGTCAGCTCATAGTGATCTGTGAGCAACGCAGTGCTCATGGTCATTCTCACGACTCGAAGACTACGACCCAGATAGGGCAGACTCGGGGATGTGGGTAGCACCGCTCCAATCACCGTCGAGCGTCCGTCATCGGACGTCCGGCCCGATCTGCCATGGGTGACCATCGTCTGGAACGACCCGGTCAACCTCATGTCCTACGTGACCTATGTCTTCCAAACCGTCTTCGGCTACACCAAGGAGAAGGCGGAGAGACTGATGCTGGACGTCCACCAAAAGGGCAAGGCGGTCGTGTCCAGTGGCACGCGCGAAGAGATGGAACGCGATGTGCAGATTCTTCACTCCTACGGCCTGTGGGCGACGGTCCAGCCGGATTCGGTCAAGTGAGGCGGCGGCGGTGAGTTCGGGGTTCTCGGCCGGGCGCGACGGCTCGGTCATCGCGCAGTTCGAGTCCGCGGAGGTCTCGCTGCTGCGCTCGCTCGTCTCGATGCTGCTCGGCCTGGTCGCGCCGGGGGAGACCAGCGACGATCCGCTGGAGCGGGCGCTCGGCATCGGGGCGGCCCAGGCGCCCACCGATCCGGTGCTGGCCCGGCTGTTCCCCTCGGCCTACGAGGACGAGCAGGAGGCCTCGGAGTTCCGCCGCTACACCGAGGCCACGCTGCGCGACGGCAAGCGCGCCGACGCCCAGACCGTCCTGGACACCGCCCGGCCGGGCGCCGCCGAGCTGACGCCGGAGCAGGCCCAGGCGTGGCTGCGCTCGCTCAACGACGTGCGTCTGACGCTCGGCACCAAGCTCGACGTGACCGAGGAGATCCACGACGAGATCGCCATGATGTCCGAGGACGACCCCCGCTACCCGGCCTACGTCACCTACGACTGGCTGACCTACCTCCAAGACAGCCTGGTCCGCGCCCTCTGGTAGCTTCCGGGCATGCTCACGATCTCGCAGGAACTGGTGGACAAGATCGTCGCGCACGCCCGGGCCGACCATCCCGACGAGGCGTGCGGGGTGATCGCCGGCCGCGACGGCGTGCCCGAGCGGTTCGTCCCGATGGAGAACGCCGAGCGTTCGCCCACCTTCTACCGGTTCGACTCCATGGAGCAACTGCGCGTCTGGCGGGAGATGGACGACCGCGACGAGGAGCCCGTCGTGATCTACCACTCCCACACCGCCACCGAGGCGTACCCGTCGCGCACCGACGTGTCCTACGCCTCCGAGCCGCAGGCCCACTACGTCCTGGTCTCGACCAGGGACGAGAACGAGGTCGAGTTCCGCTCCTACCGGATCCTCGACGGAGTGATCGAGGAGGAAGAGGTAAGATTCCTCCCATGATGGTCCGGCCGGTGCAGAGCTACCTCTTCGCGCACACCCCGGCCGTCGTCGTCTACGACTGTCGCTGATCTGGAATCCGTACCAAGCCATCGGTGTTGCCGCCGATGGGACGACGACCAGATAAGAGGAGAATGACCGCGATGGCCATCGAGGTTCGCATTCCCACCATCCTGCGCAACTACACCGACGGCGCCAAGGCCGTCGACGCCGAGGGCGCCACCCTCGACGAGCTGATCAGCAACCTTGAGTCGCGCCACCCCGGCATCAAGGACCGCCTGGTCGACCAGGGCAGCCTGCGCCGCTTCGTCAACGTCTACCTCAACGACGAAGACGTGCGCTTCCTCGGCGGCCTCGGCACCCCGGTGTCCGACGGCGACACCGTGACCGTGCTGCCCGCCGTCGCCGGCGGGTGACATGCGGTTCGACTCGCTGATCGACTCGGTCGGGCGCACGCCGCTCGTCGGGCTGCCCCGGCTGTCGCCCTCGCCCGAGGTGCGCGTCTGGGCCAAGCTCGAGGACCGCAACCCGACCGGGTCGATCAAGGACCGGCCCGCGCTGTGGATGATCGAGCAGGCCGAGAAGGACGGCCTGCTCACGCCCGGCTGCACGATCCTGGAGCCCACCAGCGGCAACACCGGCATCTCGCTGGCGATGTCGGCCAGGCTCAAGGGCTACCGGCTGGTCTGCGTGATGCCGGAGAACACCTCCGAGGAACGCCGTCAGCTCCTGCGCATGTGGGGCGCGGAGATCATCTCCTCGCCCGCCGCGGGCGGCTCCAACGAGGCCGTCCGGGTGGCCAAGGGCCTGGCCGCGGAGAACCCGTCCTGGGTGATGCTCTACCAGTACGGAAACCCGGCCAACTGGCGCTCCCACTACGAGACCACCGGCCCGGAGATCCTGGCCGACCTGCCCACGGTCACCCACTTCGTGGCCGGGCTCGGCACGACGGGCACGCTCATGGGCGTCGGCCGGTTCCTGCGGGAACGGGTGCCCGGCGTGCAGATCGTCGCCGCCGAGCCGCGCTACGGCGAGCTGGTCTACGGCCTGCGCAACGTCGACGAGGGCTTCATCCCCGAGCTGTACGACGAGTCGGTGCTGACCACCCGCTTCTCCGTCGGCTCGGCCGACGCGCTGCGGCGCACCCGCGAGCTGCTGGCCGCCGAGGGCATCTTCGCGGGCGTCTCGACCGGCGCCGCGCTGCACGCCGCGCTGGGCGTGGCCGCGAAGGCCGTCAAGGCGGGCGAGCGGGCCGACGTCGTCTTCGTGGTGGCCGACGGCGGCTGGAAGTACCTGTCCACGGGCGCCTACGACGGCACCCTGGAGGAGGCGGAAGAGCGCCTCGAAGGCCAGCTCTGGGCCTGAGGACATGAGGGAGGGGGGCGGCCGGAACGGCCGCCCCCCTTCTTTCGTGGTCAGTTGAACAGCACCCGCAGCGAGAAGTCCGCCTCGGTGGCGCTCTGCTTGCCGCTCAGCCCGACGGCCCGCAGGACCTGCACGTTGGCCTTCTCGTCGCCCTCCATGCTCTGCAGGTACAGGTGCTCGACCTTGTCGAGGTCCACGAAGAGCGCGAAGGTGGCCTCGCCGGCGTCGGGGATCGCGGTCTGGAACGTCTCGGAGTCGCCCAGCGTGCCCTCCTCGGCCAGCTTCTTGGCGTACTCCTCGCTCGTCGCCGCCGTGAAGACGCCGTCACCGGGCACCTTGGCGAGCTGCGGAGCGGGCTGCCCGCTGTCCGCCAGCGCCTTCTCGATCTTGCCGAGGACCGCCTGGGCCTTGGCCGGGTCGGTGACCACGCGCACGCCCGCCTTGATCTGGTCGCCGTCCAGGCCCTGGCTGTCCACCGCGACCGTGAAGTTCTTGCCGAGCACCGTGGCGAGGTCGCCGGGCAGGTCGAGGCCGAACTTGGTCTTGGCCTGGTCGAGCAGCTGCTGGACCTCGGCGCCGCCACTGGCCGCGGCCGACTTCTGGATCTGGGCCCACTGCTTGGTGATCATCTGGTCCAGGCCGGAGACCGACAGGGCCCCGGCGGTGCCGGCGGGCAGCGTGCCCAGTGCGGCGGGCTGGAGGTCGTCCGCGGTGACGCCCTTGGCGCCCCTGACCAGGCCGGCCAGCTCGACGTAGGCGCTGTCGAAGCGCAGCGCGCCGGCGAACCGGGCGTCCTTGATGGGCTCGATGCTCGCGGCCTGCTCGGCGGGGATGGGGGTGAGCTTGGCCAGCGCGCCCATGTCCGCCCAGAACGACAACACGCCCTGCTCGCCGACGTCGCCCATGTCGTCGTTGAACTCGCTGTTGTCGGCGAGGGTGGCCTCGCCCTTCGCGAACTTGTCGGCCAGCGCCTGGGTCGAGGACAGCAGCGCGTAGTCGTCGCGGAAGGCGATGCCGTACTTGTCGCCGTCCATGAGCTTGGCGATGCCCGCCTTGGCCTGCGCCTGGTCCTTGACCTGCACGGCGACCGCGAAGTCGGGCTCGGACCGGCCGGAGGGCACAGCGGCGAAACCGACCCTGCTGCCCAGCCACGGGTCCACGTCCTTGGCGAAGTCGACCTTCTTCTCGCCGGTTTCGTTGACCAGGTTGAACAGGGCCTGGCGCGGGTCCTCGCCGGTGAAGGAGCCCTTGGTGACCGTGAACTTCCTGGCGAGCTGGAACAGCGCCAGCTTCTGGTTCGCGGCCGGGTCGAGGTCGAGGCGGGCGTAGGCGATCGCGTTGGCGGGCAGGACCTCGTTCGGCTGCGTGCCGCCGCCGCCGATCGCGCCCACGGCCCACACCGCGCCGCCGCCGAGCAGCACCACCGCGAGCGCCGCCGCGCCGGCGATCAGCCAGCCCTTGCGGCTGCCCTTCTTCGCCGGTTGGGGCGGGCCGAATCCCTCGGGGCCCTGCTGCTGCCAACCTTGCTGCGCGTACTGGTCCTGCTGCTGCCAGCCCTGCTGGTGCTGCTGGGCGTAAGGGTCCTGCGGCGGCCAGGTCTGCTGCTGCTGTGGTTGCTGTTGCTGTTGCCAGCCCTGCTGGGCCTGGCCGCCGTACGGGGCGCCGTAGGCGGGTTGCTGGCCGTAGGCGGATTGAGGGCTGTAAGCCGGCTGCCCGTACGAAGCCCCCTGCCCCGGCTGGGGGGCCTGCTGACCATAGGGCTGCTGGTACGGCTGCTGCGGCTGGTACGGCTGCTCCTGCGGCTGGTCCCAGCCTCCTCGGTACGCCGTGGTGCGCTCAGGATCCTGGCCAGGTGGGGGATTATTCGCAGACATCACTCAACTCACAATGTGGACTTTTGACCACAGAGAAGGTAGCTGATGTTGCTAGATGGCCGCTTGCAATGTGCTGAAGTCGGGATTAGGCCCGGTTCAGCTCTTTTTTCAGCACATCGAGGTGGACTTCGCCGCCTGTCCAGTCCGTCACGCAGGCCCAGGGAACGAACGTGCACCCGGCGTACACCGTGCGTGCCAGCGTCTTGGACAGCCAGGGGGAGCGGCCCTGGCGGTCACGGGTGAGCCCGAGCAGGACGGGCGCCCGCCGTCCCGAGACGACCAGCCCGTAGACCGTCTGGCTCTGCTGGAGCCCGCCCCTGTGCTTGTGGGCGCGGATGTCGACGACGTGACCGACCCAGATCCCGTTGGAGTCCCACACCGACTGACCGATGAGTTCGGTGACAGTTGCCATGATCGAACTGTCCCATCCGGATGATGTTTCCGCAGGTAGGCGCGCTGATCTGGGAACGGCGTGGTGCGAACGCCGCAGCCCCGCGTAAAGTGGGGGACTACTAGAATATAGTTCCGTACGGTGAAGGCAGGGCGGGATGACCAAGTTCGACGAGGCCACACAGGCGATCAGGGTCGACGAGACCACCTATGACGTGTGCCTCGACCCCGGATACTCCATCGGCGGCCCGCTCAACGGCGGCTACCTGATGGCCGTGGTCCTGCGCGCCGCCGTGGACGCCTCGCCGTTCGAGCACCCGGTGAGCACCACCTCGCAGTTCCTCAGATCACCGGTCGCCGGCCCCGCCCAGGTCCGGGTCGAGCCGCTGAAGTCGGGCCGCACGGCCGCGTTCGCCCGGGCCACCCTCGTCCAGGACGGCGTGCCGAAGATCGAGAGCCTGATCACCACCGCCACCCTGACCGGCGCCGACCCCGTCTACACCGACGCGCCCTCGGTCGTCATGCCGTCCGTCGAGGAGTGCGTCAAGCTGCCCGACCCCAAGCCCGAGAACAACATGACCCTCAACGCCCAGATGGACATGCGCTTCGACCCGCCCACCATCGCCTGGCTGGCCGGCGAGCCGACGGGCAGGCCGGAGTCGCGGGCGTACTTCAGGATGGCCGAGCCGCAGGACGCCGACCCGTACGTGCTGGCCCTGGCCGTGGACGCGCTGCCGCCCGTGGTGTTCTCCGCCGGCGCCCGCGGCTGGGCGCCCACCGTCGAGCTCACCTGGCACCTGCGCGCCCTGCCCGCCCCCGGCTGGCTCACCCTGATCGGCAGCGGCCGGCTCATTTCGGACGGCTGGTTCGACGAGGAGGTCGAGGTCTGGGACTCCGCGGGCCGGCTCGTGGCCCAGTCGCGCCAGCTCGCCAGGGTCGGCAGGGGCTGATGTGAGCAACACGACAGTCGCGCCTTCATCAGGTGTGAGCATTCTTACGCGGTGTTGATCGAGCAGGTCGCCTACCCTCTAGAACGTGCCGGACGAGAGTATTGGGATCTTCGACAGCGGGGTGGGCGGCCTGACGGTCGCGCGCGCGATCATCGACCAGCTGCCCCACGAGTCGATCACCTACGTGGCCGACACGGCCCGCCAGCCGTACGGGCCGAAACCCATCGCGGAGCTGCGCGCCTACGCCCTTGAGGTGATGGACCACCTCGTCGAGCAGGACGTCAAGATGCTCGTCATCGCGTGCAACAGCGCCAGCGCCGCCGTCCTGCGCGACGCCCGCGAGCGCTACGACGTGCCGGTCGTCGAGGTGATCCAGCCCGCCACCAGGCGGGCGGTGCGCGCCACCCGCACCGGCCGGGTCGGCGTGATCGCCACCCAGGCCACCATCACGTCGCTGGCCTACCACGACGCCTTCACCGCGGCCCCCGACGTGCAGCTCACCGGCGTGGCCGCGCCCCGGCTGGTGGAGTACGTCGAGCGCGGGGAGACGATGAGCAAGGAGCTCATCGACGTCCTGCGCGACTACCTGGAGCCGATCAGGGCGGCCGGCTGCGACACGCTCATCCTCGGCTGCACCCACTACCCGCTGCTCACCGGCGCGATCTCCTACGTCGTCGGCGACGGGGTCACGCTGGTCTCCAGCGCCGACGAGACGGCCAAGGACGTCTACCGGATCCTGCACGACCGCGGACTGGCGGCGGGAGGCGAGGCCACCCCCCGGCACCGCTTCCGCGCCACCGGCGACTCCCACCTCTTCGCCCGCCTCGGCAGGCGGTTCCTGGGCCCGGAGATCGACGTGGTCGAAGTCGCGCCAGTGGGGGGTACTACCTTTAGCGGGAGGCCCACATGAAGGTGACCATCGTCGGCTGCTCGGGCAGCTACCCCGGCCCCGACAGCCCAGCGTCCTGCTACCTCGTCGAGGCCGAGGGGTTCAGGATGCTGCTCGACCTCGGCAACGGGTCGCTCGGCGCGCTCCAGCGCCATATCGGCCTCTACGACGTGGACGCCATCTGCCTGTCCCATCTGCACGCCGACCACTGCCTCGACGTCTGCGGTTACCACGTGGCCCGCACGTACGGGCCCGACGCGCCGTACCCGCCCGTGCCGGTCTACGCGCCGGAGGGGGCGCCGGCCCGGCTCGCGGCCGCGTACGGGATGCCGGACGAGCCCGGCCTGGAGACCGCCTTCGACTTCACGCCGCTGTCGCCCGGCTCGTTCGAGGTGGGGCCGTTCATCGTCACCGCCGGCCTGGTGAACCATCCGGTCGAGGCGTACGGGTTCCGAGTGGCCAGCGACGACGTGTGCGTGGCGTACTCGGGGGACACCGGGGAGTCGGCGGAGCTGGTCAAGCTGGCCGCGGGGGCCGACCTCTTGTTGTGCGAGGCTTCGTTCGTCGAGGGGCCCGACCTGCCGCCCGACCTGCACCTGACCGGCCGTCAGGCGGCCGAGCACGCGGCCAAGGCCAACGCGGGCAGGCTCGTGCTCACCCATCTGGTGCCGTGGAACGACAACGCCAGAGTGCTGCAGGACGCGTCGAGGGGCGGCTACGCCGGGCCGATCGAGCTGGCCCGCAGCGGCGCGGTCTACGACCTGGCCTGAGCGTCGTCGAAGTCGCGTAATCGGGGCAGCGGCGAGAACAGCAACGGCACGAACGACACGACCCGGCCGATCATGAACACCCACAAGGCCGTCCGCACGCCGAACTGCTGGGCGACGATCCCGCCGAGCAGCGCGCCCAGCGGGACCGAGGCCCACGTCAACGACCGGAACGAGGCGTTGACCCGGCCCAGCAGCTGCTCGGGAACCGTCGTCTGCCGGTAGGTGACCTGGCCGACCGTGCCCAGCGTCGAGCTCCACGACAACGCGACCGAGGTGACGGCGAAGAACGCCACCCGCCAGTCGGCCTGGGTCATCGGCAGCAGCAGAGCGAAGGGCGCCGGCACGGTGAGGGAGAGCCAGGTGATCCTGGCCGTGCCGACCTTCCTGGCCAGCAGCGCGCCGAGCAGGCCCGCGGCCACGCCGCCGAACCCGCCGGACATGAGCAGCACGCCGATGAGAGCCGGCGCCAGGCCCACCTCCTCGGCCAGGAACAACACCGACAGGCCGAGCACGGCGCCGACCGTCAGGTTCGCCATCACCGAGGACGCGGCGAACATGCGCAGCAGGCGGTCGCGCCACACGTAGCGCAGGCCCACGCCGATGCCGCGCAGCAACGGCTCGGGCTCGCCCGTCGCCGGCGGCTTGTCCGGGGTCTTGATGCTGCTGAGGAACAGCGCCGACGTCAGCGAGCCCAGCGCGGTGGCGAGCATCGTGAACGGCGCGCCGACGAGCTGCACCAGCAGGCCGCCGACGCCCGGCCCGGCCAGGAAGCCGCCGGAGCGCACCACCTCCAGCTTGGAGTTGCCGTCGCCGAGCTGCCGCGCGCTCACCAGGCTGGGCAGGTACGTCTGGTCCGCGACGTCGTTGAACACCTGCGCCGCGCCCGCCAGGAAGGCGACCGCGAACATCATCCCGATCGACAGCACGCCCAGTTGCGCCGCCAGCGGAATGCTCGCCAGCAGCACGAACCTGGCCAGATCGGTGACCATCATCACGCGGCGCCGGCGCATCCGGTCGACCCACACCCCCGCGGGCAGGCCGAGGACGAGGAACGCGGCGGTCTGCAGCGCGGACAGCAGAGCCACCTGGGCCGGCTGCGCGTGCAGCGTGACGACCGCCACCAGCGGGAGGGCCACGCGCGAGATATTCGCTCCCAGTTCGTTCCCCACGTGCGACGTCAGGAACCGGAGGAAGTCAGGGTTTCGCAACACCCCCGTTGTCATTGCGTAAGGATCCATGTGTCGGACACATTTGGTCAAGAGTGTCGTGCCGCGGAGATAGGGTGATCTGCATGTCCCGACAGGATGGCCGCAACCCCGACCAGCTACGCCCCATCACCATCACCCGGCAGTGGCTGGCGCATGCCGAGGGTTCGGTCCTCGTCGAGTTCGGCGGCACGAGGGTGCTCTGCGCGGCGTCGGTGCAGGACAGCGTGCCGCGCTGGCGCAGAGGCAGCGGGCAGGGCTGGGTCACGGCCGAATACGCGATGCTGCCGCGGGCGACCAATACCCGTAATGATCGGGAATCGGTCCGCGGCAAAATCGGCGGGCGCACGCACGAGATTTCCCGGTTGATCGGAAGATCACTTCGCGCGTGCGTCGATTACAAGGCGCTGGGCGAAAACTCCATTGTGCTCGACTGCGACGTTCTGCAGGCCGACGGCGGCACCAGGACCGCCGCGATCACCGGCGCTTATGTAGCGCTCGCCGACGCCGTCGCCTGGATGAAGGCGCGCAAGATGTGCCCCGGAGACCCGCTGATCGGCTCGGTCGCGGCCGTCTCCGTCGGGGTCGTCGGCTCGGTCCCCATGCTCGACCTGTGCTACACCGAAGACGTCGCCGCCGAGACCGACATGAACGTCGTGATGACCGGCGAAGGCGCCTTCGTCGAGGTGCAGGGCACCGCCGAGGGCGTGCCCTTCGACCGCGCGGCCCTCGACCAGCTGCTCGACCTGGCCGCCGCCGGGTGCGAGGAGCTCACCCTGATCCAGCAGGAGGCGCTGGGCGCATGAAGATCGTGCTCGCCACCCGCAACCCGGGCAAGATCGCGGAGCTGCGGCGCATCCTCGCCGGGTTCGAGATCGTCGGCCTGGAGGAGTTCCCCGAGATCGGCGAGGTCGCCGAGACCGGCGTCACCTTCGAGGAGAACGCGCTGCTCAAGGCGCACGCCGTCGCCAAGGGCTCCGGGCTGCCGGCCGTGGCCGACGACTCCGGGCTCTGCGTCGACGTGCTCAACGGCATGCCCGGCGTCTTCTCGGCCCGCTGGTCCGGCCGTCACGGCGACGACCAGGCCAACCTCGACCTGCTGCTCGCCCAGCTCTCCGACGTGCCCGCCGAGAAGCTGTCAGCGCACTTCGCCTGCGCCGCGGCGCTCGCGCTGCCGTCCGGGGAGCACCGGGTCGTGGAGGGCACGCTGCCCGGCCACCTGATCACCACCCCGCGGGGCACCAACGGCTTCGGCTACGACCCGATCCTGGTCCCGCTCGGCCACGACCGCACCACCGCCGAGCTGTCTCCCGACGAGAAGGACGCCATCAGCCACCGGGGCCGCGCCTTCCGCGCGCTGGCGCCGATCGTGCGCGACATCGTCGGCTCGTAACCACCGCGTAAGAACCTGCTGACCGCGGGCGACGTAACGTCGTACCGTGCAGAAGAACGAGACCATGCCCGCCTGGGCCAGCGCCCTGGCGGGGCTCACGGCGGGCGCGCTGGCGCTGGGGATCGCGCAGCTCGTCGCCGGGTTCGCCGGTCCTGAGACCTTCCCGGTGGTCGCGGTGGGGGACGCCGCCGTCGACCTGACGCCGGCGCCGGTGAAGGACTTCGCGATCAACACGTTCGGGGAGAACGACAAGATCGTCCTCGTCGGGGGCGTGCTCGTGGTGCTCGCCGGGATCGCGGCCGTCATCGGGGTGCTGGCGCGGCGGCGGCTCGCGTACGGGTACGCGGGGCTGGCCCTGTTCGGGGTGGTGGGGGTGGCCGCGGTGCTCACCCGTCCGGGGGCGGGGGCGGCGGACGTGCTGCCCACGGTGGCCGGGGTGTTGTGCGGGGGGCTGGCGCTGGGGTGGCTGCTCCGGCGCGCGGGCGGCGGCCAGGGTACGGCCGTGGCGGGTCCCGAGGTCGGCGGCACGGTCGCGGCCGGTGAGGCCGGTGAGGCCGGTGGCGAGGCGGCGCCTTGGGGCGGCGGTGAGAGGGCCGTGTCCGAGGTCGGCGGGGGCAGCGGGGCGGGCTCCGAGGTCGGCCCGGATGGTGCGGGGGCCGTGGAGCGGCCTGCTGTGATGCGGGCCGGGGCGGGGGAGCGGGGCTTCGACCGGCGGCGGCTGATCACCGGGGTGGCGGGCGGGATCGTGGTGGCGGGGGCGTCGGCCGCGCTGGGCCGGCAGCTCGGCGGGCGGCGGGAGCTGGCCGCGACGCGGGTGAACCTGGCGCTGCCCAGGCCGGCGACGCCCGCCCGGCCCCTGCCCGCCGGTACGGACTTCCGCATCCCCGGCCTGTCCTCCTTCATCACGAAAAATCAGGACTTCTATAGGGTTGATACGGCGCTCGTCGTCCCCCAGGTGGACCCGCGTGCCTGGAAGCTTCGTATCCACGGCATGGTGGACAGACCGGTGGAGATCACCTACGCCGAGCTGCTGAACCTGCCGCTCACCGAGGCAGACATCACCCTCACCTGCGTCTCCAACGAGGTCGGCGGCCCGTACGTCGGCAACGCCCGCTGGCTGGGCGTACGCATGGCCGACCTGCTGCGCCGTGCCGGGCTCCAGCCGGGCGCCGACATGCTGCTGTCCACCTCCGACGACGGCTTCACCTGCGGCACACCCGTGGACGTCGTGATGGACGGCCGCGACGCCCTCTTCGCCGTCGCCATGAACGGCGAGGCGCTGCCGTTCGAGCACGGTTTCCCCGTACGCCAGGTCGTGCCCGGCCTGTACGGGTACGTGTCGGCCACCAAGTGGGTGGTGGACGTGAAGGTGACCCGGTTCGACCGGGACCAGGCGTACTGGACGCCACGCGGGTGGGCCGCCAAGGGGCCGATCAAGACCGAGTCGCGCATCGACGTCCCGAAGAGCGGCGCCTCGCTGAAGGCCGGGCGCACGACCATCGCCGGGGTGGCGTGGGCCCAGCACACCGGCGTGGACGCCGTCGAGGTGCGGGTCGATCGCGGCGAGTGGCGGCAGGCGCGGCTGGCCGCCGTGCCGGGGCCCGACACCTGGCGGCAGTGGGCGCTCGACTGGGACGCCACGCCCGGGGAGCACACGATCGAGGCGCGGGCCACGGACGCGGCGGGTCGCACCCAGACCGAACGGCAGGCGCCGCCCGCCCCCGACGGCGCCAGCGGGTGGCCGGCCGTGACCGTCCAGGTGGCCTGATTCGCGGACGTTTGCGCAGGTAAAGCCGTTCCCCCAGACGGATAATCTTCCCCACTTCCCCCTCTCGGACGCGACGGCGGCCCTACGATCGGTCGTCCAAGCAGGACAGGAGGCAGGACGTGGTCCGCGAACGCAAGTCGAGCGTCCGAGGGGTCCTTCCGGAGGGGCAGTACAACCCGGTGGTGGGGGAGGGGGTCCGGTGGCTCGACTACGAACGCGCCGCCGAGGACGTCCCCGGCGAAGCGCCCGCCACGACCGAGGCGCCCTCCTCCCGTGAGGGCTCGGCCCCCTTAACGCCCGCCGCCTCCAGCGTCCGCGACGAGGGGCCGCCGCCGCCCGGCCTCCGTACGCGGGCCCCTGCCCCTTCCCAGCCATCCCCCCAGCCCGCCGCAGCCCCCGCCGCTGGTGTGGCCTCCGCTCTCGACGTGCTCACCGGTCTCGCCACCCGCCCGGCCCCGGCCCGCACCGACACGCCGTACGGCCTGACGTTCAGCCTGAACACCGTCAACCGCCTCGCCGCCGCCCTCCCGGACGAACGGGAGGACGCACGTCCCGGCCTGCCGATCGACCGGAAGGCGCCGACGGGCGTGCCGGACGGCCCGGCGCCGCCTCCCGCCGAGCCGCCCGGCTCCGCCTCCGACTCCGGCTCCGGCTCCGGCTCCGGCTCCGGCTCCGACGCCGGTGGCGGTGGCGGTGGCGGTGGCGCTGGCGGTGGCGCGGCGACCGGCGGGCAGATCGCCGCAGAAGCGCCGAACGCCGACGTGCCGAACGCCGGGGAGGCGCACACCGGCACGTCCGGCCCCCCTGAGGGGCGTCCTGCCGCGCCCGACGACTGGCAGCTCCGGGAGCGGGAGGCCTCGCGCACGACGGCTCACCGGGCCCGCGATCCGCACGGAACCGCGCCCACGCCGGCCGCCCCGCGCGAGATCGGCCTGAACGGAACCGCCCCGCAAGCGGGCCCGGCACGCGGGAGCACCCTCCGGGCCCCGGACACGGGAAGCCTGCGTGAGGCCGGTCCGGACACGGGAAGCCTGCGTGAGGCCGGTCCGGACGAGGGGAGCCTGCGTGCGGCCGGTCCCGACAAGGGGAGCCTACGTGCGGCCGGTCCGGACGAGGGGAGCCTGCGTGGGGCCGGTTCGGACGAGGGGAATCTGCGTGCGGCCGGTCCCGGCAAGGGGAGCCTGAGTGAAATCCGTCCGGGCAAGGGCAGGTCGCCTGGGGCCGGGCCGGACGCGCGGGAGCCCGGGGAGTTCCCGGGGGGCCCGGCCGGTGGGCCGGAGAGACCCGGGGGCGCGGTGACGCTCGGTTTCGGGGCGGCGGTCAGCGGGATGCGACGGCTGGAGTTCGGGGAGCGGGACGGGGCCCGCGGCGCGGACGGACGCCACCCGCTGGAGGCCCGGATCGACCGGGCGAGGAACCGTACCGCCGTCGACTGGTTCGAGGGCGAGCGGCGGCCGCCGAGGCTGGCCGACAGCCGGCCGTACGGGCTGCCCGGCGGGCTGGCACAGCCCGACCCGCAGGTGGAACGGGAGCTGAGGCAGGCGCTGGAGCCCGGCGCCCGGTTCCCCGACCCGCGCGGCACCTGGGTCCGGCTGATCAACGGCGGCGGCCCGGCGGACGACCCCTTCCGGGCCTCCAACGCCGCCGACTGCGCCCTGGCCGTGTTGTCCACCTGGCACGGCGAGCCCGCCACCGCCGCCCCCCGGCTCCCCGAGTACGACGGGATCGGCCGGCCGCTGCTCACCGGCGAGAGGGGCGGAGCGGCCCGGATCGAGCGGTGGACCGGCCAGCGGTTCCAGTACGCGGGCCAGGGGCGGCACGCCTATCCGATGATCGCCCGGCGGCTGCTGGAGGTCGGGCACGGCGCGAGCGCGGTCATCGTGGTGCGCTGGCCGGGCGGCGGGTCGCACGTCTGGAACGCGGTCAACTCCGGCAGCGAGGTGATCTGGATCGACGCCCAGCGCGGGCACATGTCGGTCGAGCCGCCGTACGCGACGGTGACGGGGGTGTTCTGCATGATCCTCGACCGGCAGGGGCGGCCGCGATGAACATGGACCAGGCCAGGGCGCTGGCGGAGGAGTACGTCAACGGGACGCGCCCGCCGGACGAGCCGCTGTCGGTGGGCCTGTACGGCTTCCACGACGGGTACGTCGCCTGGATCAGGGAGCTCGACCCCGACGACCCCACCACCCTGCCGGACACGATCGGCGGGGCGTGCATCGTGATCGACAAGTCGTCCGGTGAGGTCGTGGTGCGGCCGCTGCTGGATCCGGAGACCGTCGCCGAGCTCTGGCCCGGCCGCACCCCGCGCTGACCGCATGACGCACGGAAGGCCGGGCGCCGCCCCCATAGGGCGCCCGACCTGTCGTCGCGCACGCCCCCATGGGACGCCGGGCCTACGGGCACGTTCGTGGCCGCGCGGCCTCGGCGTCCCCCACGACACCCGTCCCATGAGGCCGCGCAGCCCCTGCGCGTACCCTCTATCCTGATTTTTCGCTTTTATTCACTTTTATAAGGGATTAACCGGTAGCCAGCGAGCCGACGATCGACGCCCTGGCCGCCCGCCGGGCCGGCACCACGGCGGCCAGCACGCCCGCCAGCCCCGAGAGCACCACGAACAGCGCGATCTGTCCGAGCGGCGCGGAGAAGACCGCCCCCGGCAGCATCGCCCGTACCGCGGCCCAGCCGAACACGGCGCCGAGCACCACGCCGACCAGCGCCCCGATCAGGCCGAGCAGCAGCGCCTCGACCGAGAGCATCCGCCGCAGCTGCGGCCGGGTCAGCCCGAGCGCCCGCAGCAGCGCCGACTCCCTGGTGCGCTCGTGCACCGACAACGACAGGGTGTTGGCGATGCCCAGCAGCGAGATCAGGATCGCCAGCCCGAGCAGCCCGGTCACGATCATGAGCAGCATGTCCAGGGTCTCGTCGAACTGCCCGCGCACCTCGGTCGAGCTGGCCATCTGGACGGTGGGATGGGCCGCGATCGCGGCCCTGACCACCTGGCGGGCCTGGTCGGTCGCGACGCCGTCGCGGATGTTGATCATCACGCGGGAGTCGGGCACCCGGTCGTAGTAGGTGTCGAACGGCCGCTCGGCGACGGTGAGCGGCGGCAGGGTGGAGTTCGTCCCGGCGAGGACGGCGACCACCTTCAACGGCACCGACCCGGCCAGCTCGGTCTTCACCGTGACCGTGTCGCCGACCTTGACGCCCAGGGCGGAGGCCGCGTAGTCGAGCAGCGCGACCTGCCCGGCCGAAAGGCCCGCCATCGAGCCGGACAGCACCTCCGGCGTGACGGTCCCGTGGTAGGTGCCGATGTCGAAGCGCCGGTCGCCCACCTTGCCGGGGGTCTCGCGGATCTGCAGGACCGAGGCCAGCTCGGGCCGGCCGCGCAGCTTCTCGGCCACCGACCTGGGCACCCCGCTGTCCTGCACCTGGCCGGCCAGCATGTAGTCGACCGGGAACTGCTCGTCGAGCTTGTTCCACACGGTCAGCCTGGTGGAGGCGCTGAGCACCGAGATCAGCGTCATCAGCGTGACGCCGATGGTGAGCGCGACCGTGGTGGTCGCGGCGCGCCGGGGGTTGCGGGCGGAGTTGTCCAGGGCCAGGCGTCCGGGCACGCCGAACAGCTTGGCCGGGACCCAGCCCACCACCGCGCTCAGCGGCCCGACCAGCACCGGCCCGAGGATCAGCACGGCCAGGAAGACCAGCGCGCCGCCGGCCATCACGACGAACAGCGTGCTCGTCTCGCCCGCCGGCATTCCCGCCACGCCGAACGCGGTCAGACCCGCCCCGGCCAGCAGGAACAGCCCCGCGAACACCGAGCGCAGCAGGCCGGTGCGGAAGACCTGCTCCTCCGGCTGGGCGCGCAGCGCCGCGACCGGCGGCACGCGGGTGGCCGCCCGCGCGGGCAGCAGGGCCGCGAACAGGGTGACCACCAGGCCGACGGCCAGGCCGATCCCGATGGTGGCCGGCGTCAGCGCGACCGCCGCGTCCGTGGGCATGGGGGCGTCGAACGCGGCCAGCAGCGTCAGGGCGAGCACGGCGAGCCCGTACCCGGTGAGCAGGCCGAGCGCGGAGGCGAGCAGCCCGACCGCGACCGACTCCAGCACGATCGAGCCGAACACCTGCCCGCGGGTCGCGCCGATGCAGCGCAGCAGCGCCATCTCCCGGGTGCGCTGCGCGACCAGGATGGTGAAGGTGTTGTAGATGACCAGCGCGGCCACCATCATCGCCACCGCCCCGAACAGCAGCAGGCCGATGGTCAGCGTGCGCATCGACAGCCCGGCCGAGGCCGCCAGGTCGTCGGCCAGCTCCGCGCCGGACTTGACCTCGTACCCGTCGCCGAGCGCCGTGGCCACGGCCTGCTTGAGCCCGGGGGCCGAGCCGGCGACGTCGATCTCGCGGTAGCCCTTGGCGCCGGTCATGCGCTGCGCGGTGGCCGCGGTGAAGCCGAGCGCGCCGGTGAAGGAGAGCTCCTGGTCCACCCCAGGGTCGAGCAGGCCGACCAGCCGGAACTGGTGGCGGGCCTGCTTGCGGTCCAGCACGGTGATCGTGTCGCCGAGCCGCAGGCCCTGCGACTTCGCGGTGTTCTTGTCCAGCACGGCCGCCTGGTCGTCGGTGCCCGGGCCGGTGCCCGCGACGATCGAGGTGCGGTCCAGCGGGCCGGGGACGATGGACAGGGCCGTGGTCGGGCTGCTGCCGACCGCCCTGCCGTCCTTGCCGAGCAGCGGCGCGGGGTCGCGGATCAGGCCCTGCGCCTCGGTCACGCCGGCGAGGGCGCGCACCCGTTCCAGGGCCTTCTCCGGCAGCACGCCGTCGCGCTCCTTGGGCAGGACGGCCACGTCCACCTTGTCGGCGGCGGCGGTGACGCGCTGGGAGAAGCCCGCCTGGATGGTGTCGTTCAGCACGAACGTGCCCGCGATGAAGCCCACCCCGAGCGTGATCGCCAGCGAGGTGAGCAGCAGCCTGAGCTTGTGCGCGCGCAGCCCGGCCAGCGCCGTCTTCAGCACCTCAGCCCTCCAGCTTCACGAGCGTGTCCAGGACGGCCTGCGGCGACGGCGAGGTGATCTCGGTGACCAGCTCGCCGTCGCGCAGAAACACCACCCGGTCGGCATAGGCCGCCGCGACCGGGTCGTGGGTGACCATGACGATGGTCTGGCCGAGCTCGCGGACCGAGGTGCGCAGGAAGGACAGGATCTCCGAGCCGCTGCGCGAGTCCAGGTTGCCCGTGGGCTCGTCGGCGAAGATCACCTGCGGCTTGCTGATCAGGGCCCTGGCCACGGCCACGCGCTGCTGCTGGCCGCCGGACAGCTCGGCCGGCCGGTGCCCGAGCCGGTTCCGCAGCCCGACGGTGTCGATCACGCGGGCGAACAGCTCCTCGTCCGCCTGCCGGGCGGCGATGTCCAGGGGCAGCCTGATGTTCTGCTCGGCGGTCAGCGTGGGCAGCAGGTTGAATGCCTGGAAGATGAAGCCGATCCGCTCCCGGCGCAGCAGCGTGAGCTGCCGGTCGGCCAGACCGGTCAGCTCGACGTCGCCGATGTGCACCGTGCCCGAGGTGGCGGTGTCCAGGCCGGCCAGGCAGTGCATGAGCGTGGACTTCCCGGAGCCGGAAGGGCCCATGATCGCCGTGAAGGCGCCGGTGGCGAAGGCCACGTCCACTCCGCGAAGGGCGTGGACCTGGGCGTCGCCCTGGCCGTACACCTTGGTCAGGGCCTTGGCCACCACCGCGGGCGGTGCCGCGCGCCAGGACTCGGTGAGGGTCACTTTCACTCCTTGTCGCAATTTTTCGTCACGACCAACGGTAGGAGTGGAAATTTCAGGAACTGTGGGCCCTGAGGAGGGACTTCGTGTAGGACCTCAGACGACCCCCGTCAGCCTTTCGGCCGATGCGAGGGCACGACGAGCCCCGCCTCGTACGCGTACACGACCACCTGGGCCCGGTCCCGCAGCCCCAGCTTGGCCAGCACCCGGCCCAGATGCGTCTTGACCGTGGCCTCGGCGACCTCCAGGCGGTTCGCGATCTCCATGTTCGACAGGCCGCGGGCCACCATGAGCAGCACCTCCCGCTCGCGCGGGGTCAGCTCGGTCGCCGCCGGCAGCTCCTCCACCGGCAACTGGGCGGCGAAGCGGTCCAGTATCCGGCGCAGCGTGCGCGGCGAGACCACGGCGTCGCCCGCGTGCACCTGCCTGATGGCGTTGACCAGGTCGGCGGGCGGCACGTCCTTCAGCAGGAACCCGGCCGCGCCCGCCTTGATCGCGGCCAGGGCGTACTCGTCGAGGTCGAACGTGGTCAGGATCAGCACCTTCGGGCCGTCGATGCGCCTGGTCGCCTCGACGCCGTCCATGCGCGGCATGCGGACGTCCATGAGCACGACGTCCACCTCGACGCGGTCCAGCAGCTCCAGGGCCGTGACGCCGTCGGCGGCCTCGGCCACCACGTCGATGTCGGGCTGGGCGCCGAGCACCATCCTGAACCCGGCCCGCAGCAGCTCCTGGTCGTCGACCAGCATCACCCTGATCATCACGCCGCCCTGGCCGTCGGGAGGCGGGCCAGCACCTGGAAGCCGCCGCCGGTCAGGGGGCCGGCCGAGACCGCGCCGCCGTACATGCCGACGCGTTCGCGCATGCCGATCAGGCCGTGCCCGTCGGGGCTGCGCGGCGCGGCGGCGCCCCGGCCGTCGTCGGTCACCCGGACGACCAGCTCGGGCCCGCCGTAGTCGATCTCGACCCGCGCGTGGACGTGCGGGCCGCCGTGCTTGAGCGCGTTCGTCAGCGCCTCCTGGACGA
Source organism: Nonomuraea sp. NPDC049624 (assembly GCF_040675255.1). Taxonomy (NCBI): domain Bacteria; kingdom Bacillati; phylum Actinomycetota; class Actinomycetes; order Streptosporangiales; family Streptosporangiaceae; genus Nonomuraea; species Nonomuraea sp. NPDC049624. The sequence goes on along the minus strand of NZ_JBFAOR010000002.1, from coordinate 211,622 downwards.
TGCGGTAGACGGCGAGCTGCTGCCCTTCGGGCAGGTCGCCGGGCACGCCGCCGATCCGCAGGCTGGCCGGCACGCCGGCGCCGCGTACCAGCTCTTCGAGCTGGCCCAGGCCGGGTTGCGGGGTGTAGTCGGTGTCGTCGTCCTCGTTCTCGCGCAGCACGCCGACCATCCTGCGCATCTCGGCCAGGGCCGCCCGCCCGGTCTTGGAGATGTTCCGTACGGCCAGCCGGGCCTGCTCGGGGTCGCTGTCCAGGGCGAAGCCCGCGCCGTCGGCCTGCACCACCATCACGCTCACATTGTGCGCCACCACGTCGTGCAGCTCCCTGGCGATCCTCGTGCGCTCGGCCGCCGCGGCCATCCTGGCCTGCTGGTCGCGTTCGCGCTCGGCCCGCTCGGCGCGTTCCTCCAGCCCTTCCAGGTAGCGTCGGCGGGTGTTGGCGTACAGGCCGGCCAGCCAGATGGTGACGACGAAGATCGAGCCGCTGAAGAACATGCCGAAGGTGGCGACGGACCAGTTCACCAGCGCCAGGAAGATCCCCAGCTCGGCCACCAGCCCGGCGGCCAGCGCCCAGCGGAACGCGCACTCGGAGGCGACCGTCCACAGCGCCACCATGACCGCGAGGTTGGCGGGCAGCGGGTCGACGTGGGCCAGCCACTGCCCGAAGGAGGCCAGCGAGATCACCGCGTACGCGGCCAGCGGCCTGCGCCGCCACAGCAGCGGCGCGATCAGCAGCACCGAGAGCGCGACATATCCTGCCACGCCCAGGTACCGGCTGCCCCCCGCCGGGGTGAGCGAGGCGTAGGGGATCGCCAGAAGCAAGCTGAAGACGGCGAGGGGGGCGACCCGCAGGACGCTCACCAGCCCGCCGTGGCGCCTCGACCACGCCCGTACCCTGCCGAACACATCATCACGATATGTACGCCACGCCGGGAGTTTGTCCGTCTGGAGGGGGAAGTCCGCCTACGACCCAGGTCTTACATGGGTCTTACGGGGGACCAGGCATGGTGGTACACGGGAGCGCCCCTCGCGGGCGAGTAAAGGGAGATCGTGATGGCGGATCATGATCGAGACGCGGGTCGCGCGGTGAAGAGGAAGCACCGCGCGACCCGGCCCCCCGGACGGCGCGCCCCGCGCAGCCGCTGCGTGTGCGGGCGGGGGGACTCGAACCCCCACAGTGTCTCCACCAACAGGACCTAAACCTGCCGCGTATGCCATTTCGCCACGCCCGCGATCCCGCCGAGGCGGGCTGGGAACAGCTTAGCGCTCCGGCCGTGGCCGGGCAGCCTTCCGCGACGACCGCGGGCCCCTCGCACGCGGGGCCCGCGAGCCGGGTCAGACCAGGCCGAGCTTCTTCTTGAGCGAGGCCACGTGGCCGGTGGCCTTCACGTTGTAGAGCGCCTGCTCGATCTTGCCGTCGGCGTCGATGACGAACGTCGAGCGGATCACGCCGATCATCTCCTTGCCGTAGAGCTTCTTCGGGCCGTACGCGCCGTACGCCTGGTGGACGGCGAGCTCCGGGTCCGACAACAAGGGGAAGGTCAGGGCGTCGCGGGCGACGAACTTGGCCAGCTTCTCCGGCTTGTCCTTCGACACGCCGAGGACGACGAAACCCTCGCCGGTCAGCTGGCTGAGGTTGTCGCGGAAGTCGCAGGCCTGTTTGGTGCAGCCGGGCGTCATGGCGGCGGGGTAGAAATAGAGGATCACCCTCTTGCCGCGCAGGCTGTCGAGGGAGACGGTGCCGCCGTCGGCGGTGGGTAGCGTGAACTCGGGCGCGGCGTCGCCGGGCGCGAGCTTGGTCTCTGTCATGGGCCCTCCTGAGTTCCTCCGGCAAACCTACCGGCCCGGCCGCTGTGCCGTACGGCACGCCGACCTGACAGACTGATCACGACCAGAACGGACGGAGCTCGCGACGGACAACGTAGCGGGCGCGACCACGCGTACGGTCGAAAGGAGAGCCATGGCTGACACCGATCCCGACGAGTTGGAGCGGCGGATCGCGCGCACGCGCGCGGAGTTGGCGCAGACGGTCGACGCCATCGCCGACCGGGTGAGCCCCAAGCGGGTCGCCGAGCGTACGGTCGCCGATGTCAAGAGCCGGGCGGGCCACTTCGTGGCGTCCGTGGGGGACGCCCTCGGGGTGACCGCCCGCCCGGTCGACTACGGCGACAAGCCCGAAGGGGTGTGGGAGGACGAGCAGCCCAACCTGGCGCCGGTGCTCATCGGCGTCGGCGCGGTGCTGGTCGTCGGCGCCGCGATCGTGCTGTTCCGGCGCAGGCGCCGCCGGCGCTGACCGGGTGCCGGGGCCGGGGTCACAGGAACGTGCGGCCCTCGCCCCGGTACGTCGGCACCGACTCGGCGAGGGTGTCGCCGTCCACGAGGTGGAGGGTGTCGAAGCGCTCGCACATCTCGCCCGCCTTGGCGTGCCTGAACCACACCCGGTCCCCGACCCGCAGCTCCTGGGCCGCCTGGCCCAGCAGCGGGGTCTGCACCTCGCCGGCGCCCTCGTCCTGCGCGTACCGCAGGCCGGCGGGCAGGTACGGCTGCGGCAGCCGGCTCGGCCCGGGAGGGCCGGAGGCGAGGTAGCCGCCGCCCAGCACCGTCACCGTGTCCGGCCCGGGACGCCGGACGACCGGCAGCGCGAACAGGGCCGCCGGACGCCCGGTGAAACGCCGGTAGAAGTCGAACAGCCGCGGGTGGAAGAAGCCCGATCCGGCGGCGACCTCGGTGATCGCCTTCTCCCTGACCGTCGTCTCGATCGAGCCGGTGCCGCCGCCGTTGACGAACTCCAGGTCGGCGACCTGGCGCACGGCGTTCACGACGCGGCCGCGGCGGACGACCAGCTCGCGGGCCGAACGGGCCTGCATGACCCGGACGACGCGGGCGAAGGCGGCGTTGCCCGGCGGGGCGTCGCCGACCCCGGCGATCTGCGCCTCGTAGGCCATGAGCCCCACCAGGCGCAGCCCCGGCCGCTTGGCGATGGCCGTGGCCAGGTCGGCGGCCTCGTGGGGCTCGCGCACGGGGGAGCGGAGCGCGCCGGCCCGGAACTTGCCGCCGAGGGCGACGTAGCCGGCGTCCAGGTCGAGGGAGAGCCGCAGCTCGGCCCTGGGATGCACGCCCGACACGGCCTTGTCGACGAAGTCGAGCTGCTCGCGGGAGTCGACGGTGATCGCGATCTCGGCGGCGGCCCGCGGGTCGGCGGCCAGGGCGGCGAGCGCGTGCCGGTCGGCCGTGGGGTAGGCGACCAGGATGTCGGTGAAGCCCTGACCGGCCAGCCACAGGGCCTCGGGGAGGGTGAAGGCCATGATGCCGCGGAAGCCGTCCATGGCCAGGATGCGTTCGAGGACCGCGCGGCTGCGCACGGACTTGCTCGCCACCCGGATCGGCTTGCCGGCGGCGCGGCGTACCAGGTCGGCCGCGTTGGCCCGCATGGCCGCCAGGTCGAGGATCGCGATGGGCGGTTCGAGCGCGGCGGTGGCGCGGTCGTAGCGCCGGCGGTCATCCATGTCAGCAGGGTAACGGCATATCGGGCGAATGAATATGAGTGGGGTTCATATTCATTGGTGGAGCGCGGGAGAGGTTCGCTTTCCTTGGTGCGGCCGTAATGATCGGGCAAATGGGCGGCGAGGGCGCGGTCGCGGTCCCCGCGCACCCATGTACGTCTGTCGTTGTGATGACCACGCTTCAGCAGATGGTGCCCGCAGCCATCACCGCCCAGCACCACACCGGGCTGCGCAGGGCGAGAAGGGCGCTCAGACCGGCGCGCACGCTGCCCGGCGCCCTCGTCGCGCTCGTGCTGGCCGCCATGCTCGGCGCGACGACCGCCGAGGTGGTGACGTCGCTGCTCGGCAAGCCGCTGGGCTGGGTCCCGGTGAACGAGGCGGTCGAGCTGGCCGGCGCGCGGACGTGGCCGCAGGTCTCCTCGGCCGCGCTGCTCACCGCCGCGGCCGGGCTGCTGATGCTGCTGCTCGCGATCGTGCCGGGACGGTCCAGGACGGTCCCGGTCGAGACGTCCGACCCGCTGATCGTCATCGGCATCACCCGCGCCGGGCTGCGCCGCACCCTGCGCGCGGCCGCCCAGAAGGTCAACGGCGTGGACCGGGCCCGGGTACGGCTGCGCCGGCGCACCATCGAGGTCACCGTCGTGACCGGGCCGGAGAGCTCGGGCGCGATGCTCCGGCAGGTCGGCACGGCGGTCGGCGACCGGCTGGCCGGCGTCGGCACGCTCGGCACCGGCGAGGTCGTCGTCCGGCTGCGCAGGAAGGGCGTGTGATGCGGCAGTACACGGGCAACCGCGTCGGCCTGGCGCTGGTCGGGCTCGCCCTGCTGGGCGTGGGCGGCTACGGCTGGCTGCGCGGCCGGGGCCTGCTCTTCGACCTGCCGCGCAACGCCAAGGTGCTGCCCGCCGAGTTCGCCCGCACGCTGGCCGCCGACCCCTGGACGTTGTGGCTGCTGGCCTTCGCCATGCTGATCCTGGCCATGCTCGCGGTGCGCTGGCTGCTGCTGAGCCTGGGCTGGGGCCGCCGGGGCGCGGCCAGCGGCACCGGCACGGCCATGCTGTGCGTGGGCCTCAAGGGCGTGGACGGCCTGGGCCGGGCAGCCGTACGGGTCGCCGACAACGGCCTGCGCGTCGCCCTGACCTGCCCCTCCGACGCGGACGTCGGCGCCGTGGTGACCAAGCTGGACCAGGACATCGTCGGCCGCATCCGCCGCGAGGTACGCGACGACGAGACGCCGGCGGTCGTCCGCGTCCACGTCCGCCGCCAACCGGCCGAGCGCCGCTGACCCGTCAACCGGCTGCTCGTAGCTGAAGGAAGAAGGCGCGACTCGGCGCCTTCGTCGTCGAATCCGATCGGGAGGTCGTCATTCACCGCATCATCGGCGCGTTCGCCGCCGCAACCCTCGCCCTCGCCCTCGCCGCGCCCGCCGCCCACGCGGCGACGGGCGACGGCTTCCCGCTGATCCCCTGCAAGATCGGGGAAGACGGCCAGATGCAGTGTGTGGGGGACCACCTGCCCGGCCTGCTGGCCCAGGCCCTCAGCCCCGCGGTCGGCCTGATCTGCGTGAACAGCCACACCACCACGGTCATCTGCCGCTCGTCCGCCTGACACCTGGCTCCCCGGCCCTCTCCTGCGGAGGGGCCGGGCGGGTCTACTCGTAGTGGTAGCGAGCCTGCAGGACGACGATCTCGTCGTGTGCGACCAGGTACACCAGGCGATGCTCGTCGGTGATGCGCCGGGACCAGGCGCCCGCCAACGCGTACTTGAGCGGCTCGGGCTTGCCGATGCCCTCGTAGGGATCGCGCAGGACATCCTCGACGAGCCGGTTGATGCGCTTGAGCACCTGCCGGTCAGCCGTCTGCCAATGGACGTAGTCCTCCCAGCCTTGGCTGGTGAACGCCACCTTCACCGAGCAGCCTCGTCGCCCAGCAACTCGTGCCGCTCATGACGCCCTTGGACCGCTTCCTGATAGGACTCGATCAGCCGGCGGGCGTTGGCCGGGGAACGTAGCAGGTAGGCCGTCTCCTGCAGTGCTTCGTACTCCTCTGCGGCCACCAGGTAGGCGCTGCCGCTCTTGGAGACGATCTCCACGGCGGTGCGGTCGTTGTTGACCTCTTCGATGAGGGGGAACAGACGACGGCGAGCTTCGCTGGCGGTGATGGACATGATCGCCTCCTCCGAGTGGTACCACTTCACGGTACCACTCGGAGGGGAGTCAGCACTCGATGACGTTGACGGCCAGGCCGCCGCGGGAGGTCTCCTTGTACTTGTCGAGCATGTCGCGGCCGGTGTCGCGCATGGTCTTGATGGCCTTGTCCAGGGCCACGTAGTGGCGGCCGTCGCCGCGCAGGGCGATCCTGGCGGCGGTGATGGCCTTGTTGGAGGCCACCGCGTTGCGCTCGATGCACGGGATCTGCACCAGGCCGCCGATCGGGTCGCAGGTCAGCCCCAGGTTGTGCTCGATGCCGATCTCGGCGGCGTTCTCCACCTGCTCGGGGGTGCCGCCCATGACCTCGGTCAGCCCGGCCGAGGCCATCGAGCAGGCCGAGCCCACCTCGCCCTGGCAGCCGACCTCGGCGCCGGAGATCGAGGCGTTCTCCTTGAACAGCACGCCGATCGCGGCCGCCGTGAGCAGGAAACGCACCACGCCGTCGTCGTCGGCGCTCGGGACGAACTTGGTGTAGTACGTCAGCACGGCCGGGATGATGCCCGCGGCGCCGTTGGTGGGGGCGGTGACGATGCGGCCGCCGGCGGCGTTCTCCTCGTTGACGGCCAGGGCGAACAGCGCCACCCAGTCCATCGCCTGCAGCGGGTCCTTCTCGGCCGACTCGGCCTGCAGCCGCCGGTGAAGCTGGTTGGCCCGGCGCTTGACCTTCAGGCCGCCGGGCAGCACGCCCTCCTTGGTGATGCCGCGCCGCACGCACTCCGACATCACGCGCCACAGGTTGAGGATGCCCGCGCGGATCTCCTCCTCGGTGCGCCCGAACGCCTTCTCGTTCTCCAGCATCAGGGCGGAGATCGACAGGCCGGTGTTCGAGCAGTGCTTGAGCAGCTCCTCGCCCGAGGCGAACGGGTAGGGCAGGACGGTGTCGTCGGGCTTGATGCGGTCGGCGCCGGTGGCCTTCTCGTCCACGACGAAGCCGCCGCCGACGGAGAAGTAGACCTTCTCCCGCACGGTCCCGCCCTGCTCGTCGCGGGCGGTGAAGCGCATGCCGTTGGGGTGCTCGGGCAGGGAGATCTTGCGTTCGAAGACGAGGTCCTGGCCCACGACGAAGGGGATCTCGTGCTCGCCGTAGAGCTTGACCGTGCCCGAGGCGCGCATCTCGGCCAGGCGGGCGTCGACGGAGTCGACGTCGACCAGCTCCGGCTTCTCACCGGACAGGCCGAGCAGCACCGCCTTGTCGCTGCCGTGGCCCTTGCCGGTCAGGCCGAGCGAGCCGTACAGGATGACCTCGACGCGGGCCACGCGGGGGAGCAGGCCGTCGTCGTGCAGCCCGCGGGCGAACTTGTGCGCGGCGGCCATCGGGCCGCCCGTGTGGGAGCTGGACGGTCCGATGCCGATCTTGAAGAGGTCGAAGACGCTGATCGCCATTGATGGGCGCCCTTCAGTTCAGGAAGTGCCGGGGCCCGCCGCGGGCCCCGGCGTTGGTGTCAGGACTCGCCTGAGGTGAGCGCCGTGTACTCCTCGGCGGACAGCAGGTCCTCCGCGTCGCCCTCCATGCGGACGCGGAACATCCAGCCGTCGCCGTACGGGTCGCTGTTGGCCAGCGACGGGTCGTCGGCCACGGCCGAGTTCACCTCGACGATCTCGCCGCCGACGGGCGCGTAGATCTCGCTCACCGACTTGGTGGACTCCACCTCGCCGACCGAGTCACCCGCCTCGACGGTCGAACCGACCTCGGGGAGCTGCACGAAGACGACGTCACCAAGAGCCTCGGCGGCGAAGGCCGTGATGCCGACGGTCACGGTGATGCCGTCGTCCACGCCCGACACCCACTCGTGCTCCTTGGTGTAGTTCAGGTCGTCAGGGATGTTGCTCACTTGTTCCTCCTGTAGAAGGGCAGCTCGACCAGGTCCATAGGTTCATGGCTGCCCCGGATGTCCACGGCCAGACCTGTGTCGGCCCCGGCGTCCACGTAGGCCATCGCGATGGGCTTGCCCAGGGTCTGGGAGGGCGCACCGCTGGTGACCTCGCCGACGACGGCGCCGTCGCGGGTGACCGGGTAGCCGTGACGCGGCACCCGGCGGCCCTGGGCGACCAGGCCGACGAGGCGGCGGCGGGGCTGGTCGTCCTTGACCGCCTCCAGTGCCGCCCTGCCGACGAAGTCACCGGGCTTGTCGAATTTCACCACTCTGCCCAGCCCCGCGTCGAACGGGGTCAGGTCGGAGCTCAGCTCGTTGCCGTAGAGCGGCATGCCGGCCTCCAGCCTGAGGGTGTCGCGGCTGGACAGACCGGCGGCCCGCAGCCCGTGCGGCTCGCCCGCGGCCTCCAGGGCGCGCCAGAGCGGCACGGCGTCCTGGTTGGCGACGAACAGCTCGAAGCCGTCCTCGCCGGTGTAGCCGGTGCGGGCGATGAGCGCCTGGCGGCCGTCGACCACGCCGGGCAGGCCCGCGTAGTACTTGAGATTGTCGAGGTCGGCGTCGGTGAGCGTGGCCAGGATCTCCTGGGCCTTCGGGCCCTGGATCGCGATGAGGGCGTACTGCTGGGAGCGGTCATCGACCGCCACGTCATACGACTTAGTACGATTTTTCAGCTCATCCGCGACCTTGTCGGAGTTCGAGGCGTTGGCCACCACCATGAACTCCTCGTCCGCCAGCCGGTAGACGATGAGGTCGTCGAGCACCCCGCCGCGCTCGTCCACGATCATCGTGTACCTGGCCCGGCCGGGCGCGAGCGCCGACAGGTGGCCGACCAGCGCGTAGTCGAGGGCCTCTGCGGCCTGCGGACCGGTCAGGAAGATCTCGCCCATGTGCGAGAGGTCGAACAGCCCGGCCGCCTCGCGGACGGCTTTGTGCTCCGCCGACTCGCTGCCGTACCGGAGCGGCATGAGCCATCCGGCGAAGTCGGTCAGCGTGGCGCCTAGGGCCTCGTGGACGTCTCGTAGCGGCGTAGGTCGGGACATTTGTCGCACCTCAGGACAGGATTGGATGCCAGCATCCTCCCCCTCTGTCATGGATGCCTGAGAGCTTCGCCCGAGTTTTACCGGACTTTCACCTTCGGCGAGGCCCCGAGGGCCTGCTTTCCAGAGGTCACCTCCCCGTAAGAACGCCTTACAGGGCTGCCGCGCGGTCCTTTGCCTTGAGAGGTTCGCGGGGAGGGCTTGCTCCTTCAGGGACCCTGACCGGCTGTCAGGGTGCTCTCCCGCACGGTTTCGCCGGTGATGTCCGTCAGCCTAGTGCCGTCATGGGGGTGTTGTCGCGCTTCGCCCTCCGCCATCCGCCGCATCCGCGACATCCCGCACGCAGCGAAAAGCGGCCGCGGCCCCGGAGAGGCGGGGTCGCGGCCGCGTTGGTGGCCGCGCGCGAGCCGGTCATGGCAGGTCAGCTCGCACGCGGCAGCTCGGGGCGGGCCGGCGGTGACCGGCCCGCGCGGGGCTCGGGCCCGAGGATCAGGCCCGTGGATCAGGTCCGAGGATCAGACCCTGAGGTCAGGCCGGATCAGGCCCGTGCCCAGAGGGCGGGCACGTTCGGCGGCTCCCAGCCCGGCAGGCTGGTGTGCGCCTGGAGGCAGCGGTAGCTGACCCCCTGGTAGGTGACGACGTCTCCGGCCGTGTACGACTTGTAGGCCGTCCAGGTGGTGCCCTGGCCGTCCCCTCCGACGGTCAGGGTGAAGGACGCGGAGTGGTCCGCCGTCGTCCCGTCGCCGTTGATCCCTATCGTGTACGTCCCCGCCGCGACGCCGCTGGTGGTGGCGATCGTGACGGTGGACGACTGGCCCGCCTGCACCGTGGACGGGCTGAAGGAGACGGTGACCCCGCTCGGCACGTTCCCGGCGGAGAGCGCGACGCTCTGCGCCTGGCCGGACGTGACCTGGGTACTGACCGCCGCGGTAGCCGACTGACCGGCCTGGACCGATGCCGACGACGGGGTCACCGAGATCGAGTAGTCGTTCTCCGTGGGCGTGCTGGTGCCCACGGCGAGCTTCCATATGGCGTACGCGATGGCGTCGGAGTTGCGGTCGAGCGCCGTGGTGTTGATGGCGCTCGGGTAGCTGTCGCAGGCGCTGTGGTAGCAGCGGTCGAACGCCTGCCCGGCCGAGCCGCCCCACTTGGCGGCCTGGGCCGAGCTCTTGACCGCCCCGGCCCCCGTGGCCAGGCCGCCGACCCGGACGCCCGCGCTCTTGAACGAGGCGTGGTCGCTGCGGCCGTCGCCCTCCCTGTCGCCCTCGGTCTGCAGGCCGATGGTGGCGAAGTAGTCGTTGAAGGTGCGCTGGATCGCCGCGTCGTCGTCGTAGACGAAGTAGCCGGCGTTGGTCGAGGCGATCATGTCGAAGTTCAGGTACACCTCGACGCCGCTCGCGCCGCCGTTCTGCACGTAGTACCTGGACCCGACCATGCCCGCCTCCTCGGCGCCCCACCAGCCGAACCGCACGTGCTTGGTGAGGGTGGGCTTGCGGGCGGCGAGGGTGAGGGCGTTCTCCAGGAGCGCGGCCGAGCCGGAACCGTTGTCGTTGATCCCGGGGCCGGCCGCGACGCTGTCGAGGTGGGCGCCGAGCATCACGGTCTGGTTGGCCGGGCCGCCCGGCCAGTCGGCGATCAGGTTGCTGCCGCCGCTGAAGTTCTGCACGCGGGTGGTGAAGCCGGCCGCGTCCAGCTTGCCCTTGATGTAGTTCATCGAGGCGGTGAAGCCCGGCCTGCCCGAGGCGCGGTTGCCGCCGTTGCTCGTGGCGATGGACTGCAACTGGCTCAGATGCGCCGTCACGTTCGCGACGGGGATGTCGGGCGCGGGGTCGGCGGCGGCGCCGGCCGGTCCGGCCGGCGTGGTGAGGGTCAGGGCCAACGCGGCGGTGGCCGCGGCGCCCAGCCTGAGCATGGCGTTCACGTTCTGTGGCTCCTCAAGGGGGTTGGGCGGCCACCCCGGCGTGGCCGCCCAGGTCGTGCGACTTAGACCGGCTGCCAGAGGGCAGGGGTGTTGGGCGGCTCCCAGCCCGGCAGGCTCGTGTGAGACTGCAGGCAGCGGTAGCTGGCGCCCTGGTAGGTGACGGTCTGTCCGGCCGTGTAGGCCGTGTACGTCTGCCACGTGGTGCCCTGGCCGCCGCCCACCGTCAGGCTGAAGGAGGCCGAGTGGTCGGCGCTCGCGCCGTCGGCGTTCAGGCTGATCGTGTACGTGCTGGGCGTCACGCCGCTCGTGGTCGCGAACGTCACCGTGGACGACTGCCCGGCGGTGATCGTGGACGGGCTGAAGCTGACCGTCACGCCCGCGGGCACGTTGCTCGCCGACAGGGCGATGCTCTGCGCCTGGCCGGCGGTGACCTGCGTGCTGACCGTGGCGGTGGCCGACTGACCGGCCTGCACCGAGGCCGACGACGGGGTCACGCCGAAGGAGTAGTCGTTCGGCGAGCTCTGCCCGATCTGCAGGTTGTAGGTGGCCTGGCGGTCCACGTCGGCGCCGTCGGCCGTGATGGCGATCGAGTGGGTGCCCTGCGGGCTGCTCGCCGAGGTGGTGATCGTCAGCGTCGAGCTCTGCCCCGCGGTGATGGTGGCCGGGCTGAACGAGGCGGTCACGCCGGCCGGCAGGGTGCCGGTCCGCAGGGTGATCGACTGCGCCGAGCCGCCGGTCACGGTGGTGCTCACCGTGGTCGTGGTGCTCTGGCCGGGGGTGACGCTGCCGGAGGCGGGGTTCAGGTTGACCGAGAAGTCGTTGCTGCCCTGCGTGCAGGTCGGCTCGCCGGACTGGGCCCGTACGCTGACGCCGTCCCAGGCGTTCTTGACCACGTTGAACTCGGTGCAGCTGCCCGGGTACAGGGTCTTGGCGGCCTGGAGGGTGGCGACCCTGGCCTTGGCGTGCGTCCACGGCTGGGTCTTCATGTTCAGCGCGGACATGAACACCTCACCGGCCTTGCGGATGCCGATGCCGGTGATCGCGGCGCCGTTGTCGCAGCGGGTGCTGGCGGGCTTGCCCGAGGGGTTGGTGCCCTCGGCCACCAGGTAGAACCAGTGGTTCTGCGGGCCGGCTGCCGCGTGCACCTCGGTGTTGGGGATGGAGGCGCTGTAGCAGTTCGGGTGGCTGAGGGCCGACGGGTTGTACATGTTGCGGATCGGCCCGGACCCCGAGAGGTTGACCTCCTCGCCGACCAGGTAGTCCGGCGGGTCGTTCGGGTTGTTGGCGTACGCCTCGGTGAGCGCGCCGAAGATGTCGCCGGTGGACTCGTTCATGCCGCCGGTCTCGTTGCCGCTGCCCGAGCCGCCGCTGGTGAACTGGAAGATGCCGTGGCCGAACTCGTGGCCGACCACGTCCATCGACGTGAGCTGCTGGGAGTTGGCGGAGTTGTGGCCGAAGGAGCCGTACTGGCCGTTCCAGTAGGCGTTGACGTCGGCCAGGCCGACGCGGGCCGGGTAGCCGCCGCCCTGGCCGTTGATGCCGTTGCGGCCGAGCCAGGCGCTCAGCATGTCCCATTCCCGCTGCGCGGCGTACAGGGCGTCGACGCAGGCGGTCTCCAGGTTCGTGCCCGAGCCGTTGCCCCAGGTGTCGGTGGTCTTCGTGTACGGCGTGCCGTTCTGGCCGCCGCACGCCACACCGCTCCTGCGGGGGTCGCGCATCGTGTACGAGGGGCTGGTGTCGATGGTGACGGTGCCGACGTAGTAGCTGTTGCCGGTGCCGTCGCGCACCTCGTCCCAGTCGTCGATGACCTTGCCGGTCAGGGCGTCCACGTAGACGTGGAGCTTGGTCTCGTGACCGGTGGCGTTGGCGCCGGTGACGAGCACCTCCCAGGCCAGCCGCGGGGTCGTCGTGGTGGCGTGCACGGACAGCACCGGCGTGGCGACGGTCTCGACCCTGGCCACCTTGGCCCTGGCCGTCACGGCGGCCTGGGCCGCGGTGACCTTCGCCTTCGTGCCGATCCCGATCTTCGTGCGCTGCCCGGTGGCGACCGTGTCGACCACCGCGCCGGAGGCGTCCGTGGCGACGACCACGTCGCCGCCGTAGACGGGCAGGCCCGCGTGCTTACGGGCGTAGGTCAGGTACTGCAGGCCGCGGACGCCTTCGACGGTCGACGTCAGCGTGAACGTGTCCTGCTCGGATGCCAGCAATGCCGCCGAGTCGGCCAGGATCGCGTTGTGTGCGGTGGCGATCGCGTTCCTGCGCTCGTCGGGGCTGGGAGGATCGGCCACCTGCGACGCTTGGGCTGTGGCGCTCGTGGCGCCCACCAGCGAGCTGGTGGTCAGGGCTAGCGCGAGCATTGCGGCAGCCCCCAACCTGAGTTTGGGGTTCACTCTCTGGCTCCTCAGGGGGGTGTGGAGTGGAAGAGCCCCGGCCGGCTGGGGATGAACACAGGGTGACACCGGGATGGCGCGACCCGGTACCCAACAAATTTCCTATAACGTGGTGATATGGCCCTCTGAGCTGGGATTTCGCGGGATTTTAGGGCGCAGAAAAGGTAAAGAAGCTTTCCAGTAACGGTCTCAGCAGGCCGCCGTGAACGCCTCGAAGAGCGCCGATCCGTCGCCCGCCTCCGGGTGCCACTGGACCGCTGCCGCGAAGCCGCCGGAGTCGAGCTCCACCGCCTCGATCGTCCCGTCGCCGGACGTGGCGGTGACCGTGAGCCCGGGGGCGAGCCGGTCGATCGCCTGGTGGTGGTAGTGCGGGACCGCCACCGGGTCCGTGCCGAGCGCCTCGGCCAGGCGGCTGCCGGGCACGGGCGTGACCGGCAGGTGGCCGAACTCGCCGGGCGCGGGGGAGTGGCCGGTGTGCCCGGTCACGTCGGGCAGGTGCTGGTGCAGGGTGCCGCCGAGCAGCACGTTGAGCACCTGCAGCCCGCGGCAGATGCCCAGGAACGGCAGCCCGGCCTCCAGGGCCGCCGCCAGGAGGGCGAACTCGGCCTCGTCCCGGAACTCCCGGACGTAGCCGGTGCGCTCGTGCGCCGCCCGGCCGTACCTGGCCGGGTCGACGTCGCCGCCGCCGGCCAGGACGAGACCGTCGAGCCGCCCCACGACCTGGGCGGGATCGCCGGCCGGCGGCAGCAGCACGGGCTGCCCGCCGGCCTGGACGATCTTCTCGACGTACATGTACGGCAGCAGCGCGACGGGCAGGTCCCACACGGTGAACCGGGCGGGCTCGACGTACGTCGTGACGCCGATGACCGGACGGGTCACAGCGGCGTCACGTACGCGCCGGAGATGCCGCCGTCCACCAGGAACTCGGCCCCCGTGATGAAGGAGGCGTCGTCGCTGGCCAGGAACGCCACGGCGGCGGCGATCTCCGACGCCTCGGCGAAGCGGCCCACCGGGACGTGCACCAGCCGCCGCTGGGCCCGCTCGGGGTCCTTGGCGAACAGCTCCTGCAGCAGCGGCGTGTTCACCGGCCCGGGGCACAGCGCGTTGACCCGGATGCCCTCGCGGGCGAACTGCACGCCCAGCTCGCGCGACATCGCCAGCACGCCGCCCTTGGAGGCCGTGTACGAGATCTGCGACGTGGCCGACCCCATGACCGCCACGAACGACGCGGTGTTGATGATCGACCCCTTGCCCTGCCGCCGCATGTACGGGATGGCGTGCTTGCAGCACAGGTACACGCTGGTCAGGTTCACCTCCTGGACGCGGCGCCAGGCGTCCAGGCCGGTCTCCAGGATCGAGTCGTCGTCGGGCGGCGAGATGCCGGCGTTGTTGAAGGCGACGTCCACGCTGCCGTAGGTCTCGTGGGCCGTGGCGAACATCCGGACGACGTCGTCCTCGCTGGTCACGTCGGCCTTGACGAAGAGGCCGCCGACCTCGCCCGCGGCCTTGGCCCCGGCCTCCTCGTCGATGTCGACGCAGACGACCTTCGCGCCCTCCTGCGCGAACCTGCGCGCCGTGGCCAGCCCGATGCCGCTGCCCGCGCCGGTGATGACGGTCACCCGGTCCTGCAAACGCTGCACTGTACCTACTCCCTGTCCGATTGGTCGTTCACCTTCCTCGTTCGCTTCGCGAAGGGCTTCGTTCCTCAGCCCTTCACTCCGCTCACTGCGTCAGGTTCACTCCCATGAGATGAAGACGTTCTTGGTCTCGGTGAAGGCCGTCAAGGCGTCGGGGCCGAGCTCCCGGCCGAGGCCGGACTGCTTGAAGCCGCCGAACGGGGTCCAGTAGCGCACCGAGGAGTGCGAGTTCACCGACAGGGCGCCCGACTCCACCGCGCGGGCCACCCGCAGCGCCCGCCCGACGTCGCGCGTCCAGATGGAGCCGCTCAGCCCGTACGGGGTGTCGTTGGCGATGCGCACGGCCTCGGCCTCGTCGGTGAACGGCACCACCGACACGACCGGGCCGAAGATCTCCTCGGTGAAGGCGCGGTCGGTGACCTTGGAGGTGAGCACGGTCGGCGGGAACCAGTAGCCCTTGCCCTGGGGGCAGTCGCCCTGGAGGTAGGGCGTGCCCTCGACGAAGCCGCGGACGCGTTCCAGGTGCTCGGCGCTGATCAGCGGGCCCATCTCGGTGGACTCGTCGAGCGGGTCGCCCACCTTGACGCCGCGCACCGCCGCCGACAGGCGTTCCAGGAACTCGTCGTACACCTCGGCCTGGACGAGGATGCGCGAGCGGGCGCAGCAGTCCTGGCCGGAGTTGTCGAAGACCGCATAAGGGGCGGTTTTTGCTGCTTTTTCGAGATCTGAGTCGGCGAAGACGATGTTCGCGGACTTGCCGCCCAGCTCCAGCGTCACTCGTTTGACCTGCGCCGCCGCCTTCGCGGCGATCTCCTTGCCCACCTCGGTCGAGCCGGTGAACACGATCTTGGCCACGCCGGGGTGCTCGACCAGCCGGGCCCCCGCGACCTCCCCTGCCCCGGGCAGCACCTGGAGCACCCCCTCGGGGAGGCCCGCCGCCAGGGCCAGCTCGGCCAGCCGCAGCGCCGTGAGCGGAGTCCACTCCGCCGGCTTGACGATCACCGTGTTGCCCGCCGCCAGCGCCGGGGCGACGCCCCACGACATGATCAGCATCGGGAAGTTCCACGGCACGATGACGCCCACCACGCCCAGCGGCTCCTGGAACGTGACGTCCACGCCGCCGGGCACCGGGATCTGCTTGCCGTGGTTGCGCTCGGGGGCGGCGGCGTAGAAGTGCAGCACGTCACGGACGGCCCCGGCCGCCCAGCGCGCGTTGCCGATCGGGTGCCCGGCGTTGTCCAGCTCCAGCCGGGCCAACTCCTCGCCGTGGGCGTCCACCAGGTCGGCGAAGCGGCGCAGCAGCCGCGCCCGGTCGCCCGGCGCCACCTCCCGCCAGCTCCGGTACGCCTTCGCGGCCCGCTCCACCGCCCGGTCGACCTCGGCCGCGTCGGCCAGCTCGACCTCGGCGACGACCTCTTCCGTCGCCGGATTAACGATCTTCATGCCCTACCGTCACATTCGCTCGAAACCACGGAACAGCTCCCAGTCCGTCACCGCCGCGTCGAAGGCGGCCAGCTCCACGCGGGCGTTGTTCGCGTAGTGCTCGACCACGTCGTCGCCGAACGCCTCCCTGGCCAGCTTCGACCCCTCGAACAGGGCGAGGGCGTCCCGCAGCGTGTGGGGCACGGTCTCGGCGCCGGAGTCGTAGGCGTTGCCCGTGAAGGCGTCCTCCAGCGGCAGCTCCCGGTCGATGCCGTCCAGCCCGGCCGCGATCAGCGCCGACACCGCCAGGTACGGGTTGACGTCCCCGCCCGGCACCCGGTTCTCCACCCGCAGCGACGGCCCGTGGCCCACCAGCCGCAGGGAGCAGGTGCGGTTGTCGACGCCCCACTTGACGGCGGTCGGCGCGAAACTGCCGGGCACGTAACGCTTGTAGGAGTTGACGTTGGGCGCGTACAGCAGGGTGAGCTCGCGCATGCGGGCGAGCTGCCCGGCGATGAACCGCGCCCCGAGCGGCGAGAGCCCGTACGGCCCCTCGCCCGCCATCGCCAGGCCGCCGTCGAGGCCGCGCAGCGAGATGTGGATGTGGCAGGAGTTGCCCTCGCGCTGGTTCGGCTTGGCCATGAAGGTGATCGAGCGGCCCTCCTGGGCGGCGATCTCCTTGGCGCCGTTCTTGTAGATCGAGTGGTTGTCGCAGGTCCGCAGGGCCTCGTCGTAGCGGAAGGCGATCTCGTGCTGGCCGAGGTTGCACTCGCCCTTGGCCGACTCGACGTACATGCCGGCGCCCTCCATGTCGCGCCTGATGCGCCGCAGCAGCGGCTCGACGCGGGCGGTGCCGAGGAGGGAGTAGTCGACGTTGTAGAGGTTGGCGGGGGTCAGGTCGCGGTAGGCGCGCCGCCAGGCGTCCTCGTAGCTGTCGTCGTAGACGACGAACTCCAGCTCGGTGCCCACGTACGCGGCCAGGCCCCGCTCGGCCAGACGGGCGAGCTGGCGGCGCAGGATCTGCCGCGGCGAGGCGGTGACCTCGCCGCCCTCCTCCCAGGCCAGGTCGGCCATGACCAGGGCGGTGCCGTCCTGCCAGGGGATGCGGCGCAGGGTGGACAGGTCGGGTTTCATCGCGAAGTCGCCGTAGCCGCGGTCCCAGGAGGACATGTCGTAGCCGGAGACGGTGTTCATGTCCACGTCGACGGCGAGCAGGTAGTTGCAGCCCTCGGAGCCGTGGTGCAGCACCTCGTCCAGGAAGTAGCGGGCGGAGAGCCGTTTGCCCTGCAACCTGCCCTGCATGTCGGCGACGGCGAGCAGCACCGTGTCGATCCGGCCGGAGGCGACCTCGCCCCGCAGTTCCTCGACGGACAGGAATCCGTTGCCCGCTGGTTCGCTCACCCTAGGTCGCTCCGATCTGCTCTGAAGCGCTTTCCCGTTGATTGGGCTAGTCTCAGACCATTGATGTGCATGCCGGGATCGCTTGTCAAGACCTGAGGACACCTTGGACGATTCGGCGCGTTTGATGACAGTGCTCCGCCCGGTGAGGGCGGGAAACGCCTTCGAGGAGACCGTGGAACGGCTGCTCCAGGCGATCAAACTGGGCGTGGTGGCGTACGGCGACAAGCTGCCGCCCGAGCGCGAGCTCGCCGTGCGGCTGGGCATCAGCAGGGTCACCCTGCGCGAGGCCATCCGCGCCCTTCAGGACGCCGGCTACCTCGACGTGCGGCGCGGCCGGTACGGCGGCGCGTTCGTCACCTATGTCCCGCCGCGGCCCGACGCGGGCGACCTGCGGCAGGCGGTGGCCGACATGGGCGTGGCCGAGCTGTCGGACGCGCTGACGTTCCGGCTGGCGGTCGAGTGCGGGGCGGCGCAGGTGCTGGCCGCGGCCGGGCCCGCCCCGGCCCAGCGGGAGGTGCTGCTGCGCCGGCTGGCCGAGCTGGACGCGGCGCCCCTGGAGGACTACCGGCGCCTGGACACGGCCTTCCACCTGTCGATCGCCGAGCTGACCGGCTCGACGCTGCTCGCGGTGACGTGCGCCGACGCCCGCTCCCGGGTGAGCGACCTGCTGAACGCGATCCCGATGCTCCAGGTGAACATCGAGCACGCGGCCGCCCAGCACCGGGCCATCGTGGACGCCATTCTTGCCGGCGACCCGGACGCGGCACGCCGGGCCATGGCCGAGCACCTGGAGGGCACGGCAGCCCTCCTGCGCGCCTTCCTGGCCTGAACGTGGGCGGGGATGTCAGGCGGCCGGGGCGCGGACCTGGAAGGTGTGGCGGGTGCCGTCGGGCCAGGTCAGCGTGATCTCGTCTGCCGTCACCGCCGCCGTCGGCACGCTCGGCGTGATGTCGTCAGCCGCCGCCGTCGGCACGCTCGGCGTGATGTCGTCACCCGCCGCCGACGCCGCGCCGGCCGGGGCGCTGCTCAGGACGGCGGCGCTGACCGCCCAGCCGTCCGCCGCGACCCCCTCCAGCACGGGCACGGCCGCCGGGGCTCCGAAGGCGCTGCCCTCGGGGTCGTCGGCGACGTGGGCCCGGCTGTAGCCGCGCACCGCGACCAGCTCGGAGACCAGCCCGTCGCCGTCCCGGACCCGGGCGCCGGGCCCGCCGACCGGGTCGGCCAGGTCGGCCAGGTCGGTCGGGTAGGCCCGGTCGGCCGGGGCGGCGGCCGTGACGAGCGCCCAGCCGCTCTGCCGGACCGCCGAGCCCGGCGCGACCCGATGGACGCGCACCTCGACGGCCCCCCTGACCACGCTCAGGCTCTCCACGCCGGCGCCCGCCGACGCGGCCCACGCCAGGTCGCCCGCCGAGCCCGCACCCCGGGGCGTGATCGTGCCGCGCCCGGCGACCGTGCCGTCCGGGCCGACCACGCCGAAGTGGTTGTCGGGGACGCCCGTGGTCGGCGCGGTGCGGGTGGAGTAGGCGTAGCGGTCGTACAGGGGGTCGCCGGGGTGGTGCTGGCTGCCGTGGTTGAGCAGGCGGGCGACGTCGCCGGTGTGCTGGACGACCAGTCCTGGACCGGGCAGCGCGGCCAGGCCGGTGGGGCCGGGCTCCTCGGGCGCCGTCCACACCGGGTGGCCGGCCGGCAGCAGCAGCCCGAGGAACGCCTTCGACGCCCAGTACGGCGACGCCGAGCCGGAGTAGGACTGCAGCGACGGCTCGTGCGGGCCGTGCCAGCCAAGCGTGAGCAGCCCCTCGGGGGAGAGCGCGCCCTCGTCGAGGAACCGGCGCAGGACGCCGGAGGCGATGCGGCGGGTCTGGCCGGGGGAGAGCGGGGTGGCGTCCAGCAGGGCGCCGGCGAAGAGCGAGGTCGCCGAGGCGAAGCGGTAGGTGAGGGAGCGGCCCTGGTAGAGCATGCGGCCGTCCTGGTCGAAGGTGAGGGCGTAGCTCTCCAGGAAGCGGCGCAGGCGGGGCCCGGGGGAGCCCTGGCCCGACAGGTGGGCCAGCAGGGCCGGGTAGAGGTGCATGGCCCAGCCGTTGTAGTGGTCGAAGGAGCGGTTGTCGCCGTCGGCGTACCAGCCGTCGCCGGCGTACCAGGGCTCGATGCGGGCCAGGCCGCGCTCCACCGCCGCGGCGGCCTCCTCGGCGTGCAGGCCGACGGCCGACAGGAAGCCGCCCACCATGGCGGGGAACAGCCACCAGTTGTTGTCCACCGGCTCGTGCCGCAGGGCCCCGGCCAGGTAGGCGGCGACGCGGTCGCGGGTGGCGGGGGACAGGCGGTCCCACAGGCGCTCGCGGGTCAGCCAGAGGGACAGGGCGATCGAGGCCGCCTCGACCATGGGCTGGGTGCGGTCCTCGATCGGCTGCCAGACGCCGGGGCCGGACTCCAGGCCGCGCGCGTACGGGGCCAGCAGCTCCTCGGGGCCGCCGCCGGCCACCCGGAAGGCGGCCAGCAGGAAGGTGCGCGCGTACCCCTCCAGGCCGTCGCAGCGCGACCAGCTTTCGCGTCCCGGCAACGTGATCACGGCGCCGTCCGCGGAGCGGTACGGTTCCACCGCGGCCAGCAGCCCGTCGGCCACCGCCGCCCAGTGGGCGCGGGTCCAGCCGGTGTACGGGCTGAGCGTTCGATCCTCCGGCGGAAGCGGGAACATGCGGCACTCCAAGGGACGTCCGGTCTCGGCCGGGACCTTAGCATCCTGATCGAACGAAAGCATCCGTTCAAAAACGAAAGCACTTCCCGCTAGGATCGTAGGGTCGAGTCAGAAGGAGTCGCGGTGTTCGCCGAACAACGTCATGAACTGATCCTGCGCGAGGTGCGCGAGCGCGGTTCCGTACGCCTGGCCGAGCTGGTCGACCGGCTCAACGTCTCGATGGTCACCCTGCGCAGGGACGTCGAGCACCTGGCCGGCCAGGGCCTGGTCAACCGTGTGCACGGCGGCATCACCCGGCCCGAGTCCGCGCCCGCCGCCACCAGGGAGCGCTCCCTGACCCTCGGCATGCTGGTGCCCTCGGCCACCTACTACTACCCGGCCGTCATCAGGGGCGCCCGCGAGCAGGCGGAACGGCTGGGCGCGCGGCTCGTCCTCGGTGTCTCGCGCTACGACGACGAGGAGGACCGCACCCAGGTCAGACAGCTCGTGGAGGCCGGCATCGAGGGCCTGCTGCTCACCCCGAGCAGGCAGCCGGACGCCTCGCACGAGGGCTGGCTGGCCGAGCTGGGCGTGCCGGCGGTGCTCGTCGAGCGGCGGGCCGAGCTGGGCGGGCCCGCCTCGCTGCTGGACGCGGCGGCCTCCCACCACGCCCACGGGGCCTTCCTCGGCGCGCGGCACCTGGCCGAGCTCGGGCACCGGCGCCTGGCCATGGTCTCGCGGGACAGCCCGACGGCCCCCCGGGTGCGGCACGGGTTCCTCGCCGCCGTCCGTGACCTGGGGCTGGCCGAGCCCGTGCACCTCGACGTCGCGCAGGAGGGGCCCTCGCGCGAGCAGGTGGCCGACGTGGTCGCGGCGATCAGGGGCGGCGTCACGGCCATGCTGGTGCACAACGACGAGGACACGTTGCTGCTGGTCCAGCACCTGCGCACGGCAGGGGTGCGCATTCCCGAAGAGGTGTCGCTGGTCGCCTACGATGACGAGGTGGCGGCGCTCAGCGACCCCCCGCTCACGGCCGTCGCGCCCCCCAAGGCCGCGGTCGGCCGCTGTGCCGTCGACCTGCTGGTGAGCCGGATCCAGGAGGGCCCGCGGCGCCCTGCCCAGCACGTGGCGCTGCTGCCCGAGCTGAGGGTCCGGGAATCCACGGTCGCGCCGCGTCCGTGACGTTACGCATCCATTTCGTTATTGATCGATTTGTGGCCTCTCTCTAGACAACCGATCGAATATGAGCGAATGATGCCTTATCGATCGAAAGCGATGAGGAGCCATCGATGGGACGCAAGAGCGCCGGCATTGCCGGACTGCTGGCCGGTATGAGCCTGCTCGCCGCCGCGTGCGGCAGCACGGAGCCGGCGCAGCCCGCGGGCGAGGCGGGCAAGCCCGCCGAGGTCACCTTCTGGGGCTGGGCGAAGGGCACCCAGCAGGTCGTGGACGCCTTCAACAAGTCACACAAGGACGTCCAGATCAAGTACGAGGAGATCCCCTCGGGCAACGCGGGCGGCTACGCCAAGTTCTCCAACGCCGTCAAGGCCGGCAACGCCCCCGACGTCATGTCCGTGGAGTACCCGCAGCTGCCCGACTTCGTGAACCAGGGCGCCCTCCAGGACATCTCGGCCGATGTGGCCGACGTCAAGTCCAAGTACCCGGCCGAGGTCTTCAGCCTGGTCGAGCTGGGCGGCAAGGCGTGGGCGCTGCCCATGGACGCCGCGCCGCAGGTGTTCTTCTACCGCAAGGACCTGTTCGAGAAGAACAAGATCGAGGTCCCCAAGACCTGGGACGACTTCCGCGCCGCGGCCGAGAAGGTCAAGAAGGCCGACGGCAAGTCCCGCATCGCCACCTTCTTCCCCGACGACCCGAGCGTGCTGGCCGCGCTGTCGTGGCAGGCGGGCGGCAAGTGGTTCGGCACCGAGGGCGACGCCTGGAAGGTGACGATCAACGACGAGGCCAGCAAGAAGGTCGCCGAGTACTGGCAGGGCCTGATCAAGGACGACCTGCTGAAGGTCCAGCCGTCCTTCAGCCAGGAGTGGAACGCCGCCTTCGAGAACGACACCCTCTGGGGCTACGTCGGCGCCAACTGGGGCGCGGGCGTCATGAAGGGCAACCACGCCGGCCAGTCCGGCAAGTGGGCCATCGCGCCGATCCCGAACTGGGGCACCCCGGCCAGCGGCATGCTCGGCGGCACCACGTTCGGCGTGAGCAAGGGGTCGAAGAACGCCAAGGCCGCCGTCGAGGTCGTCAAGTGGCTGACCGGCTCGGAGGAGGCGTGGACCGCCCGCCTGTCCTCGGGCACCTCCAGCGGCTTCCCGGCCATCGCCGACCTCGTGCCGGTCGCGGCCAAGAGCTTCGACGCCTCCTTCTACGGCGGCCAGGACATCTACGCGCTGTTCGCGGAGTCGTACAAGACGATCCAGCCCGGCTGGACGTGGGGCCCGAGCATGGTCCAGACGCTGACCACCTTCAAGGACGCCCTCGGCAAGGTCTCCAGCGGCGGCACCACCATCCCCGGCGTCCTGGACGCCGCCCAGACGGCCACCGTCGGCGAGATCAAGAGCCGCGGCCTCAACGTCGCCCAGCAGTAGCACGACGCGCGCGGCGGAGCGCAGGCTCCGCCGCGACCCACCGAAAGGCAGCTTGTGACTCCTCCAGTAGGAAGCGGTCGCGGCGGCGAGGGGTGGCGGCGGCGGGGGGCGATCCTGCTGTTCGTCGGGCCGTTCTTCGCGCTGTTCGCGGCCGTGATCGTGGCCCCGCTGGCCTACGCGGTCTACCTCAGCCTGTTCAGCGAGAAGTCGTCGGGGCTCGGCTTCGGCGGTGCGGAGACCGTGTTCGTCGGGCTCGGCAACTACCTGGACACGTTGAAGGACTCCGCCTTCACCGACGGCTTCCTGGTCATCCTCGGCTACTGCGTGCTGTACATCCCGCTGATGATCGGCGGCGCGCTCACGCTGGCGCTGCTGCTGGACTCCGGGCTGGCCAGGCTGGGCAAGTTCTTCCAGCTCGCGCTGTTCATGCCGCACATCGTGCCGGGCGTGATCGCCGGGCTGATCTGGCTCTACCTGTACCTGCCCGGCATCAGCCCCATCGTGGACCTGCTCGGCGACGTCGACTTCCTCGGCGGCGACCACGTGCTCGGCTCGGTGGTCAACATCGCGCTGTGGGAGTGGGTGGGCTACAACATGATCATCTACTTCGCGGCGCTGCAGGCCATCCCGGCCGAGGTCGTCGAGGCGGCCAGGATGGACGGCGCGGGCCCGCTGCGCGTCGCCCTCCAGGTCAAGGTGCCGCTGATCCGCGGCGCCGTGGTCACCACCGTGCTGTTCACGATCATCGGCTCGCTGCAGCTGTTCACCGAGCCGATGGTGCTGGACAACGTCAGCGACGGCGTCGTCAGCACCTGGACGCCCAACATGTACGCCTACAACGAGGCGTTCGGCAACAACGACTACGGCCAGGCCGGCGCGGCCTCCATCCTGCTCGCGCTGCTCGCCGCCGTGCTGTCCTACGCCGTCACGAAGTGGGGGAACCGCCGGTGAAGTGGATGTCCCGCGCCACGGTCAACGTGCTGCTGATCATCTCCGCGCTCTACACGCTGCTGCCGCTGACGTGGCTGCTGTTCGCCTCCACCAAGTCGCTGTCCGACCTGTACTCGACGCCCGGCTTCTCCTTCGCCGGCTTCAACCTGTTCGAGAACATCAGGGCGGTCGCGCAGGAGGGCGACGGCGTCTTCTTCCGCTGGTACCTCAACAGCGTCCTGTACGCCGGCGTCGGCGCGGCGGTCAGCTCGTTCGTCACCGTGATGTGCGGCTACGCCTTCGACAAGTACTCCTGGTTCGCCAAGGAGAAGATGTTCGGGCTGGTGCTGCTCGGCGTGCTGGTGCCGACCACCGCCACCGCCGTGCCGCTCTACCTGCTGGCCTCCAAGATCGGCGTGGTGAACACGTTCTGGTCGGTGTTCGTGCCGGTGCTGGTGCATCCGTTCGGCGTCTACCTGGCGCGGGTGCTGTCCTCCGGGTACGTGCCCGGCGAGGTGCTGGAGGCGGCCAGGTCCGACGGGGCCGGCGAGCTGCGCACGTTCGTGTCCGTGGCGCTGCCCATGCTGCTGCCGGCGTACGTGACGATCTTCCTGTTCCAGTTCACCGCGATCTGGAACAACTTCTTCCTGCCCCTGGTCATGCTGAGCGACCAGCGGCTCTACCCGCTCAGCCTCGGCCTGTACGGCTGGGAGAAGCAGGGCAACGCCTTCCCCGAGTTCCACAGCCTCGTGATCACCGGGTCGCTGCTGTCCGTGGTGCCCCTGCTGCTGGTGTTCGTGTCCCTGCAGCGGTTCTGGAAGGCCGGGATGACGGCGGGCAGCGTCAAGTGAACGAGCTCTCGGGGGAGAACATGAACAAGCCGGTGACGGTCGTCGCCATGGCCGCCGAGGTCGCCGGGCGCCTGCTCACCGGCGAGGTGCGGGCCAGGCTGGCCCGGGTGGCCGACGTCCGGGCGGAGGTCGCCGCGTTCGACGACGCCGACCTGTCGCAGGCCGAGGTGCTGCTCACCTCGTGGGGGTGCCCGCCGGTGACCGCCGAGGTGCTGGCCCGCGCGCCCCGGCTGCGGGCGATCGTGCACGCGGCCGGCTCGGTCAAGCACCACGTCACCGACGCCTGCTGGGAGCGCGGCATCGTGGTCTCCTCGGCCGCCTCGGCCAACGCCGAGCCGGTGGCCGAGTTCACGCTCGCGGCGATCCTGTTCGCCAACAAGCGGGTGATCGACATCGCCCGCGCCTACCGGGCGCGGCGGGCCAACGACGACTGGGACGCCCGCTTCCCCGGCTTCGGCAACTACCGGCGGGTGGTCGGCGTCGTCGGGGCCTCCAGGATCGGGCGGCGGGTGATCGAGCTGCTGCGGCCGTTCGACTTCGAGGTGCTGGTCAGCGATCCGTACCTGACGGAGGACCTGGGGGCGCGCCGGGTCGGGCTGGACGAGCTGGTCGCCCGCTCCGACGTGGTCAGCCTGCACGCGCCCGACCTGCCCGAGACCCGCCACCTGATCGACGCCGGCCGGCTGGCCGCCATGCGCGACGGCGCCACGCTGATCAACACGGCCAGGGCCGCCCTGGTCGACCAGGACGCGCTCGTCGCCGAGCTGACCTCCGGACGGCTGTACGCGGTGCTCGACCACACCGAGCCGGAGTTCCTGCCCGCCGAGTCGCCCCTCTACGACCTGCCGAACGTGCTCGTCACGCCGCACGTCGCCGGCTCGCTGGGCGGCGAGCTGGCCAGGATGGCCGACCTCGCGCTCGACGAGCTGGCCCGGCACGCCCAGGGCCTGCCCTTCGAGCACGGCGTCGAGCCCGGCACGCTGTCCCGGTCCGCCTGAAGCCCCCTCTGAAGCCCTCTGAAGCCCTCTGAACCGCTCTGAACTGCTCAGAGTTCGCCTGAAACACCCCCGGAGAGGAAACATGCGCCTTCAGTTAGTCGCGGCCCTGGTCGTGGCGGCCGGACTGGTCGCCACCCCCGCGGAAGCGGCCGCCGCCCGGAACTTCTTCGTCGACTGCCAGGCGCCGGACGGCGGCTCGGGGCGCAACGCCGCCGGGCCGCTGAACAGTCTGGCGGACGTCAACGCCATCACCTTCCGCGAGAAGGACACGATCAAGTTCAGGGCGGGGACCGTCTGCGCCGGCCGGCTCGAACCCGTCGGCTCCGGCACGGCCGCCCACCCCGTCGTCTTCACCTCCTACGGCGAGGGCCCCAAGCCGATCATCCAGGGCGACGGCGGCGAGTGGGCCGTCCACCTGGTGGACAACAGCTACGTGACGCTGGAGAAGCTGCACGTCACCAACCCGGCGGCCACCACGGCCAAGCGGACCGGCGTGCAGTACAACTCCACCACCCCCGAGCCGAAGGCCGGACTGGTCCTGCGGGACCTGGAGATCTCCGACGTCGCCGGCTGGGGCAACAAGACCGGGGCGAACAGCTCCTGGTTCGCCTACTCGGCGGGCATCAGCATCCAGGCGCTGCCCGAGGGCAAGGTCGGCTACCTCGACGGCATCACGATCACCGGCAACTACGTGCACGACACGGGCGGCGGCGGCATCAAGATCAGCCGTAAGGGCACCGACTACCACCGGAACGTGCTCATCGCCCGCAACACCATCCGGGCGGTCGGCGGCGACGGCATCGTGGTGCACGCCTCGGACCGGCCGCTGGTGGAGCAGAACCTGTTCGACGAAGGCGGCGCCGGGAAATACCCGTACGTAGACGGGAACTTCGCGGGAATGTGGCCGATCAACTCTGTTGACCCGGTATTTCAGTTCAACGAGGTGACCCGGCAGCGGCCCACCATCTTCGACTCCACCGCCTGGGACTGCGACGGCGGCATCAAGGGCTCGTGCGTCTACCAGTACAACTACTCGCACGACAACGCCGGCGGCTTCTACCTCGGCTGCCAGAGCTGCACCGAGTTCCCCAACTACAAGGCCACCGCCATTCTGCGGTTCAACATCGCCCAGGACGACTGCCGCATCGCGGGCAACGCCTCGGGCGACAACACGAGCCCGCTGTGGCTGTACAACAACACGTTCTTCTGCCCGTCGCAGAAGCTCGACGTGGCCGTGCCGACCGCGAACTCGAAGATCGTCAACAACATCTTCTACGCGCCGTCCGGGACGCTGCCCGCGGCCCCCGGCATCGGCTACGACTCCAACGTCTACCACGGCGGCGTGGCCGTGCCGGCGGCCGACGCCCGCGCGGTGACGGCCGACCCCGGGCTCGCCGCCCCCGGCACCGCCGACGGAGCCGCCGACGTGAACGGCTACAAGCTGCTCGAAGGCTCGCCCGCGCTCGCGTCCGGCGCGGTCGTGGACGGTCTCGGCGACCGCGACTACTTCGGCAACCAGGTCGCCGGCACGGTCTCGCGCGGGGCCTACAACGGGCCCGCCGCCGCGCCGGTCGTGTCCGCCTCGGTCGAGGAGGCGTACAACAACGTCGCGGTCAGCTCCGACCTCAACCCCAACGCCGGCGGCTTCTCCACGAGCGGCCGCAGCTACTCCGGCCAGGCGCTGGAGAAGGCCGGCCTGACGCCGGGCCGGACCGTGAACGTGCTCGGCGCCGACTTCGTCTGGCACCCGCGCCCGTACGGCATGACCGACAACGTCAAGGCCGCCGGGCAGACGGTCGCGCTGCCGGGGCAGGGCGCCAGGCTGGTCCTGCTCGGAGCCGGTGGCCTGAAGGCCCGCGAGGGCGTGTTCAAGGTCACCTACACCGACGGGACGACCGAGGACAAGACTGTCAGGTTCGGCGACCAGTGGGACGCGACCGCGCCCGCCGGTGGCGTGCTCGTGGCCCGCGCCGACTACCACAACATGACGCAGACCAGCTACAAGAACCCGGCCACCGGGCAGACGCGCGAGTCGGGCGTGTCGGTGTTCGGCTACGCGGTGCCGCTCGACGCGTCCAGGACGGTCGCCACGGTGACCTTCCCGGCGGGCAGCCCGCTGGCGAACGCGGGGCTCCACGTCTTCGACATGAAGATCGCGAGCTGACGCCGTGACGAGCACCCAGGCCACCGGCCGGTCGCGCCGGGCGTCCGGCCCGCGTCCGGGGTTCCCGGCGCGCGGGCGGGTCCTGTGGGCGGCTCTCGCCCTGGCCGGGGTGCTCGTCGTCGGCATCGCGGTGTCGGGGAGACAGGCCGGGGGCGAAGTTCCCGCGCGGGCGGCGTCCGCGGGTGTGGCGGAGGTGCTCGGGATGCGTCCCGGGGACACGGTCGTCACGTTCGAGGGGGAGCCGGTGAGCGGGGCCGAGGTGCTGCGGGCGGCCGAGACCGTGCGCGCCGAGGTGATCTCCGAGTTCGCCGCCCAGGGGCTCGGTCCTGGCTTCTGGGACCGTCCCCGCGACGGCGTCACCCCGGCGCGGCGGCTCAGGGAGCGGGCGGTGCGGGCCGCCGTGCTGGACAAGGCGCGGCGGATCTGGGCCCGCGAGGCGGGCCTGCTCGCCGACGTCAGCGAGCAGGGCTTCCAGCGCGAGCTGGCCGCCGAGAACGCCCGCCGCGCGCAGGCCGCGCGCTCCGGCCGCCCGATCCCGGGCGTGCCCTCCTACGACCAGTACACCTACGCGCAGGTGCGGGCCGCCGAGCTGGACTCCGCGCTCGGCAAGCTGCACGCGGCCACCCTCGACCTGTCCGAACGCCGCCTGCGCGACCGGTACGCCCGCACCGCGGCCCCCGGCGCGCCCCCCTTCGACCAGGTACGCGACACCATCAGGCGGCAGCTCGTCATCGAGGGCTACGAACGGGCCCTCCAGGCGAGAGCCGCCTCATGAGCCCTCCCGCAGCGGACATACAAGGCTGTTCCGGCTCGTACCATCGACTTCTAAGGTCATGGGGAACTGGTTCCAGAGCAACATCGTCACCACGGGACGGCTGCCGCTGTTCTGTTACTTCGTCACGCTCATCGTGGCGTTCATCGCCACCCGCATCAACGTCCGCCTGATCAGGGCCAAGGTCGGCTGGTTCCGCAACGTCAACGTGGGCGAGATGCACATCCACCACGTCGTGTTCGGCGTCGTGCTCATGCTCATCGGAGGCGTGACCGGGCTCATCGTCAACGGCGCCGGGCAGGTCGGGCAGGTCGGTCAGGTGGTCGCCGCCTGCGTGTTCGGCGTCGGCTCCGCGCTCGTGCTGGACGAGTTCGCGCTGATCCTGCACCTGCACGACGTCTACTGGGAGGAGGAGGGGCGCACCTCGGTCGACGCGGTCTTCATCGCCGTCGCCGTGACCGGCCTGCTGCTCATCGGCCTGCGCCCCCTGACCTGGGACTACGGCACGCCGGTCAACCCGGCGGCGCTGATCGTGGCCAACCTCGCGCTGGCGGTGATCACGCTGCTCAAGGGCAAGATCTGGACCGGGATGGCGGGGCTGTTCCTGCCTTTACTGCTCGTGGTGGGCGCCGTGCGCCTGGCCCGTCCCGGCTCGCCGTGGGCCCGCTGGTTCTTCCGCGGCGGACGCTCGCCCCGCAAGCTGGCCACCGCCGTCCACCGTGAGGAACGCTGGCGGCGTCCGGTCATCAGGGCCAAGATCGCGTTCCAGGAGTTCCTGTCGGGGCGGCACGACCTGCCCTCCAGCCGGCGCGGCCGTCGGCATACTTGACCCATGACACCGCTCGCGTCCCCCGTCGCGCTCTGATGCGCTTACCGCCGTTCCCCGAGCGCCTGCTGCGGGCCCTGTCGCCGGCCGGCGAGCGGCACGGGCTGCTGCTGGCGGGCGGCCACGCCCTGCGGGCCCACGGCTTCACCGACCGCCTGGTCGAGGGCCTCGACCTGGTGACCGCCGCCGAACGGCCGCTGCCGTCCGCGGCCGGCGACGTCGTGGCCGCGTTGCGCGCCGGCGGGCTGGTCGCCGAGGTCGCCGAGAGCACCGCGTGGGCGGCCCGCCTGGCCGTCACGGACCCGGCCGGCGGGCGCGACGCCGAGATCGTCCTCACCCGCGAGGCGCTGCGCGAACCCCCGGTCGTGTGCGACGGCGTGCCGGTGGCGGCCCCGGCGGACGTGATCGGGCTGCGGGTGCGCGACCTGCACGAGCGGGGGCTGCCCGCCGACGTCGCCGACGCGGCCTCGGCGGCGCACGTGTTCTCCTTCCGCGACCTCGAACGTCTCGCCGCCGTCCACCTCGACGACTTCTCGCCGCAGGAGCTGCTCATGCGGCTGGAGTTCGTCGAGCTGATGAGCGACGAACGCTTCGAGGCCCACGGCCTGGACGAGCGGCACATCGCCGACATCCGCGCCTTCGCCCGGGAGTGGGCCGAGGACATCAAGCTGCGCAGGGCCGACGACGGCGACGCCGACTACGACGACCCCGACCTGCCCGAGGTCGACTGATCCGGCAGGTGCGGTAGCACCGGCGCGAGCGCCGGGCGCTTGCACGCCCGGCCGTCGCCCGACGAGCGGCCTCGCAGGCGCCGGGCGATCCACGGCCCGGCGAACGAGCCGAGCCAGCGGGCCTCGGCCGCCGCCGTGCGCAGGCGGCCGGGCGGCGGCAGCACGGGCAGCGGCAGGTTCCAGCTGTCGTCGCTGCCGGGCAGCTCCAGCGCGTACGCCACCGACGCGGCGAACCTGGCGTGCCCCGCCGGGCTGGCGTGCAGCCGGTCGGGGCTCCACAGCCGCGCGTCGGTCACCGCCGTGTCGGGGAAGGTGTCCACCAGCGTCACGCCGTGCCGGGCGGCGGCCTCGCGGACGCGGGCGTTGAGGTCGAGCACCCGCGGCAGCAGCGGCCTGGCCAGCGGCGCGATCCGGCCGATGTCGGGGAACGTCACCGTCACCACCCGTGCGCCGGCCCCGGTCAGCGCCGCGAACATGTGCTCCAGATCGGCCGCGACGGCGGCGGCGTCGAAACCGGGACGGATGACGTCGTTCATGCCCGCCATCACCGTGGCCAGGTCGGGACGGAGCTCCAGCGCGGCGGGAAGCTGCTCGGCGCGGATCTCGGCGGCCACCCGGCCGCGCACGGCGAGGTTGGCGTAGAGCAGGCCGGGATTGCCGCGGGCCAGGTGCTCGGCGAGCCGGTCGGCCCAGCCGCGGTGGCCGAGGACGTCGTCGCCGTCGCCGAGGCCCTCGGTCTGGCTGTCGCCGAGCGCGACGTAACGGGTGTAGGTCACGGGTTCTCCTCGGGGGTGCGGGCGGCGCGCTCGCCGAGCGTCCGGGCGGTGCTCAGGCACCAGTCGCGCATCTCCCGCTCCAGGCGGCAGCCCGCCAGGCAGGACAGGTAGGGGCCGACCCGCTCGCCCTCGCGCAGGAACGACTCCTCGTCGCGGTCGCCGCGCAGGCGCAGCAGGGTCTTCTCGAAGAACGCCAGCTTGGCGGCGGCCTCCCCGGCGCGGTCGAGGAGCTGGGCGATCAGCGTCGCCGGGTCGAGCCGGTCGGCGACGTGGACCTTGACGGCCAGGTCGTCGCGGAGCAGCAGCGGTTTGGCCGGGGCGGCGGCGAAGGCGGCCAGCTCGTCCAGGCCGGCCGGGGTGACCGAGAACAGGCGCTTGTTCGGACGGCCGCGCTGGACCACCTCCCGGCCGGTGACCAGGCCGTCGGCCTCCAGCCTGGTCAGCTCGGCGTAGAGCTGCTGGGGGGCGGCGTACCAGAAGTTGGAGACGCCCACGTCGAAGATCTTGGTGAGCTGGTAGCCGCTGTACTCGCCGTCGAGCAGCGCCGCCAGCACGGCATGCCGTAACGCCATCAGCGACGCTCAAGAACATGACTAGTCATGGACATGACTATAGGGCCGCCGCCGATCCCGGTGCCAGGGGGTGGTGATCGCCTAGCTCCTCCTTCTCGAGGGAGGAGACGTCAACGAAAGTTGACATACTTTGGTCGTCAATCTAAGTTGACCCTGGCGTGGCGGTGCGGATCGCGCTGCGCCGTTCGTTGGGAAATTTCGAGAAATGTCGTGAGAGGAGTCGGGGTGCTCAAAGAGCTGCTGGCTTACATCAAGCCGCACCGGAAAGTCCTGATCGCGGGTGGTCTGCTCGGGTTGATCGGCTCGGTGGCGGGGCTGGCGATGCCCCTGCTGGCCAAGTACGTCGTGGACGCCTTCGGCGAGGACCAGTCGCTGGCCGCGCCGCTGTTAGGACTGACCGTGGCGGTGCTCGTCGGAGCCGTCGTCTCGGCCGGGGGCAACTACCTGATGGAACGCACCGGCGAGGGCGTCGTGCTGGGCGCCCGGCGCAGGCTCGTCGACCGGATGCTCCGGCTCAGGGTCGCCGACGTCGACCGGCTCAAGCCCGGCGACCTGATGTCGCGGGTGACGAGTGACACGACGCTGCTGCGCGCGGTGCTGACCAACGGGATCGTGGAGTCGGTCAGCGCGGTGTTCATGCTGGTCGGCGCGATCGTCATGATGGCCACCATGGACGGCGTGCTGCTGCTGGTCACGCTGCTCGTGGTGGTGGTGATCGGCGGCCTGGTCGCGCTCATCATGCCGCGCATCCAGCGGGCCCAGACGCAGGCCCAGGAGGCCGTCGGCGAGATGGGGGCGGTGCTGGACCGGGCGCTGCAGGCGTACCGGACGGTCAAGGCCAGCGGCGCGGAGGAGCGGGAGATCGCGGTCGTCGGGGAGGCGGCCGAGCGCGCCCGCGACCGCGGGCTGCAGGTGGCCGGCTGGACGTCGCTGGCCGGCGTGGCGACCTGGATGGCCGTGCAGATCGCCTTCCTGTGCGTGCTGGCCGTCGGCGGGTCGCGGGTGGCGTCGGGCGTGCTGGAGGTCTCGTCCCTGATCGCGTTCCTGCTCTACCTGTTCTACCTGGTGCCGCCGATCGGGCAGCTCGTGCAGGGCGCCGTCCAGCTCCAGAACGGGCTGGCCGCCATGCGGCGCATCAAGGAGATCGAGGACCTGCCCGGCGAGCCGGTCAGCGCCGCCGTCCCGGCCGCGAGCACGCCGGTGGGCCTGCGGTTCGAGAACGTCGTCTTCCGGTACGGCGACGACCGTCCCGCCGTGCACGACGGCGTCACCTTCGAGGTGCCCGCGGGCGGGCTCACGGCGCTCGTCGGGCCGTCGGGCGCGGGCAAGTCCACGGTGTTCGCCCTGCTCGAACGCTTCTACGAGCACCAGGACGGCCTGATCTCCATCGGCGGCCGGGACATCCGCGACTGGCCGCTCGGCGAGCTGCGGGCCGCGCTCGGCTACGTCGAGCAGGACGCCCCCGTCCTGGCCGGCACGCTGCGCGAGAACCTGCTCTTCGCCGCCCAGGACGCCACCGAGGACGAGCTGCGCCGCGCCGTCACCCGCACCCGGCTCGACGACCTGGTCGCCCGGCTGCCCGAAGGGCTCGACACGGCCGTGGGGCACCGCGGCGTGCTGCTGTCCGGCGGCGAGCGGCAGCGGGTCGCCATCGCCAGGGCGCTGCTGCGCAGGCCCAGGCTGCTGCTGCTCGACGAGGCCACGTCCCAGCTCGACGCGGTCAACGAGCTGCGGCTGCGCGAGGTCATCGCCGAGGTGGCGGCCGAGACGACCGTGCTGGTCATCGCCCACCGGCTGTCCACCGTGACGAACGCCGACCGCATCGTGGTGATGGAGGCGGGCGGCGTACGGGCGGTCGGCACCCACGCCGAACTCGTCGCGGGCGACGACCTCTACCGCGAACTGGCCGCCACCCAGTTCCTCACGAGCTGACCAAAGACAGCGGGCCGCTGGACACTGACGGGGACCGTAGGCGCAGGCTTCGCCTGACGCCTGCGGTGGGCCGCTTAACGCTTTGGGGACCGTAGGCGCAGGCTTCGCCTGGCGCCTGCGGTGGACCGCTGGAAGTTGCGGGGACCGTAGGCGCAGACTTTGCCTGCTGCCTGCGGTGGACCGCTGGACGCGGTCCACCGTAGTCTTCGGGTGACAAAGGTGAATGTGTTCATTCAGGAGGGTCACCATGAGCCGCAGCGTGCGCGCACCGCGAGGCACCACGATCACCGCGAAGGGGTGGCCGCAGGAGGCGGCGCTCCGCATGCTCCAGAACAACCTGGACCCCGAGGTCGCCGAGCACCCCGAGCAGCTGGTCGTCTACGGCGGCTCCGGCCGGGCCGCCCGCGACTGGCCCTCCTTCGACGCCATGGTCAGGACCCTGACCACGCTGGAGGGCGACGAGACGCTGCTGGTCCAGTCGGGCCGCCCGGTGGGCGTCTTCCGCACCCACGAGTGGGCCCCCCGGGTGCTCATCGCCAACTCCAACCTGGTCCCCGACTGGGCCAACTGGGAGGAGTTCCGCCGCCTGGAGGCGGCCGGCCTCACCATGTACGGCCAGATGACCGCCGGTTCGTGGATCTACATCGGCACCCAGGGCATCCTCCAGGGCACGTACGAGACGTTCGCCGCGGTCGCCGCCAAGCGGTTCGGCGGCTCGCTGGCCGGCACGATCACCCTCACGGCCGGCCTCGGCGGCATGGGCGGCGCCCAGCCGCTGGCCGTCACCATGAACGGCGGCGTCGCGATCTGCATCGACTGCGACCCCCGCTCGGTCACCCGCCGCATCGAGCACCGCTACCTCGACGTACAGGCGGCCTCCCTGGAGGAGGCGCTGCGACTGGCCTACGAGGCCCGCGACGCGCGCCGCCCGCTGTCCATCGGCGTCGTGGCCAACGCCGCCGAGGCCCTGCCGGAGCTGCTGGCCGCGGGCGCCGAGATCGACATCGTCACCGACCAGACCTCCGCGCACGACCCGCTGATGTACCTGCCGGTCGGCGTCGCCTTCGAGGACATGGGCGCCGAACGCGACAAGGACCCGGCCGGCTTCACCGAGCGGGCGCGCACGTCGATGGCCCGGCACGTCGAGGCCATGGTCGGCTTCAAGGACGCCGGGGCCGAGGTGTTCGACTACGGCAACTCCATCCGCGGGGAGGCCCAGCTGGCGGGGTACACGCGGGCCTTCGACTTCCCCGGGTTCGTGCCGGCGTACATCAGGCCGCTGTTCTGCGAGGGCAAGGGGCCGTTCCGGTGGGCCGCGCTGAGCGGCGACCCGGCCGACATCGCCGCGACCGACCGCGCGATCCTGGAGCTGTTCCCCGACAACGAGCCGCTGGCCAGGTGGATCGCGCAGGCCGGCGAGAAGGTGCACTTCCAGGGCCTGCCCGCGCGCATCTGCTGGCTCGGCTACGGCGAGCGCAACGTCGCGGGCGAGCGGTTCAACGACATGGTGGCCTCCGGCGAGCTCCAGGCGCCGATCGTGATCGGCCGCGACCACCTGGACAGCGGGTCGGTGGCCTCGCCGTACCGGGAGACCGAGGCCATGGCCGACGGCTCGGACGCCATCGCCGACTGGCCGCTGCTCAACGCCATGCTCAACACCGCCTCCGGCGCGGCCTGGGTGTCCATCCACCACGGCGGCGGCGTGGGGATCGGGCGGTCCATCCACGCCGGGCAGGTCACGGTCGCCGACGGCACCGCGCTGGCCGGGGAGAAGCTCAACCGCGTGCTCACCAACGACCCGGGCACCGGCGTGATGCGGCACGTCGACGCGGGTTACCAGGAGGCCGCCGAGGTGGCCGAGGCCCGTGGCGTGCGCATCCCCATGCGCGAGTCCTGACGCCGCCGTCGCCGTCCCCCGCGCGGCGCGGGGGATGAGAATGCCGGTGGCGAAGTGTTGGAGGTGGCGTGGCTGACGGATATCACGGTGGGCTCGGCGTGCTGCTCGACGGCCGGAGGTTGTCGCCGGTGCAGCGCAGGATCGCCCATTACCTGGGCGAGCACCTCGACGAGGCGATCTTCCTGTCCAGCGTCGAGCTGGCCGAGCGGGCCGGGGTCAGCCAGCCGTCGGTGACGAGGTTCGCCATGGTGCTCGGCTTCGCCGGCTATCCCGAGCTGCGCCAGGCACTGCGCCCGCTGGTGCTCGGCGGCGGCGTGGTCGCGCCCCAGGAGAGCCTGCTGCGCAACGCGATCGACAGCGAGATCCGCAACCTCGCCGTCGTCCGCGAGCGGCTGGCCGCCCTCCCGCTCAAGGAGCTGGGCGAGCAGCTCGCCGCCACCGAGCCGCTGCCGGTGCTGGGCCTGCGGGTCTCCTGCGGCCTGGCCACCACCTTCGCCTACTACGCCAGGCGCATCCACCCCGACGTGCGCCTGCTCACCCACGGCGGCTCGGAGCTGGTCGAGGGGCTGCACGCGGCGCGGCGGGCGGGCGCGGAGTGGGTGGTGGCGGTGGTGCTCCCGCGTTACCCGGCCGAGGTCGTGCAGGCGCTTGAGTACGCCGGGAAGCTCGGCCTGCGCGTCGCCGCCATCACCGACAGGCCGGACTTCCCGGCCGAGGTCGTGCTCGACGGCCCGGTCGGGGACCGCCTGGTGTTCGACTCCCACGCGGCCCCCCTGGCCCTGGCCATGGCCCTGGTCGAGGCCATGGCCGACGCCGCGCCGCTGCGTACCAGGGCCAGGCTGGAGGAGTACGAGCGGATGACCGACGAGGCCGGCACGTTCCTACCCGGCGATCCTGCGTAGCGACCGCATCGACCACAGCGTCGTGAGCACCGCGAGCACGATGAACAGCGCGAACGCGATCGGGATCGACGAGTCGCCGAGCCGCCCGGCGAACAGCGCCCGCCCGGCCTCGACCGCGTGGTAGAGCGGGTTGACCGGCGCGATCGCCCGCATCCAGCCGGGCGCGAACGAGATCGGGATGAACAGCCCGGCCAGCAGCATGATCGGCAACATGAACAGGTTGAGCGTCTGCGACATGCCGTTCTCGTCGCGCACGGTCAGCGCCAGCCCCTGCGACAACCCGGACGCGAACAGCCCGGTGGCCGCCATGAGCGCCAGCACCAGCACCAGCTCGACGCCGCCGATCCGCACGCCCATGGCCACGGCCACGACCAGCACCAGGACCGCCTGGCACACCAGCACGACCATGTCCTTGGCCACCCGCCCGAGCACGATGGCCGGCCGCCAGGCGGGGCTGACGGCGTACCGTTCGAGCGAGCCGTTGCGCAGCTCGGCGATCAGGCCGAACCCGGAGAACAGCGAGCCGAACACGGCGATCATCATCATCGACGCGGGCGTGAACATGCGCAGGGCGTCGACCGTGCTGTGGCCCGGCGTCAGGTCCTTGAGCAGCGGCGCGAACATCAGCAGGTAGAGCACCGGCTGCAGGATGCCGAACAGCGGCCAGACGGGGTTGCTGAAGGACTTCTTCAGCTCGTAACCGGTGAACAGGGCGATGTGGCGGATCATGCGGCGGCTCCGGTGTCGCGCAGGGACCGGCCGGTCTTGGCCAGGAAGACGTCGTCGAGGGTGGAGCGGTCGAGCGCGATCGAGCGCAGGCCGATGCCCTGCTCCTCGAGGACGCGCAGCAGCGCGGGCAGCGTGTGCTCGCCGTCG
Organism: Nonomuraea sp. NPDC049624; assembly: GCF_040675255.1. Lineage (NCBI taxonomy): Bacteria > Bacillati > Actinomycetota > Actinomycetes > Streptosporangiales > Streptosporangiaceae > Nonomuraea > Nonomuraea sp. NPDC049624. The sequence continues at coordinate 174,738 of NZ_JBFAOR010000002.1, read as the reverse complement.
TCGACGTAGACGCGCAGGGCGTCCTCGTCCAGGCGGACCTCGCGGGCCAGGGGCCTGAGCGCCTCGGCGGCCCGCTCGGGCTCGGCCAGCCGCAGCGTGACGACGTCGCCGGAGACCTCGCGCTTGAGCTCGCCGGGCGTGCCCTCGGCCACGATGCGCCCGTGGTCGACGATCACCAGCCGGTCGCAGAGCGCGTCGGCCTCGTCGAGGTAGTGGGTGCTGAGCAGCACGCTCGTGCCGGCCTCGCGGAGCTGCCTGATGCGGTCCCAGAGGTTCGCCCGGTTCTGCGGGTCGAGGCCGGTGGTGGGCTCGTCGAGGAAGAGCAGCGGCGGGGCGTGCACCAGCCCCAGCGCGATGGCCACCCGCCGCTTCTGGCCGCCGGAGAGCGTGCGGCCGGGCCGGTCGGCGAGGTCGGCGAGGTCGAAGCGGTCGAGCACGTCGGCCGTGGCCTGCCTCGGGTCGGCCACGCCGTGGATCTTCGCGGCCATCATGATCTGGGCGCGGGCGCTCGTGGTGTCCTCCACGCCGCCCGCCTGGCTGACGTAGCCGAGCCGGCGGCGCACGCCCTCGGGCTCCGTGCGCAGGTCGTGGCCGGCGACGACGGCGGTGCCGGAGTCGGGCGTGATCAGCGTGGCCAGCATGCGGATCGTCGTGGTCTTGCCGGCGCCGTTGGGGCCGAGCACGCCGAAGATCTCGCCCTTCTCGACATCGAGGTCTATGCCGCGCACGGCCTCGACGGTCTGCGAGCCCTTGCGGCTCCTGGTGGTGAACGTCTTGCGTAACTCACGTGCCTCAATGATCATCTTTCTCCTCAGGGCAGTTCGTCCTTCTCGACCCGGCCGATCGCGCCTTCGACCCAGTCGAGCTGGGCCTGGAGCATGGCTTGGGTCAGGCGGAGGTTCTCGTCGAGGTGGCGGGGCTCGCCGTAGCGCTGCTTGGTGCCGTACGCGTGGTCGATGGTCTCGATGTTCAGTCGCAGTTGCCGAATCCTGCCATGCAGAGCGTCGAGAATCTCCTGCTTTTTCATCCGGTGCATGAACGTCAGCGCGACCTGGAAGGGGTCGACGACGGGTCTCACCTCGGACCAGCTGTGCATGAGCAGCCGGTGGAACTCGTAGCGGCCGGCCTCGGTCAGCTCGTAGACGACCTTGCCGCCCTTGCCGGCCTCGACGACCGCGAGCAGCCCCTCGTCGGCCATCTTGCCCAGGCCGTGGTAGATCGAGCCGAAGGCGACGTTGGCCCAGGTGTCGGCCCCCATCATCTCCAGCCGGCGGCGTACGCCGTAGCCGTTCATGGGGCCGTCGAGCAGGGAACCGAGGATGAGGATACGCGTGGACGCCGACATGTGCTCAAGTTTGTACTCAAATTTGTATAACCGTCAAGGTCATAAACTCGGCCCCATGACTGAACGACCGACTGCGCTGGTCACCGGCGCTTCCCGTGGTGTGGGCGAGGCCGTGGCACGGGCGCTGGGCCCCACGCATCACGTCATCCTCGGCGGCAGGGACGAGTCCGCGCTCGCCGCGCTGGCCGCCGAACTGCCCGACGCGCGGCCCTGGCCCGTCGAGCTGACCCGGCTCACCGAGGCCGACGTCAGCGGCGTCGAGCGGCTCGACGTGCTCGTGCACAGCGCCGGGATCGCGCTGCTCGGCCGGATCGCCGACCAGCCCGCCGCCAACTGGCGCACGACCATGGAGCTCAACGTCGTCGCGGTCGCCGAGCTGACCCGGCTGCTGCTGCCCGCGCTGCGCCGCGCCCAGGGGCAGGTCGTGTGCGTGAACTCCGGCGCGGGGCAGCGGGCCAACCCCGACTGGGCCTCGTACGCGGCCAGCAAGTTCGCCCTGCGCGCCTTCGCCGACGCGCTGCGCCTGGAGGAGCCCGAGCTGCGGGTCACCACCGTCTACCCGGGCCGGGTGGCCACCGACATGCAGCGCGGCGTACGCGCCCAGGAGGGCGGCGCGTACGAACCGGACAAGTACCTCACCCCGGAGAGCGTCGCGCGGGCCGTGCTCGCCACGATCAACGCCGGACCCGACGCCCACCTCACCGAACTGACCATCAGACCGAGCGCGGGCCCGGCCAACTGACATCTGAATGGATCCATTCACTACAGTGGACCCATGCTTGAACCACTCGCGCACATAGGACGAGATCCCCGCTCCGGCGGATACGTGAGAGACGCCTGGTCGGCCGCCGACATGGAGCTACGCGGGTGGTTCGCGGGCGAGGCCGCGCGCCGCGGGCTCGACCTGCGGGAAGACCGCAACGGCAACCTCTGGGCCTGGTGGGGCGACCCGTCGCGGCGGCCGGGCGTGGTCACCGGCAGCCACCTCGACTCCGTGCGCCACGGCGGCGCCTACGACGGCCCGCTCGGCGTGGTGTCCGCCTTCGCCGCCCTCGACCTGCTGCGCGAACGGCAGGTAACGCCGGGCCGGCCGATCGGCGTCGCCTGCTTCACCGACGAGGAGGGGGCCAGGTTCGGCGTGCCGTGCATGGGCTCCCGGCTGCTCACCGGCGCGCTCACGCCCGAGCGCGCGCTCGCCCTCACCGACGACGAGGGCGACACGCTGGCCGACGTCATGGCGCGGGCCGGCCGCAAGCCGGCGGACGTCGGCCACGACGCCGAGACCCTGGCCACCGTCGGCACGTTCGTCGAGCTCCACGTCGAGCAGGGCCGCGGCCTGGTGCACGAGGGCCGCCCGGTGGGCGTGGCCAGCGCCATCTGGCCGCACGGCCGGTGGCGGTTCGACTTCCACGGCAGGGCCGACCACGCGGGCACCACCCGGCTGGCCGACCGCGACGACCCGATGCTGCCCTTCGCCCGCCTGGTGCTGGCCGCCCGCGAGGCCGCCGAGCGGCACGACGTGGTGGCCACGGTCGGCAAGACCCGCGTCTCGCCCGGCAACGCCAACGCCGTCCCCGGCCTGGTCACGGCCTGGCTGGACGCCCGAGGCCCGGCGGAGCCCGCGGTGCGCGCCCTGGTCGAGGAGCTGTCCGCGGCGGCCGGCGCCGACGTGCGCGAGGAGTCGTGGACCCCCGAGGTCGCCTTCGGCACGGCGCTGAGGGACCGGCTGGCCCGCGTGGCCGGCGGCGACACGCCCGCGCCGATCCTGCCGACCGGAGCCGGCCACGACGCCGGAATCCTGGCCACGGCGGGCGTCCCGAGCGCGATGTTGTTCGTACGCAACCCCACCGGCGTGTCCCATTCCCCCGAGGAGCACGCCGACCAGGCAGACTGCCATGCGGGAGTGGTGGCACTCGCGGACGTGCTGGAGGATCTGTGTCGCTGACCTACTGGTGCGAGCAGGCCTGGTTGCCCGACGGGGTCGCCCACGGCGTGCTCATCGAGGTCGAGGGCGCCCGGATCGCCCGGATCGGGCGGGGTGAGCCCGGCTCGGCCGAGCGGCTGCCGGGCCTGACCATCCCCGGCCTGGCCAACGCCCATTCCCACGCCTTCCACCGGGCCCTGCGCGGCGCCACCCAGCGCGGCAAGGGCGACTTCTGGACCTGGCGCGACCAGATGTACGAGGTCGCGGGCAAGCTCGACCCCGACACCTACTTCCAGCTCGCCAGGGCCGTCTACGCCGAGATGGCGCTGGCCGGGGTGACCTGCGTGGGGGAGTTCCACTACCTGCACCACGGCCCCGGCGGCCGCCCGTACGAGGACAGGAACGTGATGAGCCACGCGCTCGTCCAGGCCGCGCGCGAGGCCGGGCTGCGCATCACGCTGCTCGACACCTGCTACCTGTCCGGCGGCATCGGCGTGCCGCTGTCGGGCACCCAGCTGCGCTTCAGCGACGGCAGCGCCGACGGCTGGGCGGCCAGGGCCGACGAGCTGGCCGCCGCCTACGAGGGGCAGCACGACGTCGAGATCGGGGCCGCCGTCCACTCCGTGCGCGCGGTGCCGCCCGACCAGATGCCGGTGGTGGCCGAGTTCTCCCACCGGCACGGCGCCCCGCTGCACGCGCACGTCTCCGAGCAGCGCGCCGAGAACGCCGCCTGCGCCGAGACGTACGCCGCCACACCGGTCCAGATCCTGCACGAGCGCGGCGTGCTGGGCCCGCGCTCGACCGCGGTGCACGCCACCCACCTGACCGACTCCGACGTGGAGCTGCTCGGCCAGTCCGGCACGTACATCTGCATGTGCCCCACGACCGAGCGCGACCTCGCCGACGGCGTCGGCCCGGCCAGGGCGGCGGCCGACCGCGGCACCCCGATCACGCTCGGCTCCGACGGCCACGCCGTGATCGACCTGTTCGAGGAGGCCCGCGCGGTCGAGCTCGACGAGCGGCTGACCAGCGAGCGGCGCGGCCACTGGAGCGCCGCCGACCTGCTCACCGCCGCCACCGGCGCCGGGCACACCTCGCTCGGCTTCGCCGACGCCGGCCGGCTCATCCCGGGTGCGTGGGCCGACCTGGTGTCGGTCCGGCTCGACTCGGTGCGCACGGCGGGCATCGGCGGGCTGGAGGCCGTGGTGTTCGCGGCGACGGCCTCCGACGTGCACTCGGTGGTCTCCGGCGGCCGCAGGGTGGTCGCGCAGGGCCGCCACGAGCTGGGCGACGTCGGGCACATGCTCTCCGAGGCGATAGGAAAGGTGCGATGACCACCACGCTGATCGACGGGATCGGGCTGCTCTACACCGGCGACCCCGAGCGCGAGGAGATCACCGACGCGGCGCTGGTCGTCGAGGACGGCCTGGTGGCCTGGGTCGGCCCCGCCGCCCGGGCGCCCGCCGCCGACGAGCGCGTGGCCGCCGGGGGCCGCGCCGTGCTGCCCGGGTTCGTGGACAGCCACGCCCACCTGGTGTTCGCCGGCGACCGTACGGCCGAGTTCCAGGCCCGCATGTCCGGGCAGCCGTACACCGGCGGGGGCATCAGGACGACCGTCGCCGCCACCCGCGCGGCCAGCGACGCCGACCTGGCCACGCACGCCCGCGCCCTGGTGGCGGAGATGCTCGCCCAGGGCACCACCACGGTGGAGATCAAGAGCGGCTACGGGCTCTCCGCCGAGCACGAGCGCCGCTCGCTGGAGATCGCCACCACCCTCACCGACGAAACCACCTACCTGGGCGCGCACGTCGTCCCCGAGGGCGCCGACGCCGACGACTACGTCCGGCTGGTGACGGGCGAGATGCTCGACGCCTGCGCCCCGTACGCCAAATGGGTCGACGTCTTCTGCGAGCGCGGCGCGTTCGACGGCGACCAGACCAGGGAGATCCTGAACGCCGGGATCAAGGCCGGGCTCCAGCCCCGGGTGCACGCCAACCAGCTCACCGAGGGGCCCGGCGTGCGCATCGCCTGCGACCTGGGCGCGGCCTCGGCCGACCACTGCACCCACCTGTCGGCGGCCGACGTCGACGCCCTCGCGTCGAGCGGGACGGTGGCGACGCTGCTGCCGGGGGCCGAGTTCTCCACCCGCTCGCCCTATCCCGACGCGCGGCGGCTCATCGACGCGGGCGTCACGGTCGCGCTGGCCACCGACTGCAACCCGGGCTCGTCGTTCACCTCCTCGATGCCGTTCTGCGTGGCGCTGGCGGTGCGCGAGATGGGGATGACGCCGCTGGAGGCGGTGCGGGCGGCCACGTACGGCGGGGCCCGCGCGCTGCGCCGCACGGACGTGGGGTGGCTGCGTCAGGGAGCCCGCGCGGACCTCGTCGTCCTCGACGCCCCCTCCTACGTCCATCTGGCGTACCGGCCCGGTGTTCCCCTTGTCCACCAGGTGTTTCAGTCCGGTCTCCTCCTTCAGGAGGACGTTTAAGACCCTCCCTGTGGCGTAGCTGTTTAGGGAATCTTTGCTTCCGGCCGGACGTTGGCCGGGTATAGGACGCAGCTGCGGAACGAGGTGCCAGGGGATGGCAAGGCCTACGGGGAGTCGCACGCAGGAGCAGCACGTCGCTGACCGCGACCTGCTGGGGACGTATCTGGCCGAGATCGGCCGGGTCCCGCTGCTCACGGCGGAGGAAGAGGTGGAGCTCGCCAAGCGGATCGAGGCGGGCCTGTTCGCCGAGCAGCTTCTTGACAGCGGAGGCTCCGAGCCGCGCATCGGGGACGCGGCCGACGAGGAGCTGGAGCGCCTGGCCGTCTCGGGCCAGCGTGCGAAGGACGAGTTCATCCAGGCCAACCTGCGCCTGGTGGTGGCGGTGGCCCGGAAGTACTCGGGCCGGGGGATGCCGCTCATCGACCTGGTCCAGGAGGGGAACCTGGGCCTGGTCCGGGCGGTCGAGAAGTTCGACTACCGCCGGGGGTACAAGTTCTCCACCTACGCGACCTGGTGGATCAGGCAGTCGGTCGGACGGGCCATCCACGAGCAGGCCCGTCCGGTCCGGCTGCCGACGCACGCCGGCGAGCAGATGACCCGGCTGATGCGGGTGCGCCGCGACATGCTGGCCGAGTTCGACGCCGAGCCGACCGACGGCGACCTCGCCGAGATCCTCGAACTGCCGATCGAGCGGGTGCGCGAGCTGCGCCGCTGGGCGTCCGACCCGGTGTCGCTGCAGCTCGGCGTGGGTGACGAGGACGAGACCGAGCTCGGTGACATGATCGCCGACGAGACGTGGGCCGACCCCGAGCAGCAGGCCATCGACATCCTTGAGCGCGAGCGGCTCGACCAGTGGCTCACCGGCCTGGAGGGCGACACCAGCGAGATGCTGCGCTGGCGCTACGGGCTGGTCGACGGGCGCGAGCACACGCTGACCGAGGTGGGGGAGCGTTACGGCATCGGCCGCGACCGCGCCCGCCGCATCGAGCGCGACGCCCTGGCCCGGCTGCGCCGCATGGCCAACGCCGCCGCCTGACCTTTCTCCGCGTTTCCGGCCCCGCCGCCCGGCCTCCCGGGCGGCGCCGCCGTTTCCGGCGCCGTGTCGTAGCGCCCTGAGGGCCTGCTACGGCTTGAGCACGCGGCGCAGGAACTCCTCCACGGCGGCCTCCGCCGTCGCCGTGTCGCCGCCCCTGGCGACCAGCAGGGCGCTCTCGTTGACGGCGGCCAGCAGCATGTGGGCGTGCAGGTCGACGTAGGCGTCGGGCACCGCGCTGGTCGCCTGCAGGGCCGCCTTCAGCATGCCGAACGAGTACTGCTCCTCCATCGCCCGCCAGCTCTCCCAGCCCAGCACCGCGGGCGCGTCGATGAGCACGATGCGCCGGATCACCGGATCGCCCGCCAGCCTGACCCAGGCCAGCGCGCCGGCCAGGAGCGCCGCCGCCGGGTCGGCGATGCCGCGCACCGCCTCGGCGATCTTGACGCCGATGGCCGACTCCGTGGCCTCCAGCACCGCCTCGAACAGCGCGTCCTTGCCCGCGAAGTGGTGGTAGAGGGCTCCGCGGCTCAGCCCCGACTCCTGGAGCACGGTCTCGATCGACGTGTCGTCGTAGCCCCGCTCGGCGAACAGCCGCGTGGCGATGGCCAGGACCTTGTCGCGGGTGGCCGCGCCGCGCTCCGCCTTGAGGTTCATGCCCTCACTCTAGACAAACCGACCAACGGTCGGTAATTTCCTAGACCGACAGTCGGTCTGTAATCGAGAGGGAGTCGGCATGGACGGCATCACCTACGTGGACGTGGGCCGGGGCCCGGTGACCCTGTTCGTGCACGGCGTGGGCACCAGCTCGTACCTGTGGCGCAACGTCATCGCCGAGCTGCGCGACGAGCGCCGCTGCGTGGCCCTGGACCTGCCCGCGCACGGCGGCAGCGAGCCGCGTGACGACCTGTCCATCCCCGCGCTGGCCGAGGCCGTGGAGGAGCTGTGCGCCGGGCTCGGCCTGGACGAGGTGGACCTCGTGGCCAACGACACCGGCGGCGCCGTCGCCCAGGTCTTCGCGGTGCGCCACCCCGGACGCCTGCGCTCGCTCACCCTCACCAACTGCGACGTGCACACCAACACCCCGCCGGAGGCGTTCAAGGACACCGTGGAGCTGGCCGTCAGGGGCGAGCTGGCCGGGCTGGTGGCCGCCGTGCTGGACCACCCCGAGCTGCTGGCCGGGACCGCCCTGGGCGCCGGCTACGAGCACATCGACGACCCCGCCGAGCTGGTGGACGCCTACCTGCGCCCGATCCTGGCCAAGCCGGACGGCGGCCGCGCCTTCGAACGCCTGCTGGCCTCGATCGACGCCGCGGACATGGTCGCCATCGAGCCGCGGCTCACCGTGCTCACCGTGCCGACGCTGGTCGTGTGGGGCACCGGCGACGTGTTCTTCGACGTGAGCTGGGCCCGCTGGCTGCGCGACACGATCCCCGGCGTGCGGGAGGTCGTCGAGATCGAGGGCGGGCGGCTGTTCTTCCCCGACGAGCGGGCCGCCGAGCTGGTCCCCCACCTGCGCCGCTTCTGGGGCCGGGCCTAAGCTCTCGATCATGCATGTCGAGACGTTGCGCCGCTACCCGGTCAAGTCGATGCTGGGCGAGGAGGTCGCCGAGAGCGAGGTGACCGAGCGCGGCCTGGCCGGCGACCGGGCCCGGGCGGTGCTCGACGTCGCCACGGGGAAGATCGCCAGTGCCAAGAACCCGCGGCTCTGGCGCGACCTGCTGACCGTCGAAGGCGCCCGCGCGCCGGGGGACGAGGAGCTGTCGAAGCTGCTCGGCCGCGAGGTGCGGCTGATCGACGTGCCGCCGGAGGGGGCCGAGCTGGAGCGGTCGGTGCCCGAGCGGGTGCTGGCCGAGGGCATCGAGGCGGAGGTGCCGTACACGGTGGGCACACTCGGCGGGGCCTCGCCGCAGGGCACCTTCTTCGACTTCGCGCCCCTGCACCTGATCTCCACCTCGACGATCGACCGCATCGGCGAGCTCAGCCCGCGAGGGCACGTCGAAGCCCTCCGCTACCGGCCCAACCTGGTCATCAGGACGGACGCGGCGGGCTTCGTGGAGAACGACTGGGTGGGACGCGAGCTGCACGTCGGGGACGAGGTCGTGCTCCAGGTCATCGTGGCCAGCCCACGCTGCGCGGTGCCGACGCTCGCCCACGGCGGGCTCGGCCGCGACACCGAGGCGCTGCGCGTGGTGGCCCGGCACAACCGGGTCCAGGTGCTGGAGGCCGGGCTCCAGGCGTGCGCGGGCGTCTACGCGCGGGTGCTGCGCCCCGGCCGGATCGCCCGGGGCGACCGGGTCAGGCCAGCGGGCTGAGGTACTTCTCCAGGTCGTCGAGGATCTTGCCGGCGGCGGTGACGCCGATGCCGGTCATCCAGATCTCGTCGTCCACGTCGTGGGCGTGGCCGGCCTTCACCGCGGCCAGGTTCTTCCACAGCGGGCCGCCGGTCACCGTGGCCTGCGACTTGGCGGCGGCCTCGCCGTAGGCGCTGAAGAAGACGGCGTCGCCGTCGGCCTTGGCGATGTTCTCCTGGCTCAGCTTGCCGAAGCGCTTGTCGTCCTGGTCGGCCAGGCGCTGGGCCTCAGGCCGCTGGACGCCGGCGTCGGCGACCACGATGCCGCTGAACGACTCGGGGCCGTACATGCGGATCTCGGTGGGCATGAAGCGCACGATGCTCACCGACAGCTTGCCGAACTTCCCGCCCAGCGCCCCGGCCCGCTGCTCGTAGGCCGACAGCAGCCCGGACGCCTGCTCCTTCTTGCCCAGGGCGTCGGCGTCCAGCAGGAAGTTCTCCTTCCAGGTGACGCCCACCTTCTCGGTGAACACGGTCGGCGCGATCTTGCTGAGCTTGTCGTAGAAGGCGGCCTGGCGGAACTTCGAGCCGAGGATGAGGTCCGGCTTGAGCGCCATGATGGCCTCGATGTTGGGCTGCTGGAGCGTGCCGACCGGCTTGGTGGCCGACAACGCCGAGCCGAGGTACTCCGGCCAGGTCTGGTTCTCGCCCGCCTGGGCCGCGCCGACGGGGGCCATCCCCAGGGAGACCATCGTGTCCAGCTTGTCGGTGTCGAGCACGACCACCCGCTTGGGGGTCATCGGCACCTTCGTCTCGCCCATGGCGTGCTTGACGGTCCGGGTGGGGCCGGCGTCCTCCGTGCCGGTCGAGGTGCCGCAGGCGGCCAGAGCGAGGACGGGGAGCAGGGCCAGAAGCCGGAGACGCATGAGGGATTCCTTGATCTATTAGGTTAGGCAAGCCTAAGTATCTCATGGCCGGATCGGCGCGTGTGAAGGGGCCGAAACCTACCCGAAACACCGCGCCGGCGAGATTCACCGGCGCGAAACACTGCAGGTCGAGGCACGAAACCCCGGCCGAACACGCTGTGGCAACACGTCACACGTAAGGAGGGTCGCGTCGTGAAGATCGATAGCGGCACCACAGCCTGGATGCTCGCGGCCACCGCGCTGGTGTTGCTGATGACTCCGGGTCTCGCGTTCTTCTACGGGGGCATGACCAGGGCCAAGAGCGTCCTGAACATGATGATGATGTCCTTCGGCGCCATCATCACGGTCACCGTGGCCTGGGTGCTGTTCGGGCACTCGCTCGCCTTCACCGACAACGGCAGCTCGCTGCTGAACAACGTCGTCGGCGGTTTCGACGCCCTGGGCCTGCAGAGCCTGGTGGAGACGGCCACCAAGGACGACGGCACCGGCATGCCGAGCCTGGTCTTCTCGGCCTTCCAGCTGACGTTCGCCATCATCACCGTCGCCCTGATCAGCGGCGCGATCGCGGACCGGGCGAAGTTCGGCGCGTGGATCCTGTTCAGCGTCATCTGGGCCACCGTGGTCTACTTCCCGGTCGCCCACTGGGTGTGGGGCACCGGCTGGCTCAACACCATGGGCATCGAGGACTTCGCCGGCGGAACCGTCGTGCACATCAACGCCGGCGCGGCGGCCCTGGCCCTGGCCCTCGTGATCGGCAAGCGCCAGGGCTGGCGCAAGGAGCCGATGCGGCCGCACAACCTCACGCTGGTCCTGCTCGGCGCGGGCCTGCTGTGGTTCGGCTGGTTCGGCTTCAACGCCGGATCCGAGCTGGCCGTGGACGGCACCGCCGGTCTCGCGTTCATGAACACGCAGATCGCCACGGCGGTCGCGGCCGGGGCCTGGCTCGTCGTGGAGAAGCTGCGCGACGGCCACGCCACCAGCCTCGGCGTCGCCTCCGGCGCGGTCGCCGGCCTGGTCGCCATCACGCCGGCCTGCGGCTTCGTGGACCCGTGGGCCGCGATGGTCATCGGCCTGGCCGCCGGGGCCGTCTGCGCCTACGCCGTCGGACTGAAGTACCGGCTGGGCTTCGACGACTCGCTCGACGTGGTCGGCGTGCACCTGGTCGGCGGCGTCATCGGCGCCGTCTCGCTCGGCTTCCTGGCCGCCTATCCCTTCCTCGACCAGCAGAGCAAGGGCCTGTTCTACGGCGGCGGCCTCGGCCAGCTCGGGCTGCAGGTGCTCGGCCCGGTCGCGATCGGCGGCTACTCGTTCGCCGCCACCTGGATCGTCGGCAAGCTCATCGACAGGACCATGGGCTTCCGCATCCCCGCCGAGGACGAACTCACCGGCATCGACGTCACCACGCACGCCGAGACCGGGTACGACCTCGGCACGGTCTACGCCTCCGGCGTGACCACCCCGAACGGTCCCCTCACCCCGGCACCGGCTCCCAAGAAGGTGGAGGCATGAGGCTCATCACCGCGATCATCAAGCCGTTCAAGCTCGACGACGTCAAGGCGGCGCTGGAGCAGTTCGGCATCAAGGGCATGACGGTCAGCGAGGCCAGCGGCTACGGCCGCCAGCGCGGCCACACCGAGGTCTACCGCGGCGCCGAGTACCAGGTGGACCTGGTGCCGAAGGTGCGCCTGGAGGTGCTGACCGAGGAGGACGACGCCGAGGACGTCATCGACGTCATCGTCAAGGCGGCGCACACCGGCAAGATCGGCGACGGCAAGGTCTGGTCCGTGCCCGTCGACACGGCCGTGCGCGTACGCACCGGAGAGCGAGGGCCGGAGGCCCTGTGAGAGGAGAGGCGCGCTCGTACGCCGCGGCCCGCAAGGAGCGGACCGCGGACACCGACCGCTGGCTCAAGGACCTCTTCAGGACGGCGAGCGACGGCGACCAGGTCTCCCTGGTCGCCGTCGGCAGTCTCGGCCGCGGCGAGCCGGCCCCCGGCAGCGACCTGGACCTGGTCCTGCTGCACGACGGGCGGGCCGACGTGGCGCGGATCGCCGACCGCATCTGGTACCCGATCTGGGACTCCGGCGTCGGCCTCGACCACTCCGTGCGGACCGTGGCCGAGGCCGTGGCCGTGGCCGGGCAGGACCTCAAGGCCGTGCTCGGCCTCATCCAGGCCAGGCACGTCGCCGGCGACCCGGAGCTGACCCGCAGGGCCAGGGAGGCGGTGCTGGCCGAGTGGCGGGCCGACTCGCGGCGCAGGCTGGCCGAGCTGCGCGCGTCGGCCGACCGGCGGGCGCAGGTCAGCGGCGAGCTGGCCTTCCTCCTCGAACCCGACCTCAAGGACGGCCGCGGCGGGCTGCGCGACGTCCAGGCGATGCAGGCCGTGGCGGCGGCGTGGGTCGCCTCGGCGCCGGGACCGCGGGCGCGCGAGGCCCACGAGTTCATCCTCGACGTGCGGCACGCGCTGCACGTCGTCACCGCGCGTGGCGCCGACCGGCTGGTGCTCCAGGAGCAGGACGCGGTGGCCGGGCTGCTCGGCCTGCTGGACGCCGAGGCCCTCATGCGCCGGCTCGCCGAGGCGGGCCGGACCGTCTCCCACGCCTTCGACGCCACCTGGCGCACGGTTGACAGGCTGCTGTCAGGGCCGGTCCCGCGCGGGCGCCGTCCGCTGGCCGACGGCGTGGTCGAGCACGGCGGCGAGGTGGTGCTGGCCAGGGGCGCCGACCCGCGCAAGGACCCCGTCCTGGTGCTGCGGGCCGCCGCCGCGGCGGCCGGCTCGGGGCTGCCGCTGGCGCCCGCGACGGTGTCCGTCCTTGCTGCTCAGTCGGCTTCGATGCCGGTGCCGTGGCCGGAGGAGGCGCGCGACGCGCTGGTGTCGATCCTCGGCGCGGGACGGGCCGCCGTGCCGGTGTGGGAGGAGCTCGACCAGGCGGGCGTCCTTGTCAAGCTGCTTCCTGACTGGGAGCGCGTGCGGCACCGTCCGCAGCGCAACCCCATCCACCGCTTCACCGTCGACCGGCACCTGATCGAGACCGCCGCGAACGCCGCCGGCCACGCCCGCGAGGTCTCCCGTCCCGACCTGCTGCTGATCGGCGCGCTCCTGCACGACATCGGCAAGGGCTGGCCGGGCGACCACTCGGCGACGGGCGAGGTCGTGGTCCGCGACCTCGCCCGCCGCATGGGGCTGCCCGCCCGCGACGTCGAGACGCTGGCCACCGTCGTGCGCCACCATCTGCTGCTGCCCGAGACCGCGACCCGCAGGGACCTCGACGACCCGGTCACGATCGAGAAGGTCGCCGCCACGGTCGGCTCCCGCGAGGTGCTCGACCTGCTGGCCGCGCTGGCCGTCGCCGACGGCAACGCGACCGGGCCGGCCGCCTGGAACGCCTGGAAGGCCGGGCTGGTCGCCGACCTCGTCCGCCGCGTCAGGTCGGTGTTGTCGGGCGCGCCGCCGCCCAAGGCGCCCTCGATCCCGCCCGAGCAGGCGGCGCTGGCCCGGCACGGCGGCGGCGCGGTGCGCGTCAACGGCGGGGCGGTCACCGTCGTCGCGCCCGACCGGGCCGGGCTGTTGTGGAGCGCCGCCGGGGTGCTGGCCGCCCACCGGATGGTCGTGCGCTCGGCGTCGGCGGCCTCGGCCGGCGGCACGGCGGTGATCGAGTTCGCCGTCGTGCCCGAGTACGGCTCGCCGCCCGACCCCGCCACCCTGGAAGCCGACCTCCGCCTGGTCCTTGCCGGGCGTCTTGACATCGAGCAGCGGCTGGCCCGCCGGGCCAGGTCCGTGCGGGCGCCGCGGGTACCTGTGGCTCCACCTCGGGTGACACTGGTCGACGACGCCTCCGCGACGGCCACCGTGGTGGAAGTCAGGGCCCATGACAGGCCGGGGCTCCTGTGGCGCATCGGACGGGCGTTCGGGGAGTGCGGTCTTGACGTGAGAGCCGCCCGCGTGGAGACTCTCGGCGCGGAGGCGGTGGACGTCTTCTATGTCGTGGACCGCGCCGGTCGCCCCCTCAGCGACAGCGCGCAGCGAGCTCAAGTCCGCGATCAGGTGCTGGCCGCACTGCGATAACCAACAGTGAACAACTGTCGGTCACATATGTAACGATTGTGTCCGAAATGCCTGTTAAGTCGGATGCTGCGGATACCTTGTGGACGGCTTTGACACCCGTCGTTGCACGGGACGATTGAGGGGTAGCGAAAGCAGTGATCACGGGGAACTCCGACAGCGGCCATGCCGCGAGGCGGGACCGCGGGAAGCGGTCGCTGCCTCGCCTCGGCCTGCGGAACTGGCGCGTGAGATGGCGTCTGACGGCGCTCATCCTCGTGCCCACCATCGCCGGCGTCGTGCTCGGGGGAGCGCGCGTGGTCGGCTCGGTCCAGAGCATCGGCGACTACGACCGCACGGCCACCGCGGCCGAGCAGGCCGGCCGGATCCGCGACCTGGTGCAGGCACTCGGCCTGGAGCGTGACACGGGGGGCTGGATCGGCGCCTATCCCAAGCTGCGCAAGTCGAAGGCCGGCGAACTCGCCGAGTACAAGGCCGCGGTCGACAAGCTGGTCACCAGCGTCCGCGCCGACCTCGACACCATGGACGGGTCCTACGGCGATCGCGTCGTCAAGGCCGCCGGCCAGGCCAAGTACGACCTCAACCGGCTGTCCAAGATCCGCGCCGAGGGCCAGGCCGACACCATCCGGTACGACTTCCTGACCGACACCCTGCTCAAGCTGCACGACGAGCTCGCGCTGCTGTCGGACGACTCCCAGATCATCGGCCACTTCCGCGCCCTGAGCGCGCTCGCGCAGGCCAAGGAGGAGATGTCCCGCCAGCGCGTGCAGCTGCTGAAGAACTCCTACAACGTCGAGCGCGTCGACGCCAAGGAGGTCGAGCGGTTCATCGCCTCCAACGCCCGCGAGCAGAGCGACATCGCCACCGTGGGCGCCGAGGCCGGCGTCGAGATCGGCCTGCAGCTGTCCAAGCTGCTGACCGGCAAGAACGAGTACGTCAACGTCCAGCTCACCAAGGCCCGCGCGGTCACCCTGGCCAGCGGCCGGGCCCCGGGCGTGCGGATCGCCGACAACCTGATCTCCTCCCGGTCCAACGCCCGCGAGCAGTGGTTCAACGACAACAAGGTCGCGATCGGCGTCCTGCACGAGATCGAGAAGGACCTCGCCGACAAGGTGAACCTGCGCAGCCAGGAGCTGCGCGAGTCCGAGATCCGCAACGCCATCATCGCCGGTGTGCTGATCCTGGCGCTGCTGCTGATCGTGCTGCTGCTCACCGTGGCCATCGCCCGTTCGATGGTCGGCCCGCTGCGCCGGCTGCGCACGGAGGCCCTGGAGATCGCCGGTTTCCGGCTCCCCGACGTGGTCCGCCAGCTCCGCGTCTCGGGCGAGGCCAGCACCGAGGTGCGCCCGATCGAGGTCGAGGGCCAGGACGAGATCGGCGAGGTCGCGCGGGCCTTCGACCAGGTCCACCGCCAGGCCGTGCGCCTGGCCGGCGAGGAGGCCGAGCTCCGCAGCAACATCAGCTCGATGTTCGTCAACCTCTCGCGCCGCACCCAGACGCTGGTCGAGCGGCAGATCTCGCTGATCGACGGCCTGGAGAAGGGCGAGCAGGACGGCGGCCGGCTGGCCGACCTGTTCAAGCTCGACCATCTGGCCACCCGCATGCGCCGCAACTCGGAGAACCTGCTGGTCCTCGCCGGCCACGAGGCCACCCGCCGGCGCAGCCAGCCGGCCAAGCTGGTCGACGTCGTGCGCGCCGCGCTGTCGGAGGTCGAGGGCTACGAGCGCGTCCAGGTCAAGGTCCACCGGGCCACGTCCGTGCAGGGCAGCGCCGCCAACGACCTCGTCCACCTGGTGGCCGAGCTGGTCGAGAACGCGATCCAGTTCTCCCCGAGCAACTCCCAGGTCCTGGTCTCCAGCAGCCTCATCGAGGGCGGCGGCGCGCTGCTGTCGGTGAGCGACTCCGGCATCAGCATGACCGAGGAGGAGCTGGCCGAGGCCAACCGCCGCCTGGCCGAGCCGCCGGTCGTGGACGTGTCGGTCTCCCGCCGCATGGGCCTGTTCGTGGTCGGCCGGCTGGCGCTGCGCCACGGCATCCGGGTGCAGCTGCGCAAGGGCGAGGGCACCGGCCTGATCGCCATGGTGCTGCTGCCGCCCACGCTGATCGCCGACAACATGCAGCAGCCGCTGCCGCAGCGCCCGGCGTTCGGCGGCGGGACGGTGCCGCCGCCCACGCCGAACGGCTCGTTCCGGTCGTTCGGCAGCTTCGACTCGGTCGAGGCGAACGGGGCCAGGCCGGCTCCGGGCGACCCGGCCAGGTTCGGCACCGGGCCTTCGGCGCCCTCGGGAGCCTTCAACAGCGCTCCCTCCGGGCCGCCGTCCTTCGACAACCCGCCGCCGCCCGCGCCCCGGCACGGGCTCGGGGCGTTCAACTCCGACCCGGGCGGTCCGGTCAACGGCTTCACGGCCGACACCGACGGCGGTTCCTACCGGCGGCAGCCGTCCTCGTTCGACTCCGGGGCCTACCCGTCGTTGTCGTCGGGCACCGGCTCGTTCCCGTCGTACCCGGCGAGCGGCGGGACGTTCCCGACGCCGCCGCCGTACGCGACCAACTACGGGACGAACGACGTGCGTCGTCCCGATCCGACGCCCTCGGTGGACGTCTCGCCGATGGAGCCGGAGCAGGAGGAGTTTCTGCCGATCTTCGCGTCGGTGGAGTCCGCGTGGTTCCGCAGGCCGCCGGGGGAGTCGGCGCCCGAGGCGCCCTCGTCCGGCGAGAACGGCGGTGAGGCGAGGCCCGCGCAAGCCGTACCCTCTGGGGAGGAAGCGTGGCAGACGGCCGCGGACGCCGGTTGGCGTGCGGCGGCCAAAGCCAGCGAGCCCAGCCTCGGCGGCGTGACCGCCGCGGGGCTCCCCAAGCGCACCCCCAAGGCCAATCTGGTCCCCGGCACGGCCAGCCAGCCCGCTCAGCAGCAGGCTCAGCAGTCGCCGCCGCCGGCGCCACCGGTCTCAGCCGACCGGATGCGCAGCCGCATGGCCAGTTACCAGAAGGGTGTGCGACGGGGCCGCCAGGAAGTACGTGGACAGGAGGAACAGAGTGAGTAAGCGTCCCGCTGGGGAGGATGCGTGACAACGCTGAGCCATGAAGCGCACCGCTTCGACTGGCTGATCACCGACTTCGTGCGCAACACCCCGGGGGTCGCGCACGCCGTCGTCGTCTCGGCGGACGGCCTGTGCCTGGCCGCCTCCGAGGGTTTCCCGCCGGACCGGGCCGACCAGCTCGCGGCGGTCTCCGCCGGTCTGCTGAGCCTGACGGTGGGCGCGTCCAGGGTGTTCGAGGGCGGCGCGGTGTCGCAGACGGTCGTCGAGATGCAGCGCGGGCTGCTCCTGGTCATGGCGATCAGCGACGGCTCCGTGCTCACGGTGCTGGCGGGTCCTGATTGTGACATGGGGCTGGTGGCGTACCAGATGACGCTGCTGGTAGACAGAGCGGGACAGGCGCTCACGCCGGCCCTGCGCGCCGAACTCCAGGCCGCCAGGACCCGGTGATGTGATGGAACTGATGGGAGAGGGCCGTGTACGGCAGTGACGGGACCGGGGACGACGAGCCCCTGTTCCGTCCTTACGCGGTGACCGGCGGCCGTTCCGAGCCGCGGTATCACCTCGCGATGGAGACGCTGATCTCGTCGATGTCGATCCCGGACGACGAGATGGCCATGCTCACCCCCGAGCAGGAGGCCATCATGCAGCTCTGCAGGACGTTCCGGTCGGTCGCCGAGATCTCGGCCCTGCTCCGCGTCCCGCTGGGCGTGGCGAGGGTGCTAGTGGCGGACATGTCAGACGAAGGTCTCGTCCGCCTGCACCAGCCACGCCTCAGCCAGGGACAGCCAGACCTCAACATGCTCGAAAGGGTGCTCAGTGGACTTCGCAGGCTCTAGCCCCGGGCTCACTTCGACGAAGATCGTCGTCGCTGGTGGGTTCGGCGTCGGCAAGACGACGTTCGTGGGGGCGGTGTCCGAGATCCTCCCGCTCACCACGGAAGCGGTGATGACCGACGCGTCCGCGGGCATCGACGACCTCGGGTTGACGCCGAACAAGCAGACCACCACCGTCGCCATGGACTTCGGCCGGCTCTCGCTCGACCGCGACCTGATCCTGTACCTGTTCGGCACGCCCGGACAGCACCGGTTCTGGTTCATGTGGGACGACCTGGTCCGCGGCGCCATCGGCGCGGTCGTGCTGCTCGACACCCGCCGCCTGGCCGACAGCTTCCCCGCCATCGACTACTTCGAAGAGGCCAAGCTGCCGTTCGTGGTGGGCATCAACGGCTGGGACGGGCAGTTCCCGCACACCGACGACGAGGTGCGCGAGGCGCTCGCGCTGGGCTCGCACGTGCCGATCGTGCGCACCGACGCGCGCAACCGCGAGTCGGTCAAGACGACGCTGATCTCGCTGGTCGAGCACGTCGTACGGCTGCGCGCGGCGCCCGTCCGCTAGCCGCCGACCGCCCACGGGACGCTCTCCAGCGAGTTGAGCACGGGCACCAGCGCCCGCTCCTCGACGTCGAAGTGGCTCTCCAGCTCGGCGGCGACGCGTTCGATCGCCGCCGGGTCGCTCGCCGCCCGCAGCTCCTCGACCAGTGCCGCGATCACCTCGTGCTCGCGGCGCAGCCGGTCGAGCGCCTCCTTCAGCTCCGGGCGCGTGCCCTCCAGGAACGGGAACGCCACCCGGTCCTCGCCGGAGTGGTGGAAGCTCAGCGCGGCGCAGAAGGTCAGGCAGTGGGCCCGCAGGTCGTCGGTGACGGCCCCGCCCGCGCGCAGCTTCGCCAGCTCGCCCCTGAACCAGTCGTGCACCTTGACCAGCTCGTCGCCGAAGGCCCGCACCCGCTCGTCCATGTCACTATCCTTTGCTCAGACGACGACAAATTAGCTTTGTGAACAAAGCTAATTTAGACAGCAAGGTATTGGCGATGTCAACCGACGGCTTGAGCGTGGACGAAGGCATCAGGACGCTGCTGCTCCTGATGCCGCGCATGGTGGGCCGGGCCAAGCGGCTCAAGGTGCCCGAGGCGCTGCGGTCCTTGTCGCTGGCCCCCCGGCACCTGTCGATGCTGGCCTACCTGCTGTTCGACGGCCCGACCACGGTCAACGAGCTGGCCGGGCGCCTGGAGGTGGCGCCGGCCACCGTGAGCCTGATGGTGGGCGAGCTGAGCAGGAAGGGCGTGCTGGAACGCCGCGAGGACGACGCCGACCGCCGCCGCACGATCGTCAGCATCGCCCCGGCCCACCAGGAGGCGATCACCGAATGGCTCGGCTACGGCGCCACGGCCTGGCGGGCCGCGCTCGACCCGCTGACGCCGCAGGAGCGGCAGACGTTCGTGCGCACCCTGCTGGCCTACGAGCAGGCGTTGTCAGCCCGCTGACCGGCTGTCCACCAGCACCTCGACGCCGTCGAGCACACGCTGGAGGCCGAACTCGAAGGCGTGCTCGGGGCTGTAGGCGGCCTGCAGCGCCTCCCCGGCCGCCTGGCCGACGCGCGAGGCCGTGGGGAACATGGCCGGGTCGGAGATCCGGCTGAGGAAGGGCGCGTGCGCGGCCCACCACTGCACGTCCGTCATGCCGGTCTGGCTCTCGGCCTGGGCCGCCTCCACCGCGCCCCGCGCGGTGCCGTGCACGAAGCCGGTGACCAGCGTGATCACCGAGTCCATCTCCAGGTCGGTCAG
Organism: Nonomuraea sp. NPDC049624; assembly: GCF_040675255.1. Taxonomy (NCBI): domain Bacteria; kingdom Bacillati; phylum Actinomycetota; class Actinomycetes; order Streptosporangiales; family Streptosporangiaceae; genus Nonomuraea; species Nonomuraea sp. NPDC049624. The sequence goes on along the minus strand of NZ_JBFAOR010000002.1, from coordinate 155,005 downwards.
GCCGATGCCGTCGATGGCGCGCAGCTCGTAGTCGTACTTGGCGGTGACGTTGGGGCCGAGGACCGGGCGGCTCGCCGCCACCTGGAGCAGCCATGGGTGGCGCAGGTAGAGGGCGAAGTTCTCGCGGGCGATCAGCTCCAGCCGGGCCCGCCAGCCGCCCGGCACGTCCTCGGGGCGGGCGGTCTCGCCGTAGACGGTGTCGAGCATGACGTCGAGCAGCTCGGGTTTGCCGGGCACGTACGTGTAGAGCGACATCGTGCCCACGCCCAGCTTCTCGGCCACCCGGCGCATGGACAGCGCCGCCAGCCCCTCGGCGTCGGCCACGTCGATGGCGGCGCGGACGATGCGCTCGACGCTCAGCTCCGGCTTGCCCTTGCGGCTGGCCCGTTCGCTCGTCCGCCACAGCAGCGCGAGGCTGCGGGCCGGGTCGCCCTTGCCCGGGTACTCAACAGTCACCCTCGTACGGTACACCGTACGGTTGCGTGCGTCGAGCGTATGCTGTACGGTACGCCGTACGATTCGATAGGGAGGTGGCCATGTCCGCAGTGCTCGCCCAGGGCCTGCGCAAGACCTACGGCTCGAAGACGGCGCTCGACGGCGTCGATCTCGACGTGCCCGCGGGCACCGTCTACGGCCTGCTCGGGCCCAACGGCGCCGGGAAGACCACCGCCGTCCGCATCCTCACCACGCTGCTGCGCCCCTCGGCCGGCCGGGCGGAGGTGGCCGGCTTCGACGTGACGGCCCAGCCCCGCCGGGTGCGCGCCGCCATCGGCCTGGTCGGCCAGCAGACGGCCGTGGACGAGATCCTGACCGGCCGGCAGAACCTGGAGCTGTTCGGCCGCCTCCACCACCTGAGCGCGCCGGCCGCCCGCGCCAGGGCCGCCGAGCTGCTGGAGCGCTTCGGCCTGACCGGGCACGACGGCCCGGCCAAGGAGCTGTCCGGCGGCCTGCGCCGCCGGCTCGACCTGGCCGCGAGCATGATCCTCGCGCCGCCCGTGCTCTTCCTCGACGAGCCCACCACCGGCCTCGACCCGCGCAGCCGCGCCGGGATCTGGAACGCGGTGCGCGAGCTGGTCGCGGGCGGCACGACCGTGCTGCTGACCACGCAGTACCTGGAGGAGGCCGACCAGCTCGCCGACCGCGTCGCGGTGATCGACTCGGGCCGGCTGGTGGCCGAGGGCACGCCGGAGGAGCTGAAGTCCAAGCTCGGCGGCGACCGGCTCGACGTGGTGATCAACGACCCGGCGCGGCTCGACGAGGCGGCAGCGATCCTCTCGGGGGCCTCCGCGGGCCCCGCCGAGATCGACCGGGACACCCGGCACGTCAGCGCCCCGGTGGGCGACCGGGTGAGCGCGCTCACCCGGGTCCTGCCCGCGCTGGCGGCGGCCGGCATCGAGGCCGCCGACGTCGCGCTGCGCCGGCCGACCCTCGACGAGGTCTTCCTGAACCTGACGACCGTGGGAGGCGATCGATGACCGCACTCAGATGGGCGCTGGCCGACGGCTGGACCGTCGCCCGCCGCGACCTGATCCACTGGGCCAACCAGCCCATGACGCTGGTCTTCGGGGTGCTCTTCCCCGTGGTGATCACCCTGGCCTTCGGCTACCTGTTCGGCGGCGCGGTCGAGGTGCCCGCCGGGGCCGACTACTTCGCCTTCCTCATGCCCGGCATGTACGGCATGACGATGCTCTTCGGCCTGAGCTCCACCATGGTGGCCGTCTCGTCCGACGTGTCCAAGGGCGTCACCGACCGTTTCCGGTCGATGCCCATGGCGCCCTCGGCCGTGCTGACCGGGCGGGCGGTGGCCGACCTGCTCAACTCGGTCCTGATCCTGGGCGGGCTGTTGTTGTGCGGCCTGGCGGTGGGCTGGCGGCCGGCCTCCGCCGGGGGCGCGCTTGGCGCGATCGGCCTGCTGCTGCTCCTGCGCTTCGCCCTGCTGTGGGCGGGCATCTACCTCGGCCTGCTCACCCGCGAGCCGGGCGCGGTGGTCGCGATCCAAACCCTGGAGTTCCCGATCGGCTTCCTGTCCAACGCCTTCGTCGCGCCCGGCACCATGCCCGGCTGGCTGGGCGCGATCTCGGAGTGGAACCCGCTGTCCTCCACGGTCGCCGCCACCAGGCAGCTGTTCGGCAACCCGGGCTGGGGCGGCGACTCGTGGGTGGCCGAGCACGCCGTGACGATGGCGGTGTTGTGGCCGGTGGCGATCACCGTCGTGTTCTTCGTCCTGTCCGTCCGCCTGTACCAGCGCCTGGACCGTTAGCCCGCTCAGGCGTGGCGGTGGAAGGCCGTGGTGTCGGGGGCGAGGGGGGTGTTGCCGAGGATCAGGTCGGCGGACTTCTCGGCGAGCATCATGACCGGGGCGTAGATGTTGCCGTTGGTGACGTACGGCATGGCCGAGGCGTCCACGACGCGCAGGCCGTCCAGGCCGTGCACGCGCATGGTGCCGGGGTCCACCACGGCCAGGTCGTCCACGCCCATCTTGCAGGTGCACGACGGGTGGAGGGCGGTCTCGCCGTCCTTGGCCACCCAGGCCAGGATCTCCTCGTCGGTCCGGACATCCGGGCCGGGGGAGATCTCGCCGCCGTCCAGGCCGGCCCAGGCGGGCTGGGACAGGATGGCGCGGGCGTGCCTGATCGCCTCCACCCACTCGCGGCGGTCCTGCTCGGTGGAGAGGTAGTTGAAGCGCAGCGCGGGCTTGGCGCGGGGGTCGGCCGAGCGGATCCGCACCGAGCCGCGGGCGTCGGAGTACATCGGGCCGATGTGCACCTGGTAGCCGTGCCCGCCGGCCGGGGCCGAGCCGTCGTAGCGCACGGCGATCGGCAGGAAGTGGAACATCAGGTTGGGGTACGCGACGTCGTCGTTCGAGCGGATGAACCCGCCCGCCTCGAAGTGGTTCGTGGCGCCGGGGCCGCGCCGCAGGAACAGCCAGTCGGCGCCGATGAACGGCCGCCGCCACATCGCCAGCGACGGCTGCTGGGAGACGGGTTGCGTGCAGGCGTGCTGGACGTAGACCTCCAGGTGGTCCTGGAGGTTCTCGCCGACGCCCGGCAGGTCGTGGACCACCTGCACGCCCACGGACTCCAGGAGCGCCTTCGGCCCGACCCCGGACAGCTGGAGCAGCTGGGGGGTGTTGATCGCGCCGCCGCACAGCACGACCTCGCGCGCCGCGATGCGCTCGCCGCCGCACTGGACGCCCACCGCCCGCGTCCCCTCGAAGAGCACCTTCTCCACGTGGGCCCGCGTCCTGACGGTGAGGTTGGGACGGCGGCGCACCGGATGCACGTAGGCGCGGGCGGCGCTGAGCCGGCGGCCCCGGTGGACGTTGCGGTCGAAGGCGGCGAAGCCCTCCTGGCGGTAGCCGTTCACGTCGTCGGTGAGCGGATGGCCGGCCTGCTGGACGGCCTCGAAGAACGCCTCGAACAGCGGGCCGCGGGCCGGGCCGCGCTCCAGCTTCAGCGGGCCGTCGTCGCCCCGGAAGGGCGAGCCGGGATCGGCCAGGCAGTTCTCCATGCGCTTGAAGTAGGGCAGGCAGTGGGCGTAGTCCCAGTTCTCCATGCCGGGATCGGCGGCCCAGCGCTCGTAGTCGAGCGGGTTGCCGCGCTGGAAGATCATCCCGTTGATGCTGCTGGAGCCGCCCAGGACCTTGCCGCGCGCGTGGTAGATGCGCCGGCCGTTCATGTGCGGCTCGGGCTCGGACTCGTACTTCCAGTCGTAGAACCGGCTGCCGATGGGGAACATCAGCGCGGCCGGCATGTGGATGAAGACGTCCCAGAGGTAGTCCGGCCGGCCCGCCTCCAGCACCAGCACGGACACCGACGGATCGGCGCTCAGCCGGTTGGCCAGGGCGCAGCCGGCCGAGCCGCCGCCCACGATGACGAAGTCGAAGCTCAACGCGGGATCCAGTCCTTCCACACGATCTTGTTCTCCTCCACCCACTGCCGGGCGGCCTGCTCGGCGGTCTTCTTGCCGTTGATCATCTCGGCGGCCACGGCGTTCTGGTTGTCGTTGGTCCAGGTGAAGTTGCGCACCAGCTCGTACGCCTTCCCGCCGCGCTCGGCGAACCGCTTGCTGACGATCTTGTCCAGCAGGTACGGCGGGTAGTCGCAGGCGACCTTGGCGGGCACGTCGTCGCACCCGACCGCGTACGGAGGCAGGTTGACCTTGACCAGTTTGACCTTGGTGAACAGCCATTGCGGTTCGTAGAAATACATGAGCAGGGGGGTGCGGGTGCGCGCCGCCGTCTGCGCGGCCTTGATCAGTGCGTCCTCGCTGCCGGAGTAGACGACCTTGTAATCGAGGCCGAGGTTCTTGATGAGAACCTCGTCGTTGGTGACGAATGTCGGGTCCCCGTCGAGCACCTGACCCAAATTTCCGGTTTTGGAGGTCCGGAATAGGTGGGCGTACTTGTTCAGGTTCCGATAGTCGGTTATGTCGGGATATTTCTTGACCATCCACTCGGGGACGTACCAACCGATCACGCCTTTGTTGCCGGTGAGCCCGGCCGACAGCGCCACCTTCTTCTGCTCGATGTAGATCTTCTTCTCGTTGTTGTGTCCCCAGTTCTCGACGATCACGTCGACCTTGCCGGATTCGAAATCGCCCCAGGATTTCTTCTCCTCCATCCGGCGCGTGTTGACCTTGTAGCCCAGCTCGTGTTCGAGCAGGTAGGCCAGGACGGCGGCCTGGGCCTCGTATCCGATCCAGGCGTGCACGTCGATGTTGACCGTGCCCCTGGCGGCGACCCCGGTCTCGGGGGCGCCGCCGGAGCAGGACGTCAGGAGCAGGGCCGCGAGCAGCGGCCCGGTCAGCTTCTTGGTTCGCATGAGAGGTCTCCGCGACCGCGCCCCCGCCCGGCCGGGAGGGACGCGGTCAAGAGGGGTCACTTGGGGAGCCAGGCCTGCCACTTGGCGGTGTTGGCCTCGACCCACTTCTTGGCGGCCTGCTCGCCGGTCAGGCCGTTGTTGGTCATGTCGTTGGCGACCGCGTTCTGGTCCTCGTTGGTCCAGCTGAAGTTCTTGACCAGCTCGTACGCCTTGCCGCCGGTGTCGGCGAACTTCTTGCTGACGATCTTGTCGAGGTCGAGCTCGGCGTAGTCGCAGGCGACCTTCTTGGCGTCGGCGTCGCAGCCCTCGGTGTACGGGGGCAGGTTCACCCGGGCCAGCTCGACCTTGTCGAACAGCCAGTGGGGCGTCCAGAAGTAGAACAGCAGCGCCTTCTTCTGCGCCTGCGCCTGCTCGGCCGCCTTGAGCAGGGCCGCCTCGCTGCCGCCGGTCACCACCTTGTAGTTCAGCTTGAGGTTCTTGACCAGGGCCTCGTCGTTGGTGACGTAGCTCGGGTCGCCGTCGAGGAGCTGGCCCTTGCCGCCGGACTCCGACGTCTTGAACAGGTCGGCGTACTTGTTCAGGTTCTTGTAGTCGGTGATGTCCGGGTACTTGTCGGCCATCCACTTGGGCACGTACCAGCCGATGACGCCCTTGTTGCCGGTGGAGCCCGCCGAGAGCGCGACCTTCTTCTCGTCGATGAACTTCTTCTTCAGGTCCGGATGGCCCCAGTTCTCGATGATGACGTCCACGTCGCCCGTCTCGAAGCCCTCCCAGGCGACCTGCTCCTTGATCTCGGGCAGCTGCACGTCGTACTTGAGCTCGTTCTTCAGCAGGTAGGCGACGACGTTCGCGCTGGCCTCGTAACCGACCCACGGGTTGATCGCGATCTTGACGGTGCCGGTCGTCGCCGCGCCGGAGGCGGCGGCGGCCGACGGGGCGGCGGCGCTGGGGGAGGTCTCCACCTTGGCGCCACCGCCGCAACCCACGGCGGTGAGGCCGACAACGAGCAGGCCTGCGAGCAGGCGAATCTTCATGTGCGCTTCCTCTTTCGGGGGGAAGGGCGCCTGTCGGCGCCCTGCGTGATGCGGTCGAGCATGACTCCGAGCAGGACGGTCGCGATGCCCGCCACGAAGCCCATGCCGAAATCCGTGCGCTGGGAGAAGCCGACGACCACGTCGTAGCCGAGCGCGCCCGCCCCGACCAGGCCGCCGACGACGACCATGGCCAGCGTCATCACGATGCCCTGGTTGGCGGCGAGCAGGATGGCCCGCCGCGCCATCGGGAGCTGCACCTTCCACAGGAGCTGGCCCGGGGTAGAGCCGGCCGCCGCGGCCGCCTCGACGACCGTGCCGGGCACCCCTCTGATGCCGTCCTCGACCAGGCGCACCACGGGCGGCACCGCGTAGATCACCGAGGCGAAGATCGCGGTGAACCGGGTCGTCTCGAACAGGGCCAGCGCCGGCAGCAGGTAGACGAACGCGGGCATGGTCTGGGCGGCGTCCAGCAGCGGGCGCTGAACGGCCGACCAGCGCGGCGAGCGGGCCGCCGCCACCCCCAGCAGCAGGCCGACGACCAGGGTGACGAGCACCGCCACCGCGACCGTGGTCATCGTCTGCATGGCGTGCTCCCACACGCCGAGCAGCGCGATCGCCAGCAGGCAGCCGAGCGCGGTCAGCGCCGGGCGCACCCCGCTCAACCGCCAGGCCAGGGCCAGCACCGCGAGGGCGACCAGCCACCACGGGGCAGAGGTGAGCAGGCCCTCCAGCGGGTTGAGCAGGAAGGCCGAGGTCAGGTCCTTGACGAAGGTCGTGACCGGGTACCAGGTGGTCTCCGCCCAGCGGACGGCGTCGTTCACCGCCCCGGCGAAGGTGACCGTCAGGCCGGCGGGCCAGCCCGCGGGCAGCGCGAGCCCGGCCGCCACGCCCGCGACCGCCAGCGCCGCCGCGACGGCCAGGTCCGGCCGGCCGAGCGAGGCGTGCGCCTGGCGGCGGGCCACCGACATGAGCATGCGGTCGAGCACGACGGCCATGACCACGATGGCCAGGCCCGCCGGGAGCATCATGCCGACCTGGGCCCGCGACAGACCGCGGATGATGTCGCCGCCCAGGCCGGGGGCCGAGATCAGGTTCGCGATCACCACCATCGACAGCGCCATCATGATGGTCTGGTTCACCGCCAGCGCCATCGTCGGGCGGGCCAGCGGCAGCTGCACCTTGAACAGCGTCTGACGGCGGGTCGCGCCGAGCGACGCCGACGCCTCGACCGCCGTGGCGGAGACCTCCTGGACGGCCAGCGCGGTGATCCGGATCGCCGGCGGGATCGAGTAGATCATCGTCGCGATCGCCCCGGCCGGCGCGCCGATGTGGAAGAACAGCACGAGCGGCGCCAGGTAGGCGAACGTCGGCATGATCTGCATGACGTCCAGCACCGGCGTCAGCACCCGGCGCACCCGCGCCGACAGCCCGGCCCAGACGCCGAGCGGCACGCCGACCGCCAGCGACAGCAGCACCGAGGCCGCCACCAGCGCCAGCGTGTCCACGCTCGACTGCCACAGCCCGAGCACCCCGAACGCGCCCACGCCCGCCGCCGCGAGCAGCGCGATGCGCCGGCCGCCGGCCAGCCAGGCCAGCGCGGCCAGCACGCCGATGAGACCGGGCCAGTTCAGGGCGGTGAGCGCGGTCTGGAAGAAGGTGTAGACGCCGTCGACGAACAGCCGGATGTAGTTGAGGAAGTACAGGAAGAGCGGGCTCTCGTTGCGGTGGTCGTCGATCCACTCGCGCAGTTCGGTGACCGCCAGGAACTGCGGCGCCTCCTTGTCGTGCGGCAGCGTGCCGGTGCCGCGGAAGACCAGGTACGCCACGGCGAACAGGATCGCGACCCCGGCGGGAGCGGCCCATCTGGGGATCCTGAGCCTGGCGGGGGCGCTGACCGCGGTGGTGCTCACGCGCCCGCCCTCACCGCGGCGTCCGCGCCGGCGAGGAAGGACAGCAGGTCCACGCGGTCCACGACGCCGGTCAGCTCGTCGCCGTCCATCACCCGGATCGGGCGGGAGGAGGCCGAGGCCGCGGCGATGGCGTCCTTGACCAGGGTGGTGGCGGGGAGCTGGGGGCCGTCCAGCGGCTCGCCGGGCTCGGGGGCGCGGCGGATCCAGCGCAGCGTCAGCACGTGGCTGCGCGGGACGTCGCGGACGAAGTCGGCCACGTAGTCGTCGGCCGGCGCGCCCACCAGCTCCTCGGCCGTGCCCAGCTGCACGATCGAGCCGGCCCGCATGATGGCGATGCGCTCGCCCAGCTTGAGCGCCTCGGACAGGTCGTGGGTGATGAACACCATCGTCTTGCCGACCTCGCGGTGGAGCCGGATCACCTCGGTCTGCATGTCGCGCCGGATCAGCGGGTCGAGCGCGCTGAACGGCTCGTCGAACAGCATGACCTGGGGATCGACGGCCAGCGCGCGGGCCAGGCCGACGCGTTGCTGCATGCCGCCGGAGAGCTGGTCGGGGTAGGAGGCGGCGTACCCGTCGAGGCCGACGAGGGTGAGGATCTCGGCGGCCCGCGCGTGCCTGGCGGCCCTGGGGGTGCCCTGGATCTCCAGGCCGTAGGCGACGTTGTCGATGACCCTGCGGTGCGGCAGCAGGCCGAAGTGCTGGAAGACCATGCTGACCCGGTGGCGGCGCAGCTCGCGCAGCCGGGCGGGGGAGGCGCGGCCGACGTCCTCGCCGCCGATGCTGATGCGGCCGGCGGTGGGCTCGACGAGCCTGGTCAGGCAGCGTACGAGGGTGGACTTGCCGCTTCCCGACAGGCCCATGACGACGAAGACCTCGCCGGGGCGCACCTCGAAGCTCACGTCGCGGACGGCGGCGGTGCACCCGGTCTTCTCTCGCAGAGCGGCGGGGTCGAGGTGTCTGTCCTCGCTGTCCAGCACCTTTTGCGCCCTGGATCCGAAGATCTTCCAAAGCCCTTCGACGCTGATGGCCGCGCTGTCGGGAGAATCCCGCACCCTCGCCTCCTCGATTGCCGGGGGCTCAACATATGCGGTGAATAACGCAAATCTCAACGCTGTGACCTGTGAGAGACCTGGCTGCTCCTCCCGTGTTATGCGCTTGGAACGCACTAAACGCCCATATGTGGACATATGAATGTATAGGGGGCTATTTCTGGTTGGAGAGACGGCGAGATGGGGCTCCAGCTTTCGTCCCACTGGGCACAGAAGTTGAATTTCGCACCGATATGTGCGGGTGGCCACCTCCGCTTAGGATGTGTTCCAATTACCCGCACTTGCTGATTTCTCTCAAGGGCCACAGCCCTGACAAATACGCCGATTCGGGCGAGGTGCGTTCGGTGACAACACAGCTGGGCGAGCGGCAGGCCGTCGAAGGCAACTGGCGCCTGCGCAATTGGCGCGTACGTGCGCGCCTGGTCGCCCTCATCCTGGTGCCGACCGCCGCCGCCGTGCTGCTGGGCGGCGTCCAGGTGCTGTCCTCGACGGGCGCCGCCGCCGACTACGACCGGACGAACCGATTAGCCGTGCTGTCGGAGCAGGTGGGCGACCTGACCCACCAGCTCGCCGGCGAACGGGCCAAGACCGCCTGGTACATAGCCAGGAACCGGCCCGTGAACGGCCTCGGCGGCGTGCGGTCCCAGATGGACCAGGTGGACGTCGCCATCAGGGAGGTACGCGGCACCGCCCAGCAGATCCTGGCCGACGTCGAGGGCCGTACCGCCGACCAGATCGAGAACATGCTCTCCCGCCTGGACGACCTGACCTCGCTGCGCGAGCAGGCGATGGACGCCGACCTGCTGCCCGGCCCGGCCGTCGACCTCTACACGACGGTGATCGGCGACCTTCTGTCCATCCACACCGAACTGATCAAGGGCAGCTCCGACGACGAGCTGTTCCGCCAGACCCGCATGCTGGACGGCCTGGCCAGGGCGAAGGAGAGCGTCTCCTACCAGCAGGCGCTGCTCACCACCGTCCTCGTCGAGGGCGCCTTCGGCCAGGACCAGCTCAAGCGCTTCCTCGGCGAGCTGTCCGCCGAGACCGCCGAGCGCAGGGGCTTCGCCGCCGAGGCCACCGCCGACGAACGCCGCTTCTTCGACGAGACCGTCAACGGCCGCAGCGCCGACCGCATGTTGTTCCTGCGCGAGCTGGTGCTCATCAGGGTCTCGGCCGGGTTGCCGCTGCGCGGCCTCGACCTGGCCAAGCACGACGACGCCAAGGAGTGGTTCGACGCCTCCAACGTCGTCGTGGACTCCATGCGCAAGGTCGAGCAGCGCCAGGCCGCCGGGATCGTGGCGCGCAGCGCCACGCTCAGCGCGGAGGAGCAGCGGCGGGCGCTGGTCCTCGCGGGCGCGGTGCTCGCGCTGCTGGTCGCCGTCCTGCTGATCACCACCGGCGTGGCCAGGTCGCTGGTCCGGCCGCTGCGCCGGCTGCGCGGCGAGGCGCTGGAGATCGCCGGGCGCCGGCTGCCGGACTTCGTCCAGCACCTGCGCGAGTCGCGCGACGGCGCGGTGGACGCCGAGGTGCCGCCCATCGGCATCTTCTCCAGGGACGAGGTCGGCGAGGTCGCCCGCGCCTTCGACGAGGTGCACCGCGAGGCCGTCCGGCTGGCGGGCGACGAGGCGCGGCTGCGCTCCAACGTCAACGCCATGTTCGTCAACCTGTCGCGGCGCAGCCAGACCCTGGTCGAACGGCAGCTCACCCTGATCGAGCGCCTGGAGCGCGGCGAGCGCGACGACGAGCGCCTCGGCGACCTGTTCAAGCTCGACCACCTGGCCACCCGCATGCGCCGCAACAGCGAGAACCTGCTGGTCCTGGCCGGTCAGGAGGCCGCGCGCAAGTGGAGCGAGCCGGTCGAGCTCATGGACATCGTGCGGGCGGCGCTCGGCGAGGTCGAGAGCTACGACCGGGTCAGCGTCCAGGCGCAGTCCGACGTCGCCATCGCCGGGCAGGCCGTCACCGACGTGGTGCACCTGCTGGCCGAGCTGGTCGAGAACTCGGTCTCGTTCTCCTCCAGGGACACCAAGGTGATCATCTCCAGCAGCCGCATCGACGGCGGCGGCCTGATGGTCTCGGTGACCGACAACGGCATCGGCATGACCCCCGAGGAGCTGGCCGAGGCCAACTGGCGGCTGGCCCACCCGCCGGTCGTGGACGTGTCCGTGTCGCGGCGGATGGGGCTGTTCGTGGTCGGGCGGCTCGCGCTGCGGCACAACATCAAGGTGCAGCTCCGCCGCCAGGACGTCGGCGGGCTGACCGCGATGGTGCTGATCCCGGAGATGCTGCTCGCCGCCGTGCCCGGCTCGGTGCCCGGGCACCTGCACGGCTCGATGGCCACGACCGCGCACGCCCCGGCCATGTCCGCCATGGGCCGCCCGGACCAGGGCCGCGCCGAGCCCTTCCAGAGCGCCGAGCCCTTCCGAAGTGCCGACCCGTTCCAGGCCGCTGAGCCGTTCCAGAGCGCCGAGCCGTTCCGGGGCGCCGAGTCGTACGCGCCGCCCACGGCCCCCATGCCGGCCTACGGGCACCCGTCGTTCGACCCGATGCCGTCCGCGTCCGAGTCGTCGTGGTTCACCTCGTCCTCCTCGCAGTCGGTCGAGCCGCCGCAGCCGGAGCCGCCGGCGTCCGGCGCGTCCTACCCGTCGTTCGCCACGGGGCCCGAGCCGGCCGGGGCCGAGCCGGCGGCCGGGAACGAGTTCCTGCCGATCTTCGCCTCGGTCGAGGAGAGCAGCTGGTTCAGCAAGGCCGCGCCGACCGCCGACCGCCGGGACCCGGCCTGGTCATCGCCCGCCGACCAGGGCTGGCAGGCGGCGAGCACGACCGCCGAGCCCGCCAGGGGCGGCACCACGAACTCCGGCCTGCCCAAGCGCACGCCGCGAGCGAATCTGGTACCGGGTACCGCGGTTCCCCAGCCGCCGCCCGCGCCGGTTCCGCCGCCGTCCCCTGACCGGCTGCGCAGCCGGCTGGCCAGCTACCAGCAGGGCGTGCGCAAGGGCCGGGCCGAGCTAGAGGAGGACTGATGAAGGAACTGAGCCAGGGGGCCAGGGACATCAACTGGCTGGTGAGCGCGTTCGTCGAGGAGGTGCCCGGCGTGGCCCACGCCGTGGTCGTCTCCGCCGACGGCCTGCCGATGGCCTTCTCCCGTGGCTTCCCCAAGGACCGCGCCGACCAGCTCGCCGCCATCGCGGCCGGGCTGGTCAGCCTGACGCAGGGGTCGGCGCGGGTCTTCGAGGGCGGCGGCGTCACGCAGACCCTGGTGGAGATGGAACGCGGGCTGCTGCTGGTGATGTCGATCAGCGACGGTTCGTGCCTGGCGGTGCTGGCCGCGCCCGACTGTGACATGGGCCTGGTGGCGTACCAGATGACGATTCTGGTGGAACGCACGGGGCAGGTGCTGACCCCTGCCGTACGGGCGGAGTTGTCATCCGCGCGCCCCTGGTGATGGGAGTGGACGTTGGCATCGTGGCATGACGAGGAGCCGGAGCCCCAGCGCAGCTCGCTGGTGCGCATGTACGCCGTCACCGGCGGCAGGACGGCGCCGCGCACCGGCCTGGCCATGGAGGCACTGGTCTCGTCGGCGACCTCGGCGCGGCTCGGCATGACCTACACCCGCGAGTACCGGGCGATCAGCGAGCTGTGCCGTCAGGTGCGCTCGGTGGCCGAGATCTCCGCGCTGCTGGCCGTGCCGCTCGGCGTGGCGCGGGTGCTGGTCGCCGACATGGAGGCGGACGGGCTGGTCAAGGTCTACCAGCCGCAGCTGGAGGCCGGGCTGCCGGACCGCAGGCTGCTGGAGAGGGTCCTGAGTGGACTTCGCAGGCTCTAGCCCGACGCTCACCTCGACGAAGATCGTCGTGGCGGGCGGGTTCGGCGTGGGCAAGACGACGTTCGTCGGCGCGGTGTCGGAGATCGTGCCGCTCACGACGGAGGCCGTCATGACGGACGCCTCCGCCGGCATCGACGACCTGGGCATGACGCCGCTGAAGTCGACCACGACCGTCGCGATGGACTTCGGCCGCGTCTCGCTCGACCGCGACCTGATCCTGTACCTGTTCGGCACGCCCGGACAGCACCGGTTCTGGTTCATGTGGGACGACCTGGTCCGCGGCGCCATCGGCGCGGTCGTGCTGGTCGACACCCGCCGCCTGGCCGACAGTTTCCCCGCGATCGACTATTTCGAGGAGGCCAGGCTGCCGTTCGTCGTCGGCCTGAACGGCTGGGACGGGCGCTTCCCGCACGTGGAGAGCGAGGTGCGCGAGGCGCTCACGCTCTCACCGCAGGTGCCCATCGTGCGCACGGACGCGCGTGCCCGCCAGTCGGTCAAGAACACCCTGATCACCCTGGTCGAGCACGTGATCGGCGGCCGCCCCTACTGAGCGTTCCACCAGTACGCGGCCACCAGCTCGGCCACCAGCGTCTCGGTGAGCAGCGCCACGCCGGGGTCGTCGTCGTGCGCGTAGCGGATCGCCGCCGCGGCGTCCTTCACCTCGCCGCCCACGGAGATCACCGTGGAACCGCGCTCGCGCACCCAGTCCATGGCCTGCTCGTCGTAGCGGGAGCCGGGGAAGAGCAGCGCCCGGTAGTCGCGGGTCTTGGTGAGGTAGACGTCGACGTGCGACCAGTCGCCCGCCTCGCAGGCGTCGGCCGCGCGGCGCGGGCCCTCGCGGAACATCAGCGCCGACTGCTCGGCCGACGACAGCCGCTCGGCGGGGGCGATCGTGTAGACGCCGTCGGGCCCGTCGAGGAGCTCCATGGTCAGCGGGAGCCATTCGTCGCGGCGGTCCAGGAGGTCGCGGGTGGCCTCGGCGGCCCGGGTGAGCAGCGCGGGCAGGTCGCCGTCCGCGCCGGTGAGCCGGGCCTCGAGCGCCAGCAGCAGGGCCAGCGTGTGCTGGAACGTCCGGCAGGCCACGCCGCCGCGCTCCTCGCCCGCGCCCATGGGGACGACCAGGTCGGCCGCCTCGGTGACGGGCGAGCCGGGCACGTTGGTGATCGCGGCCACGTACGACGGGCCCCCGGCGTAGCGGGCGAGGGCGTCGAGGGTCTCGCGGCTGCCGCCGGTGGCCGAGATCGGCACGACCAGCGTGTCCGGCCCGGCCGGGTAGGTCGCCGCGGCCGAGGCGTAGTCGGCGTAGGCGTCCACGCCGGCCGCGCGCAGGCGCAGGGCCGCCACCCCGGCGGCGTACCGGGAGCTGCCCATGCCGAGGAACAGCACCCGGCGCACGCCCTCGGGCAGCCCGGCGAAGGGGTCGGCCGCGCGCAGCCGGTCGGCGAGGGCGGCCAGGGCGGCGGGCTTGGCCTCCAGGTCGGCCAGGTAGAGCTCGGGATTCACGGCAGGTTCTCCTCGGGGTACCAGGTGCGCAGCACGCCCATGGGGGCGTAGCGCCAGCGGGGCAGGTGGCGGGCGGCGTAGATCAGCTCGCGGCACTCCTGCTCGACCTCGAACGGGCGGATCAGGGTCTCGTCCAGCAGGTCGGACCGGCCGAGGCCGGACAGGCGGTCGCGGTAGGCGTCCAGCAGGCCGGCGCGGGCCCGTGCCGCCCAGGCCGCGGCGTGGGCGGGCGGGGTGCCCCGGCGCCTGACGGCGACCTGGGCCACGTGCTCCAGGCTCGTGGTGAGCTGGGCGACGTCCCTGGCGGCCGGCTGGCGCACGCCGGTGTCGGCCACGGTCGGGTTGCCGTCGAAGTCGATCACGGCGTAGCCGTCGCGCCATCGCAGGATCTGGCCCACGTGCAGGTCGCCGTGGATCCTGATCACCGGGCCCGAGAAGCCCGCGCGCAACGGCTCCAGCTCGCCGGCCAGGGCGCCGGCCCGCGTGGCCAGCCACTCGCCGTCGGCGCCGCCGGTGAGGGCGAGCGCCTCGGCCAGCGCGTCCGCGGCCCGCGCCGCCGGGTCCGCCTGTCGCGCGGACGAGCCGCCGGGCAGCGTGGACAGCGCGACGTGCAGGTCGGCAGCCAGCCGGCCGAGCTCGCCGGCGAACTGCGTGCCGCCGGACTCGGCCTCGTCCACGCACCACTCCCAGCCGTCGCGCGCCTCGGGCAGGTAGCCCGTCACCAGCGCGAGCAGCTCCTCGCCGGCGTCCGAGGCGCGGGTCAGGGCCAGGTACGGGGGCGCGGTGCCGGTGAAGCCGACCTCGACGAGGTGGGCGAAGATCTCGGGCGTCGGGTGGGGGAGCGGGACGGGCGGGCTCAGCCACTTCACGACCATCCGCTCGTCCACCACGACCGAGTGGTTGGTCTGGTCGACGTGCGGCCCGAAGCCGCGCTCGGCGGCTGTTGCCGCAAGGACGGGAAGGTCATGGAAGCGGCGGACGGCGAACGGGTGCGGCGGGTCGTGCGCCAGGGCCCGCAGCAGGCTCGTGGACAGGCCGTGATCCCGGTCGGAGACGGGCTCCGCCGCGAGGGCGGCGAGCCGGGGCGCAATTGAATCCCAGTTCAACAGATTGACCATCGTTCCCGATCGACGTGTGGAAGGAAGTCTCGCTCATGTTGATATCCGCTGCAACTTCGCCCTCTTCGGAGCCCGTCCGCGCATTAGGGGAAAAGCGCCTGCGCCGGTCAGGAGGGTACGGTCCCGCCCCCGGTGCTCTCGCCGGGCCGCCCCTGCCTCCGTGTGCGAGCGGGGTCCGCGCGGCCGTCACCGTGACCGAAACCCGCCGTGGGCGGATCGGGATCCCTCGCCCGTTTCCTGAGCACCCGCCAGGGATCGCACGCTCCTGAGCCGATAGATTACGGCTGGGAGAGATGGCGCGAAGAGCGCGGCCCAAAGGCGGTCCGTACGCGAGGTGAGAGGTCCCTCACGGACCGGGATGAGGCGACTCCGTTATTGAATCTCGATTCAACACTCTGATCAAACTTCCTGGTAGCAATGTCGGGAAAAGTCTTGCTCATGTTGATTTCTGCTGCAACACTCCTGCTCTGGTCTGCCGTGTCCAGTAAGGTCGCGCGACCCCTCAATCCTCAGCACCAGAAGGAGTAGCGGCCGTGTCCCGTAACCGGTTCACCCGTCGTCTTCCGGCCGCCGTGGCGGTGGCCGGCCTCGCGCTAGCCGTCGCGGCGTGCGGCGGTGGGTCGTCGAGCAGCTCAGACGGCACGACCGCGGCCAAGGCCGAACAGCTCCAGCCCAACGCCGACCTGACCAAGCAGTCGCTCCAGGTGACCGTCTGGCCGGGCTACACCCCGGAGGAGCTGCCGCAGAAGGTCAAGCAGCAGCTCAAGGTCAAGGAGATGGGGATCACCAACCACGACACCAACGAGCTGGCGATGGCCAAGCTGACCGCCTCCGGCGACAGCGGCATCGACGTGGCGTTCGTGTCCGGCCAGTACGCCCAGGCGCTCAACGCCCAGGGCCTGCTGGAGCCCATCCACCCCGAGCTGATCCCCAACCTGGCCAATCTCTACCCCGAGGCCACCCAGCTCTCCTACGACAAGGGCAACAAGTACTCGGTGCCCTACACCTGGGGCACCACCGGCATCTGCTACCGCAGCGACCTGGTGAAGACGCCGCCGACGAGCTGGAACGACATCCTCAAGCCCCCCTCCTGGGCCGAGAAGAAGGTCACCATGATGACCACCGAGCGCTGGCTGGTCCTGCCCGCGCTCAAGGCGCTCGGCTACTCGGTCAACACCGAGAAGGACGAGGAGATCGCCAAGGCCAAGGAGCTCCTGGTCTCGCAGAAGCCGCACCTGCTGCGCTACGACGACACCACCTTCGGCGACCGGCTGAAGTCCGGCGAGGCCATCATGGTCGAGGCGTGGGACGGCTGGTGCCCGACCACGGACGAGAAGCAGAACATCAAGTTCGTGGTGCCGAAGGAGGGCAGCGACCTCTGGGTGGACACCATGGTGATCATGAAGTCCTCCAAGAACAAGGAGGCGGCCCACGCCTTCATCAACATGATCCTCGACCCGGAGATCCACCGCTGGGCGGCCGAGAACATCAACTACAAGGTCCCCAACAAGGCCGCCATGGACAAGGTGACCATTCCCAAGGGCTCGCTGCTGGACATCAAGCCGGCGGAACTGCTCAACGGTGAGTCGATCATCGACCTGGGGCAGGCGTCGACCAAGTTCAGCCGCCTGTCGCAGGAAGTCACGGCCGGATAGTCGTTGGTGCAGTGAGATCCGAGGTCAAGGCCCGGCCGGTGTCCCGTCAGCGGGGTCGCCGGCTGGGCGCGTTCGTTTTCCTTTCGCCAGGTCTGACGTACCTGGTCGTGCTCCTCCTCGTGCCGCTGGCGCTGGTGCTCAGCTACACCGTCTTCCAGCGGGGGCGCTTCGGGGGCATCGTCTACGAGTTCACGCTGGAGAACTTCCAGCGCCTGTTCGACTCGCTCTACCTGAACGTCGTCGGCGACTCGCTGAAGATGGCCACGATCGCCACGCTGATCGCGTTGCTGCTCGGCTACCCGACGGCGTACCTGATCGCCCAGCTCCCGCCGAAGTGGAAGACGATCGCCCTGGTGGCGGTCGTGCTGCCCTTCTGGACGAACTTCATCATCCGCGTCTACGCGTGGATCATCATGCTCAGCAGTCAGGGGCTGCTCAGCTCCCTGCTGGGCAAGGAGATGGAGCTGCTGTACACCCAGGGCGCGATCGTCACCGGGCTGCTCTACTCGTACCTGCCGCTCATGGTGCTGCCGTTGTACTCCTCGATCGAGAAGCTGGACCCGCAGTTGCGCGAGGCGTCGGCGAACCTCGGGGCCTCGGCGTTCACCACGTTCCGGAAGGTGACGCTGCCGCTGACCCTGCCCGGCGCGCTGACCGGGGCGATGTTCGTGTTCGTGCCGAGCTTCGGCAACTTCGTCATCCCCGAGATGCTCGGCGGCAACAAGTCCATCATGGTGGGGAACCTGATCCGCAACCAGTTCCTGGTCGCGCGCGACTGGCCGTTCGGCTCGGCGCTGGTGCTGGCGCTGATCGCGGTGCTGATCCTGCTGCTGCTCGTGCAGGCGTGGGCGGCCCGCCGTGCGTAGACCCAAGCTGCTGTACGTGCCCTTCTGGGTGACCTACGCCTTCCTGTACGTGCCGATCATCGTCCTGGTCGTCATGTCCTTCAACTCCGGCAAGTCGGCCTACACCTACGAGGGCTTCAGCCTCAAGTGGTACGGCGAGCTGGCCGCCGACGAGAAGATCAGAGAGGGCCTGGTCAACACCCTGATCGTGGCCCTGGGCTCGACGGCGATCGCCACCGTGCTCGGCACGCTGCTGGCCGTCGGCCTGGCCCGGTACACCAAGTCGAAGATCCTCGACGCGATCTCGCTCATGCCGGCCGTGCTGCCCGACCTGGTGCTCGGGATCGGGCTGCTGGTCCTGTACGCCCTGATCAACACCTTCCTGGCCCAGTGGGACGCCCAGTTCGCCCTTGGCCTGCCCACGGTGACCATCGCGCACGCCGTGTTCTCGCTGGCGTTCGTCGCGGCGGTGGTGCGCACCCGGCTCACCAACGCCGACACCTCGCTGGAGGAGGCCTCGCGCGACCTGGGGGCCGGGCCGGTGGTCACGTTCATGAAGGTCACGCTGCCGCAGTTGCTGCCCGGGATCGTCGCCGGGGCGCTGCTGGCGTTCACGCTGTCGCTGGACGAGTTCGTGATCGCCTTCTTCACGATCGGCAACGCCGAGCCGACGCTGCCGATCGTCATCTACTCAATGGTTCGTTTCGGGGTGACCCCGAAGATCAACGCGCTGGCCGCGATCCTGCTCCTCGTGAGCTTCACGGCGGTGATCGCCGGGCAGCGGATGACCAAGATCGGGAAATCACGTGCTCAGGATTGACGGGGTCACCCGCAGGTTCGGTGACGTCACCGCGCTCGACGGCGTCTCGCTGGAGATCGAGCAGGGCGAGTTCTTCGCCCTGCTCGGGCCCTCCGGCTGCGGCAAGACCACCCTGCTGCGCATCATCGCCGGGTTCGAGACGCCGGACGCCGGCACGGTCACGCTCGACGGCGAGGACCTGCTGTCCAAGCAGCCCAACCGGCGGCCGATCAGCCTCATGTTCCAGTCGTACGCGCTGTTCCCGCACATGACGGTGGCCAAGAACGTGGCCTACGGCCTGGAGCGGGAGAAGCTGCCCCGGCAGGAGATCAAGCAGCGGGTCGGCGAGGTGCTGGAGACCGTGGGCCTGTCGGCGCACGCCTCGCGCAAGCCCGCCCAGCTGTCCGGCGGCCAGCGGCAGCGGGTCGCGCTGGCCCGGTCGATCGTCAAGCGGCCGCGGCTGCTGCTGCTCGACGAGCCGCTGTCGGCCCTGGACAAGAAGGTCCGCGCGGACATGCAGCTGGAGCTCAAGCGGCTGCAGAGCGAGGTCGGCATCACCTTCGTGGTCGTCACGCACGACCAGGAGGAGGCCATGTCGCTGGCCGACCGCATCGCGGTCTTCGACAGCGGCAGCGTGCGCCAGGTGGACGCCCCCGTGGCGCTGTACGAGCGCCCGCGCTCGCCGTTCGTGGCCGACTTCGTCGGGGCGAACAACCTGTTCGAGGGCGTCTGCACCGGCCTGGACGGGATCAAGAGCGAGGAGTTCGGCATGCTGGCCGGCACGCCGCTCGAGGACCTGGCCGCCGACACCAAGGCGCTGCTCGCGGTGCGGCCCGAGAAGATCGAGCTGGCCGACGAGAACGCGGCGCGGGGCCTGAAGGGCAGCGTCCTGGACGTGAGCTTCTACGGCGGCGTCTCGCACATCTCCGTGGACGTGCCCGGACGGGCCAAGCCCGTGCTCGCCGCGGTGCAGGGGGCGAGCACGGTGCAGCCCGGCGCCAAGGTGAAGGTGCGCTGGGAGGCCCAGGACGCCGTCATCATGGCGGTCGATCAATGAGCCAGGTCGTTGCCCGTCGCCGCCCGCGCGTACGACAGGATCAGCTCGGCCGCCTCGTCGGGGCCGATCAGCGGATGCCTGGCGGTGATGCGGTAGCCGTAGGCGTCCTCCAGGGCCACCAGGTTGCGCGCGATGGTCACGGAGTCGGCCGTCAGCCGGAAGACCCCGAGCGCGGCCCCGGTGTCCAGGATCGCCTGGTACATCGACACCTGGCGGTCGTACAGCGAGGTGAGCAGCACGCCGTAGACCCGGTTGCGGCCCGCGGCGCCGCCCAGCTCGTTGAGCAGGCGGACGTCGGGGTCGAGCGGCCCGGTCGGCAACCCCGACCGGATCGTGACGACCAGCTTCTCGACCGGGTCGGTGAAGTCGGCCAGGCGGCGCATGCGCAGCTCGTAGAACCGCTCCATGCCCGCGTGCTGCGCCTCGACCAGCAGTTCGCCCAGGTCGGGGTAGTGGTAGAGCACGGCTCCGGAGGTCAGACCGGCCTCCTCGGCGACGTGCGAGAGCTGTACACCGTCGATCCCGTGGCGGATGATGGCTCGGCGCGCGGCCTCGATCAAGTCGATGCGCCGGTCACTACGGCTTTTGCGCTGGGCCACGACCACCACCCCCCGTGCGTTTGGTCACCATTCAGATCGGCCGTGACCATAGTGCACTTAACTTGCGCTTCACGCTAGATGAGTATTTGAATTCCTCTTCAATTTGACGAGTTCCCCCGGAGTTCACGATGTCCCTCACCATCCTGTTCATGCCAGAGAGCGCGTACGGCCCCACGAACAACTGCATCGGCGTCGGCGACATTCTCCGCCGTCGCGGGCACCGCGTCGTCTTCGCCGCGGAGTCGTCCTGGAAGGGCAAGCTCGAAGCGCTCGGCTTCGAGGAGGACCTCGTCGACCTGGCCCCGCCGCCCGAGAACGCCGAGGAGCAGGACGCCGGCCAGTTCTGGAAGGACTTCATCCGCGACACCGCGCCGGAGTACCGCAAGAGCACGCTGGAGCAGCTCGACACCGTCATCAAGCCCATCTGGGACTCCCTCATCGACGGCGCCAAGTACTGCGAGCCGCAGCTCAAGGCCATCATCGAGCGGGTGAACCCGGACGTGATCGTCGAGGACAACGTGATCACGTTCCCGGCGCTGCTCACGGCGGGCAAGAAGTTCGTCCGGATCGTCTCCTGCAACCCGCTGGAGGTGCGCGGCGAGAACGTCGCGCCGGTCTTCTCCGGCCTGCCCGCCGACGACCGCTCTGGCTGGGACGCCTTCCGCGCCGAGTACGAGCGCACCCACCGCGAGATCTGGACCGCCTTCAACGAGTGGTGCGTCGAGCAGGGCACCGCCCCGCTGCCCGACCTGGACTTCATCCACGAGGGCGACCTGAACCTGTACGTCTTCCCCGAGATCCTCGACTACACCGACGCCCGCCCGCTCGGCCCGAGCTGGCACCGGCTCGACTCCTCGGTGCGCGAGACCGACGAGGACTTCACGCTGCCCTTCGAGCGCAACGACGGCTCGCTGATCTACTTCTCGCTCGGCTCGCTCGGCTCCTCCGACGTGGAGCTGATGCAGCGCGTGATCGACATCCTGGCCGGCACGCGGCACCAGTACATCGTCTCCAAGGGCCCGCTGCACGAGGAGATCAAGCTCGCCGACAACATGTACGGCGCCGAGTTCCTGCCGCAGACGAAGATCATCCCCCTGTGCGACCTGGTCATCACGCACGGCGGCAACAACACCACCACCGAGGCGGCGCACTTCGGCAAGCCGATGATCGTGCTGCCGCTGTTCTGGGACCAGTACGACAACGCCCAGCGGGTGGACGAGCTGGGCTACGGTGTCCGGCTGTCGACCTACACCTTCACCGACGAGGAGCTGACCGGCGCGGTGGAGCGCCTGCTCGGCGACACCGAGATGCGCGCGAGGCTCGCCGCCGCCGGCGAGGAGATCCGCCGCCGCGACGGCCTGCGCAAGGCCGCCGACCTGATCGAACAGCTCGGCCAGTAGGGATTTCGAGGACTTTCCATGCGTGAACTGATCAACCCCGCCACCGGCCTCCCGTGCGCCGAGATCCCGGACACCCCGGTGGCCGACGTGGCGGCGGCCGTCCGGACCGCCCGGGGCGCGTTCGAGGAGTGGGCGCAGACCACCCCCGCCGAGCGCCAGCGGCTGCTGCTGCGCCTGGCCGACCTGGTGGAGGCCGACGCCGAGGAGCTGACTCGGCTGGAGGTGGAGGAGACCGGCAAGCCGGCGGCCGTGTTCAGGGACGGCGAGCTGCCCTTCGCCGTCGACAACCTGCGCTTCTTCGCCGGCGCCGCCCGTTCGCTCGAAGGGTCGGGGGCCGGGGTGTTCAGCGCCGGTTACACCTCGGTGCTGCTGCGTCGTCCGGTCGGGGTGGTGGGGTCGATCGCGCCGTGGAACTTCCCGTTCGTCATGGCGGTGTGGAAGGTCGGCCCGGCCGTGGCCGCCGGGAACGCCGTGGTCATCAAGCCGGCGCCGCAGACGCCGCGGACGACGCTGCGCCTGGCCGAGCTGTTCGCCAAGGCGGGCGCGCCCGAAGGGCTCGTCCAGGCGGTCACCGGCGACGCCGAGGTCGGCCAGGCGCTGGTGACCGACCCGGGCGTGGACATGGTCAGCGTCACCGGCTCGACCGGCACCGGCCGGGCGGTCATGACCGGCGCGGCGGCCACCCTCAAGCGGGTGCACCTCGAACTCGGCGGCAAGGCGCCCGCCCTGGTCTTCCAGGACGCCGACCTGGCCGAGATGGCCCGCGGCGTGGCCATGGGCGCCACGTACAACACCGGCCAGGACTGCACCGCGGCCACCCGCGTCTACGTCGCCCGCGAGATCTACGACGACGCCGTGGAGGCCATCCGCGCGACTCTCGCCGAGATCACCGTGGGCGACCCCTGGGACCCGGCGACGGACATCGGCCCGCTGATCTCGGCCGCCCACCGCGAGCGCGTGCACGGCTTCGTCGCGCGCTCGGGCGGACGGATCGTGCACGGCGGCGCGCCCGTCGAGGGGCCGGGCTTCTTCTACCCGCCGACGCTTGTGACCGATGTCGCACAGGACAGCGAGATCGTCCAAGGTGAACTTTTCGGACCGGTCCTTGTGGCTCTGCCGTTCGACGGCGAGGACGAGGCCGTCCGGCTGGCCAACGACACCCCCTACGGGCTCGCCTCGTCGGTGTGGTCGCGCGACGTCGCGCGGGCGATGCGCGTGTCGCATCGGCTCGACGTGGGTGTGACCTGGGTGAACGATCACCTGCCGATCGCCAGCGAGGCGCCGCACGGCGGCGTGAAGGGCAGCGGGTTCGGCAAGGACATGAGCCAGGAGGCGGTGCAGGAGTATTCGGTGACGCGGCATCTCATGGTCAAGCACGCGGCACCCGTGGAGCGGGATTCGTTCCGGCCCGCCTGAAAACGTGTACGGCGATATGACGCCCAAAGTGTCGCTTTGGGTGCATTTAGTGGGAAATGTACGGTTGGCCGTCTGGTACGGACTGTGTTCCAATTACCCAGCCGGACAGAATCCCATGCGCCACACGCGTGTCTGATTTCTTTCGAGCACGTACCGGCGAGAGGTAGCGAGAGTCAGTGAGGACGGAAAACCCCAGGCACACGAGGTCAGGGGAGTACACAGGCGGAAGGTTCCGGCTGGGGAACTGGCGTGTGCGCTCGAGGTTGATCGCGCTGATCCTCATCCCCACCATCGTGGGCGTGCTCCTCGCGGGCGTGCAGCTCGCCAACGCCATCGGGACGAGCTCCGAGTACCGCCGGCTGACCCAGGTCGCCGAGCTGGTGCAGCGCATCGGCGGGCTCAACCACGAGCTGGCCAAGGAGCGCACGCTCACCGCGTGGTACGTCACCGACCAGTCGAAGGCGGGGCGGTTCGGTCAGCTCAAGACCCAGCGCCTGGCCGTCGACGCGGCCAAGAAGAAGGTGCTGGCCTCGGCCAACGCCATCGACGCCGCGCACTCGGCCCGTATCCGCGACGGTGTGGAGAACATGCGCCGGTGGCTCACCGGCCTCGACAGCCTCCGCGCGTCGATGGTGGCCGAGGGCGTGCCCCCGCGAGCCGCGATCACCACGTACACCACCATGATCGGCGTCTTCTCCGCGATCCAGGGCGACCTGGGCGACGGGGTGAACGACGACGACCTCCAGGGTGACGTGGCCGCCCTCGGCTCGCTGCAGCGGGTCAAGGAAGAAGTCTCCAGGCAGCAGGCCATTCTCATGATCGCGCTCATCGAGCGTGAGCTGGACTACGACGACCTGTCGGAGTTCCTCGGCTCGTGGAGCCGCCAGCAGGCCGAGCTGACCGCCTTCGAGCGGGAGGCCGACCCGGCGGACCTGCGGGCGTACCAGAAGACCATGCGCGGGCCGGACATCGACCGCGCCGACGCCATGCGGCAGCGCGCCCTGGCCCAGGTCCGCGAGTACAACCGGATCCGTGACCTCGACGTCACCTCCGCCCGCGACCTGAGCCGCTGGTACGACAGCACCACCCTGGCCGGCAACACCATGCGCAAGGTCGAGGACTCCCTGGCCACCAAGATCGTGGCCAGGGCCCGCGAGCTGAGCGACACCGAGCAGCGCAACGCCATCATCAGCGGCGCGACCATCCTCGTGCTGCTGCTGCTCGTCCTGATCATCACCACCCGGGTGGCCGGTTCGCTGGTCCGCCCGCTGCGCCGGCTGCGCGCCGAGGCGCTCCAGGTGGCCACCACCCGGCTGCCCGAGACCGTCCGCATCCTGCGCGAGTCCGGCGACGGCGCGCAGATGCCCGAAGTGCCGTCGGTCGGCGTCAACACCCGCGACGAGATCGGTGAAGTGGCGCGGGCCTTCGACGAGGTCCACCGCGAGGCGCTCCGGCTGGCCGGCGACGAGGCCAAGCTGCGCGCCAACGTCAACGCCATGTTCGTCAACCTCTCCCGCCGCAGCCAGACGCTGGTCGAACGGCAGCTGCAGCTCATCGAGGGCCTGGAGCAGGGCGAGGAGGACGAGCAGCGGCTCGCCAACCTCTTCCGCCTCGACCACCTGGCCACCCGCATGCGCCGCAACAGCGAGAACCTCCTGGTCCTCGCCGGCCAGGAGGCCGCGCGCAAGTGGAGCGAGCCGGTGCCGCTGGTCGACATCGCCCGCGCCTCGCTGTCGGAGGTCGAGAACTACGAGCGGGTCCAGATCAAGATCCCGTCCGGCACGCTGATCGTCGGCCCGGCCGTCACCGACGCCGTCCACCTGCTCGCCGAGCTGATCGAGAACGCGATCTCCTTCTCGCCGCGCGAGAGCAAGGTCGAGGTCTCCAGCGTGGCCACCGACGGCGGCGTCATGATCTCCATCAACGACCTGGGCATCGGCATGAGCCCCGAGGAGCTCGCCGAGGCCAACTGGCGCCTGGCCAACCCGCCCGTCGTGGACGTCGGCGTCTCCCGCCGCATGGGCCTGTTCGTGGTCGGCCGCCTGGCCCTGCGCCACGGCATCCGCGTCCAGCTCAGCATGCGGGAGACCGGCGGCCTGAGCGCGCTGGTGATGATGCCCGACATGCTCATCAGCGGCGGCGCCGGCATGCCGCAGCAGCCCGGCAGCCAGTACGAGGCGTTCACCACGTTCGACCCGAGCCAGTTCGGCATCGCCGCCGCGCCCGCCGAGGCGAGCCAGAACGGCGCGCCCGTCTCCGCGCCCGACGCGGCCGACCGGGTGCTGGACACGCAGTGGCCGGGCTCGCTGCCCGCGCCGGGCACCGGCAACTGGCCTTCCTTCGCCGACGAGCCGGCCCAGGAGGAGACCCGCTGGGGATCCTTCGGCGAGGAGCCGGCCCGGGACGAGCCGCGCTGGCCGTCGTTCGCCGAGGAGCCCAAGCCCTCCTTCACCGAGGAGCCGAAGCCGTTCTTCGGCGACGAGCCCAAGCCGTTCTTCGGCGAGGAGCCGAAGCCGGCCTTCGGCGATGCGCCCAAGCCGTTCTTCGCCGACGAGCCGCCCGCGGCCCAGCCCGAGCCGCAGCCGCAGGCCCAGTCCCCGTGGGGCGAGCAGCGCTGGCCCTCCTTCGCCGAGCAGCCCCCGCCCCTGCAGGACGACGAGCCCCGCTGGCCGTCCTTCGCCACCGAGCCGCCGCAGAGCGGGACGGAGGAGCCTCGCTGGTCCTCCTTCGGCTCGCCGTCCTTCGGCGACACCTCGCTCGGCCAGTCGGCCTTCAACGAGGAGCCGCCGCGGCGGTCCCTGTTCGAGTCGGTCGACCCGCCGCGCCCCTCGGCGTTCGGCGAGGAGCCCTACCGGGCGGCGTTCGGCGACCTGCCGGGGTTCGGCGCGGAGGAGCCCAAGCCCGCCGACCAGTACGAGCAGAGCCGGCCGGGCGCCTACGGCCCGTTCGGCCAGGGCGACTACTCCTCCCAGGACCTGACCGGCCCGCTCCCCGTGGTGCGCACCTCGCCCCTGGAGGAGCAGAGCGAGGAGTTCCTGCCGATCTTCTCGTCCGTCGGCTCGGACTGGTTCCGCAGGCCCGACCCCGAGCAGCTGCGCCAGCAGGAGCAGGAGCCCGAGCACGAGATCACCGCCGTGCATCCGGCCGTGCCCGCCGATCCTCCTGCGGCCGCGCCGCCCGCCGCCCCGGCGGTGGGCCGGTCCGGGCTGCCGCAGCGCAGGCCCGGCCAGTCGGGCGCCGGCGCGTCGTGGTCCTCGCCCGCCGACTCCGGCTTCCAGGCGGCCCAGGCCGCGGCGCAGCCCGCCCAGGCCGGCACGACGTCCTCGGGCCTGCCGCGCCGGGTGCCCAAGGCCAACCTCGTGCCCGGTACGGCCAGTCTCGCCGAGCCGCAGCCCACGTCGCCGCCGCCGCAGATCTCGCCCGAGCGGTTGCGCAGCAGGCTCTCCAGCTTCCAGCAGGGAGTGCGGCAAGGCCGCGCGTTCACCCGCGGAGAAGAGAATGAGGAGGACAAATGAGAGAGATGAGCCAGGGAGCGCGTGGCATCAGCTGGCTGATCACCGACTTCGTGAACAACGTGCCGGGCGTCGCGCACACCGTCGTGGTGTCGTCCGACGGCCTGCCGCTGGCCTTCTCGGAGGGTTTCCCCAAGGACCGGGCCGACCAGCTCGCCGCGGTCGCCTCGGGCGTGATCAGTTTGACGCAGGGCGCCGCGCGGGTCTTCGAGGGCGGCATGGTCACCCAGACCGTCATCGAGATGCAGCGCGGGCTGTTGATGATCATGTCCATCAGCGACGGGTCCTGTCTGGCCGTCCTCGCGGCTCCCGACTGTGACATGGGACTCGTGGCCTACCAGATGACGCTGCTGGTCGAGCGCGCCGGTCAGGTGCTCACCCCGGCCGTACGCGCTGAGCTGCAAGCGGCCCGCCCCCGCTAGCGGGCGGTGACAGGAGATCATGGTGTCAGGTCAGGGTTGGGCTGGTGATAGCACTCCGCCGCATCCGGCGGCCCCTCGTCCGCAGAAGCCGAGTTCCCTGGTACGGCCCTATGCCGTGACCGGGGGGCGCACCGCGCCGCGGATGAAGTTCGCCATGGAGGCTTTGGTGTCCTCCGTGACGTCGGAATACCAAGACATTTCCCTACTGAGTCCGGAGTATCAGGCGATCATCCAGCTGACCCGGAACGTCCGGTCGGTTGCCGAGATCTCCGCCCTTTTACGCCAGCCCCTTGGTGTGGTCCGGGTGCTGATCGCCGACATGGCGTCGGAGGGCCTGATCCGCGTGCACCAGCCTGCGCTGGACGCGGGAAAGCCGGACCTCAACTTGCTCGAAAGGGTGCTCAGTGGACTTCGCAGGCTCTAGCCCCGGTCTGACCTCGACGAAAATCGTCGTGGCCGGGGGCTTCGGCGTGGGGAAGACGACGTTCGTGGGAGCGGTCTCGGAGATCCTGCCGCTCACCACGGAAGCGGTCATGACGGAC
Organism: Nonomuraea sp. NPDC049624; assembly: GCF_040675255.1. NCBI lineage: Bacteria > Bacillati > Actinomycetota > Actinomycetes > Streptosporangiales > Streptosporangiaceae > Nonomuraea > Nonomuraea sp. NPDC049624. Next base: position 127,495 of record NZ_JBFAOR010000002.1, on the reverse strand, counting down.
GCCTCGGCCCACGTCGACGACGTCTCGCTCACGCCGAACAAGACGACCACCACCGTGGCGATGGACTTCGGACGTGTGTCGCTGGACCGCGACCTGATCCTCTACCTGTTCGGCACGCCCGGACAGCACCGGTTCTGGTTCATGTGGGACGACCTCGTGCGCGGCGCGATCGGCGCCGTCGTGCTGGTGGACACGCGCCGTCTGGCGGACAGCTTCCCCGCCATCGACTACTTCGAAGAGGCCAAGCTGCCCTTCGTCATCGGCATCAACGGCTGGGACGGCCAGTTCGCCCACGCGGAGGACGAGATCCGCGAGGCCCTGTCCGTCGGCGGGCACATCCCGATCGTCCGCCTCGACGCCCGCCAGCGCGACACGGTGAAATCCACCCTGATCACGCTGGTGGAGCACGCGCTCACCCGCCACTCCACCACGCCGGTATAGCCCGACGCGCCCCGGGCGCGCGCATCCCGATCCGCGCGCGCCCGCCGACGGGGCGGCAGCCGCGCCGACCTGTGCCGACCTGTGCCGACCTGCGCCGATGGACGGGCCGCGGGTGGGGAACGAATGACGGCATGTCCACACCTGAGAGTGAGGCGGACCCCACGGCGGTCGTCGTGGCCGACGCCGAGGGCGTCGTGGTCGGCTGGACCCGCGCGGCGCAGCAGCTCTTCGGCCACCGGGCCCCCGACGTGCTCGGCCACGGCCTCGGCCTGCTGCTCGCGCCGGACGACGCGCGATCACCCCTGCGGGCCGGGCCAGAGCACTGGTCGGGGCAGCGGCCGGAGCACTGGCCGGAGGACTGGTCGGGGCAGCGGCCGGAGCACTGGCCGGAGCACTGGTCGGGGCTGCAGGAGATCCGCCGCCGCGACGGCTCCCGGCTGCTCGCGCACGTCGAGGGCGCCCGGCTGCGCGCGCTCGACGGCCGGGCGTCCTGGCTGCTGACCGTCCGGCCGGTGGCCGGCGGCGGCCGTCCGGTGCTGGAGTCGCTGATGAGCCACACGCCCGTCGGCATGGCGATCTGGGACCTCGGCCTGCGCTGCGTCTGGCTGAACGACGCCGCCCGGCGCCTGCGCGTGGTCTTCCCCCACTACGAGGTGGGCCGCGCGCTGACCGATCCGCTGCCCGGCGCCGACACCCGCTCCGCCGTGGAGGCCATGCGCAGGGTGCTGGCCGACGGCGTCCCGCAGGTGGACCGGGAGGCGCGCTGGACGTCACCGGACCGGCACGTCGAACGCACCCTGTCGACCTCCCTGTTCCGCCTCGAAGGCGTGGACGGCCGCCCGCTCGGCGTGCACTCCGTCGCCATCGACATCAGCGACAGCCGCGCCCGCGACCGCCTGGCCCTGCTGCGCGCGGCCAGCGTGCGCGTCGGCAGCACCCTGGACGTCTGGAAGACCGCCCAGGAGCTGGCCGAGCTGGCCGTGCCGGCGCTGGCCGACTACGTCACCGTGGACCTGGCCGAACAGGTGCTGCCCGACACCGTGCCGTTGCAGCGGCTGGCCGCCACGGCGACGAGCGTGCCGGTGTTCCGCCGGGCGGGGGTGGCCTCGATCCACCAGGGGGTGCCCGAGTCGCTCTGGCCGCGCGGGCAGGCGGTGTTCGTGCCGCCGTCGTCGCCGTTCACGGCGGTCCTGGCGTCGGGGCGGGCGCACTTCGAGCCCGTGCTGGACACCTCGCCCGGCACCTGGCTCGACCAGGATCCCGAGCGGGCCAGGGTCATCCGCGCCACCGGCATGCACACGCTGATCATCGTGCCGCTGGCGGCCAGGGGAGAGGTGCTGGGGATCGCGGTGTTCGTCCGCACCGACAACCGGGAGCCGTTCACCAGGGACGACCTGCTGCTCGCCGAGGAGCTGGGCACGCGGGCGGCGCTGAGCCTGGACAACGCGTGGCGTTACACCCGCGAGCGCAACGCGGCGCTCGCCCTCCAGCGCGACCTGCTGCCGCGGAACCTGACCGGCGGCGGCGCGGTGGACCTGGCCACGCGCTACCTGCCCGCCGACGTCCACGAGGGCGTCGGCGGCGACTGGTTCGACGCGATCCCGCTGGGCGGCGGGCGGGTCGCCCTGGTCGTCGGCGACGTGACCGGGCACGGCATCAACGCCGCCGCCACCATGGGACGCCTGCGCACCGCCGTGCGCACCCTCGCCTACGTGGGCCTGCCCCCGGACGAGCTGCTCGCCCACCTCGACGCCCTGGTCGTCCGGCTGGCCGAGGAGGACGCCGACGCCGGCGGCCTGCCACCCGACCTCACCGGCGCCACCTGCCTGTACGCCGTGTACGACCCCGCCACCCGGCGCTGCGCGATGGCGGCGGCCGGCCACCCGCCCCCGGCGATCGTCACCCCGGACGGCGCGGTCACCTTCCCGCGCCCGCCCACCGGCACCCCGATCGGCCTGGGCCTGGGCGACTTGCGCCCGCTCGACCTGGAACTGCGCCCCGGCAGCCTGATCGCGCTCTACACCGACGGCCTGATCGAGACCCGCGAGGCCGACATCGAGGCGGGCATCGACCGCCTGGCTGCCGCGCTGACCGCAGCCGTGACCGCAGCTCCCGGGCTGGACGACTTCTGCACCTCGGTCATCAGCGCCATGACCGGCGACCGGCCACCGGAGGACGACATCGCCCTGCTGGTGGCCCGCACCCGCGGCTGAGACCGCGCGCCCGCCCGCGGGTCAGACGGTGGCGGCGTGGCCGCGCACCAGACGGCCGACCTCGGCGCGCAGGTGCACGAAGTCGGGGTGCTCGCGGGTGGTGATCTGGTCGCGCGGCGCGGGCAGGTCGACCTTGAGGTCGCCGACCACGTGCGCGGGGGCCTTCGACAACACCACGACGCGGTCGCCGACGTAGACGCTCTCGTCGATGTCGTGGGTGATGAGCACGATCGTCATCTGGTGGTGGCCGCGCACCTTCAGCACGAGGTCTTCCAGGTCTTCGCGGGTCTGGGCGTCGACCGAGCCGAACGGCTCGTCCATGAGCATGAGCGAGGGCCGGTAGGCCAGCGCCCGCGCGATCGCCACCCGCTGCTGCATGCCGCCGGAGAGCTGGAACGGGTACTTCTTCTCGGCGCCCTGGAGCCCGACCGACTCCAGCGCCTCCTGGGCGGCCTCGCGGCGCTGCTGCTTGTCCATGCCCCTGCGGCGCAGCGGCAGGGCCACGTTGTCGGCCACCGACATCCACGGGAACAGCGAGCGGCTGTAGTCCTGGAAGACCACCGCCAGGTTGTCGGGAGTCTGCCGCACCAGCTCGCCCTCGACCCTGATCTCGCCGCCCGTCGGCCTGATCAGCCCGGCGATGGAGCGCAGCAGGGTGGACTTCCCGGCCCCCGACGGCCCGACGATGCACAGCAGCTCGCCCGCGGCGACGCTCAGGTTCAGCCCTTCGATGGCGTGGTGAGCGTTGGGGCCACCGCCGCCGTACACGTGGGAGAGGTTCTCGATCTCGAGCATGGATGTCCTAGGGGGCGAGGCCGCGAGCGGAGGACCGACTCGGGAAGCCGGAAATGTCGGTATGGCTCTACGGTGTCGGATCTTACCCTTGAGTCTTCGCGGCTGTCATGGGATGCGTACGCTCCACGACTCCCGCTCGTTCAGCGCCCGGACGTCGGCGTCGGAGATACGCCGCTGCGCCCCGGCCATGGCGGCCAGCTCGGCCTCCGTCAGCACGTCGGCGATGTCGGCGAACCCGTCGGGCGCGCGCTCGGTCACCAGCCCGATCGTATCCTCGATGGGCAACGCCCGATGCGCCAGCACCAGCGCCGACGTGGGCGGACGCCGTTCCTCCTCGTACGCCTTGAGCGCCGTGACCGGGTCCCCGCACGTCGCCAGGCACCGGGCCAGCACCCGCGCGTCGAGCACCGCCTGCGAGCCGCCGTTCGAGCCGATCGGGTACATCGGGTGCGCGGCGTCGCCCAGCAGCGTCACCCGGCCCTCTCCCCAGACGGGCAGCGGGTCGCGGTCCACCATCGGGTACTCCAGGATGCGTGGGGAGGCCGCGAGCAGCCCCTGGACGTCGGCCGGCCGGTACCGCCAGCCGGCGAAGTGCGCGGCCACCTCCTCCAGCCGGCCCTCACGCGACCAGTCGGCCTCCGCGGCGACGCCGGGCTCGGCCACCTTGACCTCGGCCACCCAGTTGACCAGCCGGGGGTTCCTGGCCGAGATGTGGTAGGTGACGAACTTCCCGGCCCGGTTGGAGCCGCCCACCAGCACGGTGGCGCCGTCCAGGACGGGGTCGGCCTCGGCCACCCCGCGCCACATCCTGATGCCCGCCCACAGCAGGGGGTCGTCCGACGGGTGCAGCAGCGCCCGTACCGTGGACTGCACGCCGTCCGCGCCGACGAGCACGTCCACGCGTTCCTCCACGAGCTCGCCGCCCTGCCGGAGCCGGACGAGGACCTCCTCGCCGTCCTGCTCGAAGCCCTCCAGCCGGACGCCCGTCCGCACCGGGACGGCGCGTTCCTCGACCGCGGCCAGCAGCGCCATCTGCAGCTCGCCCCGGTGGATGCTGTACTGCGGCCAGCGGTAGCCGGCCGAGCGCCCGCGCGGCAGCGCCAGGATCACGTTGCCGTGCCGGTCGGCGAAGGTCATGAAGGTCGTCTCCACGCCCAGCGCGGCCAGCTCGCCGGCCAGCCCCAGCTCGGTCAGCTCCCGTACGGCGTGCGGTTGCAGGTTGATCCCGACGCCGAGCGGCCTCAGCGTGGCGGCCGCCTCCACGACCACGCACTCCAGCCCGGCCGCCGCCAGGCTGAGCGCGGTGGTGAGCCCGCCGATCCCGGCGCCCACGACCATCGTCCTCACGTCGCCCCCAGTGGTCTCGATCCGGTCCCACGTGTCCCTGACGGGGAACATGACGATAAGTTTCTCGCCCTTTGCAGGCCGAAGACCAGAGTTATCCCATTAACCTCGTTCCTATCTGGGTGTGAGGTGTGTGATGCGCGGATTCAGTGACGGGGAGTTCGCCTACCTGCTCGAGCACGACATGGCGCGGCTCGCCACGGCGGGAGCAGGGGGAACGCCGCACGTCGTGCCCGTGCGCATCCATCTCCAGCCGGACCGCGGCATGATCGCGGTCGGCTCCCGCCTGCTGCCCGGCGGCGTGCGTCCCCGGCGGTACCGCCGCGACGTCAGGGACAACCCCGAGGTCTCGCTCGTCGTGGACGACTTCACCGAGGACGGGCCGCGCGGCGTCCTCGTCCAGGGGGTCGGGCGGGTCCACGCCAAGGGCGGTGAACGGCTGAAACCCGGGTACGAGCCGGTGTGGGTGGAGATCATGCCGCTGGCGGTCGCGTCATGGGGCATCGACTCGGGCGCCTACGAGCCGCCGCGCAGCCGTTCGGTCGCCGCCGGCACGTTCACTGCTCCGTGAGCCGCTGCGCGCCGAGGTGCCAGGCCAGCACCCGCCGCTCGGCCACCAGGAACAGCTCGTTGAGCAGGTAGCCCAGCACGCCGAGCAGCACGATCCCGGCCCACATCGCGGGCAGGTCGAACGTCGAGTACGCGGTGGTGAGCTGGAACCCGATGCCGTTGGAGGCCCCGGGCAGCAGCTCGGCGAAGACCATGACGATCAGCGAGAGCGACAACGACAGCCGCAGCCCGGCGAACATCTTCGGCAGCGCCGACGGCAGGACGACCCGCAGCAGGCGTTCGGTCCTCGACAGCCGGAACACCCGCCCGGTGTCCAGGTGCAGCGGATCGACCGCCCGCGCGCCGTCGGCGGTGTTGAGCAGCACCGGCCACACGACGCTGAACATGATGAACGCCAGCTGCATGCGCAGCCCGAAGCCGAACACCACCAGGAACACGGTGACCAGCGCGGGCGGCGGGATCGCGCGCAGGAACTGCAGCACGCCGTCGAGATAGTCGTAGACCCGCGCCGACAGCCCGAACGCCAGCCCGAGCACCACCCCGGCCACCGCCCCGCCGGCGAACCCGGCGGCCATCCGGCCCAGGCTCGGCAGGACGTCGTCCATCGCCGCGCCGGTCAGGAACAGGCTGCCGGGCGGGCCGGAGAACCACATCTGGTGCATCCGGGCCACGATCGTCGTCGGCGGCGGGAAGAACGAGCTGCCCGCCAGCCGCGTGCCCGCCTCCCAGGCCAGGACCAGCACGGCCAGCACGGCCACCCGGAACGCCGTGCCGCGCGTGCGCCCGCGCGCCGACGGCCCGCGCCCGGTCACGACCCCTCCGTCAGCCGGGCGTGGTGCCAGCGGAAGGCGCGCTGCTCGGCCGCCACCAGCAGCGCGTTGACCAGCACGCCGAACAGCCCCACCCAGAACACCCCGGCCAGGATGTCGGTCATCCTGGCCGGGACCGCGATCCCGGCGAAGAAGATGAACACGCCGATGCCCTCCCCGCGCCCGGCCACGATCTCGGTGCTGACGGTCAGGATGAGCGCCACGGACGCCGCCAGCCGCACGCCCGTGGCGATGAACGGCGCCGCCGACGGCAGGCTGACGCGCAGCAGCACCGACAGCGGGCCGAAGCCGTAGGAGCGCAGGGTCTCCTTGGCCACGGGGTCGACGCCGCGCAGGCCGTACATGGTGTTGTAGAGGATGGGCCACATGGCGGCGTAGAGCACGAGCGTGACGCGGAGCTGCAGGCCGGTGCCGATCACGAGGGCGACCAGCGGGATCAGCGCCACCGAGGGGATCGGCCGCAGGAACTCCACCACCGAGCGGGTGGCGGCGTCGATCACCGGCACGCTGCCGAGCAGCAGCCCGAGCGGCACCGCCACCAGCACCGCCAGGCCGAGCCCGAGGGCCCAGGCCAGCAGGCTGGTGCGGGCGTGGGTCAGGAAGGCCGGATCGGCGAGCAGCGCCAGGCCGCGCCCGACGATCCGCGTGGCCGGCGGCAGCACCTCGGCGTCCACCAGCCCCGACCGGCTCAGCAGCTCGACGAGGACGGCGAAGCCGGCCGCCCCCGCCGCCCGGCGCGACCACCGCGTGGCGGCGCCGGCCGGACGGCGGACGACGCCCGTCGCAGTACTGCTCACCCCGACGTCGTCGGCGACATCAACGTCTTGACGTCGATCTCCTTGCCCAGCCACTTGGCCTCCCACATCCAGTCGGCCACCCGCTGCAGCCGCACCGGGTTGTCGGAGCTGGAGAAGTAGGGGAAGGTGACCGTCGCCGCCGTGGACGCGTCGATCTGCGTGAAGTTCGGCAGCACCTTGGCCACCACCTCACGGTTGTTCTCCATCAGCTTGGCCGCGTTGTGGATGGCCCGCTGGAAGGCCGCCGCGGTCCTCGGGTTCTTCTCGTACCAGTCCTGGGTGCTGATGTATCCCGAGATCGGGAACTCCGCCGCCGGCCCGGAGGCCGGGTCGAGGATCTTGCGCGCGCCCATCGACGAGGTCGCCGCGGTGACCTGCGGCTCGCCCAGGTAGGCGGCGTCGATCTGGCCGCTCTTCCACGAGGCCATGATGTTCTGGAACGTCACGGGGACGTACTTGATCGTGGCGGGGTCGATGTTGTTGGCCTTGAGCACCTGGGTGAGCGCGAGCTCCTGGAAGTTGTGCAGGACGTTGACGTTGATCGTCTTGCCCGCGAGGTCCTTCGGCGTCTTGATGGGGGAGTTGGGCAGCGCCATGATGCTGAGCGAGTCGGGGGCGGCCCGGGAGCCCTCGGCGAGCACGTGGATCTTGATCGCCCCCTTGTCGTGCGCCTGGAACATCGACACGTAGTTGCCGAACATGGCGTCGATCTCGCCGTTGACCAGCATGGGGATCGCCTCGGGGGCGGCCTGGACGACCTGCGGGGTGACGTCGAGACCCTCCTGCTCGAAGAGCTTCTGGTCGATGGCGACGTAGATGGCGGCACTGTCGATGGCGGGCAGGGTGGCGATCTTGAGCTTCGTCTTCTCCAAGGCGCCGCCGCCGCCGTTCGCGGAGGCGGAGGGTGGTGCGCTGGCGGTGGTTGAGCCGCCGGTGCTGCACGCTACGGCGCCTAAAGTCACAGCGAACCCGATGATGGCGGCCTTGGCGGAGCGGCCAAGCCTCATGTCAGGGACTCCCTTCAAGACGTGGAGCCGGGGGGACCGGGTGGCTGAACTGCCCCCGGGGCTGAGTGCCTGACGAACAAGCAGGAATCGACCGTAGCACCACATTGGCAGTCATTATCAAGAAAATGACTCTTGTGGTTGCAATGTCCGTTTGCCGCTCTATCGTAAATAGAGGCGTGAGATGTCTTTGTCCGTTTTGGGAAAGAGGGTGGCGACCGGGGCGTCTGTTACTGGTGGGACAAGCTGATGTGGATCGTTCCGCGGGCGGAAGGGGGCTTGCGGAACACGTTTCGGCTGCCCGTTTTTGCAGGTAAACGGCGGTCTACCAATTTTGTCACAATTTTTGGACAATCCGGGATATAAGCCTCAGAGGGGCACTATAGGTGGTTGGTCCTGACCGGCACCTGTGCTCAAATGGCCCTCATCTCGATTGTACATATTGCCCCACGTGCATTTACCTGCATGGTCTTCGAGAATTCCCCTCCGGGGCGAGAGGTTGCGAGGCAAGTGAGAACGCAGAGCGCTGAAGCTTCCGCTGACCGCGAGCCGCACGGGCACCAGAAGCGACGGCTGCCCAAACCTGCTTCTAACAGGTTCGGATTGGGCAATTGGCACGTACGATCGCGCCTCGTGGCGTTGATCGTCGTGCCCACGGCTGTCGCGGTGGGCCTGGGCGGGCTGAACGTGATCACCTCCCTCAGGGACGCCAACACCTACCAGACACTGAGAGAGGTGGCCGAGCTCAGCGAGCAGCTCGGCGCCGTCACACACGAACTGGCCTTCGAACGGGACGAGACCGCTCTCTACATCGCCCAAGGCCGTCCGGAGAGCCGCGCGGCCCAGCTCCGCACCACCTACAGCGGGGTCGACAACCTCATCGACGAGGCCAAGGTGCGGGCCGGCGCCCTCACCGACACCCACGCCGACTCCGTACGCCCGGTGCTGCGCCGCCTGGAGGAGATCCAGACCCTGCGCGACACCGCCGTCAAGGGCAAGATCCAGCCGCTGCCGATGATCCAGAAGTACTCCCAGATCATCTCCACCCTCCTGCAGTTCCACGACCAGGTGGGACAGGTCGCGGTGGACGACGACATCTCCCACAGCGCCAGCTCCATGGCGGCCATCGCGCGCGCGAAGGAGCAGGCGTCCAAGCAGCGGGGCATCCTGGCCAGCGCCCTGGACAAGAAGAGCTTCGACAGCGGCGAGCTCGACGCGCTCTCCGACGCCAAGGCGCGCGAGGAGAGCGAGGAGACCCTGTTTGCCACCCTCGCCAGCATCGACCAGCTGGAGCTCTACCGGGACACCGTGGTGGGCAGGGACGTCGACCAGACCGACCTGTTCCGGCTGCGGGCCATGGCCCAGTCCGTCGAGGCCAAGCCCCTGAGCATCGGCGTACGGCCGGACAAGGACGTCGGCACCTGGTTCGACGTCAGCACCGGCAAGATCGACGCCCTGCGCAGCGTGGAGAAGTCGCTGGCCTCCTCGGTCATCCTGCGGGCCCGCGCCCTGGAGGAGGCGGCCAACCGGTCGGCGCTGATCTCCGGCGTGCTCATCATGATCCTGCTGATCGTGGTGCTGATCATCATCACCTTCATCGCCCGCTCGCTCATCCGGCCGCTGCGCCGGCTGCGCGGCGAGGCCCTGGACATCGCCGGCAAACGCCTGCCGGAGACCGTGCGGGCGCTCCGCGAGGCGGGGGACGGCAAGGTCGGGCCCGTCCCGCCGATCGGGGTGGACACCCACGACGAGATCGGCGAGGTGGCCCGCGCCTTCGACGAGGTCCACCGCGAGGCGGTCCGGCTGGCCGGTGAGGAGGCGCGGCTGCGCTCGAACGTCAACGCGATGTTCGTGAACCTGTCGCGGCGCAGTCAGACGCTGGTGGAGCGGCAGATCACCCTGATCGACGGTCTGGAGCAGGGTGAGCAGGACGAGCAGCGGCTCGGCAACCTGTTCAAGCTGGACCACCTGGCCACGCGTATGCGGCGCAACAGTGAGAACCTGCTGGTGCTGGCCGGTCAGGACCCGCCGCGGCGCTGGAGCCAGCCGGTCAAGCTGGTCGACGTCGCCCGCGCCTCCCTGTCGGAGGTCGAGAGCTACGAGCGCGTCGTGCTCCAGGTGCCCGACGGCGTGTCGGTGGCCGGCCAGGCCGTCAACGACGTCATCCACCTGCTGGCCGAGCTGGTGGAGAACGCGCTGTCGTTCTCGCCGCGCGAGACCCGGGTGGCGGTGTCGGGCAGCAGGATCGACGGCGGCGGCGTGATGTTGTCGATCACCGACTCCGGCATCGGCATGACCCCCGAGGAGCTGGCCCAGGCCAACGACCGCCTCACCGACTCGCCCAGCGTCGACGTGTCAGTCTCGCGGCGGATGGGCCTGTTCGTGGTCGCCAGGCTGGCCCACCGGCACGGCATCAGGGTGCAGCTCCGTCCGCACAGCTCGGGCGGGCTGACCGCCATGGTGCTCGTCCCGGAGAACATGCTCGGCACGCAGCCGCCCGGGTTCGCGGGCATGCAGCCGGCGGCGGCCGAGAGCACGTCCGGGAGCGAGCCGTACGTGGGGCCGCACGCGGCGCCACCGGCCACCGACTGGCCGCCGGTCTCGGCTCCCCCCGAGGCCGACTGGCCCGCGGCCGCCTCCGCCGGCGCCGACTGGCCGCCCGCGCCGCCCGCGCCGGGAGCCGACTGGCCGCAGGCGCCGCTCACCCCGGCGGCCGACTGGCCGCAGGCGCCCCCGGCCGCCGGACAGGACTGGCCGCGGCCCACCTACCAGATGGGCCCCGCGCACCCGTCGTACCCGTCGAACCCGGAGGCGGGGGGCAACTGGCCGCAGTGGCCGTCGTCCGACGGCTGGCCCGCCGACCCGCACGGCGGCGGCTTCGACAGCCACGACATCTGGTCGCCGCCGCGCAACAACGGCGATCGCGGGCTGCCCAGGCGTCCCGCGGCCGAGCCCCCGCCGCCCTGGAAGCAGGACGGCCTCCAGCGCCCGCGGCCCGACTTCCCCGAGACCGAGGCGGCGGCCACCGGCCCGATCCCGCCCGTGCCGCCCGCCTCCGCCGGGGACGACTACCTGCCGATCTTCGCCGCCGTCGAGTCGGCCTGGTTCGGGCGCGACGAGGGCGGCTGGGGCTCGACGAAGGCCGACGCCGGCTGGAGCGCGGCCCAGGCGGTGACCGAGCCGGCCCGCGACGGCACGACCGCGGCCGGCCTGCCCAAACGGGTGCCCAAGGCGAACCTGGTGCCGGGCTCGGCCGACACCTCCGCCTCGCCCAAGGGCGTGTCCCCGATGCCCTCGGTCTCGCCGGACCGGGTGCGGAACAGGTTGTCCAGCTTCCAGCAGGGCTTCCGGGCGGCCCGCGACGACATCACCGAGGGCAGGGCGTTCCAGCCGGGCCCTCGTGGCTCCTACAACGGTGAAGCCCACAACAGTGACAGAGAGGAGGGCGCATGAACGACCTGAGCCACGCGGCGCGCGGAGTCGACTGGTTGATCACCGACTTCGTCAGCACGGTCCCCGGTGTGGCACATGCGGTGGTCGTCTCGTCCGACGGGTTGCCGCTTGCGGCCTCGTCGGGCTTCCCGGCTGACCGGGCCGACCAGCTGGCCGCCATCGCGTCGGGACTGGTGAGCCTGACGCAGGGTGCGGCCAGGGTGTTCGAGGGGGGTGCGGTCAACCAGACGATCGTGGAGATGCAGCGCGGGCTGATGCTGATCATGTCGATCAGCGACGGCTCGTGTCTGGCGGTCCTGGCGGCTCCGGACTGTGACATGGGGCTGGTGGCGTACCAGATGACCCTGATGGTCGATCGCGCCGGTCAGGTGCTCACTCCGGCGGTGCGGGCCGAGTTGCGCGCCAGCCAGACCAGGTGATGTAGGTGACGGACCAGAGATGGAACAGCGGCGGCTGGGCGCCTCCGCCCAAGCCACAGCCCCAGTCGCAGCTGCACCCCGACCCCGCCTCACCCGTCCGCCCGTACGCGGTGACGGGTGGGCGGACGGCGCCCAGGGTCAAGCTGGCGATGGAGGCCCTGGTGTCGTCGGCGACCGCCGAGCACCGGGAGTTCTCCCACATCACGCCGGAGTACCAGGCGATCAGCCAGCTGTGCAGGCAGGTCAGGTCCGTGGCCGAGGTGTCGGCGCTGCTGCGGATCCCGCTGGGCGTGGTGCGTGTTCTGATCGCCGACATGGCGGCCGAGGGCCTGGTCCGCGTGCATCAGCCACAGCTGGACGCCGGCAGGCCGGACGTTAATCTGCTCGAAAGGGTGCTCAGTGGACTTCGCAGGCTCTAGCCCCGGCTTGACTTCAACGAAGATCGTGGTGGCCGGCGGTTTCGGGGTGGGCAAGACGACGTTCGTCGGCGCGGTCTCGGAGATCATGCCGTTGACCACCGAGGCGGTGATGACCGACGCCTCCGCGGGGATCGACGACCTGGGCATGACGCCTCTGAAGTCGACCACGACCGTCGCGATGGACTTCGGCCGCGTCTCGCTCGACCGTGACCTGATCCTCTATCTGTTCGGCACGCCGGGCCAGCACCGGTTCTGGTTCATGTGGGACGACCTGGTGCGCGGCGCGATCGGCGCGGTCGTGCTGGTCGACACCCGCCGCCTGGCCGACAGTTTTCCCGCGATCGACTACTTCGAGGAGGCGCAGCTGCCGTTCGTGGTGGGCGTCAACGGCTGGGACGGCCAGTACCCGCACAGCGACGCCGAGGTCCGCGACGCCCTCACGCTGGCCCCCCACATCCCGCTCGTCCGGCTGGACGCCCGCTCCAAGGACTCGGTCAAGAGCGCTCTGATCCACCTGGTCGAGCACGCCCTGTCGATCAGGATGGCGGTGCCGGGCTGGAGCGGCGGCGGCTGATCCGGCCCGCCGCCGCCCCTCGTGCTCAGCGCGGCCGGGCCTCGATGAGGCTGGCTCCCGAGCCCAGCTCGACGACCTCGGCCAGGCGCAGGTCCGCCCGGTCGAGCAGCGCCGTGTACTCCTCCCGGCTGCGCTCGGCGCCGCCGTCGAAGATCGCCAGCATCCGCATGTCGATGTCCTTGCCCAGGTGCGGCGCCTCGTCGTCGGGCAGCACCACCTCCAGCACCAGGACGCGGCCGCCGGGGTTCATCGCCCGCCGGACGTTGCGCAGGATCGTGACGGCGTCCTCGTCGTCCCAGTTGTGCAGGACGCTGGCCAGCAGGTAGACGTCGCCGCCCGCCGGCACCTCGGTGAAGAAGTCGCCGGTGACGACCTCGCTCCGCTCGCCCAGCCCCTCGGCGGCCAGCAGCTCCCTGGCCCGGTCGGCCACGTGCTCCAGGTCGAACAGGATGCCGCGCATGTCCGGGTTGGCGTGCAGGACCGTGGCCAGGATGTGGCCCTTGCCGCCGGCCACGTCCACCATGGTCGCGGTGGCCGGGAAGTCGTACCGCTTGGCCAGGCCCTCGGTGAAGGGGATCGCGCGGGCGGTCATGTAGTCGTCGAACAGCTTGCCCGCCCCCGGGTTGGCCGCCAGGTAGTCGTACAGGTGGCCGTAGCGGGCGGCGAAGGCCGAGCCGCCGTCGCGGACGGTCGCGGGCAGGTTGCCCATGGCGTGCCAGAAGCCCTCCTCGCCGAGCATCCGGATCGACGAGCGCACCGAGTCCGGCACGTCCGACCGCAGCGCCGTGCCGCGCTCGGTCAGGTCGAAGGTGTCCGGCCCGGCGCCGCGGACCACGCCCATCCCGGCCAGCTCGCGCAGCACGCGGCGCAGCCTGGGGGCGTCGGCCTCGCAGCGGGCGGCCAGGTCGGCGGTGGTGAGCGGACCGTGGGCGAGATGGTCGGCCAGGCCGAGCTCCGCCATGGTCAGCAGAGCGGCGAAGCGCGAGATGTCGGCCACGGCCCCCCAGAGGAGGTCATCCGAGTGCGGCATGGGGTCCTTCCAGAAGTCAGACGTTGCGGTTGGCCTGCCGGTGCCACACCAGCAGGCGGCGCTCGGCCAGCACGAACAGCGAGTTCACCAGGTAGCCGAGGATGCCGAGCAGGGCGATCGCGGCCCACACGCCCGGCCCGTCGAAGCTGCGCTGGGCCTGCAGGAGCTGGTAGCCGATGCCGTCCGTGCTGCCGAACAGCTCGGAGATCACCATGAGGATCAGCGCCAGCGACAGGCTCAGCCGCAGCCCGGCGAAGATCTTCGGCGAGGCGGCGGGGAGCACGACCACGCGCAGGCGCTGTGCCTTGGACAGGCCGAACACGGTGGCGGTCTCGGTGTAGGTGCGGTCCACGGCCCGGACGCCCTCGATCGTGTTGAGCAGCACCGGCCAGATCACGCCGAACACGATCGTGGCGAGCTGCATGCTGAGCTGCGCGTGCTCGGTGCGCGCGAACAGCGCGACGAACAGCGGCAGCAGCAGCGGCGGCGGGATCGCCCGGCCGAACTCGAACAGCGCGTCCACGTAGTCGGTGGCCGCCTTGGAACGGCCGAGCGCCACGCCGAGCAGCACCCCGAGCAGCGAGGCCAGGATCCAGCCGCTGAACATGCGGCCGAGGCTGGGCAGGATGTTGCCGATCGCGTCCTCGGTGAGGAACAGGTGGGAGACGGGCCCGGAGAACCACATCTGGTACATGCTGGTGACGATGGTGAGCGGCGGCGGGAAGTCGCTGTCGTCGATGAGCCGCCCGAGCAGCTCCCAGACGACCAGCACCACCGGCACCACCCACAGCCTGGACAGCCGCCTCACGACTCCGACGCTCCCATCCGGACGCGGTGCCAGCGGAACAGCCGCCGCTCGCCGGCCAGCAGGACGAGGTTCGCGAACACCCCGAACGCCCCGGCCCAGAACGTCGCCGCCATGATCAGGTCCATCCGGTTGCCGCTGCCCGCCTGGATCGTGTAGACGCCGATCCCGGCCGTGCCGCCGGCCAGCAGCTCGGCGCTGACCGCGAGCACGAGCGCGATGCCGGCCGCGATCCTGATGCCGGTCGCGACGAACGGGGCGGCGCTCGGCAGGCTGACCCGGGCCAGCACGGCCAGGCGGCCGAAGCCGAAGCTGCGCAGGGACTCCTTGGCCAGCGGGTCCACGTCCTGCATGCCGTACAGAGTGTTGATCAGGATCGGCCACATGGACGCGTACACGATGACCGAGACCTTCATCAGGCCGTCCACCGGGATCAGCAGGATCGCCAGCGGGATGATCGCCACCGAGGGGATCGGGCGCATGAACTCCAGCAGCGGCCGGATCGCCCGCTCCACCGGCGGCACCGCCCCCAGCAGCACGCCCAGCGGCACGGCCACGGCGATGGCGGCGAGCAGGCCGAGCGCCCAGTTGGTGAGGGTGGTGACCAGGCCCTCGGTGAACACCGGGTCGGCGAGCAGGCGCACGGCTTCGTACAGGATCACGGAGGGCGCCGGGAAGATCACGCCGTCGCTGAGCGCGAAACGGATGACCAGCTCACCGGCGATGAGGAACCCCGCGGCGCCGGCGGCGCCGCGGAGCAGACGCGCGGTGTTCATCAGCTTGCAGGGGCGGCGATGACCGACTTCACGTCGACCGGGCTGGTGAGGTACTTGTACTCCAGCATCAGGTCGGCGACCTTCTGCAGCCGGTTCTCGTTCAGCTCGCTCGGGTACGTGCCGAGCGTGATCACCGAGGCCGTCTTGGCGTCGATCTTGGTGTACTTCGGCAGCGTCTCCTCGATGACCTTGCGGTCACTGGAGGCGAGCTGCTGCGCCTTGGCGATGGCCCGCTGGAAGGCGGCCAGCGTCTTCGGGTACTTCTGCACCCAGTCCTCGGTGGCCATCCAGCCGGCGATGGGGAAGTCCTCCGTCTGGCCGGTCATGGTGTCGGCGAGCTTGCGGAAGCCGAAGGTGCTCTGGTTGGCGGTGATGAAGGGCTCGGTCATCCAGCCCGCGTCCGCCTGCCCGGTGTTGATCGCGTTGCCCTGCTCCGGGAACGGCTTCTCCACGAACTTGACGTCGGTGTCGGCCAGACCGGCCACCTTGAGCTGCGTCTCCACGGCCAGGGTGGCGATGTTCTTGAGGTTGTTGACGTAGATCGTCTTGCCCTTGAGGTCAGACACCGTCTTGATGGGGGAGTCCTTGGGCACCATGATGTTGAACGTGTTAGGCGCGGCCTGGTACATGTCCGCGACCAGCTTGATCTTCTTGCCCTTGCTCACCGCGAGGAAGGTCGAGACGTAGTTGGTCTGCGAGATGTCGAGCGCGCCGCTCTCGATCTGCGGCAACGCCGCCGCGCCACCGGTGATGGTGACCGGCTCGACGGTCAGTCCCTCTTCCTTGAAGAAGCCCTTTTCGTTGGCAAGATAGACCGACACAACGTCGGGCACGGGGAGGGCGCCGACCTTGATGGTGGTCTTCTCCAGGCCCTTGCTGTTGGCCGAGCTCTTCGCGGTCTCGCCGCTGCCTCCGCCGCAGCCGGCAAGGGTGAGCGCCAGAGCCACGCCGACGACAATGGCGTGACCGCGCATAGTGCGTGTCATGGGGGGGTTCTCCTACCAGGGGGAAGTTCCGGAGATCGGCACGGGATGCCGGGCGTGAAGCGTACCGGAGCCGACTTCGGATCTACAGCGCTATGCCGCGTATATGTAGGTTTATCGCGAAAATATGACAAATCAGCGTTATAGATGTAAATCTGGAGATTAAGTATGCTTAGTGGTGATTTGTCCGTATTGGGACGGTGGTTGCGCTCCGTGTGCACTGGTATGCGACGTGAAGGGAGTGCGATGTGGAACGGTTGAAAACCACCGAAACGTTGGCCTAAGTATGAGGTTTGTGCTCAAATTGGGCCTCGAACTTGCCTGCGATCACTCGTCCGCGTGACGAAGCCGCTGATTCCCCCTGAAGCAGGCCATGGCGAGAGGTTGCCACCAGTGAGGACAACAACGACCGGATCCGGTCGTGGCAGGGCTCCGGACGCCCCGGAAAAGGCCGCGGACGGCGAGGTGCAGCCGGCCCACCCGCCCAAGGCGGGCAGCCCGTTCGCCCTGCGCAACTGGCGCGTGCGTACCCGCCTCATCGCCCTCATCGCCATTCCCACGCTCGTCGCCGTCGTCCTCGGCGCCCTGCGGGTCACGACATCGATCAACAGCGCGCAGCAGTACCAGGACATCAGCAGCGTGGGGACCCTGGTCGCCCAGCTCGGCGAGCTCTCCCGCGACCTCGGGCTCGAACGCGACCTGGCCACCCGCCACGTCGCCACCAACCGCGGAGCCTCCGACGAGCAGCGGTTGAAGAGCCAGCACGAGATCGTCGACAAGCGCATCGCCAGCACCCTCGAGGCGGGGAAGAAGTCCGAAACGTCGCTGTCCGACCTCGGCAGGAAGTCCCTCGACCACATCCGGATCCGGCTCGGCCAGATCCCCACGATGCGCAAGGCCGTCGCCGAGACCAAGCTCGGCCCGCTGCCCACCAGCGAGAAGTACTCCGAGGTCATCGCCGAGCTGCTGCAGCTCTACGACGAGCTCGGCCAGGGCTCCACGGACGAGGAGATCATCGCCACCAGCGCGGCCCTGCGCGCCGTCGCCCGCGCCGAGGAGGAGGCCTCCAAGCAGCGCGGCCTGCTGACCAGCGCCCTGATCAGGGGCTCGTTCGAGGAACCGGAGTACAACGCCTTCCTCGACGCCCGCTCCCGCCGCAACAGCGAGCGCGACTCCTTCCGCGCCGTCGCCACGCCCGCGCAGCGCCAGTTCTACGACAACACCGTCGCCAGCCTGAAGATCGGCCGAGCCGAGTTCTACGCCAGCCGCGCGGTGCTGCTGCACAACGCCAACCAGTCCCTGCGCCGGCTCGACACCTCGACCAGGGACGACACCGACCAGTGGTTCCAGTCCATCACCGAGACCGTCGAGCGCCTGCACACCGTGCAGAAGTCGCTGTCGGAGCAGATCGCCACCCGAAGCGCCGACATCGCCAGCAGCGACCGGCAGCTCGCCGCGATCAACATCGGCGTCGTGGTGGGCCTGCTCGTCCTGGTCCTCGCGATCACCGCCCTGATGGCCGGCTCGCTGGTGCGTCCGCTGCGCCGCCTGCGCTCGGACGCCCTGAAGATCGCCGGCCAGACGCTGCCCGACCTGGTCCGGCAGCTGCGCAACACCGACGTCAGCCCGGAACAGCTCCAGGTCCCGCCGATCGAGGTCAACTCCAAGGACGAGATCGGTGAAGTCGCCCGCGCCTTCGACGAGGTCCACCGCGAAGCCGTCCGGCTGGCCGGCGAGGAGTCCAGGCTCCGCTCGAACGTCAACGCGATGTTCGTGAACCTGTCGCGGCGCAGTCAGACGCTGGTGGAGCGGCAGATCACCCTGATCGACGGTCTGGAGCAGGGTGAGCAGGACGAGCAGCGGCTCGGCAACCTGTTCAAGCTGGACCACCTGGCCACGCGTATGCGGCGCAACAGCGAGAACCTGCTGGTGCTGGCCGGTCAGGACCCGCCGCGGCGCTGGAGCCAGCCGGTCAAGCTGGTCGACGTCGCCCGCGCCTCCCTGTCGGAGGTCGAGAACTACGAGCGCGTCGTCCTGGAGGTCCCCGAGGGCGTCTCCATCGCCGGCCAGGCCGTCAACGACGTCATCCACCTGCTGGCCGAGCTCATCGAGAACGCGCTGTCGTTCTCCCCGCGCGAGACCCGCGTCCCCGTCTCCGGCAGCAGGATCGACGGCGGCGGGATCATGCTCTCCATCAGCGACTCCGGCATCGGCATGACCGGCGAGGAACTGGTCCAGGCCAACGAGCGCCTGACCGACGCCCCCACCGTGGACGTGTCGGTCTCCCGTCGCATGGGCCTGTTCGTGGTCGCCAGGCTCGCCCACCGGCACGGCATCAGGGTGCAGCTGCGCCCGCACGGCTCCGGCGGCCTGACCGCGATGGTCCTCATCCCCGAGACGCTGCTCGGCGCGCAGCCCGCCGCGGTCGCCGGCGCCGGCGGCAACACCGCCGCCCCGACCGCCCGCGAGGACGCCTTCGCCGCCTCCCAGCCCGCCGCCGGGGCCCAGCAGTGGCCCGGCGCCTCGGGCTTCGGGCTCGCCCCCGGGCACCCGTCCTACCCCTCGTACCCGTCCGAGCCGGCCGGCGGGTCGTGGCCGTCGATGCCGAACTCGCTGCCGTCCTCGATGCAGTCCTCCATGCCGTCCGCGATGCCGTCCGCGATGCCGCAGTGGCCTTCGACGGAGTCGACGAACACCGGCTCCGACTGGCTGCCGGACTCGTCGTCCGACGTCTGGGTGTCCTCGCGCGGGCCGGTCACCGGGGAGCACGCGCCGCCGCAGCGCGGCCTGCCCCCCGAGGAGCCCCGCCCCTGGTCGGCTCCTCCGCAGGAGACGTCGCCCGCCTCCAAGTACGACTACCCCGAGACCGAGTCGGCGGCGACCGGCCCGATCCCCGTCGTCAAGCCCGCCTCCGGCGGGGACGAATACCTGCCGATCTTCGCCGCGGTGGAGTCGGCCTGGTTCGACCAGGGCGAGCCGAGCGCCACCTGGGGCTCGGCCAAGGCCGACGCCGGCTGGAACGCGGCGGCCTCCGTGGTGGAGCCCGTACGCGACGGCTCGACGGCGGCCGGGCTGCCCAAGCGGGTGCCCAAGGCCAACCTGGTGCCCGGATCGGCGGACACCGCGTCCGCGCCCAAGGGCGTGGCTCCCATGCCGTCGGTCTCGCCGGACCGGGTGCGCAGCAGGTTGTCGAGCTTCCAGCAGGGCTTCCGAGCAGCGCGTGACGACATCAGCGAGGGCAGGACCTACCAATCCGGCCCGAGGAACGACAGTAGGGAGGAGGGCGCGTGAATGACCTGAGCCACTCGGCGCGCGGAGTCGACTGGTTGATCACCGACTTCGTCAGTACCGTCCCGGGGGTCGCGCACGCGGTGGTCGTGTCATCCGACGGATTGCCGCTCGCGGCATCGTCGGGTTTCCCGCCTGACCGGGCCGACCAGCTGGCCGCCATCGCGTCGGGACTGGTGAGTCTCACGCAGGGTGCGGCCAGGGTCTTCGAAGGCGGTGCGGTCAACCAGACGATCGTGGAGATGCAGCGCGGGCTGATGCTGATCATGTCGATCAGCGACGGCTCGTGTCTGGCGGTCCTGGCGGCTCCCGACTGCGACATGGGGCTGGTGGCGTACCAGATGACCTTGATGGTGGATCGCGCCGGTCAGGTGCTGACCCCGGCGGTGCGCGCGGAGCTGCGCGCCAGCCAGACCAGGTGATGTAGGTGACGGATTCCTGGAACAGCGGCGGTTGGGAGCCCCAGCCGCCGGTCAGCTCGGACCCGGCCTCGCCGGTTCGCCCGTACGCGGTGACGGGCGGGCGTACCGCGCCCAAGGTCAAGCTGGCCATGGAGGCCCTGGTCTCGTCGGCTACGGCCGAACACCGGGAGTTCTCCCACATCACTCCCGAGTACAAGGCGATCAGCCAGCTCTGCCGTCAGGTGCGGTCGGTCGCCGAGGTGTCGGCGCTGCTGCGGATCCCGCTCGGTGTGGTGCGTGTTCTGATCGCCGACATGGCGGCCGAGGGCCTGGTACGGGTGCATCAGCCTGCGCTGGAGGCGGGTAGGCCGGACGTCAACCTGCTGGAAAGGGTGCTCAGTGGACTTCGCAGGCTCTAGCCCCGGTCTGACCTCGACGAAGATCGTGGTGGCCGGCGGCTTCGGCGTGGGCAAGACGACGTTCGTCGGCGCGGTCTCGGAGATCATGCCGCTCACGACGGAGGCCGTCATGACGGACGCCTCCGCCGGCATCGACGACCTGGGCATGACGCCGCTGAAGTCGACCACGACCGTCGCGATGGACTTCGGCCGCGTCTCGCTCGACCGCGACCTGATCCTGTACCTGTTCGGCACGCCCGGACAGCACCGGTTCTGGTTCATGTGGGACGACCTGGTCCGCGGCGCCATCGGCGCGGTCGTGCTGGTCGACACCCGCCGCCTGGCCGACAGCTTCCCCGCGATCGACTATTTCGAGGAGGCGCAACTCCCTTTCATCGTGGGGATCAACGGCTGGGACGGCACGTACGCCCACAGCGACGCCGAGGTCCGCGACGCCCTCACGCTGGCCCCCCACATTCCGCTGGTGCGTCTCGACGCCCGCCAGAAGGACTCGGTCAAAAGCGCCCTGATCAACCTCGTCGAGCACGCGTTGACCGTCCGGATGGCCGTGCCAGGCTGGAGCGGCTAGGAGAGCGGATAGGCTGAAGTCTTAGACGTACATTCGCTTCGAGGACTGGCCAACCACGTGTTCGAGACGCTTTCCGACCGGCTGACATCGGTCTTCTCCTCCCTCCGATCCAAGGGTCGGCTGTCCGACGCCGACATCGACGCCACCACCCGCGAGATCCGCATCGCCCTGCTCGAGGCCGATGTCGCGCTCCCGGTGGTCAAGGCGTTCGTCGCCCAGGTCAAGGAGCGCGCCCGCGGCGCCGAGGTCTCCCAGGCGCTCAACCCGGCGCAGCAGGTCGTCAAGATCGTCAATGACGAGCTGATCGAGATCCTCGGCGGCGAGACCCGCAGGCTCCGCTTCGCCAAGACCGCGCCGACCGTCGTCATGCTCGCGGGTCTCCAGGGCGCCGGTAAGACCACCCTGGCCGGCAAGCTGGCCCGGTGGCTGCGCGAGCAGGGCCACGCGCCCCTGCTGGTCGCCGCCGACCTCCAGCGGCCCAACGCCGTGCAGCAGCTCCAGGTCGTGGGCGAGCGCGCCCAGGTCGCCGTCTTCGCGCCCGAGCCGGGCAGCGGCGTCGGCGACCCGGTCGACGTCGCCCGCCGCTCGATCGACGAGGCCCGGCGGCTCAACCACGACATCGTCATCATCGACACCGCCGGTCGCCTGGGCATCGACCAGGAGATGATGAAGCAGGCCGCCGACATCCGCGACGCGGTCCGCCCCGACGAGGTCCTGTTCGTGGTCGACGCCATGATCGGCCAGGACGCCGTCACCACGGCCCAGGCGTTCATGGACGGGGTCGGCTTCGACGGCGTCGTGCTGACCAAGCTCGACGGCGACGCCCGCGGCGGCGCCGCGCTGTCGGTGCGGCACATCACCGGCCGCCCGATCATGTTCGCCTCCACCGGCGAGAAGCTGGAAGACTTCGACGCCTTCCACCCCGACCGGATGGCCTCCCGCATCCTCGACATGGGTGACATCCTCACCCTGATCGAGCAGGCGCAGAAGACGTTCGACGAGGAGCAGGCCGCCAAGATGGCGGGCAAGCTCACCTCGGGCGAGAACTTCACGCTCGACGACTTCCTCGAGCAGATGATGATGGTCCAGAAGATGGGCCCCATCAAGAACCTGCTCGGCATGATGCCCGGCATGGGGCAGATGCGCGACCAGCTCAACTCCATCGACGACCGCGACCTCGACCGCATCGCCGCCATCATCCGCTCGATGACGCCCGGCGAGCGGCAGGACCCGAAGATCATCAACGGCTCCCGCCGCGCCCGCATCGCCGCCGGCTCCGGCGTCACGGTCAGCGCCGTGAGCAACCTCGTCACGCGCTTCTTCGAGGCGCAGAAGATGATGAAGCGGGTGGCCGGGGGCATGGGGCTGCCGGGCATGCCCGGGGGGCGCGGGAAGGCGTCCAAGGCCCAGAAGAAGGCCAAGAAGGGGCGGCGCGTCAGCGGCGACCCGCGCAAGGCGGGCCTGGAGAAGTCGGCGTCATCCTCGCCCGACGGCGAGGGCGGCGCGCCCAAGGCCGGGGGAGTGCTGGGGAACCTGGGCGGCAAGCTGCCGCCGGGCCTCGAACTGCCGCCGGGTTTCGACCCGTCGAAGCTGAAGCTGCCCGGGCAGTAACAGCGCCGACCGGGGCGGGCACGACCCCTGACTCCGCCCGCCCCCACCCGGCCCGCCCGCACGTCCGCCCGGCTCGGCGGCACGCCTGCCACGTCCGCCGCGTCCGCCTGCGGGCCCTGCTCCGACGGGCGGACTTGGTGCTGGTGGTTTCGCCGTTGCTCTTGCGCGCGGCGGCCTTTCTCACGTCGGCCCCTGCTCGCGCCGGCTCCCTGATGGTGGTCCGCGCGCCGGGGCTGCGTCGCTGTTCTCCGGTGCGTGGGCGCTGGTCCGAACGGGGGCGCGCCCGGGACCGTGGTGGGTCACCGGGCGCGGATGTGAGGCCGTTCGGCCTGCTCTAACGGCAGAGGAGCATCCACTGCAGAGCGGGGTCCATGAGGAGCCAGCCTGAGGCGGCCGTTACGGGCATCCACATCGGCAGGCCGGTGAGCGGCGACCTCTGGGTTACCCAGGCGTCTTCGTGCGCCGGGCCGAACTCGCCGCCGTGGTCGGCGGGCCAGTGATGACCGTTGGGGCCGCCGTGGTGGTGTGGCTCATGCGGGATGTGCGGCCACTCGCAAGGTGGCCAGTAGCTGTGCTCGTACGGCTTGTGAGTCTTGTGCGGCTTGTGGGTGCAGTCATGCGTGGGCGTCGGGTTCGGCGTCGGAGTGACGGTGGGTGTCGGCGTCACCGTGGGGGTCGCGGTGGGTGTCGGCGTGACGGTGGGCGTCGGTGTCACGGTCGGCGTGGGCATGGGCGTCGGTGTCACGGTCGGCGTTGGTGTCACCGTGGGCGTAGGAGTGACGGTCGGCGTCGGAGTCACCGTGGGTGTCGGCGTCACGGTGGGCGTGGGCGTCACCGTGGGCGTGACCGTGGGTGTCGGGGTCACCGTGGGGGTCACCGTGGGGGTGGGCGTCACGGTGGGCGTCGGAGTGACGGTGGGCGTGGGTGTCGGGGTCACCGTGGGCGTGATCGTGGGTGTCGGGGTGGGCTGGTTGGGGACGCAGTTGACCTCCACCCGGCCGATGGTGACCTCCGTGAGCGGCCCCTCGTAGACGACGTTCCCGTCGGCGTCCCGCAGGGTGGCCGAGATCGAGATCGTCATGTCCGCCTCGGCGGAGGTCGCGTCGTTCGTCGTGGCGTTGTCGGTCCTGACGACCGTCAGGATCCCGTCGTACACGCCGGGGTACCCGAGCTGCGCGCCCGTCGCGGGCACCTCCGTGGTCCCCTGCTCGACGGGCACGCCGAGCACCGTGATGGTCCCCGGCGCCGCCTGTACGGATGCCATCGCCGGAGCCGGCGGCGTGCACCGCGCGTGCGTCTCCACGTTGCCCGTGACCAGCAGCGGCTCGGACGCGTCCGGGTTGAGCTGAAGGGTGTTGACGACCAGTTGCGCGCTGGCCTCCCAGACGTCCGGCGCGTCGAGGCCGTCGGCCTGGATCTGTTCGTTGGCCAGGCTGACGAAGTCGGTGACCCCGTCGGGGTCGCTCCAGTCGCCGGTGTCGGTGCCGGGGTCGGGCCCGACGGACGCGGTGCCCCAGGTGCCGGAGAAGCCCGGCTGGCCCAGTTCCGGGATCTCGGTGACGGTCAGGCCGATACCGTTGGCGTTGGCGAACTCGCCCGCCGCGGCGGTGGCCGTAAGCCCGAACAAGGCGCCGGTGAGCAGGACGGACGCGCCGGCGGTGAGCAGCCGCGCGCGCGTGAACAGCGGATTGGTCGTGGTGGTCACCCACCCATTCCGCAGGGAAGTTGATCAAGTCGGGCGAGGTGACACGCGCCCCTTGCCGAGCCTTTGCCGCGGCCTGCCGGGACAGGTCGAAGGCACTGTCCGCGGTCTGGCAGAATGACATGTTGGAACATCGTGACCAGGTGGGTGCCCTCTCATCTCCTGCCGGCCACGCCTGTCCCTGGAACGTCCTCTCATCGTGCCCCACTCGATGAGGTGCCGTTCACCCACGCTCGAATGCAGGAGAGACCACACCAGTGGCAGTCAAGATCAAGCTCAAGCGGCTCGGCATGATCCGCAACGCTCAGTACCGAATCGTCGTCGCCGACAGCCGCACCAAGCGTGACGGCCGGGCGATCGAGGAGATCGGCCTGTACCACCCGAAGGAAAACCCTTCGCGCATCGAGGTCAACGCCGAGCGTGCGGCCTACTGGCTGGGTGTCGGCGCGCAGCCGACCGAGCCGGTGCTCAAGCTGCTCAAGCTCACCGGTGACTGGCAGAAGTTCAAGGGCGAGGCCGCCCCGGCGCCGCTGCTGGTCGCCGAGCCCGCGCCCGACCGTCACGCCCTCTACGAGGCCGCGGCCAAGGAGGCGCTGTCCGGTGGCGACACCGGCACGGCCGCCACCACGGCGCCCAAGCGTGCCAAGAAGAAGGAAGAGGCTGAGGCCGCCCCCGCCGCCGAGACCCCGACCGAGGGCGAGGGCTGACGTGCTCGAGGAGGCTCTCGAGCACCTCGTTAAGGGCATCGTCGAACATCCCGACGATGTCCGGGTCCGCGCTCGCCGCATTCGCAGCGGGCGCGTCCTGGAGGTCCGGGTGCACCCCGAGGACCTGGGCAAGGTCATCGGACGCGGCGGGCGCACCGCCAAGGCGCTGCGCACCGTTGTGAACGCCCTGGCCGACGGGAAGTACGTACGGGTCGATCTGCTCGACCTGGACGAAGCAGTCCGTTAGCGTCAGGAATTCGCGCCCTCATCGGTCCCGAAAGGGCTGATGGGGGCGCTTGCGTTAGGAGAAGGTGGGTTTACGTGCAGCTGGTCGTCGGCCGGATAGGCCGTCCGCACGGTGTACGCGGCGAGGTGACCGTGGAGGTGCGCACCGACGATCCCGAGCTGCGCTTCGCCGAGGGCGTGGCCGTCGCGACCGACCCGGCGAGCGCGGGGCCGCTCGTGGTCGAGAGCCGCCGCTGGCACAAGGGCGTGCTGCTGATCGCGTTCGAGGGCGTGCACGGCCGTGACGCGGCCGAGGAGCTCCGGGGCACCATGCTGGTCATCGACTCGGCCGACGTGGAGTCGTCGGACGACCCGGACGAGTTCCACGACCACCAGCTCGTCGGGCTGGCGGTGGAGACCGTGTCGGGCGAGGCCGTCGGCGAGGTCACCGACGTGCTGCACCACGGCCAGGACCTGCTGGTCGTGCGCCGGCGCGGGCAGGACGACGCGCTCATCCCGTTCGTCAAGGCCCTGGTGCCCGAGGTCGATCTGACGGGCGGGCGCCTGGTCGTCGACCCGCCAGAGGGCCTGCTGTGATGCGCCTCGACATCATCTCCATCTTCCCCGAGTACTTCGCCCCGCTCGACGTCTCGCTGATCGGCAAGGCGCGCGAGCGCGGCACCCTCGACGTACGCGTCCACCAGCTCCGCGACTGGGCGCACGACGTGCACAGGACGGTCGACGACACGCCGTACGGCGGCGGTCCCGGCATGGTGATGAAGCCCGAGGTCTGGGGCGAGGCCATCGACTCGGTGATCGGCGACGGCGCGCCGCGGGTCATCGTGCCGACGCCGAGCGGGCGGCCGTTCACCCAGGAGATGGCCCAGGAGCTGGCCGCCGAGCCGTGGCTGCTGTTCGCCTGCGGGCGTTACGAGGGCATCGACTCGCGGGTCATGGCCGAGTACGGCGCCCGGCTGCGCGTCGACGAGGTCAGCATCGGCGACTACGTGCTGGCCGGCGGCGAGGTCGCGGTGCTGGTGATGGTCGAGGCCGTCGGCAGGCTGCTGCCCGGCGTGCTGGGCAACGCCCAGTCGGCCGTGGACGACTCCTTCGCGCCGGGTTCGATGCAGAACCTGGTCGAGGGCCCGGTCTACACCAAGCCGCCGGTCTGGCGCGGGCACGAGGTGCCCGCGGTGCTGCTGTCCGGACATCACGGAAAAGTCGCCCGATGGCGACGGGACGAGGCGCTCCGGCGTACGGTGCGGAACCGGCCGGAACTGGCCGCGGCACTCGATCCCGAGACGCTCGACAAGCACGACAGGAAGCTGCTCGACGAGCTCTCGTTTCGCGTCCGGCCGGAAGATGTGGCAAACTGAATCGCTGCCGACCATCACACGGTTGGTCCGTCATGCCCGGGTAACGGTCCCGGGTTCATCAAATCAGCAAGCGTGTCCGCCGCGAGCTCCGGCCGGGTGGACCTCCGCGTGCTCGCGAGGACTTGAGGACAGCTCTCATGCACACGAAGATCCAGGAGCTCGAGAAGGCGACCCTTCGGAGCGACGTCCCGGCGTTCCGCCCCGGTGACACGCTCGAGGTCCACGTACGAGTCGTCGAAGGCAACCGCTCCCGTATCCAGGTCTTCAAGGGCTTCGTGCTGCGCCGGCAGGGCAGCGGCGCCCGCGAGACCTTCACGGTCCGCAAGGTCAGCTACGGCGTCGGCGTCGAGCGCACCTTCCCGGTGCACAGCCCGGTCATCGAGAAGATCGTGCTCGTGACCCGCGGTGACGTGCGTCGCGCCAAGCTCTACTACATGCGCGACCTGCGCGGCAAGGCCGCCCGTATCCGCGAGAAGCGTGAGACCGCGCCCGCGAAGTAACCCCAATCTTTTCCGAAAGGCCCGTGCACCGCACGGGCCTTTCGGCTTTGCGGGGCCATTTCCTTTATGTGGAGCGACTCGTGCGTGGGTGTAACGTCGGTCGAGGCTTGTCGAGCCGTTCCATCATCTAGGCTCGTCAGCGATGACAAGCGAAGACCAGGAGTACGGCGCTTCGCGCCGCCCTGTCGAGGACGAGGTGGACGTGGTCGCCGAAGAGACTCAGAAGCCGGCAAAGGGCGACAAGGAGAAGAAGGGGTCGTTCTGGAAAGAACTTCCCGTTCTTGTCGTTGTGGCTCTCGTGCTGGCCCTGATCATCAAGACGTTCGTGATCCAGGCCTTCTACATTCCGTCGGAGTCCATGGAGAACACCCTGCTCAAGAACGACAGGGTCCTGGTCAACAAGCTCGTCTACCACACCCGTGACATCGAGCGCGGCGACGTGGTCGTCTTCTCCGGCGTCGACTCCTGGGACGGCGAGTTCGAGGTCGAGGAGCCGTCCAACCCGATCGCGGCCTTCTTCCGCTGGGTCGGCACGGCCTTCGGCGTCGTCCCCGGCGAGAAGGACTACATCAAGCGGGTCATCGGCGTGGGCGGCGACCACGTCAAGTGCTGCGACTCCAAGGGGCGCATCACGGTCAACGGCACGGCCATCGACGAGGAGAGCTACCTCTATCCGGGCAACGTGCCGTCCGACAGGTTCTTCGACATCACCGTGCCGCCCGGGCGGCTGTGGGTGATGGGCGACCACCGTTCCGTCTCGCTCGACTCCCGCTCGCACACCGGCGACCAGGGCGGCGGCTCGATTCCCGAAGGTCAGGTCATCGGCCGGGCCTTCGTGATCGTCTGGCCGTTCAACCGGGCGGGCGTGTTGTCCATACCCGACACCTTCGCGCAGCCCGCGCTTCAGGCACTCGGAGGCTCCGTACCGCTGGTGGCCGGGTTCGGGCTGGCCGTACCCTTGGTCCTGGTTCGTCGGCGCCGGTTGGGGAGGAAGCGCTGATGGCCGTCACCAAGAAGGCGGAGGGCGTGGCCAAAGAGAAGAAAAAGGGCGGTTTCCGGGAGACCGTCCTGCTGCTAGTGCTCGGCGTGGGCATCGCGTTGTTGCTCCAGGCGTTCGTGATCGGGTCGTTCTACATCCCGTCGGAGTCGATGGAGAACACCCTGCTCATCAACGACCGGGTCTTCGTCAACAAGCTGGCGGGCGATCCCGAGCGCGGCGACATCGTGGTCTTCAAGGGCTGGCGCACCGGCGAGGACACCATCAAGCGGGTCATCGGCGTCGGCGGCGACAAGGTGGTGTGCTGCGACTCCAAGCACCGCATCAGCGTCAACGGCACGCCGCTCGACGAGGAGTCCTACCTCTACCCCGGCGACTTCGGCGGTGGCGACAAGTTCAGCGTCACCGTCCCGGCCGGCAAACTGTGGCTGATGGGCGACCACCGCACCGCCTCGGCGGACTCGCGCGCCCACATGGACGAGCCCGGCGGCGGCTTCATCTCCGTCGACGACGTGATCGGCAAGGCGGTCGTCCGCTACTGGCCGCTTTCGCGCGGCTACCTGTTCTCCACGCCCGAGACTTTCGACAAGGTCAAGTAAGGGGCTTTCGGTCGCGGTTTGCGGCGAATGGGGCGTACGCTTCGAGTGTCATGACAGTTGCGTTCCGCCCTCGACCGAGCGTCGTCCGGCGCGATTCCGGACTCTACGCCTACGAGCGGGCGCTGGCCCGCCGTGGGCTGACCCCGATCGCGGGTGTCGACGAGGCGGGCCGCGGCGCCTGCGCCGGACCGCTGGTCGTCGCGGCCGTCGTCCTGCGCAGGGAGATCGACGGTCTCGGTGACTCCAAGTTGCTGTCTCCGCTGGTGCGTGAGCGTCTGTACGACCGCGTCGTCGCGACCGCCCACGTGGGCGTCGTGGTGATCCCGGCCGCCGAGATCGACGCCCGGGGGCTGCACCGGAGCAACATCTCCGGAATGCGGCGGGCTGTGGCGCAGTTGCCATGTGATCCGGAGTACATCCTCATGGACGGCTTCCCGGTGCCCGGGATGCCCGCGCCGTCCCTGGCGGTGTGGAAGGGGGATCAGGTGGCCGCCTGCGTGGCGGCCGCGTCGATCGTGGCCAAGGTGACGAGGGACCGCCTGATGGTCGAGCTGGATCGAAGGTTCCCTCAGTACGGTTTCGCCGAGCACAAGGGGTATGTCACGCCAGGACACCGTTTGGCACTGGAGAGACATGGCCCGTGCCCCGAACACCGTTACTCCTTCGTCACGGTGGCCAGGGGCATGGGTGAAAATGAGATGGGGGCCGGGGTTGCCTGAGCAGGCGAACCGGGGGACCGGTACGACAGGAGGACCGCGATGAGCGCAGAGGATCTCGAAAAATATGAAACCGAGATGGAGCTGCAGCTTTACCGCGAATACCGTGATGTCGTCGGGTTGTTCACATACGTCGTGGAGACCGAGCGTCGGTTCTATCTGACCAACTCGGTCGATCTCGACGTCCGTACGGCGGAGAACGGCGACGTCTTCTTCGATGTGAAGATGCAGGACGCCTGGGTGTGGGACATGTACCGGCCGGCGCGGTTCGTGAAGAACGTGCGGGTGGTCACGTTCAAGGATGTGAACGTCGAAGAGCTGGCCAAGGCCGACCTGGAGATGCCCAAGGAAGGGTTCTCGGGGTAGGTCGAAGGGGCGCCGTCGAGGCGGGGCCGGTGGGATGGCGGGGGTTCTCCGTGCCTTGGGCGCATGCGACCCGCGCACCGGCACATGCTGACCATCCCCTGCTGCTCGCTGGCACCTCGTCTGCTGATTGCCGGGCATTGTCGGCACCCGCTCGGCACTGGCGTGGGCTAGGGCGCTCTCGCGTCCACGCCGGCGCCATCAGCACGCATTGGCCGTCATCCGGCCTGCGGTGAGTCGTCGTTGAACGCAAGGTGGGGCCGCCGGGCATGCGGAAGCGCTAGCCGGCTCGGGGTAGCGACGCCTGGCCCGCGAAAAGCGTTGGCAGCTAGCTCAAGATGAACGCCATCTGGCCCAGCACACAGGGCGTCTTTCCCCATCCCGCCGCGTGGGGCCGCCTCCCCGCCGCGTGGGACCCGCCTCCTGCCATATGCCGCCCGGCACGTGCCGCTTCGCGAAATGGTCCGCGTCGTGTCACACCATCGCCGTCAGCCGTCCGCATGGGCTTCAGGGGCTGTGGAGGGCCGCAGGGGGCGGCGCAGGGGCCGTAGGGTGCGTGGTCCGCCATCGTCCGCCGGAGCTGGGCAGCTGCAGACTCCATGGCGTGAACCATCTACGCAGGACCGTCACCCCGTATATTGCGCCTGATCAGCAACGTCCGGTTCCGTCGTCCGGCATGGGACGCACCGATGACGACGCCTCCCGGTGCCGGCAACGAGTCTCCGTTGTGGCGAGCTATCCACAAGCCGCCGCCCAGCTCTCCCGGTTATCCCCAGAACCCCGTTCGCCTCCATCTGATCTCCCCGCCATCCGCCAAGGTCGGTGACCGAACACCGCACCGACGACGGACGAAGGGACGCCACCCATGGCCCCGAAAGACGAGCTCGGCAAAGAGGGCGAGCACCTGGCCGCCATCTACCTCGAAGCCAAGGGGATGACGATCCTCGAACGCAACTGGCGCTGCCGGCGCGGCGAGATCGACATCATCGCCGTGGACGGCCAGGTCCTGGTGGTCGTCGAGGTCAAGACCAGATCGAGCAGATCCCACGGCACAGCCTTGGAATCCGTGAACCACACCAAACTGGCGCGGCTCCGCATGCTGGCCGCCAAATGGCTGTCGGCGCAGTCCCGGTCCTTCGAAGCCGTTCGCATCGACGTGATCGCCCTTGAGCGTTTCGCGGGCAACTTCGCCCTGCGCCACATACGGGGGGCGATCTAGATGGCCGTGGCCCGGACCCGCAGCGTCGCGCTGGTCGGGGTGAGCGGCCGCAGCGTCGAGGTCGAGGCCGACGTGGGCAACGGCCTGGCCGGCATCCACCTCATCGGCCTTCCCGACACGGCGCTCAGCGAGGCCCGCGACCGAGTGCGATCCGCCGTGGTCAACAGCAGTTACCCATGGCCGGACGCCCGCATCACCGTCAGCCTCTTCCCCGCCAGCCTCCCCAAGCGCGGGTCCCAGTTCGACCTCGCCATCGCCATGGCCATCCTGGGCGCCGCAGGAGTCGTCCCCGCGGAACGCATCGCCGAGCCCTTCTTCCTGGGCGAACTCGGCCTCGACGGTCGCATCAGGCCCGTGCGCGGGGTGCTCCCGTCCATCCTCGGCGCCGCGGCCGCGCACGAAGACGCCACGATCATCGTCCCGTCGGAGAACTCGGGGGAAGCCGGCCTGGTCCCCGACGTGAACGTGGTCCCGGTGGCTCACCTGCGCCAACTGGTCGAATGGCTACGCAAAGGCGACAAGCCGCCCGAACCCGTGGCCGATGACCGTGTCGACACGCCCAAGCCCGTGGCCCAGTCCGCCGTCGACCTGGCGGACGTCGTCGGCCAGCCCGTGGCCCGCCGAGCGTTGGAAGTGTGCGCCGCGGGGGGCCACAACCTGTGGATGGTGGGCCCGCCCGGCACGGGCAAGACCCTGTTGGCCGAACGCCTTCCCACCCTCCTGCCGGACCTGGAGCTCGACCACGCCCTGGAGGTCACGGCCATCCACTCGGTCGCGGGGTTGCTGCCGCCGGACAGTCCCATGATCAACCGTCCGCCGTTCGTCAGCCCCCACCACACGGCGACGGCGGCCGCCATCATCGGTGGTGGCAGCACGGTCGTCCGTCCAGGAGCGGTCTCTCTCGCGCACAGGGGCCTGCTGTTCATGGACGAGGCTCCCGAGTTCCCTCGTCACGTCCTCGACTCGTTGCGGCAACCGCTGGAGTCGGGGCGCGTCACGGTGTCCAGATCCGCGGCGTCGGTCACGTTCCCCGCCCGGTTCATGCTGGTCCTGGCGGCCAACCCGTGCCCCTGCGCCCAGGCCGACGACCAGGCCGGCGCGACGTGCCGCTGTTCGCCCACCACAAGACGCCGATACCTGGGCCGGTTGTCCGGCCCCCTCCTCGACCGCATCGACATGAAGGTCACGGTCGCCCGTTCGTCCAGACGCGAACTCCTGGCCGACCGGCACTTCGTCGAATCCAGCGAGACAGTGGCCGAACGCGTCCTGCTGGCCCGCGAACGCGCCGTCAAACGCCTGGCCCACACCCCCTGGCGGACGAACGCCGAGATCCCCTCATCCGTCCTCCACTCCGACTTCCGTCCTTCGGATGCGGCGATGAAGCCCATGACCTCCTGCCTCGACTCGGGCTCACTCACCGCCCGCGGCCTCGACCGCACGCTGCGCGTCGCCTGGACCCTCGCCGACCTCGCCGGCAAAGACCGCCCAGAAGAGGACGAGACCACCGCAGCCCTCGGCTTCTGGCTCGGAGTACGACCGTGACCCCGGCCAACCGCTTGCCCACGAACCCGCCCATGAGAATCACCAGGAGGCCCCTGTGACCAGTCCAGAGCATGAGGCACGTGCGGCCCTCATGCGAGCCGCCGACGTGGGCGACACGGCCATGGGCCGTCTGGTGGCGCACCTCGGTGCCGCCGGAGCAGTGGAGGCGATCCGCGAGCGCGCACTTCCACCGGCCTTCACCGCCCGGGAGTCCCGGCAGGAACGTCCGTGTGACCTGTCGGGGCGGCTGAACGCCTGGTTCCTCCGGCTGGCGGCGTCGAAGCCCGCCGCCGATCTGGAGGCCGGTGAGAAGCACGGAGCCAGGCTGATCGTCCCCGGCGATCCCGAATGGCCCACGCAACTGGACGATCTCGGCCCGAGCCGCCCCCTCGGCCTCTGGTTGCACGGCACGGCAGACCTCCGTTTCGCCTGCCTGCAGTCCGTGGCCGTCGTAGGAGCCCGGGCCGCCACCCAGTACGGCCTGCACATCGCGGCCAACTTCGGCATCGGCCTCAGCGAAGCGGGCTGGTCCGTCGTCTCCGGCGGCGCCTACGGGGTGGACGGCGCGGCCCACAAGGGCGCCCTGCTGGGCGGCTCGCCCACGGTGGTCGTTCTCGCCTGCGGAGTGGACATCTGCTACCCGAGCGGCCACCAGGAGCTCTTCGCCCAAGCCCGCGAGCAGGGCGTCGTGATGAGCGAATGCCCGCCCGGCGTCCACCCCACCCGTGCCCGCTTCCTGATCAGGAACCGCCTCATCGCCGCCCTGACCAGGGGCACGGCCGTCGTGGAGGCAGCCCTGCGCAGCGGTGCCCTGAACACCGCCGGCCACGCGCTCACTCTCAACCGGCACCTGGGCGCCGTGCCCGGGCCCACCACGTCCGCGTTGTCGGCCGGCTGTCACAAGCTCCTGCGCGAACGCAAGGCGGTCTGTGTCACCACTCCGGAGGAAATGATCGAACTCGTCGGCGTCATCGGCGACGACCTGGCCCCCCAGACCCGGACGCCCGTCGTCCCCCGCGACGGTCTGAACGAATCCACCAAGAGAGTCCTGGACGCCATCCCCACCCGCGGAGGCGCCGGCCCGGCGTCGATAGCGGTCTCAGCGGGCGTCAGCATGGACATCACGCTGAGCGCCCTGGGCGGTTTGGCCGCGGCCGGATACATAGAACGAGCTGGCGGCGGTTGGCGCCTACGCAAAACCACATCGAGCTACTCGAAAGCCCCAGAAACCATGGCCCTGGCCCCACCCCCGGCCAACGAAGCCCCAGCCACAGACCTCCCGCCACCTGCGGAAGACGACACCCCACCCCCGCCCCATCCCGAAGAACTCGCACTCCCCTAGCTGACCAACCCTTGCGACGTAGGGGCATGCGGCACCACCGATGTGATGGCCACCAAGACCCAGGCGGAGAGTTCATGGGGTGAGATGGTGGGGGACGGGGGCATGGAAGCGACCGAAAATGACTGACATGTGGGTAATGCGATGCTCAACCGCGCGCCGTAGCCGCCGTACGTGCCGTGCCGTGCCAGGCCGCTCGGACGGACGCTCGGGAGGTTGAGCTGCACACGGCCCCATAGCGAGCCCGAGGCATCGGGCGGCACAGCAGTGACAAGTAATGGCGAACGTTCGTGGGGACAGCGGGTGAAGCCTTGAACAACGACCTGAACGACAACCTGAACCGCGACGTGAATGACAGCCTGAGCAGCGACCCGAATCACGATCTGAACCTCGACCTGAACCCGGATGTGAACGCCGGCCTGAATCGTGCTCTGAACCCTGATCTGAACCGTGACTTGGATGCCGACGAAGTGCTTGCCGAGTTCGAGAGATATTTGCGGTTCGAGCGAGACCTTTCCTCACATACGGTGCGCGCCTACCTCTCCGACATCACCGCCCTGCTCGACCACCTCCGTGGACGGCTTGACGGCCTGGACATCAGCGAGCTGCGAGGCTGGCTGGCCGACCAGCACAGTGCGGGCAAGGCAAGAGCCACGCTGGCCCGCAGAACGGCCTGCGTCCGTACCTTCACCGCGTACTGCCACCGCCGGGGTTGGCTGGCGGCCGACCCCGGCTTGTTGTTGGGCAGCGCCAAGGCGCCACGTCCCTTGCCTGCCGTGCTCGACCAGGAACAGGCGCAGACCGTCTTGAGCGCGCCGCAGTCCACCGGCGATCCCAAGGACCTCCGAGACCAGGCCATCCTTGAGCTTCTGTACGCCACAGGTGTGCGCGTGGGTGAGCTCTGCGCGCTCGATGTCGATGACGTGGACCGGGACCGGCATGTCATCAGGGTCCTGGGCAAGGGACGAAAGGAGCGTTCCGTGCCGTTCGGGCTGCCGGCGCTTCGAGCTCTGGACCGGTGGTGCATCAACGGGCGTCCCATCTGGGTTCGGGAACGCTCCGGGCCGGCCCTCTTCCTCGGAGTCCGTGGCGGCCGGATCGACGCCGGCACCGTACGACGGGTGGTGCACGCGCGGCTGGCCCAGACCGAGGGCGCCCCGGACATGGGCCCACACGGACTGCGGCACACCGCGGCAACCCACCTGCTCGAAGGGGGCGCGGACCTGCGCAGCGTCCAGGAACTACTCGGTCACGCCTCCCTCAACACGACCCAGATCTACACCCACGTCTCGATCGACCGCCTCCGCACCGCATACCGTCAAGCCCACCCCCGGGCCTGACACAGACACCAGATGCCATTGCCTCCCCTCACCAACCCCTTGCTGCCCTGCTGAGCGCAAGGCAGCCTGACCCGGAATTTCGTGCGGCCCATCAGCTCCCCCTCACCAATCCCTCGCTGTCCCGCTGAGAGCAAGGGGCACAAGCCGTCGAACCAAGCGCCTACAAGGGCAGACGGCCCGGCAGAGCCCCCAGGCGACGCAGCTCGACGCGTTCGGGCGTGCTGCGCATTTGCGTGCTGAGCAGTTCTCGTACCGACGCCAACGGCCCAAGACTTGAAGGCCACGTCGTCCTGAGCACCCGATGGCGCGACGACACGGGAACGGCGTCGATGCGCGAGGCATGTGGAGAGGCGAGAGGCAATGATGCGACGAGCATGTTCCTGCAGCGCGGGCCGTGATGGATCCACGGTGGAGCGAGAGCGGCGGCGACCCACCTAACCGATGGTTGCTCTACCGGACAGAGGCGCGCGGGAGACGGGCGCGCGGGGACGTGGGTGACGAACAGCGGCTTGGTTGAGGGTCTGAAACTGCTGGCTGGCGCTGGTTCGCCGGACGTTCCGGATCACCTGCCGTCATCCCACAGCAGGACGCCTCTGTAGCCGGCCCGCTTCGCGGAGGAGCGGGGCACGAAGGACCGCGCACGGGAGGGGCGCGGACGGTATCCCACAGCAGGACGCCTTTGCAGCCGGCCCGCTTTGAGGAGGAGCCGGGAACGAAGGACCGGGTACGGAAGCGGCGCGGACGGTAGAGGAAGAAGCCACTCCAGCCTTGGAGGGGGTCCTGGCGGGCGTGGTCTCCCGCCAGGGGCCAGCCGCCGCCCGGGAGTCTCCCGCCCCACCAGGGGGTGCAGGATCTGGCGCAGCTCCAGCCACTACCCGGGCGAGTCTCCCGCTCCACCGAGGAGTGCTCGGCTCCGGCGAGGGGCCAGCCCTCGCCCGAGCGAGCCCGGCGAGGGGCCAGCCCTCGCCCGAGCGAGCCCGGCGAGGGGCCAGCCCTCGCTCGAGTGAGTTCCTGCTTGGTGCGGCCCCCTGCTGGACGAGCTTCCTCTTGCGGTGGAGAGAAGCGTCTCGCTTACAGGGGAACGATGGCCATGCGGCGACTGGGCTGACCTACGGCGTTGCCGGTCGTGTTTCATCCAGCGGTGGTGAATGGGCATCTTGGTTGCCTTGAAGGAATTTATGGATTGATACGGGTGGTCGTTGTGGGGCTCTCGTCGGGAGCTTGCAGCTCTTCGGTTGTCGTGTGGGTTTGGGGGATTGAAGAGTGAGTCTTTGGAGGCGGTTTCGAGGGCATCAGGAGCGTCGTGAGGGTGGGTTGGGACGTCTGTGCACCCCTTCCGTTGGGGGTTTGCGGTGTTGGCCGGTTCTTGAGCCGTAGTGCTTGTGGGGGCGTCGGCGGCGGCGTAGGGCTGTGATCAGGAGGGCGACGCCGAGGAGGGTGCCCAGTCCGATCGCTGGGGCTGCTGACAGCGAAGCCGCATGTGTCAGGAGCCGGAGGACGGTTGCTAGGGGCCTGGCGGGGCCGCGAGTTGGCTCATGGCGCTGCTCGCGAGCTCTGGCTGATTCGTTGCGGACGGGAAGGTCGCTGGAGCGAATCTCCGGGTGGGAGGGGGTGACTTCAGGGGTGGTGAGCGGGGGCTCGGGGTTCGGCTCTGAGGCGAGGGCAATTGCCTGCAGGACTGTGGAGTAGGGGGATGGGAGCGCCTTCCGTGCGTCCGAGGATGAGTCCTGGGGTGCGAGGGCTGTGAGCAGGGGCGCGGGGAGTGGGACGAGAAGCGGGGGCGGAGGAGGCACGGGGGCATTGAGGAGCAGGTTCCGTGCCAGCGGGGGAGGCGGGTTCAGTGGCGGAGACGGGCGGTAGAGGGCGGCGGACAGGCTGGTGAGCCGAGGGAGGGCGGATGGGGGCGAGGTGATGAGTGCAAAGCCTTGCGAGAGATTGAGGGGAACATCAAGCGGGGCCTCGGAGCGTTCGACGGGGACGGCGTGGGGCGCTTCGGAGGGTTCGAGGGGGACGGCGGAGAGCGCTTCGGAAGGTACGGGGGGATTGGCCAGAAGTGCTTCGGTGGGTGGTTTGGAGGCCGGGGGGAGCAGGGGTGGGGTGATCGGGGGCGGGGCCGTCGTAGGCCAGATGGGGAGGAGGCGGATGGGGGCGTGGCCCAGGAGGAGGAGTGGGTCCAGGTAGCGGGCGCTTTGGATCAGGCCCCAGTGCAGGCATGACTCCTGGCAGTGGCCGTGTACGGCTTGTACGACCCCCAGACGGCTGCCCATCGTGACCGGCTCACCCCGCTTCACCGATGCGCTGATCGGCAGGTACGTCGTTCGGAGGCCGCCTGGGTGGTCGATCGTGACGACTCCTCTTCCGCCTACTGGACCTGCGTAGCGGACGGTGCCTGAGCCTGCGGCCAGGACGGGCGTGTCCGCGGAGGCGGCCAGGTCCATGCCGCGGTGTCCGGCCAGCCACGGTGCGGCGGGCGGGGCGAAGCGGCGCAGGATGCGGGGGTTGCCGTCGAGTGGCCAGCGCCAGGCAGGTGGTGCGGCCTTCGCCAGCAGTGGAGCCGGGGTGGCGATGGTCATGAGCATGATCGCCGTCGCGAGCACCACCAGGGAGATCACGGCACGGCGGGCCACGTTCTGCGTGCATGGTCGCGGCGGTGGTGGTGCTGAGCGAGGGGACAGGGCGGGGAGGCGTGGACGAGGGGGCATGGCGGGGAGTCTTGCCGGGAGCGACCCGCGGAGGTCGAGGCGAGCGGGATTCTGTGGACGGAGGAAGCGGTGGGGAGCCTCCTGTGGACAACTCGCGCGATGCCTAGGGGCCGTGAGCGGTGGGGGCTGGGGTCGCGGTGGTGGCGGGAGCGGGACGCGGGCTCGTAGCGGTGGCGGGAGCGGGACGCGGGATGGTGATGGTGGTGGTGGCGGGAGCGAGGCGTTGGGCGGGCGCGGTGCGGGATCTGGGGGAGTGGGAGTGGCTAGATGGCTGAGTGGCGCTTGGATTCGATCAGGTTCTTCAGTGTCTGGGGAGTGGGGTCGTACGGGGGAGGGGGCGGGGTGTGGGAGATCTGAGGGCGGTTGGGGCGTAGGGGGGAGAGCCAGATCCAAAGGCTGCTCAGGGCGATGCCCGCCGCGCTCAGAAGGATCACCGGACGCAGGCCCATGAACTCGGCCAGTACGCCGCCTGTCAGGCCCCCGACGGCCAGGACGCCCTGTACGGCGAAGGTCATGGTGGCGTTCACGCGGCCGCGGAGGGCGGTGGGGGCGTCGCGGAGGGTGATCACGCCCATGCAGGTGGCGAAGGCGACCACGATGACGCCGGTCATGACGCCCGTCAGGCCCAGGACGGTGAGCTTCACCCAGAGCGGGCCGGTCAGGAGGCCGACGGCGAGGATGTCCAGCGGGAAGAACAGGACCGAGACGAGCAGGATGCGGTTCTCGCCGTAGCGCTTGGACAGGCGGGAGGTGAGCCAGGCGCCCAGGAGCCCGCCCGCGCCGCTCAGTGCCGTGAGGAAGCCGATCATTCCCTTGGGGATGTCGAGCGTGTTGACCATGTAGAGCATGTAGACGGCGATGTACGCCATGGCGAAGAAGTTGATCGTCACGCCGGCGCCCAGGACGGCTCGGAGCGTCGGGTGGGTGAGGCTGGTTCGCAGGCCCTCGACGATGTCGCGCCACATGCCGGACGAGAGGGTGGGCTCGTTGTGCTCCGGAGTGCGGATCGAGCGGAGCAGGAGGGCGGAGGCGAGGAAGGACAGCGCCTCGGCCAGTACGGCGAACGGCGCGGTGAGCGTCTGGACCAGGATGCCGGCCAGGCCGGGGCCGCTCACGGAGGCCACCGAGTACGAGGCTTGGAAACCGGCCATGGCCTCGGTGCGCTGCGACGGGGCCACGACCGCGGCTGTGTAGGGGAAGTTGGCGGATTTGAAGATGACGCCGGCCGTACCGATGACCAGGGCCACGATGATCAGCCAGGGCACGGTGAGGACACCGAGCAGCCAGGCCAGCGGGACGGTGGCGGCGGCGGCGCAGGAGACGAGTTCGCAGGCGATCATCAGCGGGCGGTGCCGGGTGAGGCGGTCGGCGATGGCGCCCGACTGGAGGCCGAACAGCAGGGCAGGCAGCGGGGCGGCGGCGGTCAGCAGCCCCATCTCGACGGGTGAGGCGGTCAGCAGCGTGATGGCGGTCAGCGGGACGGCCAGCTTGGAGACCTCCGAGCCGGTGATCGAGATCGTGCGGGCGCTCCACAGCAGGCGGTAGTCGCGCTGTTTGCGAAGGGGGAGTGG
Source organism: Nonomuraea sp. NPDC049624 (assembly GCF_040675255.1). NCBI lineage: Bacteria > Bacillati > Actinomycetota > Actinomycetes > Streptosporangiales > Streptosporangiaceae > Nonomuraea > Nonomuraea sp. NPDC049624. The sequence continues at coordinate 87,857 of NZ_JBFAOR010000002.1, read as the reverse complement.
GGGCGTCGTCTCCATGCTGGAGGTCTCCGGTGGCGAGTTCGGGTGGGGGCGGGGCTTGCAAGGGCGCCGGCCGGGCGCGGCTCGGGAGGAGCGCTGGTGATGGCGGGCGGTTACCAGCCGGTGCAGGTGGTGGCTTCGGAGGAGACGAAGAGCGGTGCGGGTGGTGGTTCGGAGGGGAGGGATAGCGGTGCGGGTGGTGGGTTCCGAGGGCACCGAGAGCGGTGCGGGTGGTGGTTCGGAAGGGACGGATAGCGGCGGGACGGGAGATGTGAAAGGAAGACTTCATAAGTATGAAGGGATCCCTTCGGAGTTGTAAAGGGAATGCTTCACATCTCTCGCCGGGTACCTTTGGCACATGACGCAGGACATGGAGGGGCTCAGCGATCCCAAGATGATGCGGGCGCTGGCTCACCCGGCGAGGCTGTTGATCCTCAACCGGCTCGGCGTGGAGGGCAGTGCCACCGCGACCGAGGTGGCCGAGATCGCGGGGATCACACCCAGCGCCGCCAGCTATCACCTGCGCATGCTGGCCAAGTACGGCTTCGTCGAGGACGCCCCGCCCAGAGGGGACGGGCGCGAACGGCTGTGGAGATCGACGCACAAGCCGTTCAGCGTGGGAGTGCTTCCGGACGACCAGCCGGAGGTCCGTGACGCCAAGACCCTGTTGATCAAGGCGTTCCGCAAGGAGGCCGGTGACGAGGCCGACCGGGCCCTGGCCAGCATCGAGCACGACACGGACGAATGGCGCGACGCGACGCGCTTCAGCCGCACCCGGATCAGGGTCGACGCGAGCGAGCTGGGACGGCTGAGCCAGGAGATCGAGAAGCTCCTGGAGCCGTACATCGCTCGCCAGCGCAGCCAGGAGGACGCGCCGAGCGGGGCCAGGATCGCGGAGGCGCAGATCAACCTCTTCCCGGTGGCCCCCAGGACGTCGCCCGGGTTGCCCACGGAGGACCACGATGTGGGGTGAGCCGTACCCGGTATGTCGGTTTGACCTCCGACGGTCAGCCTGGGGCGGTGTGGGAGGTAGACTTTTCGATGGCCTGTGGCAACAGGCCGACTTCGCATGCCCCGTTGCGGACCGCACCCTCGGTCCGGGCCTCGGCCCGGCTGGAGCGGTTTTGGGGCATCAGGGCGGTAGACAACGCGCTGCCGCGGCACAACCGAGAACTGCGCCCATCCGCAGGGCGCCCAGACCTGGAGGACCATCACATGGCCCCCGTCGTCACCATGCGACAGCTGCTCGAGAGCGGCGTTCACTTCGGCCACCAGACCCGCCGGTGGAACCCGAAGATGAAGCGCTTCATCTTCACCGAGCGCAACGGCATCTACATCATCGACCTGCAGAAGTCGCTGTCGTACATCGACCGTGCCTACGACTTCGTCAAGGAGACCGTCGCCCACGGCGGCACGATCCTGTTCATCGGCACCAAGAAGCAGGCTCAGGAGGCCATCTCCGAGCAGGCCGCGCGGGTCGGCATGCCGTACGTGAACCAGCGCTGGCTGGGCGGCATGCTCACCAACTTCTCCACCGTGCACAAGAGGCTTCAGCGTCTGAAGGAGCTCGAGGAGCTCGACTTCGACAACGTCGCCGGCTCGGGGCTCACCAAGAAGGAGCTCCTCATGCGCCGTCGCGAGAAGGACAAGCTCGAGCGCACGCTCGGCGGCATCCGTGACATGGGCCGCGTGCCCAGCGCGGTGTGGGTCGTGGACACGAAGAAGGAGCACATCGCGATCAGCGAGGCCAAGAAGCTTGGCATCCCGGTCGTCGCGATCCTCGACACCAACTGCGACCCCGACGAGGTCGACTACCCGATCCCGGGCAACGACGACGCCATCCGCGCCGTCGGCCTGCTCACCAGGGTCGTCGCCGACGGTGTCGCCGCCGGTCTGATGGCTCGCTCCGGCGCCGCCCGCGGTGACGAGAAGCCGGCCGCCGCCGAGCCGCTGGCCGAGTGGGAGCGCGAGCTCATCGAGCAGGGCCAGGGTCAGGCTGCCGAGGCCGCCCCTGAGGCTGCGCCCGAGGCCGCCGCCGAGGAGGCCCCCGCTGCCGAGGCTCCGGCCGAGGAGGCGCCCGCCGCCGAGGCCGCTCCGGCTGCCGACGCGACCCCCGAGTCCGAGCCGCAGGCCTGAGACACGGCCGCCGGGTCCGGTCGTGAGGCCGGGCACGGCACAGGCGCCGGCTCCGCGCCGCAGGTCGTCATCGACCGCGGTGCGGGGCGGGCAGCCGGCCGGTCGAGGGTGAGCGGAACCGAGGTCCTGCGCGGGCCGAGGTTGTGAAGGGCAAGGCCGAGGTCCTGTGCGGGCTGAGGCTTGGTTGGGCAAGGTACGCGTCTCGACTGAGCAAACGGCCGAGCCGGGACGGCAAGCCGGACAGGACGGCACCCCGCCGAGGCGATAAGTCAAGGCAGGGTGGCGATCAGGTTCGGGCGGTGAGCCAGGGCCGGGCATCGGAAACCGAGGCGGTGAGCCGAGGTGGATGACCATCGGGCCGGAGCGATAAGCCGAGCCTGGCTGGGCAGTATGCCGAGCGAGGCGGAGCGGAGCTCCACCGGCGGAGCCCGTCCTGCTGAGCGGAGACCTGGGCGGAAGCCCGGGCCCGAGCGGAGTCCGAGCCCAGGCCGGACGAAACCCGAGCCCAGACCAAGCCCAGGTACGAGCGAAGGTCCTGGCGGAAGCCGGGCAGGCCAGGCGAATGCCGGGCCGGTCAGGCAAAACCGAAGGGGCTGGACGGGCCAGGCGAAGGCCGGGCCAGTCAGGTGAAACGGATAGGTGCTCGGCTGGTCGGGTGGGAGCCCGGTGCAAGGGTGCTCTCCGCACCTGACCCAGGCATGACCGTCCCGGCACAACCTGGCACGACCGGCACCACCGCTTGGGACCGCGCAACACCACGCAAGACCAGGCAACACCGCGCAAGACCGAGGCAGAACGCACGACCCGCGCACGACCCGCGCACGACAAGGCCCTGGTGCGGCACGCGCCAGCCGTACCGACCAGGGGCGGGCGCCCAGGGCGTCCACTCCGATCCACGACGACGACGAAATCCCACAAGGAATAAGAGCAATGGCTTCCGTGAACATGGCCGACGTCAAGCGGCTTCGCGAGATCACCGCTGCCGGCATGATGGACTGCAAGAAGGCGCTTGAGGAGTCCGAAGGCGACTTCGACCGCGCCATCGAGCTCCTTCGCCTCAAGGGCGCCAAGGACGTGGGCAAGCGCGAGGCCCGTACGGCCTCCAACGGCCTCGTCGCGCTCCAGCAGGACAGCGACTCCTCCGCCGCTCTTCTCGAGCTCAACTGCGAGACCGACTTCGTGGCCAAGGGCGAGCGCTTCCAGGAGCTGGCCGCCGGTGTGGTCGCGCACATCCTGGCCAGCAAGCCCGCCGACGTGGCGACGCTGCTCGACTCCTCCTTCGACGGCAAGACCGTCAAGGAGCACCTGGACGAGGCCAACGCCGCGCTCGGTGAGAAGATCGAGATCCGCCGCTTCGCCGTGCTTGAGGGCGGCTACATCGGCTCGTACATGCACAAGACGGACCCGGCGCTGCCGCCGGCGGTCGGCGTGCTCGTGCAGCTCGACAAGCCGAACGCCGAGGTCGCCAAGGACATCGCTCAGCACGCCGCGGCGATGGCCCCGCAGTACCTCAAGGCCGAGTCCGTCCCCGCCGAGGTCGTCGAGAAGGAGCGCAAGCTCTTCGAGGAGATGACCCGCGAGGAGGGCAAGCCCGAGGCCGCCATCGGCAAGATCGTCGAGGGTCGCGTCAACGGCTGGTACAAGGACTTCACCCTGGTCCAGCAGGCCTTCGTGAAGGACAACAAGAAGAGCGTGGGCAAGTACGCCGAGGAGAACGGCGTCGAGGTGCTCGCCTTCGTCCGATTCAAGGTCGGCCAGGCTTAGGCTTGAGCGAACTGCCTGCCCAGAGTTCCACCCAATGAAGGAGGCCGCCGCCGTGCAGGACCACCGGGAGTCAGCCCACGAATCCACACGGACGGCGGCTTCCTCATCACCCAGCCCGCAGGGTCCACTGAGGTGGAAGCGGGTGATGTTGAAGCTGTCAGGCGAGGCGTTCGCCGGAGACGACCCGCTGGGCATCGACCCGGCCGTCGTCGACCACCTGGCCGACTCGATCACCGAGGCCGTGCGCGAGGGCGTGCAGGTCGCGGTCGTGGTCGGCGGGGGGAACATGTTCCGCGGCGCCACCCTGTCCCAGGGCGGCATCGACCGTGCCAGGGCCGACTACATGGGCATGCTCGGCACGGTGATCAACTGCCTGGCGCTCCAGGACTTCCTGGAGAGGCGCGGCGTCGAGACCCGCGTCCAGACCGCCATCACCATGCAGCAGGTCGCCGAGCCCTTCCTGCCGCGCCGCGCGATCAGGCACCTGGAGAAGGGCCGCGTGGTCATCTTCGGGGCGGGTCTCGGCTCGCCGTACTTCTCCACCGACACCGCGGCGTCGCAGCGGGCCCTGGAGATCGGCGCCGAGGCGCTGCTCAAGGGCACGCAGGTCGACGGGATCTACGACTCCGACCCGCGCAAGAACCCCGACGCGGTCCGGTTCGACCATCTTGACTACGGCGAGGTGCTGCTGCGCGACCTCGCGGTCATGGACGCGACCGCGATCAGCCTGTGCAAGGACAACGATCTGCCGATCGTGGTCTTCGACCTGATGGGCGAGGGCAACATCCTGCGAGCGGTACGCGGTGAGAAAATCGGCACGCTGGTGAGTCCCGCAGGCAAATGAGGGAGCTAGCCCGACACCGCCAGCTAGTAGACAGGGAGCCGCTGTGATCGACGAAACCCTCCTCGAAGCCGAGGAAAAGATGGACAAGGCCGTCTCGGTCGCGAAGGAAGACTTCGCGACCATCCGGACCGGCCGGGTCACCCCCGCGATGTTCAACAAGATCAATGCGGAGTACTACGGCACTCCGACGCCGGTCCAGCAGTTGGCCTCGTTCCACCTGCCCGAGGCGCGCATGGTCATCATCCAGCCCTTCGACAAGAGCGCGATGGGCGCGATCGAGAAGGCCATCCGCGACTCCGACCTCGGCGTCAACCCGACCAACACCGGCGACGTGATCCGCGTGACGTTCCCGGAGCTGTCCGAGGAGCGCCGCAAGGAGTACATCAAGGTCGCCAAGAACAAGGGCGAGCACGCCAAGGTGTCGATCCGCAACATCCGTCGTACGGCCAAGGAGGCCCTCGACAAGATGATCAAGGACGGCGACGCGGGCGAGGACGAGGTCCGTCGCGCGGAGAAGGAACTCGACGACCTCACCCAGAAGCACGTCGCCAAGATCGACGAGCTGCTCAAGCACAAGGAAGCCGAGCTGCTCGAAGTCTGAGCGGCACGCCTCGCGGCCCTCGCCGGAAGGCGGGGGCCGTGGCTATGGAGAGTGTCTGTGGAAGAACGTACGGCCGGCACCGGCCCCGACGGCGGCAGCCGTACCGGAAGGAACCTGCCGGCCGCGATCGCGGTGGGTGTGGGGCTGGGTGCGCTGGTCCTCGGTACCCTCTACACGATCAAGGAGCTCTTCCTCCTGGTGATCGTGGTGTGCGTCGGCGTGGGCGTGCTGGAGCTGACCAAGGCGTTCGCCACGCGCGGGATCAAGGTCCCGGCCGTCCCGGTGCTCGCGGGGCTGGTGGCGATGCAGGCCGGGGCGTACTGGGGCGGGCCGTTCTGGTTGCTGGGGACGTTCGCGGTGTTCGCGTTCGTGCTGCTGGTCTGGCGGATGTTCAGCGACGGCACCGACGGCTACGTGCGCGACGGCACGGCCTCGGTGTTCACGTTGTTCTACCCGGCGATGCTGGCGGCGTTCGCGGCGTTGCTGCTGGCGCCGCACGACGGCCGCGACCGGGTGCTGATCTTCATCGCGGTGACGGTGGCCAGCGACATCGGCGGATACGTCGCGGGTGTGCTGTTCGGCAGGCACAAGATGACGGTCATCAGCCCGAAGAAGACCTGGGAGGGCTTCGCCGGGTCGGTGATCGCCTGCACGCTGGTCGGCGGCTGGCTGGTGACGTGGCTGCTGGACGGCCCGCTCTGGCTGGGCGCGCTGATCGGGGCGCTGGCGGCGCTGCTGGCGACCGTGGGCGACCTCATCGAGTCGATGATCAAGCGGGATCTCGGCATCAAGGACCTGGGCACGATCCTGCCGGGGCACGGCGGCCTGATGGACCGCCTCGACTCGCTGGTGACCACGCTGGTGCCGGTCTGGCTGCTACTGACGCTGTTCCTCTAGCGCCTCCGTCGTGACGGGGGTGAGCCACAACCACCGGACGGCCTCCCCGCCGAACGCGAACCCCGACATGTCCGGCATGTCGGGCGGGTCGGCCCGCATGAGCACCCCCGAGTACTGCGACCCCAGCGGGAACGTCGAGGGCTCGTGGTACCACTTCGCCGTGTGCCCGTGGCCGAGCCAGGTCACCGAGTGCCACGGATACTGGGCCAGCCACACCAGCAGCAGCGCCGCGTCCCTGGGGTCGTCGTGGGTGGCCACGGCCAGCTCGATGCGGGCGTAGGCGTCGGGGCGGTCGATCCACTGCTCGACCGTGGGCATGCGCTGGCAGCTCATCCCCACCGTGGACAGCACGGTCGGCTCGCGGCCCTCGTACGGGGGCCGTTCGGTGATGCCGACGGTGGGCAGGCGCTCGCCGCTGGCGTCCCAGTAGCGGCCGGCCGGGCCGAGCACCCGGTCGAGATGGCCCATGACGAACTGCTGGAACGACGGCCACGACCCCTCGCCGTGCCGCCAGCGCCAGTAGGACGTGGCGTTGGAGATGCGCGGCCGCAGCCCTTCCAGCGCCTCGGACAGCGCCCACGCGAACGGCGACTCGCCCACGGCGTCACGCGCGTAGCCGGGCATGCCCCTGCTCATGTCGGCCCAGCCGGGGATGACCGCGAGCAGGTCGTCGTCCTCGTAGAGGGCGACGCCGTCGCCCTCCTCGAACCACAGGGCGGACAACTGGCCGAGCGGCCTGCGGCCCTCGGGGTGCGTGGTGTTGGCCCTGGGCATCAGCGGGGGCAGGCCGGAGTTGATCCGGGCCAGGTCGACCACGGCCGGGGCCGGCCGATGGTTGGCCAGCCAGACGGCTCCGTGGACGGCGCCCTCGGGCGAGCACAGGTAAGCTACCGAGGAGTCCTCGTCCCGCTCGACCACGAGCGTGCGGCTGCCGTAGGGGTTACCCGCGGCGAGGACGACCTCGGTGCCACCCTCGCCAGATGCCGACCGGAAAATCGCCATACGAGATGACTGTAGATCGGGCGGTGACCCTGACGCGAGCCGTACCGTGATCAGGAATGCCTCCTTCGCGGCAGGCGTTCACTAACCTGGCCGGTGAGAAATCCCGGAAGTCCGAGCAGAGTCCCAGGAAGTCCCCCCAAGCAAAGGCAGGAACGTGTCCCAGCAGCCAGGCCAGCTCACCTTCGTCGCACCGCGACGGGCCAAGCCCGCGCGGCACCTGGCGGACCTGTCCATGGCCGAGCGCCGGGCCGCGGTCACCGAGCTGGGGGAGAAGGCGTTCCGCGCCGACCAGCTCTCGCGCCACTACTTCGAGCGCCACACCGCCGACGTCGCCGAGATGACCGATCTGTCCGCGGCGGCCCGCGACAAGCTGTCGGCGCTGCTGCCGACGCTGCTCACGCCGGTCAAGGAGCTGACCACCGACGGCGGCACGACCCGCAAGACCCTGTGGCGGCTGTTCGACGGCGCGCTGGTCGAGTCGGTGCTCATGCGCTATCCCGAGCGGGTCACGATGTGCGTGTCGTCGCAGGCCGGCTGTGGCATGAACTGCCCGTTCTGCGCCACCGGCCAGGCGGGCCTGACCCGGAACATGTCCACCGCCGAGATCGTCGAGCAGGTGGTCGCCGGCGCCCGCGCGCTGGCGGCGGGCGAGGTGCCGGGCGGGCCCGGCCGGGTCAGCAACATCGTCTTCATGGGCATGGGCGAGCCGCTGGCCAACTACAAGCAGGTGATCGGCGCCGTGCGCCGCATGGTCGAGCCCGCGCCGCACGGTCTCGGCATCTCCGCGCGCGGGGTCACGGTCTCCACCGTGGGGCTGGTGCCCGCCATCGGCAAGCTCGCCGAGGAGGGGCTGCCGGTCACGCTCGCGCTGTCCCTGCACGCGCCCGACGACGAACTGCGCGACACCCTCGTCCCGATCAACACGCGCTGGAAGGTGGCCGAGGTCCTCGACGCGGCCTGGTCGTACGCGGCCAAGACCAAGCGCCGCATCTCCATCGAGTACGCCCTGATCAAGGACGTCAACGACCAGGAGTGGCGGGCCGACCTGCTCGGCAAGCTGGTCAGGAACAAGCTCGTGCACGTCAACCTGATCCCGCTCAACCCCACGCCCGGCTCCAAGTGGACGGCGTCCCGGCCGGAGGACGAGCGGGCGTTCGTGCGCCGGCTGGAGTTCCACGGGGTGCCGGTGACCGTGCGCGACACCCGGGGCCGCGAGATCGACGGCGCCTGCGGCCAGCTCGCCGCGGCCGAGTAACCGGCGACCGCCGAGCACCGGCGACCGCCGAGCAAGGTGGCGGTCGCCGCCGGACTGTCTTGGGGTGCTGCGGGCCTGTCTCGTGACGGCGCCCGCCCTGTCTCGTGGCGCCGCCGGTCTATCTCGTGACGGCGCCCGCCCTGGCTCGGGGCGGCTCCGGTCTATCTCGTGGCGGTCGAGCGGGCGGCGAAGGTCTCGACCAGGTCAGCGATCATGGCCGCGCCCCGGCTGTTGAGGTGCACGGTGTCGGTGGTGAGCCGCAGGCCGCGGCTGCTGGAGATGGCGTCCAGGCTGCGGCCGAGCAGGAAGTGCTGCATCGCGGCGGTCTGCGCCTGGTTGCTCTCGGGGCGGTAGTGGGTGCGGGGCGAGGTGCCCTTCAGGTCGGCGGTCATGCGCTCGTTGAGCGGCAGGTAGGTCACGCCTTGCTCGGCGGCGACCGTCCTGACGATCTCGGCGAACTCCTGGGTGCGGCGCACCGGGACGGAGTCCAGGTCCTCGCCGATGACCGGCGGGGACAGCAGCGCCACGCGGGCCATGGTCTCGTTCTGCAGGCGGGCGGCGATGGCCGTCAGATTGGCGGCGTACGCGGCCGCCGTGGGGGTCTCGGCGAGCTTCCAGCGCCTGCGCAGGGCCCTGGCCCGCTTCTCGCTCAAGGTGGCGTTGGCGTCGTTGGTGCCGACGAGCACGGTGACCACGTCCGGATCCTGCCGCACGACGTCGTCGAGACGCTTGAGCAGCTCGGACGACGGCTCGTAGTTGACGCCCGCGTTGATCACCGTCGCGCCGGGCAGCCGGTCGCGCAGCATGGCCACATAGTCGACGCTCACCTGTCCGCGGGTGATGCTGTCACCCAGGCAGATCACCTTCACCGTGCCTCCTCAGGGGTGAGTGAACGCTTACTAACCTACCCTACGGCGCCTCCAGGCATACAAGGCGAGTCCCGCCAGGCACCACACCAGGGAGATCGCGGACAGTTGGGGCAGCTGGTCGAGCAGCTCGCCGCCGCCGGCCGCACGCATCCAGACCACCAGCGGAACCGTCAGCCAGTACGCGGGGGACGCGCTGAGCAGCAGCATCACCAGGTACCCGAGCACCAGCGACATGATCGAGACCGCGGGTGAGCGCAGCACGGCCCGGCTGGTGAGCGCGCCGAGCGCCGTCCCGGCGAGCACCGCCAGGGCGTGCAGGACGAGGGCCGCGCCGAGCACGTCCCGGCCGGGGCGCTCGCTCAGGCCGAGCAGGACGGCCCACGCCAGGCCGACGGCGGCCAGCACCGCGCAGGCGACCAGGCTCGCCACGAGCCCCGCGGCCACCTCCTTGCCGCGCCCGCCCGCGGTGACCGCCGACAGCTCGCGCTGCCGGTCGGGCTCGGTGTCCAGGAGGCTCCGCGTGGCCCAGGCCAGGATGGGGATGATCAGGACGGCGCCGTCGGCCAGCACGGCGGCCTCCGTGCCCTTGGGGGCGCGGCTGCCGTAGACGATCGCCAGCATGGCGAGGGTGAGCAGGAGCGCCTGATGAACGCGGTGCGACCGCACATAGGCGGCCAGCCGGAAGACGGCCAGGGCGATCATCCGGGCTCCTCGGGCGTATGGGGGGTGGTCGAGGGCGGAGGTCCGGTAGCCCTGGTCGCGCATCCTGGTCAGGAAGCGCGGGAGCTCGTCGGCGGGCAGCGTGACCGCCACGGTGGCCAGCGGGCGTTCCGAAGCGTGCGTCGCGGGAGGCACAGACGACGCGGGGGCCACGGGGGCCGCGGGGGTGGCCTCCTTGAGGCGGCCGTCCACGAGCGACCACGAGCGCAGCCCGGGAAGGCCGCGCAGGCCGCCCTGGTGGTCGCTGGCGACGACGATGCCCCCGCGCCCGGCGACCTCGGTGACGATGGCCGGCAGCGTCTCGCGGGCGTCGGCGTCCAGGCCGGCGAAGGGCTCGTCCAGGATCAGCAGGCCGGGGTCGGCCATCAGGGCCTGGACCAGGCCGACCTTGTGCGCGCTGCCCTTGGACAGCTCGCCGAGCGGCAGGCCGAGGAGATGACCCATGTTCAGGCGCTCGGCCCAGGGCCGCCATCGGGCGCCGCCGCGTACGGACGCCATGCGCGTCAGGTAGGACGTCACCGTGAACGGCTGGGCCGTCGGGAAGCGGTCGGGGGCGAAGCCCACGACGCCGGGACGGTCGGCGATGCGGCCCCGCGTCGGCCGCGCGAGCCCCGCGAGGAGCCGCAGCAGCGTGGACTTCCCTGCCCCGTTGACCCCGGTCAGCTCGATCGCGTCGCCCGGCGCGAGCTGCGCGTCGGCCTCTTCCAGGACGAAGGGCTGACGTCTTCGGTAGCGAAAAGAGACCTGTAACAGTCGCATGGTGCTGTAACGGTATATGTCAGGGCGCAGGGCCGTGATAAAGAGCCTCACCGCTGAAAGGGGCCTCACCGTGAAAAAGGGCCTCACAATGGAGAAGCCCCCGGCACATCTCAGGAGGAGTGGGCTTGAACCGCTTTCCGCGCGTCATGGGTATGCGTTCAGGCTATGACCCCGTGGAAGTCGACGCCCTGATCACGCGCATCGAGTCGACCCTGGGCAGGGGCCCGCACGCGGTCGAGCCCGTCACCGCCGACGAGGTCCGCACCGCGACCTTCCGCGCCAAGCGCGGCGGCTACCACGAGACGGCGGTGGACTTCGCGCTGGAGGCGTTCGTCGTGGCCCTGGAGACCCAGGCCAAGCGCCCGGTACGGCTCGCCATGGCCGAGCCGACCGGGGAGCTGCTGCGCGAGGAGTGGTTCGAGACCCAGGCGGCCCGCGTCGAACGGGTGGCCTTCCGCCCCGGCCGCATGGGCACCGGCTACAACGAGGACGAGGTCGACGCCTTCCTCGACCGCATCGTGGCCACCCTGCGCGGCACGACCGAGTTCGCGGTGACCGCCCAGGAGGTGCGCGAGGCCCGGTTCTCCACCGTGCTGCTGCGCGCCGGCTACCTGATCGCCGACGTCGACTCCTTCCTCGAAGGCGTCGCCGAGATCCTGGAGAAACCCCGCTAGGCCCGCCGCGGTACGGCCCCGGCGCCGCCGTCACGCCCGTTCGACGGCCGCGAGCAGGCCGCGGAGGTCGGGCAGGACCACCCGGACGACCTCGCGCCCGGCGGGCCGCTCGCCGTGCCGGTTGATCCACACCCGGCGCACGCCCAGCCGCTCGGCCGGGATCATGTCGTGGAAGTGGCTCTGCGCCACGTGCACCCACTCGGCCGGCTCGTGCGCCCTCCTGAAGTGCTCGAAGTGCGCCTCGTCCGGTTTGTAGGCCCCGGCGTCCTCGGCGGTCACCACCGCGTCGAACGGCACGGGCAGCCGCCGCAGCGTCTGGGCGATCAGGTCGCGGTCGCAGTTGGTCAGCAGCGCCAGCCGCCGGCCCGCCGCGCGCAGGGCCGACAGCTCCTCCCCGACCTCGGCGTACACCGGCCAGTAGGGCAGCGTGGCGGCCAGCACCGAGGCGTCGTCGTCGTGCAGCGGGACTCCGGCTCCGGCGCAGGCGCGGCGCAGCGCCTCGGCCATGACGTCCCGGTAGCGGGCCCGTGGCGTCTCGGCCTCGACGGCGCTCTCGTGCCGCAGGTACGCCGTCAGCAGCTCCTCCTTCCTGCCGGGCGCGATCAGCTCAAGGCTGGTGCCGATGCCGTGCCGCCAGTCGACGAGGGTGCCGAAGCAGTCGAACGTGATCCATCGCATGGCTCACATGATGACCCTTCCGAGCACCTGGTCGAGCGCCCGGCCGACCTCGCCCTCGACCGCCGGTCCTTCGGTCCGCCAGGCCACGTAGCCGTCGGGACGGACCAGGACGGCGGTGGCCTCGCCGTAGCGTTCGGCCCAGGCGTCCTCGACGTCGAGCACGTCGCCGCCCACCTGGTGCACCCGCACGCCGGGCCCGGCGGCCCGCGCCCAGTCCGCGCCGCCGGGGCCGCACAGCAGGACGAAGGCGTCGTGGAACAGGTCGTGGACGCCGATGCGCACGCCGTCGCGGTCGAGCCACAGGTGCGGGGCGCGGGTGCCGGGACGGGCGCCCTGGGCCGCCGAGTCGCCGAACACCGTCTCGTGGGTGGCGCCGACCATGGCCGACGAGCGGTAGCGCTGCCCCAGGATCGCCAGGACGTGGTCCAGCGGGTCGTCCTCGGGGTTGGGGCCGAACCTGGCCGCCTGGCTGCGCACGGTCAGGTCGGCCAGTTCCAGGGCCACCGGGCGGCGCTCGGCCTCGTAGGTGTCGAGCAGCGCGTCGGAGGCCCGGCCGGCCAGCACGGCGGCCAGCTTCCAGGCCAGGTTGTGCGTGTCCTGGACGGCCGAGTTGGCGCCCAGCCCGCCGGCCGGCGGCCAGACGTGCGCCGCGTCGCCGACCAGGAAGACCCGGCCCTCGCGGTAGCGGGTGGCGACGCCCACCGCCTCTTCCCACGCGGCCTTGCTGACGATCTCCAGGGGCAGGTCGCGGCCGATCAGCTCCTTGGCCGAGGCGGCCAGCCGCTCGTCGGTGAAGTCGTCCGGCGACTCGGTGGCGGGGTCGTACGTCAGGGCCATGCCCCAGTGGTCCGGCAGCGCGTGGGAGACCATCGCGCCCGAGGCCGTCCCGCCGGGCGCGCCGAGGATCCAGAACAGCGCCCGCTTGGTGACCAGCTCCGACAGGTCGGCCCTGAAGACGAAGGACTGGTAGGCGCGCAGGACGCCGAGCCCTTCGCGGGCGATGCCCAGCCGCTCCCTGATCGTGCCGCGGTAGCCGTCGGCGGCGATCAGGTAGCGGGCGCGCAGGGTCCGGCGCTCGCCGGTGCGGGCGTCCTCGGTCGCCACCGTGACGCCGTCCGCGTCGGGCTCGATCGACCTGCATATGGTGTCGAAGCGCAGGTCGGCGCCGCGGGCGCGAGCGGCCTCGGCGAGGATCGGCTCGACCGTGCTCTGGTCGGCCATGCCGTACTCGCCCGCGGTCAGCTCGGGCATCGCCCGGGAGGAGCCGCCCTCGAAGATCCACTGCCATTCGCCGGCCAGCGTCGCGCAGCGGGCCACGCCCCCTTCCTCGTCGAAGGGCCGCCCGGCCTCCTTGACGGCCTGCTCCAGGCCGAGCGGCCGGTAGATCTCCATCGTGCGCGGGGTGATGCCGCGTGCCCTGCCCAGGAGCGACACGCCGGGGTGGCGGTCGACGAGCACGCAGGGCACCCCGTGGTGGGACAGGAACAGGGCGGCGGTGAGCCCGGCGTAGCCGCCGCCGACGATCAGCACGGGGATCTCGGTCATGACGCCCTCTGGGCGGTCTGCTGTGGTCATGAGGAGATAGTTGCATTGCAACTAGTCTCAAGTCAACTAGTCGTCGTGCGGCTATGATGAGGGCCATGGCTCTCGACCGCGGCTCGCCGCTCGCCCTCACCGTGCTGGCCCTGCTGCGGTCCCGGCCCCTGCACGCGTACGGCATGCAGCGCCTGCTCAAGCAGTGGGGCAAGGACCAGGTCGTCAACGTCGGCCAGCGGGCCGGGCTCTACCGCACGATCGAGCGGCTGGGGGAGGCCGGGCTGCTCAGGGTCAGGGAGACCGGCCGCGACCAGCAGTACCCCGAGCGCACGGTCTACGAGCTCACCGACGCCGGGCGCGAGCGGCTCGACGTGTGGCTCGACGACATGCTCAGCCGTCCCAGACAGGAGTTCCCGCAGTTCCCGGCCGCGCTGTCGAACGCGATGCTGCTCCCGCCCGGCGTGCTGGCCGACGCGCTGGAGCGGCGGGCGACGGCCGTGGAGCAGACGCTGGCCGAGCTGGAGTCGAGCCTGTCGGCCGAGCAGGACCTGCCGCGCATCACGATGCTGGAGTCCGAGTACCTGCGCGAGGTGACGGCGGCCGAGGCCCGCTGGCTCCGCGCCGTCATCGCCGACCTGCGGGAAGGCCGCATCCAGTGGTCGCGCGAGGAGCTGGAGGCGGTCAGCTCGGCCCGGGAGTGATCAGATGCGGGCGCGGCCGCCGCAGCAGCGCGACGAGCACCGAGGTCACCGGCGCGGCCAGGAACGCCCCGGTGATGCCGGCGATCACGCTGCCCACCGTGATCGCGATCAGGATGACCGCTCCCGGCAGGTCGAGCGCCTTGCCGTAGACCTGTGGCGCCAGCACGTGCCCTTCGAGCTGCTGCACCGCCACCGTCACCGCGACCACGATCAGCGCCACCAGCCACCCCTTGGCCACGAGCGCCACCACCGCGGCCAGCAGCCCGGCCATGAACGCCCCCACCACCGGCAGGAACGCCCCCACGAACGTCAGCACGGCCAGCGGCAGCGCGATCGGCACGCCGAGGATCCACAACGCGAGCCCGATGAAGAAGCCGTCGACCACGCCGACGATCGCCACGCCGCGGATGTAGCGCCCGATCACGCCGAAGATCAGCACGCCGGTGTCGTGGCAGCGCGTCTTCGCCGCGTCGGGCATCAGATCGACGATCCAGGCGAACAGCCGCTCGCCGCCGTGCACGAAGTACACCGACAGGATGACCGCCAGCACCGCGCCGACGACGATCTCGCCGGCCGTCCTGACCCCGGCGATGGCGCCGCTGGTGATCTGTTTGCCCTGCTTGGACACGTAGTCCCTGGCCTGGGCGAGCAGCCGCTGGTCGTCGAGCCCGAACCGGGCGGCCAGGCCGTGCAGGTCGCCGAGCGCCTTGCCCAGGCTGGTGCGCATCTCGCTCAGGCTGTCGACCGTGGGCGGCACCAGCAGCGCGATCAGCGCGCCGGCCAGCAGCAGGCCGCCGACGAAGACGATCGTGGTGGCCAGCGCCGGGCCGAGCCCGCGGGAGGTGAGCCAGCGGGCCGGTGGATGCAGCAGCGCCGTGAGGAAGACGCCGATGATCACGGACATGACGACCGTGCGCAGGTGATAGAGGCAGAAGAAGGCGACCGCGATGATCGCGATCCACCCCAGCACCCGCCACGGCCTCATGTCCACCCCCCGATCGTGCCTGGTCAGTGGCCTTCCCGGCGGTGATCGAGGGCAACCCTGGTCAGGACGGCGGGCTCAGGTGCGCGCGCTGCGACCGCTTGGCCTCCTCGTACGCCGCCCGCTCGGCCGGCGCGCCCACCCCGGCCACGGGCACGTCCCACCACGCCTGCGAGGAGGGGACGTCGTCGGCCATGGGGTCGGTGCGCACGTGCACGACGGTCGTCTCGCCGGACGAGCGCGCCTCCTCCAGGGCCTTGCGCAGGTCGGCCAGCGATTCCGGACGTAGCACGGCCGCGCCCAGGCTGGCGGCGTTGGCGGCCAGGTCCACCGGCAGCGGGCCGCCCGTACGGGAGCGGTAGGACGTGCCCAGGCGGCGCGCCCCCACGCTCTCCGACAACCGCCCGATGGAGGCGAAACCCGAGTTGTCCACCAGGACGACGACCAGCTTGACGCCCTCGGCGACCGCGGTGACCAGCTCCTGCGCCATCATCAGGTACGACCCGTCGCCCACCAGGACGAACACCTCGCGCTCCGGCGCGGCCAGCTTGACGCCGACGCCGCCCGCGATCTCGTAGCCCATGCAGGAGTTGCCGTACTCGACGTGGTAGCCGCCCGGGCCGCTCGGCCGCCACAACTTGTGCAGGTCGCCCGGCATGGAACCGGCCGCGCACACCACGACGCCGTCCCGGCCCGCCGCCGCGTTCACGGCGCCGATGATCGCCGCCTGCGACAGCGGGGAGCCGTCGAGCGCGTACGCCCGGTCCACCTGCGCGTCCCACTCCCGGGAGAGCGCGGCGGCCCTGGCCGTCCAGGCGTCGTCGGAGCGCCGGCCGGCGACGGCCGCGACCAGGTCGGTCAGGCATTCGCGGGCGTCGGCGACCAGTTGCAGGCCCGACAGCTTGGCGGCGTCGAAGGCGGCGACGTTGACGTTGACGAACCTGGCGTCCGCGGCGAAGAGCGACCTCGACGCCGTGGTGAAGTCGCTGTAGCGGGTGCCGACCCCGATGATCACGTCGGCCTCGCGGGCCAGCGTGTTGGCGGCGGTGGTGCCGGTCGCGCCCACCGCGCCCACCGCCAGCGGATGGCCGTGCGGCAGCGATCCCTTGCCGGCCTGGGTCTCGGCGACCGGGATGCCGTGCGCCTCGGCGAAGGCGGCCAGTTCGGCGGTGGCCCGGCTGTAGATCGTCCCGCCGCCCGAGACGATCAGCGGGCGGGCCGCCGTCCTGATCACCTCGGCCGCCCTGGCCAGCGCGGCGCGTTCGGGGCGCGGGCGCGGCACGTGCCACACCCGGCGGGCGAACAGCTCCTCGGGCCAGTCGTACGCCTCGGCCTGCACGTCCTGCGGCAGCGCCAGCGTCACCGCGCCGGTCTCGACCGGGTCGGTGAGCACCCGCATGGCCGCCGTCAGCGCGGACGGGAGCTGTTCGGGGCGGTTGATCCGGTCCCAGTACCGCGAGACCGGCTTGAAGCAGTCGTTGACCGAGATGTCGTACGAACGAGGGTCCTCCAGTTCCTGGAGCACCGGGTTGGCGGCACGGGTGGAGAAGACGTCGCCGGGCAGCAGCAGCACGGGCAGCCGGTTGATCGTCGCGCCGGCCGCGCCGGTGATCATGTTGGTCGCGCCGGGGCCGATCGACGTCGTGCAGGCCAGCGTGGCCAGCCGGTCGGCGGCCCGGGCGTAGGCGGCGGCCGTGTGCACCATGGCCTGCTCGTTGCGGGCCAGGTAGTAGGGCAGGTCGTCGCCCGCGGTGGCCAGCGCCTGGCCGAGCCCGGCGACGTTGCCGTGGCCGAAGATGCCGAAGCAGCCGCCGAAGAAGCGGCGCTCCTCGCCGTCGCGCTCGCTCCACTGGGCGGCCAGGAAGCGCACGACGGCCTGCGCGACGGTCAACCGGATCATGCGTGCCCTCCGAACGGCAGTCTCGGGTCGACGTCCTGGCCCGTCCAGGAGGAGCGGATCCAGGCGTGACGGGGATCGTCGCAGAACGCCATCGAACGCTCCTCCGCCGGCCCCGCCAGCACGTTGAGGTAGTACAGGTCGTAGCCGGGGGCGGCCATGGACGGCCCGTGGTAGCCGTAGGGCACCAGCACGACGTCGCCGGAGGAGACCTCGGCCAGCGTGTCCACCTGCCCCCGCTCGGAGGAGTAGACACGCTGGTAGCCGGGCCCGTCGCCGGCGACCTCGAAGTAGTAGACCTCCTCCAGCACGGCCTCGCCCGGGTTCGGGGTGTCGTGCTTGTGCGGCGGGTAGGACGACCAGTTGCCGCCCGGGGTCAGCACCTCGACGGCCATGAGCTTGTCGCAGTCGAACACGCCGGGGGCGCAGAAGTTGTTCACCTGCCGGCTGGCCTGCCCCGCGCCCCTGATCTCCACCGGCACCCGGGACGCGGGCACGTGGCGCGGCGGCAGCGACCGGGTCGCGCGGGCCGACGGCAGCGCGACGCGTCCCGCGCCGCTCAGCGTGACCTGGACGCCGATCGGCAGGTACGCGAAGTCGCTCGGCCCCTCGAACACCGACCCGCGCCCGGCCAGCACGAACGTCTCACCGCCGACCTCGACCGTGCACGACCCCGACAGCGGAAGGACGATCATCTCCTCCTCTCCGGTGCCGAACGACAGCGGCGTGCCGGTCAGGTCCGCCACGCGCAGCCCGGAGTAGGTCCAGCCGGCCAGCGAGGGGGTGATCTCCACCGACCAGGGGCCGCCGGCGGCCTTGCCGTAGGGCAGGTAGGTCATGTGTGTGCCTCTCGTACCAGGGCGGCGGCGCCGTCCACCGCCGTCGCCACGTCGTCGTCGGATGGGTAGAGCAGGGCGCGGCCGACGACCAGGCCGAGCACGCCGGGCAGGGCCAGCGCGCGGTGCCAGTCGGCGTAGGCCGTGCCGATGTCGGGCGGGTCGCCGCCGAGGAGCAGGGTGGGCAGCGTGGTCGCGGCCATCACCCGCTCCATCTCGGCCACCACGGGGATCTTCAGCCAGGTGTGGGCCGAGGTGGCGCCGAGCGCCTGGGCGACGCTGATCGAGCGGATCACGGCGTCGGGGGACAGGTCGTTGCGCAGCACGCCGGACTCCGAGCGCGCCGCCCAGAACGGCTCCACCATGGCCACCAGCCGCCTGCGGGCCAGCCCGGTCACCGCGTGGGCGCACGACTCCAGGGTGGCGGCCGTCGCGTGGTCGCCGGGGTCGATGCGGCACAACATCTTGCCGCCGTCGAGCCGCATCGTGTCGATGGCCTCGGGGTCGAAGCCGGTGAACCGGTCGTCCAGCTCGAACACCGAGCCCTGCAGGCCGCCCCGGTTCATCGAGCCGAAGGCCAGCTTGCCCTCCAGCGCGCCCAGCAGCAGCAGGTCCTCCAGGACGTCCGGGGAGGCGAGGATGCCGTCCACGCCGGGCCGGGCCAGGGCCGCCTGGAGGCGGTCGAGCAGGTCGTGGCGGCTGCCCATGGCCAGCGGGCGGTCGCGTACGGACAGGGCGCCCCTGGCCGGATGGTCGGCGGCGATGATCAGCAGCCGCTCGTCGGGCCCCGGCATCCGGCGGCGCTGCCGGCGTGCGGCGGCCGCGGCGATCTCCTCGGGGCGGGTCGCGCGGATCCGCGTGAGCCACTCGTAGCGGGCGGTCACGGGCAGCGTGAGGTCGCTCACCTGGGCACCTCGTTCAGCAGCTCGTGCACCTCGTCGGTGGTGGGCATGGCGTCGGCGCAGGCCAGCCGGGCGGCCACGAACGCGCCGGCGGCGCCGGCGAAGCGGATCGTGCGCTCCAGCGGCCAGCCGCGCAGCAGCCCGAGACAGACGGCGCCGCCGAACGCGTCCCCGGCGCCGATGCCGTTGACCACCTTCACCTCGACCGGCTCGGCCACGACGGTCCCGGTGGCGGTGCGGGCCAGGACGCCGTCGGGGCCCATCTTGACGATCGCCACCTCGACCCCGGCGTCGAGCAGGGCCTGCGCCGCCGCCTCCGGCTCGCGCACGCCCACGGCGGTCTCCACCTCGTCCAGGTTGCCGACGGCCACGTTCGCGTGCGGCAGCGCCTCGCGCGCCGCCGCGCGGGCGGCCGCGCGGGACTCCCACAGCGCCGGACGGTGATCGAGGTCGAACACGGTCCAGCCGGAGGTGCGGGCCGACAGGGCGGCGGCGTGGGCGGCGCGGCTCGGCTCCTTGCTCAGGCCGGTGAGGGAGAACCAGAACAGGCCGGTCGAGCGGATGGCGTCGAGGTCGAGGTGGCCGGGGGTGAGGCGCAGGTCGGGCGGGTGCTCGCCGCGGTAGAACCAGATGGGGAAGTGGTCGGGCGGGAAGATCTCGCAGAACGTGACCGGGGTGGCCGGGCCCTCGATGACGCTCACGTAGGCGTCGTCCACGCCGAAGTCGCGGATGGCCCGTCGGACGTACGCGCCGAAGGGGTCGGCGCCCACCGCGGTGATCACCGCCGAGCGCAGCCCGTGACGCGCCGCCGCGACGGCGACGTTGGTCGGGCTGCCGCCGAGGAACTTGCCGAAGGTCTCGACGTCGGCCAGCCCGACGCCGGTCTGCAGCGGATAGACGTCGACGCCGCAGCGGCCGATCGTGATCAGGTCGTACAACGCACCTCCAGAGGACGCACCCTACCTCGACACTATGGCATATTGTCATGACATAAGGATGTCCGCTATGTTGTTGATGATCCTTCAGGACGGGCCACCGTCACCTCACTTCTGTAGTGTCGGGCGGTGAGGAGGTTCGCTCATGTTCGTCCCCAACGGCGTCCATCACGAACAGCACATCACCAAGCTCTCTTTCCGCCCCGCCTCAGGCAAGGGCGGACCGGCGTGAAAGGCCACTGGAGCCTGGACGACCGGCTGGAGCGGTCGTTGCGCGAGGTGCCCTTCGAGGTGCCCGCCGGGTCGGAGTCCGTCACCGTGCGGCTCGACTACGACCGGTCGCAGGGCGTGCTCGACCTCGGCTGCGGCTCGCCGGGCGGCTTCCGCGGCTGGTCGGGGGGTGCGCGCTCGGAGTTCACGATCACCCGCGGCTGGGCCACCCCCGGCTACCTGCCCGGCGTCCCCGAGCCCGGCGCCTGGCACGTGTGGCTCGGGCTGCACCGCGTGCCGCCGCAGGGGCTCGACTTCAGCCTGGAGATCTCGGCCGCGCGCACGGCCCCGCCGGAGCCGGTCGCCGCCGAGCCGCCGCCCGGCGAACGGCCGCCGCGCAGGGACGTGCCCGACGTCGGCGGGTTGCGCTGGTTCGCCGGTGACTTCCACGCGCACACCGTCCACAGCGACGGCGCGCTCACCGTCGCCGAGCTGGCCGAGCTGGCCCGCGGCCGGGGGCTCGACTTCCTGGCGGTCACCGACCACAACACCGTCAGCCACCACCCCTGGCTGCGCGCGACCGACCGCGGCGTCACGCTCATCCCCGGCCAGGAGGTCACCACCGACCGCGGCCACGCCAACGTGTTCGGCGAGGTCGGCTGGGTGGACTTCCGGCGGCCCGCCGACTCCTGGACCGAGCACGCCGGGCGCGCCGGCGGCCTGATCTCGATCAACCACCCGCTGGGCGGCGACTGCGCCTGGCTGCTGCCGGTCGGCGAGCGCCCGAGGGTGGCCGAGGTGTGGAGCTCCGGGTGGTGGGACCGCCGCTGGGGCGCGCCGCTGGCCTGGGCCGACGCCTGGCGCGACGACGTGGTGGCGATCGGCGGCAGCGACTTCCACCGGCCCGGCAGCGACGGCCTCCCGGGCGCGCCGACCACGTGGGTGCTGGCCGAGGAGCCGGGCGCGGTGCTCGACGGCGTGCGCGCCGGGCGCACCGCGGTCTCGGCGGCACCGGACGCGCCGCTGCTGCTGCGGCTGGGCGACGAGCTGCTCGCGCTCGACGCCGACGGCCTGGTGCTGGTCCGCCCCGGCGGCGCCCGCCAGGTCGTACGCGGCGAGCGGGCGCTGCTTCCCGCGACCGAGGGACGCCACCGCCTGGAGACCCACGAGAACGAGGTGATCGCCCTATGCGAGTGAGGAGAGTCGCGAACGCGCCGGTGAGCTTCGGCGTGTTCGAGCTCAGCGACGCGCCGCCGCCCCTGGGCCCCGACGACATGGTCCGCGCGCTGGCCGAGGCCGGTTACGCGGGCATCGACTCCGGGCCCATCGGCTATCTCGGCACCGGCCCCGGCCTGGCCGCCCGGCTGTCGGCGCACGGCCTGCTGCTCGCCGGCGGCTGGGTCGACCTGCGTTACGGCGACGCCGAGGCGTACCGGCGGGGGCTGCCTGCGCTGGAGGCGGCGCTCGACGTGTTCGCCGCCGCGCCGCAGGCGCCCGCCCTCTTCGCGCCGCGGCCCACGCTGGCCTGCTCGGGCTCGCCCGAGAGGTTCGCCAGGCCCGGCGGGAGCGTCCCCGGGCTGCCCGCCGCCGACTGGCCCGGATACGCCGCCCGCGTCCAGGACGCCGCCGACCGCTGCCGCGAACGCGGCCTGGAACCCGCCTTCCACCACCACCTCGGCACCTACGTCGAGACCCCCGACGACGTCGAGCGCCTTCTGGAGCTGACCGACGTCCAGCTCTGCCTGGACACCGGCCACCTGCTGCTGGCCGGCGGAGACCCGGTCGCGGCGCTGCGCGCGTGGGCCGGCCGCGTCGGGCACGTGCACGTCAAGGACGGCGACACCGGGATCCTGGCCGCCGCCCTGGACGACGGCGCCGACCTGCGCGAGCTGATGGCCAGGGGCGGCTTCACCCGTCTGGGCGACGGCGAGCTCGACCTGCCCGGGGTCGTGGCGGCGCTCGACGCCATCGGCTACGAGGGCTGGATCGTGGTCGAGCAGGACACCATGCCGGGCCGCCGCCCGGTCGGGCGGAACATCGCCGACCAGGCGGCCAACCGCGAGCGGCTGAGGGAGCTGGGCCTGTGAGGATCGCGCTGGTCGGGTGCGGGGCCGTCACCCAGGCGGTCTACGTGCCGCTGTTGTCCAGGCGGCGGGACCTGTTCCAGGTGAGCGCCGTCTGCGACCTGTCGCGCACGCTGGCCGACGTCGTCGGCGACCGGCTGGGCGCGCCCCGGCGCTACACCTCCCTGGCGAAGATGCTGGCCGACGGCGGGTTCGAGGCCGTGGTGGTGCTGGCCTCCGGCTCCCACGGCGAGACCGTGCGCCGGGCGCTGGCCGCCGGGTACGCCGTGTTGTGCGAGAAGCCGCTCGCGCTGACCAGGGCGGAGGTGGCGGCGTTGCCCGAGGGGCGGCTGATGGTCGGCTACATGAAGCAGTACGACCCGGCCGTGCGCCGGGCCGTCGCGCTGCTGGAGGAGCTGGGCGGCCCGGCGGCCGTCCGGTCGGTCGAGGTGACCGTGCTGCATCCCAGCGGGGAGTCGCAGCTGGCGTTCGCGAACCTGGCGCGGGCCGGCGACGTCGACCCCGGCGTGCTCGGCGCGTTGCGCGAGACCGAGGACGCGCTCGTCTCCCGGGCGCTGGGCCAGGCCGCCCCGGAGTCGCTGCGCAACGTGTACGCGGTCTCCCTGGGCTCGATCTGCCACGACCTGTCCCTGCTGCGGCGCTTCACCGGAGCGCCGCGGGAGATCGCGCACGTGGACAGCTGGGGGCCGGCGCCCGGCTCCGTGGAGATCTCCGGTCCGCTGCCCGTGGCGGGCCGGTTCCACATCCGCTGGCACTACCTGGACGGCTACCCCGCCTACCGCGAGACCGTCGCGATCCACCACGACGGGGGCACGCTGGAACTGGTCTTCCCCACGCCCTACCTGATGAACGCGCCCACCACCCTGACCGTGGTCTCCGGGGCCGAGACCCGCGCCGAACACCGCCAGGTGACCGAGGCGTTCGAGGTACAACTGACGGCCTTCCATGCTTATGTGAACGATGGCAGCCCGCCGCTCACCGACGCGGCCGGCGCACTGGAGGACATCGTGACGGCTCAGCGGATCGCCGCCCGCTACGCCGTCCAGCATCGGCTGCCCATCGGAGGGGAGGCGGCGGCATGGACATAGTGGTCGTACCGCACACGCACTGGGACAGGGAGTGGTACGAGCCGTTCCAGCGCTTCAGGCTGCGGCTGGTGGACCTCCTCGACGAGGTGCTCGACACCATGGAACGCGAGCCCGCCTACCACTTCACCCTCGACGGCCAGCTCGCCTGCGTGGACGACTACCTGGAGGTGCGCCCGGAGAACCGGCACCGCGTCGCGGCGCTCGTCGCGTCCGGGCGGCTGGCGGTCGGGCCGTGGCAGATCCTGCTCGACGAGTTCCTGTGCTCGGGCGAGAACATCGTGCGCAACCTCGAACTCGGGCTGGCCGGCGCGGACGAGCTCGGCGGCGCGATGCGGGTGGGCTACCTGCCGGACATGTTCGGTCACACCGCCCAGATGCCGCAGATCCTGCGGCTGGCCGGTCTGGAGCACGCCTGCGTCTACCGCGGGGTGCCGGCGTCGGTGACGACCGACGCCTTCGCCTGGGTGGCCCCCGACGGCACCGCGATCCGCACCCAGTACCTGCCCGAGGGCGGCTACGGCAACGGCGCCCACCTGTTCTCCGACGCCAAGGGGCTGGAGGAGCGGGCGGCGGAGTTCGTCGCCGCCATGCGCGCCTGGCACGGCCCCGAGGGCGAGCTGCTGGCCATGTACGGCGCCGACCACTCGGCTCCCGTGCGCGGGTTGCCGGAGATGGTGGCGGCCGTCGGCGCCCGCATGGACACCTTGTCTGGATATATCGAGAAATTCTCGGGTGACACCGCGGGGCTGCCGCAGGTCGTCGGCGAGCTGCGCTCGCACGCCCGCGCCAACATCCTGCCCGGCGTCATCTCCGTCCGCGCCGCCGTCAAGCAGGCCATGGGCCGGGCCGAGCGCATGGTCGAGCGCTACGCCGAGCCCCTGGCCACGCTCTGGGGCGGCCCGTGGCCCGGCCGGTTCCTCGACATGGCCTGGCGGCGGCTGGTGGAGGCCAGCGGCCACGACTCGGTCACCGGCTGCGGCGTGGACGAGACCGCCCAGCAGGTCGCCGCCCGCATCGCCGAGGCCGAGCAGCTCGGGCAGGCCGTCCGCGACATGGTGACCACGCGGCTGGCGGCGGCGGTGCCGGCCGACGGCGTGCTCGTCGTCAACCCGACGCCGGCCGTGCGCAGCGGCGTGGTGATCGCCGACGTGGCCGGCGGCAGCGGGCCGCTGGTGGACCCCTCCGGCGCGGCGGTGCCCACCCAGCCCCTCGACTGCGCGCCGGTGCTGCTGCTGGACGAGCGCATCGACCCCCTCACCGTGCTGGGCTTCGTGCACGGCACCGAGCTGTACGGCCAGCACATCATCGGCTGGCAGGTGTTCGACGACACCCTCCTCATCACCGTGGGCAGGGAGCCGCGCGGGCCGTTCGACCAGGCCGAGGTGCGCCGCGCGCTCGACGGCGTGACCTACGTCCGCGTCGAGGCCGAGGTCCGGAGCACGGTCGCCGCCTTCGTCGAGGTGCCCGCGCTCGGCCACACGAGCCTGCGCCCAGGCCCGCCCGAGCCCACGTACCCCGCTCCGCTGGCGGAGGTCCGCAACAACGGCCACCACCAGGACTGCTGGCTCTCCTCCGACACCGGCGTCCTGCCCATCAAGGTCAGCTCCACGGTGATGGACAACGGGCTGCTGCGGGTCGAGATCGAGCCCGACGGCACCCTCGGCCTGTTCGGCGAGGACGGCCGGACGATCACCGGCGTGGGCCGCATCGAGGACGGCGGCGACTCCGGCGACACCTACAACCACGCGCCACCCGCCGACGACCTGGTCGTGTCCGAGCCGATCTCGATCGAGGCGGAGATCATCGAAGGCGGCCCGCTCGTCGCCGCCGTGGAGATCACCCGGGTCTACCTGTGGCCGGCGGCGGGCGAGGCCGTCCCGAACACGCCGGAGCTGCCGCCGCCCGCGCGCACCGGCGCGACCGAGGACGTCGTGGTCACCATGCGGGTCGAGCTGCGGGCGGGCGAGCCGTTCGTCCGGCTGCGGGTGTCGTTCGACAACCGGTGCGCGGACCACCGGGTGCGGCTGCACGTGCCGCTGCCCAGGCGGGCCGACCATTCGCTGGCCGAGGGGCAGTTCGCGATCGTGCGGCGGGAGCTGGAGGCGGAGGGCGGCTGCGGCGAGACCCCGCTGCCCACCTTCCCCGCCTCCGGCTGGGTGGCCGCCGGCGGCGTCGCCGCGCTGCTGGAGCACGTCACCGAGTACGAGCTGCTGGACGACGGATACGAGCTGGCCCTCACGCTGCTGCGCTCGGTCGGCTACCTGTCGCGCAACCACAACAGGCTGCGCCCCGAGCCCGCCGGCCCGCAACTGCCGACCCCCGCCGCGCAGTCACGCGGGCCGCACACCGTGTCGCTGGCGCTGATGCCGTACCTGGACTGGCGGGACGTGCCGCCGCAGGCGGAGCTGTACCGGCACGACCTGCTGGTGGTGCCGGGCGGCGGCGACCGCGACCTGACCCCGCCGCCGGCGGCGCACGGCTTGTCGGTGTCCGGTCAGGGCGTGACGATGAGCTCGCTGCGCCGCCGCGACGACTGGCACGAGCTGCGCCTGGTGGCGCTCACCGCGTCCGGCACCGAGGCCGTGGTGCGGGGGGCCTTCACCCGGGCCAGGCGGGCCGGCCTGACCGGCAGCCCCGGCGAGCCGCTGGAGACGGCGGACGGCACCCTCAGGCTGCCGCTGAGGCCGTGGGAGATCGCCACCGTCCAGCTCCGCTGACCCCACGGCCCTAGCACAGGCCGAGCTGGCGGGCCGCGCGCACGGCCAGCCAGACCTCCGCGAACGCCGCGCTGGACGACAGGTCGCGCCCGCTCAGCGCGGCGAACCGGCGCAGCCGGTAGGCCAGCGTGTTGGGGTGGACGTGCAGCGCCGCCGCCGCGTCCTCGACGTGGCGGTTGCGCTCCATCCACGTGCGCACCGACAGCAGCAGCCGCGAGTCGTGGGCCTCGTCGTAGGCCAGCACCTCGCCCAGCACGTGGTCGACCAGGGCCGACAGCGTCGAGGGGTCGTCGGGCAGCCAGCGGCCGGTGGTGTCGTCGCCGTAGTGGACCAGCGCCTTGCCCGACTCGGCGGCGTGCGCGGCCGCCCACACGGCCTCGCGCTGGGCGACCCGCAACGACTCGCCCGGCGGGAACGGCCGGCTCACCCCCGCGCTGACCCCGGGCACGGCGGCCACCGCCGGCCCCAGCTCGGGCGGCCCCAGCAGGTAGTGGTCGTCGCCGCGCCGCAGCAGCAGGTGCGGCAGCTCGCCCACCGCCCGGCGCAGCGCGTCGTCGGGCGCGTGCCGCACGACCAGCAGCACCGACCCGGTCTCCAGGGGCAGGCCCATCCTGGCCAGCCGGCGCCGGGCCGCGGGCGGGTCGAGCACGTCCTGGAGCAGCTCGGCCAGCGTCTCGGCGCCCTCGCGGCGCAGCGTCTCGCGCTCGTGCCTGGCCATGGCGACCTGGAGGGCGGCCACGGTGGCGATGTGCTGGACCACGGCCAGCCCGGCGGGCCGCGCGCCCTCCCGCTCGAAGGCCACCAGGAACCCGGCGGGGCCGCCGGGCGCCGGCACCGGCAGCGCGAAGCCGCCCGGGATCGTGGGCGGCGCGTCGGGCTCGGCGGGCAGCACGTCGAGCGCCGGCACCGGCACGCCGGGCAGCAACGGCCGGCCCTGCGGCGTGCACAGGTAGACGTCGTAGCCGGACAGCCGTTCCAGGCGCTTGAACAGGGTGACGGTGTCGAGGTCTTCGGCGGCCAGCCAGCGCAGCGCGCCGAACACCTGGAGCTGGGCGCCCAGCCGGTGGCTGGCGTCCTCCTGGAGCGCCGCCGCCACCTCCTGCGAGACGGCGATGAACGGCACCGCGAGCGGCACCTCCAGCACCGGCATGCCGCGCTCCTCGGCGGCCTCGAAGAACGCCTGGTGCAGCGGCGGGACGTGCAACTGGGCCGACAGGGCGAGCGCCGAGACCCCCGCGTCGTCGAGGCGTTCGAGGTAGGCGCGCTGCCGGGCGGCCGGGCGCGGCAGCGCGAGCCCGGTCGTCATGATGACCTCGGCGCCGAGCAGCCAGGGCGTCGGATCGGCCAGCTCGCTGACGTGCGCCCACGAGACCGAGCGGGACAGCCCGGCCTCGCCGGCGAGCACGCGGAGCTGGAGAGCGGGGGAGCGGAGAAGGTCTTCGACCGTCAGCTTGTGGTCAGCCACAACACACACCGTATTACTTTGTGGGAGTAACAATTGCCGCAGGTCAGAGGCGTGACGAACACTGACGAGCATGCACATCGGTCCCGTTGACTCCTCTCGGGTCCCGCGTTTCGCCGGGCCCGCCACCTTCGCCCGGCTGCCCCGGCTCGACCAGGTCGAGCGGGCGGACGTGGCCGTCGTGGGCGTGCCCTTCGACGCGGGCGTGTCCTACCGTCCGGGCGCCCGGTTCGGCCCCGCCGCCGTACGGGAGGCCAGCCGGTTGCTGCGGCCCTACCATCCGGGGCTGGACGTCTCGCCGTTCGAGCGCGTCCAGGTCGCCGACGCCGGTGACATCGCGGCGAACCCGTTCGACATCGGCGAGGCCGTCGAGACCATCGAGGCCGCGGCCGACGAACTGGACGCCCGGCTGGTCACCATCGGCGGCGACCACACGATCGCGCTGCCGCTGCTGCGCTCGGCGGCCAGGAAGCACGGCCCGGTGGCGCTGCTGCACTTCGACGCGCACCTCGACACCTGGGACACCTACTTCGGCGCCGAGTACACCCACGGCACCCCCTTCCGCCGGGCGGTCGAGGAGGGCCTGCTCGACACCGAGGCGCTGAGCCACGTCGGCATCCGGGGCCCGCTGTACGGCAAGAAGGACCTGGAGGACGACCGGCGGCTCGGCTTCGGCATCCTGACCGCCGCCGACGTGCTGCGCCGCGGCCTGGACGAGGTCATCGACGTGCTGCGGCAGCGCGTCGGCGACCGCCCGCTCTACGTCTCCGTCGACATCGACGTGCTCGACCCCGCCCACGCCCCCGGCACCGGCACGCCGGAGGCCGGCGGGCTCACCAGCCGGGAGCTGCTGGAGATCCTCCGCGGTCTGGCCGGCTGCCGCCTGATCGGGGCCGACGTGGTCGAGGTGGCCCCCGCCTACGACCACGCCGAGATCACCTCGGTCGCCGCCTCCCACGTGGCCTACGACCTCGTCAGCCTGCTGGCGATGCAGGAGAAGACATGAGCATCACCGAGATCGAGACCTACGGCGTCGAGCGCATCCCCGACGCCGACCGCACCGCCGGGCCGTTCGACCTGTTCCGGGTCGCCTTCGGGGGCGCGAACACGTTCGCCACCTGCGTGCTGGGCGCCTTCCCCATCCTGTTCGGCCTGTCGTTCTGGCAGGGGCTCGCGGCCACCGTGCTCGGCCTGGTGGTCGGGGCGCTGATCCTGGCCCCGCTGTCGCTGTTCGGGCCGCTCAACGGCACCAACAACGCCGTCTCCTCCTCGGCCCACCTGGGCGTGCACGGCCGGGTGGTCGGCTCGTTCCTGTCGCTGCTGACCGCCATCGCGTTCTTCTCGATCTCGGTGTGGTCGTCCGGCGACGCGCTGGTGGGCGGCGCGCACCGGCTCGTCGGGCTGCCCGACACCGACCTGTCCTACGGGGTGGCCTACGCCGTCTTCGCCCTGCTCGTCCTCGTGGTCTGCGTGTACGGCTTCCGCTTCATGCTGTTCGTCAACAAGATCGCGGTCGCGGCGGCGTCGCTGCTGTTCGTGCTCGGGCTGTTCGCCTTCGCCGGGGACTTCGACCCGTCCTATCCCGGGACGCTGGCGGCCGGCGACCCGCTGTTCTGGCCGTCGTTCATCGGCGCGGCGCTGATCGTGTTGTCGAACCCCGTGTCCTTCGGCGCCTTCCTGGGCGACTGGTCCCGCTACATCCCGGCCGCCACCCCGCGCTCCCGCGTGATGGCGGCGGCCTTCCTGTCGCAGATCGCCACCATCCTGCCGTTCTTCTTCGGGCTGGCCACCGCCTCGATCATCGCCGCCAAGGCCGCCGAGTACGTCGACCCGGCCGCGCCCAACTACGTGGGCGGGCTGCTGGCGATCTCGCCGGCCTGGTACTTCGTCCCGGTCTGCCTGATCGCGCTGATCGGCGGCATGTCCACCGGCACCACCTCCCTGTACGGGACCGGGCTCGACTTCTCCAGCGTGTTCCCGCGCTTCTCCCGGGTGCAGGCGACCGTCTTCATCGGCACCCTGTCGATCGTGTTCATCTTCGTCGGGCGCTTCGCGGCCAACCTGACGGCCAGCATCTCCACGTTCGCCACGCTGATCATCACCTGCACCGCCCCCTGGATGGTCATCATGATGCTCGGCTACGTGACCCGCAGAGGCTGGTACGACCCCGACGCCCTGCAGGTCTTCAACCGGCGGCAGCGCGGCGGGCGGTACTGGTTCACCCACGGCTGGAACTGGCGCGGCCTCACGGCGTGGCTGCTCGCGGCCGCCGTGGCGCTGATGTTCGTGAACCTGCCCGGCCAGTTCGTCGGGCCGCTGGGAGACCTGGCCGGCGGCGTGGACGTCTCGCTGCCGCTGGGCCTCGCGGTCGCGGCCGTGCTCTACCTGGCGTTGCTCGCGCTCTTCCCCGAACCGCGCGAGGTGTACGGCCCGCGCGGCCCGCGCCTGGTGCGCTCGGCCGACACACCGATCCTGCCCATCGTGGACGCGGCAGAATCGATGGCGTGATGGAACTCGTCGACCTGTCGGTGCCCGTCGAGACCGGGATGCCCGTCTATCCGGGCGACCCCGAGGTCTCGGTCGCCCCGGCGCTCACCGTCGCCCGCGACGGCGTCAACGTGCTGGGCCTGCACCTCGGCTCGCAGTCGGGCACCCACGTCGACGCCCCTTTCCACATCGACGACGCGCTGCCGGCGCTCGGCGCCCTGCCGCTGTCCCGCTTCGCCGGGCCCGCCGTGGTGGCCGACGCCCGGGGGCTCGCGCCCCGGTCGCCGATCGGGGCCGGGCTGCTCGACGGCCCGGCCCGGCCGTCCGGCGGCCAGGCGCCGATCGTGCTGGTCGCGACCGGCTGGTCGGCCCACTGGGGTGGCGAGTCGTACCTGGGCCACCCCTTCCTCACCGAGGAGGCCGCCACGCTGCTGGTCGAGCGGGGCGTGCGCACGGTCGGCATCGACGCGCTGAGCGTCGATCCCACGCCAGCCGACGACTTCCCGGCCCACCGCGTCCTGTGCGGGGCGCACGCCGTGATCGCCGAGAACCTCACCGGCCTCGACCGGCTGCTGGACGCCCAGGCCCGGGGGCGGCCGATCGAGGTCTGGATGATGCCGCTGCGGCTCGACGGCGCCGACGGCGCGCCCGTGCGGGCCGTGGCGCGGATCGGTTAGCGCGTGCCCCAGGAGTACGACTGCTTGCGCAGCTTCAGGTACACGAACGACTCCGTGGCCCGGACGGCGGGGATGGCCCGGATCTTGCTGAGGATCTCCAGCAGGTGCCCGTCGCCCTCGCAGACCACCTCGACGATCACATCGAAGGAGCCCGCCGTGAGCACCACGTAGTCGATCTCCTCGATGGCCGACAGCTCGTCGGCCACCGACTCCAGGTCGCCCTCGCAGTTGACCCCGATCATCGCCTGGCGGGGGAAGCCGAGGGTGAGGGGGTCGGTGACCGCGACGATCTGCATCACCCCGGCGTCCTGCAACCGCTGGACGCGCTGACGGACCGCGGCCTCGGAGAGCCCGACGGCCTTGCCGATCGCCGCGTAGGGCATGCGCCCGTCTGACTGGAGCTGCTCGATGATCTGCTTGGAGAGATCGTCGAGCACGACGGGCCCGGAACTGGCGTTGTTTCGTCGTACGCGGGGCGGCGTCGTCATGTCAGAGGAATCCTCCTAGCGGTCCGGCGTTACGGGGGCGTTCCCGCTCGATTGCCGTCCTGGTGCGACATGTTGTCAGTTCTTGGCGGTGTGTCAAGCGAATTCGTAGCAATTTGATATCTTCACCACGAAATCCCTTGTCCAGATGCATCTGCTCTGTAAGAGTCGCGGCATCTCAGCCACCTCAACGAGGAGGTCGTGCATTGACCACCCGTCTGCAGAACTTCATCAACGGTGAGTTCGTGGACGCCCAGAGCGGCCGGTTCTCCGACATCATCGACCCTTGCACGGGAGAGGCCTACCTTCAGGCCCCGATCTCCGGCGTCGAGGACGTCGACGCGGCCTACGCCGCGGCGGCCGCCGCGTTCGAGTCGTGGGGTCGGACCACCCCCGGTGAGCGGGCGAACCTGCTGCTCAAGGTCGCCGACGCGATCGACGCCCGGGCCGACGAGATCAACGAGGCCGAGTGCCTCAACACCGGCAAGCCCCGCGCCCGCATGGCCGAGGACGAGACGCCGGTAGCGGCCGACCACTTCCGCTTCTTCGCCGGCGCCGCGCGCACCCTGGAGGGGCCCACGGCCGGGGAGTTCCTCGCCGAGCACACCAGCGTCATCAGGCACGAGCCCATCGGCGTCGTCGGCCAGGTCACCCCCTGGAACTACCCGATGATGATGGCCGTGTGGAAGATCGCCCCGGCGCTGGCCGCCGGGAACACGATCGTCCTCAAGCCGTCGGACACCACCCCGGCCTCCACGCTCAAGCTGGCCGAGATCGTCGGCTCGGTGCTGCCGCCCGGCGTCTTCAACGTCGTCACCGGCGACCGCGAGACCGGCGCGCTCGTCGTGGGCCACCCGACCGCCGCCATGGTGGCGATCACCGGGTCCGTCGGCGCGGGCATGGCGGTCGCCAAGAGCGCCGCCGACGACCTCAAGCGGGTGCACCTGGAGCTCGGCGGCAAGGCGCCGGTCGTGGTCTTCGAGGACGTCAAGGACCTCGCCAAGGCCGCCGCCGACATCGCCGGCGCCGGTCTCTACAACGCCGGCCAGGACTGCACCGCGGCCTGCCGCGTGCTCGTCCAGGAGAGCGTGCACGACGAGTTCGTGGCCGCGCTGACCGAGGCCGCCGCCGCGACCGTGACCGGCGACCTGGACAACGAGGAAGCGCTCTACGGCCCGCTCAACAACGAGAACCAGCTCGCCAGGGTCCAGGGCTTCATCGACCGGGTCCCCGGCCACGCCAAGGTGCTCACCGGCGGCAACCGGGTCGGCGACAAGGGCTACTTCTTCGCCCCGACCGTCGTGGACGGCCTGCGGCAGGACGACGAGATGGTGCAGAACGAGGTCTTCGGCCCCGTCATCACCGTCCAGACGTTCACCGACGAGGCCGACGCGCTGGCCAAGGCCAACGACGTGAAGTACGGCCTGTCCAGCTCGGTGTGGACCTCCGACCACGGCCGCGCCATGCGCATGTCGAACCGCCTCGACTTCGGCGTGGTCTGGGTCAACACGCACATCCCGTTCGTCTCGGAGATGCCGCACGGCGGCTTCAAGCACTCCGGGTACGGCAAGGACCTGTCGGTGTTCGGTCTGCACGACTACACCAGGGTCAAGCACGTCATGCACTACATCGGCGAATAAGGACGAACCCTGGACATGACCGAGCTATCCGCGATTCAGCTTGAGGACGTCGTCAAGGAGTACCTCTCGCACGGCGAGGTCGTCCAGGCGGTCAAGGGTGTGTCGCTGGACATCGCCGAGGGGGAGTTCTTCTCCCTCCTCGGCCCGTCCGGATGCGGCAAGACCACGACCATGAGGATGATCGCCGGCTTCGAGGAGCCCACCAAAGGGCTCGTGAGGCTGCACGGCAAGGACGTCACCGACGTCCCGCCGAACAAGCGCGACGTCAACATGGTCTTCCAGTCCTACGCCCTGTTCCCGCACATGAGCGTGTGGGACAACGTGGCGTTCGGCCTGAAGCAGCGCAAGACGCCGCCGGAGGAGATCCGGCGGCGGGTCGGCGAGATGCTGGAGATCGTCGACCTGACCGGCCGGGAGAAGCGCCGGCCGCGCGAGATGTCCGGCGGCCAGCAGCAGCGCGTGGCGCTGGCCCGCGCGCTGGTCAACCGGCCGCGGGCGCTGCTGCTCGACGAGCCCCTGGGCGCGCTCGACCTCAAGCTGCGCCAGGCCATGCAGATCGAGCTCAAGCGCATCCAGCGCGAGGTCGGCATCACGTTCGTGTACGTGACGCACGACCAGAACGAGGCTCTGACCATGAGCGACAGGATCGCCGTGATGAACGACGGGCTGGTCGAGCAGCTGGCGAGCCCGCGGGAGATCTACGAACGGCCGGCCACCGCGTTCGTGGCGGGGTTCATCGGCACCTCCAACCTGATCACCGGGACGGTGACCGGCGGGGTGCTGGCGATCGGCGGCGGCCGGGTGCTGGTGCCGGACCACGAGGGCGACGTGACGGTGACCGTCCGCCCCGAGAAGATCACGATCTGCGCGGACGAGCCGGGACCCGGGCTGAGCGCCGTCCCCGGGACCGTCACGGAGATGGTCTACCTGGGCACCTCCAACAGCTACGCGGTGAAGCTCGCCGACGGGGCCGACATCACCGTGTTCGAGCAGAACGCGCATGACGCGACGGCGACCGCGGAGCGGGGCGACTCCGTGTGGCTGTCGTGGGAGGCGCAGCACTCTTATGTGATTGGAAGTTGATAGCACCCCATGAACCCCCGCCAGATCACCCCCGCCCTCCTGAGGGGCATGACCCAGCCCCGCACCCGCCGCGACTTCTTCCGTGTCACCGGCCTGTCCGCCGCCGGCCTCGCGCTCGCCGCCTGCGGCGTCCAGGGCCAGAAGGCCGCCCCTCCGAAGGCCGACGCCGTCCAGGACTACTGGTCCAAGCAGAGCAAGCACGGCAAGCTCGTCTTCGCCAACTGGCCCGAGTACATGCCCGAGGACCAGGCCCCGCTGAAGAAGTTCACCCAGACCACCGGGATCTCCGTGGAGTACAAGGAGGTCATCCAGGAGAACGCGGAGTTCTTCGGCAAGGCCGACCCCGTGCTCCGCGCCGGCCAGTCGCTCGGCTACGACATCATCGTGATGACCAACGGCGTGCAGCTCCAGCACATGGTCGAGCTCGGCTACATCGTGCCGCTCGACCACAGCCGGATGCCGAACTTCCTGGCCAACGCCGGTGAGAAGTACAAGGAACGCGCCTACGACCCGGGCAACCAGTACACGATGCCCTACTCCTCGGGCGTGACCGGCATCGCGTACAACACCAAGTACGTCAAGGACGACATCACCAGCATCGAGGCCCTGTTCGACCCCAAGTACAAGGGGCGGGTCGGGATGATGGCCGACGCGCAGGAGATCGGCAACTTCGGCATGTTCGCGCTGGGCGTCGATCCGGAGAAGTCGACCGAGGCCGACTGGAAGAAGGCCGGGGAGAAGCTCAAGCAGCAGCGTGACGCGGGAATCGTCCGGAAATATTACGACCAGAGCTACATCGACGCGGTCTCCAAGGGCGACGTCTGGCTGACCATGGCCTGGTCGGGCGACGTCTTCCAGCGGCAGCTCGCCGGCGAGCCGGTCAAGTTCGTGGTGCCGGCGGAGGGCGGCACGATCTGGACCGACAACATGCTCATCCCCAAGGGCGCGGCCAACCCCGTGGACGCGCTCACCCTCATGGACTACCTGTACCAGCCCGCGGTGGCCGCCGAACTCGACGAGTT
This sequence comes from Nonomuraea sp. NPDC049624, assembly GCF_040675255.1. Classification (NCBI taxonomy): domain Bacteria; kingdom Bacillati; phylum Actinomycetota; class Actinomycetes; order Streptosporangiales; family Streptosporangiaceae; genus Nonomuraea; species Nonomuraea sp. NPDC049624. Next base: position 52,917 of record NZ_JBFAOR010000002.1, on the reverse strand, counting down.
CATCCAGTTCGTCACCCCGGTGCCGGCCGTGCAGGACCTCATGCGCGAGAAGGCCACGACGGCCAAGGGCGAGGACAAGAAGGCCCTGGAGGACATGGTGGACAGCTCGCTCATGTTCCCCTCGGAGGCCGACTACGCCAAGCTGCGCACCTACACCACGCTGACCACCCAGCAGGAGCAGGTGTTCAACTCCATCTTCCAGTCGATCACCCAGGCATAGCCATGAAACGGCTCACCCCCTACCTGCTCGCCCTGCCGAGCTGGCTGTGGCTGGCGATCTTCCTGATCGTGCCCATGGTGGCGATGGCGTCGGTCTCGCTCCAGACGGGCAACGCCATCGACGGCTATGCGATGACGTTCAGCTTCTCCAACTACGCCGACGCGCTCGGCAGGTACAGCGACCAGCTGCTGCGCTCGCTCCTGTACGGCGGCCTGGCCACGGTGGCCATGCTGGTGATCGGGTACCCGGTGGCGTACTGGATCGCCTTCAAGGGCGGCAGCCGCAAGTCGGTGTACCTGTTCCTGCTGCTGCTGCCGTTCTTCGTCTCGTTCGTGCTGCGGACGATCTCGTGGAACTTCCTGCTGGCCGACAACGGCATCCTGTTCGGGACGCTGAAGGGCTGGGGGCTGCTGCCGGAGGGCTTCCACGTGCTGGCCACGACCGTGGCCGTGGTGGGCGGGCTCACCTACAACTTCCTGCCGTTCATGATCCTGCCGATCTACGTGGCCCTGGAGCGGGTGGACCCGCGGGTGGTGGAGGCGGCCCAGGACCTGTACGCCACCCGCGCCGGGGCCTTCCGCCGGGTGGTGCTGCCGCTGTCGCTGCCCGGCGTCTTCGCCGGGGTGCTGATGACGTTCGTGCCCGCGACCGCCGACCCGGTCAACGCGCAGATCCTCGGCGGCACGGCCAACACCATGATCGGCAACATCATCCAGACCGAGTACCTGACCAACCTCGACTACCCGACCGCCTCGGCGCTGTCGTTCACGCTGATGGCGATCCTGCTGGTGGGCATCTTCGTCTACGCCCGCGCGCTCGGCACCGAGAACGTCCTGGAGGCGGCGGCGCGATGAGCGGCGAGCGAGCAATGAGCAGGGGCGCGCGGGGCAGGTTCGGCGACCGCCTGCTGCACGTCTACACCTGGCTGATCATCCTGTGGCTGTCGTCGCCGATCGCGGTCATGATCCTGTTCGGCTTCAACGACAAGAAGAGCAAGTCGAACACGAGCTGGCAGGGCTTCACCCTCAAGTGGTACGGCGAGCTCTTCGAGATCTCCGACCTGACCACGGCGCTGCGCAACTCCATCGTGATCGCCCTGGTCAGCACCGTGATCACGGTCGTCATCGGGACGATGCTGGGCCTGGCCGTCGGCCGGCACCGCTTCCGCGGCCTCGGCGCCACGAACTTCCTGGTCTTCGCCGCCATCTCCACGCCGGAGCTGGTGATGGGGGCCTCGCTGCTGTCGCTGTTCGTCTCCGGCAACGTGCCGCGCGACGGCAACACGATCATCGTCGCGCACGTGCTGTTCTCGCTCTCCTTCGTCGTGGTGACGGTCAGGGCGCGGGTCATCACGCTCGACCCGTCGCTGGAGGAGGCGGCCAAGGACCTCGGCGCGACCGCCTGGGGCACGTTCCGGCAGGTGACGCTGCCCTCGATCATGCCGGGCGTGCTCGCGGGCGCGATGCTCTCCTTCGCGCTGTCGATCGACGACTACGTGGTGACGAGCTTCGTCAACGGCTCGACCGTCACCTTCCCCCTGTGGATCGTGGGTGCGGTGAAGACCGGCATTCCACCGCAGGTCAACGTGATGGGTACGCTCATCTTCGGGATCGGTGTGCTGATCGCCGTGGCGAACGCCGTGGCCGCAAGACGCCGCGCCTAGGATCTGCTCCAACAGGCTTTCCCCCCGCGATCCGGCGGGGGGATTGGTGTATTCCGACCAAGAACAGGGAGGCGAGATCGGATTTCGGCGGGGGGAACCCGCGCGTGATCACATCATGCTTTTGGATCCCGCAATCAACAAAGAACAACTGAGACTTTCGTAGGGAAGTGGGATTTGTGGATCCGCTGAAGGCGCTGGCTGACGCGGAGCGCAAGCCGTACTGGCTGGACAGCCCGGCCAGACCCGAGCCGCGCGCGCGGCTCATCGGAAACACCGACGCCGACCTGGTCGTCGTCGGCGGAGGCTTCTCGGGGCTCTGGACGGCCCTGATGGCCAAGGAACGTGACCCTTCGCTGGACGTGGTCCTGCTCGAAGGACGCAGGATCGGCTGGGCGGCGACCGGCCGCAACGGCGGGTTCTGCATGGCGACCCTCACCCATGGCCTGGCCAACGGCCTGGAACGGTGGCCGGAGGACATCGGCCGCCTCGAACGCATGGGCGTGGACAACCTCGACGAGATCGAGCGCACGCTGGAGCGGCACGGCATCGACTGCTCCTTCGAGCGCACCGGAGAGCTGCACGTGGCCACCGAGCCGTGGCAGCTCGACTCGCTGGGCGAACACCTGGACCTGATCTCCGAGCTCGGGCTCGACTACGTGCCCATGGACGAGCGGCAGGTGCGGGCCGAGGTCAACTCGCCGACCTACCTGGGCGGCCTGTGGGAGCGCAGCGGCTGCGCCATGCTGGACCCGGCGCGGCTGGCCTGGGGGTTGCGCGAGGCGTGCCTGCGGCTCGGCGTACGGGTCTTCGAGCGCAGTCCGGTGCGTTCGCTGCGCGACGACGGCACGACGATCACCCTGCGCACCCCGTACGGGTCGGTGACGGGTCGCCGGGTGGCGCTGGGCACGGGGGTCTTCCCGCCCCTGCTGCGCAGGCTCAAGCACTTCGTCGTCCCGGTGTACGACTACGCCCTGATGACCGAGCCGCTGACCGCGGCCCAGCTCGCCGAGGTGGGCTGGCACAACCGGCAGGGCGTCGGCGACTCGGGCAACCAGTTCCACTACTACCGGCTCACCGACGACAACCGCATCCTGTGGGGCGGCTACGACGCGGTCTACTACAACGGCGGCCTGGTCAAGCCGGAGTACGAGCAGCGCGACGAGACGTTCGTCAAGCTCGCCGAGCACTTCGCCACCACGTTCCCGCAGCTGTCCGAGGTGCGCTTCACGCACCGCTGGGGCGGCGTGATCGACACCTGCAGCCGCTTCAGCGCCTTCTACGGCACGGCGCACGGCGGCCGGCTGGCCTACGCCGTGGGCTACACCGGCATGGGCGTCGGAGCCACCAGGTTCGGCGCGAACGTGATGCTGGACCTGCTGTCGGGGGAGGCCACCGAGCGGACCGAGCTGCGGATGGTCAAGGAGAAGCCGGTCCCGTTCCCGCCCGAGCCGGTCCGGTCGGGGGTGATCCAGTTCACCCGGTGGTCGATCGCCCAGGCCGACCAGCATCAGGGCAGGCGCAACCTGTGGCTGCGCACGCTCGACAGGATGGGCCTCGGGTTCGACTCCTGATCCGGTGATCCGAGGGGGCGCCGGGCCCGCCCGCCGCGGGCCTGGCGCACACTTGTCACCATGAAAGTCGAGTTCGCCGCCGACGGCGTGCGCCTGACCGGTGACCTGCGCACGCCCGAGGGCACGGGCCCCTGGCCGGGGCTGGTGCTCACCGGGCCGTTCACCGGGGTGCGCGACCAGGTCACCGGCCTGTACGCCGAACGGCTGGCCCGGCGCGGCTACGTGACGCTGTCCTTCGACCACCGCAACTGGGGCGAGTCCGGCGGCGAGCCGCGCGGGCACGAGGATCCGCAGGGCAAGCTGGCCGACCTGCGGGCGGCGGTGTCGCTGCTGCGCTCGCGCCCCGAGGTGGACGGCGACCTGATCGGCGCGGTCGGCATCTGCCTGGGCGCCGGGTACGCGCTGAGGTTCGCCGCCTTCGACCCGCGCGTACGGGCGTTCGCGGGCATCGCCGGGGCCTACAACAACCCGTACACGATGCGGTCCGGCATGGACTACCAGGCGGCGCTGGCCGGGTTCGCCGGCGTGCTGGAACGGCAGGACCGGGGCGGCCCGGTCGAGTACCTGCCCGCCGTGGCCGAGGAGGGCGAGGCCGCGATGCCGGGCGACGAGCCGTTCGCCTACTACGGCACCGAGCGCGGCGCCTCCGCCTCCTGGCGGAACGCGGTGACCCGGGCCGGGCTGCGCGAGCTGATCACCATGGACAACATGATGGGCGCCGACTTCCTGTCGCCGAAGCCCGCCCTGATCGTGCACGGCGTGATCGACAGGTTCTGCCCGCCGGAGGGGGCCGAGGAGGCGTTCAAGCGGCTCGACCAGCCCAAGAGGCTCGTCTGGGTGGACGCCAAGCAGCACATCGACCTCTACGACCGCGAGCCGTACGTCTCGCAGGGCGTGGACGCCACCGCGGACTTCCTCGCCGAGCACCTCCGGCCGGGCGGCTCCGGAGACTGACGTCTACGCTGGGGGGTATCGCGCGGAATGGGGGGATTCATGCGTGCCATCCAGTTCACCCGCTTCGGCGGCCCGGAGGTGCTCGAAGAGGCCGAGGTGCCCGACCCGGTCGTGGGACCGGGCCAGGTGCTGGTCGACGTCGAGGCCGCCGGGCTGAACTTCGCCGACGTGCGGCAGATCTCCGGCCACTACTCCGCCCCCGACCGCCTGCCGCACATCCCCGGCAGCGAGGTCGTCGGGCTCGATCCCCGGGGGCGGCGGGTGATGGGCTTCACCGCCAACGGCTACGCCTCCAGGGCCGTCCTGGACGAGGGCGACGTCGTGGTGGTGCCCGGCTCGCTGCGGGCGGGGGAGGCGCTGGCGCTGCTCGTCCAGGGGCTCACCGCCTGGCACCTGCTGCGCTCGTCGGCGCGGCTCAGGGAGGGCGAGAGCGTGGTCGTCCACTCCGGCGCGGGCGGCGTCGGCAGCCTGGCCGTGCAGCTCGCCAAGGTGTTCGGCGCCGGACGCGTGATCGCCACCGCCTCCACCGAGGACAAACGTTCGCTCGCCCTCGACCTCGGCGCGGACGCCGCCGTGGACGGCGCGGCCGACGGGTACGCCGAGCGCGTCATCGAGGCCAACGGCGACCGGCCGGTGGACGTCGTGCTCGACGCCGTGGGCGGCGCGGTCTTCGACGCGGCGCTGACCGTGCTCGCCCCCTTCGGGCGGCTGGTCAGCTACGGGTCGTCGTCGGGGGAGCAGGCCCGGCCGGTCGAGGTCGGCCGGCTCACCGCGGGCAACCTCGCCGTCCTCGGGTTCTGGCTGCGTCCGCTGCGGGGGCGGCGGGAGATGGTAGGGCCCCCGCTGGGCGAGCTGCTCGCGCTGACCGCGGCCGGGCGGCTGCGGCCGCTGGTGGGCGGCGAGTACCCGCTGGCGGAGGCGGGCCGGGCCGTGGCCGACCTGGCCGGACGGCGAACTGTCGGCAAGGTGGTGCTCCTGCCCTGACGGGCGGGGTGTGACCAATGCCGCCACTGGGCAGAAAGTGATCAAAACCCCCGGGACGTGACGATCACGGGGGTTTGCGCGTGTGGTGGAGATGGCCGGCTGTCGTGGTGGTTTGGGGGCTCGCGGCCGGAGGCGCGGCCGGGTGCGCGACCGGACGGCTGCCGGAGGTGCCCGGTGTGCGGAAGGCGCCGGTGGCGGTCGGCCGTTGCGTCCTGAAATTTCATGACAAGAGGGCGGGGAGGGCGGCCCGCGACCGGCTTGCCCACGACATCGAGCAGTACCTGTCCAGACGCCCGGGACGGGTCGCCTACAGCATGCTGGAGCTCGACACCGGCATCACCCTGGGCCGCGGCGAGCACCAGCACGACATGATCACCGCCAGCGGCGTCAAGGTGGACATCCTGACGGCGCTCGTGCTCGGCCGCGGCGGCCTGGGCGAGGAGGAACGCGACCTGGCCGAGCGCATGATCACCGAGAGCGACAACGGCGCGGCCGACGCGTTGTGGGGCCGGGTCGGCGGCGCGATGGGCGAGTTCTACCGGCGTATGGGCCTGACCGAGACCGTTCCGGGGCCCGGCGTCTTCTGGGGCGGCACCAACACCAGCCCCGCCGACCGCATCCGCCTGCTCCGGGCGCTGGTGGAGGGCGCCGAGGGCCTGTCCGGCCGCGACCGCGACCTCGTGCTCGGCCTGATGGGACGCGTGGTCAAGGACCAGTCGTGGGGGATCAGCGCGGCCGCCCGTCCGGTGGACCGGGTGGCGTTGAAGAACGGCTGGACGCCACGCCCGTTCATCCACAACACCTGGGCGGTGACCAGCTACGGCCGCGTCGTCGGGCCGGGGCGCGACCTGCTGCTGGCGGTGCAGACCGACGAGCAGCCGGGGGAGGGGGCGGGCATCGAGACCATCGAGGGGGTGGCCCGGATGATCGGCTCCCGCCTCGACCAGCTGTCGCCGACGATGATCCGGTCCTGCCCGAGGAACCCGCGTCCCTGACGGCGCCCTCCCGCCCTCCCGGACCGCCGGAAGGCCCGGCCTCCTCAGGCGACCGTGCCCGCGGTGCCGTCCACCGTGACGGTCTGGCCCGTACGGAGCCGTTCGACCGCGTGCGCGACGCCGACGACGGCCGGGATGCCGTACTCGCGGGCCACCACCGCGCCGTGCGAGTTCGACCCGCCCATCTCCATGACCAGCCCGCCCGCGGTCAGGAACAGCGGCGTCCAGCCGGGATCGGTGGACGGGCAGACCAGGATCTCGCCGGGCTCCAGGCGCGCGCCCACGGGATCGAGCACCACCCTGGCCACGCCGGTCACCTGGCCGGGCGAGGCGGGCGAGCCGGTCAGGGCGCCCTCGGCCGGCTGCCCGGAGGCGACGGCCTCGGGCTCGGTGCCGTCCGACAACAACAGCCGCGGCACGTGCCGGCGGCGCAGCTCCCGCTCGTGGCGCTCGCGCCGGACGGCGACCCGCCCGCGCAGGTCCCGGCCGGACTTGGCCTCCGCCAGGGTCAGGAAGAACACGTCGCCGGGCGCGTCGAGCAGCCCCCGGCCGGCCAGCTCGCGGCCCACGTCGAGCAATTGGGCGCGCAGCGCGGCGAAGATCCGCACGATGAGGAACTTCGGCAGCTCCCGCACCCCGACCAGCTGCCTGGCCCGGCCCAGCGCGAAGCGCACCACCCGGCCGCGCAGGCCGCCCACCCGCCCGGCCAGCTCCTCGACCATCGCCTCGGCCTCGGCCGCGCCCTTCGCGAACAGCACGTCGGGGGCCAGGGCCGGATCCTCCAGGCGCAGGTAGTTGGCGAGCATGCCGATGACCTGCGTGGGGTCCTCCGACCAGCGGGGGAGGCCGAGGTCGATCTCGGCGACCGCGCGGTGGCCGTACTCGTCGAGGAAGGCGCGGACGGGGGCCGGCAGCGGCTCGCGGGCCAGCAGCTCGGGCGGCTCGGCCAGGAAGCGGGCGGCCACCTCCGGGTCCTCGCGCAGCCGCCGGGCCAGCGCCCACAACGCCAGGTCCATCTCGGTGGTCACGTTCCTGGGCGCGCCGCGCAGGACGGTCTGCAGCTCGCCCGGGGCGGCCCTGCCCTTCAGCAGCCGCGCGGCCAGCAGCAGCATGGGCAGCGCGGCGGCGGCCACCGGGAAGACCCGCGGCGCGATCGGCACGACCTCGCGGATCAGCGTCCTGGCCACGTGGTCCACGCGTTCGGTCAGGCTCGCGCCGGGCGGCGGGGCGAGCCTGGACAGGTGGGCGTCGGCCTGCCGGCGCACCCGCCGCTCCGCGCCCGCCGGATCGGCCAGCCCCCGGACGAACGTGACCGGCAGACGATGGCGCACCGTGATCGCGGCCAGCCGGCGGACGAACGGCCAGACCGAGCGCCGGGTGACGCCGAGGCGCGGGTCGTCGAACAGGCCGCGCAGCAACCGCGCCGACCTGGCCTCCATGACGTCGAACACGCGCGGCACGATCGCCCGGCCCACCCTGCTCCGCAGCACCCCCGTGAGGTCGACGAACAGCCGCCCGCCCGCCTCGGCGAAGGCCGGGGCGCCGGCCAGCGGCGCGGCCACGGGGAAGCCGAACAGGCCGGACACCCCGGCGGACACGGCCCGCGCCGCCGCCATCCCCATCGGCGTGAACGGTCGCAGGACGCCCTGGGCGACGCTGAAGCAGAAGTAGGCGCGCAGCCCCTCGCCCCGATGCCCGGCGGGCAGCGGGAACAGCGTGGTGATGGGCCTGGCCTGGGTCAGCCAGAGCGTGCCCGCCTGGTCGAAGGCCCATTCGAGGTCCTGCGGCACGCCGTAGAGCTCTTCGACCCGGGCGCCGAGCGTGGCCAGCTCGCGCAGCTCGTCGTCGGTCAGGCACGGCTCGGCGCCGGCGTCGGCCGTCTCGTGGACGACGCCGCCGTCCGGCAGGGGGCGCACGGCCAGGCGTTTGTCGCCGATCCGCCGCTCCAGGACGCGCCCGCTGTCCGGGTCGATGAGGAAGTGGTCGGGGTTGACCGCGCCCGACACCACGGACTCGCCCAGGCCGGGGGCGGCGTCGACGACCGCCCGCCGGCGGCGTCCGGTGACGGGGTCGGCGGTGAACAACACGCCGGCCGTCCGGGCGTCCACCATGCGCTGGACGACCACGGCCAGGCTGACCGCCCGGTGGTCGATGCCGTTGGACTCGCGGTAGGCGACCGCGCGATCGGTCCAGAGCGAGGCCCAGCAGCGGCGTACCGCGTCGAGCACCGCCTCCGGTCCGGTCACGTTGAGGAAGGTGTCCTGCTGGCCGGCGAAGCTGGCGTACGGGAGGTCCTCGGCGGTGGCCGACGAGCGCACCGCCACCGGGCCGCCGGACAGGGGCTCGGGCAGGGTCTCGGACAGGGCATCGAGCACGGCCCGCGCGAGGCCGGCGGGGATCGTGGCGTCGAGGATGTGCTTGCGGGCCGCGGCCGCGTGCGTCACGTCGCCGAGGCCGGCGGTGATCGCGCGGTACGCCTCCGTCGTGACGCAGAATCCCGGCGGGACGGGCAGCCCCGCCCTGGTGAGGACGCCGAGGTTGGCCGCCTTGCCGCCCACCAGCGCGAGCATCGAGCCGTCGATGTCAGGAAATTTCAGGATCGCATCCATGTCACTGCCTCCAGACTTCCGACGGTAAATCTCAACATCGTTGAAGTCAACGACAAATGAATTAAGTCGCCCGATTCCTGCAATAGGATCGGCTCTCGTCGCGTTTGACTGAAGTGACTGATTGACCGCTCGGCGGCCGGCACCCGCCGGTATCTACCCCGGTCGAAGCCCACCTCCGACGGTGCGCTCCCCCGGGGGAGGACTCCGTCATGATCTGGACGGAGACCCTTGAAGTCCTACCTCGACGTGCTGGCCACCCCCGGCGCCTGGCGCTTCCTCGTGCCCGCGCTGCTGGCCCGCGTGCCGTTCGCGATGACCCAGATGGGCATCCTGCTGCTGGTCCAGTGGTCCACCGGCTCCTACGGCGCGGCCGGGATCACCTCCGCCGCCTCCGCCGTCTTCCAGGCCCTCATCGGCCCCCAGACGGGCCGCCTGGCCGACCGGTACGGCCAGGCCCGCGTGCTGCTCCCGCAGGTGGCCCTGCACGCCCTGGCCATGGGCGGCCTGCTGGCCCTGGCCGCCGCGCACGCCCACCTCGCGCTGCTGGTCGCCGTGGCCGCGCTCGTCGGCGCGTCGGGACCGCAGGTCGGCTCGATGGTCCGGGCCCGCTGGGCGCACCGGCTCGGCGGCACCGGCCGGCTGAACACGGCGTTCGCGGTCGAGTCGATCACCGACGAGCTGACCTTCACGCTGGCCCCGGTGCTGCTGGTGGGGCTGTCCACGGCGTACTCGCCGGTGGTCGCGCTGCTCGGCGGGCTCGTGCTGATCCTGGTGGGCACGGTGGTCTTCGCCGCCGTCCGGACAAGCCTGCCCGAGCCGGTGCCGGTGCGGATCGCCGCCTCCAAGGGCGTGCTGCGGCGGCGCGGCGTGGCGCTGCTGGCCGCCGCCTTCCTGGCCATGGGGTCGGTCTTCGGCAGCCTCCAGGTCGGCGTCACCTCGCTCACCACCGCCCTGCACGCGCCCGCCGCCGCCGGACCCGTCTACGGCGTCTTCTCCGGCGCCAGCATGCTCGGCGGCCTGCTGTACGGCGCGGTCCGCTGGCGGTCCTCCGCCCGCGCGCGGCTGGTCGCCGGGCTGGCCCTGCTCGCGGTCGCGACCAGCGCGTTCACACTGGCCGCAGCCGTCCCTCACATGTACGTCGCCGCCGCCCTGGCCGGCCTGGTGATCGCCCCCGTGGTGATCACCGGCTACACCCTGGTGGAGGGACTGGTCGCGGCGGAGGGCCGTACCGAGGCGTTCACCTGGCTGAACGGCGGCATCGCCCTCGGCATCGCGGCCGGGTCGTCGGTCGCCGGGCAGCTCGTGGACCACTTCGGCGCCTCCCTGGCGTTCGTCGTCGCGCCGGTCGCGACGGGCGTGGCCGCGCTGCTCGTGCTGGCCAGGATCCGCAGCCTGCGCCCGCTGCCCGCCCGGCCGGCGAGCGAGGCCAGCTCGCTCACCGAGGGACCGGCTGCTCTTCCTGGATGACCTTCGGCACGCCGCGCAGCCAGGCCAGCGCGAACACCGCGACCACGGTCAGCAGGACCGCCGTGACCAGCGTCGTCACCTGCATCCCCGACACGAACGCCGTGCGCGCCGCGCGCATCAGCTCCCCGGCCGCCTGCGGGGGCAGCTCCGCCGCCGTGGCGGTGGCCCCGGCGATCGACTCCCGCGCCGCCTGGCCGGGCACCCCGGCGGGCACCAGCAGGTTCGCCCGGTAGACGCTGTTGAGCACGGTGCCGAGGACCGCGATGCCCAGCGCCCCGCCCAGCTCGAACGCCGTCTCCGACACCGCGGCCGCCGCCCCTGCCCGCTCCTTGGGCGCGGTGGCCAGGACGTTGTCGTTGTTCACGGTGAAGGTGAGCCCGACCCCGAGCCCGCCGATCATCATCACCGGCAGCAGGGTGAGATAGTCCAGCTCGGTGCCGAGCATGGCGTACCGGACGAACGCGGCGGCGTTCAGCGCCAGGCCGAGCGCGACCACGCCGTTCCTGCCGAGCCGGCCGATGAGCCGGGCCGCGAGCACCCCGCCCACCGCGCCGCTGAGACCGCCGGGAAGCTGGGCCAGCCCGGCCTGGAGCGGGGTCCACCCCAGGACGAGCTGCAGGTACCAGGCGAACAGCAGGTTCATGGCCGACAACGCGAAGATCGCCAGCAGGTTCGTGCCCACGGACGCGCTGAAGGCCCGCCGCCGGAACAGCCGTACGTCGATCAGCGGCGTGGCCAGCCGGCTCTGCCGCCGGACGAACAGCACCAGGCACACCGCGCCCACCACGGCCGCCCCCAGCACGTCGGCGTGCGCCAGGCCCTGGTGGGCGGCCTCCTTGACCGCGTAGACGGCCGTCACGACACCGGCGAAGGACAGCACCACGCTGGGCCCGTCCACCCGCCCGGCGGGACCGCGCGACTCCGGCAGCACCAGGAACCCGCAGACCAGCACCAGCGCCATGATCGGCACGTTGATCAGGAACACCGACCCCCACCAGAAGTGGTCCAGCAGCACGCCGCCCACGACCGGCCCCAGCGCGAACCCGGCCGCGCTCATCCCGCTCCAGATCCCGATGGCCGCGGTCCGCTCGCGCGGGTCGGCGAAGACGTTCCTGACGATCGAGAGCGTGGACGGCATGATCATCGCGCCCGCCACGCCCAGCAGCGTCCTGGCGGCGATCAGCAGCTCTGGGTTCGGGGCGTAGGCGGTCACCACCGAGGCGGCGCCGAAGCCGGCCGCGCCGATCAGCAGCAGCCGCTTGCGGCCCACGCGATCCCCGAGGTTGCCCATGGTGACGAGGAGCCCGGCCAGGGCAAACCCGTACATGTCGCCGATCCAGAGCAGTTGCGTCGAGCTCGCGCCGAGGTCGGCGACCAGCCGGGGGAGCGCCAGGTGCAGCACGGTGAGATCGACCGAGAGCAGCAGCGTCGCCAGGCAGGCGATGGCCAGACAGGCCCATTTGCGCGTCATGCCGTCCACGATGGCGAGGGCGGCTGACGGGCCGCCTACCGTTCGCTGACCGCCCGGCCGAGGGCCTCGTCGATGCGGTTGCGGATGTCCTCGGTGCTGTACCAGTCGTCGGGGCACTCCGCGCGGGCCTGGGCCAGCAGGGACAGCGCGGCGTCCCGCTCGCCGCCGATCAGCGCCACCTCGGCCATCCCGAGGTGCGCCCAGGCCAGCATGTCCATGGAACCCACGCGACGGGCCAGCTCGGCCGCCTCCTCGTAGTCGGCCCGCCCGCCCAGCGGCTCGCCCATGCCGAGCAGCGCGTCGCCGCGCCGGCACAGGGCCTCGGCCATCTCCGCCCGCGCGTCGAGCTCGCGGGCCAGCGTCAGCGCCTCGTCCGACAGCGCGTACGAGGCCGCGTAGTCCCCCTCGCGGGAGGCCAGCTCGCCGAGACCCGACAGCACCAGCACCGCCCCCCAGCGCTCGCCGATGGCCCGGAAGGCGGCCAGGGCGCGCCGGAAGGCGGCCAGCGACTCCTCGACCCGCCCCAGGATCTGCAGCACGAACCCCGCGCCGCTGTACGACAACGCCCGCTGCCAGGGCGGCAGCCCCTCGGTGTGGGCCTGCAACTCGTGGTAGATCTCCTCGACGTCGCCCGGCGGTCCGGTGAACATCGACCGCATCATCATCAGGAACTCCACCCGCTCCGGCAGGTGGGTGATCGGCAGGAGTTCGCGCACCTCGGCCAGCCGCTCGCGCACGACGTCGTCGGCCACGCCCGTCCAGGCGGTGACGAGCAGGCACATGACGTACTCCTCCTCCATGCCCGCGGGGCACGCGTCGCCGATCCTGGCCAGCAGCGCGGCGGCCAGCCCGGCGATGACGCCGCGGTGGCCGCGCATCCACCAGTAGCAGGCGCTGTGCGCCAGCAGCCGCAGGCCGGTCTCCGGCTGCCCGGACGTGGTCGTCCAGCGCATGGCGGCTTCGAGGTCGTCGCTCTCCTGGTCGAGGCGGGCCAGCCAGGTGAGCTGCTCGGCGGTCCGCAGCAGCGGGTCGGCGGTCAGGACGAGGTCGAGGTAGTAGGCGGTGTGGGCGTCCCTGATCGCGGCGGTCCCGTCGGACTCGGCCAGGCGTTCGGCGCAGAACGCCCGGATCGTGTCGAGCATGCGGTACCGGCCGCCGACGTACTCCACCAGCGACTTCTCCGCCAGCGAGAACAGCACCTCCTCCGGCAGCCCGCACACCCGCTCGGCCGCCTCGGGGGTGGCGCCGCCGACGAACACGCTCAGGCGGGCGGCCAGGCGCTGCTCGGCGTCGTCGAGCAGGTCCCAGCTCCACGCGACGACCGCGCGCAGCGTCTGGTGCCGGGGCAGCGCCGTACGGCTGCCGCGGGTCAGCAGCCGGAACCGGTCGTCCAGGCGGGCCGCCACGTCGGCGACCGACAGCGTACGGAGGCGGGCCGCGGCCAGCTCGATGGCCAGCGGCAGCCCGTCGAGCGCCCGGCAGATGCGCACCACGTCCGCGGTGTTCCCGGCGTCCACGGCGAACCCCGGGCGCACGGCGGCGGCCCGGTCGGCGAACAGCCGGACGGCGGCGTACGCCAGCGGGTCGTCCGGCTCCGGCGGCGGCAGGCGCAGCGGGGACACCGGCAGGATCGACTCCCCGGTGATGCCCAGCGCCTCGCGGCTGGTGGTCAGCACCCGCAGCCCGGGGCAGGAGGCCAGCAGCGCGTCGGCGAGCTCGGCCACGGCGGCGACCAGGTGCTCGCAGTTGTCCAGGACGAGCAGCAGGTCGCGCTCGGCCAGCGCGGTGAGCAGCCGGGTGACGGGGCCGACCGCGGCGCGCTGGGGCGCGGGCAGCAGGGCGTCGCGGATGTCGAGCGCGACCAGCACCGCGCCGGGCACCCCGGCGGCGCCGGCCACGTGGGCGAGGGGCACGAAGCACACGTCGCCCGGCTCCTGGGCGGCCGCCTCCTGCGCCAGCCTGGTCTTGCCCGCGCCGCCGGGGCCGATCAGCGTGACGAGCCTGCTGTCCCGCAGCCGCGCGCCCACCTGCGCCAGCTCCTCCGCCCGGCCCACGAAACTGGTCAGCTGCGCCCGCAACCCCTGCTTGAACCCGCCGCGCGGCGACCCGGCGGGCCCTCCTGGCCCGGGAAGGGACGGGGGAACCGGCGGCTGGATCGGTGCGGGGTTCGGCGCCGCGGTCGGCACGATGGTCGGTGCGATGGTCGGTGCGGCGGTCGGCAGGGTGATCTGCGGGGTGATCTGCGGGGCCAGGGACGGGTCGGCGCGCAGGACGGCGAGGTGCGCGGCGGCCAGTTCGGCGCCCGGCTCGATGCCCAGCTCCCGGTCGAGCAGCCGCCGCGCCTCGTCGTAGACGGCCAGCGCCTCGGCCTGCCGGCCGCTGCCGTACAGGGCGCGCATGAGCTGGGCGCGCAGGCGCTCGCGCAGCGGGTGGGCGGCGGTGAGCCGGCGCAGCTCGGCGACCAGGTCGCGGTGCCGCCCGAGCGCCAGGTCGGCCTGGAGGCGGTCCTCGACGGCCGCCAGCCGCAGCTCCTCCAGCCCGGCCGCGGCGGACACCGCGTGCGGCGCGTCGGCGAGCGGCGCGCCGCGCCACAACTCCAGCGCCTCGCCCAGCAGAGCCGCCGCCCGCCCGGCGTCCCCGGCGGCCAGCGCCCGCCGCCCGTCCAGGGCCAGGAGCTCGAAGCGGCGCGCGTCCACGTCGTGCGGGTCGGCGACCAGCCGGTAGCCCGCCGGGTGGAACTCGACCAGGTCCCGGCCGAGCGCCCGGCGCAGCCTGGACACCTGGGACTGCAGCGCGTTGGCCACGCCGTCCGGCGGGTGGGGGCCGTAGAGGTCGTCCACGAGCTGGCCGGCGCCGACGACGCGGCCGGCGTTCAGGGCCAGCAGGGTGAGCAGGGCGCGCACCCGCGGCCCGCCGAGCGCCACCGGCGCGCCGTCCTCGTCCAGCACGCTGGTGGGTCCGAGGATCTCGAAGCGCATGCCCCGATTATCGGGTCTGCGGGAGGAGCGCGGCGATTTCTCCGTACGTCGGCAGCGGCGGGGCGTCCTTGCCCTGCGCGCCCAGCACGGCGGCCAGAGCGCCCTGGAGCGCGGCCCGGTAGAGCAGCGAGCCGGTGCTCACCCGGGCCACCCCCGCATCGGCCAGCCGGTCCAGCGTCGGACCGCCCGGCTGGTAGAGCACGTTGAGCGGCAGCCGCGTACGCGCGACGACCTCGGCGATCTCCGCCGGATCGGACAGCCCGGGGACGAAGATGCCGTCGGCGTGCTCGTAGGCGTCCACCCGTTCGCGCCAGTCGCCGGTGCCCAGCCAGTGGGTGTCGGTGCGGGCGTTGACGAACACGCCGTGGCCCTTGGCGGCCTCGATGATCCGCCGGTGCAGCTCGACCGGGCGCAGCGTGCCGTCGGGACGGCCGTCCTCCAGGTTCACGCCCGCCACCCCGAGCGCGGCCAGGCTCGCGACCAGGTCCGACACCTCCTGCGGGTCGTCGCTGAAGCCGCCCTCGATGTCCACCGTGACCAGCACGCCGAGGTCCTTGACCGTCTCGGCGAGCTCGATCGTCTCGGCCCTGGTCGCGCCGGCGGCGTCCGGCTTGCCGTGCACGGCGGACACGCCGAGGCTGGTGGTGCCGATCGCGGGGAAGCCGTGCGCGGCCAGGATCGCGGCCGAGCCGTAGTCCCACGCGTTGGGCAGCAGCAGCGGGTCGCCCGGCTTGTGCAGGTCGTGGAAGTTCATCGGCGGGTCCCTTCGAGGAGCGTGTCGAGCACGCCGGCGGCCAGCGCGAGGGCGTGGGCGGGAGCGGGGCACGGGCGCAGGCCGTCCCCGAACGTCAGGTGGGGGGCGGGGGCCCGGGAGGCGTCGAAGCGGTCGGGGTCGGCGAACACCTCGGGGTCGCGGTTGGCCGCGACCAGGTCGATCGTGACCTCCTCGCCGGTGCGGGTGTCGAGCCTGCGGCTGGCCTTCAGCGGCGGGTCCTGCCTGAGCGTCTCGCGCAGCACCGCCTCGGGGTCGTCGCCCGGCACGGCGTGGGCGAGCGCGTTCTCGATGAGCGCCTCGGTGGCGGCGTGGCCCTGGAGCAGCAGGGTGACGGCCGGCAGGTCGGTCAGGGCGAGCAGTTCGGCGACGGCGGCGTCGGCCTGCGGGCTCCCCTCGCCCGACAGGTAGCCGCTCGCGGCCGCGGGCACGGCCGAGGTGTCCGGCACGCCGAGCGCGGCCCCCAGCACGGCCGTCGGCACGCCGCGCCAGTCGCCGTCACCGTTGCCGTCACCGTTGCCGTCACCGTTGCCGTCACCGTTGCCGTCACCGTCGCCGCGGCGGTCGCGCGTCGCGGCCCTGGCGGCCGTCCGCAGCGCGGCCGGGTCCAGGGCGGACAGGCGCTCGACGACCAGGCGGCGGCGTTCGGCGTGCGTCTCGCCGGTGCTGAAGCGCGACACGTGGGCCCGCAGCCAGGCGAGCGTCCCCGGCTCGCCGTCCTGCGGGACGGGCGGCGGCACGTACCGGCTGTCGGACAGCACCGCCCGGGCTTCGGCGTGGTGGGTGATGAGCATGGGTCCACGCTAGGCCGCCGACCGTTCGACGGCGGACGAAGTGTGGCGGCGCCGCCGGTCACGCCCGGTCACGCCCGGTCACGCCGCCAGCCGCTGCGGGCTCTCGGGCTGCGCGGGCGCCCCGGTGGCCCGCGTGCCCTGCGTCCGTACGGCGGCGCGGCCCGGCGCGCAGGCCAGCGCCATGGTGACGACGAGCACGATCTCGGCCAGCACCAGACCCCGTTCGAGCAGCCCGTAGTAGGCCGTGCCGCCGATCAGCGAGGAGGTGACGGCGGCCGGGTGGGCCGCCAGGTAGGCGACCAGCGTCAGCCCGGAGGTCACGCTCAGGGCCTTGACCGCGCTCCAGCGCGCGGCCGCCGCCCGTCCCCTGGCCAGGGTCCAGCCGGCGACCGGCAGCGCGGTGAAGACCACGGCCGCCGACCAGCGGTGGATCTCTCCGCCGAACGTGCTGATGTCCGACATGCCGGGATCGGTGGGGAAGATGGCGCTGAGCATCAGCCCGGCCGCCCCCGCCAGCAGCAGCACGCGGGTCGCGGCAGTCCGCCCCGGCTCGCGGGCGGCCAGCCCGTACGCCAGCGACAGGCAGGCGGCGGCCAGCGCCAGCGTCCCGGCCAGCACCGGCAGCATGCCGCCGGGGACGAGCGCGTAGTCGCTGATCAGCGGCTGCTCGGGCAGGCTCACCTGCGCGTAGCCGAGTGCGGCCACCGCGGTCACGGCGCCGGCCACGGGAGCCAGAACGGCACGCCAGGTCATCGTGTCACCTCGTCGTAGATCTGCTCGAAGCGGGCCAGCGACACCTGCTCGTCGTGGGTGAGCGCCAGCGCCCGGCTGGTGTTGCCCAGGCGGGCGCGCAGGTCGTCGTCGGTGAGGACGGCGGTCAGGTGCCTGGCCAGCGCGACCACGTCGCCCGGCTGGTAGAGGTAGCCGTTGCCGTCCACCAGGTGCGGCAGGGCCATCGCGTCGGCGGCCACGACGGGCAGGCCGGACGCCATGGCCTCCAGCGTGGCGATGCTCTGCAGCTCGGCGACGCCCGGCATGGCGAACACGTCGGCGGCGGCGAACGCCTGCGGCATGCTCTCGTCGGGCACGAACCCGACGAAGAACACCCGGTCGCCCACCCCGATGCGCTTGGCCAGCTTCTCCAGCTCCATCCGCTGGTTGCCGCGGCCCACGAACGCCACCTGCGCGTCGGTCTCGTTGAGGACGAGGGGCAGCGCGCGGATCAGCTCGTCGAGGTGCTTCTCCTCGTCCAGGCGGCCCACGAACAGGGCGGTCGGCCGGTCGGGCAGCGCGAACCGCCGGCGCGCCCACGACTTGGGCTCGGCATGCGGGTGGAACCTGGCCAGGTCGATGCCGCACGAGACGGCCTCGACGTCGCGGGAGAAGCCCTGGTCGGCCAGGAGCTTGGCGGCCAGCGGGGTCGGCGTGGTGATGTGGTCGGCGCGCTTGAAGACGCGGCTGAAGTCCCGCCAGGCCAGCCGGCCCGCCCTGGTCCGCAGCGCCTCGGGGACGTGCCCGAACTGGAAGAGGTTGTCGGGCATGAAGTGGTTGGTGGCCACGACCGGCACGCCGCGGCGCCGGGCGGCGGCGATGGCGGCCCGGCCGACCACGAAGTGGCCCTGGGTGTGCAGGACGTCCGGGTCGATGTCGGCGACCAGCCGGTCGAGCCTGGTCGGCACGGTGACCCGCATGGTCGGGTGCACCAGCAGCGGAGCCGAGCGCAGCCGGTGGACGATCACGCCGTCCACCACGTCGGCGCTGGCCGGGCCGGCCTCCGACTGGCACACCACGTGCACCTCGTTGCCGCGCGCGGCCAGGCCGGTGGCCAGGCGGTGGGTGAAGTAGGCGGCGCCGTTCACGTCGGGGGGATAGGTGTCGGTCGAGATCAGGACGCGGCGGGGACGTTCGGGGGCGGGGGCGAGCTGGGCGTGGTCGGTGACGTTGCGCAGGGGCATGGCCATGACGGTGACTCCGCTTTCACAAGGGGGGACGGCTGGGGGAGGGCCGATGGACGAACAGGGGGTTTCGGTCAGGGGAGGGATCAGGCGAGGTCGTTGCGTGCCTCCAGCGGGGACGTCCGCGCCAGGGCGAACGTGCCGGCCGCGGTGAGGGCGGCGGCCGCGATCGGCGCGAGGCCGGACGGCAGCGGCTCGCCGAGCAGCAGCGCCCCGAAGGCCACCGCCGTGAGCGGGTCGGCGATCTGCAGCGAGGCGAAGGAGACGCCGAAGTGCCCGACGGCGTAGGCGCGTTGCAGCATCACCAGCGCCAGCAGCAGCGGGACCGGCAGGGCCAGCAGGTACCACCAGTTCCAGCCGCCGTCCACGAGCACGCGCATGAGCGTGGCGGTCGCGCCGTACAGGACGCCGGAGCCCGTGGCGAGCAGCGCGGCCCGGCCGGCGGGGGAGGCCGCCTTCGAGCCGGCCCACAGCAGCACCGCCGCGACGCCGGCCACGGCGAGCAGGGTGAGCACCCCCGTGGGCGCCAGGTACGTCGGCCCGTCGGACTCGGGCACCAGCAGCACCAGGCCGATCAGCCCGGCCGCGACCACGCCCGCCGCGGCCAGCTCCTTGCGGGAGGGCCGGCGGCCGTGCAGCGCGGCGGCGATGGGCAGCGCGAACAGCAGGCTGGCCACCCCCATCGGCTGCACCACGGTCAGCGGGCCGAGCCCGAGGGCGACGATGTGCAGGCCGCCGCCCGTCACGATGGAGACGCCGCCGAGCAGCCAGCGCGGCCTGCGCAGCAGGGTCAGCAGCGCGGGCTTGGCCGAGCCCGCCGCCTCGAACTGCTGCAGCGCGGCCCCGAGCGCGAAGAACAGCGAACCGACCAGCGCGATCGCCGCGGCCAGCACACTCATGCGCACTCCTTTCAGACGGATGGTTGCCCGACAGGGTCAAACGGACGTGTCCACCGGAAGACGCTCCGGGGAAGGCTGGGTGGCGCGCCGCTTCCTGGCCCACCGCACCAGCTCGACGAGGCCGGTGATCGACAGCGCGATCCCGAGGCCCAGCAGCAGGCCCTTGATCGGGTCGTTCTCGAAGGCCATGCCGCCGAAGAAGCCGATCAGCCCGGAGTACACGGCCCACGAGCTCGCCGCGATGGCGTCGAAGAACGTGAACGAGCGCAGCGGATGCCCCACGGCGCCCATGGTCAGCGTCGTCGCGGTCCGCCCGCCGGGGATGTACCTGGCCACGACCAGCACCAGCCCGCCCCGCTCGGCCAGCGCGCCGCGCGCCCAGACGAACGCCTTCTTGCCCCGCAGCCGCCCCGCCGACCTGTTGCCGATCAGGTACGACACGTGGTCCCCGGCGAACGCGCCGAGCGCCGAGACCAAAATCACCAGGGCCAGGTTGGTCTGGCCGGAGGCGGCGAACACCGCCGCGGTGATGACCGACGTCTCGGCGGGCACGACGGGAAAGAACCCGTCGAGCAGCGCCAGGGCGAACAGCGCCACGTACAGCCATGGCGATGACATCACCTGCTGGACGAGGTCGAGAATGGCGTGCGACATATGCGTGGACTCCGATCGTCAGGGCACTCACCAAGCCTGTCGGCGTGAGCGGACCGGGGACATCGGGGATGCCCCCGGTCGAACGCGGGCCCGTCCCCTAGGAGGGTCAGGGCCGCCTACCCCATGAAGGTAGAAATTCCGCAGGTCATGGCACATCGGCCCATCGACCCGCGCCACCCCCTACTTTCGTCAGGGGCGGGAGTGCGACTTCCGCGTGACACCCACGATCAAACCGGTTGCGCGCCCCGGACACAGGAGAGGAGGTATCCGCCTTTCAGGTGGGGGCAGCACCACCGTGATCACTGGACCAGGCCCCACCCTGACTTTCGTCAGGGGCGCCGCCTGACCTTCGGGCGGGACCGGCCCCGCCCGGCGGCGGATAACGTCGGTGCGTGAACCGTCTGCGTCGTGAGAACCGCCGTCAGGTCGTCCTCGACCTGCTGCTGTGGGCCGTGCTGGGCATCTTCGTGACCGCCATGGGCCCCGACCCGTTCGCCGATCCGGCCGGGTTCGTGCTGGTGACGCTGCCCAGGGTGGGGCTGGCCGCGCTGGCCGTGCTCGTGGGCCGTCCCTGGCCGCTGGCGGCGCTGGTGCTGCTGCTGCCGCTCGGCCCGTGGACCTTCACCGAGGGCTTCGCGACGGTGGACCTGACGTGGCTGCTGCCCCGGCGCGGCGTGAAGATCCTGCCGCTGCTCGCCACCTCGCCGTTCATCATCTGGTACGCCTACCTCACCGGCCGGCGCACGACCCGGCTGTGGCCCGCGGGCGCCGTGTTCTGCCTGATCACGGCCATCGGCTGCGGGGCCGTGCTGCTCCAGGGCGGTGACCTGGCGCTGTGGGTGTCGATGGGCACCGGGCTGGTCGGCACGTACGTGCTGCCGTACCTGCTGGGGCTGCTCCGGCGGGGTGTGCTCCAGCAGCGGCGGCAGGCGCGGCTGTCGGTCGAGGCGCAGGCGCGGCTGCGCGAGCGGGCCAGGATCGCCCGCGAGATGCACGACTCGCTCGGCCACGACCTTGCGCTGATCGCGGTCCGCGCCGGCGGGCTGGAACTCGCCCCCGGCCTCGGCCCGGCCCAGGTCAAGGCGGCCGGCGAGCTGCGCATGGCGGCGGCCGACGCGACCGAGCGGCTGCGCCAGATCATCGGCCTGCTGCGCGAGGACGCCGAGGAGGCCCCGCTGTCCCCGGTGGGCGAGGACGTCGCCGAGCTGGTCGGCCGGGCCAGGGACTCCGGCATGTCGATCACCCTGGAGGTGGCGCCGGGGGCGTCGCCGGAGCTGGCGCACGCCGTCGTCCAGGAAGGGCTGACGAACGCGGCCAAGCACGCGCCGGGCGCGGCGGTCGCCGTGTCGGTCGCGCCGCACCGGGTGGTCGTGCGCAACGGCCCGCCGAGCTCGCGTCCCAGCGCCCGGCGCGGCGGGCTGGGCCTGGCGGGGCTGCGCGAGCGCGTACGGCTGGCCGGCGCCACGCTGACGGCCGGCCCCGACGGCGACGGCTTCCAGCTGGCCGTCGAGCTCCCCCACGAGGGGGAGGCGGATCCCCGCCGCTCGGGAGGGGACCGGCCCGCCTGAGGCGCACGATCGGGGGCATGACAGAACAGCGAGCGGGCATCGGCCGGCTCACCGCCGCGATCGTGGCGGTCGCCGCCACGCTGCCCTACCTCACGATCAAGACGCTCTGGCTGACCGGCGACCCCGTCGGCGTCTCCGACCCGGCGCTCATGGACAGCGGGCAGATGCTCGGGATGAACGCGCTGACCTTCGCCATGGAGGCCGCCGGGCTGCTGCTGGCGCTGGCCTTCACCATGCGCTGGGGCATGCGGCTGCCCGCCTGGCTGGTGCTGCTGCCGCTCTGGGTGGGCACCGGCCTGCTGTCGGTGCTGGCCGCCACGACCCCGCTGATCGTGCTCATCGGCGGCCTGGCGATCTTCAGCGGCGGTCCCATCCAGACCTGGGTCTATCTGGTCGTCTACGGCGGTTTCATCACCCTGGGCGTCGCCCTCATGGCGGCCTTCGCCCTCTACGCCCGCGACCGCTGGCCGGCCGTCTTCACCACCCCGGTCAGGCTGCCGTTCCCGAGCGCGACCAGGTCGTTCCAGGAGGTGGTGGCGTGGGGCGCGCTCGTGGTGGCGGCCGCCGTCGCGGTGCTGCGCGTCGTCATGGCGTTCGACGGGACCGTGCAGGCCGTCCAGAACGGGTTGAAGGCGCTGCTCGCGGTGGGCGGGGCGGCCGCGCTGGTGGCCCTGGTCAGGCGGCGCGGGAACGGCCCGTTCTGGCGGCCGCTGGCGCTGGCCTGGCTGGGGTCGGGCTCGCTGTTCGCCTGGGGGCTGTTCTCGATGATCGTCAGGTCCACGGGCGGCCCGCTGGCCTACGGCGGCACGGGCGTCGCGGACTTCGCCGAGCTGTTCGGCATGCTGACCGGGCTGGTGATGGGGATGTGTGGAGCGTTCCTGCTGGCCGAACGGTCAGGCGTGGGCCACGTGCAGCCTGGCCAGGACGCGCTTGAACGCCAGGATCGAGAACGTGATCGCCAGCCCGCTGATCACGGCCACCGCTGAGGTGCGCAGCACCATGAACGCGCCGAGCGAGCCCTCCAGCTTCTCGTAGACCGCCAGGAAGATGCTCAGCGTCGAGTTGGCCAGCAGCACGAACGCCCACAGCAGCGTGATCCTGGCGAAGAACCTGCGCACCCGCTCGTGCTTGAGCACGGCCGACGGCAGGTGGATGTAGTCGAGGGTGAGCTTCTGCACCAGCGGCCGGTTGAAGCGGACGGAGGCCAGGAAGACCATGCTGATGCAGATCGTGCCCAGCTCCGGCTGGATGAAGAACCACATCCAGGTGCCCGTCCAGAACGACACCAGGGCCCGCACCGTGACCGCGAACGCGGCCAGGAACATGGTGGCGGGCACCTTGACCCCTCTGGCCAGCCGCCAGGCCACGCCGAGGTACACCCAGGAGACCGTGGCCACCAGGGCCCACTTGAAGCCCAGCACGACCATGGCGAGGTAGAACACCAGCAGGGGGGCGACCACGCCTTCGAGCAGGCGGGGGGCCGCCTGACGGGCGAGCGCGGTCAGACGGGGGAGTGCGACCGGATGGTGGTTCAAGGCTGCTCCGCAGATAGGCCGACGATCAGCGTCTACCCGGGCTTCGGGGGTCCAGGCTTGCCGGATGGACCGGTCGTCGTCACCGCCGGGTGCGACTCCGCCCGGTGCGACCCCGAAGGCCGGTGGCCTACCGTACCGGAGCCCGGCGAGTAGGACTGCCGCTTTTGCCGCGTTCCATCTGTTCCATACGAAACCAGTTCACCCTTGAACCTGGCTTTCAGCCGAGTGACGCCGTGGCGAGCTTGGCGCCGAACCCGAGGAACAGCGCGCCGACGCCCGAGGTCAGGCCCGCGCTCAGCTTCCGGTGCCGGCGGAACTGGCCGGCCAGGAACGTGCCGGAGAAGATCAGCGTGGTGAGATAGAGCACGCTGAAGATCTGGATCACCGCGCCCAGGATGAGGAACGACAACCAGGGGGCGCTGTACCCGGGGTCCACGAACGGGATGAAGAACGACAGGAAGAACAGGATCGCCTTCGGGTTCAGCAGGCTGATCGTCAGGGCCTTGCGGAACGGCCGGGCCTGCCGCGCGGGCGCCGCCCCGGACTCGTCCGCCGCCCCCGGACGGGCCCGCCAGGCCCTTACCGCGCCGCGGATCATCTGGAAGCCGAGCCAGGCCAGGTAGGCGGCGCCGGCGTACTTGACGACGGTGAACAGCGCGGGCGTCGCGCGCAGCAGGGACGCGGCCCCGGCGGCGGCGAGCACCATCAGGACGGTGTCGCCGAGGAACACGCCCGCCGCGGCCCGGTAGCCCTGCCGGACGCCGTGCTGGGCGGCGAAGCTGAGGACGTACAGGGAGTTCGGGCCCGGCAGCAGCACGATGAAGAAGGCGCCGACGACGTAGGTCCAGATGTCCGTGATACCGAAGAACACACTTAACGGTATCGCGCGATATGTGTCGATTCAGTCGGTCGGTGGCTGTGCTTTGCGGCGCTGATGCCTATTGACCCAGTAGGGATACTCGTGAATATCTGGTGTCATGGCTCTCTGGACCCCCGACCCCACGTTCTACCCCTCCCCGCGCGACGCCGTCGAGGCCCCCGTGGAGAAGCTGGCCTACGTCGCCGCCTTCGACCGGTCGGCGAACCGTCCGGACGCGCTGGCCGTGCTCGACACCGACCCCGCCTCCCCGGCCTACGGCACGGTCATCGGCTGGACCGACCTGCCCGGCACCGGCGACGAGCTGCACCACTTCGGCTGGAACGCCTGCAGCAGCGCCCTGTGCCCCAACGCGCCGCACCCGCACGTCGAGCGGCGCTACCTGGTGGTCCCCGGCCTGCGCTCCTCACGCATCCACATCTACGACACCAAGGACCGGATCAGCCCCGAGCTGGTCAAGGTGATCGACGCCGAGTCGCTGGCCAGGCGGGCGGGCTACTCCCGCCCGCACACCGTCCACTGCGGCCCCGAGGGCCTGTACGTCTCGGCGCTCGGCGGCGCGGACGGAGCCGAGGGCCCCGGCGGCATCGCCGTGCTCGACCACACCTCCTTCGAGGTGCTCGGCCGGTGGGAGCTGGACCGCGGGCCGCAGTACCTCGCCTACGACTTCTGGTGGCACATCAACCACGACGTGCTGATCACCTCCGAGTGGGGCACGCCGTCCATGATCGAGGACGGCGTGGTCGGCGAGCTGCTGCTCGGCCGCAAGTACGGCCACAAGCTGCACTTCTGGGACCTGCGCAAGCGCCGGCACGTCCAGGAGGTGGACCTGGGCGACCAGCACCAGATGCCGCTGGAGCTGCGCCCCGCCCACGACCCCACCCGCCTGTACGGCTTCGTCGGCGTGGTCACCAGCGTCGAGGACCTGTCGGCCTCCGTCTGGCTGTGGTTCCACGAGGACGGCCGCTGGCAGGCGCGGAAGGTCATCACCATCCCCGCCGAACCGGCCGACCCCGCCCTGCTGCCGCCCGTGCTGCAGCCGTTCGCCGCCGTGCCGCCGCTGGTCACCGACATCGCCCTGTCCGTGGACGACCAGCGCCTGTACGTCTCGTGCTGGGGCACCGGGGAGCTGAAGCAGTACGACGTGTCGGACCCGTACAAGCCGGTCGAGCTGGGATCCCTGCGGATCGGCGGCATCACCCGGCGCACCCCGCACCCCGCCGAGCCCGGCCTCCCGCTGCGCGGCGGCCCCCAGATGGTCGAGGTGAGCCGCGACGGCCGCCGCGTCTACCTCACCAACTCCCTGTACGGCTCCTGGGACGACCAGTTCTACCCCGAGGGCGTCGGAGCCTGGCTCGCCAAGGTCGACGCCGACTCCTTCACCTTCGACACCGCCTTCTTCCCCCACGGCGACGCCTTCCGCGGCCTGCGCCCCCACCAGGTACGCCTCCAGGGCGGCGACGCCTCCTCCGACTCCTACTGCTACCCGTGACCGTGCTCGCCACCGTGCCCGCCACCATGCCCGCCAGGAGCACCGCCACATGCCCGCCATGAGCACCGCGACGGTCCTGCTGCTCGGGGCCTTCCACGGACTGAACCCGGCCATGGGCTGGCTCTTCGCGGTGGCCCGCGGCCTGCAGGAGCGCAGCCGCGACCTGCTGCTCCAGTCGATCCCCGTGATCGCCCTGGGCCACCTGGCGTCGGTGGCCCTGGTCGCGCTGGTCGTGGCCGCCACCGGCTCCCTGGTGACGGGCGCGGCGCTGCCGGTGGTCGGCGGGCTGGTGCTGGTGGCGTTCGGGCTGTGGCGGCTGCTGTCCACCCGCCACTTCCGGTGGGTGGGCATGCGCCTGTCGCTCGCCCAGCTCGCCGGCTGGTCGTTCCTGATGTCGTCGGCCCACGGCGCCGGGCTCATGCTGCTGCCCGTGCTCACCGGGCTGCGCGCGGAGGGCCACGCGGGCCACGCCGTCTCAGGGGGACTGGCGGTGGCGGCCCTGCACACGCTGGCCATGTTCGTGGTGGCCGGCGTCGTGGCCCTGGTGGTCTACGAGGTGCTCGGCCTGACGATCCTACGCCGCGCCTGGTTCAACGTGGACCGCATGTGGGCCGTCGCCCTGATCGCCGCCGGCCTCCTCACCCTCCTCCAGGCCTGACCCGAACACCTCACAGAGCCGGTCGGCGTGAACGGCCCTTTCGATCCAGGCTTCCAGGACGGTGGTGTCCGTGCATGAGGTGATGCGCCGGCGCACCTCGTCGGGGATCACCGCTCCACGGCCGTCGAGGATCATCAGCAGCACCTTGGCTTCGCCTTCGGCGCGCAGCATCTGGGCGTACTCGGACTGGTAGCGGTAGGTCTTGGTCGCCATCAGGTCTCTCCAGATTCGTCGGGCGTCTGTGTTTCCGAGGCCTACTTCCGTTTGTTCGGCGATGTGTCCCGCGCTGGTGGTGTCGGTGGTGTCCAAGGCGTCTGCCAGGACTTCCAGTATGGCAGTGACCTCCTTGGAACGGGCGTGGGTCAGCGCCGAGAACATGGTGAGCACCACGTCGTTCACCGCCTCGGCGAGGTCGTCGATCACGGGGATGTTGTGCGGGCCCACGACGACCGCGCGGACGGACAGCGTCGGCCAGTCCGGCAGGCCGATCGTCTTCGGGAGGGCGGCCCCACCTGGCGGTCGCCTCGTCCTGGCAGATCACCAGCAGCGTCACCGGGCAGCCGAACTTGACGTGCACGTGGCTGATGTAGTGCGCCCAGGCCGCGGTCTTGCGGTCGTCGGGCTTGGACTGCGACTCGCTGATGACCACGTGCCGTCCCTCAAGGACGTGAACATCATGATCGTGTCGGCGCGCCGCTCGATCGGCTTGATCTCGGTCAGGTCGGTGTCCGCCACCGCGACCTCGGTCGGTGACGGGAAGGGGATGTCGAGCACCGTGAAGACGCTCGTGCAGAGCTCTGGATTGTCACGGAAGACGCGGTGCAGCGCCTCGTGCTGGGAGGAGATCACGGGCGGAACGTTAGCGACCGATGACGCTCCGTGTCCGCGAAAACAGGACGACGGGTGCGCGACGGTGGAAAGAGTTCATCCATGGGAGGAAACGGGCGGGGGAAAGATCTCTACCGGAGCATGTGCGCAGGCAGGGCAGGATGTGGTGGGTGCGGATATCCATCCTGGGGCCGTTGGAGGTCGAGAACGACGGGGGACCGGTCGTGGTCGGCGGTCTCCGGCTGCGCGCGCTGCTGGCCGTGCTGGCGCTCGAAGCGGGCCGTACGGTCACGGCCGAGCGGCTGATCGACGTGCTCTGGCCGCAGGAGCCGCCCGCCAACGCGGCCAACGCGCTGCAGACGCTGGTCAGACGCCTGCGGGCGGCGCTCAGGCCGGACGAGGTGATCGACAGCCGTCCCGGCGGGTACGCCCTCACCCTCCCCGCCGAGCAGGTGGACGCGCTGGCGTTCCGGCGGCTGGCGGGCGAGGACGCCGACCGGGCGCTGGCGTTGTGGCGTGGGGCGGCGCTGGCGGATCTCACGTCCGTCCCCTACTTGGCGGACGCGGCGACCGCGCTGGAGCAGGAGCGGCTGGCGGCGGTCGAGGCCAGGGCCGAGCGCCTGCTGGCGGCCGGGCGGCCGGTCGAGCTCGCCGTCGAGGTGACGGCCCACCCGTTGCGCGAGCGGCTGGTCGGGCTGGCCATGCGCGGGCTGGCCGCGTCCGGACGGCAGGCCGAGGCGCTGGAGCTGTTCGAACGCACCCGCCACCGGCTGGCCGACGAGCTGGGCGTCGATCCCGGCGCCGAGCTGCGGGCCGCGCACCTGGCCGTATTGTCCGCGGAGCAGCCTCCGGTCGTCTGGCCGAGGAGCCGGCCGAAGAGCCGGCCGAAGGGCAACGTACGCAAGCCGCGCACCAGCTTCATCGGCCGGGAGGCCGAGCTCGCACGGCTCACCGGCCTGCTCCGCGACGACCGGCTCGTCACGCTCGTGGGGCCCGGCGGCGCCGGCAAGACCAGGCTGGCGACCGAGGCGGCCCTCCAGCTGTCCACCGAACCCCGCACCGAACCCCGCACCGAACCCGCCACACCTCTGACGGCCGCAGAGGCCGGGGACCGGCGGGCGGTCGTGGCGTGGATGGTGGAACTGGCCTCGGTCAGCGACCCGGCCGGCGTGCCGGGAGCCGTGCTCGACGCGCTCGGCCTGCGCGACGACGGCCCCGGCTACCGCCCGCCCGAGGCGGCCAAGGACGTGGTCGAGCAGGTCGCCGCGGCGCTGGGCGAGCGGCCCGCGCTGGTCGTGCTGGACAACTGCGAGCACGTGGTGACGGCCGCGGCCGTGCTGGTCGAGCGGCTGCTCGACGAGTGTCCCGAGCTGCGGGTGCTGGCCACCAGCAGGGAGCCGCTCAACGTGCCGGGCGAGCGGCTGCTGCCCCTCCCGCCGCTCGAACCGCCGCCGTCGGGGGCCGGGCCCGCCGAGGCGGCGGCGTACCCGTCGGTGCGGCTGCTGGTCGACCGGGCGGCGGCGGCTCGTCCGTCGTTCGCCGTGGACGAGGGCAACGCGCCGGCCGTGGTCGCGCTCTGCCGCAGGCTCGACGGCATGCCGCTGGCCATCGAGCTGGCCGCCGCCCGGCTGCGCACGATGACGCCGCGCCAGCTCGCCGACCGGCTGGACGACAGGTTCAGGCTGCTCGACGGCGGCAGCCGTACAGCGCTGCCGCGCCAGCAGACGCTGCGGGCGGTCGTGGAGTGGAGCTGGGACCTGCTCGACGAGCGGGAACGCGTGCTGGCCAGGCGGCTCGGCGTGTTCGCCGGCGGCGCGACCCTGGAGGCCGTCGAGGAGGTGTGCGGCGGCACGGCCGACGTCCTCGGCGCGCTGGCGGACAAGTCCCTGGTGCGCCTGTCGCCCGAAGGCCGGTACTCGATGCTGGAGACCATCCGCGCCTACGCCCTGGACCGCCTGGCCGAGGCGGACGAGACCGCCGAGTACCGCGACCGGCACGCCCGTCACCTGCTCGACCTGGCCGAACGCGCGGTGCCCGAGCTGCGCACCGCCACGCAGGTGGAGTGGATCGAACGGCTGGCGGCGGAACGCGACGACTTCGCGGCGGCGCTGCGCTGGCTGATCGACCGGGGGGAGGCCGGGCCCGCGCTGCGGCTGTGCGGGGCGCTCAACTGGTACTGGTGGATGTGCGGCTACCGCCGCGAGAGCGCGGCCTGGGCCAGGCAGGCGCTCGACCTGGCGGGTGACACGCCGCCGCCGGGGCTCGCGGGGGCGTACACGTCCTGCATGTTCGCCTACGGCGTCGACGTGTTCGGGACGATCAGCAACGACCGGGCGGCCATGCTGGAGCTGTCGACCCGGATGGAGGAGCTGGTGGAGCGGGCGGTCCAGGAGGGGCCGGTGCACCCGCTGCTGCTGATCAGCAGGGTCGTCATGGCCGCGGCGGCCGGGCAGGACGAGCGGGCGGCCGCGCTGATCGGCGACTACGCCCGCAGCGACGACCTGTGGTTGTCGTCCGCCGCCCTGATGATCGGCGGCCGGATGCAGGCGGGGGGAGAGCGGGAGCTGGAACGGGCGGTCGAGGGGTTCCGCCGGCTGGGCGACCGCTGGGGGCTGAGCGAGGCGCTGCTGGGCCTGGCCGACCTGCGGGCCGAGCGCGGCGCAGGCACCGACGACCTGATCGCCGAGACCAGGTCGCTGACCAGCGAATGGATCAGCGACGACGAGTCGATCTCCACCCTGATCCGGCTGGCCCAGCTGCGCCTGCGGGTCGACGACCTGGACGGCGCGGGCGCCGACCTCGCCATGGCCAGGTCCCGGGTGGGCGAGGAGACCTCGCCGTGGACGCTGGTGATGCTCGGCCTGGGCGAGGCCGCCTACCAGGAGCGGCTCGGCGACCTGGACGGCAGCCTGGCGATCTACCGGGACATGGACGGCGTCGTCGCCGCGGCTCCCCGGGTGCCGCAGATCACCGCGGTGTACCTGACCTCCTACGGCCGGGCGCTGGCCCGCGCCGGCGACCTGGACGCCGCGCTGGCCCGGCACCGCCAGGCGCTCGACGTCCTCGGCGACGTCAGCCCGGACCGGCCGCTGTTGTCGATGACGCTGGCCGGGTTCGCGCTGGCGGCGCAGGCCGCGGGCGACCAGGAACGGGCGGCGGTGCTGTTCGGCGCGGCGTCGGCGGCCGTCCCGCAGGACACCTCGCCCGACACCACGGAAGGACGCGCGGCGGCCAGGAGGGCACTCGGCGACGAGCTCTTCGAACGCCGTTTCGCCGAGGGCGCCGCCCTGCCGCCGGCCGAGCTCTACTCGATGGTCGGCAGCACCACGTAGGAGAGCGCGATCATCGTACTTTCCTGTTGTAGGCCCGGAGGGCGAACGGGGCGAACAGGGCGAGCAGCGCGGCGGCCCAGCCGAGCGTGATCCACACGTCGGACGCCGCCAGGCCGCCCACCAGGAGACCGCGCAGCGCGCCGGCCAGGTGCGAGACCGGGTTGACGCCCATCCACCAGGTCAGCCAGCCCGGCAGGTCGGTGGCGGGGACGAAGGCGCTGCTGCCGAACGTGAGCGGCAGCAGCACGGCGGTGGCGATGCCCTGCATCGAGGCGACCGACTTGGCCACCAGCCCGATCCAGGCCGATCCCCAGCTCAGGGCCGTCACCATGAGCAGCACCAGGCCGATCCCGGCCAGCGCGCTCAGCGGATCGGTCCGCACGCGGAAGCCGACGGCGTACCCCACGGCCAGCGACATGGCGATGGTGATCAGCAGGGTCAGCAGGTCGGCCATGATGCGCCCGGCCAGCGGCGCCGACCTGGCGATCGGCATGGTCCTGAACCGGTCGAACACGCCGTTGCCGATGTCGGTGGCCAGGTTCATGCCCGTCGTGATCGTCGCCATCAACGCCACCTGGACGAGCACGCCGGGCAGCATGTACGACACCGCGCCCGCCCGGTCGCCCCCGGCCGCCCCGCCGAACAGGTAGACGAAGATGACGATCATGAAGACGGGCTGGAGCAGCAGCCCGGCGAGCTGGCCGGGGTTGTTCTTCAGGGGGATCAGGCTGCGCCAGGCGAGCGTCAGCCCTTGGGAGATTGCGGTGGTCATGAGCTTGCTCCGGTGAGTGTGCGGAAGACGTCGTCGAGGGAGGGCAGGCGCAGGGCGTGCTCGGCCAGCACGATCCCGGCGTCGTCCAGCCGCCTGAGCAGGTCGGGCGGCGCGGCCAGGTCGTGCACGGGCACGCTGAGCAGCCCGTCCACGGCCGTGGCGCCGAGGATCGAGCCGGCCTTCTCCAGGTCGGCGGCGTGCAGCGGCCGGACGTCCAGCCGGTGGCCGCCGGCCAGCGACTTGAGCTCGGCCGGCGTGCCGCTCGCCGCCACCCGGCCGCGGTCGATGACCAGCAGGTCGTCGGCGAGCTGGTCGGCCTCCTCCAGGTACTGGGTGGTCAGCAGGACCGTCACCCCGTCCGCGACCAGTTCCCTGACCACGTCCCACAGCTCGCCGCGGGCCCGCGGGTCGAGGCCGGTCGTCGGCTCGTCGAGGAACAGGATCCGGGGCCGGCTGACCAGGCTGACCGCCAGGTCCAGCCGGCGGCGCATGCCGCCCGAGTAGCCGGCCGCCGCCCGGCCCGCCGCCTCCTCCAGGCCGAACCTGGCCAGCAGCTCGGCGGCCCTGGCCCGGGCGGCCGTCCTGGACAGGCCGAGCAGGCGGCCGACGAGCACGAGGTTCTGGGTGCCGGTCAGCTTCTCGTCGACCGAGGCGTACTGGCCGGTCAGGCCGATCAGCTCGCGGACCTGGCGGGCCTGGGTGACGACGTCGTGCCCGCCGACCGTGGCGTGGCCGGCGTCGGGGGCGGCGAGGGTGGCCAGGATGCGGACGGCGGTGGTCTTGCCCGCGCCGTTGGGGCCGAGCACGCCGAGCACGGTGCCGGTCCTGACCCGCAGGCCGACGCCGTCCAGCGCGGTCTTGTCGCCGTACCGCTTGACGAGCCCTTCCGCTTCGATCGCGTAAGTCATGCCCCTACGGTCGCGGAGGGGGCTGGCAGCCGCCTGGCAGCTGCCTGTCAGCCGCCGCCAGCGGCTGCACCCGGTGCGGCACCACGGTGGACAGCGCGATGACGGTGGTGCTCCGGCGCACGCCGGGGATCGTCAGCATCCGGTCGATCACCCGCTGGACGTGCTCGTTGTCGCGGCCCGCGACGCGGCACCAGACGTCGCCGGGACCGGTCACGATGCAGGCTTCGAGCAGCTCGGGGATGGACTCCAGGGTCCTGGAGATGTGCTCGCGGGCGGCCTGCTCGACCTCCAGGGTGGTGAACGCCTGCACCGGGTAGCCGAGCGCGGCGGGGGACAGGTTCGGGCCGTAGTCGATGATCACGCCGTCCGCGGCCATCCGGTCCAGCCTGGCCTGTACGGTCCCCCGCGCCACCCCGAGCAGCCGGGCGATCTCCAGCAGCCCGCTGCGCGGCCGGTCGGCGACCAGTCGCAGGACGCGCAGATCCAGATCGTCGAGCCCGCGGCGACGTGCCGGCATATTCGCCTCCCAAAAGCCGATTCGGCTGTCAGATCGGCAGCATACGGCGAGCGGTGTTGTCAGACCCGCCGGTCGTGCCGAGACTGCGGATCTTATGGAGCACCAGTTTCCGTTCGTCCCCTACCGGCCCGAACGTTACGACGCCGACGAGATGATCAAGCGCGGGGAGGAGTTCCACGCGCTGGCCGACCGGCGGCGCAGCGTGCGGTTCTTCAGCGACGAGCCGGTGCCGTACCGGTGCGTCGAGCTGGCCGTGCGGGCGGCCAACACCGCGCCGTCGGGCGCGCACCAGCAGCCGTGGAAGTTCGTGGTGATCGGCGACCCGGAGGTCAAGCGACGCATCCGCGAGGCCGCCGAGGAGGAGGAACGCCGCAACTACGAGGGCGGCAGGCTGCCGCAGGAGTGGCGCGAGGCGCTGGCCCCGCTGGAGACGACCTCCGACAAGGGCTACCTGGAGGTCGTGCCGTGGCTGGTGGTGTGCTTCGCCGAGAAGTACGGCGTGCGCCCCGGCGGCCGCAGGGTCAAGCACTACTACGTCAACGAGAGCGTCGGCATCGCCTGCGGCCTGTTCATCACTGCCCTGCACGCCATGGGCCTGTCCACGCTCACCCACACCCCCAACCCGATGGCCTTCCTCAGCGAGATCTGCCGACGCCCGGCCAACGAGCGGCCCTACATCCTGTTCCCCGTCGGGTACGCCGCCCCCGACGCCGAGGTGCCGGATCTTGCCAGGAAACCGCTGGAAGAGGCCCTGGTCCGGTTCGACGGAAAATTGGGCCTTTCCTAGGGCACCCATCGTCTTCACTCTCAGTTCAGGTGCGGGTCAAACCCCCAGTCCCGCGCGGGCGAGGAGGACGAGGTGAAACGCCGATTACTCATTCTGCTGGCGGTCCTGAGCATGGTCAGCCTGACCGGCATGACCGGCGCCGGGGCCGGCGCGGAACCACCGGCGAACAAGCAGTACCGGGTCGCCGGCCCGGCCGACGCGCGCCAGCGCAGCGCCGTGGCGGCGACGGGCGCCGCCATCGAGGACGTGCAGCCGAACTCGGTGCTGGTCACCGCCACGGCGGCCGAGGTCGCGGCCATCAGGCGGCTCGGCTACCGGGTGACGGAGGCCCCGCGCCCGGCGCCGCCGGACGCCGTCGGGACGTTCGACTTCCCGCCGTCGGACTCCGGCTACCACAACTACGCGGAGATGACGGCCGAGATCAACACCCTGGTCGCGGCGCATCCGGGGATCATGAGCCAGAGCACGTTCGGCACCTCGTACGAGGGCCGGCCGATGCGCCTGGTCAAGATCAGCGACAACGTGGGCACGGACGAGGCCGAGCCCGAGGTGCTGTTCACCGCCCACCAGCACGCCCGCGAGCACCTCACGGTCGAGATGGCGCTGTACATCATGCACCTGCTGACCGACAACTACGGCACCGACGCCAGGATCACGAACCTGGTCAACACCCGTGAGATCTGGATCATGCCGGACCTCAACCCGGACGGCGGCGAGTACGACATCGCCAGCGGCACCTACCGTTCCTGGCGCAAGAACCGGCAGCCGAACTCCGGCTCCTCCTCGGTCGGCACCGACCTCAACCGCAACTGGGCCTACCAGTGGGGCTGCTGCGGCGGCTCCTCGGGCTCGACCTCCAGCGAGACCTACCGCGGCGCGAGCGCCGAGTCGGCCCCCGAGGTCAAGGCGGCGGCCGACTGGGTGCGCAGCCGGGTCGTCGGCGGCGTGCAGCAGATCAGGACCAACCTCGACTGGCACACCTACAGCGAGCTGGTCCTGTGGCCCTACGGCTTCACCTACGACGACACCGCGCCCGGCCTGACCCAGGACGACCGCGACGCCCACGCCACCCTCGGCCAGAACATGGCCGGCACCAACGGCTACACGCCCGAGCAGTCCAGCGACCTCTACATCACCGACGGCACGATCGACGACTGGATGTGGGGCCAGTACAAGATCTTCAGCTTCACGTTCGAGATGTACCCGGTCGGCGCGAGCCCCGGCTTCTACCCGCCGGACGAGCAGATCGTCCCGCAGACCACCCGCAACAAGGAGGCCGTGCTGCGCTTCCTGGAGTACTCCGACTGCGTCTACCGGATCATCGGCAAGGAGTCCCAGTACTGCGGCACCGGCACGCCGCCGGTGACGGTCTGGTCCGACACGTTCGAGACGGCGACCGGCTGGACGGTGAACCCGTCCGGCACCGACACCGCCACCACGGGCGCGTGGGAGCGGGGCGACCCCGAGGCGACCACCTCCTCGGGCGCCAAGCAGCTCGGCACCACGGTCAGCGGCACGAACGACCTGGTGACCGGCCGCCTGGCGGGCGCCGCGGCCGGTGACTACGACCTCGACGGCGGCGTCAGCTCGATCCAGTCGCCGCCGATCACGCTGCCCTCGACGGGCACGCTGAGCCTGTCGCTGTCGTGGTACCTGGCGCACGGCTCGAACGCCTCCAGCGCGGACTACTTCCGGGTCCGCGTGGTCGGCGGCACCACGACCACCGTGGTGCAGCAGGCCGGCGCGGCCACGAACCGCAACGGCGCCTGGGCCGTGGCGACGGCCGACCTGACCGCCTACGCGGGCCAGACGGTCCGCATCCTCATCGACGCGGCCGACGCCTCCGGGGCCTCCCTGGTGGAGGCCGGCGTGGACGACGTCAAGATCACCCAGCAGCCCTGACCCGATCGTCGCGCCCCCTCGTCCGGACCCCGGTCCGGGCGAGGGGGCGCTGCCGTCGGCTCCGGCACCCCGCGTTTCGGCACGTCACGGGCCGTCACGTGATTGGGTCTTGTAAGCACAGGGTGTCAAGGCTACGATCGCGACAACTCTTAGGAAACTTTCCTAAAAGAAATCATGGATCGGATGGCCCATGACTCGCTCGCCGCCCGCATGACTCATCGCTGAGCTGCGGAGACATCCGCCCGAACGACCCCTTCTCCCACGCCCCCGGTGCTGCGGGCGTGCGCACCCCCCACCTTTCCCAGCCGCTGGAGCGGTCACGCGGCCCGGCCGGACGCACCGGCCCTGACTGCCGCTGCAAGCTCCGCGCGCGCCTGCCTTTCCACCGGCCTGCGCCGACACCCCCCGAAAAGGCCCGTGTCTCATCTCCACGGGCCCGTGCCGTACGGCTTGCGCTCTCACCCCCCGGTGCAAGCCGTACGGCACGCCAGAAGAACGGAAATCGACAGTGAGATTTCGCGCGATCTTCTTAGCGCTCGCGACCCTCGCACTGAGTCTCCTGGCCCTGCCCGCCCACGCCGCCGCCGCCACCGCGACCTTCGTCAAGGTCGCCGACTGGGGGTCCGGCTTCGAGGGCAAGGTCACCGTCGTCAACGGCACCACCGCCGCCCTGGCCTGGAACGTGCAGTTCGACGTGCCGGCCGGGTTCTCCATCCCGTCCGCCTGGGACGCGGTCCTGACCAGGAGCGGCCAGCACTACACGTTCACCGCGCCGAGCTGGGCCGGACCGCTGGCGGCCGGGGCGAGCACGAGCTTCGGCTTCAACGGCGCCCCGGGCAACTTCCCCGGCATCACCGGCTGCACCCTGAACGGCTCCTCGTGCGGCGGCACGACCGTGGAGGTCCCCGGCAAGCCCGGCACGGCCACCGCGACCAGCACCGACACCAGCATCACCCTGTCCTGGGGCGCCTCCGCCGGCACGGTGACCGGCTACCGCGTCTACGAAGGCGGCGCCGTCAAGGCCACCGTCACCGGCACCACGGCGACGATCTCCGGCCTCGGGACCTGCCAGAGCCACACCTACACCGTCAAGGCGTACAACTCGGCGGGCGAGTCGGCCGCCGGCGACGCCGTGACCGCGACGACCACGGGCTGCGGCACCGGCGTGCCCGGCAAGGCCGGCCCGATCACCGTGTCCGGCACGTCCCAGACCGGCGCCACGCTCAGCTGGCCGGCGGTCAACGGCGCCACCGGCTACGGGGTCCGCCTCAACGGCTCGCAGGTCGCCACGGTGACCGGCACCTCCCACACCCTCACCGGCCTGACCGCCTGCACCTCGTACTCGGTCACGGTCACCGCCTCCAACGCGGCCGGCGACGGCCCGCCCAGCGACGCCGCGGCCTTCACCACCCCGGGCTGCACCACCGACCCGCTGCCCAAGCACTTCCTCACCGGCTACTGGCACAACTTCGTCAACGCCGCGACCGAGCTGAAGCTGTCGGCCGTGCCCAACGAGTACGACGTCGTCGCCGTCGCCTTCGGCGAGGCCACCTCCACCGCCGGCGAGGTCGTCTTCTCGGTCGACCCGGGCCTTTCCACCGCGCTCGGCGGCTACACCGACGCCCAGTTCAAGGCCGACGTGCAGGCCCTGCACCAGCGCGGCAAGAAGGTCATCCTGTCGGTCGGCGGCGAGGCCGGCCGGGTGCAGGTCTCCAGCGGCGCGGCCGCCACGAAGTTCGCCGACACGGTGTACGCGCTGATGCAGAGCTACGGCTTCGACGGCGTGGACATCGACCTGGAGAACGGCCTCAACGCCACCTACATGGGCCAGGCCCTGCGGGCGCTGCGCGCGAAGGCGGGCAGCGGCCTGATCATCATGATGGCCCCGCAGACCATCGACATGCAGTCGACCGGGATGGAGTACTTCAAGCTCGCCCTGAACATCAAGGACATCCTCACGGTCGTCAACATGCAGTACTACAACTCGGGCTCCATGCTCGGCTGCGACCAGTCCGCGGCCTACTCGCAGGGGACGGTCAACTTCATGACCGCCCTGGCCTGCATCCAGCTGGAGAACGGCCTGCGCCCCGACCAGGTGGCACTGGGTCTGCCGGCCGGGCCCGGCGCCGCGGGTGGCGGCGTCGTCTCGCCCTCCCTCGTCAACCAGGCGCTCGACTGCCTGGCCAAGCGCACCAGTTGCGGATCCTTCGTGCCGCCGCGCGCCTACCCCGACATCCGGGGCGCGATGACCTGGTCCATCAACTGGGACGCCAGCAACAACTGGTCCTTCTCCAAGACCGTCAAGCCGCACCTTCAGGGGATGCCATGAGATTACGCACCAGACTGATCAGCTCGGTGGCCGGCCTGGCCATCGCCCTCACCGGGGCCGGCCTGGCCACGGGCGTCCCCACCGCCTATGGCGCCGCCGCCCAGCAGCAGCTGGCCGCCGCCTGGGCGCCGTGGACCGCCTACGCCACCGGAGCCGCCGTCACCTACAACGGCGTGGACTACGTGGCCCTCCAGGGTCACACCTCCCAGCCCGGCTGGGAGCCGCCGAACGTGCCCGCGCTGTGGAAGCAGGGCAGCGGCGGAGGCGACCCCACCCCGCCGTCGGTGCCCGGCAACCTGCGCTCGACCAGCGTCACGGCCACCAGCGCCGGCCTGGCCTGGGACGCCTCCACCGACAACGTCGGCGTGACCGGCTACAACGTCTACCGCGGCGGCACCCAGGTCGGCACCGCGACCGGCACGACGTACACCGACAACGGGCTGACGGCCTCGACCACCTACAGCTACACCGTCCGGGCCCGCGACGCCGCGGGGAACCTGTCCGGCGCCAGCAACGCGCTCAGCGTGACCACCCCCGGCGGCACCGGCGCGCCCGGCCAGCCCGGCACGGTCACCACGACCGTGACCGACACCAGCATCGCGCTGTCGTGGGGCGCCTCCTCCGGCACGGTGACCGGCTACCGCGTCTACGAGGGCGCGACCCAGAAGGCCGACGTCACCGGGACCAGCACGACGATCTCCGGGCTGAGCGCCTGCCAGAGCCACACCTACACCGTCAAGGCGTACAACTCGGTGGGCGAGTCGGCCGGGCGTGACGTCTCGGCGACCACCACCGGCTGCCCGACCGGCGGCAAGATGCCCGGCGCCCCCTACCTCTACACCGGCTGGGGCGACCCGCCCTCTCCCACCACGGTGATGAGCGCGACCGGCATCAAGTCGTTCACGATGGCCTTCATCCTGGCCAGCAACGGCTGCAACCCGGCCTGGGACGGGCAGCGCCCGCTCACCGGCGGCCAGGACGCGCAGGCCATCTCGGCCATCAAGGCAGCCGGCGGCAGCGTGCAGGTGTCCTTCGGCGGCTGGCAGGGCAACAAGCTCGGCCCGAACTGCTCCACGCCCGAACTGTTCGCCGGCGCGGTGCAGAAGGTCATCAACGCCGTCGGCCCGGCCGTGGTGGACTTCGACATCGAGAACACCGACGAGTTCGAGAACGTCACCGTCCAGGACCGCATCCTGAACGCCCTCAAGATCGTCAAGGCGGCCAACCCGAACGTCAAGATCGCCGTGACCTTCGGCACCGCGACCACCGGCCCGACCTACTACGGCACCCGCCTGATCAACCGCGCCAAGGAACTGGCGGTGCCGATCGACAACTACACGATCATGCCGTTCGACTTCGGCGGCGGCGCCAACATGTACCAGAACACCGTCAACGCGGCCGAAGGGCTCAAGAACGCCCTGAAGACCGCCCAGGGCTGGACCGACGCCCAGGCGTACGCCCACATGGGCATCTCCGGCATGAACGGCCTGTCCGACCAGCAGGAGCTCACCAACCAGAGCACCTGGACCCAGATCCGCGACTACGCCAACTCCCACGGCCTGACCAGGCTCGCGTTCTGGTCGGTCAACCGCGACCGCCCCTGCCCGGGTGGCGGCGTCGCGGAGAACTGCAGCGGCATCGCCCAGGACAACTGGGAGTTCACCAAGATCACCGCTGGCTTCTGACCCGCTGAGGCGGCCCGCCACCTCCGGGTGGCGGGCCGCACCGGCGCGCGGTCCGCACCCCCCGAAAGGACCCGCATGAGACCCCGCACGAGACTGCGCGGACCGGCGGCCACGGCCCTGGCCGCACTGGGACTCACCGTCCTGCACGCCACCCCGGCCGCCGCCGCGAACATCCTGTCCAACCCCGGCTTCGAGTCCGGCCTGAGCGGCTGGACCTGCCCGGCCGGCGCCCAGGCCGTCACCACCCCCGCGCACGGCGGCACGCAGGCGCTCCAGGCCACCCCGCAGGGCTCCGACCTCGCCCGCTGCCAGCAGACCGTCACCGTCAAGCCCGGCACCGCCTACCAGCTCTCGGCCTGGGCCCAGGGCTCCTACGTCTTCCTCGGCGCGACCGGCGCCGGCGTCAACGCCAGCACGTGGGGCGCCCCCGGCAACCAGTGGGGCCAGCTCAGGACCTCCTTCACCACCGGCGCCAACACCACCTCCGTGACCGTCTACGTCAACGGCTGGTACGGCCAGAGCGCCTACACCGCCGACGACATCGTCCTCGACGGCCCCGGCGGCCCGCCCGACACGCAGGCGCCGACCGTCCCCGGCGGCGTGGCCGTCGGCGGCCCGACCGGCACCAGCCTGACCGTGACCTGGTCGGCCTCCACCGACGACTCCGGCTCGGTCGCCCGCTACGAGGTCTCCAGGGACGAGGCCGCCCCCGTCGCCGTCGCCACGACCAGCCACACCGCGACCGGCCTCACCCCCGACACCTCCTACTCCTTCCGCGTGCGGGCCTGCGACGCCGCCGGCAACTGCTCGGCCTACTCGCCCCCGGCCGGCGGCCGCACCTCCAAGGACACCGTCCCGCCCGCCGGCGACATCAGGTACGCCCCCTACATCGACATCACGATGACCAGCCCGTCCCTGGTGGGCGCGGCGGCCGCGACCGGCGTGAAGAACTACACGCTGGCGTTCGTGCTCGGCGACAGCAGCGGCTGCAACCCGGCCTGGGGCGGCATGATCCCGCTCGCCGACACCCGGATCCTCAACGACGTCAAGGCCCTCCAGGCCCAGGGCGGCCAGGTCGTCGTGGCCAGCGGCGGCGCGGTCGGACCGTACCTGGAGCACGCCTGCGGCACCTCGGCGGCGCTGCTGGCCGCCTACAAGAAGGTGCTCGACACCGTCGGCACCAACCACCTGGACGTCGACGTCGAGGCGAGCATCGACGCGAACAAGGTCAACACCGCGCTCAAGCAGCTCCAGACCGAACGCGGCACCGTGATCAGCTACACCCTGCGCGTGCAGGGCCAGGACTACGGCGTGGACCCGTTCTCGCTGCAGATCCTCCAGGACGCCGCCGCCAAGGGCCTCGACGTGATCGTCAACCCGATGCTGATGAACTTCGGCTACACCGGCAACTGGGGCGACGCGATGACCGCCGCCGCCCAGGC
Organism: Nonomuraea sp. NPDC049624; assembly: GCF_040675255.1. Classification (NCBI taxonomy): domain Bacteria; kingdom Bacillati; phylum Actinomycetota; class Actinomycetes; order Streptosporangiales; family Streptosporangiaceae; genus Nonomuraea; species Nonomuraea sp. NPDC049624. The sequence continues at coordinate 12,299 of NZ_JBFAOR010000002.1, read as the reverse complement.
CACGCTCGGCCAGATGAAGGGCGTCTGGCCGGCCAGGAGCGACGCCCAGCTCAGGCGCGCGCTCGGCGTCACCCCCATGATCGGCAAGAACGACACCGGCATGACCACCACCCAGGCCGACGCCCGCAAGCTCCTGACCTGGGCCAACAGCAACCACATCGGATTCGTCGGCTTCTGGTCGGCCGCCCGCGACAACGGCGGCTGCCCCAACGGCCAGGTCTCCCCGACCTGCAGCGGGATCTCCCAGTCCAGCTACGAGTTCACGAACATCTTCAAGGGGTTCACCGGATGACCGGCATCTTCAGGTGGCGCACCGCCGTCGCGGCGCTCGCGCTCGCCCTCGGCACGGCGGGCCTGTCCGCCACCCCCGCCCTGGCGGCCAACATCGCCGTCAATCCCGGCTTCGAGGACGGGCTGACCGGCTGGACCTGCAGCGCCTCCGCCGGCGCGGCCGCCGTCACCTCGCCCGTCCACGGCGGGACGAAGGCGCTCAAGGCCACCCCGGCCGGCGCCGACCTAGCCCGCTGCCAGCAGCAGATCAAGGTGCAGCCGTCGTCGTCGTACACGCTGTCGGCCTGGGTGCAGGGCGGCTACGTCTTCCTCGGCGCCACCGGCACCGGCGGCACCGACCCCCAGACGTGGGGCTCGCCCGGCTCGGCCTGGACGCAGCTGCGCACCACGTTCACCACCGGCGCCACCACCACGTCGGTGACCGTCTACCTCAACTCCTGGTACGGCCAGAGCGCCTACGTCGCCGACGACGTCGTCCTGGACGGCGCGCCCGGCGGCGGAGGCGGCGGCGACACCCAGGCCCCCACCGTCCCCGGCAACCTGACCGTGGGCGGCGCGACGAGCAGCTCGCTCACCGCCACCTGGTCGGCCTCCACCGACAACGTCGGCGTGGACCGGTACGAGGTCTCCCGCGACGGCGGCGCCCCGGCCGCCGTGACCGCCACCAGCCACACCGCCACCGGCCTGGCCGCCTCCACCTCCTACCGCTTCAAGGTCCGCGCCTGCGACGCCGCCGGCAACTGCTCGCCCTACACCGCCGAGGCCACCGGCACCACGACCGCCGGCGGCGGCGGGGGAGGCGGGCTGCCCAAGCGCGTCCTGGTCGGCTACCTGCACGCCTCCTTCGCCAACGGCTCCGGATACATCCGCATGGCCGACGTGCCCGCCGAATGGGACGTCATCAACCTCGCCTTCGGCGAGCCCATCTCGGTGACCTCCGGCGACATCCGCTTCCGCCAGTGCCCGGTCGCCGAGTGCCCGAACGTCGAACCCGAGGCGGACTTCGTCGCCGCCATCAGGGCCAAGCAGGCCCAGGGCAAGAAGGTGCTGATCTCCATCGGCGGCCAGAACGGCCAGGTGCAGCTCACCACCACCGCGGCCAGGGACAAGTTCGTCGAGTCGGTCGCGGCCATCATCGACCGGTACGGCCTCGACGGCCTCGACGTGGACTTCGAGGGCCACTCCCTCTACCTCAACCAGGGCGACACCAACCTGGCCAGCCCCACCACGCCCGTCGTCGTCAACCTGATCTCCGCGCTGCGCGCGCTCAAGAGCCGCTACGGCGCCAAGTTCGTGCTCACCATGGCGCCCGAGACGTTCTTCGTGCAGCTCGGCTACCAGTTCTACGGCCCGGGCCCGAACGGCTCGGCCGACAGCAGGGCCGCCTCCTACCTGCCGGTCATCCACGCCCTGCGGGACGACCTGACCCTGCTGCACGTGCAGGACTACAACTCCGGCCCGATCACCGGCCTGGACAACCAGTACCACACGATGGGCGGCCACGACTTCCACGTCGCCATGACGGACATGCTGCTGGCCGGCTTCCCGATCATGGGCAACCCCAACAACGTGTTCCCGCCGCTGCGCCAGGACCAGGTGGCCATCGGCCTGCCCGCCTCGCCCAACGCGGGCAACGGGTTCACCACCGTCGCCGAGGTCCAGAAGGCGTTCGACTGCCTGGCCAAGGGCAGCAACTGCGGCACCTACCGGCCACGCGGCGTCTACCCGAACCTGCGCGGCCTGATGACCTGGTCGATCAACTGGGACAGGTACAACGCCTTCGAGTTCTCAAGGAGCCACCGGGCCTACCTCAACGGCCTGTGAACGGCCGGACGAGCTGGGTGGGCTTGAGCGGCACCCCCAACCCCGGCGGACGGTAGGTCGGCAGCGCCTCGCCGTACTCGTGCATCCAGGCGTGGTCGACCAGCAGGCGCATGCGCCCGTCCGCCGGCGTGCCGTCCGGGTCCGCCCGGGACGTCCGCCCGGCCAGCCGGGCCACCGCCTCGGCCACCAGGCCCGCGTCCGGCGGCGCGAGGTCGCACTGCTCGTCGGGGCCGATGAGCAGATCGACCTCCGGCGGCAGCGGGTAGATCGGCCGGGGGATGGCCAGCACGCGCGGCGAGGGAGCCATCGGCCACCCGTCGCGCACCGCCTCCAGCAGCACCGACCGCGACGTGCGGCGCGCGAACAGGCCCTCGCACAGCGCCCAGCTCAGCGCGCCCACGTCGGCGCGGTCCTCGCCGCAGGCGTGCAGGCACAGGTACGGCACCAGCGGGATCCCCGCACCGCCCGCCGGCTGCGCCCACCCGCTGCCGCACCCGGTCAGCACCAGCAGCGCCAGCATCGCCCGGTAGGCGGTGTCGGCGTGCGGCGTCTCCAGCCGGCCCGGCACGATCATGCACCGCCCGCCGGTCTTCTCCGCCGTCACGCCCAGCTCCCGCGCCGTCTTCACCGTCCGCGAGGCGGCCACCCCGGTGTAGATCTCCTGCCAGCCCGGCGTGTACGGCTCCCGGTCCCCGTACCCCTGCGGCCACACCCCGGGCAGCCCGTCCCGCGCCACGCCGTAGGCGGCCAGCAGCAGGTCGAACACCGTGGTCACCAGCTCGCCGCCGTCCCTGACGACCGGCACGCCGCGCCGCAGCACGCCCGGCCCGAAGTCGAAGCGCGGCAGCAGCACCTGCACCGCCTCGCCGCCGTACACGCTGAGCCGGTCGCAGGACCGGCCGAGCAGCCCGCCCGGCACGTACGCGTCCTCGCGCTCGCGCAGCCGCACCAGGAACGGCAGGTCCGTCCGCTCCATCGCGTGCGCGGCGAACGGCGGCCGGTCCAGGAAGAACTCCTTCAGCAGCACGTGCCCCATCGCCATCGCCAGCGCGCCGTCCGTGCCCGGCCGCACGACCAGCGTCTCGTCGGACAACCGGGTCGGGTGGGTGCCGATCGCCACCACCTTCTGGCCCTTGTACCGCCCGGCGATCACCCAGGGCGTGTCCGCCGTCCGGGCCAGCCGGTTGTTCTCCCCCCACAGCAGCACGTACGCCGCCCGCGCCCAGTCATCGGCGCCCGGCCCCGTGAACCGCGGCCCGAGCACCTGCTCCGACGCGCACGGATGCTCGGTCAGCAGCGCGCCGCCCAGCCCGTCCACCACGCCCGCCAGCGGCGACGTCGCCAGCGCCGCGACCCGGTCCGCGCCGTGCTCCGCCGCCGTGTGCACGATCGCCGCCGCCGCCAGCTCGGCCGCCGTGGCGTCGTCCAGCGGGACGCGCCGCTCGCCGCGCCGCGCCTGGTAGACCTGAGAGTTGCCTGTGAGTTTCGCCCAGGCCGCGACCGGGTCACGGACCCCGTCCCTCACCTCGAAGTAGAGCCTGACCAGTGCCTGGTTGACCTGCGATCCCCCCATGGAAAAAGTTCAACACAGACAGTCATGTTCTATCGCCTTACGTGTCCGCATGTCGGGGATAAGAATTGGAAGCCCAGGTGGCGGCACTCAGATTGTTACGGCAGGCTAGGGGCCGCCATGGATTACGCAGTTCTCACGGGGGTCGTCCTCGTCACCGGTGTCGTGCTCGCCCTCGTCGCCCAGTGGCGCGACTGGCGGCCGCCACTCTACGTCGCCGTGCTCGTCGGCATCGCCGTCCGCATGCTGATCATGTACACCTCCGCGATCGACTCATGGCAACCCGTCGACTTCATGGAGAGCTTCAAGCCCGCCGGCGAGGCGGTGCTGCAGGGCAAGGACCCGGTGCTGGCCAGCGAGGGCGGCTGGCACTTCCTGCCCACCATCCCCTACGTCTACGGCATCCTGCTGTGGCTCGGCATCCCGTGGGAGTACGCCGGCCGCCTGGTCACCGTCGTCGCCGACATCGTGCTGGTGCCGCTGGTCGGCAAGCTGGCCGGCGGCCCCAAGGCGTCCCTGCGCGCCTTCCAGTACGCGCTCAACCCGCTGGCCGTGCTCATCGCCAGCGTGCACGGCCAGGTCGAGCCGGTCGCGCTGGTGTTCGGCGTGGCCGCGTTCGTGGTCGCCCGCGGGCCCGGCGCGCCCGACCGTCCCGGCGCGACCGTCGACGTCGCCGGCCTTCGCGCCGCGGCGCGCCGCCCTGTCGCCACGCTGCGCCGCGCCCTCACGCCCGGCTCCGACGACCGCGCCGACCTGCGGCGCGCCATGCTGGCCGGGCTGCTCATGGGCCTCGCGCTGTGCGCCAAGAGCTGGCCGATCTGGCTGATCCCCGGCATGCTGCTGCTCCTGCCCCACCTGCGCGCCAGGATCGCCGCCCTCGTCATGACCGGCATCGTCCCGGTGTTCTTCCTGCTCACCTCGCCGATCTTCGCGGGCACCACGCTCGACGAGATCCCCGCCGTCATCCGTACCATCCAGGACATCCGCCCGATCGTCGGCGAATGGGGCTACAGCCCGTGGTTCACCGGCGGCGACTGGGCCCTGATGCCGGGGCTGGCCTCGTTCGGCACGAAGCTCATCTACGTCAGCGTCGTCGCCGTCCTGCTGCTGTGGCGGCGGGCCGACCCGATCGACCTGACCACGGCCATCCTGCTGGTCTTCATGGTCATGACGCCCCGCCTCGGCGCCCAGTACCTGCTGTGGTTCATGCCGTTCCTGGTGGCCAGGCCCACAAGGTGGGCCTGGCCGGCCATCGTCGGCACCTCGTTCTGGGCCGCCTACGGCTACCTCTACATGACGCAGTTCGGCGTCAACGACTGGTGGTACCTCCACCGCGACTGGTCACGCGCCTCCATCGTGCTGCTGCCGGTGCTGCTGCTGGCCATGCCCTGGGTCCGCCGCGTCTCGACGGCCCAGGACAGAGTCGCCGCCGTCCCGGCGAAGATCACCTCAACGGCGCTCTAGCCGCCGCCACAGGCTCACCCACTGGTCCGGGTGCACGTGGCCCACGACGGCGTCGCGGGCCACGCCCGCCTCGCCGAGCGCCGCGTCCACCCCCCGGTAGCGCGGGCGCAGGGAGGCGCGCACCGAGCCGCCGACCCCGCCGAACCCCAGCTCGACCAGCTCCAGGTAGCTTCCACGATCGCTCACCAGCGGCTCGGGCCGCCGTTGCACGCGAAGGATCGCCGAGTCCACCGACGGCACCGGACGGAAGCTCTCCCTGCCGATCGTGTCGCCGAGCCGCCAGTCGAACCACGGCCACGACGACACCGTGACCAGGCTCCACCGGCCGTAGTCGCCCGTGCGCTTGCGCGCGTACTCCCGCTGGGTGAGCAGCGTCGCCGAGGTCAGCTCGCGCGCCCGCAGGCACCAGTCGACGATCCTCGACGTGACCGAGTACGGGATGTTGCCCACGACCGCGAACGGCTCACGCGGCGCCCGCGCGGCCGTGAAGTCGCCCCTGACCACCACGATCCGCGGATCGTCACGCGTACGCGAGGCCAGCCGCCCGGCGAGCCGGGGATCGAGCTCGTAGCCGATCACCCGCGCCCCGGCCTCGGCCAGCGCCAGCGTGAGCACGCCCGGCCCGGAGCCGGGTTCGAGCACCAGCCCCTCCGGCGCCGCCGCCTTGATCATCAGCTCCACGGCATGCCGGTCGGCCAGGAAGTTCTGCGAGAGCTCACGCCTGAGCCGGTCGGCGGGCGTACGACCGCCGCCGCCGTTCCTGACGTTCTTCTGGGTGTGTGAATAGTTTCCGTGCGCGAAGTTCTGCGCCACAGCACTGCCCTTTCGGGTCCTCGAGATGAACAGGTCTCGAAGGGCCCCGGGCGCGCCGGCGGACGCGCGGTGTCAGCCGTCCGCTAGCGGGCCAGAGCCCGGCCGCGGCGGATGCGGATGAACACGGTGCAGAACATGGAACACATGGCGCCGACAGTAGGCCGGACGGCGCCACCAGGGCAAAGGATTAAATGTGATGCGGGGGAACGCCCGGTTCGTCACCCTTGGAGGCATGCAGGCAACGGTCACCGTCACCCCTGCGCAGCTTCCCGAGGTGCTGCTGCACGTCGCCGTGGTCCGCCCGGTCTTCCTGTGGGGCGCCCCCGGCATCGGCAAGAGCTCGCTGGTACGCGAGTTCGCCGGCTCGCTCGGCCTCGACTGCGTCACCCTGCTCGGCACCCAGCTCGCCCCCGAAGACCTGATCGGCGTGCCCGAGCTGGTCGGCGGGCGCAGCCGGTTCGCGCCGCCGGAGTCCATCGCCCGCGACGAGCCCTACTGCCTGTTCCTCGACGAGCTCAACGCCTCCGCGCCCGAGGTGCAGAAGGCGTTCTACTCGCTGATCCTCGACCGCCGCATCGGCACGTACGAGCTGCCCGCCGGCTCGGTCGTGATCGGCGCCGGCAACCGGGCCACCGACAACGCGCTGGCCCGCCCGATGGCCTCGGCCCTGATCAACCGCCTGGTCCACGTGCACCTGCGCGCCTCGGCCGACGACTGGCTGAAGTGGGCGGCGGCCCACGGCATCCACCCCTGGATCGTCGACTACCTCGTCCAGCGCCCCGACCACCTGTGGAGCCCGCCGCCCAAGACCGAGGAGCCGTTCTCCTCGCCGCGCGCCTGGCACATGCTCTCCGACGTGCTCACCTCCTACGGCGACGACGTCGGCGACGAGACCCTCGCGATGCTCGCCTTCGGCACCCTCACCACCGCCCACGCCTCCGCCTTCCGCGCCTACGTCAGGACCGTCCGGCACGCCTACGACCTCGACGCCGTGCTCAAGGGCGAGGCGCCCTGGCCGCGCCGCCCCGAGGAGCGCGACCTGCTCTACTTCCTGGCCGAGACCTTCCGCGCCCGCCTGGTCAAGGAGCTGCCCGCCGACAAGCGCGGTGCCTCCGCCCGCGGCCGCGACCTCGGCTTCCGCGCCAAGACACTGCTCGTCGAGCTGGCCGAGATCTCCCTCGAATGCGCCCAGCTCGTCATCGCCAACGACGCCGACGGCGCGCCCGCGCTGCCCACCTGGTTCCTCGTCGAGATCGGCAGGGACGTGCCCCGGCTCATGGCGGCCCGCTCGTGAGCCGCCGCAAGCCCAAGGCCGACCCCTGGCGGGCCGAGGTCATGAACGGCTGGGCCGCCGTCAAGGGCCACCCGCTGTTCGCCGGCCTGCACGGCACCCTGCTGGAGGCGGCCGACGGCCGGCTGCCGCCCGAGACGTGGGCCGTCGTCAGCGAGGACGGCGACGTCACCTTCCACCCCAAACGCCGCGCCCCCGCCGCGGAGTGGGCATGGGTCTTCGCCCACCTGCTGCTCCACCTGGGCTTCGGCCACGCCGACCCGCGCGCCTGCGCCCCCAAGGACGTCGACGGCGACCTGCCCGACCCCGCCTACCACGCCGCCTGCTGCCTGGCGGTCGACCGCTTCCTGCGCACGGTCAAGATCGGACACTGTCCCGCGCCGCTGCCCGCCGAGCTGCCCGAGGAGGACGAGGTCACGCTCTCCGAACGGTGGCGCAGGGCCGGCGTCCCGCCCCCGTTCCAGCCGCTCGGCCCCGCCGACTTCCACATCGGCACCGAGGAGGACGCCGAGCACTTCGACTTCCAGCGCGGCTTCGCGATCGGCGTCGCCTGGTCCGCGACGTCCGCGCTCGACCGGGCCGGCGCGCCGCGCACCCCCGTCGAAGGCCACGTCAAAGGCCCCTGGGACGGCGCTCTTCGCTGGTTCATGTCGTCGTACCCGCTGCTCGGCGCGCTGGCCGCGGGCATGAAGATCGTCGCGGACGCCGAGCTGGCCAGGGCCTGGGACATCTCGATCGCCGCCGTCAGCGCCGAGGCGGCCGAGATCTACGTCAACCCGCTGGCCACGCACACCGAGCACGAGTGGCGTTTCGTGCTCGCCCACGAGATGCTGCACGCCGCCCTGCGGCACGGCGAACGGGCCGGCATGCGCGACCCGTACCTGTGGAACGTCGCCTGCGACTACGTGATCAACGGCTGGCTGGTCGAGATGGGCGTCGGCGAGATGCCCGAAGGGCTGCTGTTCGACCAGTCGCTCGGCGCGATGTCCGCCGAGGCCGTCTACGACCGGATCGCCGGCGACCTGCGACGCCTGCGCAAGCTGGCCACCCTGCGCGGCCGCGGCATGGGCGACGTGCTCGACCGCCCGGCACGCCAGGCCCGCGGCTACGTCGACCTCGACGACTACTACCGCAACGCCCTGTGCACCGGCCTGGCCTACCACCACTCCAGCGGGCGCGGCCTGCTGCCCGCAGGTCTCGAACAGGAGATCCGCGCGCTCGAACAGCCGCCCCTGCCCTGGGACGCCCAGCTCGCCCGCTGGTTCGACGAGCACTTCCAGCCCGAGGAGTCGCGCCGCTCGTACGCCCGCGCCTCCCGCCGCCAGGCCGCCAGCCCCGGCATCCCGCGCCCCGGCCGGGTACGGCCCGAGGAGGTCGTCCGCAGGAAGACGTTCGGCGTCGTCCTCGACACCTCCGGCTCCATGGACGTCAAGCTGCTCGGCAAGGCACTCGGCGCCATCGCCTCCTACGCCGCCGCCCGCGACGTGCCCCGGGCCAGGGTCGTCTTCTGCGACGCCACCGCCTACGATGCCGGCTACCTGCCGGTCGAGGACATCGCCGGCCGGGTCAGGGTGCGCGGCCGGGGCGGCACGATCCTCCAGCCCGGCGTCAAGCTGCTCGAACGCGCCGATGACTTCCCGCCCGACGGCCCCATCCTGCTGATCACCGACGGGCAGTGCGACGTGCTGCGCATCCGCCGCGAGCACGCCTTCCTGGTGCCCCAGGGCGCGCCGCTGCCCTTCCGGCCGCGCGGCCCGGTCTTCTTCATGAAGTGACCCGCGGACGCGTCCGATTTCGACAAGACCCGTCCCCGCCCTCGGCGGTAGCGTCGCCGGACACGGCTCTCTCGACGGAAGCGGACATGGACACACTCGACCGAGCGGCACAATTCCTGCGACTCCACGGCAGGCTCATCGACAGGCTGAGGTTCGAGGCCCTGTTCGCGGGCGGCTCCCGCGCCCGCGTGCTCGACGCCCTGCGCTGCTACCAGAACGCCGACGGCGGCTTCGGCAACGCCCTGGAACCCGACCTGCGCGGCGCCGCCAGCCAGCCGCAACCGGTCGAGGTCGCCTTCTGGATCCTCGACGAGCTCGACGCCTTCGACTCGCCGATGGTCGCCGCCGCCTGCGACTACCTGGCGGGCATCACGGCCGCCGGGGGCGGGGTGCCGTTCGTGCTGCCGTCCGTCCGCGACATGCCGCGCGCGCCCTGGTGGCAGGCCCCCGACGACCCGCCCGGCGACCTCAACCCCACCGCCGCGCTCGCCGGACTGCTGCACAAGCACGGCGTCACCCACCCCTGGCTCGGGCCGGCCACCGACTTCTGCTGGTCGCGCATCGCCGGGCTCACGCAGACCACTCCGTACGAGGCCCGCGCCCTGCTCGTGTTCCTCGAACACGTCCCCGACCGGGAGCGGGCCGTCACCGAGTTCGCCCGGCTGCGCGAGGCCGTCCTGGCCACGGTCGCCTTCGACCCGCACGCCGAAGGCGAGGTGCACCACCCCCTCGACTTCGCGCCCGCGCCGTCGGCCCTGCCCCTCTTCGACGCCGCCACCCTCGACCTCCACTTGGACGCCCTGGCCGCCGCCCAGTCCCCCGACGGCGGCTGGCACCCGAACTGGAACACCTGGACCCCGCTGACCGCCCACGAATGGGCGGGCCACCTGACCCTGGCGCGCCTGAGCACCCTGCACGCGTACGGCCGCCTGCCCGCCTGAGCCGATTCTGTCGGCCGGGTCGCGTACGTTGGAGGCATGTACGCGGAACGGCACCCGGGCGACGCTCTCTCCGGCCGTGTCGCCTGCGTGTGGCACCAGGTCAGCGAGGGCGAGACCACGCAGCTCGTGGTGCCCGACGCCTGCGTCGACCTCATCTGGGGGCCCGGCGGCCTCTTCGTGGCCGGCCCCGACACCGGCCCGGTGCCCACCCCGATGGCGGCGGGCGACGCCTACGTCGGCATCCGCTTCAAACCCGGCGCGGCGGGCGCCGTCTTCGGCGTCCCGGTCCACGAGCTGCGCGACCGCCGCGTCCCGCTCGCCGCCCTGCCCGCCCTCGCCGTCCCGCCCCCGCTGGCCGACGCGGCCATGGCGCCCGACCCGGCGGCGCGGCTCGCGGCCATGCGCGCCGCCGTCCTGACCCGCCTGCGCGAGACCCCCGCCCCCGACCCGGCCGCGCCCGCCATCGCCGGCGCGCTGCGCATGGGCCGCAGCGTGCGTGACGTCGCCTGGGCCATCGGCCTCAGCGAACGCCAGCTCCACCGCCGCAGCGTCGCCTCCTTCGGCTACTCGCCCAAGACCCTCCAGCGCGTCGTCCGCTTCCAGCACGCGCTCACCCTGGCCCGCGCGGGCGTGCCAGCGGCGGAGGCGGCGGCCCGCGCCGGCTACGCCGACCAGGCCCACCTGTCCCACGACGTGAAACGGCTGAGCGGCGTCCCGCTGGGCCGCCTGCTCTCACCCGTCCGGCATCTTGCCTGACACCAGCGCCTGCGCCCACTTCGCGCTCGGGTCGCTGTCGATCAGCACCGCCCGCGCCAGCAGGCTGAGCGGGATCGCCAGGATCGCGCCGAGCGGCCCCAGCATGAACGTCCACACGATCAGCGACAGAAACGTCATCGTGGTCGAGAGCCCCACCGCGTCCCCCAGGAACTTCGGCATGATGAACGACTGCGTGACCACGTTGATGACGATGTAGGCCACGACCACCAGCACCATCGTCTTGACGCCGCCGTGCAGGAGCGCCAGCAGGGCGGGCGGCAGCAGCCCGATGACGAACCCGATGTTCGGGATGTAGTTGGCGATCAACGCCAGCACCCCCCACAACAGCGGCAACGGCACGTCCAGCAACGACAGCACGATGACGTCGAGAACCGCGTCGATCAGCCCGAAGACGGTCGAGACGATGAGATACCGCCGCGTCTTGTGCGCGAACGTCGCCAGCGCCGTCACCAGCTGCGGCCGGTTCCCCTCGCCGGTGGTGAGGATGCGCGCCGTCACCGGCGCGTCGATGCACATCGCCAGCAACAGCACCACGATCAGGAACAGGCTCGACAACACGCCGATCAGGCTCCCGAGCAGGCTCTGCGCCAGCCCCAGCATCCGGCCGGGATCGAACGCCTGCACCGCCTTGGCCAGCACGTCGTTGCCCAGCCCGTGGGTGGCGGCCCAGTGCTGCGAGGCCGCCAGCAGCTCCTCGAACTGCTTGGCGTACGTGGGCAGCAGCGAGGCGAGCTGGGTGACGGAGATCGTCAGGATCCCCACCATGCCGAGCAGCACCAGCACCACGATCAGGAACGGCACCGCCACCTGCACCCATATGGGCGCCCGCCGCGCCGTCAGCCAGCTGCGCACCGGCGCCACGGCGATGACCAGCACGAGCGCCAGGACGACGGGCCCGACGATGGAATTGACCTCGCGCAGCCCGAACAGGGCGATCACCGCGCCGGCGATGCCCACCAGGAGGATGAGTGCTCTCGGCACGGATTGATCTCGCACGGCGGAATACCTACCCACCATGCCTTGCCGGCGTGTGGCGGGCCGCCGATTTGACGGTTCTGGGGACCGTACATAGAGTTCACCAGTCCCACGGGGAAGGCGTTGATCGCCGGACTCACTCGGGGGCCACCTCCAGACACTGCCACTCCGGCGGACGTTCGCGTCCAACGGAAGGTCGATTCGACAAGAGTCGGGCTTGGGAGTAAGTTAGAGGGGTTGTCCCGGAAGCGGGGCGCGACTTAATTCCAGCAGGTCGAGCAAGTCCGGTCAATTTGACAGAGACTTGAACGGCTGAAAGAATTAAGACACAACGAAAGAACGCAAGACGAGATGAACGCCTCCGAGCGGGGATCCGGGAACGGGTTCTAGTGAGGAAGTACGCGTCCGTTTCTTGAGAACTCAACAGTGTGTTAAAAGCCAGTGCATGAAACACATGCATAACCCCGTCCAAATCTTCGGATGGACGGATTCCTTTTTGGTTGGGATTCAACCACTTTTCCAAGCATTGTTTGGAGAGTTTGATCCTGGCTCAGGACGAACGCTGGCGGCGTGCTTAA